>CAVWXU010000016.1:0-211971 GCA_963759135.1 uncultured Chloroflexia bacterium | reverse complement strand
GGCCCCGCCTGCTGCCTGCCCTTGGGTCAGCTGAGCGGCAGCAGGCGGGCCCTGGACAATGTCTCTGTCGTCAGCGTCGCCGCAGTCGGACAGCCAACGCAGGGCCGCCCTCAGGCGACCTTGATCGCCTTGACGATGTACTCCGTGAAGAACACGTAATAGACGATGGCCGCCAGTGCGCCGCCGATCAGGGGGCCCACCACCGGGATCCAGGCGTAGGCCCAGTCGGAATCGCCCTTGTTCGGGACGGGAAGGAACTGGTGGACGAGGCGCGGTCCGAGGTCACGGGCGGGATTGATCGCGTATCCGGTCGTGCCGCCCAGCGAGAGGCCGATCACCAAGACGATCAGGCCCACGCCGAGCGAGCCCCCCACCGTCATCGGAGAGCCCGGCTGGCCGATGGCGAAGACCAAGAACATGAGCACGAAGGTGCCGATGATCTCCGAGACCAGGTTCAGGCCGTAGTTCCGGATGTTCGGGCCGGTGCTGAAGACGGCCAGCTTGAGGCCCTTGTTCTCAGTGACCTTGAAGTGGTCCCAGTAGTGCAGCAGGACCAGCGCAGCGCCGATGATGGCGCCGACCATCTCACCGAGAAAATAGCCGGGGACCATGTCCCAGGAGATGCTGGCGCTGCTGTTCAGCTGAGTGAAACACGGCCAAGCCGAGCGTGACGGCGGGGTTCAAGTGCGCGCCGCTGAGCGGTCCGGCGACAGTGACGCCGCAGAACACCGCGATAGCCCATGCCCAGGTTATGACGATCCAGCTGTTGTTACCGTGGCCTGCAGTTCCCGTGGTCTCGTTGCCCTTGGTCCCGGTAAGCAGAACGTTGGCGACCACGCCGTCGCCAAGAAGGATCAGGATACCGGTACCGAATATCTCCGCGAGAATGATCTGTACAGTCATTCCGTTGTACTCCCTCAACGATGGCTAGTTCCTGCGAGACCGCGATCCGGGGGCCCAGAGCACACGCCCGGGGCCGCGTCGGCCCTACAGACGGACCCTGCCACCCAGTCGGGGTTGGCACGAGCGAAAACCCCTACCTGACACCCTCCTTTCCTGCCCCGCGGTACGCAGCGTCGACCCGCGCGCACGCGCCACCGCCGGCATTCGTCCTCCGTTCTTATCGCACGTCAGTCTACGTGGCGACGAGGCCGCCGAATCTCTAGACTTCGTCGAAATCGCGCCGGGTGACGCCGCACCCCGGGCGCTCAGCGATCGGCCGCCGTCCACTCGAGCGCACGCATGATCGGCAGGCTTGACGCCGCGCCGGGATCTTGATACCCGGCGGATCGCTCGCCCAAGTAGCTCGCCCGACCAAGCCCGGGCGCGAGCGGCCGCGTCGCTTCCACGCTCCGGTGCACGGCCTCCACGGCACGCGACAATGCGTCGCGGAGACGGTGCCCCGCGGTCATGGACGCGCGCCACGGCCACGCGCCGTCAAGTGATACAAATTCGTCCTCCAGCCCGCGCGATTCCAGACGGCCACGCCCTCCTTCAGCAGCTCACCGAGGGTGGTCGCGGGAGCGCCGCCGATGCGCTGGGCCCATGAGGCCCGGGGGAGATGAGCGCCTGTCCATCGTCAGCCGCTCGTCATGCTGCTCGACGAGGAGAGCGGTGCCCAGCCGCATGAGCGCCGCGCGGTTGGGGCGCCGCTAGGCCAAGCAACGCCCTTCATGCGGTCTTGGCGTGCCGCCGCAGCGTCGGCGACCATCGATCGGTAGACGACGCCGGCGAGATGGCGCATCAGGCAGCGACTCGGCTTGAGGAGGCGTCCTTCCCTCGGCGTGCTTGCGCGCGAGGTGTGTGCGCCCGTGAGGGTCGGGCCTGGACCATCGCGATCGTGAAGAGGGCCCGGTTGAGCAGTCGGTTGCCGCCGCGAGTGAGGCGCTGTCGGGGGTGGTCCCGCTCGAGGCTGGCAGCGGCGCCACCGCAGCATGGGCGGCGAAGGCGGCGGCCGATGGTAAGCGATCGATGGCGTGCGTCTCGCCGAGGATCTTCGCCGCGATGATCGACCCGACGCCACAGATCGCCCAGAGCCGGGCCGCCCCGGTCGGCTCTACCGCGTCGTGGATCTCGCTCTCGAGCGCGGTGGCCCCGCCCGCGATGGCATCGAGGCGACAGATGGTAGCCAAGGCGAGGCGCGCGCAGATCCGATCGGTGGCTCGCCCGGGCGGACAAGCCGGCGGGCAATCCGAAGGCCGCCGGGACTACTCCGGGTCACCCTCGGCCCTCGGCAACGATGCGACATCGACGGGCGAACCATCGTTGTCGGCGTATCGGGAGAACAGCAGGAAGATGGTCAAGTCCCGGACGTGATATCACAGTGCTCATCCTCGCGCTCACTTAACTCGCCATCAGCAACGCCGGCACCTCCTCGTGAGGGAGCGCGTCGATCAAGGCCATCGACTCGGGGCTGAAGTAGCGCCGTCCGTCCTGCCACTCGTCATCCTGCTCGGCGAGGACCATGCCGACGAGGCGGAGCACGCTGGCGCGCGTCGGGAAAATGCCGACGACGGCGGTGCGGCGTTTGATCTCCTTGTTCAGGCGCTCTAGAGGGTTGGTGCTCCTGATCTAGCGGCGATGGGCCTCGGGGAAGGTGAAGTGCACGAGGAGGTCGGGTTCGCCATCGAGGAGCAGCTCGCTCACCATCGGGAAGCGGCAGACAGGCCGTCCGCCACCCGACGCAGCTGTTCAGATGCCGAGTGCTCATCGGCTGCTCGAGATGTTGCGGATAGCGGCCGCCACCATGTCCTGGGAGCCGCGGGGCACGAGATCGAGCGAGTTGCGGGTGGCATGCACGCGACACCTCTGCCACCCCGCGCCGAGCAGCTGGCCGTGCACGGCCTCCACGATCCCTCGCTGGCGTCGCTGATCACCAGGCGCACGCCACAGAGACCGCGCTCCAACAGGCCACGCACGAAGCCTGACCAGGCGTTGCCCTCGTCGTTGCCGGCCGCGAGGTCGAGGCCCAGCACGCGCGCTCCCCGCTAGCGGCCACCCCGATGGCCACCAGGCAGGCCATGCTGACGACCCGCCCAGCGTCCCGCACCTTCACGTAGGTGGCATCGAGGAACACATACGGTAGCGCTCACCTGTGAGCGAGCGATGCCGGAAGGCCTCCACCTCGGCGTCGAGAGCGGCGCAGATGCGGCTGACCTCGCTCTTGCTGATCCCGGCGATGCCGAGAGCCTCCACCAGATCCTCCACCCGGCGGGTTGATACCCCCAGCACATAGGCCTCCTGGATCACCGCGAGGAGAGCCCGCTCGGCGCGTCGACGGGCTCAAGAAAGCTCGCGAAGTAGCTGCCGTCTCGCACGCGCGGAATGCGAGCTCGACGGTGCCGACCCGAGTGTCCCAGCGTCGCTCGCGATAGCCGTTGCGGCGGTCAGCCGCGCTCCGTCACGCTCGCCGTGTGGCACCCCCGTGAGCTCGGTGACCTCGGCCTCCATCACCGCCTGAGCGAGCACGCGCACCCCCTCGCGCAGGAGTCGGTGTCGCCAGTGGCGATCGCCTTGCGCACCGTGTCGAGCACGGCCATCCTGTCTGTGGCCATCGTGGTGCCCCTCCATGTCGTCGGTTCCTAGCCAGACGACGCGAGGATGACGCGTGGCCGTTCTCGTTATCGGCCACCGCGTGACACACGGTATGGCGGCAGGAAGATCCCGACCACATCCGTCCGGCGCTCAGACTCCTTGTTCAGGCGCTCACAGGAGGTTCGGCGACCAGATCTTCTTCCAGTGGCTGAATGCCAAGGCGGCGAAAGCCGTCACACCCTCCCTCGCCTCCTGGAGCATCGCCGCAACCGCCGGGAAGCGCGGCTCGGGCTTCGCCGCGATTTCGTCGAGTTGGGCTCGCATGGCGGCCGGATCGGGCTGGGTCCAGATCGTCGGGATGAGTGCCAGGACCATCTCGGCGCTGCCCTTCGGGATCCGCGAGAGGACGTTGCGCAGGATGTGGACCTTGCAGACTCCCTCTGAGGATGGGGCTCGAGGCCGAGCACGAGGTTGTAGCCGCCCGCTGAGCCTTTCCCGCGCGTTGAACCCGTCAGCGCCGCGCGCGCCACAGGGCGCGAGCGATCCCGATCGCCACGACCACACTGACGACGGCCACGCTTAACACCAACGTGGACACGACTCCCTTGGAGCTCACCGCGACCATGGCCAGGCCGGTCAGCGCGAGGATCCCGAGGAGTACTACTTCGATCACCTGTCGCGACCGTGACCAGCCACCCCCACCCGTGGCCCGAGCGCCCCCGCCCTGCGATTGCGGCGCGCCGCGCGCATGCTGCACAGGACGATGCGGGCGCTTGGCAGGCTCCCGACGGACGTTCATCGTGGCATTCCTCCGGTCCTTCCCCGAAAGACGGCGTCGTAAGCGCCGACCATCTGCTCTCCCTGCAGGGCAGCGCCCGTGCGCCGGTGCTCGGCCAGCCACGCAGTCGTCACGCGCACCCACACAGGCTCGTTGCGTCGCCTTGGCCGCGCCACGAACAGCTCGACCATCTCGTCGACGAACGCCCTCGGCGTCGTCCCGAGCTTCGCTGCCGTGGTCGCGATGTTCACCGAGTACTCGTCGGTGCCGGTCAGGAAGTACGTGTCGTCCCCGCGCATGCGGTGGGACCGGGCGATGGCGTCCGCCCCGACGACCTCGTAGAGGGTGTGCAGCCCCGGGCGGCTGTTGGCATACGCGATCGCGGTGGTCAGGTAGAAACGGCGGGCGCCGGCCATGTGGCGGCG
Organism: uncultured Chloroflexia bacterium; assembly: GCA_963759135.1. Classification (GTDB taxonomy): domain Bacteria; phylum Chloroflexota; class Limnocylindria; order Limnocylindrales; family CSP1-4; genus JAJYNJ01. The sequence goes on along the minus strand of CAVWXU010000016.1, from coordinate 207,234 downwards.
ATGGTAACAGGAGCACGGGGCCCGACCGGGCGCCTGCGGCAAGAGAAGGGCCCGCGGCGCCTGCCGCGGGCCCTAACTGCTCGTGCGGGGATTCGTGGTGAGGCGGGACCCGGATCGCCGGCTCCGCAGACGTACGGCGACGCCCTCAGGCGCCCGGCTGCTCGCCCTCGTGAGGCTCTGCCTCGGTCTCCCCGGCCGAGGCGGGGACGCCCGTCGCGTGCTCGGCCGCGCCCTGCTCGGCCTGCTGGTGGCGCAGCTCCGCGGCGTACTCCTTGCTCCGGGTGGCGACCTTGTGCCCGACCTCCGTCGTCATGTCGGCCGCGCGCTGCAATGCAGGGCCCGCGTTCTCCGCCGCGACGGCCGCCAACTCCGCCGCCTTTGCAGCCACCTCGCGCAACACCTCGCGCAACCACCGGGCCCGCGTGCTCGGCGCAGTCCGGTCGCCGGGTTCGCCAAGCGCGAAGCAGCGGCACCATCGGCAGCCACGAGCACGACATCGAGGGCAGCACCGGACGCGGCCTCGGCCGCCGCGAGCACGGCCCCTCTACGATCGGTCCACCGCCCAACCTCGTCGCGCGGCGGCTCGAGCACCCGGGGGCGCTCGTCCTCAGCGAGCCCAGCGCCGTGCCGCCGGCGAGCCCGACGGGACAGCCGACGCAGCCTGCACTAGCATGGCGCCAAGCCTCGGCACGAGTGCCGGCCCATGCGCGACGAAGACGAGCCCCACCACCATGTCCTCCGAACCGGACCTAAGTCGGGCGCCTTGACCGCCGTCGCGACACCCGACCTACCCCGTACACTACGGTCCGGATGAGCATCGACTGCCTCCTGCTTGTCGGCGCCAAGTTGCCCGGGACGGAGAGCGCGGTACCTCGCGCAAGGCGTGGCGGATGACGCCGCACCCGACCACGCGTCGGTCGGCGACCCCGCTGCAGGGCGCTCCATCCGATCCGCTGGCGCCCGCAGCGGCGAGCCCGGGTCACGCCGACGGCCAAGAGCGCCGCCGTTTGCCCGACCGACGCGCCAGCCTCGCGCGACTGGCCGCGCTCGAGGCCGACCGCCAGCGGTCGTTCCAGGACGCACAGCGAGAAGCGGACACCATGTTCGCCCAGTATCAGCTGAGCCGGGTGCTGGCATCGGGTGCCGGGGTGGCCGACCTGGGCGCGGCCGTCCTCGACGAGGTTTGCCGGCACGACGACGCGCGCGCCGGTGCGTTGTGGCTAACACCGCCGGGCGGCGGGCCGCTCACACTGGTGACCGCGCTCCTCGACGACCCGCCGCCGAGGCCCGGCAGAGCGGTCCCGGAACGGCTGGAGGACGCAACCGCGGCGAACGACTGGTGCAGCGAGAGCGGCTGGTCGGGCGTCCCGCTCGAGGAGAGCCGGGACGTCGGCGAGGGCTTCGAGCAGCGCAGCGTCGGGTTCGTGGCACTTGCGCCTCGCGGCGCGTGGGAAGCCACGGAGCCGCCCAGCTTCCTTCCCCGAGTTCGCCACGAGCTCGCCATGGCCTTCCGGGCCGCCCAACTCCGCGAGGCACTGGCGCGCGATCGCTCGCTGCTCTCGGCGATCCTCGACGGCGCCACGGACGCCATCGTGGCGGTCGATGCCCAGGGCGCGGTGGTGCGGCTCAACCAGGCAGCTCTGGCGCTGCTGGACGTCTCTCCCGACGCCGTTCCCGGGTCCTGCCGCGACCTCCTCGGCTGCGCGCGCCCCGGACCCGGAGCTCGACGGCCGCCAGCTACGGTGCGGGCAGCGGTGTCCGTTCGCGGAGGTGATCCATGGCGCCCCGCCCATCGTGGGACGCGAGCAGACCGTGGTGGGCCGCCGCGACGAGGAGATCCCGGTCCTGGTCTCGTACGCGCCCATGACCGGCGCCGGTGCGGGAGCCGTCGCGGTGATCCACGACCTGAGGGCCGCCAACGCGCTCGACGAGTTGCGCTCCACGTTCGTCGCCGCCGTCTCGCACGACCTACGGACGCCGCTCGCGCTGATCACCGCCTACGTCGACACGCTGTTGGGCCTTGACCTCGACGAGGAGGCCCGGCGGCGCGCCGTGCAGGGGATCGGGAACGCGGCCGGAAGGCTGACGAGCCTGGTGAACGAGATCCTCGACGTGGCGCACCTGGAGGGCGACCGGATCGCGCTGCGCCGCGGCCCGGCCTCACTGTCCGCGATCGTCATCTCGCGTCGCGGCCGAGTTCGGGGATGCGCCGGGGATCCCGCCGATCGACCTGCTGCTGCCGCCCGACCTTCCTCCCGTCGACGTGGACGCGGATCGCATCGCGCAGGTGCTTGACAACCTGGTGACGAACGCAGCGAAGCACGGGGGAACCGGCGGACGGATCTCGATCCGCGCCAGCCAGCGTGATCGGCGGGTCGTCGTGAGCGTGGAGGACGAGGGGGCTGGCATCGACCCGGCCGAGCGCGAGGAGGTGTTCGAGCGCTTCTACCGCGGCCGCCAGGCCCGCACGGGGAACACGCCCGGGAAGCGGGCTGGGCCTCTATGTGTGCCGGAGGCTCGTCGAGGCGCACGGCGGCGAGATCTGGGTCGACGATCGCGACCGCGGCACGTCGATCTCCTTCACACTGCCGGCCGCCGCCACGTCTCGGACCCGCAGGTCGGCAGCCGCCACGTGGCCGACGGCGCGCGATGATCGAGCCGGCGGCCGAACGCATCCTGATTGTCGAGGACGAACCCGAGTTCGCCGAGCTGCTCCGGCTCTGGCTCGATCGGCATGGCTGGCAGACGCTGATGGCACACGATGGCCCGGAGGCGCTGCGAGTCTTCGAAGAGCAGCCACCGGACCTCGTGCTGCTCGACATCGGGCTGCCCGGGATCGACGGGTGGGAGCTGATCGGGCGAATCCGGTCCCAGAGCCAGGTGCCGGTGCTGATGGTCACGGCCCTCGGCGCCGAGGCCGACAAGATCCGCGGGCTCGGTGCGGGCGCAGACGACTACATGAACAAGCCGGTCAGCTTCCCCGAGCTCATCGCGCGCGTGCAGGCGGCGCTCCGTCGGACCCATCCCCGCACACCACTGGCAGAAGACCCGGGGATCATGATGCGGGGCGCGGTCCACATCTATCCCTCGCAGCCACCGCGTGCTGGTCGGCGGCATCGAGATCCACCTGACGCCCACGGAGTTCCGGCTGCTGCGGCACCTCGCGGAGCATCCGGGGGAGCTCGTGACGCACCGCGAGCTGCTCCAGGCGGTGTGGGGGCCGACCTACGGTGAGGAGGCGCAGCTGCTGCGCGTCACCATGCGGAACCTGCGCGCCAGGCTCGCCTCGGCCGCCCCCGAGCGCCGTTTCATCGCCACCGAGTACGGGCTGGGGTACCGCTTCGTCGAATCCTGACGCCTCGGTCAGGTGCCGCCGGGTGCGCCTCCTTCGGCGAGCCGCTCGATGACCGCGCGCGCCGCCAGCCAGAGGTCGGACGCACGGCCGACCCGCACGCGCACCTGGTTCGAGGCCACGCGGAGCGCCCCGGGTGCGATCCCCGCCGGCCGCCACCCGGGCGCCTGCAGTGCCCGGACGATCGTTCCCCGGGGCCAGTCGGGCGGGAATCGGAAGATCAGCTCGGCGTCTTCCCGCGACACGGACGAGATACCCGCGCGTTCGGCCAGCAGCCGAAGGTTCGCGACGTCCAGCAGTCGTTGGGCCGGCGCCGGCAGTGTGCCGTAGCGATCGGCAAGGTCGGCGCCCGCGGCCGCCAGCTCATCGTCCGTCCGCACGCGCGCCAGCCGGCGGTAGAACTCGAGCTTCTGGGGCTCGCCGGCCACGTACTCGTCGGGCAGATAGGCGTCGATGGGCAGGTCGACGACGGCAGCCGGGCGGGCGATCACCGGTTCGCGATCCTCGAGGATCGCCTTCTGCTCCTCGACCGCCTCTCCCAGGAGGCGCGTGTACAGGTCGAACCCGACGGCGGCGATGTGCCCGTGCTGCTCCGCTCCCAGGATGTTGCCCGCTCCGCGGATCTCCAGGTCGGCGAGCGCGATCTGGAACCCGGCCCCCAGCTCCGAGGCGTTGAAGATCGCCTGGAGGCGCTTGCGCGCGACCTCGCTCAGCCTGTCACGCCGCCGGTACAGCAGGTAGGCATAGGCCCGCCGCGCGCTGCGTCCGACCCGCCCCCGCAGCTGGTACAGCTGGGCGAGGCCGAGCGCGTCGGCACGGTCGATGACGATCGTGTTGACGTTGGGGATGTCCAGCCCTGACTCGATGATCGTGGTGCAGACGAGGACGTCCCACGCCCCGGCCGCGAAGGCCAGCATCACCCGCTCGAGCTGCCCTTCCGGCATCTGGCCGTGCGCCACCGCGATCCGGGCCTGCGGGAGGAGCCGGCGCAGCTGCTCGGCCTGCGCTTCGATCGTCTCGATCCGGTTGTGGACGTAGAACGCCTGGCCGCCCCGGTCGAGCTCGCGAAGGATGGCGTCGCGGACCAGGCCGGCCGATGCCTCCGCGACGCGCGTCTGGATGGGGAGTCGGTCCTCCGGCGGCGTCTCGATGACGCTCATGTCCCGAACGCCGGAGAGCGCCATGTTCAGCGTGCGGGGGATGGGCGTCGCGGACAGGGTCACCACGTCCACGGAGCGACGCAGCTGCTTCAGGCGCTCCTTGTGCGCCACGCCGAACCGCTGCTCCTCGTCGACCACCACGAGCCCCAGGTTGGAGAAGCGCACGTCCTTCGACAGCAGGCGGTGCGTGCCGATCACGAGGTCGACGGTGCCGCGTGCGAGCCCGTCGATCGTGGCCTGCTGGTCGGGCGCGGAGACGAACCGGCTGAGGATCCGCACGGTGATCGGGTAGGCCGCGAGTCGCTGCTGGAAGGTGGCGAAGTGCTGCTGCGCGAGGATGGTCGTGGGCACCAGCACGGCGACCTGTGTCCCATCCTGGATCGCCTTGAATGCCGCCCGGAGCGCCACCTCGGTCTTGCCGTAGCCCACGTCGCCCACGACGAGCCGGTCCATCGGCTGCGTCCGCTCCATGTCGGCCTTGGCCTCCACGACGGCGCGCGCCTGGTCGGGCGTCTCCTCGTACGGGAACGCGGCCTCCATCTCCTGCTGCCACGGCGTGTCGGGCGAGAACGCGTGCCCGCGAGCCTGCGCACGATCCGAGTACAGCTCGAGCAGCTCCTTCGCGAGATCGGTGACGGCGCGCCGGACACGGGCCCTCGTTCGCTGCCACTCGCCGCCGCCCAGCTTGGAGAGCGACGGGTTCTCGCCGCCGGAGTACCGGCTGATCCGATCGACCTGCTCGACCGGCAGGTAGATGCGGTCGGCGCCGGCGAAGTCGAGCTCGAGGTAGTCGCGAGCCCCGTCGGACGTGCCGACGCTGCGGCGCACGATCCCGCCGTACCGCGCGATGCCGTGGTCGACGTGGACCACGAGATCGCCGGGGGTCAGTCGCTCCAGCAGGTCGCGGGGGACCACGCGGCGCAGCGCCCGGGGACGCCTGACGCGAACGGACCCGAACAGCTCGCGGTCCGTGAGGACGACGAGCCCTTCCGGTCCGTCCTCGAAGCCGCTGTTGAGGCTGCGATCGACCAGCGCGACGGATCCCGCGGCCGGGGCGCTCGTCGAGCCGGCTGGTGGGGGTCGCGAGGATTCCGCCCTCCTCGAGCAGCTCCGCGAGTCGGGCCGACTGGTCGGACGTCACCACGACACGGCGGCCGTCCGCCCGCCATCGCGCGAGCGCCTCGCTGATCCCCGCGATGCGCTGGGGAGGGAGCGCCGGCTCGCGCCACCCGAACGGGTTGCCGCCCGGCGGCGCGCCTTCGGCGTCGCTCTCCCATGTCAGCTCCAGCGTTCTCGCCTCGTGGAGGGCCCGGTGCCACCGCCCGTGGTCGAGGTACGCCTCCGGCCAGCCCGCCGGCAACTCGCCGGATTCCTCCAGTTCGCGGCGGCGTTCCTCGGACTGCTCCCAGAGGAACGTGGCGGCCTGGTCAACGTCGGCCGGTTCGTCCAGGAGCCAGATCGCGTCACCGACGTGATCTGCGCCCGTGGCGGGCGCGAGCACGCCGGCCCAGACCTCGGCCGCGTCCCCGGGCTGCCGCGCGACGGTCATGCGCTCGAGGTCGGCGGCCAGCAGCGGCGGCAGCCGCCCGGCGAGGCGCCCGAGCCGTCCCCGCAGCAGCGCCGGAGTGTCGGGCGGGAACAGGAACTCGCCGGCGGGCAGCACGACGGCGTGGGCGACCGCGCCGGTCGAGCGCTGGTCCGCGGGGTCGAACGCGCGCAGGGAGTCGATCTCGTCGCCGAAGAACTCGGCGCGCACGGGGAGCGACTGGCCGGGTGGGAACAGGTCGACGATGCCGCCGCGCCTCGCGAACTCGCCCCGTCCGCCCACCTCCGTGACGGCGTCGTACCCGAGGTCGATCAGCTCGCGCAGCAGCCGTTCCTGGGGGAGGCGCGCTCCTCGCCGCAGGACCAGCGGCGCGGCAGGGAAGGCGTCCGACGGGAGGGTGCGCTGGAGCAGGGCCTGGGGGCTCGTGACCAGGATGCGAGCCGGGGCGCGCTGCTCCGCGGCACCCCCATCCGTCGCGCCTCCGTCCGCGGCGCCCGTCCGCCACGCGGCGATCGCGGCCACCCGTGCGGCCGTCTCGTCACGGACCAGCTCCCCGCGCTCGTACGCGAGTGCCGTGCGCGGCTCGAGCACCACGATTGCGGACGGATCTCCCAGCCACGCGGCGAGTTCCTCTGCCACGCGGTCGGCGATCTCGGCGTCACGCGCGACCCAGGCCAGGCGCTCGCCTGTCGCGCTCGCGAGCGCCGCGGCGAGGAACGTCTTGGCACCGTGAGGCATGCCGGCGAACGTGACGTGCCGCAGGTCGCGCCCAACGCGTCCCGCGCGGACCGTCGCGTATCGCTCGGCGAGGGCGCGAAGCTCGGCGGTCCGCGCCAGGAGCGGAGGCAGCGACCGAGAGATTGGCGGTCCGCACCCTGCCGGGAACGGCCGGCGCGTCCATTCTCCGGACGCTGGGGGAACGCCCGGCCAGCGCCGCCGACGCCTCGGCGATGTGCCGGTCGCGGCCCCTGCGGCCGCGCAGGCGCTGATCGGTCACCGGAGCGCCACGCGGAGCGTTCGGTCACGCGGAGCGAGCGTCACGCGCGCGCGTCCCGGTCGCGACCGTGCGGCAGGACTCGGCGCCACCCCGTCCGGGTGCGCCGGATGCCATCCGGTCCTGCCTCTCCGCCGATCTCGCCTGGTGCGGGGGCCTCGTCATGGTGCGCTCGGCACGTCCCCCGCGCCGCCGGGTTCCCTGCCGGACGGCGGTGGGCCGTCCTGCCCGCCGCGCTGCCCTGGGGGCCCCGACACGGGCGCGGCTGCTCCCGACGCCGGCGCGGCTGCTCCCGACGCCGGCGCCGCTGCTCCGACGCCGGGGCGGCCGTCCCCGCTGCGGGCGCGGCCGTCCCCGCGCCCCCGAGCGTCCAGCCGTTCCACTGGTTCGCGGCGGTGGTGGCCCCCTCGCGCGCCCACGTCTCGACCGCGTCGGCCGCGGCGTCCAGCAGGTCGGGCAGGAGTCTCCGTTCTTCTCCGGAGAAGCGGCTGAGCACGTGGTCGATCGCGTCCCGGCGCGGCTCCCCGATCCCGACCCGCAGCCTGGCGAAGCGCTGCGTCTCGAGTTCCGCGACGATCGAGCGCAGGCCGTTGTGCCCGCCGTGCGTGCCGTCCGGCCGGATGCGCAGGCGGCCGAACGGGAGCGCGAAGTCGTCCACGACCACCAGCATGTGCTCGTGGGGTTCGCGTTCGCGGGCGAGGATCTTGCGGACGGCGATCCCCGAGTCGTTCATGAAGGTCAGGGGCTTGACCAGGACGATGTCGAGGTCGGCGAGCCGGCCCCGGACGGTGATGGCGGCGTCGCGCTCCTTGCCGCGCCCGGAGATCCCGGCTCGATCGGCGAGCCGGTCCAGTACCATCCAGCCGACGTTGTGGCGGGTCTCCGCGTACTTCGGGCCGGGGTTCCCCAGCCCCACGACGATCTTCACGCGGCCTCCGTGCCCGCCGCAGTCCCGCGCCGCGGCATAGGAAAAGGGCCCGAACCGGTCTCCCGCGGGCCGTCATGGATGGTAGCAGCCTCGCGCCCGCGGTCAGCTTGCGCCGGCGGTCAGCCCGCCGCGGTCGCTTGCGCCGGCGGTCAGCCCGCTCGCGCCTGCGGTCAGCCCGGCCGCGGGCGGGACGCGAGGATCGACATCTCGAGGCGACGCATCGCGGCCTCTTCGACCTCGTCGGCGTGATCCCACCCGCACAGGTGGAGGACGCCGTGCACGATCAGCAGCGCGAGCTCGTCGGCTGGAGCCCACGCGATCCTCCCGGTCTGGCCGCCGCGGCCCTCGACCGCCTGCTCCACCGCGCGCTCCACCGACACGACGATGTCGCCCAGATGGGGGCGAGTGCCGGGCGGCAGAACGAATGCCGGGAGAGCCTGCGCCGAACCGGCGCCGCCGCCCTTCCCGTCGTGGGCCGGGAATGCCCCCGCGGGGAGCAACGGGAACGAGAGCACGTCGGTCGGACCCTCCTTGCCCATCGCCCGTGCGTTCAGCGACGCCAGCTCGTCGTCGTCGGCCAGGATCACTGCGACGGAGGCCGGAGCCGGGGCGCTCGCCGCCCGGAGCGCCGCATCCACCAGCCTGGCGATCCGCGCCAGCGGCACCAGGCGCGGCACGCCGGGTCGAACGGAGAGCTCGATGCGCCACGGCGGGATGTACCGGACGGACGGCCCGGGATGCGTCACGACCTGCCGGCGCCCGCGATCCGCCGCGATTCCAGCTCCACGATCTTGTTCTGCGGGTACTCGATGCGCTGGTGGTACATCCCCAGCAGCTGCGCGACGAACGCCTCGCGGATCCGCTCCAGGTCCCGCAGGGTGAGGTCGCATTCGTCGAACTGCCCGTCCTCCAGCCGCTCGTGGATGATGCGGTTCACCATCGCCCGGATCGTCGACTCGTCGTGTCCCGTGAGCGAGCGGACGGATGCCTCCACGCCGTCGGAGAGCATCAGGATCGCGGCTTCCCGGCTCTGCGGCTTTGGACCCGCGTGGCGGAAGCGGGCCTGGTCGACGGACGCCTCGGCGGCGGCCGCCTCGGGCGTGCCCCGCACCGCGCCCGCCGCCTCCACCGCCTGCTCCTTCGCCTTCGCGTAGAAGTAGCTCATCAGCGCCGTGCCGTGGTGCTGGGGTATGAACGCGATGATCGCCTTGGGCAGCCCGAACTCGTATGCCAGGTCGATTCCGCTGGCGACATGCCCCTTCAGCACGGCAGCCGACTCTTCGGGCGTCAGCATGTCGTGCACGTTGCCCTGGCCCGCCTGGTTCTCGATGAACGCCGCCGGGTTCGCCAGCTTCCCGATGTCGTGGTAGTAGGCGGCAACGCGCGCCAGCAGCGGGTCGGCGCCGATGGACTCGGCCGCACGTTCGGCCAGGTTCCCCACCATCAGCGAGTGGTGGTAGGTACCCGGAGTCTCGAGCAGGAGCCGACGCAGCAGGGGCTGGGACGGATTCGCCAGCTCGAGGAGCTGGAAGCTGGTGGTGATGCCGAACAGGTTGCCGAGCACGGCGAACGTCCCGACGGCGACGACGGCCGACCCGCCGGCGGCGGCGATCGAGGCGCCCCACAGCTGGAGGACGCCCGTGAGGTCCCGCTCGCCCAGCAGGGTGAAGATGGCCACCACCGTCGCGTTCACGGCCGCCATCGCGACGCCGGCCTGCGCGAAACGGTGGAAGCGGTCACCGCGGTGCAGCACGACGATCCCGACCAGCCCGCCGAGGAAGACGTAGGCGGCGAGCTCGACTGTCCCGGATACCGCGCCGGCCATCACGGCGAGCGTCCCCAGCACGACGACGGCGGCGCCGCTGTCGAGCAGGATCGTCAGGAGGAGCGCCACCGTGGCGACCGGGATGAAGAACGGCATGACCGACCGCCCCGCCGTGAGCTTCAGTGCGAGCGCGGCACCCGCGAGCAGCAGCCCAACGAGCAGCAGGGCGTTGTCCCGGTGCCAGAATTCGGGCCGGTACCGCCAGACCCAGGCCAGGAGCAGCGCCACGACGAGGGCGGCGAGCAGGAACCACCCCGCCAGCTTCGCGGGGTCGGGCTGCGAGTTCTCGAGGCCGAGCGCCTGGATCTTCTCCATGTCGGTGGGCGCGATGGTGTGCCCCTGGTCGACGATGACCTCGTTCTGCTGGACCGTGACGGTCACCGGCTGCGTGTCCTGCACCGCCGCGGCGCGCGCGGCCTGGGTCGCCGCCGCGTCGTACGAGGAGTTGGCGACGAGGAGCGGCACGATGATCTCGCCGGCCAGCGCGCGCTGATCCGAGGGGAGGTCGGCCGGCATGGCCGACGGCAGCGCCTGCCGGGCCGCATCGAGCTCGGAATCGCGCACTTCGGCCTGCTGGGTCACGTCGAGGACCCGCCGCATGTCGTCGCGCAGCGTGGTCCAGGCCGCGCCGTCGAGCCCCTGCAGCGTGGTGAGCGCGGTCGACGACAGGTTCGGCAGAGCGCCCGCGAGGGCCGCTCTGCGGGCGGCGTCGGAGAGCACGGCACCGAACGCGGCGTCCACGGGCGCCACGATCCGGTCGAACTCCGCCGTCTGGCGGGCGGCGGCCAGATCGCCCTTCTGGGCCGTGTAGTCGTACTGGGGAGGCACCCCCTGCTCGGCGGCGGCCTGCGCCTGCGAGGTGAGAACCTGGCTCACGAAGGTGACCGTCCGAGGGGCCAGGATCGTTGCGGGTGCGATGTCGCCCGCCGACACCTTGTACGCCGCCGGGACGATGTCGATCGACAGGATGGCGGTCAGGACGCCGATCAGGAGCGTCGCGGAGATGACGAGCCGCAGGGCGTCGCGGCGGGTGAAGGCCGCGAGCGAGGGGCCCGCCTGCCGCGCGAGCATCAGCGGCCGCCGCCCGCCGCGCGGCGGGCCAGCTCTCGAGTGACCAGCGAGTGCACCTGGCGTCCGTCTGCACGGCCCCGCACGCGCGGCGCGAGGACCTTCATGACGCGGCCCAGGTCACGAGGCACGACTGCGCCGGTCTCGTCGATCGCGGCCCCGATCAGCGCGTCGAGCTCGTCGTCGCCGAGCTGGGCGGGCATGTAGGGGTTCGAGCACGTCGAGCTTGCGCTGCTCATCGGCGGCGAGGTCGGGCCGGCCGCCGCCGGCGAACGCATCCATTGACTCCCGGCGGGTGCGGATCTCGCGCGTGAGCACCCCGACCTCGTCGTCGGAGCTCAGCGGATGGCGAGCGTCCTTCTCGGCGCGGTGGAGCGCGGCGAGCGCCATGCGCAGCGCGTCGCGACGCACCTCGTCGTGCTCGCGCATCGCCGTCGTCATGTCGGCCTGCAATCGCTCTGCGAGTGTCACGGATGATGGCTCCCGGGGTGCGCCCCCCGGCGACCGGGACCGGCCGGAGGGCCGGGCCGCTGTCGGCTGGTCGACGTGGGTCGCCGTGCCCGCCGGCGGCGACCCCGGACGACCTAGCCCTGGCGCGCGGCCTTCTTGCGCTTGGCTTCCTTGCGCTTGCGCTTCACGCTCGGCTTCTCGTAGTGCTCGCGGCGTCGAGCCTCCGCGAGTATCCCGCTCTGCTGGATCTTCTTGTTGAAGCGGCGGAGCGCACTCTCGAAGGTCTCGTTTTCCCCGACGCGGACTTCAGCCAATCCGGAATCACCTCCCCTGGCCGGGACTTCGCCTCGACACGCCGTCCGATGCCAGACGAATCCGACGTGCGCGCGGCGACAAACGACGCACCGCGCGAGGGCCGACGGAGCATAGCGGAGCCGCGGTATGCGGTCAACGCGGGGCCCGAGTAAGCTTGATGCGTGCACCTCGCTCTCGCTGACCTGCTCTGTCAATCATGCAGTGGGTATGTCCATCCGTTCTTCGATCGTTGTCCGGGGTGCGGCGCACGCCGTCCGTCCCGCTACGCGGAGATGCTCCAGGGCGCGGACTTGGGGGCGGAGTCCATAGCCGGCGACCCCACGGTCACCGCAGGCGGCGAAAGAATCGATCCGACGAACGTCGATCCTCCTTGCGCTCCGGCGCTCCGTCTCGGCGCAGCCATTGCCGGAGCTCGCCGAGGAAGTCGATGCCGCCCAAATGATCGATTACATCGGCGGCGGGCTGACCTACCGCGCCCTCGGCGTGCTAGGCGACCCGGCGAAGTCGATCGACGCCCGAGATCCGAGCGGCGTCCGGCGCCCTGGTCCTAAGCGCAACCGGCGGAGGCCGGACGCTTGTCTCGGTCCCGGCGGCAACCATCCTGGGTGCGAGCCCGGGCAGCGGCAAGACCCGGGGCTCTCCGCCGTGGGACGGGACGTGGATCGAAGGAGCGCGGATACCGACGGCGCCGGGCATGCCGCGTGGCGACCTTTTGGTGATCCACGCCACTGACTTGGGCGCGGCCTCCTTCAGCATCGCCAACCCGTCCGGCTTCTTCGCCGCCCGGGCCAGGCCCGACCACTACGAGGAACTGGCGCGCTGGATCGGTCTTTTCGCGATCGCGCACGCGGAGGCGCGCTGGCAGGAGATCGGCGTGGCCGCCTACGCGGCCGAACTCGGGCTGACGCCGGCCGCGGTGCTCGACGTCAGGTCCGCTGGCGCGCGGACACAACCCGCCGGGAACTCGCAGCCGCGCCGTCCGTACCCGGAACCGCGCTCGACCGCCCGGGAAGCGCTGCTCCAGCTCGAAGAGCTGCGAGCGGGCGGCCTGGTCACGCCAGGCGGAGTACGACGTCAAACGGCGCGAGATTTTGCAGCGCATCTGACTCGGGTCGCGCACGGCGCACGGCGGGAGGAACACGCAGACCGGGGCGTCGCGACGCCACGAGCTCGTTCCTACCGCACGACGGGGAACGCCTGCCCGAACGACTGCACCACGTGGAGCGCGGCCGCCGCGGTCGTGGGATCCGCGCTTCCCCCGGGCGAGTACCAGCCGAAGACGACCGTCGGGCCGTAGACCTGGACGGCGAACTGCGCATCCGTCGGGAAGTTGGTCTGCCCGAACCCGCTTTCGAGGTACCGCTGCATCGAGGTCGCGAGCGCCGCCGCCTCCGCCGGGCCGGACGCCTCGTAGATGACCACGTATCCGGCGTCCGGATCCTTCGGAAGCACGACCTGGTACACGGTCCGGGGCACGGGGATCAGGTCGGGGGGCTCCGACGGCCGGTACGGCTGGTTCGCCGGGATGAGCCCGAAGCCGGCCCGGCGACACGCGGCCTCGAGAGCCGACGCCGTCTGCGCCACGGCGGGGGGCGCGGCCTGCGGAGACGAGACGGGCGCCGGACTCGCGCCGGACGCGAGCGGGACGCAACCGCCCACGGCGACCGCGATGGCGACGAGCAGCGAGACGGACGAGTCGACATCGGCTACCCGGGCGGCCACGTCATGAACCGGCCGCCGAGCACGTGGAGGTGCAGGTGGCCCACCGTCTGGCCGCCGTCCGGACCGGCGTTCGACACGACGCGAAACCCGGACTCGGCGATCCCGTCCCGTCGGGCCACTTCCCGGACCACCGAGAACATGTGGCCGAGCAACGGCGCGTCGTCATCGCCCAGGTCCATCAGGGACGCCAGGTGACGGCGCGGGATCACGAGCACGTGGACCGGGGCACGCGGGGCGACGTCGCGGAACGCCATGACCTCGTCGTCGGCGTAGACGACGGTCGCGGGGATCGAGCTCGCGGCGATCCCGCAGAACAGGCACGCATCCTCGACCACGCTGGTCCCCTCCGCTGGGTCGGTCGTCGCCGCTATGGTGCCACCGATGCGGCCGCGACCCGGGCCATGAGGATCAGTCGACCCGCTCGGCCTCGATCGCCACCCAGTCGCCGTCCTCCCAGCGGCGGAGGAGGTGGAAGCCCGCCGCGGCGAAGGCGCGCCGGACCTCGACCTCGCGCGGCGAGATGACGCCGCCCGCGAGGAGCCGGCCACCAGAGCCGGCCGTCCCATCTCCGCGCCGCACCTCCGCGTACAGGGCGGCGGCCAGCTGAGCCAGGACCGAGGCCACGAGGTTCGCCAGCACGAGGTCGAACGGCGGCTCGCCGGTCGGGACCGTCCCTGTCCGCGACCGGATCGCGTGCGAGAGCCGGTTGCGGCGCGCGCTGGCGGCCGTCGCCTCGGCCGCCAGCGGATCCGTGTCGACACCGAGCACGGCCGCCGCCCCGAGCCGCGCGGCCCCGAGCGACAGGATGCCCGACCCGGCCCCCACGTCGAGGACGCGAGCACCGGCGACCCTGCCCTCCGCGCCCCATGCCTCGAGTCCCAGCAGACAGAGCTGGGTGGTCGGGTGCAGCCCTGTTCCGAACGCGACACCGGGATCGAGCGCGAGCACGATGTCGCCAGACCTCGGGCGGTACCGGCGCCACGTCGGCCGCACCACGAAGCGCTGCCCGATGCGGAGCACCGGGAAGTGAGCGCGCCCCTGCGCGGCCCAGTCGGCCTCGCGCACGACGGCCGTCCGAAGCTCGCCGATGGGACGCAGCCCGAACGCCTGCAGGTGGCCGAGCGCCGTCCGCACCCGCTCGACAGCGTCGGCGGTCGCAGCTGCTTCCGCGTCCGGGAGCCAGGCTCGCACCAGGACCGGTCGCGCCGAGTCGAGGCTTGCTGCCAGTCCCTCGTCGAGCGGCGCGAACGCCGGCTCGACGCTCACGCCGCCCGTCGCTGCTCGCGACAGGATCTCGCAGACCGCCTCGACCGCCTCGTGGTCGACCGCGATCGAGACCTCCAGCCACGTCGCCGGCTGGGCGGCCGCCGGCTGGGCCGGGGCGCCGGCGCAGCGCCGCCGCCCGCAACACTCCGGATGGCCACCGATCCGGCCTTCCGTTGCGGTCCGCTCAGCTGATGGCGTCCTTCACCTTGTCGAGGATCCCGCCCGACCGGGCGGGCCGTTCCCCGGATTCGGAGGCGAGCGCCTCGAGCAGCTCGCGCTGGCGCTTCGAGAGTCGCGTCGGCACGCGCACGTCCACCCTGACGTGCAGGTCGCCGCGGACGCCGGGACGGCGGAGATTGGGCACGCCCCGTCCGCGGATCCTGATCTCAGCCCCTGGCTGCGTTCCCGCCTTGACCTCGAGCTGCTCCTCGCCTTCTGCCGTCGGCACGGACACACGTGCGCCGAGCGCCGCCTGGGTGATCGAGAGCGGGAGGTCGAAGAACAGCTCCGTGCCCTCGCGCCGGAGCGAGGGATGCTCCTCGATGTGCACCGCGACGTACAGGTTGCCGGCGGTGCCACCGCGCGGCCCCGCCTCGCCCTCGCCGGTGAGTCGCATCTGGTGGCCCTCGTCGATCCCGGCCGGGATCGCCACCCGGAGCTTCCGCTTGCGATGGACGCGCCCCTCGCCGCGGCACTCGTGGCAGGGCGTCTCGACGACGCTCCCCTCGCCATGACACCGGGGACAGGTGCTGACGTTCACCATCTGCCCGAGCATCGTGCTGCGCACCTGGCGGATCTCCCCGAGCCCGTTGCACTGCGGGCAGCGCCCGGATGCGGAACCCGGCTCGGCCCCCGATCCCGAACAGGTCGAGCACCGGTCGAGGGCCGAGAACTCGATCTCCTTCTCCGCACCCCGGATCGACTCCTCGAACGTGATGCGGAGGTCGTAGCGCAGGTCCGATCCGGCCGGGGGGCGCGCCCGCCGCGTCTGCGCGCCGCCGGCCCCCGCACCGAAGAACGCGTCGAACAGGTCGCCGAACCCCTGGAACCCGCCGAACGGCCCGTAGCCTTCCGCGCCCCCGGTGCCCACGCCGGCCCGCCCGAACATGTCGTACGCGCGCCGCTGCTGCGGATCGGACAGGACCTGGTACGCCTCGTTGATCTCCTTGAAGCGCTCGTGCGCGGAGGGATCCGTGTTGACGTCCGGGTGCCACTGCTGCGCGAGCTTGCGGAAGGCGCGCTTGATGTCGGCGTCCGGGGCGTCTCGAGGGACGCCGAGGACGTCGTAATAGTCGCGACTGGTAGCCATGCGGGCCCCAGTATATGGAAGCGCCCCGGCGGCACTCCGCAGGCGCCCGGGCAGCAGTCCGCACGCGCCTGGCCTCCAGTCCGGAGCCGCCTCGGCAGCAGGCCGGGACGCGCCCGGGCAGCAGTCCGGAGGCGCCTCGGCAGCAGGTCGGACGCGACGTGACCGCCGATGCCGGAGTTCCCGGGCAACCGTGGCGCTACCATCCGCACGTGCCCGACCTTCGAACGGTGGCGGCACCCGTCGCCCGCCGTTTCCTCGTCCTGCGCCATTTCCTCGCGCCCCCGAGATCCCTGCCGCCCGGGCCCGACAGCGTCCTCGCCGTGGTGGACCGGCTCGGGTCGCTGCAGTTCGACCCCCTCGGCGTCGCCGGTCGAAACCACGACCTGGTCCTGCACGCGAGGATCGCCGGCTACCGCCCTTCGTGGACCGACGACCTGCTGTACCGGCGCCGGCTGCTGTTCGAGGCGCTGAACAAGGGCCTGAGCATCCTCCCGACGCGCGAACTGCCCTGGTACCGGCACACGTGGGATCGCCACGCCGTGGCGCACGACGGCGGGATCTTCGCGGAGCACCCCGATGCGGTCGAGACCGTGCTCAACCGGCTGCGTGCCGAGGGTCCGCTCTCCTCGCTCGACTTCGAGCGGGGGCACACGATCGACTGGTACTGGGGGCCCACGAGCCGCGTCCGGGCCGTGCTGGAGGCGCTGTCCGAGGCGGGGATCGTGGGTCTCGCCCGGCGGGACGGGAACCGCCGCTACTACGACCTGATCGAACGCCTGCAGCCGGCGGCGCTGCTCGAGCAGCGGGTGCCGGAAGTGGAGCAGGTTCGGCATCGGCTGCTGTCGCGGTTCCGAGGTCACGGGCTGCTCGGCGCGTCGGGGAGCGCCGAGCTTTGGCTCGGAACCACGCCGGCACGCGCCGGGACGGGACGCTTCCCGGGCCCCTCCCGCAGCGAGATGGTCGCCGAACTCGTGGAGCGCGGAGAGCTGACGCCGGTGGAGGTCGACGGCGTTCGCGGCCGGCGCTACCTCGTCACCGACGAGATCGGGCTGCTGGCGCAGGCGGAGCGCGAGGTCGTGGGTCCCGCCGCTGGCGCAACCCAGTCGGGTGGCGCAGGCCGCGAGTCCTCTGGCCCCGGGCGGCAGGACGGCGCGGGGCCGGGCGGGTCGCCGGCGGCGGTCGCGTTCCTGGCGCCCCTCGACCCCCTCGCGTGGGACCGCGAGCTGCTCCGCACGCTGTTCGGCTTCGACTACGTGTGGGAGGTGTATGTGCCGGCGGCACGGCGGCGCTGGGGCTACTACGTCCTCCCCGTGCTGTACGGCGATCGGCTCGTGGGCCGCCTGGAGCCGCGCATCGACCGGGAAGCGGGGCGTGTCCGGATCCTGGGAGCGTGGTGGGAGCCAGGCTTCGAGCCGCTCGAGGAGCCCGGGTTCGTGCCGGCGCTGGCGGCCGCCCTCGGCGACTACCTGGCCTTCGCGAACGCGACCGCCCTCAGCTGGCCGAGCACGCGCGCCGCCCGTGCGCTGGGTCGCGCCGTGCGCGCCGCCGGCCTCCCGGGGGCGCTCGCATGACACGCGGGGCCGGCGCGCGTTTGTGGTTGCCGGTGGTTGCGGCGTTCGTGGTCGGCGCCGTCGCCTACGCAGGCCTCTACTGCTTCCCGCCCATCTCGGTGGCCTACGCGCACGAGTTCGGCATCAGCCGGACGCTTGCAGTGACACCCTGGACGATCTTCCTGCTCGTCACCGCCCTGTCGAGCCCGCTCCTCGGCCGCGCCTACGACCTGATCGCGGACCGCTGGCTCCTGGCCGCCGGGCTGGTGCTGATGGCCGTCGGCTGGGGCGTCGCCGTGCTGGCCAGCGACGTGGGGCTGCTCGTCGTCGCCTACGGGATCCTCCTGGCGGTCGGCCTCGAACTGGTCTTCGTGGGGATAACGACCGCGATCGCGCGCCGGTACGCGGGCATGACGGGTCTCGCCCTGGGGATCGCCTACGCGGGACCCGGCGCCGGGGTCGCGATCGCGCTGCCGCTCGTGACGCCCGCGATCTCCGCCATCGGGTGGCGCGAGATCCTCGCGATCTTCGGTTGCCTGTCGCTGGCCGGACTGCCGTTCGTGTGGCTCATGACGACCGGCCCGGCGATCCTCGTCCCGGCGAGACCAGCGCGGAGCGGCGCACCGCACGAGAACGCCGGCCTCCACGAGACATCCGCGCCCGGCGCGGTCGGCGCGGCGCGCGAGGTTGGACCGTCGGGCGACCAGGGACGCCCCGACACCCTCCGCCGCACCCTCCGCACGGCGCGCTTCTGGGCCCTGTTCGTTGGCGCGGTCGCCATCGGCGCCATGGACGAGGGCGTGTTCCAGACGTTCCTGCCCCACGCGACGCGCCAGGGCGTTCCGGAAGCGCTCGCGGCGCAGGGGCTGGCGCTCGAGTCGATCTCGTACATCGCCGGCCAGCTCGTCGGGGGTGCCCTCTCCGACCGATTCGGCCGCCGCCCGGTCGGACTCGCATCGCTCGCCGTGATCGCCGTCGGCTCCACGGCCGCCTTCGCGGGGACCGGTACCACCGCGGAGATCGCCGTGGCCGGCGTCGTCCTCCACGGGTTCGGGATGGGGGCGACGATCGCCCTCCGCTCGGCGGCCTTCAGCGACGTGTTCGGAGGGCCCAGCTTCGGCTCGATCTTCGGCGTGCTCGCCGTGGCCTACCCGCTGGGCGGGATCCTGCCCGTAGAACTCGGCGGCATCAGCGTCGACCGACTCGGCACGTACTGGCCCGTCTACGGGCTCGTGATGGTGTCACTCGTGGTCTGGGGCGTGGCGCTCGTGGCCGCGGGTCCGCGGCGGCACGGGCGGGCGTCGAGGACGCGACTCGGGCGGGCGATCGCGGGCGGCTGACGCGGTTCCGGGCGGCTGACGCGGTTCAGACCTCCTTGTACTCGCCCTCGACCGCCTCGTCCTCCCCGCCTCCCGGGCCGCCCTTCGACCCGGCGCCGCCCTCCGGACCTTCTCCCGGGCCACTCCCCTCGGCGGGCGGCGGGCCGGCCTGCTGGTACGCGGCGGTGCCGACCTTCTGGAGCTGCCCGGCCAGCTCCATGGTCCGCGAGCGAATGGCGTCCATGTCGTTGCCCTTCAGAGCCTCCCGCACGGCCTCGACGGCCCGGTCGGTCGCCGCCCGGTCTTCGGGCGACACCTTGTCGCCCAGGTCGCGCAGGGTCCGCTCGGCCTGGAACGCCAGGGTGTCGGCCTGGTTGCGCGTCTCGACCTCCTCGCGCCGCTGCCGGTCCTCGGCCGCGTGCTCGGTCGCGTCGCGGACCATCCGGTCCACGTCGTCCTTCGAGAGCATCGAAGAGGCGGTGATGCGGACCTGCTGTTCGCGGCTGGTGGCGCGATCCTTGGCCTTCACGTCGAGGATCCCGTTGGCGTCGATGTCGAACGTCACCTCGATCTGGGGGATGCCCCGCGGGGCGGGCGGAATCCCGTCGAGAATGAAGCGGCCCAGCGTCTTGTTGTCGGACGCCATCTCGCGCTCGCCCTGCAGGACGTGGATCTCGACCTGCGGCTGGTTGTCGCTGGCAGTCGAGAAGACCTGGCTCTTCGATGTCGGGATGGTGGTGTTCCGGTCGATGAGCCGGGTCATCACGCCCCCAAGCGTCTCGATCCCCAGCGAGAGCGGCGTCACGTCGAGGAGGAGGACGTCCTTGACTTCGCCGCCCAGCACGCCCGCCTGGATCGCGGCGCCCACCGCGACCACCTCGTCCGGGTTGACGCCCTTGTGCGGCTCCTTGCCGCCGAACATGGCCTTGACGGCCTCGACCACCGCCGGCATGCGCGTCTGGCCGCCGACGAGGATGACCTCGTCGACCTCGGACGGCTTCAGCCCGGCGTCCTTCAGCGCCTGCTCCACGGGCCCCTTCGTCCGGTCGACCAGGTCGGCGACCAGGTCCTCCAGCTTGGCGCGGGAGATGGGGAGCACGAGGTGTTTCGGACCGGTCTGGTCGGCCGTGATGTACGGCAGGTTGATCTCCGTCTGCAGCGTCGAGCTCAGCTCGACCTTGGCCTTCTCGGCGGCCTCCTTGAGGCGCTGCATCGCCTGCTGGTCGGCGCGCAGGTCGATCCCCTGGTCCTTCTTGAACTCCGCCAGCAGCCAGTCGATCACGCGCTGGTCGAAGTCGTCGCCGCCCAGGTGCGTGTCGCCGTTGGTCGACTTGACCTCGAAGACGCCGTCGCCCAGCTCGAGGATCGAGATGTCGAAGGTGCCGCCGCCGAGGTCGTAGACGGCGATCTTCTCGTCGGTCTTCTTGTCCAGGCCGTAGGCGAGCGCAGACGCGGTGGGCTCGTTGATGATCCGCTTCACGTCCAGGCCGGCGATGCGGCCGGCGTCCTTCGTGGCCTGCCGTTGCGTGTCGTCGAAGTACGCCGGGACGGTGATCACCGCGTCGGTGATCTTCTCGCCAAGGTAGGCCTCGGCGTCCGACTTCAACTTCTGCAGGATCATCGCGCTGATCTCGGGCGGCGTGTACGCCGTCGAGCCGTCCGCCAGCACGACCCTGATCCCGTCGCTCTTCGCGTCGCGTTCGACCTTGTACGGCACGAGCCCCTTCGAGTGCTGGACCTCGGGATCGTCCCAGCGGCGCCCCATGAAGCGCTTGATCGAGTAGACGGTGTTGGCCGGGTTCGTGATCGCCTGACGCTTCGCCAGCTGCCCGACGAGCCGCTCGCCCGTCTTCGTGAAGGCCACCACGGACGGGACGGTGCGGCCGCCCTCGGAGCTCGGAATGACGGTCGGTTCGCCTCCCTCCATGACCGCGACCACCGAGTTCGTCGTGCCGAGGTCGATGCCGATGATCTTGCCCATTGGTCAGTTCTCTCCTTCGGGCGTCTCCCGCCCGCCCGCGTTGTTGGCGACGGCCACGAGGGACGGCCGCAGGACGCGATCCCCCAGCCGGTATCCTCGCTGGAGCTCCGCGATGACGGTGCCATCGGGGGCTTCGGTGGTCTCCTGGTGCACGACGGCCTCGTGCTCGCGTGGATCGAATGTCTGGCCGATCGCCTCGATGGCGGTCACGCCCTGCGATTCGAGGAGGGCGCGCAGCTTGCGCTCGACGAGCCACACGCCTTCGACCCACCCCGACTGCTCGAGCTCCTCCGGCATCGCCTCCAGGGCACGGTCGAAATCGTCGACGACGGCGAGCAGCTTCCGCAGCAACGACTCGCTGGCCTGCCCGAGGGCGGCCTCTCGCTGCTGCTCGCTGCGCCTCCGGTAGTTCTGGAAATCGGCCGCGCTGCGCTGCCAGGCGGTGCGCAACTCGCCGGCCTCCTGCCGGGCCGCCTCGAGCTCGGCCCGAAGCGCCTCGATCACGTCGGCCGGATTCTCCGCGACGAGGGGCTGCTCCGTTGCGGCGTTCACCGCCTCGGGCTGCTGGCCGGCGCCCGAGTCACCGTTGGGCCGGGGCGCTGCCGGCGGATGGATGCGGCGCCGTGCGCCGCCGTTGTGATGTCGTTCAGTCATTGTGTTGTCGTTCATCATGCGTAGAAGTGGTCCACCAGTTCGTTCATGAGCCCGCTCACGTAGCGGACGCTGCTGATCGCGTGCGGATACGGCATGCGCGTCGGGCCGAGGACCCCGATGATGCCGACGGCCCTCCCGGGACGACCGTACGAGGCCACGACGAGACTCACGTCTCGCATCTCCTCGACCTCGTTCTCACTGCCGATGAAGACCTGCACGCCGCTGTTCCCGGCGACCCGGCGCACCAGCCGGCCGAGGTACTCGCGATCCTGGAGCGCCCCGAACACGCGGCGGACCTTCTCGGATTCGGAGAACTCCGGCGCCGCCAGCACGTTGAGCAGCCCTTCGCTGACCATGTCCTCCACCGACGCCGCGTCGAACTCGTGCATCACCTGCAGCGCGCGGGACGCCGCCTCGTGCACGATCCGACCTTCCGCCGACTCGGGGGATCCCGCGGCGGATGAAGCCATGCGCGCCAGCGCGTCCTGCACCTGCCGCGCGGTGCGACCGGCCAGCAGCTCGTTGAGCCGGTGGGCGGCGCGGTCGAGCGTCTCCTGGTCGGCGGTCTCGCCGAGCTGGAGCAGACACTGCTTGACGGGACCTTCGGCCAGGACGAGGACGAGAGCGGCGATGCGGTCGCCGCCCTGCACGAGATCGACTCGCCGGAGCCGGGCCGTTGCCGGCTTTGCCGGCGTGGCCAGGCCGGCCTCCCGGGTCACGGCGGCCAGCGTCGCGGCCGCGAGCCGGAACCACTGCTCGGACGTGAACTCGACCTGGCCGAACTGGTGCCGGATCATCAGCTGCTCGACCGGGGCGAGGTTGACGCCTTCCGAGATCGATGCCACATAGAGCCGGTACCCGGCGTCTGTCGGCGTGCGCCCCGCGCTGGTGTGGGGATGCGACAGGTACCCCGCGAACTCCAGCTGGGCCATGATGTTGCGCACCGTTGCCGAGCTGACGCCCAGCCCGTATCGCTCAACGAGGGCGTGACTGCCCACAGGGGCGGCAGTGGCCACGTATTCCTCGATGATCGTCCGCAGGATCGCCTGCGCCCGTGGGTCGAGCGGCCCGGGCTCGCGGTGGTTCCGACGCGCCACGACCTGTCCTCATGATTCGGCCGCGCCATCCGGCGCTCGTGGTCAGCACGCTGTGCCGCGTTGGCGCGCTGCGTGCCGGTTAGCACTCTCTGTGCCGGAGTGCTAACGCCCGCGATAGTACCAAGGGGGCTCGCACGGTGTCAATGGGCCGAAGCGGCACGTGTCGGCCGAAGCGGCACGGGGCCGAAGCAGCACGGGACCGAAGCCGCGCAGGGGGCCGAAGCCGCGCAGCCACTACGGGACGATCCGAGCGAACAGCTCGTTCGACAGCAGCCGGCCGCGCAGGGACAGGCGGACGCGCCCCCCGTCGAGGACCTCCAGGAGGCCGTGGCCGCGGGCCCAGCCCAACGCGGCGGCGACCGCCGGCCGCGCGGCGACGTCCAGCCCGATCCCGTCACGGAGCCTGAGGGCGAGGACTGCCTCCTCGGCCGCGAACGTCGCCGGATCGAGCCGCTCCGTTCCCCCCGGGGGCAGCCGAGGAGGCATGGAGCGCAACGCGGCGAGATACCCCTCGAGCCGCGCCGCGTTCCATCGACGCAGCGAGCGCCCGTCGAATGCATGGGCGCCCGGCCCCACGGCCTCGTACGGATCGTGGTGCCAGTAGGCGAGGTTGTGGCGGCTTTCGTGCCCCGGCCGCGCCCAGTTGGACAGCTCGTACCAGCGGAGCCCGGCGGCGGCGAGCGTCTCGTCCGCGGCCTGGTAGAGGTCGGCGGCGCGGTCCTCGTCCTGTTCGCCGCGCGCTCGCGCCCGCCACCGGCGGGCGCCGGCGCTGGTGGGGAGGTGGTCGCCGTTCGAGCCCGTGAGGCCCTCGGCGTCGGGGTCGTCCAGCATCAGGGCGTAGGCCGACACGTGATCGACCCCGGCCTCCAGGACGGTGTCGAGCGTTCGCCGCCACGTCGCCAGCGTCTGACCCGGCACGTCGTACAGGAGGTCGACGCTGATGGATCCGATGCCTGCGCGCCGCGCGGCCGCCACGGCCGCGAGCACGTCCCCGGCGGAGTGCCGGCGCCCCAGCCGCCGCAGCTCGGCGCCGTCCGTGCTCTGCGCCCCGAGACTGACACGGGTGACGCCCGCCGCCGCCAAGACCCTCGAAGTCGCCGCGATCGTCCGGCCCCGGGTTCGCCTCGATCGTGACTTCGGCTCCCGGCTCGACCCCGTACCGGCGACGGACGCGCTCGAGCACCGACCCGACGCGGGACGCGGCCAGGAGCGACGGTGTTCCACCGCCGATGTAGACGCTGCGCAGCGGCGGCCGCTCGCCCGTCGACGCATCCAGCTGGTCGGCGCGGAGGTCGAGCTCGGCGTCGAGCGCGGAGAGGAACGCCTCGACCCTCGACGCGGGCCCGCGCGCCGCGCGCCCGGCGAACACCACGAAGTCGCAGTAGGGACAGATGGAAAGGCAGAACGGGACGTGCACGTAGAGTGCGGCCGGCGGCAGCGGCCCATCCTCGCCGTCATCGCGATGCCCGGCCGCGATCGCCGCACTGGGGGCGGCGCTACGGGGGGCGGCGGCTGGGGCGGACGCGGGACGATGGTGAAGGCCGCTCATGAGCCGCGCGGCCTCCGTCGGGTCCGGGGCAACCGGCCGGCGCGCTTCAGCGCAACCGACCCGGGGACGGCGACGGGATGGCGTCGGCCAGGTCGAGCGCGGCGAAGCGCGTCGCGGCGTGTGCGACCAGCGGCGCGGCTACGCCCCCGGTCGCCAGCGCGAGCACACCGGTCAGCGCGCCGAGCAGGAGTGCTTCGAGAAGCAGGTCGAGTGTCACCACGGTCCGCCCGAGACGCGTTTCGAGCCCGTACAGGATGAGCTGCACGAGAAACGCGACCGCGGGGGGCACGCCGGCGACGAGCATGAATCCGAGCAGCACGCCGCGGAACGTCAGCTCGTCCACGATCGCCGTCGCGAGGGAGTCGAAGGCATGGCGCGGCGCGTCGCCCGCGACGTTCAGGCGCGGCGACCACGCCGGCGACCGGAGGCGGGCGACGCCGACCACGGCGCCGACGCCCGCGCCCGCGCCCAGGATCGCCAGCACGACGGTGAGGGGGGACGCGGCGCTGGCGCGTCCGAGGCCGATGGCGCCGGGCCCCGCGGGCAGCAGGATGGCGATCGCAGCCACGAGCACGACCGCCAGGCCCGGCCAGGCGAGCCTCGTCAGGCGCGCCCCGATCGTGTCGGTCGTCCGTGTCCACGTCGTACTCGGCGGACCCGAAGCGGGGCGCGTCCAGGCGCAGCAGGAGCAACAGCCCGGCCAGGGCGATCGCCATGAGAGTCCGAATCTCGTCGACCGGCACGGGCATCGCTGGCCTCCCGGGTTCCCCGCCGCTTTGGCCCGCCCGTCAGGCCTGTTCGTCGGTTCGCAGGATGGCGAGGAACGCCTCCTGCGGGATCTCCACCTGCCCCACGCGCTTCATGCGCTGCTTTCCCTCGCGCTGCTTCTCGAGCAGCTTGCGCTTGCGCGTGATGTCGCCACCGTAGCACTTCGCGAGCACGTTCTTGCGCATCGCGCCGATCGTCTCGCGCGCCACGACCGTGCCGCCGATGGCGGCCTGGATCGGCACCTCGAACATCTGGCGAGGGATCAGCTTCCGGAGCCGCTCGGCGAGTCGGCGCCCCTCCGCCTGGGCGTCCTCACGGTGCACGATCATCGACAGGGCGTCCACGGGCTCGCCGTTGACGAGGATCTCGAGCTTGACCAGCCGTTCCGGCCGGTACCCGATCTCCTCGTAGTCCATGCTCGCGTAGCCCTGCGTGCGGCTCTTGAGCTGGTCGTAGAAGTCGACGATCACCTCGGCCAGCGGCAGCTCGAACTGCATGAGCACGCGCGCCTGGTCGAGGTACTCCATCGACTCGAACGTTCCGCGTCGCACCTTTCCAAGATCCATGAGCGTGCCGATGTAGGTGTTCGGGGTGACGATCTTGACGCGCACCCAGGGCTCGGCGATCTGCTCGACGTCGGAGGGTCCGGGGAGTTCGGCGGGGTTGTCGACCCGGACGTCCCCACGGCCGCCGGTCAGCGTCACCAGGTACTCGACCGACGGCGCGGACGCGATCAGTTCGAGGCTGAACTCCCGCTCCAGCCGCTCCTGCACGATCTCCATGTGCAGCAGCCCCAGGAACCCGCAGCGGAACCCGAACCCGAGCGCGACCGAGCTCTCCGGCTCGAAGGTGATCGAGGCGTCGTTGAGGTGGAGCTTCTCCAGTGCGTCCCGGAGCAGCGGGTAATCGGGCCCGTTGATGGGGTAGATGCCGGCAAACACGAGCGGCTTGGCCGCCTTGTACCCGGGCAGCGGCGAAGCGGCGGGGCGCTCGGCCGACGTCAGCGTATCCCCCACCTGGCAGTCGCGCACGCTCTTGAGGCCGGTCGCAACGTAGCCGACCTCGCCGGCCGACAGCGTTTCGACGGGCACCAGCTGTGGCCGGAAGACGCCGAGTTCGAGCAGCTCGCTCTCCGCGCCCGACGCCATGAGCCGCACCAATTCGTGGGCGCGCAGCGTGCCCTCGGCGAGCCGGACGTATGCCACGACGCCCTTGTAGGCGTCGTAGTGCGAGTCGAAGATGAGCCCCCGGGCCGGCGCCGCGGGATCGCCTCCCGGCGGCGGGATCCGCTGCACCACCGCCTCCAGCACGTCGACGACCCCGGTCCCCTCCTTGGCCGATGCCAGGAGGACCTCCTCGCGCGGGATCGCGAGCACGGTCTCGAGCTCCTCGATCACGAGCTCAGGCTGTGCCGACGGCAGGTCGATCTTGTTGATCACGGGGACGATGACCAGGTCGTGCTCCAGGGCCAGGTAGACGTTCGCCAGCGTCTGGGCCTCGATCCCCTGGGCCGCATCGACCACGAGGATCGCGCCCTCGCAGGCCTGCAGCGACCGGCTCACTTCGTAGGTGAAGTCGACATGCCCCGGCGTGTCGATCAGGTTCAGCGCGTAGGCCTCGCCGTCGCGCGCGGTGTACTGGAGCCTGACGGCGCGGGCCTTGATCGTGATCCCGTGCTCGCGTTCCAGGTCCATCGAGTCCAGGACCTGGCTCGTCATCTGGCGGGCGTCGATCGTGTGCGTCAGCTCCAGGAAGCGGTCCGCCAGCGTCGACTTGCCGTGGTCGACGTGCGCAATGATGCAAAAGTTGCGGAAGTGATCCTGGGGGATCATGGGGCGGGCCGAGTGTAGCAGAGGCGGCCCGCTCGCCCGGCCGGCCCTCTCGTTGCCCCGTCCGGCCGTCTACATGGCCCGCCTGGCCCTCATGCCCCGCCTGCCCTTGCTCGCCCGGCTGGCGCCGACCTGATACCATCAGCCGTCGCGCGCACTGGACGCGGCCACGCCCCACCGGGACGCCCGGCCAGCGCGACCGGTGCTCCCCGCCACCACGTCAGCATCGCATCGAGGATCGATCCGCCTTGGCACACTCGGCTCGAAACTGGAAGGGCGCACGGACGCCTCAGGCCATCAAGCGCGACCGCCAGGCCGCCCGGCGGCACGAGATCAACCAGCCGAGGGAGTCGCGCGCACGGACGCTGGTCACGAAGGCCCTGCGCGCGGCCGTCGCCGGCGACGCCGAGCTCGCCACAGCCACGATCCCCGAGGCGGAATCGGCGCTCGACCGGGCCGCCAAGGCCGGCGCGATCCACCCGAACGCTGCGGCCCGGCGCAAGAGTCGGCTGATGCGCAAGGTCAACGCCGCGCTCGCCGGTGCGACCGTCGTGGGGACCGCGCGCGCCACCAAGACGACCGGCAAGGCCGCCGCAGCCAAGGCTGCCAAGGTCCGCGTCGCGACGTCGCGCGCAGCCAAGGCAAAGGGCGAGCAGACCGCCGCGGGCAAGGCTCGAGCCGCGGTTCACCGCGCGACCCGCGGCGAGTCCAGCGCGGCCGAAGCAGCCGCAGGAACCACGCCGGCGGCGGCGGCCGGCCCCCGACCCGCCGCCAAGCCGGCCACTCCCCGGGTCCCGCGCCCGAGCCGCCCGGCCACCGCGGAGAAGGCTGCGGCCACGGAAACGGCACCGAAGGCGCGAGCGCCGCGTGCCGCCAGGGCGGCCCCAGCGGTCGAGACCAAGCCGGCGCCCGCGCCTCGAACGCGGAAGAAGCCCGAGGCCTAGGTCGGGCCCGAGGTCCGGCCGGGGCTCGAGCGCTGTTAGGACGGCGCCGCGCGCAACGGCCCTACCGACGCGCCTCAGGAAGCGGGTTCACGCCGGCGTCGCCAGTAGGCGCTTCCGAGTTCGCGGCGCGCCAACCCAGGCCGCCGAAGAGCGCCGGCACGGCGGTCCAGAGCAGCAGGATGATCCCGCCGTCGAGTTGTTCGGCCAGGAAGTACCGCTCGAACGAAGACGCGTCGGTGATGCCAGCCGCGCGCAACTCGGCAGCCGAGGCGGGATCGGCGAGATAGCGCTGGTACGTGCAGTCCGCGCCCGACCGGCAGGTGACCGCTCCACCCTGGCTGCCGGCGCTGAACCCGGCGTCCCCATAGAAGAACAGCAACCGGATCGCTCCGTACAGGAGCGCCAGGGACAGGCCGGTGACGAGACCGGCGTAGATGGCGTTCGCGGCGACCCGCGCCCACGGACCACCTGCCCGCCCGGAGCGCGTGTTCGCGTAGTAGCCGATGAGCAGGCCCGCCAGCGGCGCCGAATAGAAGACGACGGGCTGCACCGGGATCACGAGCTCGAAGCTGAGCACGATGACCGCCGCCATTCCGGCGCCGACCCAGCCGGCGAAGATGGCTCCGCGGTCGAGGACGCGGCTCATTGGCCCTCCGGGAATCGCCACGAGAGCACGGACTGGTGCCGTGCCCTCGTGATGATGACGGGTATGTGCGGGACGTGCCCGCTACGGTGCCTTACGTCGGTTTCCGGTCCCGCAGCACGGCCACGCCAGGCAGGGTGATCCCCTCGAGGAATTCGAGCGAGGCGCCGCCGCCGGTGGAGACGTGGGTCATCTTGTTGGCGAGCTCGAGCTGGTCGAGCGCCGCGACGGAGTCGCCACCACCCACCACCGTCGTGACACCCTGGTCGGCGCGAGCCGCAAGGAACCGGGCCATGGCGCGCGTCCCGTCTCCGAACGTGGGGATCTCGAAGACGCCGAGCGGGCCGTTCCACAGGACGGTCCGTGCCGGCGCCAGCGCCGCCTCGAACGCGGTCACCGTGTTCGGACCAACGTCGACGATCGACCAGCTGTTGGGCACCTTGCTGGCCGGCACCACCTTGTGCTCGGCCCCGCGCGTGACCTCCTTCGCCACCACGACGTCCGTCGGCAGCACGAACGTGACGCCGCGCGTCTCGGCATCGGCGAGGATGCGCCGGGCGTCGTCGACCCGGTCGGGCTCGAGCAGGCTCTTGCCCACCGTGAAGCCCTTCGCGACGAGGAAGGTATTGGCCATCCCGCCGCCGATGCAGAACGTGTCGCACCGCGAGACGAGGTTCTCGAGCACCTTGACCTTGTCGGATACCTTGGCGCCGCCCAGCACGGTCGCGAAGGGTCGCTCGGGGTTCTCGATGAGGCGCGAGAGCGCGTTGATCTCGCGCTCCATCAGGAAGCCGGCGTAGGCCGGCAGCAGCTCGGCCATCCCGACCGTGGACGCGTGCGCCCTGTGCGCCGTGCCGAAGGCGTCGTTGACGTAGACGTCCGCATAGCCGGCCAGCGTCTTCGCGAACTCGGGGTCGTTCGCCTCCTCCTCCGGGTGGAAGCGCAGGTTCTCGAGGAGCACGACCTCACCCGGCTTCAGCCGGGCGAGCGCGTCGTTCGTGCCCGCGCCGATCGCGTCGCCGGTTACGCGGACGCTGCGGCCCAGGAGCTGGCTCAGCCGCTCGGCGGCGGGGCGAAGCCGCATGCTCTCGACGACCTTGCCCTTCGGGCGGCCGAGATGGCTGGCGAGGATGACGATCGCGCCCTTGTCGAGCAGGTACCTGATCGTGGGAAGCGCCGCGCGAATCCGCGTGTCGTCGGTGACCTTCCCGTCCTCCAGGGGGACGTTGAAGTCGACCCGCACGAAGACCCGCTTTCCGCTCGGATCGAAGTCCCGCACGGTCTGTTTGTCCATCGGAGTCCTCTCGTGTGCGCCTCGAGCGACGCGACAGCCGGCTCGCGCGGCCCCGGGCGGTTCGGGCTGCTGCTACAGGCGCGCTGCGACGAACGTGGCCAGGTCGGCGACGCGGCAGCTGTAGCCCCACTCGTTGTCGTACCAGCCCAGGACCTTGGCGAACCGGCCGCCGATGACCAGGGTGTACGCCGCCTCGACGATCGAGGACCGGGGGTCCCCCCTGAAGTCGGTCGAGACGAGCGGCTCGTCGCTCACGCCGAGGATCCCCTGCATCGGGCCGGCTTCGGCCGCGCGAAACGCGGCGGTGATTTCTTCGACCGTGGTTTCCTTCGCGAGGTCGACGGTCAGGTCGACAACGCTCACGGTCGGGGTCGGCACCCGCAGGCTGAACCCGTCCAGCTTGCCCTTGAGCTCGGGGATCACCAGCGAGAGCGCCTTGGCGGCGCCCGTGGTCGTCGGGATGATGTTGAGCCCGGCAGAGCGGGCGCGGCGGGGATCCTTGTGGGCGACGTCCAGGATGCGCTGGTCGTTGGTGTAGCTATGGATCGTGTTCATCAGGCCCCGCTCGATGCCGAACGAGTCGTTGAGGACCTTGGCGATCGGCGCGAGGCAGTTCGTGGTGCAGCTGGCGTTGCTGATGATCGCGTGGGCGGCCGGGTCGTAGGCCTGCTCGTTGACGCCGAGCACCAGCGTGACGTCCTCCTTCTTGGCCGGCGCCGAGATGATGACCTTCTTTGCACCGGCATCGATGTGCGCGCGGGCCTTGTCGCCGTCCGTGAACCTGCCGGTCGACTCGATGACGATGTCGACGCCGAGGTCGCGCCACGGGAGCTCGGCCGGGTTCGTCACCATCAGGCTCCTGATCGTTCGGCCGTCGACGACGATGGCGTCGTCCGTGTGCGACACCGAGCCGGAGTACGCCCCGTAGGTCGAGTCGTGCTTGAAGAGCAGCGCGTTCGTGGCGACGTCCACGATGTCGTTGACCGCGACGACTTCCAGGTCGGGCGCGCGCTCGATGATGGCCTTGAGCGCCTGCCGCCCGATGCGGCCGAACCCGTTGATCCCGACGCGAGTGGTCATGGTGCGGTACCTCACTGGAGCCCGCCGACGCGGGCGCATCGATGGCGTGGCATGGGGCTCGCGGCCCCGGGCTCTGCGGCGCCCCCGGGCTCTGCGGCCGCCCGCGAGCTCTGCGGCGCCCCCGACAGGACGGCTCTCCCAGGCGGCTCAGGCCACCGGGATGCCGAGGCTGATGGCTGGGTGAACGGTGGAGTCGGGGCACGCCGCGCATCTCGGGACGCTTCCCGCACCGACGCCGGCGGCCGACGCACCCGGATGCGAGCCTGGTGCCGTCTGCCCGTTCTCCATCGCAGAGCGATTGTACCAACCGGCCCGGTGGCCAGATCGGCCCGGACGGCCCCATGTGCACGTGCTACCCGGCGCCAGACCGCAGGTCGGGCGGCGCGCCCGACCGCGGGGTGGCCGCGCCCGACCGCAAGGTCGGGCGGCGAGGCTGGGCATGCGAAGGCCCCGGCCGAAGCCGGGGCCTACGCGGATCGCGGGGTCGAGGCCTCAGCCGCCGATCTTGAAGACGCTCGTTCCACAGACGGGGCACGTGCCCTTGAGGGCGTGCTTGCCGTTCTTCATGGTGATCTGCTCGGGGTTCTTGACTTCACGCTTGGCCTTGCACTTGACGCAGTACGCCTCAGCCATTGGGTACTCCTCTCTCCGGTTGATCCGGCACTCGTGACGCCCTCCGACAACGCCGGTGGTCGCCGCCTGATCCGACACTCATGCGCCGGAACCCGCGGACCACAGTCCTGGGCGCCAGCGCGTCGCTCCCGCCTCGCGGACCTGGCGGTCCATCTCGGACAGGATCATCAGGGCCTCGAGGCCCACGTCGATGCAGTCGGACTCCGCTCGCTCCCTCGCCTCCCCCTGCAGGAACTCTCCCGTCGTCCGCTGCGCGAACGCCGTGCAGACCACGCCTGCCCGGCACCCGGCAAGCCCGGCGAGCACGAGGAGCGCCGAGCCTTCCATCTCGAAGTTCACGACGCCCTGTCGACGCATCTCCTCGGCGAGATCCGGGTACCGGATCGGCAGCCGAGGTACGGGCCGTCCCTGCGCGCCGTAGAACCCCGGGGCGGTCGCCGTGATGCCGAGGTGAGCCCGCTTCCTGCACCGGGCCGCGGCCTCGAGCAGCGCGGCCACGGCGCCGTAGTCCGCAACGGCAGGGTATCCCTCGTGCACGTAGTAGGCGGTGGTCGACTCCAGCCGAACGGCTCCCGACGTGACCACCAGGTCCCCGATGCCGATGTCCTCGCGGAGAACGCCGCAGGACCCCACGCGGATGAACGTGGGGCGCGACGTCAGGGCCAGGATCTCGGGCACCACGATCTCCACGTTGTCCGCGCCGATGCCCGTCGAGACCGCCGACACCCGCACTCCCCGGTGCGTGCCGGTGACGCTCACGAACTCGCGGTGGCGGCGCCTGACCTCGATCGTGTCGAATCTCGATGCGATGGCGTCGATGCGATCGGGATCGCCCGGAAGAAGGATGTACTCGGCGACCTCGCCGGGGGCGAGGTCGATGTGGTACTGGCGCTCCGTGTCGGGCAGCGCCACCCGGGGATCCGCGGTCGGCAAGTCAACGTTCCTCGTGCCGCCTCCGCCACGAACCGCGGAGTTGCCGCCGAGCATAGAGAAGCGGAAACACGAGCGTCAAGCGAGCCAGCACGTCGGCGTGTACGGCAAGCACCTCGGTGAGTACGGCCAGCACGCCGGACAGCGCGCTCGGGCGTGTGTGCGGGCACGCCGGCATGCGACGAGCGCCGCCGCGCGCGGGCCGCCCCTGACACCCGGTTCCCCGGCCACGGCTCGAGGCGAGCCGCGGCCGGGGCTGTGCTGCCGCCGGATGGTTGCGCACGGGCGCGCCCGAAGGCCGACGGTGAGAGCGCCGGGCGTGGGCGGACTCCTCGAGTCTGTCACCAGGGCGGCTCCTTCCTCGCCATGGCTGTCAGTGGTGCGCCTCCGTGGTCGGCGCAGCGAGGAGCCGGCCAAGGCGGTCCACCAGGCCCTTGCCCACCTGTTCTCGCCGGTTCGCGCCGAGCCGGCGGCCCGCGAGGACGGCTGCGACCGAGCCGGCAAGGAGCAGCGCCAGGATGCCGCCAGAGCACCCAGTCCGAGAGCCCGGTCGGCATCGCCATCGCAACGGGCCCCAGGCGCAACTCGCGTACCTCGCGCAGGCCGGCGTCCGCGCCGTCCTCGCCAGGCCCGAGCGCTGTGCCGGGGGTGCCCGGGCTCGACGCGGCGGCGATGGGGACGCTCTCGCCCAGCCGACCGACTCGCGAGATGCCGGCGGGATCGCTGACGACGACGGCAGGCGCCGCGTCTCCTGTCCGTGCGACGGTGCCCGTGACGTTCAGCACGTCGCCTGGCTCGATCGAGTCGAGCAGCGCGCCGGCCTCGCCAACGAACCGGGCATCGGCCTGGCCCGTTCCGTCGTCGAGGGTCACGCCGTCGACTCGCGTCGCCGCGACCGACCCACCGACCCGAACGAGCTCGCCGAGGTGGGCCCCGATGTCGGCCAGGTCCACGTCGATGCCGGCGATCGCGCCGGTGCCCCCCGACAGGCCGGCCTGGCCGGCGGTCGCAGGCTGCGCGCCTCGAACGGACGTGACGCCACCGGTGCCGGCGGCGACACTCCCCGCGGAGGACGCCACGCCTGCGCCGGGCCCAAGCGCGATGTCGGCGGGCGACCGGGGCACGACCGCGAGCCGCTGATCGGCGGCGCCGCTCGACGGTCGGCGCACGATCCCGGTGACCGTCGCGTCACGACCCTCGACGAGCGCCGTCGATGGGATGCCGCTTCGGCTGATTCCCTGGATCGGGACGATGGCGCCCCCGGCGAGACGGACCTCGGCGCGCCACGTCGACCCGTACCGTCGCACCGTCTGCACCCGGCCGTCGGCTCTGACCAGACGCCACTCGTCCGCCTTCGCGGGGGCGACGGTGAGGGCCGACGCGGACGCCGGGGTGCCGTGGCCGAGGACGGCCACGGCGGTCGCCGCCAACTGCGGCGCGCCACCGAGCGTCCCCACGCGGCCCGTCACG
The DNA here is from genome assembly GCA_963759135.1 of uncultured Chloroflexia bacterium. Classification (GTDB taxonomy): domain Bacteria; phylum Chloroflexota; class Limnocylindria; order Limnocylindrales; family CSP1-4; genus JAJYNJ01. The sequence continues at coordinate 173,558 of CAVWXU010000016.1, read as the reverse complement.
CGCAGCCTGTCGCCGAGCGCGACCGGGGCAGCGTCCGACGGCAGCCGCACGAGGATCCCCCCGCTGGCATCCTGGACGACGACTCGCCGAGGATCCGGGTCGATGAACCCGGGGGCGGTCGTGACGACCGCCTCGACGGTCAGGACGACTCCGGCCCTCGACTTGGCCGAGGAGATCGTCACGACTCCGGGCGGAGGCGTCGGAGAGCTGCCGGGGCCAGGGGTGGCGCCCCCGCCGTCGGTGGATTCGAGAACCCGGACGTCGGACTCGTCGCGCGGCCAGATCCGGTAGCCATCGGCGGCGCCGGAGCGCGACCAGAGCTGGCCGGCGATGCCGGTCACCTCGACACGTGCGCCTCGTGCCGCGTCGGCGGCGCACGGTTGCCAGCATGAAACGGTCAGGCTGCCACTCGTGTCGGACACCGCGAGCGTCGTCGAGCCGGACGTGGCCCGCGTCAGGCGCGTGACGGATCCGGTGGCGCGCACGAGGAGCCCTTCGACGGCCTCGCCGAGGTCGCTCGACGCCACGAGTCGCGGGACCGGGAGCGTCTCGACGCCCACGATGCGGACGCCGGTCGCCGATCCGACGCTGACCTGGAGTGCGCCCGAGCGCGACGCGAGCTTGCCGGTCGCAACGACGCGATCGCCGCGCGCGAGGATCGGTGCGTCTCGCACGGGCAGGAGCACCAGGATCCCGCCCGTCGCGTCCTGGACCGCCACGGTCCGCATGTCGAGGATGCCGCCGGTGCCCGAGGTGACAACGCCTTCGACGGTGACCGCGGTCCCGAGCGCCAGTCTGCGGACCGACCCGATGGCGGCCGGCGGAGCTGGCGACGGCGATGGGCTGGGGCTTGCCGAGGGGCTCGGAGTCGGCGTGGGGCTGTCACTCGGAGAGGGGCTCGCGGACGGCTCGGGGCTTGGCGAAGGGCTGGGATCGGGCGTCGGTGACGGGCTGGGCGTAGGGTCGGGAACGACGACCACGTCGGAACGGTCCCGAACGTAGAGACGGTACCCGGACGCACCCGAACTCCCGGAATTGTGCTGCCCGAGGACGCCCGTGACGACGACGTGGCTGCCCGTGGGCAGGTCGCCGGAGCTGACGCCGCTGGCCACGACGGCCACGACCCTGACGGGCCCGGTGCCGTCGTCCACGTCCACGCCGAAGCCGTCGGCGAGCGTCGTCCGGCCGGAGAGGACCACGCCGTCGACGCGGATGCGGCGCCCTTCCCACGCCTCGCGCGCGTCACCCGTGGCGATGGCCGGCGCGGAGGGGAGCGCTCGCGCGACCGCGGGTTCGAGGTCAGAGGCCGAGGCGACGCGAAGGATGCGCTGACCGTAGCGAGTGTCGAGCGTGCCGCGGGCCAGCACGCCGTCGCCGATGGCCAAGGCGGGCCACGTGGTGGTGAGGTGGATGGCGATGCCGCCCGACTCGTCCTCGACGAAGGCTTCGAGCCCCGATTCCACGAAGCCGGCTGGCGTGGTGAGCACGCCGGCGATGGTTGCCGGCTGCCCGTCTGCCAGCGCGCGCACGGCGGCAATTGGGGAGGGCGGCGCCGGCGTAAGGGTAGGCGTCGGCGTGGGGGCCGGGGTGGGCGTCGGCGTCGGGGTGGGCGTGGGCGTCGGCGTCGGGGTGGGGGCCGGCGATGGTGTAGGGGTCGGTGCGGGCGTGGGCGTCGGCTCGGCAGTCGGAGGCGCGGTCGGCTCGGCCGTCGGAGGTTCGGTGGGCTCGGCCGTCGGAGAGACGGTCGGTTCCGGCGTCGGCGATGGCGACCCCGAGGGGCCTGGCGATGGCGTTGGCTCCTCGGTGGGCGACGCCGTCGGTGTGGGCGTCGGGGTGGGCGGCCCGACCGGCGGATCCGTCAACCGCTGGGGCGTGGGCGCCGCCGAGACCACGAAGTCCGTGGAGTTGTCGTTCGTATCGCGCCAGTTGCCGTCCAGCCCGCCGGGTCGCCGCTCGATGCTCGACGATGCCGGCGGTGCCGCGGCGGGGACTTCCTCGACGTAGCCGTTCGCCGCGTCACCCCAGCTCACCGCGTCGATCGGGGCCCCGCCCGTCGGGCGCAGCACCACGGTCCCGCCGGTGGCCGAGAGCCCGCCCGAGTACGTGGCGTCTGCTCCGGGTGCGTACGCGCCGGACGTGTTGGCAAGCAGGACGTGGCGGCCGGCACCCACGGTGATGGACGCCGTCCAGGCGGCCTTGCGCGTCACCGTTCCGCCCGTGGAGGTCACGTAGGCGACCTCCAGGCCCGCGAGATCCGCGGGCTGCGCGCCGGCGTTGTACAGCTCGATGAACTCGTCGGACGCGCTGGCGCCGCCCGTGGCGACCTCGCTCACGAGGAGCGACGCCGACGGCGGCCAGGTGGGCGTGGACGCCGGGGAAGCGGCTCCCATCGCGAGGCCGCTGAGGGCGAGCACGAGCACCGCGCTCGAGACGAGCGCTCCGCGCGGGAAGCGACTGCGATGGCGACTGGTCGGGCGATCCATGGCTGCACCTCCGGGAGCCGGCGGTGGCGCCCTTGTAGCCCATCGCCCTCTACCGCGGATCCACCGCCGCTTACCGCCGCCTTCGGCGTACCATGCACGGAACCGGCCGAGCACCGTCGCCCCGGATCACCCGAGCGCGCGCGGGTGCCGCCGACCTCGCGCCAGCGACCAGCCGCGCAGCAAAGGAGTCGACCGTTGGCACGCGCAAAGAGGACCGAGCGCGCCGAGGCTCGACGGCGTTACCGCGCGACGCAGGCGGAGCAGGCGGAGCAGGCGGCGGTGACCGACGACGTGCGCACGGCCTCGTCCGCTCCGGCAGCGCCCGCGACTTCGCTGGCGGAGAGCGCGCGCCGGGCCATCGGGCGGATGCACAGACCCGACGTGCGCGCCGACCTGCGGGCCATCCCGGCCGTGACCCGCGCGCAGCCCCTGATCCTCCTCCCCTACGCACTGCTGCTGGTTGCCGCCGCGGCCGCGGTCGCGCTTCCGAAGGGCCAGGTCGGCGGCAGCAGCGGCCTCGTGTCCCTGTACATCCAGCTCGCGTTCCTTCAGCCGACGCTGCTGTTCTTCGCCGTCGGCTTCCTGGCTCCGCGGGGCGCGTACATGTTCGGCGCGATCCTGGGCATCATGGCGTCGGTGCTGTTCACGGTGCTCGCCCTGGGCCTGGTCGGCATGTTCGGATCGCTGGACACGATGGACGCGACGCAGCGCGTCGTGTATTCCGCCTGGCAGGCCGTCCAGTTCGTCCTGACCGGCGCGGTCTTCGGCTGGTTCGCGTTCTGGTACCGGGATTTCCTCCGCCGGTCGCAGGCGCGCAGCCGGGAGGCCGCCGAGGCACGCAAGCGTGCCCAGCGGCGCGAGGCCAGGCGACCCGAGCCGAAGCGCGCGCGCTGAGCTCAGCCTCGCCGCATGCCCGTGTAGCCCTGGGGGCGGATGCCGTCCGGAGTTTCGGGGCCCCCGGCGGCCCGCGCGACGTCCGGCAGTGCGCGGACCTCGCGCGCGACCACGTTCACGACGCTCGCCTCCCGCTGGAGATCGCCATCGACCAGCAGGAGCGCGTGCCGTCGCACCGTTGAGCGAAAGCGGTTCCACTGGTCGGGCCACAGCGTGACGTTGACCATCGCCGTCTCGTCCTCGAGCGCCAGGAAGACGGTGCCCCGCGCGGTCATGGGATGCTGCCTGGTCACGACCAGGCCGGCGATCCGGACGGGGCCCGGGCGCAGGTCCGAGAGACGTGCGTTGGGGGTCACGCCGAGCCGGTCCAGCGCCGGGCGGAACAGCTCGATCACCTGCCGGCGCGCGTCGAGCGAGAGGATGGCGTAGCTGTCGGCCAGCCTCTCGACCTCGGTGGGCGGGGGCAGGTCGGGCGCGTCGGTCGGCGGCAGCCGGAGATCGAGGACCCGGGCCTCGACCCGTCGGTCGGTCCGCCTCTCCCGACCCGTCGACGCCGCCACCTCGCGCAGCTGCCAGAGCAACTCCCGGCGCGGCCGGCCCAGCGAGTCGAGCGCGCCCGCCCGGATCAGCCGCTCGATCACTTCCTCGGCGAGCCCGGTCCGTGCCACCACGTCGGCCAGCGAACGGTACGGACCGCGCTCCAGCTCTCCGTCCAGTGCCTCCGCGTGTTCCTCGCCGATGCCCTTCACCAGGTGCAACCCGAGCCTGATCCCGTACCCCTGCGCCGATTCGGCCGCCAGCTGCCGGCGCGTGCGGGCGTCGGGCATCACGCACCCCGACGATCGAACCACGCGCGGACGCCGCTCGATCCCGCACCCCGGGGGCAGCGGCTCGCCCGGCATGCCCACCCACTCGGTCATCGTGCGGTAGCGACTTCGGTTCAGGTCGACCGGCAGGACCGCCACCCCGTGGCGTTTCGCGTCGTTGACCAGCACCTCGACCGGGTAGAAGCCCATCGGCTGGTTGTTGATGAGCCCCGCCGTGAACTGCGCCGGGTAGTAGAGCTTCAGGAACGCCGACTCGTACGCCGTCCGGGCGAATGCGGCCGCGTGGCTCTTGTTGAAGCCGAAGCTGGCGAACGCGGCGACCTGCCGGAACAGCTCCTCCGCCTGCTCGTCCGCCAGGCCGCTCACGTCCCGGCACCCGTCCGCGAACCGCCGGTGAAGCTTCTCCATCTCGCCGCTGGAGCGCCACGTGCCCATGGCCCGCCGGAACCCGTCCGACTCGGCGGCGCTGAACCCGGCGACCCGGATGGCGATCTCCATGACCTGCTCCTGGTACAGGATCACGCCGAGCGTCTCGCGCAGGACGGGCTCGAGGCTCGGGTGGAGGTACGAGACGGGCTCGATCCCCTGGCGCCGACGCAGGTACGGATGCACGGCGTTGCCCTGGATCGGGCCGGGCCGGATGATCGCCACCTCGACCACCAGGTCGTCGAGGGTCGTGGGCGCGGACTTCGGCAACGTCTGCATCTGCGCCCGCGACTCGATCTGGAAGACGCCGGTCGTGTCGGCGGCGCGGATCATGCGGAAGACGTCCGGCAGGTCTTCGGGCAACCGATCCAGGTCGAGCGCCACGCCGCAGTCGGCGGTGACGTCGCGCAGGGCGTCGTCCATCGCCGAGAGCATGCGCAGGCCGAGCAGGTCGAGCTTGATCAGCTTCATCGTCTCGACGTCGCGCTTGTCGAACTGGACGACGACGCGGCCGGGCATGGTCGCGCGTTCCAGGGGCGCGATCTCGACGAGAGGGGCGGCGGTGACGAGCATGCCGCCGACGTGGATGCCGAGGTGCCGGGGGCGGCCGTCGATCCGCGCGCAGAGCTCGAGCCAGCGCTCCCACGGCGACAGGCCGACGGTGGTGCCCGGCCCGCGCCCGGATGCCGGGCCGTGCTCGCGCTCCGCCCGCAGCCACGCGACGCTCACCGGCGTGTCGCCGGGACCGCCCTCGTCGTCGGGCGTGGACCGCCGCCGGCGCCCGCCGCGCGCATGGTTGAGCTGGTCCATCTCGTCCGGCCCGGCGGCCGGCCGCTCCACCGTTCCCGGGTCGCCGGCAGTCTGCGCCGGAGCGAAGAACTCCGCGAAGCCCCCCTCCACCTCCAGGTCGCGCCGGACCATCGCGGAGTCGTACGTCTCGAGCGCCTTCGCCACCCGATCGACCAGCGGCCTCGGGAACCCCAGCGCGTACCCCACCTCGCGCACCGCCGACCGCGCCCGGTACGTGATCACGTTGCAGACCATGCCGGTGTGCTCGGGGCCGTACCGGTCGTAGACGTACCGGATCACCTCCTCGCGCCGCGACGACGCGAAGTCGATGTCCACGTCCGGGTAGCTCGTGCGTCCTTCGTTGATGAACCGCTCGAACAGGAGGTTGTGACGGATGGGGTCGACCCGCGTGATCCCCAGCACGTACGCGACGATCGAGTCGCCCGCGCTCCCCCTCCCCTGTGCCGGGATGCCGCGCTCCCGGGCGAACCGCATCACGTCCCAGCAGATCAGGAAGAACTCGGCGAGCCCCGTCCGCTCGATCACGTCGAGCTCGTGAGCGAGCTGCGAGAGCACGCGCGGAGTGAGCGGGTGGTACTTCCTCCGCGCTCCCTCGTGGCAGAGCGCCTCGAGGTGGCTGAACGACGTCTCGCCCTTCGGAACCTCGAACCCGGGGAACCGGTACTGCTCGAACCCGAGGTCGACCCGGCAGGCGTCGGCGAGCTCGGCCGCGGTCGTCATCCCCTCCGCCCAGGCCCGCCGGATCCCGGGATCCGCGTCCGCGTCGTTCGGCGGCAGCGCGAGCAGAGCGCTTGCCGACTTCAGGTGAAACTCGCCGTTCGGACGGCGCAGGTGGGCGCTCTCGTCGAGCGTCAGGCCGTGGCGGATCGCGACCATCACGTCCTGCAGCTCGCGGTCCTCGGGGAACGCGTAGTGGACGTCGTTCGTGACGGCAACCGGGAGGCCGAGCTCCCGGGCCAGCCGCACCGTCTCGGCCACGAGCCAGTCGTCGTCCGGCAGGAGGTGGTGCTGGAGCTCGAGGACGAATCCGCCGATGCCACCGCGGACACGTCGCGCCTGGAGACCGCCGATGCTCCCGCCGCCGCCAGCCGCCTACTCCCGCCGAACAGCCGCGCGTAACGCTCCGCGACCCGCGCCGCGCCCTCCCGATCGCCCGCCAGGAGCCGGCGTGCGATCTCCCCATGCCGGCACCCGGAGAGCGCCACGATCCCCTCCGCGTGACGCTCGAGCAGCGCATGCGTGAACCGCGGCACGCCCTTGGAGCCGGCGAGGTTCGCCGCGCTGACCAGCCGCGAGAGGCTGCGGTACCCGGCCTGGTCGCGCGCGAGCAGCACGAGATGCGGGCCGCGCTGGCCGTCGCCCACGGCGCGCAGGTCCTCGCGCACCGGATCCCGGTGTCCCGGCAGACGGAGGCGATCGGCCCGGGGACGGACGGGGCGTCCCGACTCGATCCGTCCGGGCCGGCCACCCGCTCCCGCCTCGCGCCCGGTCGCCGGTCCCTCGATTCCCGAGGCGCCCGCGTCCCATGGCTCCCACGCCGTCCGGGTCGGCGGCAGCGCCCGCCCACGACGCCGCGCCGGCACCACGATCCCCTGCGGATCCGGAGCCGCCGCATCGAGCAGCTCGATCTCCACGCCGACGACGGGGTGGAGATCCGCCGCCTGGGCCGCGGTGACGAACCGGACCGCGCCGTACAGGCCCTGGTGGTCCGTGACCGCGAGCGCCCCGATGCCGAGCTGCGCCGCACGATCGACGAGGCCGTCGGCGGACGACGCGCCGTCGAGGAACGAGAACTCGGTGTGACAGTGGAGCTCGGCGTACCGCGGCATGCCTGTCCTTCGAACGGCGGCCCAGTATAGAACGGACGTTCTATACTGGCAAATGCCACGGGCAGGTCGACGGACCGCCGCGGGCGATCAGTCCAGGATCAGCCGCGCCCGCTGGAACCGCGCCATGGTGGCCGCGAGCAGGAGCAGGTCGGCCGCCGCAAGGATCGCCGCCGCCCCCACCCCGATCGTCAGCCAGTCGAGCCCGCTCAGCGTCGTGAACACCTGGCGCCGTACGTCCACCGGCAGCACCTGCAGCCCGAGGATCGGGATCAGCACCACCGCGAAGATCGCCAGGTTCATGTTCTGTGCGGCCTGCCGGACGGTGGGCGCCCGCAGCGCCACGAGCGCGCCGCCGCACGCGACGAGCCCTGCGCCCAGCAGGCCGAACACCCCCAGAACCGCGAGCGCCCCCGGCTCGTACATGAGCAGGCCGTGGCCCGCGTTCACGACGTTGACCGTGACGAGGCCGACCGCCGCGCTGACAAGCATGAAGCCCCAGCCGTAGGCGATCGCGGCCACCACCTTGCCCAGCAGGATCGACCGATCGGAGAGCCGGCTCGCGAGCAGCGTCTCCAGCGTGTGGCGCTCCCGTTCACCGGCGATCCCGTCGGCGACCATGCCGCTGGCGAGCAGCAGCGGCACCCAGGCGAACGGCAGGATCGCCGCCGGCTGGCGCACCAGGTCCGGGCCGATCTGCAGCGGGAGGAACACGCCGAAGATCAGGAACGAGAAGAGCAGCCCTCGGAGCGACCGGCGGAGGGTGCCGGACTGCAGCAGCACCTCGCGCAGGTCCTTCCAGGCGATCGTCAGGATGTCGCCGATCATCCGTCGCCGCCTCGCCGATCACGCGTCGTCGCCGTCGCCGATCACGCGTCGGCGCCCGCGATCATCCGTCGTTCCCCACGAGCGCCATGAAGGCTTCCTCGAGGTCGGCCCCACCCTTGCGCACCTCGTCGACCGCGACGCCCTCGCGGACCAGGAGCGCCACGAGTGGCGCCGTGTCGTGCCCGTCGCGGAGCCGCAGCGTCAGCCGGTCATCGCGGAGCTCTGCCGACTCGACGGCAGGTTCGGTTGCCAGCAGGGCGGCCACCCTGGCGTCGAGCCCACGGCCCGTGACTTCCATCCGGTCGCGTCGTGCGCGCCCTCGCAGTTCGTCCGGGCGACCCACCGCCAGCAGGCGCCCGGTGCGGATCACCGCCACCTGGTCGCAGAGCTTCTCCGCCTCGCTGAGGTTGTGGGTCGTGAGGAAGACGGTGACGCCCTCGCGCCGCGCCAGGCCGCGTCAGATCGTCGCGCAGGGCGACCGCCGCGATCGGGTCGAGTCCCGCAGTCGGCTCGTCGAGGAAGACGAGGTCGGGACGGTGGAGCAACGCGCGCGCGACGGCGAGCTTCTGCTTCATGCCGCGGCTCCACGCGCCCACGATCTCGTGCCGTCGATCCCACAGCCCCAGGCCGGAGAGCAGCTCGCGGACCCGCCCACGGCGTTCGGCCGGCGACAGGTGCCAGACGCGAGCGTAGAACTCGAGGTTGTCCTGCGCGGTCATGCGCTCGTAGAGGCCCGAGTGCTCGAGCAGGGCGCCGCACCGCTCCCGGATCGCGTCCGCCTCGGACCCCGCGTCGTGGCCGAGGACCGTGGCCGTGCCGCGCGTGGGCTCGAGCAGGCCCAGCAGCAGGCGGATCGTGGTCGTCTTGCCCGAGCCGTTGGGCCCCAGGAACCCGAAGATCGCCCCGGCGGGCACTTCGAGCGACACGTTGTCGACGGCGCGCAGCGTCCCGAAGTCGCGCGTCAGGCCGTCGGTCCGTATCGCGCATTCCGTCACGCGCGCTCCTCCTGGTGAACGGGCTACCCGGCTGCCGACGTGGCCGTGCTGACCCGGGATGCGGGGCGCGTCGCGCGGGCGAAGAGGACGCGCAAACGGCCTGCCGTCGGAACGCGGGAGCCATTCTACGGGGCGACCCGCTTCCGGGCGGCGACCCTTTTCGGGCGGCGACCTGCGCCCCGTTGGCGTTCGGCGGCGACTCGTCTTCTGGCGGCGACGTCTCGCGGTATGCTCCGGGGATGCGACCGACCACGCGCGATCTTGTGGGCATCGCGATCTTCGTCCTCCTGCTTGTCGCCCTGCTCGTGGTGTTCGTGGCCGCTGCCCTGCCGCCGGCCCATCCCTGAGTTGTCGACGCCCGGTGGCGCCGACAGGAACCGCGCCGGTGGTCGTCGGGTGGACGGCCGGCAGTTCCCATGTCGACCGCGGCCCGGTACGGGTCCCGCCGGGCGAGCCGACGCCCCTGGTGGGGTCGCGACGCGGCCCATGGCGCGCGAGCGCAGGTTCGTGCGAAATCGCCCCACGGAATCCGCCGGCGGCCGTCACACGGGCGCGAGCCCCTTCGTCATCTGGGTACCACCATCTCCCCACTGGTGCGGCCGTGGCGGTCCGGGTACTCCTCCTCCCCGGCTCGGAAGCGGCGCTCGATCTCGACCCCGGCCACGGCCGGGGTCGAGTCGCGTCCGGCCGAAGTCGAGGTCGCGTCCGGCCCGTCCCAAGGGCGCGTCACCAGCCCGTCCCGAAGGCGCGTCACCGGGCCCGTCAGTCGTACAGCCGCTCGAGGTGCCAGCTCCCGTCGACGCCGTCGCGGTAGACCAGCGCGAGGAGCCTCGGCCCCACCACCTTGTAGTAGTCGCGCCGGATCGGCCGACGCCACCAGGATTCCTCGACCCGCCAGCGGTTGCAGACCTCGATCCGCTCGAGGCGCCCGTTCCAGGCGAAGGCGACCGGACGACCGTCGGCATCGAGATCCACGGCGATCGTGGGGTGCTCCTCGAGCAGCCTGGTCACGGCTTCGCCCGCAGCGCGGCCTCGGACCACCCGGCCCGATCCTCGGGCAGGCGAGCCTCCGGGTCACGCAGCGCCGCCCGCAGCACACGCCCTTCGCCGTACCGGATCGAGAGGTCCGCCAGCTGCCACTCGAGCCGTGCGGCACGGGCCGCCTGTGGTGCGAACAGCCCGAGCTGACGGCCGGCGGCAGGGACCACGCGGTCGAGCTCGAGGGCAAGCCGCTCGATGGGTCGCCGGGGAGGGGCGGTCTCCAGACGCGCGAGGAGGAGCCGCTCGACGGCCTCGGCCTGCGCGATCGGCCCGGGAAGCGGCTGCTCCACGAGCAGGACGCCCTGCCCCTCGAGGCGTCCCACGCCGCCGTGCGCATGGGGGGCGTGTGCCACCTCGGGAGCGGGAGGTGTCGCCCGGGCGACGGCCACCTCGTGACATTCGAGCCGGGCGAGCGTCGCTCCTGCGCCCCTTGCCGCCAGTTGCCCGCACAGGGCGTCCGCCAGCCGGTGCAGCACGAAGCGGACGGATTCGAGCGACTCGACGGGCGGATCCAGCTCCGCCTCGGCCCGCAACCGCTCCGCCGGGCGGCGCGGCACGATCTTCCGTCCGTCGCACCCGCTCGCGAGATCGTGCAGGAAGTCTCCCTCGGCTCCGAACCGCGCCGTCACCGCGGCACGCGGGAGCGCCGCGAAATCGCCGATCCGGCGTACCCCGAGCGCGCGCAGCCGCTCCTGCGTCTCGGAAGAAGCGGGCAGGAGCGTCACGGGAAGCGGCGCCAGGAACGCGGCCTCCGATCCGGGGCCACCGGCGGCCGCGGCGAGCCAGGTCACATCCGTCCCGGGCAACCGGTCGCGCGCGACGACGGCCGCGACAAGGGATCCGAAGCGGGAACCGGCGATCCCCGCGCGGAGCGGCCCGGGGGCGTGGGGCGCGACCGCGGCGGCGACGCGGGCGAGCAGGACGGGCTCCGTGCCCCACAACCGCTCGAGCCCATCGATCCCGAGGTACGCGCCCCCGAACCCGTCCTTCGCCGGATCTGTCTCGCCCTCGACGTACGGCGCGAACACGGCAAGCGCGTCGAGCGTGGCCTCGGCGGCCGCGCGGTACCGGTCCAGGTCCGGAACGAGAAATGCGGCGTCAGGAGCGAGCGCGTGAGCCGCCGCGAGCGTCATCCCGCGACGCACCCCGTGCCGACGAGCCGCGGGGCTGCAGTCGAGCACCCGGCCAGGATCCCAGGGGTGGCCGCCCAGGACGGCCAGCTCGGGAAGCGGGTGCACCGCGCGCTCGAGTCGGAGGGGCAGATGGGGCCAGCCGAGATGGAGAAGTCGCATGGGTCGAAACGGCGATGATGGTCTCCGGCAAGTGGGCGATCGACGGTACGGGCGGAGATGCCGACCTCGGCGGCGGCGATGGGATGTCGAGGATCCGTTCGACCCCGCGCTCCCGGTCACCCTCATCGACGTACCGGATCTCCAGTTCGACCCGGCGTCCCGGCGGCCCGAACCGGTTCTTCTCCACCATGACCTCCGTCCGCTGACCGACCACGTCCCGGCCGGCGCGGATCCATGCCAGGCGCTGCAGGTCCAGCCCGACCCCGGCGGATTCGGCGAGCGCACCCCGCAGGGGGGACGCGAGGCCCGCCGGCTCGAGCGTCACGAGCCGGGCACCGACTTGCCTGGCCCGGGCGGCCAGCCGGCGGAGGAGCGCTTCCCGGTCCACCGGCATCCGCTCGGGAAGGTCGGCCACGAGGACCTCGACGGATCGCCCACCGAGCAGGGCGCCGGCGAGCCGGAGGCCCTCGGTCGTGTCGGGGGCGCGCAGCACCAGGAGCCAGGCCAGGTCCACGCCGCGTGCCGCGGCCTCCAGCGGATCGAACGCCCGGCCGAGATCGAGCCATGCCGCGATCGCGCCGCGTGCCTGTGCCTCGGCGACCAGCCGCAGGGCGAGCGTGGTCTTGCCGCACGACTGCTCCCCCCGGAGCGTCACCTGCGCCTCCCGGACGAGCCCACCCGGTCCCAGGATCGCATCGAGGGCGGGGAAGCCGGTGGGGACGACGCGATCGTCAAGCGGGACCAGCGGACCGGGGGACGGAGGGGCGAGATGGGGCAGCGGCGCCAGCGCGCCCTCGACGGGGAACGACACGGATCCGATGGAGGACGAAGGGGGTCCGGCAGCGGCGGCGTCACCGTTGCCCAGCCGGACCGCGGCACTTCCCCAGCGCGCCTCGAGCCGCGCCAGGGCCGTGGTCAGCGGTTCAAGCGGCTGCCGGGAGCAGCCACCGGGAGGGTCTATGAGGGAGATCGGGCGGTTCATCGCCCGACCTATGATAGAACGTGTGTTCTATTTGTCAATGGCCGGGGCGGCCCGTGTGAACGGGACGGGACGGCCTGCGAACAGGGACGACCTGCGTCCGCGCCTCCCGCCGGCGCGCCCGTCAGAACGCCGTCAGCGACAGGTCCGACAGCATCCGGCGCCCCGCCTCCCAGTCGTCCGCCCAGGCCGACTCCAGCCGGTGCGCCTCGTGCGCCAGCCACTGGTCGAGCTGCGGATGCGCCTGGCGCAGCACGCGCGACGCCTGGTAGCGCCCGCGAAGGTCGGCGACAAAGGCCCCGTACAGCGCCATCGGGGAGAGGGCCGAAATCCGTGCCTCAGCCCCGGGCGTGAAGTCGATGGGGACCAGGAGCCGCGCGAAGAACGCCGCGACTTCCGGCGCCACGAGATCGACGTCCTGGCTGTGCCCGGTCCAGCGCAGCATCGACACCGGCGAATTGATCAGGACGAGCGTCGTCCGCGGATCGGTCTGCGCCGTCCGCACCACGCCGCCGAACGTCAGGAACGCGTTCTGCACCTCGAGCCGGTCGAAGAGGTGGACGTGCCCCCACGCGATGTCCATGCGGTCGATCAGCGCCCGCGAGCGGTGGAACTCGACGGCCTGCCCCTTCCCTCCCGATGTGACGAACCAGGTCACCCGTTCGGGGTCGAAGTGCGTCAGGGTCGGCTGGTCGCGCAGGGCGATCACGAGGTGCGACCCGGATGGCATCGCTGCGTCGCCGGCACGCTGGTCGTGTACAAGCACGAACCCGAGGCGTGCGATGAGCGCCGTGGCGCGCTCGACCGGAAGCAGGCTCAAGCCGGGGGAGATCGTGGTTTCCATGCGTTCCTCGTCGGGGTGCGGTACCGCAACGATACCCCCCGCAGTTGACCTGCTACACTCCCAACCGCCCGTACGGGCTCGGGCCTTTGGCCTGTTCGGGTGGGGATGTAGCTCAGCTGGAAGAGCACCGCGTTCGCATCGCGGGGGTCAGGGGTTCGAGTCCCCTCATCTCCACCATTCTTCCCCCGGATCGCTCAGCGGGTGCCCGTGTCGGCCGCGTACCGTGCCCGCGTCTCCTCGTCCGGCGGGTAAAGGCCCGGCAGCTTCCTTCCCGCGCCCACCTCGCGCATGACCCAGGCCTCGAACCGCTCCTCTTCCGGCCCGAGGGCCGCCACTTCCGCCGCCAGCGCCGCCGGGACGACCACGGCACCGTCGTCGTCGACCACAACCAGGTCGCCGGGGAGCACCGCGACACCGCCACACCCGATCGGCTCCTGCCACCCCACGAAGGTGAGACCGGCAACCGAGGGCGGGGCGGCCACGCCCGCGCACCACACCGGCAGACCCGTCGCCAGCACGCCAGTCCCGTCGCGAATGGCTCCATCGGTGACCAGGGCGGACGACGCTGCGCCGCACCATCCTGGCGCACAGGATGTCGCCGAAGATCCCGGCGTCGCGGATGCCCGCCGCATCGACGACCGCGATGCACCCGGCCGGCATCGCCTCGATGGCGGCGCGCGTCGAGGTCGGCGACGACCACGACTCGGGGGTCGCCAGGTCCTCCCGGGCCGGGACGAACCGCAGGGTGAACGCCGGCCCCACGATCCGGCCGGCTCCTGGCCGCAGCGGGCGGGAATCCCGGATCCACGCGTTCCGAAGGCCGTGGCGCAGCAGGATCGTGGTGATCGTCGCCGTCGACACGCCAGCCAGGGTGGCGATGACCTCCGCGTTGTAGCCCATGCGAACCTCCTCGTCGTCGTCGTTCGCTCGTCGTCCGTTGATTCGGACGTCGCGGACGCCCCGTCGACGTGCAGCCTACGGGTCTCGCCGTCCCCCGTCTCTCACGCCGGTTGTCGACTCCCTCGATTCTCCCGCCGGTTGTCGAGTACCCTGGCCTCGGTCGACCAGCCAGGCGGGGCAGCGGCACACGGTGGCGGCAGACGGGAGTTTCGGCAGGGTCGCAAGGCTCCGCACTGTCCGTTGACGGCGCCATCGTTCGTGGGGACGCTTCGTGGCGCGGCCCTGCGCCGCCATGTGCGAGGACATTCAATGCGACTGCGTTCGTTCTACCGGACCCTGCGCCGGACTCACCCCGCCCTGGTACTGGCAACGCTCGACACGATCGGGCTTGTGGTCGCCCTGTACCTGTCAGTCGTCGAGTTGGGCAACGGCGTTCCGTACTGCGGGGTGCTGCGTGGCTGCGAGCAGGTCGCGGAATTGCCGTACTCGCGGTTGTTCGGGGTGCCGGTCGCCGTCTTCGGTGTGGGGCTGTCCCTGACGCTGCTGGTCCTCGCGCTGGCGTGGTGGCGCCGCGGTGGCGTCCAGCTGCTGCTCGCGCACTATGCCCTGTCGCTCGTGGGCGTGATCTTCGAGATCCGATTTACCTACATCCAGATCGCCGTCCTCGGGGCCATCTGCGTCTGGTGCGCCACGTACGGACTCTCGCTCGTGGCGCGGTTCGTCATCGCCCTCTGGGTGTGGGTCCATCGCGACCGCTACGTGCGCGCCCTGGCGTAACCGCGAATCGCCCTCTGCACGGCGCCGCGGATCGACACGCGCCGGGTCGGCGGCACGCGTAGGCTCATGCTCCTTGCGGCGCGCCCGGCCGTCGGACCCCGCCGGCCGGACGCTGCCGGGCCTGCGGACCGGTATGATGCCCTGATGGACCTGTCCAGGCTCGCCGCCGAGATCCCTGGACCGCTCGGCGTTCGCGCGGCCCGTCTCCGAGCGAGGCTCAGCCGGACCCCACCCGCCGGCCGCTCCACGCGATCCGTCGCCCGTTCGACACGACGCGACGCCGGCGTCCTCGCCCTTGCTCCCGTGTACCGCCTGTACGCGCACCGGCTGCGGGGGCAGGTCATGTCCCGGCCGCGGCCGGGTCACGTCGCGATCATCATGGACGGCAACCGCCGCTGGGCGCAGCGTGAGGGACTCGCCGATCCGGGTGCCGGGCACCGCCGTGGAGCCGACAAGATCCTCGAAGTGCTCGGCTGGTGCAGCGCCCTGGGGATCGACGAGGTCACGCTGTGGGCACTCTCGGTGGAGAACCTCGAGCGCTCGCCGGAGGAGCTGGCCGCGCTGCTCGACGTGGTCACCGAGCGGCTCGCCGGCCTCGCCGGACGAAAGGGACGGCCCGCGCCCATGCGGGTCCGGGTGATCGGACGGCGCGAGGCGCTGCCTGAGCGCGTGCGAGCGGCGATCGAGGCCGCCGAGGCGGCCACCGCGACGAGCCAGGGGCCGCTCGCGACCTTCGCCGTCGCGTACAGCGGCCACGACGAGCTGGTCGACGCGTGCCGCGAGACGGTGCGCGAACTCGTGTCCGAGGGGGTTCCCGCCACGGACCTCGCGGGCCGGATCGACGCCGAGCAGCTGGCCCGGCACCTGTACACGACCGGGCGACCCGATCCAGAGCTGATCATCCGGACGAGCGGCGAAGTCAGGCTGTCCGGGTTCCTGCCGTGGCAGAGCGCGCACAGCGAGTTCTACTTCTGCGACGCCTACTGGCCGGCGTTCCGCGAGATCGACTTCCTGCGCGCCCTCCGGACGTTCCAGCAGCGCGCCCGGCGGTTCGGACGATGAGCGGGGCACCGCCGATCACGGCGCTGCCCACGGAGACGTTCGTCTACGACTACCCGGGGGCACACGACGCCGTCACCTACGAGCTGGAGAACCGGATCGCCGATCCCGACGCGCTCATCGAGGCGTTCATGGACCGGCTCCTGCCGATGAACGGCCGCGTGGTCGCGGAGGTGGGGGCCGGCGGCGGATACCACGCCGTCCGCTACGCGCAACGTGCCGCGCACGTCTTCGCGGTCGAGCCGGCGCCACGCATGCTGATCCAGCTCCATCGCCGCATCGCCGCCGAACCCGAGGCGATCGGGTCTCGAATCAGCGTGCTGGCCGCCGGGGCCGAGGCGATTCCGCTCCCGGACGCGTCGGTGGACCTGTTCCACTCGCGGTTCGCCTACTTCTTCGGCCCCGAGAGCGACCGCGTGCGGAGCTGCGAACCGGGCATCGCGGAGGCCCTGCGGATCGTGCGTCCGGGCGGTCGCATCGTGGTCGTCGACAGCGACCTGCGGGAGGGCGACTTCGCCGGCTACCTGCGCGAGTTCGGCTACGCGGCCAACGAGCCGGGGCTGGCGGACCGGCTGGACGCCTTCTGGGCGTCACACGGCTTCACCGGCACCACGGTGATGAGCGAATGGCGTGCTCCCTCCCGGAAGGCGCTCGGACGGGTGCTCGCGATGGAGTTCGGTGAACGCGAGGCAGAGGCGATCCTGACCCGCGTGGACGGGTCGCGCTTCCGCTACGGGTTCCGCCTCTACCACCGGGAGCGGTAGACGCCGGCGACCCACCCGGTCGCCGTCAGCAGACGCCGGCGACCCACCCGGTCGCCGTCATTCGAGCGACCAGTGGAGCTCCCGCGCGTGTTCGCGGAGCCAGCGGCGCGCCGCGTCCGCACCCGGAACCACCGAGCGGACCAGTGCCCAGAACGCCGGCGGGTGACCGAAGACCGCGAGGTGCGCCAGCTCGTGCACCACCACGTAGTCCAGCACGGCCGGTGGTGCCAGCACGAGGCGCCAGGAGAACGACAGTCGTCCCTTCCGTGACGCGCTGCCCCACCGCGTCCGCTGGTCGCGGATCGACACCGCCCGCGGGACCACGCCGAGCTGGGGAGCGCGGGCCGCCACGCGCCGCCCGACGGCCGCCCGTGCCTCCTCGCGGAGCCATCGCTCCAGAACGGAGGGGAAGGCCGGCCCGTCCGCCTCCGCCAGCCAGATGCGAATCGTCGCCTCGACCGCGTCGTCGTGCTCGATCCTCGTCCGCTGCCCGCCGGGGAGCGGACGGACGTCGAGCCGATGGGCCTGGCCGGAGAAGTCGAGGGTGCCGCCATCGCCCAGGGGGCCCCGCGCCTGGTGCCGGGCACGCTCCGCCGCGAACCGGGCATGCTGGCGGCCGATCCAGTCCCGGCGCGACGCCACGAACTCGTCCGCGAGGCGCATAGGTGCCCGCACCGGCAGGGTGACGAGCGGCGTGCCGTCACCGTCGATGACGAGCCTCAGCCTGCGCGCCCGGGGAGAGCGGCGGAGGCGGTACGCCACGCCGGCGGCCTCCCGCACCACCGCGCTGCCAGGTGCGCGTCTGCCATCCATCCGCGGCAGTATCCCTCACGGGCGCTCGCCGAGCCGCAGGCGGTCTTCGATCTCGTCCAGGCACGGCAGGACGTCGGCGATGGACTCGACGACGTAGTGCGCGCCGCGGCGCCGCAGCATCTCGTCGGCGTCGCCGATCAGCCGGCGCTGCTCGTCGGGATCGAGCGCGGCGAGATCGGCCTCCGTCAGCCCCACGTAGTTGCCGGTCCGCGAGAGCCCGATGGCCCAGGTCCCGGCGTTGATGCCCTCGTCCACGTCGACCAGGGTGTCGCCGATCTTGACCACGGCGGCCGGCGGATACACGCGCAGCAGCTCCATGTTCCGCAGCACCATCCAGGGTTCCGGCCGCCCGGCCGGCACCTCGTCGGCGCAGACCGTCGCGTCGGGCGCGTATCCCTGTCGCGAGGCCTCGCGAGCGGCGATCTCGGCCGCCGCGCGCGTGTACCCGGTCGTGGAGCCGATCCGATAGCCGCGCCGACGCATCTCGGCGACCGTCTCCACGGTGCCCCGCGATCAGGCCGGAGTGACTCGCCATCGCGGCCTCCTGCAGCGGCTTGAACTCCTCGAACAGCGCGAGGACGTCATCCTCTCCGCACTCGCTGCCGTGGACCCGCCTCCATTCGGCCGCCACGTCCGGATCGCGGGTGATCGCGCGGATGTGGTCCAGCTTGAAGAGGCCCATGGGCCGCCTCGCCTGGGCCATCGATATCTCGATCCCGTGCGCGCGGAACACGTCGACGAACACGATCGCCGGCGCGAACACCCCGTGGTCCAGGGTCGTGCCCGCCCAATCGAGGATCACGGCCTGGATGGGGCCGCGATACTCGGCGCGGTAGGTCAACCGAGCGCGGACGGCCGTGGGGTCGCCGCGCGTCGAGGGTGAGGCCATGGCTGGCTCCTGCTTCGGACGGCCCGGTCAACCGGCCGGGATCGGGGCCGGACCCGCACCGGATCTGGCGAGGGCATGCTCCAGGGACGCACCAAACCCACGCAGCACGTCCGGCATCGAGCGCCCCCAGGGCGCAGACGCGGAAGCTCGATTGCGCCGCCTCGCCGAGGCCCGCGTAGATCACGTAGCCGTCCTCCCGCAGCGCATCGTGCAGCCACGCGTACGAGACCCCCGGGGGGAGCGGGATGCTGCGCACGGAAGCCGAGCGGTGATCGGGAGCGACGGAAGGCTCCAGGCCCAGGCGGGCGAGCTCCTCGTCGAGCACCCCGATCCGCTCGCGGTACTGTCGGCGCCGGGCGGCCACGCCCTCGTCCGCGAGCTCGTCCAGGGCGGCCTCGAGCCCGTAGATCGCCGGGATCGCCGGAGTGAACGGCACGCTCCCGCGAGCCTGACCCCGCAGGTAGTTGGGGACGTCGAAGTACAGCGAGCGCGGGGGAACCTGGCCCGCCCGTTCGCGCGCGCGGGGGCTGACCAGCAGGAAGGCGACGCCGGGCAGCCCGTGCAGGCACTTGTTCGACGTTCCGGCGACCACGTCGATCCCACCGCCGGCCAGCC
Organism: uncultured Chloroflexia bacterium; assembly: GCA_963759135.1. Taxonomy (GTDB): domain Bacteria; phylum Chloroflexota; class Limnocylindria; order Limnocylindrales; family CSP1-4; genus JAJYNJ01. The sequence goes on along the minus strand of CAVWXU010000016.1, from coordinate 154,496 downwards.
GCAGCTCCTCGGCGCCGAGCGAGCTGATCGCGTCCACCAGCGTGAGCGCATGGTGGGCGGCTGCCGCGGCCGCGATCTCGTGCACCGGGTTGAGCAGTCCGGTCGTGGTCTCGTGGTGCACCACGGCCACGGCGTCGATCGCCGGGTCGGACCCCAGCGCGGCGTCGACCTGCGCGACGTCGATCGGGATCGTGTCCGGGGCGCGGACGTCCACCGTCTCGATGCCCAGGCGCGCCGCGATCGTCGCGATCCGGTCGCCGTACGTCCCGTTCCGGCACACGAGAAGCCGCCGGCCCGGGGCGACGAACGCCCCGGTCATCGCTTCCATGGCGGCCGTCCCGCTTCCCGCGAGCAGGACCACCCCCCAATCGTCGGTCACCCCGGCGGTCGCCAGGAGCTTCCGTCGGACGCGATCGAAGAGTGCGCCGTACTCGGGCTCGCGATGGCACAGGTCCGGTCCGCCGACGGCGCGGTGGATCCGATCGGTGACGACGGCCGGTCCCGGGTTGAGCAGCACGCGCTCGCGGTGGGCGCGACGTGAGGCGTACCGCCGGGCGTCGAGCGCCCCGAATTCCCCCGGCTCCACGATCGTGTCGGGTTGCGCGCGGACGAGCGCCCTGCGCACGTCGGGGTCGCGGGGCGCGAGACCGACGATCGCGCCGGCCCCCGCGCGGGCCGCGGCCGCAAGAACCCCCGGGCTGGCGCCGAGCACGCCCAGCTTCCGCACATCGTCCAGGCCTGCCGCGACGAGCGCCTCGAAGAGGCCGGCCGGCGCCCCGTCGAGGTGCCCGACGGCGATCACGTCGGCGACGGCGATCTCGTCCGAGCCGGCACCGGCGCTCATCGGGCTGCACCAGCACGATGCGGGCGCCGTCGAAGCGGGCCAGATCGAGGCCGGGCCTCACCGCCGCGAGCGTCGCCTCCGGGAGATCGCCGCCCACGATGGTCCATGCCTCGATGGCGCGCGCCGTGGCCCATCGAGCGGCGGTCCCCGCCGAGTCCGCGTACGGCACCTTCGGATCCTCCAGGCAAGGGTGGACTCCGCGCGCGGCCGCGCCGGCACGCTGCCGGGGCCCACGCCGCGGATCGATGGTCCGCGAAGCGCGTTTACCCATCGTTACGAAGCCGATAACAGGACGCTAACTCCGCCGCTCGATGATCCGTCCGGACCGCGTGCGGCGGACCGCGTGCGGCGGACCGCGTGCGGTCACGACCGACGCCCGCACACCGTCGGGCCAATCGCCCGAGCCCGCGAACCCCGCGACCAACGCCCGCACGCACGATCGGAGACGCCGTGGAGCCACTGCTCGTCGCGACACTGAACCTGCGAGCCATCTTCGATCGGTGGGACGAGCGGCTGCCGCTCCTGCTCGCGGACATGGCGGCGCTCCAGCCGGACCTGCTCGGCCTGCAAGAGGTGGTGTACCCGGCGCAGCAGGATCGTCTGCTCGCGGCCGCCGGCGCGGGGGAGTACGAAGTCGTGCGCGGATGGGCGGGGCGGCCCGAGTACGGGAACAGCCTGCTCGTCCGGCGCCCGCTCGCCGTCGAGCGCGTCGATCGCCTCGACCTCGGCCTCGAGCGAGCCGCGCACTGCGCCGTGGTTGCGCGCCCCGGCGGGCCTCGCGTCGCGTGCTGCGTGACGCATCTGCACCACCCGCCGGACGCCCACGACGCGCGGCTCGACCAGGTGGAGCGGCTGCTCGCGTGGCCCGCCCTGTCTGGTTCCGACGCGCCGTCCGTCGTCGTTGGCGACTTCAACGCGGACCCGGCGGAGCCCGCCTACGTGCGGATGGTCGACGCAGGCTTCCGGTCCGCGTTCCGGGAGGCGAACGGCGCTGAACCGCGCGTCACCTGGCCGTCCGGGCTGGTGGCCCCGGCCATCGACACCGACGGAGAGCCGGATTGCCTGGACTACATCTGGCTGCGCGGGGACGCGCGTGTCGCCTCGGCGCGGCTCGTCTTCGACCGACCCGCCGTCGGCGACCCGGGCCTGTATCCCTCGGACCATTTCGGGCTGGCCGCACGGATGAACGTGCTCTGACCACGACGGCCACAGAAGTTCACAGTCCGGAAACACGGGACTAACGATCCGGCGCGAGGCTGTTGGTGGCCGGCCGTCGTCCCAGCGTTGGCCCAACCGGTGACGGTTGCCTCGACAGTGGCCATCGGAGACGGCTCCGATGCGCCGACTCGAACCGAACCTGAGGAGGGGTTCCCGTGGCGAACGACCCACTGCTCGCGCGCATCGACGAACTCGGCACCGCATTCGCCTCCGGTCAGCTCGGACGGCGGCAGTTCATGAAGACGCTGCTCGGCCTGGGCGTGGGCCTGCCGGCCGTCGCCGCGATCATCGCGGCGTGCAGCGCCGCTGCCACGGCGTCTCCCGCCGCCGCCGGCGCCGCGGCCGCCTCGGCCGCGGCCGCCGCCCCCGCCGCGTCCGGGTTCGACATGAACGCCCTGGTGGCGGCTGCGAAAAGCGAGGGCAGCATCTACCAGACGGGCATCCCGCCGGAATGGGTCAACTACCAGGCGATCTTCGATCTCTGGAAGTCGACCTACGGGATCCCCATCAACGGCACTTCCACCGAAGGCGAGTACACCTCGGCCCAGGAGCTCGACTCGATCAAGAACACCGGCAAGCCCGACGTTGGCGACGTGGGCATCGCGGTTGCCGTGTTGGGCAAGCAGCAGGGCCTCACCGCTCCGTACAAGAACTCCCACTGGGCGGACATCCCCGACACGGCCAAGGACGCCGACGGCTACTGGTGCTGCAACTACTGGGGCGCGCAGGCGTTCGCGTCAACACCGACGCGGTCAAGATCCCGATCAACGACTGGAACGACCTGCTCGATCCGTCGCTCAAGAGCGCGGTGGGCATCGACGGCGATCCCACCAAGGCGAACGACTCCTTCTTCGCGGTGTGGTCGGCGGCCGTCGCCAACGGCGGCAGCCTGGACAACATCGGGCCCGGCATCGACTTCTTCAACAAGCTGCTGCAGTCGGGCAACCTGACCGCCGCGCGGGCGAACACCGCCAACGTCGTCAGCGGCGAGGTCAAAGTCGCAATCATCTGGGACTACCTGGGCCTGGCCTACCGCGACAAGGCCAACGGCGCGCCCAACATCAAGGTCACGATCCCCGCCAGCGGATCGCTGGCCAGCCCGTACGCGGACATCGTGGCCGCGAAGGCGCCCCATCCGAACGCCGCCCGCCTCTGGCAGGAGCTCATCTACAGCGACGCCGGCCAGCTCCTGTTCCTCGGTGGCTATGCACACCCCATCCGCTACGCCGTGCTGAACGCGGCCGGCAAGATCCCGGCCGACGTGGCGGCCAAGATGCCGGCTGCCGACCTGTACACGAAGGTGCAGCTCGTGACCGACGTCAGCAAGATCACGGCCGCAGAGACGGCCCTCGCGGCCGGCTGGAAGATCGTCGTCAACAGCCAGTAGCCGCAGGCGGTACCTGGGAGAGGGATCGTGAGCGCTGCGGGAGTCGCACGCCCCACGGGCAAGCCCGCCACGGTCGAAGGCCGTAGTGGGCTTGCCGTCCTCGCCCTGCTGCCCTTCGCGGCCCTCGTCGGGCTCTTTCTCCTGCTGCCGACGGTGTCGCTGCTGTGGGGCAGCGTCCATAGCGCGCGCACGGGCCAGTTCACGCTCGCGAACTACTCCTACCTCGGGCACCCGCTCGACCTGCTGCCGTTCGCCAACTCGGTCGAGCTGTCACTCGCATCGACTGCGCTGGGAGGCGTCGTCGGGCTGCTGATCGCCCAGGCAATCGTGTCGTCTCGCCGGCCGGTCATCCAGGAGATCGCGACGACGTTCAGCAGCGTGGCCGCGAACTTCGCGGGCGTGCCGCTGGCCTTCGCCTTCATCGCCACGCTCGGCGCGGGCGGGCTGGTCACGCGACTCTTCCTCGACGCCGGGATCGACCTGTACAACGGCGGGTTCAAGCTCTACTCGGTCCTCGGCCTGACGATCGTGTACGCCTACTGGGAAATCCCCCTGATGGTGCTGGTCATGCTCCCGCCGCTCCAGGCGATGAAACCCTCGTGGCGCGAGGCCGCCGAGATCCTCGGGGCGAGTCGGTGGCAGTACCTCCGCGCCGTGGCCGTCCCGATCCTGGCGACCCCGGTCATCTCGTCGCTCCTGCTCCTCTACGCCAACGCCTTCGGGGCCTTCGCAACGGCGTACGGGCTGACGACCGGGTTCGTGTCGCTCGTGCCGATCCAGATCTCCAACCTCGTCAGCGGCGACATCACCTTCGACCCCGGCCAGGCGGACGCCCTGGCGGTCGGCCTGGCCGCCATCATGGCCGTCTGCATCGGCGGCCGGGCGCTCCTGGAGCGCCGCTCGACCCGCTGGCTGGCGCGGTGAGGAGCCGGCGATGAGCGGCGGCTCGATGACCGGCGAGGCGACGGAGGAGACGCTCCCCGCGATCGTCGCCGGGGCGCACGCGGAACGGCTCATTCGGCGCCGAACCAGGCGCCGGACCCGGACCCCGGTCTGGGCGGCGGTGGTGCTTGGCGCGGCGGCCGTCTACTTCCTGGTGCCGCTCTACGCGACGGCGGTGTTCGGCTTCTCGACGGGCAAGGCGTTCACGCTCCAGCCGCTGTTCGCCGGTCTGGCCGACGACGGCTTCCATTCCTCGCTGCTGCTCAGCCTCGGCTACGCCATCGTGACCACCTGCCTCGCCCTCGTGGTGGTGGCCCCGACGGCGTACCTCGTGGAGCTCCGGTTCCCCGGCCTGCGCTCCACCATCGAGTTCGTGTCGATCCTGCCCTTCGTGATCCCACCGATCATCCTGACCGTCGGGCTCTCGACCGTGTACGGCATCCGATCGCCCGTGAACCTGATCAGCTCGAACTGGGCGCCGGCGCTGCTCGTCGGCGGCTACTTCGTGCTGACGCTCCCGTTCGTGTTCCGCGCCATCGACAACGCCCTGCGCGCCGTGGACGTGCGGATGCTGAGCGAGGCCGCGGCAAGCCTGGGGGCGAGTCCGGTGCGCACCTTCCTGCGCGTCATCGTGCCGTCCATCTCGCTCGGCCTGGTCTCCGCCGCGCTCCTCGCGTTCACGACCGCGATGGGAGAATTCACCATCGCCGCGTTGCTGGGGTATCCGACCTTCCCGGTGTACCTGCTCAACGTCAATGCGTACCTGCCGCGCATGGGGGAGGCACTCGTCCTCGTCAGCTTCCTCATCACCTGGGCGGGCGTGCTCGCGCTGGCCGCCGTCGCCCGCAGGGCTCCGGGCACACAGATCGTCCGCGGCGGACCCATGTAGCGCGGGTGAGGACAGGAACACGCCATGTCACGTCTCGAACTCAGCGACCTCCAGAAGACCTTCGGCGATCAGTTCGCCGTGCGCGACTTCACCCTGACCGTCGAGGACGGGGAACTCGTCTCGTTCCTCGGGCCCTCCGGCTGCGGCAAGACGACCACGCTCCGCATCACCGCAGGCTTCGAGACGCCGGACAGCGGCTCGATCGTGGTCGACGGAAGCGACGTCACCGACCTGCCCCCGAACCGGCGCGGGATGGGGATGGTGTTCCAGGGATACGCCCTGTTTCCGAACATGACGGCCGCCGAGAACGTGGAGTTCGGGCTCGCCGTCCGGAAGCGGCCGACCGCCGAGCGGCGAACGCGGGTCTCGGAGCTGCTGGAGCTGTTCGGACTGGCCCACGTGGCGGGCAGCTACCCGCACCAGATGTCCGGCGGGCAGCAGCAGCGCGTGGCGCTGGCGCGGGCGCTGGCAGTCCAGCCAGGGGTGCTGCTCCTCGACGAGCCGCTGAGCGCGGTGGACGCAAAGGTCCGGGAGGAGTTGCGGACCGAGATCCGCCGCATGCAGGTGCAGCTCCGCATCACGACGATCCTGGTCACGCACGACCAGTCGGAGGCGCTGTCGATCAGCGACCGCGTGGTGGTCATGAACCGCGGTGCGATCGAAGAGGTCGGCACACCGGCGCAGATCTACGCGGAGCCGAGATCGGCGTTCACGGCCGGGTTCATCGGGGCGATGAACGAGATCCCCGTGCGCGTGGTGTCCGGAACGCACGGTCAGATCGAGCGCCGCGGACAGCGCGTCACGGCCCCCGGGGCCGCCGGGCTCCCCGAAGGCGAGCTGGCGGTGCTGCTCGTCCGGCCTGAGTCGCTCGAGCCGCTCCAGGCGACGAGCGAGGTGCTCAACGGAGACCTGACGCTCAGGGGGCGGGTGGAGGTGCAGACGTTCCTGGGGGCGACGACCAGGCTCCTGCTTCGCGAACAGCCGGCGGGGCCCGACGACCGGTACGCGCTCCCGTCGTCGCGACGACTCGCTGTCGACGTGGCCAGCGCGAGCGCAGGTCAGTGGCCGGCCGGCAGCGAGCTCTCGGTCAGGATCCCGGTCGGGTCGAGCCGCGTCATCGCCGACCGATCGGCCGCGCCCGCCGGGCCGGCTCCGTCGAGCGGCCCTGTCAGTTGATCCTCAGCGCGCGGGTAGCCGACGCCACAGCGGCCGTGCGGGCGTAAAGCTCCTCCTCGCGGCGCCAGCGCTCGGCGTGCGGGATGGCGAGGGCACGGTCTCCCTCATGTCGCCCCCTGCAGAGGGCGCGGAGGCCGGCGAGGGCGCCAACGACGAGGAGCAATCGAGCGCTTCTGGCGGCCGAGCGAACCAGCATGGCGTCGCTACCCGAACCACAGCGCGATCTCGGCGTCGGAGGGTCTGCCGCGCAGCTCCGCGGCGGGCCGGGTGTCATTGTCCGGCTCGCGGGGTCCGGCGCGGACGCTCCCCGACGGACCGCCTTCGCCATCTGGCCCGCGCTTGACGGTGCTCTCGTCCCGCCGCCCTGCCGCCTCGTGTCGCTCGTCCATGCGTGGAGGATCACGCCGTCCTGTGCACGGCGTATTGCCGGCCGGTGAACTCTCGGTTCCCGGTTGGACTGACGCCGGCGCCACCACGAGAAGTCGCGAGGCACACGCCGACCGTGGTGCTTGTTACATGCCCCTAACCCAGCGCGCGCGCGCCCGTCACGAACGGCCGGCAGGATTGCCACGTGATCGTCGCGAGTCAGCCAGCGGACGCTTCTCCCGACGAGGACGCTCTTCGCTTCCACGTGGCGCTCGTCGCGCGGGTCCTTTCCGGGGCGGCTCCCGTCCCGCCGCGCTGGCTGGTGCCGGGCTTCGTCGCCCAGGTGGAGCAGATCCGCCGACAGCTGGGCCCGATCCGCACCGGCGAAACGCTGGCGGCGAGCTACGGGCGAGAGGCACGGCGCATGGGCCTCCGTGGAACACCACCGAGGCCGCACGGCGCGGTCGCAGCGACCGGCCCGCTGGAGCTGGCCTACGCCCTGCGGCTTCTCGAACTGGACGGCGGCGCGGCCGCACCGTGGACCACCCTGGTGCGCCACGCGGCCGAGGCGCGGTTCGCCGGCCGCGAAGCACGGACCGCGGCGGCCCGACCCGAAGACTGAATCAATCCGGCGAGAGCGGCAGGCTGAAGCGCACCAGCGCTCCGCCGCCGTCCGCATTCTCAGCCGTGATCGTCCCACCGTGGGCCGAGATGACGTCGCGGGCGATGGCGAGGCCGAGTCCCGAGCCCGTCGAGCCCTGCCCCTTGACGAAGCGGTCGAACACGTGGGGCAGCAGGCTGACCGGAATGCCGGTCCCGGTGTCGCGCACCGCAACGGCCAACGCGCCAGCCTCTGCCGACACCTCGACGCTGATCCGCCCGCCCGGCGGCGTGTGGTCGAGCGCGTTGGACACGAGGTTGGCGAGCACGCCGCGCACGCGAGCGGGATCCATCGAGACCGTCGGCAGGTCTGCCGGCAGCTCGGCGACGAGCGCGACCCCGGCCGCCCGGGCCCGTGCCCGGAACGCGGCGAGGGTTTCGTTCACCAGGAGCGCCGGGTCCACCGGCTCGCGGTCGAGCGGCAGGCTACCCGTTTCGGCGAGCCCGAGGGTGCGGACGTCCTCCACCAGCCGTTCGAGGGTCGACGCCTGCGCGAGGGCCGGTTCGATGTGCTCCGGGTCAGATGGGTAGACCCCGTCGCGGAGCGCCTCGAGCTGCCCCCGGATGACCGCGATCGGCGTGCGCAGCTCGTGGGCCAGCTCGGCCAGGAACGCGCGGCGCCGGTCCTCGGTCGCCTCGAGGCGAGCCGTCATGGCGTTGAACGCCCGCGTCACGGTCTGCAGCTCCCGCTGGCTCGGTTCGGCGAGCCGCACGGAGTAGTCGCCGTCCTGTACTCGCTCCGCCGCCTGCACCAGCGTCGCGAGCTGTCCGGCCATGGCGCTCAAGCCCCTGGCCATCCAGCCGATGAGCATGGCGCTGAGGGCGAAGGCCACCAGCGCGCCGGCAAGAGCGCCGGCGGGTGCCGAGACCACCCCGAGCGCGATGGCGGCGATCCACAGGCCGATTCCCGCGGCAACCGTCGCCACCGCGACGAGCAGGAGCAGCAGGCAGCCGGCCCTTCCAACGAACGAGTGGCGACCTGGCGAGCGGCGCCAGTTCCGCGGCGGCCACGGCTCCTCCGCCGGCCACCAGGGCGGGCGACGTCCGCGGCGACCGGGCGGGCCCCGACGGTGGCCCGCGTGGCGCTCCTCCATGATCAGGGCGCCTCGTCGCTCACGCGGTAGCCGACGCCGAACACGGTCTGCAACCGGCGCGGATCCCGCGGGTCGGTCTCGATCTTCCGGCGGATGTTCTTGACGTGGGCGTCGATCGCCCGTTCGTACGACTCGAAGGCGACGCCGTGGACGGCGTCGAGGAGCTGGGCCCGGGTGAAGACGCGGCCGGGCTGGCGCGCCAGGGTGGTGAGGATCTCGAACTCGGTCGGCGTGAGCTCCACCCGGCGGCCGGCGACGGTGGTGCGCATCCGCGGCACGTCGAGCTCCAGGTCCCCGGCACGGACGATCTCGGCCGGCGTGCCGGCGGCGTCGGTGCGCCGGAGGACCGCCCGCACGCGCGCGACCAGCTCCTTCGGGCTGAACGGCTTGGTGACGTAGTCGTCTGCGCCCAGCTCCAGCCCCACCAGGCGGTCGGACTCGTCGGCGCGCGCCGTCAGCATGATGATCGGCACTTCCGAAGTCCGACGCAGCGACCGCGCCACGTCGAGACCGTCGACGCCGGGGAGCCCGAGATCGAGTACGACGAGATCCGGCCGACGGCTGGCCACGAGGGCCGCGGCGGCCGTGCCGTCCGCCGCCACGACCGCCTCGAACCCGGCGTGCTCCAGGTAGTCACGCACGAGGCGGCGGATGTCCGCGTCGTCGTCGATTACGAGGATGCGCTTCATTGGCGTCATGGTATGGCCCCCGGCCGCGCGGCCACATCGTGGCCCGGCCGCGCGGCCATAGCGTGGCCGCGCTCAGGCCGGGTCGATCACGCCGTCGCGGAGTCGCTGGGCTCGCCGGACCGGTGCGCCCGGGCATGCCACGTGTCGAGGATCCGTTCGATCCTGGGCGGCAGCGGGAACGCGCCGGGCTCCTCGGCCTCCGTCGCGTCGCCCTCGAGGCGTCCGTGGCATCCGCGTCCTCGACCCGCGGGCCCCCAGGCGTGGCTGCCCGCGCGCGCCCACGGGTGACCGCCCGCCGCCTCCCACGGGCGACCGCTCGCGGCTTCCCACTCGGCCCGGCGCCGCATCGCGCCCTTGGCGACGATCACGGCGACGGGGATCAGCAACAGGAGCCCCCAGTTCGGGCTTCCGCCGCTTCGTTGCTCGCTCATGGTGTCCTCCGACTGTGCGGTTCGCTGCCTGATCGCGGCACGTTCGCCGGCGATGACCACCATGGTCGGGGCGGGTTGTGAAGCAGGCGTGGACGACGATGGGAGAAGATCCGCACGGCGGCACCCGGCAAGCGTTCGCCCGCCGGCGCCTGCGCAGCGGGCAGGGCGGGACCTCAGCCCGCCTCGGGGTTCAGGACGAGGCGCACGATCGGGATCGTGCGGGTCGTCGCGCGCGCGTACTGCTCGTAGTTCGGTGCGCGGCGCAGTATCCGCAGCCACCAGTCCGCCGCCTCGTCGACCGGCAGTTCCTCGGCGCGGACCGCCGTCGTCCGACCAGCGACCTCCACCCGCGCCGCAGGGTCGGCGACGAGGTTGAGGTACCACCCGGGATGCGACTCCCCGCCGTCATTGGCGGCCGCGACGACCATCGTCTCGCCGTCGGGGAAGAACTGGAGGACGACCGTCCGCTCCAGGCCCGACCGCCGGCCGCGGGTCGTGAGGAGGAGCACGTCCACCTTCCACGGCCGGGCGATCCCGCCCCTGGTGCGCCGGTACAGCCACACGCCGAGCGGGGTGAGCCGCCTGTCCAGGTTGCGGCCGACCGCCAGTCCGACGCGCTCTCGGAACGACAGCGGCCTTGCCGGTCGACGCGCCACGGGACCCCCCGGCTGGGGACCGCCGATCGACGGACCGTCCATCAGGGCGCAAGCCCTCGGGAGGCCTCGCGAGCCCTTCAGGCCACGGGCGACGGCTGCAGGTCGCGGGCGATCCCGGCCGCCCAGCCCTCGATCTCCGGCCAGTCCCGGAAGTCACCCACCGGCATGCCCTCCCTGGCGGCAGGCATCAGCGAGACGAACCGCTCGGCGAGCCCGATCGGCTTGCGGTCCCGCTCGTAGGCGCCGAAGAAGACGCGATGGTCGCGCGCGTTGACCGTCTCCTGGAGTGCGGGGATCTCCTTCGGCAGCGCGACGACTTTCTGATCCCTGCCCTGTGCGTCGGTGGCCTCGGTGCCCAGGGGGCCGCTGCTGAAGAGCCACACGGGCTTGCCGGCCAGGAGCGCCCGGTTGCGCCGCACGAACGTCGTCGCCTCTTTCAGCCAGTGGAACATGTAGGCGGCGCTGCCGATGACGAAGGCGTCGTACCCGGCCAGGCTCCGGACCGTCGCCGCGGGCCTCGCCTCGGCCTCCAGGCCGGCCGCGCGAAGCGTGCCCGCGATGTGTTCGGCGATCCCCTGGGTGGCGCCGTGCCGACTCGCATAGGCAACCAGGACGTGCATGGCGCAAGCCTCCCTCGAGGTCGCACGCGACCCTGCTGTGCGTGTGACCGGCCCACATGCTGCCTGCCGACGGCGCGCCCGGCGAAGAGCCGACCGTCACCGCGGACCGTGCCGGGCGAACCGTCCGCAGGCGGGGGGCACGGGACCTCGGGGCGTGCGACTGGCAGCGCGCGGGACCGCAGCGCGCGTGACCGCAGCACACGTGACGGCGGCGCCCGGGACTGCAGCGGGCGCGCTAACGAAGAATCGACCGGGCTCGAACGATTGGCTAACACAGCGAGCCGATACTGGCGGTGCTTCTCCTCTTCCCGCACGGGCCCGCCGCCCAACCGGCGGGCCCGTTCTCTCCTCCCGGGGCGACGCCTCCCCGTCCGGGATCCCGAGCAGCAGAAGGAGTGAACGATGGGCGCGTTGTCCCCCTGGCATCTGGTTCTGATCCTCGCGATCGCCCTGCTGGTTCTGGGGCCGGGCAAGCTGCCCGAAACAGGTGCCGCGATCGGCAAGGCCATGCGCGACTTCCGGACTGCGATGGACGGCAAGGAACTGCCGCCATCCGATCAGAGCGACTCCCGCCCGAGTTGAGCGCGCACGGCCGCGCCGGGAGCGACCGGGTCCGACGGTCCGGCGGGCCCGTTCCGGCGCCCCTGCGCACGTTTGCGCTGGGTGTGGCACCGTAGCGCACCGGACCAGCGCACGGGAGCCGAGCGGCTGGACGCCGAACGCACGATCTCGACGACACGTTCGCGGCCGCGAGACGCGCGGCCGGCACAGGGGAGACCACGATGTCCGATCGACCCATCCGCGTGCTCTTCGTCTGCACAGGCAACTCCGCCCGCAGCCAGATGGCGGAGGCGATGCTCACGGCCTACGGCCACGGCGACTTCCAGGTGTTCTCGGCGGGCATCGAGCCGAGGGCGGTCAGCCGGTACGCCGTCCAGGTCCTGGGCGAGATGGGCATCGACTGGTCGGCCGCGCGGGCGAAATCGGTCCGCGAATTCCGGGACCAGTCATTCGACTACGTGATCACCGTCTGCGACCGGGCCCGCCAGGCGTGCCCCGTCTTCCCCGGCGGACACAACAGCCTGCACTGGGGGCTCGAGGACCCGGCCGAGGTGGAAGGCACCGACGAACAGAAGCTGGCCGCGTTCCGGCGCACGCAGACCGAGCTTGCCGGGCGGCTGCGGCCCTTCGCCGAGCTGGCCCGGCGCGCGGCAACCGAAGAGGCGCCCGCGTAGCGACAGCGGGATGCCGGTCGCCTGGCGAGGACTCTTGCCGTTCGACTGAATGAGCCCCGACGCGGAAACCGCACCGGCTAACGACCGTCGATGACCAGACCCTTGACGGATGCCTGTGCGCGGGCTGACTCGACCGCGGCCACGAGCGCCTCGAAGGTCGCGTGCTGGCCCTTGTCGAACACGAGTTGGTCCACCCGGCAGTACCGCCAGTCCTGGCCTCTCTGCTCGCGCATCGTGTGACACCACACACGGATGCCACGGTCTTTGTGCTCGACGTCCGGCAAGATCACCCCAACGGCGGGAGTGCCCCGGATGCCGGGCCGGGTTACGTCGGCCTGCGTGGCCTGCTGTAGCTGGGCGTAGGTCGTGCTGCTCGTACGCTGCCTGAGGTAGCGAATCCGGAGCCGGTCGATCGCGCGCTTGCTCGTCGAGATCGCAACCCCGGTCGGCAGCAGCTCTCACTCGACCCGGCTCGGGCAGATCGCCCGGTAGTCGCACCAGCGGCACGCATCGCGCGACGGCGTGGCGTGGAAGTCGCCTGAGCGGATGAGGGCCGCACCGGCCAGCAGCTCCTCGCGCGCGGCGTCGAGCTGCTCGTCGCTGCGCGTCGTGCTCATGCGGATGGCCTCCTCGGTGAAGTACAGGGTCACCCGCTCCGGGGTGCCCAGGCCCAGGGCGTCGCGGCACGCCAGCGCATAGATCGAGAGCTGCAGGTTCTCGTCGACCCCCTTCTGACTGCCTGGGCGCCCGGTCTTGTAGTCGAGCACCTCGATGCCGCCGGAGGGCAGGCGGTCGATCCGGTCGATCATGCCGTTGATCCGCACCGGCGGGCCCCCGTCGCCGGGGTCCAGGCGCAGCTGGAAGAAGAGCTCCTCGTGGAGCGCCTCGCCGACGCCGGCCAGCTCGCCTTCCCAGAAATGATCGAGGAGCGAGCCGACTCGCCGGCGGTATGCCTCCTCGGTCGTGCGGTCGGGAAAGCCTTCGGGCGTCCAGGCCGCGGCGAAGAGCCGGTCGAGGTCGGCCCGCGTGGGCGCGGGATCCCCTCGTGCGGCCCGCTCGCGGCGCTCGCGGGTGAACGCCTCGAACGCGGCGTGGGCGGTCGTCCCGAAGGCAAACGCGGCCACCGTCTCCGCGCTCGGGATGCGATAGACGTTCTGGAGCGCATAGCGCAGCGGGCAGCGCTCGTACGTGTCGAACTGGCTGTAGCTGAAGGCGCTCGGGAGCGGGGCCACCTCGAGCAAGCTTGCCCCCGCCCCAGCGTCGGCGGCGACCGTGCGGAGCGTGAGCGGGTCGAGGCCGGCGGACCGGGCGGCGTCGGCACCCGCGACGATCGCCTCGCCGACCGCCACGAGCTCACCGATCAGGGCCGCGCGAGCCTCGTCGGCATCCGGTGCGTCAGGGGCCACGCCCTCGAGCAGCGAGAGGATCTCGTCTGCCCGCAGGCGCAGGGCCGTCCGCCGCTCGCGAGGGCTCGGCAGGGCCACGATCCGCTCGAGCGCGCCGCCGGTGTCATCCGCGCCCTCCGTCGCTTCGATGTCCTCGTCGGCTTCCCCGGCGTCGGCAGGCCGGGTCTCCGCCGCGGCCGCCGTGGGCGTCGTCCGGTCGTCCTCGCGCAGCTCGGGCCCGGCCTCGGCGCGCAGCTCATCGACGAACGGGCTCTCGGCGCGCTCGGTGGTCGGGCCGCGATGCGTGGTCAGGACGAGCGTCTCGCGGGCCCGCGTGATGGCCACGTAGAGGAGCCGGCGCTCCTCCTCGGTGTGGATGTCGCCCACCGGGACCGACTCGCGCAGCAGTTCGCGGGGGAAGAGGCTCCCGCCCTGCTCGTGGACCGGCCACTCGCCGTCGAGCAGGTAGGGCACGAAGACGTGGGGAAACTCGAGGCCCTTGGCCTGGTAGAGGGTCATGAGGCGCACGCCCTGCACGTCCTCGGCCAGCTCCACGCTCGTGGGCAGCTCGCCGCCCGCGGCCTGGTAGGCGTCGACGTACTCGATGAAGGCCGCGAGGGACCGCCCGGCGTGCTCACGTTGCCAGTCGGCGGCGAAGCGCAGCAGGGACGCGATGTTGGCGATCTCGCGCTTGCTCTCGAGCGTGTCGCCGGCCAGGCGGTCGAGCAGCATCGAGGTGCGCTCGACGAACCGCTCGAGGATGGTGAAGGGGCCCTCGCGCATCGCCGCCGGCACGAGCTCGTCGAGGCGTGTCGAGGAGCCGCTGCAGCTTCGCCCGGGTAGACGGAGCCAGCTCAGGACCCGCGCGGGTGGCTCTGCCCGCTCGTCGCCGTGGGCGCCGGTCGCCCCCGCCGTGTCGCCGTCCGTGTCGTTGCCGCCGCTCGGTCGTCGTGGCATCGAGGGTCACCTCGCCCGAGCCGGCGGCCTCGCGGACGAGCTCGAGGACGTGCCGGCGGGCCCGCCTGGCGGCCCGGGTGATCGCCAGCAGCTCGAGCGCGTCGAGGCGCCAGGGACCGGCCGTCAGGACCCGGGCGAGGGCCACGTCGTCGAAGGGGTCCGCGATCGCGCGCAGGGCCTGCTCGAGATCGCGGATCTCGGGAGTGGCGAAGAGCGACAGACCGCCCGACACGGTGGCCGGGATGCTCTCCTCGCGCAGGCGGGCGAGGATCGCGTCGCGGTGCTTGTGCTTGCGATAGAGGACGGCGAAGGAGCTCCACGGCACGCCCGGCTCCCCGCCGGTCGCGGGGTCCCACCCTGCGATGGCTCGGATGCGCTCGACGATGGCGGCCGCCTCGTCGTCGGGCCCGGCGCAGTCGACGAGCTCGACGGCGAGCGCCCCCTCCCCCGCGCGGTGGGCCAGCAGGCGTTTGTCGGGGGCGTAACGCAGGACGTTGCGCCCGATAAGCCGGTTGGCCACGAGGAGGATGGGCGGGCGGCTGCGGAAGTTCTCCTCGATGCGCAGGCGGGGCGGCTGCCCCGGTGGCGGGGCATCGGGGTCATGGGCCGGCGGGCCGGAGAAGCGCCGGTCGAACTCGACGAAGGCGGCGTAGCTGGCGCCCCGGAAGCGGTAAATCGACTGGTCGTCGTCGCCCACCACCATCACGTTGTCGGGCCGGTCGGGCGTGCGCCCGAGCAGCTCGACGAGCTCGATCTGGGCGATGTTGGCGTCCTGGAACTCGTCGACGAGGAGGTAGCGGAAGCGCCGCTGCCAGGCCCGCAGGACGTTAGGCCGCTCGCGGAAGAGGCGGATCACCGCGGCCACCTGTTCGCCGAAGTCGAGCGCCCCCCGCCGCTCGCGCTCGGCCTCGTAGGCGCGGTAGACGAGGGCGAGCTCGGAGAGGCGGAGGACCTCGAGCGCGGCGCCGTCCTCCACGTACGTGGCAGCGAGCCCGTCGACCGCCGCGCGCTGGTCCTCGTCGAGCGCGCTTCGCGGGACCGCGGCGCCGGTGCCGGCGACGGAGCGGCGGGCCTCCCGGTCGGCTCGCTTCTCGACCGTCTCGAATTCCGGCTCGGCGTCGGGGCTGCCCGCCTCGAACGCGCGCTCGGCGGTGCGGAAGGTCGCGTACACGCCACGGACCTCGCTGCGGCCACGGTCCAGCGACCCCATCGCCTCGAGACGCTCGAGGGCGCGCTCGTAGGGACCGAAGCGCGCCTCGAAGGCAGCCCGCTCGGCCGCCACGAAGACGTCGAAGTCGTCGGGGGTCACGAGCTCGTCCTTGGCCCGGTTGATGAACCCGACGAACCGCTCGAGCCCCCAGTACGGGTTGCCCCGTCCCGCGTAGTAGCGGAGCGGGAGCCCGGGGCGCAGGTCGCGCAGGAGGAGCACCTGGCCCACCCCGTCGAGCACGTCGGGGGTCGCGGGCAGCCCGGCGTCCGGCGCCGACTCGACGAGGATGCGATGGCAGAAGGCATGGAAGTTGGCGACCACGAGGCGCGCCCGGACGGCCGGCCCGAGGGCGGCCTCGAGGCGGTCGCCGAGCTCCCTGGCCGCCTTGACGTTGTAGGTCAGGACCAGGAGCTGCTCGGGCAGGAGCGGGCCGTCGAAGGGCCGATCGCGGTCGGCCGCTGCTGCCTCCGTCGGGAGCCGCAGCGCGTCGCCACCAGGTGCGGGGCGCTCCCGACGCCCTTCGTCTCGAGGAGTCGGCGGACCCGCTCGACGATCACCCGCGTCTTGCCGGTCCCCGCGCCGGCCACCACGACGAGGGGCCCGTCCTCCCAGTCGACGATGGCGCGCTGCTCGGCGGTCAGCCCGTCGGCCGGCTGCGCCGAGGACGGGTCAGCGCCGCGGTCGGTCACCGTCGTCCTCGTCATCGTGCGAGAGGAAGGCGAGCACCGCGACCGCGATGGCGAGCAGGATCAGGAACTCCACGGGGAGCCTCCATGCCGAACATCCTGCGCCATCCTCGTCGGGCTCGTTGCCAGCTCGTGTGGCACGCCGCAGGGTGGGCACCGCGACCAGCGATCAGGGAAGAGCGGCCTCGGCCAGCCTTATGATCCGCTTCGCCTGCCCGATCGCGGCGCGAGCCTCGGGCGCGCTCACCAGGATCGCCTGATAGTGGACCTTTGTCCTTGATACCGATGAGGCGCTGCAGCTCCGCAGCAACCCTGGCGCCCTCCGGCGCGATCTTCTGCACGAGGTCTACCGCCTGAGCGTGGTCCTGCCCACGAAACACCTGACCGAGGCGTCGGCAGCAGAGAGCATCGGCGGCTGCGATGCCCGCAAGGACAGCGAGAGCGGCAGCGACACCCCGAAGGGGCAGCACGGGATCGTCCGGCTCCGCGTAGACGAGCTCCGCGACCTGGGCGAATGCCTTGGCCTGTGTGAGCCTGACAGCCGCCTCGGACGGTCCGCAGGTTGCGATCTTCGCAGATCTCCGGCTCACGCCGGCCTCCCTTCCAGCGTGCGTAGCAACGGACCGAGGTCAGCGCCGGCGAGGTGGACAGCGTCGCGGCGCCACTCCGTGATCAGTGGATCACGGGCCTTGACGTGCTCGCGGAGGCCCGAGGCTGTCACCTCGAACACCTGACACCGGTTGCCGGTGGTTGCGCGAACGCCTTCGCGCAGCGCATCGAGCTGCACTTGCCAGCGCTCCTCGGCTGTTGAGTCGAGCTCGTCAGGGCGCACTGCCAGCACGTCGATGTCGCTCTGCTCGTCCCCGTCGCCGCGCGCGGTCGATCCGAACAGCGACGCGTGGACAGCCGGAACCATCCATCCCTCGAACCGCTCACGGAGCCACGCCAGCAGCGCAGGCCGCAGACGAGCCAGGGACTCGATCGCCGGCCACGCGAGGTGGTCGCGGTTGGCACTGAAGTAGGTCGCGTTCCCTCGCTCGTCGGCGATGAGAATGCCCTGCCGGACGAGTCGAAGCAGTACCTTTCGAACACCGGAGTAGCTGCCGGTTGTGCAGAGGCGATGGATCTTTCGGGCTGTCAGCGCCACCGTCGTGCCTGCCACGACCTCCAGCACTGGTCCGTCAAGTGACGGAATTGCAGCTCGGATGGGATGCGATACGTCCATGGGTCTTCCTGCCGGGTACGCACTTCAGTGCTACTCAGTGCACGATAGTATTACTACTAACACTCTAGTGTCAATGGGCTGCGTCAGGCTTGGGGACTCCGTCAGTGTGGTCGCGCCAGATGGGCGGGTGCGGCAGGCCCGTTGCCAACTTGTGTGGCACCCCGGCGGCGGGCGGGAGCTCCGGGACCGCGGTTCCCTGATGGTCTCGTTGATTCCCCATCTGCTGGCCGCGGGGCGCAGCGTGTGAGAATACCGACCGACATGATCGGGCAGACGTACGACGATCACCATGACACCCGGCGGCTGGAACACGATGAGTTACGGGAGATCAGGACCCGCTGGTTCGGGGAAGAGGGCATCGAGGTCGTGGTCGACACGAGCGATGGGCGCGTCGTGTCCACCTGGCGGAAAGGACCGAAGCCATGACGGTCCTTCTGCTCGAGTACGACGAGTCGGTGGACGCGGCCTACCTGACCGTCAGCGACGAACCGTGGGACCACCACGTACGACTCGACGACGCTCGCGGGATCAACTACGCGGCCGACGGCTCCGTGATCGGGATCGAGATCCTCTCGCCGAGGCGGAAGGGGGTCCTCCTGGACGGGCTTCCGTTCCCCGACGACGTCGCACGAGTCATGCAGTCTGTCAGCTTCCGAGTGCTCCAAGGCACGCGCTGACCTGCGCCAGGCCAGCAGTCGCCACGCCCTGGTTCAGGGTGTCTGCATTCGCCCTCGCCCAGCGCCCCCGGACTGGTCGGGTTCTGACGGGCCAACCAACTCCAGGCTGACCGGCAGCGGCGGCCAGCCCGCGTCGGTCGTGACGATGCGCCCGGCGCCGAGCACCACCGCCGTCGAGACGACAAGTGCGTCCGGCAAACGAAGTCGCCCCGCGTGCCTGGCGCGGAGCTCGGCGGCCGTCGCAGCGATGGCCCGAGTGACGGGCTCGACGGTGGCCGGCAGCGCATCAACGAACGCGTCGACGGTCGCGACGGCCTCTCGGCCGCGTCGATTGGGCGCCACCATGATCTCAGCGTAGGCCGAGACCGGCAGCACGAGCGAGTCGCCGCGGTCGAGTGCGGAGCGCACTGCCTCCATCGCCGCGACATGGTGGACGTCGCCCTTGTCGAGGACGGCGATGAGGACCCCGGCGTCGAGAACAGTCAGTCCACTCGCGCCGTAGCTGGTCGAGCTCGCCGGCCGGATAGACGTCGGTCAGTGCGCCTGCGAACCGGGACAGCGGATCGTCCTCGCGGACGAGCGCCACCTCCCCGGGCCCCCGGACCTCCGCCCTCAATCGATCACCCGTGCGAAGGCCGGCGCCGGCGAGGGCCTCCAGCGGGATGGTCACCTGGTGCTTGGCGCTCACCCGGGTGTACCCGCGACGACGAGCGGTCTTTACTCGTTGATCCATGAGCCAAGCTTACGCGCCATCCTGGCCGACGTGCAAGGGCGCCAGGCCGCCGGTAGTGCATCAGTTTCAGCGCCCGGAAATCTCGATTGCAGCGCTGCTCGACTGAATGGGTCAGGCGTACGGCCGAATGCCAGCAAGCTCCAAGACTCGACCAACTTCGTTCGGGTACGGAGGTCCGCCAAATCCACGCCTTTGCCTACTGCGAGCAGCTCGATGCCGATGGGCGTTCTGTCGTCGGCGTAGTCGATGCGTCGCTCGTGTCCAGATCCTCGCCGTATGCGTAAGGCTTGTCAGCCAGCCGGATATAGAGCGCGTCGGCCTCAGGATCTAGTTTGTAGGCGAGGATGCGTTGGGCCATTCCAGCTCCCTTCTTAGTCCGCGTTTGCGCTCAGCCTTCCCCCCACCTTTCTCCCTCTCGGAACTTCCCGGGCGCCCTATCCCTTGGGCTTGCCGGCCGCCTTCCAGTAGCCACCCAGTTGGTCGCGATCTCGTGGCGAGCCTTGGCGAGGCTGATGGCGCCGGCGCAGACCATCCGGTGCAGGTAGTTCTCGAACTTGTCCTTCGTGTAGCTGCCGAGGTCGATGCCGCCGACGAGCACGTGGTGCGGCTCGGGCCACAGGTTCTTCGCGCTGCGCGCTGACCCGCCGATCTCCAGCGAGACGAGATGGTCCTCCTCGTAGTCCGACAGGCGGTGGTCGGCGTACCCGTAGGTGGCGATCTGGGCGCGCTTCAGGGGCTCCGTGTAGCTCTCCGGCGGGCGGATCGTGGCGGTGTAGCCGGGGACGCAGATGGTCGAGTGGATGGTGGCCTGCGTCACGGCCGGGTTGTACGCGCCCGGGGTGAGCGTGCGGTTCGGGAGTCCGGTCCGCAGGACCGCGGCGGCCGCCGAGGCGCTGGCCACCCCGCTGAACGCGAGCACCAGGCAGACCGCCAGCGCGGCACTGCAGGACACGATGCGAGTCATCACGCGTGACCTCCTCGGATCATGCGAGCCGTTTCGCCAGGCCTGGCGGCGCGATGACGACGAGTTCGGTCGTCGCCCGGGTCAGCCCCACGTAGAGGAGCTCGTCGAGTCGGTCGCCGGCGACCGGCAGCTCGACCAGGATGACGACCTCGCGTTCCATCCCCTTGAAGCGGCGGATCGTCTCGAAGAGGACCTCGTCGGGCTCCTCGGGGACGTCTTCGGGCGCGAGACCCTTCGAGTGCCCCTCGTCATCGAGCGCTTCGTTGCAGAGCACGGCATTCCCGAACCGCCGATGGCGCCAGGCCAGACTGTCCGAGGCCGACGCACCCGAGAGCACGGCAATGCGCCAGGGCGGGACTTGCTCGTCTTCGACCAGACGGTGCAGCGTCCTGCGGAGCGCCTCGAGCGTCGCGTCCCCCGGTTCGGCGGCGATGACCGTGTGCCGCCGCCCGGTCTCGCGGAGCGCGACGGGCTCCTCGCCGCCATGGTAGAAGCGGGCCGCCAACGCCGCGATGGACTCCGGGTTGCGATGGTTCTCGAAGAGCTCGTGGCGCTCGAGCCCGAGCTCGGCGACGACATCAGTCCGGATGAGCGCCTGGCCCGGGTCATGGAAGACCCAGAAGACCTCGTCGGGCTCGACGAGCAAGCGTTGGAGGAGCCCGAACCAGCGGGCCTCGAAGTCCTGTCCCTCGTCGACCACGACGGCGTGGTAGCGCACGTCGGGAAGGGCGTCGATCGCCGCCTCGAGCGCGCCCGGGAGCGTCTCGTCCCACCAGGCCTGCGGGATCGGCTTCGGGCGTCGCGGAAGGACGCCGGCACGGGCGCCGAGGCGCTCGCACAGGCGGTGGAAGGTCGTCACCTCGAGCCCCGCCGGCGCCGACGCCTCGGCGAGCTCGTGGATAAGGCTCGTGGCGAGGCGCTGGTTGAAGCAGACGAGGAGCGTGCGGTACCCCTCTCCTGCCAACCGGCGGGCCTTCTCGGCGGCCAGCATCGACTTCCCGCTCCCGGCCGGGCCGACGACTTCCAGGCGGTGGAGCGTGCGCGTCCGGTTGAGGATCAGCGCCTGCTCGCGGCTGGCCGCCAGGAGCTGCGGCCGATCGTCCTCGATGCGCCCACGCACGAGGCGGCGGAGCGACCAGGTCGGGGCCAGGAGCTCGTCGAGCAGCCGCATGCCGAGGGCACCGAGGGGTGCGCCCCGCGTCCCGTCGCCCAGCCAGTACGCGTACGCGCCCTCCACCCAGCGGCGGATCGAGGCAGGGGTCTCGAGGGCCTCCGCGTCGAGGACGAGCTCGCGCGGGGCGTCGGCGCCGAGGAGGACGTGGCCCCGCGGGAGACTGCGCAGGTCGACGTCGGGAAGGGCGATCGCGTGGCCCGCCCGCGGCTCGGTCCGGGGCGGCCACTCGGGCAGCTCCTCGAGCTTGCGCACGAGCTGGTGCTTGCTCTCCTTTGCCTGCGTGAACGGGTCTCGTTCGAGCGCATGCTCGCCGATCCACCAGCGCCCGGCGTGGTCGCGCGAGGGGGTTCCCGACTTCACCTCGAGGACCAGGATGCCCAGCTCCGCGTGGACGAGGACGAGGTCCGCCTCGCCGTCGCGCGCGGGGCCCCCGACGCGCATGGGCCCCAGCCACTCGGCGTTGGGGTAGCAGTGGAAGGCATCGGCCGGCAGCGCGGCGCGGACTCGCTCCACGACGAGGCGCTCAGCGGCCTTCCCGTGCGGCTCCATCCGACCTCCGCCCGAGGCCGAGGGCGTCCGACACCCACGGCCAACTCTGCCAGTGTGGCACGAGCCAGGTGCTTCTCCGCCCTCAGATCAGCACCGGCGTTGTCCCCAGGGCGTCGGGGGCTTCGTTCGGCGTCAGGCGCGTCAGTCTGTACATCGGTCGCTCGCCTCCGGGCGTCATCAGCGGACCGTAGACGGGCCCTGAAGCATCAACCTGGCGAATCGACAAAGTCAGACTTACGAGGAGACCCTTGGAACCGCCCGTCCGACGCGGAGACCATGCCGGTCGGGGCGATCGGGCTCGCCACTTGCGGTACCATGCATCGCGCGCCGGAGCGCACGCGTGGGGCTATAGCTCAGCTGGAAGAGCGCCTGCATGGCATGCAGGAGGTCCAGGGTTCGAGTCCCTGTAGCTCCACCACTCTCATCGAGCGCGGACCACGGACCCCTCGCCGGAGTGGCGGGGGGTTCGCACTAGGAACGGTGCGCGACGGTCGCGGCGCCAGGCGCTGCGCCGGGGCCAGGCGTCTGCGCCGGGAGCGCCGCCGGCCGCGACGCGTCCCGGGGTTGCACGAGGACAGGGAAGCTGGGATCGCGATGGTGACCGACCGGACCCGCATCGACCGCTACGACCCTGCGGCCATCGAGCCGCGCTGGCAGGCGCGTTGGGCCGAGCTCGGGCTGTACCGGACCGACCTGGGCGACCGATCGCGACCGCACTACTACCTGCTGACGATGTACCCGTACCCGTCGGGCGACCTGCACATCGGGCACTGGTACATCAAGACGCCCACCGACGCGATCGCCCGGTACCGCCGCATGAACGGGCTCAACGTCTTCTTCCCGATCGGCTTCGACGCGTTCGGCCTCCCCGCGGAGAACGCCGCGATCCAGCACGGCATCCATCCCGCCGACTGGACCATGCGCAACATCGAGAACATGCGCCGCCAGCTGCGCACGATGGGCGCCACGTTCGACTGGGACGCGGAGGTCGTCACGTGCGATCCCGAGTACTACCGCTGGAACCAGTGGATCTTCCTGAAGCTCCTGGACGCCGGGCTGGCCTACCGCGCCATGGCGCCCGTGGACTGGTGCCCCAGGGACCAGGTCGTCCTCGCGCGCGAGCAGGTCGAAGGGGCGGATCGCCACTGCTGGCGCTGCGGGACCCCCGTCGTCAAGCGCGACCTGGAGCAGTGGTTCTTCCGCATCACGAAGTACGCCGACGAGCTGCTGCGCTTCGACGGCATCGACTGGCCCGAGCCCGTGCGCGTCATGCAGACGAACTGGATCGGTCGGTCCGAGGGCGCCGAGGTGGCGTTCACCGTCGCGGCCGACGAGCACCAGCCGGGCGGCGACGAGCTGCGCGTGTTCACCACGCGGCCCGACACGCTGTTCGGGGCCACGTTCATGGTGCTCGCCCCGGAGCACCCGCTGGTCCCGCGCCTGACGCATCCGGGGCAGCGCGAGACCGTCGAGCGCTACCAGTACGAGGCGCGGCGGAAGTCCGAGATCGACCGGCTCTCCACGGACCGCGAGAAGACCGGCGTGCCGCTGGGCGCGGACGCCATCAACCCGGTGAACGGCGAGCGCATCCCGATCTGGATCGCCGACTACGTGCTGCTGGGGTACGGGACGGGCGCGATCATGGCCGTCCCGGCGCACGACGAGCGCGACTACGCGTTCGCCGTGAAGTTCGGGCTGCCGATCCGCCAGGTGATCGCACCGGCCGACCCGACGGAGGCCGCCCGGGTGGCCGAGCTGGTCGCCGCCGGCGGCGCGGGGGGCGCGGCGTTCGTCGCGCACTCCGCGGACGAGGTGATGGTCAACAGCGGGCCGCACTCCGGCCATTCGGCGAAGGACGGGTTCGCCGCGATCGTCGCCGATCTGCAGGCGCGCGACCTGGGCGAGCCGGCGGTGACGTACCGGGTCCGCGACTGGCTGATCAGCCGGCAGCGCTACTGGGGCACGCCCATCCCGGTGGTCTACTGCGAGCGCGACGGGATCGTCGGCGTGCCGGAGGACCAGCTGCCGGTCACGCTCCCCCGCGACATCGACTTCAAGATCACGGGCGAGAGCCCACTGAAGGCGAACGAGGCGTTCCTGCGCACGACCTGCCCGCGCTGCGGCGACCCCGCCACGCGCGAGACGGACACGATGGACACGTTCGTGGACAGCTCGTGGTACTGGTGGCGCTACCTGTCGCCGCACAACGCGGACGGCCCGATCGACCGCGACGCGGAGGCCGTGTGGTGCCCGGTCGACCAGTACACGGGCGGCGCCGAGCACGCGGTCATGCACCTGCTCTACAGCCGCTTCTTCGCCAAGGCGCTGGCAGACCTCGGGCTCGTGCACGAGCGCGAGCCGTTCCGGCGCCTGTTCAACCAGGGCCAGATCCTCGGCGCCGACGGCGAGCGGATGAGCAAGAGCCGCGGCAACGTCCAGGACCCCGACGAGCTGGTGCAGCGCAACGGCGCCGACACGGTTCGCCTGTTCCTCATGTTCATGGGCCCGTGGGACCAGGGCGGGCCGTGGAGCTCCACCGGGATCGGGGGCGTCAGCCGGTTCCTGAACCGCGTGTGGACCGTGGTCCTCGACCCGTCGGGGACGGAGGCGGGCGACCCCGACGCGGGACGCCTGCCTCCCGGGGAGTCGGCCGCGGACGCCGAGCGCGCCCTGCTCGTGGCGGCGCATCGCACGCTGAAGGTGGTGACCGGGGAGTTCGAGGGCTACCGCTTCAACACGATGGTGGCGCACCTGATGGAGCTGACCAACGTGCTGATGCGCTACCGCGGGACGGAGGCGGCCGGCGGGCCGGCGTGGAACCGGGCGGTGGACCTGCTCCTGCACATGCTCGCGCCGTCCGCGCCACACATCTCGGAGGAGCTCTGGGCGCGCCTGCTGGAGTCGCGGGGCGAGCCGTGGCACTCCATCCACGTGGAGCCGTGGCCGGCCTGGGACGAGGACCTCGTGGCCGAGGAGCTGGTGGAGCTGCCGGTCCAGGTGAACGGCAAGCTGCGCGACCGCATCCAGGTGCCGCCCGGCCTGTCGCCTGCCGAGATCGAGAGGATCGTGCTGGAGCGCGAGAAGATCCGCGCGATCCTGGGGGACCGCAGGCCGGATCGGGTCATCCAGGTCGCGGGCCGGCTCGTCAACGTCGTCGTCCGGTAGCGTCGGCCGCTACGCCAGCGTGGCCCCGGCCGCCCGGCAGTCCTCGGCGAACGCCTCGAGCGCCTCGTCCGAGTCCGCGGCGTCGCGGACGAGCGTCATGATGCGGCTCACGCCGAGGTCGCGGTACCCCGCGACCAGGTCCCGTCGCCGCCGTCCCGGGCGCCCGAGCCGCTCCCACCAGATGTGGGCCGACACCTTGAGCGTTCCCGGATCACGTCCGATCTCCTCGCAGCGGGCGCGAATGGTCGGCATGGCGTCGCTGAGCTCGCCCGGGGTCATGCCGTCGACGTTCAGCTCGTCGGCGAACCGGGCCGCCAGCCGCCAGGTCACGTTCGGGCCGTTCCCCCCGACCATGATCGGGATGCGCGGCTGCTGCAGCGGCTTGGGGACGTTGATGGCGTCCTCGACGCGCGCGTGCCGGCCGTCGTACGTGGCGTGCACCGACCGCCCGGGGGCGAGCATCCGGGTGATCACCTCGAGCGCGTCGGCGAGGGCGGCCAGCCGTTCGGCGGTCTCGGGGAACCCGTAGCCGTAGGCCATCCATTCGTCGCGCTTCCAGCCGGCGCCGATCCCGAGGTCCATCCGTCCGCCGCTGAGGACGTCCATCGTGGCCGCCATCTTCGCCACGAGCGCCGGGTTGCGGAACCCGTTGCAGATCACGATGTGGCCGAGGCGCACGCGGGATGTCAGCGCGGCGAGGGCCGAGAGCGAGGTGAACGACTCGAAGGTGATCTCGTCCGTGGGGTCGGGCACGGTGTGCAGATGGTCGAACAGCCATATCGACTCGAACCCGAGCCGCTCCGCCTGCTGCGCCACCGCCACCGTCCGCGTCCACGCCCGGGCCGGGTCCCATCCGTCGTATTCGCCGGTCCAGCCCTGCGGCACGATCACGCCGACCTGCATGGCACTCCCCCGTACTCCCGACGTTGCGTCGACCAGCCTACATCCGGCGCCCGGGCCGTTGCGCATCCGGCGCCCGGGCCGTTCACGCGTCCGGCGCCCTGGTGGAGTCGGCGCCGCCGCTCGACTACGCTTCCGGGAGCCGGCCGGACCGGGACACGGCGCATCCATGCGCGGGAGGCTCGAGAAGTCGATGAGCGAGAAGCAGCGGTTCGGAGGGCGCCGCCTGGCGCGCACGCTCGGGCCGATCGGCGTGTGGAGCTGGGCGCTGCAGCGCCTCTCGGCGGCCGACGCGGGAAGGGCGGCCCGGCAGATCGAATCGCTGGGGTATCCGGTCGCGTGGATCCCGGAAACCGTCGGCAACAAGGAGATCCTCAGCCACGCGGGGATCCTGCTCGCCGCCACCACCCGCCTGGCCGTCGCGTCGGGCATCGCCAGCATCCACGCTCGCGACCCGATGGCGATGGCCAACGGGGCTCGCGACGCTCGGGGAGGCGTACCCCGGCCGCTTCATCCTCGGCCTCGGGGTCAGCCACGCACCCTCCGTCGCCAGTCGCGGTGGGACCTACGGCCGCCCGGTCGAGTCGATGCGCGCGTATCTCGATGCGATGGCCGCGGCGGCGTACGGCGCGCCGGAGCCCGACCCGCCCGTCCCACTCGTCCTGGCCGCCCTCGGCCCTCGCATGCTCGAGCTGGCCGCCGAGCGTGCCGACGGTGCGCATCCGTACTTCGTCCCGGTCGAGCACACCCTGTTCGCGCGGCAGCGCCTCGGCCCCGAGCCGTGCCTCGTCGTCGAGCAGACCGCCGTGCTCGCCACCGAGCCGTCCGAGGGGCGCCGCGTCGGGCGGGCCTTCGCGAAGAACTACCTTGCGCTGCCCAACTACGCGAACAACCTCCGGCGCCTCGGCTGGGACGATGCGGATCTGGCAAACGGCGGCAGCGACCGGCTGATCGACGCGGTCATCGCCTGGGGCGGCGTCGACGCGATCGCCGATCGGGTGCGGGCCCATCTCGCGGCCGGCGCCGACCAGGTGTGCGTCCAGCTGCGAACCGACCAGTCGTCTGATCCCGCGCTGGACGGCTACGCGGAGCTCGGCGCCGCGCTGCTCGAGGTGGGCCGCTGACCTGGCGCCGGGTCGGCCGGCGGACCCTCCCGGGGTCGCGGCGGAGCCGCATCCGACCCGTCTGCCGGGTGCCGCTATGCTGGGCGGCGTGGGAGCGGTGTCGCGGCGGGCCTTCCTGGTGAGCGGGTTCTGGGCGCTCGCCGCCGCGACGGGCGCGGGCGCCGGGCTCGAGGTCCTCGCCCGCCAGGCGCGCCGCCTCGCCTCCCCCTCCCCCGCTCCGAAGGGCGCCGCGTCGGACGCGCCGGCCACCGCCGGACCGGTCGCCGGGGTGGGCCCGGGCAGCAGCGCGGTCCCGGGCGCCCACCCTGCGGGGGCACCCGGGCAGGCAGCTCCGTGGCCCACGCCGGTTCCCGGGCACGTGCCGCCGGACGGCTTCGCGCTGATCGTGCCGGTGCTCATGTACCACCGGATCGTGCCGCCCGAGGAGGCCGGGGATTCGCTGCCTGGGCTGGTCGTCGATCCGACCCTGTTCGCTGCGCAGCTCGGGGCACTGCGCGCCGCGGGCTGGCGTGGCGTCACCGTGGCGCAGCTCGCCCACGCGCTGCAATTCGGTCGGCCGCTGCCGCCCCGCACGCTGGCCATCTCCATCGACGACGGCTGGGACGACGGCTATGTCCATGCGCTGCCGGCCCTGCAGCAGGCCGGATTCAGCGCGACCTACTACGTGATCGGGCGCCGCATCGGGGCCGGGTCCTTCCTCTCGGCGGCACACCTGCGCGCACTCGTGGCGGCCGGCATGGAGGTCGGCGACCACACGTTCGACCACATCGCGCTGCCGGCATTGAGCGGCACCCGCCAGGCCTACGAGATCGGGGCCGCTTCGGCGCGGATCGCGGACGTCCTCGGCCACGCCCCGGTCACCTTCTCGTATCCGGCCGGCGCCTTCGACCCCGCAGTCGAGGAAGCCGTGCAGGAGGCCGGGTTCGGGCTCGCGGTGACGACCGAGGAGGGTGCCGTGCAGACCTGGGCCGGTCGCTTCAGCGCGCCCCGGGTGCGAGTGAGCCCGAGCATGAGTCCGACCACGGTCGTCGCGACGCTCGAGCGCTGGGCGTAGCTGCGGCCTCGCTCGACCGCAACCGTGTCGCACGCCCCTGTTGCGGCTGCGCCTGGGCTAAAATCCTATCCGCTGAATCAGAATTGGCCCAGGGAAGGGGCGTCCATGATCTCCGGGAACCGGACATGACGCGGCCAAGCGGGGCGGAGTTGTGACCGGCGCCACGGCCGCACGCTCGGCCGTCCGGTGGGGCATGGTCGGGGTGCGTCGCCTGGGCCGGCAGGGCTGGCTGCGCGTGCTCGGCCCGGCCTGGATCGTGATGCTGGCCGACGTCGACGCGCCGAGCGTCCTGACGGCCGCCCAGGCCGGCACGCAGTTCGGCTACGCGCTCCTGCTGCCGGTCGTCCTGCTGATCCCGATCCTCTACCTCGTCCAGGAGATGACCGCGCGCCTCGGCGTGGTCACCGGGCCGCGGCCACGCCGAGCTCCTCCGCGAGCGCTACGGCGTCGCCTGGGCGGGGGTGGCCGTCGTCTCGATGGCCGCCATCAACCTGCTCGCCTACGTGGCGGAGTTCGCGGGCATCGTGCTCGGGGCGGCGATCCTGGGGCTGCCGGCCTGGCTGGCGGTGGGCCTCACGCTCCTCTTCCACTCGCTCATGGTCCTCACCGGCAGCTACCGTCGCTACGAGCGGCTCGCCGTACTGCTCTCGGTCGCGCTCTTCACCTTTGTCGTGCTCGCCCTCACCGTGCACCCGGATCCCGGGGCCGTCCTCGGCGGCCTGTCCTTCGCGCAGCCCCTCGGGAGCCGCCCGTACCTCGACCTCGTGGTGGCCACGGTGGGGGCGGTGATCATGCCCTGGATGATCTTCTACCAGCAGGCCGCCACGGTCGACAAAGGGCTGCGCGTCGACGACCTGCGCGCCGCCCGTACCGAGACACTCGTGGGCGCGATCGCGAGCGAGGTCCTCATGGCGGCCGTGGTCGTCGCCGCGGCGGCGGCCATGACGGGTCCGGCCGCCGGGCTCGGGGCGAACGTTGGCGCGCTGCCGGTCGGACTGGCCCGCCTGGCGACCGGGGCCCCCGGGGTCCTCATCGCGGTCGGCATGGTCGGGGCTGGCCTGCTGGCGGCCGTCGTGATCTCCCTATCGTCGGCCTGGGCCTGGTCCGAGCTCTTCCACTGGCCCCACAGCCTGAACCTCTCGCCGCGCCGCGCCCCGGGCTTCTACGCCTTCTACCTCCTCGAGATCGTGCCCGCGGCGCTCATCGCCCTGTGGGCGCAGAACCTCGTGACGGTCGTCATCGACGCGATGATCCTGAACGTCGTCGTCCTCGCCATCCCGCTCGCCTTCCTCGTCCGCATGGCGGGCGATCGCACGATCCTGGGGGATCTCGCCAACGGCCCGCTGCGGTCGGCGCTCTGCTGGGCCGTCACTGCCGGCCTGCTCGCGATGGGCCTGTGGAGCGTCCTCGGGACATTCGGGGTGCTGCGGTAGGCGAGGGTTGCGAACCGACCCACCTCATCGGGGAGGAGCGATGATCGCTGACCGGAAACTGGAGATCGACCGGATCTCGAAGCGGTACGGCGACACGGTTGCCGTGCAGGACCTCACCTTCGAGATCCGCGCCGGCGAGCTGTTCGGGTTCGTCGGGCGCAACGGCGCCGGCAAGACGACCACCATGCGCATCGTGCTCGGGGTGCTCACCGCCGACACCGGAGTGGTGCGCTGGGACGGCGCCCCCCTGACCTTTGCCACCCGCCGGCGGTATCGGGTACATGCCCGAGGAGCGCGGCCTGTACCCCAGGATGCGCGTGGCCGAGCAGCTCACCTACCTCGGCGAGCTGCACGGCATGTCGGACGCGGACGCGCGGGACGCAGCCAGGCGCTGGCTGGATCGGTTCGGCCTCGGCGAGCGCCGCGACGACGAGCTCCAGGCGCTCAGCCAGGGCAACCAGCAGCGCGTCCAGCTGGCCGCCGCGCTGGTCTTCGCGCCCGATGTGCTCGTCCTCGACGAGCCGTTCACCGGGCTCGATCCCCTGGCCGTCGACGTGATGAGCGCCGTGCTCCGCGAGCAGGCCAGCGCGGGCCTACCGGTCATCTTCTCCAGCCACGAGCTCGAACTCGTCGAGCGGCTCTGCGACAGGGTCGGGATCATCGACCACGGCCGCATGGTGGCGTGCGGCACGGTCGCGGAACTGCGGGCCGGGGGGCGTGAGCGCCTGTGGATCGACGTCCCGGCGGCGCCGGCCGGCTGGGAGGTCGGCGTGCCGGGCGCCCGGCTCGTGCAGACCGACGGCTCCAGGCTCCTGTTCGAGCTCGATCCGGGCGTCGACGATCAGGCGATGCTCCGCGCGGCGCTGGCTACCGGGCCAGTCCGTGCGTTCGAACGAGCCGAGCCGAGCCTCGGTGAACTCTTCCGCGACGTGATCGGCGAAGGACGGGCATGAACACGCGCTCTCTGGGAAGCCGCCGGCCAGGGGGCCGGCCGACCATCTTTCTCATTGCCCGGCGCGAGATCTTCATGCGCCTGCGCTCGCGCGTCTTCACGCTCGGGACCATCGGGATGGTCGCCCTCGTCGTGGTCGGCGTCATCGCGGCGTCCCTCCTCGTCGGCAAGACCACGCCGGTGCGGGTGGGCTTCAGCGGCGGATCGCAGGCGCTCGAGCCGACGTTCACGGCATCGGCCGCGGCCCTTGGGGCGAGCATGGTACGTCAGCGACATCGCCGATGTCACCGCCGGGAAAGCGCAGGTGACGCGGGCACGCTCGACGTGCTCGTGACCGGGCCGGCGACCGCGCCCACGGCCGTGGTCAAGGACGCGGTCCCATCAGCGGTCGACACCGCTCTCTACCTGGCCGTGCTGGAGCGCGTCTCACCGCCGCCGGCGTCCCGCCGGCGGTGATCGCCCCCGCGATGACCGGGGCCAGGGCGCAGGTGGAGCGCCTGCAGCCAGCCACTCCTGAACAGAGTCAGAACGCGCTTGCCGGCCTGGCCGTCGGCATCCTGCTCTACGTCTCGCTCGGCATCTACGGGAGCCTGGTGGCCCAGGGCGTGGTCGAGGAGAAGGCCACGCGGATGATGGAGATCCTGCTCGCCACGATCCGGCCGAGCGGCCTGCTGGCGGGCAAGGTCATCGGGATCGGCCTCGTCGGCCTCCTGCAGCTCACGATCGTGGGCGCGGCGGCGCTCATCGCGGTCCACGTGACCAATGTCGCCTCCATCCCGGCCCTCGGCGTGGCCTCGATCCTGGGCGATCTCCTCTGGTTCCTGCTCGGCTTCCTCTTCTACGCCACCGCCTACGCCGCGGTCGCTGCGCTCGTCTCGCGCCAGGAGGAGGTGCAGGGCGCCATCGCGCCGATCTCGATCCTCCTGGTCGCGGGGTACCTGCTCGTGTTCGTCGCGCTGCCGAATCCGAGGGCCCCCTGGCTACGGTCTGCTCGCTGCTTCCGCCGTTCACGCCCGTCCTCATGGCGGTGCGGATGGCGGCGAGCAACGTGCCGTTCTGGCAGGTCGGCCTGGCCGTAGCGCTGACGCTCGCATCTATCGTCGGCCTGACCTGGGTCGCCGGCCGCATCTACGCCAACGCGGCCCTGCGCCGCGGGGCGCGCGTGGGGTTCTGGGAGGCATTCCATGGGGGGTAACCAGGCGCTCCAAGTCCTGGACAACGAGCCGAGGTTCTTTCGGAATCGAGGGGACCGTCGCGCGGCGTACGTAATGGTCGGCCCAACATTCGGCGGCAGGTTGCTACCGGCTCGGCTACGACACGCTCTGGACGTGAGGTCGCGGCTACGCGACTGAAGCTGCGCGGCGCGTGTTCGACGACGCGGGAGCGAATCCAGGATGGCCGCGTATCGCCTCGGTCACTACGTCTGGCCCGTCTGAAGGGCCGCCCAATCTTCGATAGACCTGGACGTACAGAGAGGAGAGCACGATGAGCAACGAACAGGTGGCACCTGAGACGAAGGGTGTTACGGTGAAGTTGCTTGCAACGGTTGACCTTGGCCCTGAGATCGAGGGCATGGAACGGCGCCAACTTCGAATGCGTATGGTGACCATCGAGCCTGGAGGCGTCTTCGGCCCGATTCACGACCACAAAGGCAGACCGGGCACCGTTTACATCTTGCAGGGAACGATCACTGACCATCGAAACGGGGTCGCTACGGACTATGGGCCGGGAGTGGGCTGGCCCGAGGATCGGAACACGACCCACTGGCTCGAGAACAGGGGAACGATTCCGGCGGTGGAGATCTCGGTCGATATCGTCAGGCAAGAGTGAATCGAGGCATTGCTGCCGAGAGTGTCACGGTGACCCGCCAGATCGGGATCACGCGTCCCGGGCTAGCGCCTGCAGCAGGCGGTCGACTCGATCTCGGCGGTCATGCTCGCGAGCCGCGCCGGGTCGAGATCGCCCTCGACCGCCCACGCGTGGCCACCTTGCCTTTCCATCGCGGTCGACCTTCCTGATCAAACGGAGCGTGAGTTGAGCGACGTCAAGATCGGCGCCCTCTGCTGGAACCAGTACACGGACTGGCCGTCCCTGCTCGAGGCGGGCATCCGGGCCGACCGGCTCGGCTACGACACGCTCTGGACGTGGGACCACCTCTACCCGATCGTCGGCGATCCGCACGGGCCAAACTACGAAGGCTGGCTCACGATCACGGCCTGGGCCGCCCGGACGGAACGCATCCGGATCGGCCTGATGGTGGGCGCCAACCCGTACCGCGAGCCGTCGCTCGTGGCCAAGATGGCGACGACGCTCGACCACATCAGCGGGGGTCGGGCGATCCTCGGCATCGGCGCCGCCTGGTTCGAGGGTGAGGCCCACGACTTCGGCTTCGAGTTCGGGTCGGGCGCGCCGGAACGCCTGCGCTGGCTGCGCCAGGCGCTGCCGATCATGCGCGGCATGCTCGACGACACCGGGCCCTCCGCGCCCGAGGGCTCGCGCTACCGCGCATCCCACGTCCGGAACGACCCTCGGCCGGTGCAGTCGCACCTGCCCATCTGCGTGGGCGGCGGCGGCGAGAAGGTGACGCTCAGGCTCGTGGCGGAGTTCGCCGACATGAACAACGTCGGCGGAGGCGTCGACGAAGTGCGACGGAAGGAACGCGTGCTCCTCGAGCATTGCGCCGCCGTCGGACGCAACCCGGACGAGATCGAACGGACGACGGGCATCGGCACGGTCTTCATCCGCGACGACCGCGCGGAGGCTGAACGAGCCTTCGGGGAGGCGTTCGACCGCAACCGCGCCGCTCGCCGATGGACCGACCAGCCGGTGGGCACCCCGGAGGACGTCGCCGAGCGCCTCGCTCCTTACCTGGAGCTGGGGTACCGCCACCTCATCGCCGGGTTCCCTGCGACGTACGACGAAGAGTCGATGACACGGCTCGTGACCGAGGTCAGGCCGCTGCTCCAGACGATGTGATTCTCGACCGAACCGCCCGGCTGGCCCGTTTCGCCGCAGGGTGTTCGGCGCAGGGTGATGGACGCGCCACCCGAGGGCCAACGAGGGCCGCCGCGGGGCCCTCGCGGGCATGCGCACGTAAGCCACCGGTAAGCTCTTGCCGGTATAGTCTCGCCACCGTCCGCCGAGATCCGAAGTGCCCCGGGCCTCGGCGGACGTGCCGCATCCGTTCCCGCCTGTGACCCGCCCGGCAGCGCAGGGCGTCGCAGCCGGACGAGAGCCCTCCCGCCGGACCCTGACCACGCGCGGCCATCTGACCCCGCCGGGCTGGGTCTGATCCGGCCCTGCGCCGACCGCCACCGTCGAACACCGAGCGCGCCTTCGTGCCACCCCCGCCGCTTCAGGGAGGTGCCGAATGGAGCAGCTGCCCGAAGCCTGGCGGGCCGTGGAGGCGCTCCCCGAGGACCCACCGGACCTCGGGGAGCCTCGGGCAGCCCGACGACGCCTGGTCGCGCTCGGAATCGTCGCCCTCGCCCTCGCCTCGGCGGCCGGGGCGATGCTCGCGCTCACGCCGACAGGGAATGGCCTCTCCGGGCCAGCGCTCACGGGCGGAGGGACCGGTGCGGCCGCGGAGCCGTCGCCGGGGTCTGGCACCGCCGCATCCGAAGTCTGGATGGTTGACGTAGCCGGTGCCGTCCTGCATCCCGGCCTGTACTCCCTGCCTCCCGGCAGCCGGGTTGCCGACGCCATCCGTGCCGCCGGCGGATACGGGGCGCGAGTGGACGCCACTGCGGCTGCGGCCGCGCTCAACCTCGCGGAGGTCCTCCACGACGGAGCCAAAGTGGTCGTGCCGGAGCGAGGCTCGTCCGCGGCCGGCAGCGGCCCATCGGGCGCGGGCGCCGCCACGAACCCGGGGCCCGCGGGAGGACCCGGGCAGGGTCGCGTCGACGTCAACCAGGCGAGCGCCTCCGAACTCGACACGCTTCCCGGCATCGGTCCCGTCACCGCGGCCAGGATCATCGCGGCGCGTGAAGAGCGCCCCTTCGAGGCCGTCGACGACCTGCTCGCACGCAAGGTGGTCTCGGCATCGGTCATGGCCAAGATTCGGTCGCTCATCACCGTGGGGGGTAGGTGACCGTGCGCGGGCGGGCTGGCTCGCCGTCGGGTCGATCTCACCGTGGGGGGTAGATGACCGTGCCGCGGGCGGGCTGGCTCGCCGTCGGGTCGGTCCTCGCCGCGCTGGCCGCCACGGGCGCGCCGGCGCTCCTGGCCGGTGACGAGCCGAACATGGTGATGCTCGGCCCCGCCGCGGTCATCGCCGCCGCGGTGGCACTCGCCTGCGCCGCGACCGCCGCCTGGCGGCCCTCGGTGCCGGCCCTCGCGGTGGCAGCCGGGGCTGGGATCGTCGCCGCGCGGCTTGTCGCAGGCACGCTCCTGCCGACGCCGACGCCCGCGATCCTGCCGACGGCTCTCGACCACGCCGCGGCGGAGGTCGTCTCGGTGTCCGCGCCGTCCGACGGCGCCCAGCGAGCGGTCCTCGCGGTGATCGACGCCACGGGAGACACGCTGCGCCTCTACGCACGCCTGCCGCGCTACCCGGAGATCGTGCCGGGGGACCGCGTCTCGCTCAGCGGCTCCGTGCGCGCCCCGCCCGATGGGCCCGGGTTCGGGGACTACCTGCGGCGCTCGGGGATTGCCGGAACGATCACGTCCCGAAGCCTCGATCGCATGCCGGTCACGGAGGGGCCCGCGGCGTGGCTGGAGCGCCGCCGGCGTGACGCGGGAGAGATGCTGGCGCGCGTACTGCCCGCGCCACAGGCCGGCCTCGCGGCCGGGATCCTGGTCGGGCTGCGGGACCAGGTGGACCGCGACGTGGCGGCCGCGTTCACCACGGCAGGCCTCAGCCACATCGTCGCGATCAGCGGCTGGAACATCGCAGTCGTCGCCGGCGCGCTTGCGGCGATCCTGAGGCGCACCAGCCGTCGCCGGCGCTCGGCAGCGACGCTCGCGGCGATCGCCGCGTACACGCTCGCCGCGGGGATGGGTGCGAGCGTCATTCGGGCCGCCACGATGGCCGGAGCCGTCGTGGGCAGCCGTGAGCTCGGGCGGCCGGGCACCGCCGCTTCCGCGCTCGGGCTCGCCGTGGTCGCCATGCTTCTCGTCGATCCCACGGTGGTCGGCGACGCGGGGTTCCAGCTCTCCGTCGCCGCGACGGCGGGGCTGCTCGCGTGGGGCACTCCGCTCACGCAGTGGCTCCGCGACCGACTCGGGCCGCCGACGGGCCGGGTGCGCGTCCCTTCCTGGCTGATCGACTCGCTGGGCGTGTCGCTCGCGGCACAGGCAGCGACGCTGCCGCTGGTCCTGGTCGACTTCGGGCGCGTCTCGCTCATCTCGCCGATCGCCAACCTCGCGGCGGCTCCCCTGGTGGTACCGGTGATGGCGGCGTCGGCCGCGGCGCTCGTCGCGGGCTGGACCGCGGCGCTCGTCGAAGGCTGGACCGCGGCGCTCGGGATTCCCGGACTACCCGGCGCAGTCCTGGCCTCAGTGGCCACCGCAATCGGGGCTGCCGGAGCGGTGCTGCTGGGCGCGCTGATCGGTGTGGGCCGGGCGGCCGCCGCCGTGCCCGGCGCCAGCCTGACGCTCGGCACGCCCGCGACGTACGTCTCCGCGGGCGTGGTCGCGCTCCTCGTGGCTGCCCTCGCCTTCCCGCGAGCCCGCCGGCAACTGTCCGCCGCAGGGGCACTCGTGGGTCTCGGCGGCTGGGCACCTTCCGGCGTTCCGGGGCAGCAAGGCGCCGTGACGGCGCCCGGCGTCGCGCACGGGTCCGCCCTCATGCCGGGGCACGGCGTTCACGATCGGCCGGGAGACCGCGTCGCTCGGCCAGGCGGCGGTCCGGGCCGCCGAACACGCGCCGGGAGCGGCTCCGGCCAGGAGGCGCGCATCCGGCGGCTCCTGTCGGTCCTGACCGTGGGAGCCCTCGTCGCGTTGCTGCTGGTCGCCGCGGCCCGGCCAGACGGGCGGCTGCACGTGACGTTCCTGGACGTGGGACAGGGCGACGCGACCCTGCTCCAGGGTCCGTCGGGAGGCCGCGTCCTCGTGGACACCGGGCCGGATCCGGAGCGGCTGCTCGTCCAGCTCGACGCCCGGATCCCGGCATGGGACAGGCGAGTCGACCTGCTCGTGCTCACGCATCCGCACGAGGATCACGTTGGCGGAGCGGCCGTCCTCCTCCGCCGGTACCGGGTCGCACGCGTGGTCGAGCCGGGCATGCGCGGGTCCGGTCCCGGCTGGGCCGCACTCGTCGGGCAGCTGGCGACGGAGGGAAGGTCGACAGGACGGCTGGCGGCTGGCGATCGGCTCGACGCCGACGGCCTGCAGATCCAGGTGCTGTGGCCGAGCCGCGGGACGGTCCCGGAAGCGCCGGCGGAGACGGGCACCGGCGTCAACAATGTCTCGATCGTGCTCGACGTGCGTTACGGCGCGCGGAGGTTCCTCCTCATGGGCGACGCGGAGCAGGACGTCGATGCCAGCCCTGCTGGCGTCGGGAACCATCAGCGCCGCCCAGCCGCGGGTGGACATCCTCAAGGTCGCCCACCACGGCAGCCGGACGGCGTCGACGGCGGCGTTCCTCGAGGCCACCCGGCCGGAGGTTGCCGTCGTGAGCGTGGGCGCCGGCAATGACTACGGTCACCCGGCCGAGGCGACGCTCGACCGCCTCCGTGCCGCCGGGGCGCGGCTGCTCAGGACCGACCGAGACGGAACGGTCGCCGTCAGCACCGACGGTTCCGACCTTCGAGTCGAGTCGGCGTCCACGAGCTGGGCTTCTGCAGCCGTGGGGAGGTCGCTCTCGGCCGCGCGCCCAGCAGGAGGCGGCGCCGGATGGCCCGACGGCAGGTGCCCCAGCGGCACATGGCCCGACGACAGATACCCCGGCGACAGATGGCCCGGCGAAGGTGCCTCAGGTTGCATAGAATTGCGCGGTGGTCCCCTCGCGCGCGGAAGCCGCCGACATCCTGCTCGAACTCGATCCGCCCGACTGGCTCCTGGCCCACGTCGGAGCCGTCGCCGAGGTCGCGTCGTTCCTCGCCGAGCGCTGTGCGGCCCGCGGCATCGCGGTCGATCGCGAGCTGGTCGAGGCGGCCGGCCTCCTCCACGACATCGACAAGCTCCTCCCGGCCGACGATCCGGTCCAGGAGCTGGGACACGGCGCGGCTGCAG
This sequence comes from uncultured Chloroflexia bacterium, assembly GCA_963759135.1. Taxonomy (GTDB): domain Bacteria; phylum Chloroflexota; class Limnocylindria; order Limnocylindrales; family CSP1-4; genus JAJYNJ01. Next base: position 116,928 of record CAVWXU010000016.1, on the reverse strand, counting down.
CGCGCTGGCTGAGCCAGCGCGGCTACCCCGAGCTCACGCGGGCGATCTCGGCCCACTCCATCACGCGTCTGCTCGACGCGGATCGGTACGGGCGCTGGAACGGGGTCGCGACCCGCGAGGAACGGATCGTGGCCTACGCCGACAAGCGTGCGGGCCAGCGGCTGGAGGCGATGAGCGCGCGGTTCGCCGGGTGGGCCGCCCGATACCCGGAGTACCGGGAAAGCCTGGCCCGGGCGCGAGCCCGCGCAGAGCGCCTCGAGCGCGAGGTGTGCGAAACCGCGGGCGTCAGTCCGCTCGCCGTGCGCCGCCTGCGCTGGGTCGCCCCGACACTGGAGGCGGCGCGTCGCCGGCGCCGCCAGGCGGCCGCTGCCGCGCCGGCCGCGGGAACGGGCGCGGCAACCTGACTTCGGGCCGGCGGACGATTGCGGCGGTGACGGGCCCGCCGTTCGCGTACTTCTGGGGCGACGACGTCCTCGGACTCCGGCGCGCGGTCGAGCGGCTCGCGCACGACCTGGAGGCCGCGGGACAACCCGTCGAGATCTGGCGGCCAGATGCCGCGGAACCCAGCGTGCTCGACGCGCTTGCGATGCGCCTGGGCACGGCCGCGCTCTTCGGCGGCGTCGTGCTGGCGGTCGTGGCCGAGCCGGTCGCGCTCCTTCGATCCCGGGAAGAACAGGACCGTGCCGTCGCGCTCCTCGACCGCATCGCCCCCGGCAACGGCGTCGCCTTCACCGAACTCTCGCCGAGCGGCGCGCGCGAGCCCGCGGCGGCGTCGGCCCGGGTCCGCGAGGCAATCGAGCGGGCCGGAGGAACGGTTCAACGGGTCCAGGCCATACCCCCAGGACGATTCGGACCGTGGATCGCCGAGCGCGCCGCCGCGCTCGACATCGACCTCGAACCTGCGGCCGCGCGTCTCCTGGCCGAACGCGTGGGGGGCGACGTGCGCGAGGGCGACGTCGATCGTCGGCGGCAGACGGAGCTCGCAGAGACGCACCTGCAGCTCCTGGCGCTCTACCGGCCCGGTGCCCGCGTTCGCAGAGAGGACGTGGACCTCCTCGTGGCGCCGAGCGTGCCGCCATCGACCTGGGCGTTCCTGGACGCGGTGGGCATGCGCCGGGCCGGCGAGGCGTCCAGGCTCGCGTCCGCGCTCCTGGCCTCGGGCGCGGCGCTCCCGGTCGTCGTCACGCAGCTGCATCGGCGGTTCCGCCAGCTGCTCGAGATCCGGGACCGGCTGGCTCGTGGTGCGGCGCCCGGAGACATGGTCCGGCTGCTGAAGCTCCACCCGTACCGCGCCGAGACCCTCGCGCGACAGGCCATGCTGTGGGACCTTCCGGCCCTGGAGGCGGCGCTCGACGCGCTGCTCGAGGTCGATCTCGCGTCCAAGGGGCTGTCCGGCGACGGGCGCCGGGGCGCCGGACCGATGACCGGGCCGCTCGCGCTCGGCCTGTGGCTCGCGGAGCGCGTTGCGACCTGAGCGGGAGTCTATTCGGCGCCCGAGCTGGCGGCCGCCTGCAGCACCGTGTCGGATTCGATGGCGAACACGCAGCGGCCCGCGTCGAGATCGAGGAGTTCGATCAGCTCCGGGTCCATGTACAGCTGGTGGCAATCGGCGCACAGCCCGGCCGGGATTCCGAAGCACAACCGCTCGGTGCGGTCGGGAAGCCGGAACGTCGCGTCGTACCGCGTGTTGACGAGCGGGCGCCCACACTCGGGACAGTCCAGCGCGATGGACGGCATGCGGCGTGATCCCATCCGATCCGCGACTGGCGCTTGCCAGTCGTCGCATGGGCGATGCTAGGCGGAGCCGCCGAGGACGGGCATGCCTCGGTGGTACCGCGCGAGGCAGTACCCACGCCGACACGGGGGTCCGCGGGAGCCCTGATCGATCGTCGGGCTACTGGACGCGCAGCAGGGTGGGCGCGTCGGCCCAGAGCTTCTCGAGCTGGTAGTAGTCGCGCTCCGGCGGTGCGAACACGTGCACGATCACCGCGCCGAAGTCCAGCAGCACCCAGTTGCTGCCCGACCGGCCCTCGCGCCCGAGTGGCAGGACCCCGTCGGCCTTCATCCCTTCCGCTACGCCATCGGCGATCGCCGCCAGCTGCCGTTCGGAGCCGCCCGAGCAGACGACGAAGTAGTCGGCGAGCGACGTCAGTGCGCCGACGTCGAGCAACACGATGTCGGAGGCCTTCTTGTCCTCGGCCAGCTCGACGATCCGGCGCGCCATCGAGAGCGCGACCTGCGCGTCGACGACCACGGGCGTGTCGCGGGGCGGGAGCCCGGGCCGGCGAGCCTCGCGGGCGGGAACAGGGTCCGTCACGTTCGATTCGACCTCCCTGGTGCGTCCGGCCGGCCGGACTGCGGCCGGTGTCGCGGCGCGGCCCGGTACAGGCCGCGGGACATGATGTACGCCTCGACGGCGGGTGGCACGAGGTACCGGATCGTGCGTCCGGCGGCCACGCGGTCGCGAATTGCCGACGCGGAGTGGCCCAGGTCCGGACCGTCGAGCACGATCAACCGGTCCTCGAAGGCGGGGAAATGATCCGCCATCCACGAACGGGGCTCCGTGGAAAACCCGTGGCGCGGGACGACCGCGAGACGGCAGGAGCGCAGTACCTGCTCGGGCGCGTGCCAGGTCTCCAGCCCCAGGAGCGCTTCCACGGAGAGGACGAACACGAGGCCGGCCGATGAATCCCATGGCTGCGGAGGGTCCGCGAGCAGGAGATCGATCGTGTCGGCGGTGTAGCTGGGGCCCGGCCGGTCGACCTCGACGCGGCTGAGGCGGAACGCCGCGTTGTCGGCGATGGCCAGCTCGACCATCGCGACCCGGTCGCGCGCCGGGGCGAGGCGACGACCGGGCTTGTGCGGCGGAATGGCAGCCGGGACGAACAGGACCCCGGCAAGCCCGAGCGCGTCGCGGGCCTCCTCGGCGATCGCGAGGTGGGCGTAGTGCGGTGGGTCGAACGTGCCACCCAGCACGCCCCATGCCCCGCCGGCCGACGCTGCCCGCGGCCGGGACGCCGCGGGCGTCGCCGGCGCAGGCCCGGTGGTCACGCCCACCCCTCCTCGCCCCACTCCAGCTCCCGCGTGCCGATCGCGACCATGTCGCCCGGCTGCACGCCGGCCCGGCGCAGCTCGCGGGCCACGCCCATCCGCTCGAGGTCGCGCTGGAAGCGCTCGGCGGACTCCTCGTTCTCGAAATCCGTCTGCGCCACCAGCCGCTCGATCCGCCGGCCGCGCAGACGAAATCCGTCCCCCGCCCGTTCGACGGAGAACGTCTCACGCGCGGAATCGAACCGGTGAACCACGACACCGGCCGGTTCGGGGGGCACGGCGAGCTCGTCCGGGCCGGGTAGCAGGGCCGCGACGGACGCCTCCAGTTCGCGCAGGCCCTGTCCTTCCAGGGCGGACACGCCCACGACCTCGTCTCCATCCGCGGCGCAGACGCGGGCAAACGAGTCGAATCGCTCGCGTGCGCCGGGAAGGTCGAGCTTGTTCGCCACCACCAGCAGGGGCTTCCGCAGCAGCCGATCGTCGTACAGGCGCAGCTCGTCGCGCACGATCTCCCTGTCGCCCTGCGGGTCCCGCGCCGCCAGGTCCACGACGTGCAGCAGCACGCGCGTCCGCTCGACGTGGCGGAGGAACGCGTGCCCCAGCCCGGCTCCCGAGCTCGCACCCTCGATGAGCCCGGGCACGTCCGCGATCGTGGGACGCCTGGGGTCGTCGGGGTCCAGCACGGACAGGTCGAGCACGCCGAGGTTCGGCTCCAGCGTCGTGAAGGGGTAGTCGGCGATCTTCGGCGTGGCGCTCGTGAGCGCGGCGAGCAGGGTGGACTTGCCCGCGTTGGGGAGCCCGACCAGGCCGACGTCCGCGATCAGGCGCAGCTCGAACCGGAGCTGCCGCTCCTCGCCTGGCTCGCCCTTGAGCGCGTGCCGCGGGGTACGGTGCGTGGGCGTCGCGAAATGGACGTTGCCCAGGCCCCCGCGTCCGCCGCGGGCGACCATGACTCGCTGTCCGGCGCCCACGAGATCGGCCACGAGCTCGCCGGTACCCGCATCCAGAACGGCCGTGCCCGGCGGCACGCCGAGGTCCAGGTCCCCGCCGGCGCGGCCGTGGCTGCGCGAGCCGCTCCCCCGGCCGCCGGAATCGGCCCGGAAATGATGATGGAATCGGTAGTCGCCGAGGGTCGTCTGTCCGACGTCGACGCTCAGGTAGATCGAGCCACCGCGCCCGCCGTCGCCTCCATCGGGCCCGCCCCGGGGGACATGTGCCTCGCGTCTGAACGAGACCGCTCCGTCCCCGCCGTCACCGGCACGCAGCCATACCGTGGCGCGATCAAGGAACATCGGGGTGCATGCTATCAGGAGCGCCGTGGCCGCCCATCAGGGACGGCCGGCCGGAACAGCGCCGTGCCCGCCCTCTCGGCGCCCCGGTCGGGTCAGTGGGAGAGGTAGTTGAGCGGGTTGACGCGCGTTCCCCCGTCCCAGATGGGGCCGATCCACACCTCGAAGTGACAGTGGGGGCCCGTCGCGTCGCCCGTGGCACCGACGCGCCCGACCTGCGTTCCCCTGCCCACGTGCTGGCCCACCGCGACCATCACGGCCGACATGTGGTTGTACGTGGTGTAGATGTTGTTGCCGTGGCTGATCCAGACCTGGTATCCGCCGCCGTTGTCGCGCCACCCGGCGTAGGTGACGACCCCTGCGGCCGCGGCGAGTACCGGCGTGCCGTATGCCGCCGCGATGTCGAGCGCCGGGTGACCCCACCAGTAGTACTGGCTGATGAATCCGCCGGGCACCGGCCACAGCATGCTGCCGCTGTACGAGCAGCTGGTGCACGCGCCACCGACCGGGCCGTTCGCTCCGGATCCGGGGGATGAGGCGCTCGCGAGCTGGGGAGGCGCGGGAGCCGGCGCGGCGGTCGGGATCGGAGCGCCGTGCCCGTCCGGCACCATGATCTCCTGGCCGATCACGACGGTGTCGCCCGTGAGGCTGTTGAACGCCCGGATGTCAGCGGCCGTGGCGTGGTACTTGCGCGCGATCGACGTGACGCTGTCGCCGGCCTTCACCGTGTAGAGGACGCCGTCCACCGGCGGGATCTGGAGCTTCTGGCCGATGTGCAGCGTGTCCGCCGACGTGAGGCGGTTGGCCCACCAGATGCTCATGAGCGACAGGCCGAACCGGCTCGCGATGCCGCTCAGCGTGTCTCCGGAGCGCACCGTGTACGTCCTGACCTGTCCGCTGATGTCCGCGACGTTCGCGTCGGCGGTGATCGGCTTGATCAGGCTGCCGTCAACCATCGCGTACGTGCCGGCGGTCGGTCCTGCCCCGTCCGTGCCGGGCGCGGAGCTCGTCGTCTGGAGGGAGAGCGAGGGATCGACCTGGCCGAAATCCGGCCCGTTGACGTTGATCGAGACGATCCGGGGGTTGTACGCGGTGCCCGGGCCGTCAGTGCCGCCGGTTCCGCCGGCGGCGACGCCGGAGAACTGCGAGAGCAGCGACGCGACGGCGAGCAGCACGATCGCGAGAAGAGGCGCGCCCCGACGCTCGGTCGCCAGCGAAACCAGGCGCCGGCGCAGCCCGATCGCCCCAGCAGCCAGTGCACGGCTCGTGCGCCGTTCGGTGCTCGCCAGGGCCGTGCGGCGCGGCGATGCCGCGGACGTTCGGGGCGTGTGCGCGATGAGCCTCCGCTCGACGGATACGCGGGCGCGGGCAACGCTCTCGCGGACGCGGCGGGCGGCGACAGACGCGTTCAGCAATACGGTCTCCTGTACAAGCGAGGCGATCGCGTCGCGGGGTCGTGCGCAGGAGGAAAGGCGACCGCCAAGGAGCGCCCTATGAGGTTGGGTCCCAACCTGTGCGTTCTGTGGCCGCCACGCCGGGACTCTCCGGTCCACGGAACGCGGGGCTGAAATGTTGGCGCGACCTTACCATCCCGTCAACAGGCGAGTCAAACTCGCGAGTCGAACTGTGTGGCGAGTCGCGAGTCGAGCTTGCGAGTCGAACTGTGTGGACGCGCGAGTCGAGCGGGCTACTGGTCCAGGCTCTTTGTCAGCGTGGCGAGGAACTGCGCATTGCTGTCAGTCTTGGCGAGACGGTTCAGCAGCAGCTCGATGCCCTCGTTGGTGCCGACGGCGGACAGCATCCGGCGCATGGTCCACACCATGCGGAGCGTCCCTTCCTCGAGGAGCAGCTCCTCGCGTCGAGTCCCTGAGCGCTGGACGTCGATGGCGGGGAAGATGCGCTTCTCGGCAAGCTTCCGGTCGAGGATCAGCTCGGAGTTGCCGGTACCCTTGAATTCCTCGTAGATCACGTCATCCATGCGCGACCCGGTGTCGACCAGGCACGTGCCGATGATCGTGAGCGAGCCGCCCTCCTCGAGCTTCCGGGCGGCGCCGAAGAACCGCTTGGGCGGATACAGCGCGATCGGATCGATGCCGCCGGACAGCGTTCGCCCGGACGGCGGCAGCGCGAGGTTGTAGGCCCTCGCGAGGCGGGTGATCGAGTCGAGGAGGATCACGACGTCGCGCCCGGTCTCGACCTGGCGCTTGGCGATCTCGAGCGCCATCTCGGCGACGTGGGTGTGGTTCTCGGTGGGCTCGTCGAAGGTGGAGCTGATGACCTCGCCCTTGACCGAGCGCCGCATGTCCGTGACTTCCTCCGGGCGCTCGCCGATGAGCGCGACCATGAGGAGGATCTCGGGGTAGTTCACCGTGATGCCGTTTGCGATCTGCTTCAGCAGCACGGTCTTGCCGGCCTTGGGCGGGCTCACGATCAGGGCGCGCTGCCCCTTGCCCAGCGGGTTCACCAGGTTGATCAGCCGCTGGCTGAGGTTCTTCGGGTCCGTCTCGAGGTTGATCAGCTCGATGGGATGGATCGGCGTCAGCACGTCGAAATGCGGTCGGCGGCGCGCCGTGTCCGGATCCACTCCGTTGACCGACTCGACCCGCAGCAGGCCCCAGTACTTCTCGCCGTCCTTGGGGGACCGCGTCACCCCGCCGACGCGATCGCCCGTCCGCAGCCCGAACTTGCGGACCTGCGTGGAGCTGACGTAGATGTCCTCCGGGCTGGGCATGAGGCCGTGCCGCCGCAGGAAGCCGTATCCCTCGTCCACGATGTCGAGGATCCCGGTCGCGTACGACTGTCCCCCGCGCTCGACCTGGCGCTGCAGGATTCGCTCGACCAGCTCGTCGCGCCGCATCTCGCTCGCGTCGTCGACGTCCAGGTCGCCGCCGATCTCGACAAGCTCGCGCAGGTCTTTCGTCTTGAGTTCGTTGATGTTCATGGGGCGGTCCCGGTCGAGGTGGGTTGGTCTCGTCTACGCCGACGGGATGCGGCACGGCAGGCAGATCGGGCGCACATCTGCCGCAGTGGCATGGGTTCCCCGGTGGCCGGACGTGGGCACGAGCAGGCTCATGCGCCGGCCGGCGGGCATTCGGGGGAACGAGGTGCGATCGGAATGGTACCATGCCGCGCCGCTCGGTCAACCCGGGTGTCGGGGCGATCTCGTGGGTGTCGGCCCGAGCCACGCGGGCCGACGCCAGGGCCGGCGCGCCAGGGCGGCGCGTGCCCAGGCCGGCGCGCTCATCGCGGGAGCTGCGCGCCGTCACCGCTATGACCCGGACGTGGCGTTCGCCGGCCTGGCGCTCGCCTCGAGCGCCCTTCGCGCCTTGTCCCAGTCGGCGCGGAACTGGTCGATCCCCTGGTCGGTCAGCGGGTGGTGCACCATCTGCTGGAAGACCTTGAAGGGCAGCGTCGCGATGTGGGCGCCCGCGAGGGCCGCCTGCGTGACGTGCAGCGGGTGGCGGATCGAGGCGGCCAGGACCTCGGAATCGAGCTCGTGGATTTCGACGATCGAGACGAGCTCCCGGATCACGATCATGCCGTCCTGGTTGATGTCGTCCAGGCGCCCCACGAACGGCGACAGCAGGCTGGCGCCGGCCTTGGCGGCGAGCAGCCCCTGGTTTGCCGTGAAGATGAGCGTGCAGTTGGTCCTGATCCCCTCGGCGCGGAAGCGCGACAGCGCCTGCAGCCCCGTCTCGCACATGGGCACCTTGACGTAGATGTTGTCGGCGAGCTTCGCGAAGTGACGCCCCTCGCGCAGCATGCCGTCCAGGTCCTCCGCGACGACCTCGGCGCTCACCGGGCCCGACGTGATCTGGCAGATCTCCTGCAGGACGTCGTCGTACGTCCTGCCGCTCGTCCTGGCGAACAGCGAGGGATTGGTGGTGACGCCGTCGAGGACGCCCCAGCCGGCGACGGTCCGGATCTCGTCGATGTCCGCGGTGTCGATGAAGAGCTTCATGCGTCTCCCTCCGGTCGCGCGCCCGCGCCATTCGCGCCGAGCGCATTCACGCATTCACGCCGCCCGCGAGCACGCCGCCCGCGAGCGACGGCCTCTGCTCAGCCGAGCCAGGCCGCCACTTCCGTCGCGCCGGCGCGCCCGGCCTCGGCGCTGGCGATGCAGGCGGCGACGTAGGCGCTGAACATCGGGTGCGGCCGGTCTGGGCGACTCCTGAACTCGGGATGGAACTGGCTGGCCACGAACCAGGGGTGGTCGCGCAACTCGACGATCTCAACGAGGCGTCCATCCGGCGACTGCCCCGAGAGGACCATGCCGGCCCGCTCCAGCTCCTGGCGGTACGCGTTGTTGACCTCGAAACGGTGCCGGTGCCGCTCGTAGATGACCTCGGTCCCGTAGGCCGCGGCTGCCTTCGTGCCCGGCGCCAGCCGGGCCGGGTACAGCCCGAGTCGCATCGTGCCGCCCTTGTCCTCCAGCTCGCGCTGGTCGGGCATGAAGTCGATCACCGGGTCGGGCGTGAACAGGTCGAACTCGGTCGAGTTCGCATCGGAGAGGCCCAGCACGTCGCGGGCGAACTCGATCACGGCGCACTGCAGGCCCAGGCACAGCCCGAGGTACGGAACGCCGTGCTCGCGTGCGTGCCGCGCCGCCAGGACCTTGCCCTCGATCCCGCGATGTCCGAAGCCACCGGGGACGAGCACGCCCGCCGCGCCCCGCAATCGCTCGTCGACGTCATCCCGCGTAAGCGCCTCGGAATCGACCCACCGAACCCGGATGGACCGATCGTGCGCCCAGCCCGCGTGGCGGAGCGCCTCCGTCACCGACAGGTAGGCGTCCGGCAGCTCGATGTACTTGCCGACGAGCGCGATCTCGAGCTCCGGCTTGGAGCGCTTGATGCGCTGGACGAGCCCGCGCCACGCCACGAGGTCGGCCGTGTGCACCCGGTCCGCGAGGCCCAGGGCCGCGACAACGAGATCGCCGAGGCCCGCCTCTTCGAAGAACAGCGGCACCTCGTAGATCGTGTCGGCCGTGGTCGCCGGGATGACGGCCGCCGCCGGGACGTCGCAGAAGAGCGCGATCTTGTCGCGGAGCTCGTCGGGCACGGCTGAATTGGAACGCAGCACGATCACGTCGGGCTGGATGCCGATGCCCCGCAACTCCTTGACCGAGTGCTGGGTGGGTTTCGTCTTGAGCTCCCCGGTCGCCGCCAGCGCGGGCAGCAGCGTGACGTGCACGTACAGCACGTTGGTTCGACCGACGTCGTTGCGCATCTGCCGGATCGCCTCGAGGAACGGGAGCGACTCGATGTCGCCGACCGTCCCGCCGACCTCGACGATCACCACGTCGGCACGGCCGTCGCGTGCGACCCGCTGGATCCGCTCCTTGATCTCGTTGGTGATGTGGGGAATGACCTGCACCGTCCCACCGAGGTAGTCGCCGCGCCGCTCCTTGGCGATGACCGCCTGGTAGATGCGGCCCGTCGTGACGTTGCTCAGCTGGCTCAGGCTCTCGTCGATGAACCGCTCGTAATGCCCCAGGTCCAGGTCCGTCTCGGCACCGTCGTCCGTGACGAACACCTCGCCGTGCTGGTACGGCGACATCGTGCCCGGGTCCACGTTGATGTACGGGTCGAGCTTGAGGATGGAGACGGAGAGGCCGCGGCTCTTGAGCAGGCGGCCGATGCTCGCGGCGGTGATGCCTTTGCCCAGTGAGGAGGTCACGCCTCCGGTCACAAAGACATACTTCGCCATGCTCGAACGTCCTCCGGGGTTTTTCCAATGCTACCGGAGGCCGTCTGCGCCCGCAACCGCGAGCGCCTTGAGTGTCGGCCAGGCAACCGCCGGCGTATGCTCACGGGCGCGGAACGGGAGGCAGCCATGGCGAATGCGGCGGGATCGGAACCGAGGGGCGCGGGCGACGAGGCGGCGCCCGCCGGACGTCCGCCGACACCTTCGCAGGGCCCGACGTTCGCCCCGGATGCGCCCATGCCACCATCATCATGGCAGCCCGAAGCGTGGCGGCGCCCCGGCAGGCGGCGCATCGGAAGCGGCCTGGTGGCCGGGCTCGTGCTGGTGATGCTTGGCGCGTACTTCCTGGTGCGGCAGGTGGCGCCTGCGGTGGACGTGGACCGGCTGTGGCCGTTCGGTGCGATCGGTATCGGCGTCGTGCTGCTCGTCGCGGCAGTGGCGGCGCCCGAGCGGGCCCGCTAGGGTCGCAGCGGGCTGGGGCTCGCGTCTCGCGTCCGCTCGCGTCCGCCGGTCACCGACGGGCGTCACCGGCCCGCCGCCCTGGCGGCGGCGAGATCAGGACGGCTCCTGCTCCAGCTCCAGCGCCTCGTCGTCCGCTTCCTCGGTCAGCTTCAGCCAGATGAACAGACCGGCCAGCACGAGGAGGGGGATGACGACGAGCGCGGCGAGCGTGACGCCGAGCGCCACGGCGACAATCTTCAGGGCCTTCATGCGATCTCCTTCCGCATCGGGATGCCCACGCTAGCAGGTTGACGGCAAGGGCGAGTTGACGGCAAGGGCGAGGAAAGGTAGATCGGCGCCTACCCGGCGGCGCCGGGAGCCGCGTCGGGCGCTGCGGTCGATCCCCGTCCGGCCGGCGCCTGGGCCGCGAGCTGGACGATGTCCTCCCGTGTGAACTCCACGAGCTGGTGCTTCGCACCCGCCGGCGTCGCCGTCAGCAAGCGCAGCACGTACGCGCCCTCCTGCTCGAAGAAGAACACGTCGCGCGGATGCTGCCCGTCGATGTAGTGGCCGATGACTCGCAGCGCGGCCTCGTACCCGCCGGCGCTGCCGAACGAGGCGACCGGGGTCGGCTGGTCACGGCGCGCGACCCCCTCTTCCATGAACCGGGCGATGTCGTCGTCGACGAAGGTCAGCGTCTCCTTGTGCTGCGCGCCGTAGGACTCCGACCACGTCGAACCCGCCTGCTCCACGGCGAGGCCCTGCACGATGAACCCCTCCGGGATCTCGGTCAGCGAGACCTCGCGCAGCCCCCGCTGGTCGAGGATCGCCCCGATCGAGCGGAGCACCTCTTCGAAGTCCTGCCTGGGACTTCCTTCGTAGATGCGCATCCCGGCCTCCCTGAACTGGCCGTCCGGTCGATCAGCCCGCGTTCCCTGCCCGCCGCTCGCTGAGCGTAACGACGACCGTTGCGGCGAGTGTACCGATGCGGCCGGGGTGAAACAAGGCGGACAGGCGAGGGCGTGACAGCCGAAGGCGACGGGCGTGACAGCCGAGGGCGAGGCTACGGCTCCAGTTCACGCCGGTGCGCGCCGAGGTGCCGGTGCGCCGCGCGATGCCCGGCGAGCGCCGCCGTGCGAAGGACGCGAGGGTCGTGGCGTGCCTCCGGCGGCGCGGCCAGCCAGGAGAGCAGGAACCCCGCGTCGAACGCGTCGCCGGCGCCGGTGGTGTCGCGCGCTTCGACCGGGCGGGTGCCCACGGCCAGCGCGACCGAGCCCGGCCTGGTCCGGGCCAGCACGACGCATCCCGACCTGCCCTGCTTGAGCGCGACGACCGCGGCGACCTCCAGCAGCGCCTCCGGCCGCCCCCCGCCCGTGAGTGCCTCCGCTTCGTCCGAGTTGGCAAAGAGCAGGTCCGGAGCCACGGCGCGGAGGTCGCGCATCGCCGCACGTCGGCCGCGCGCGAGGAGCGGCCGACGGGACGCGAGGTCCACCGAGACGGCAGCGCCCGCCTCCCGGGCGAGTCGGCACGCGGCGAGCGCCGCGTCCCGCAGGGGCACGCTGAACAGCGAGTACCCGGGCACATGCAGCCCATCCCGGCGGAACCATGCCGGGTGCAGGTGCGCCGGCAGCAGGCCGTCGGCGGCTCCGCGCTCGGTGGCGAACGTCCGTTCCCCGTCGGGCGCCACGAGCACGACGATGCGGGCCGTCATGCCGGCAACGGGCGGAGCGTGCACCTCGACGCCCGCGTCGCGGAGCACTCGGACGAGCGCGCGGCCCCAGGCATCGCGTCCGACGGCTCCCACGAACGATGCCCGGCCGCCGAGCCTGGCTGCCATGCGGGCGGTGTTCGCGGCGGAGCCACCCTGGTAGAACCGGACGGACGCGGCCGCGTCGCTCCCGGGATCGAGTGGCTCGCGGACCGAGACCGCGATGTCGAGCGCCAGGTCCCCGAGCACGACGAGGGACGGGACGGAGGGCGAGCCGGGGTGCGAGCCGGACGCCGGTCGGGCGGAGGCCTCCGTCGCCCTGCGGGACGACCCCACCGCTGGAGCGCTCGCGATCCCGGACATCGTCAGGTGCCTGCGACCCCCAGGGGCGGCTTCACGGACGACGATATAGTAGTCAGGCTCGAACCAGCGATGGATGAGGGATGCGGAGACCCTTCTGTGCCGGCCGCTGACCGGCCTCGGTCTCCCGCGAATCGAGGGTCGCCTCCGATGACCGCAGCTCCCGCGGGCGGGCCGGACCAGCTCGCCGTCGACACGATCCGGACGCTGTCGATCGACGCCGTGCAGGCGGCGAACAGCGGACACCCGGGCATGCCCATGGGTGCCGCGCCGATGGCATACACCCTGTGGACGCGCTTCCTGCGCCACGCTCCCCACGATCCCCGGTGGCCCGACCGGGACCGGTTCGTGCTCTCGGCCGGGCACGGCAGCATGCTGCTCTACGCGCTGCTGCACCTCACCGGCTACGACCTGCCGCTCGACGAGCTGAAGCGCTTCCGGCAGCTCGGATCGCGCACGCCGGGACACCCTGAATACGGCATGACCGCCGGCGTCGAGGCGACGACCGGTCCGCTCGGGCAGGGCTTCGCCAACGCGGTCGGCATGGCCATCGCCGAAACGCACCTCGCCGCCGAGTTCAACCGGCCCGGCCACGCCATCGTCGATCACTGGACGTACACGATCTGCGGCGACGGCGACATGCAGGAGGGGATCTCGTCGGAGGCGGCGAGCCTCGCCGGTCACCTGCGCCTCGGCAAGCTCGTCGCGCTCTACGACGACAACCACGTCCAGCTCGACGGGCCCACGGACTGGTCGTTCAGCGAGGACGTCCTCGCGCGGTTCGACGCGTACGGGTGGGACACGCGGCGCGTCGAAGACGGCAACGACATCGACGCGATCGCCCAGGCCATCGAGGCCGCCCGGCGGGATCCGCGGCCGAGTCTCGTCGCGGTTCGCACGCACATCGGCTACGGCTCTCCCCACCGGCACGACAGCTCGAAGGCGCACGGACAGGCGCTCGGCGAAGACGAGGTGCGGCTGACGAAGGAGGCGTACGGCTGGGATCCCGATCGCCACTTCTACGTGCCCGACGCCGCGCTTGACGTGTTCCGCGCGGCGGTGGGACGCGGCGAGGCCTGGGTTCGCGAATGGCGCGCGCGGCTCGACGCGTATCGGGGCGAGTTCCCCGCCGAGGCCGCGGAGCTCGAGCGCCGGCTCGCGCGCCGCCTGCCGGCCGGGTGGGACCGCGACCTCCCCTCGTTCGGGGCGGACCAGGCCCAGGCGACGCGCCAGGCGTCGGCCGAGACCATCCAGGCCGTGGCGGCGACGGTTCCCGAGCTCTTCGGCGGAGCGGCCGACCTGTCCGAGAGCAACCTCACCGACGTGCGGGACGTCGCGGCGTACCGAGCGGGCGACCGGGGCGGGCGCAACATCCGCTTCGGCGTCCGCGAGCACGCCATGGGCGGGATCGCGAACGGCCTGGCCTACCACGGGGGATACGTGCCCTTTGTCGGGACGTTCCTGACGTTCAGCGACTACATGCGCGGCAGCGTGAGGCTCGCGGCCCTCTCGCACCTCCACGTGATCTACGTCTGGACGCACGACTCGGTCGGGCTCGGAGAGGACGGACCCACGCACGAGCCTGTCGAGCAGGTCGCGGCGCTGCGCGCGATGCCCAACCTGTGGGTGATGCGGCCGGGTGACCCGAACGAGACGGTGGCGGCCTGGCGCGCGGCGGTCGCGCGGCGCGACGGCCCTGTGGCGCTCGCGCTCTCCCGGCAGAAGGTGCCGGTGCTCGCCGGGACCCGTGAGCGCGCGATGGACGGGGTGGCGCGGGGCGGGTACGTGCTCGCCGACGGAGCCGCGCCGGACGGTCGGGCGGCCGCGCCCCGGCTGATCCTGCTGGCGACCGGGTCGGAGCTGCAGCACGCGATCACGGCGCGCGACCGGCTCCAGGCGGAGGGCGTGGCGACCCGGGTCGTGTCGCTGCCCTGCTGGGAACTGTTCGAGGCGCAGCCCGCCGGGTACCGGGACGAGGTGCTCCCGCCCGGCGTCACGGCCCGCGTCAGCATCGAGGCGGGCGTGTCGCTCGGGTGGGATCGCTGGGTCGGGCCCCTGGGAGCCATGGTCTCCGTCGAGACCTTCGGCCTGTCGGCGCCGGGCCCGCAGGTCATGGAGACGTTCGGGATCACCGCGGACCACCTCGTGGACGTGGCGCGGGGCGTGCTCGAGCGACGCGTGCACGGCGTCGTCGCCGTGAACCCGGCTCGTGCCGCGGCTCGTGCCGGCGACGGCTGACGGCGGCGACGTGCAGCCACAAGGAGGACGACCGTGACCGAGAGCCTCTCCGTCTCCGGTTTCCGGATTCCGGACGATCTCCGGGGCGCCGTCGAGACGGCGATGCAGCATGCGCTCGACGGCGGCTGGGTCGACCGCGCCTGGAACCGGGACGCCACGCTGTGGTCGGCCGACGAGTCCGCCCGGGCCACGATCGCGAACCGCCTCGGCTGGCTCCACGCGCCCGAGGCGTTCCTCGAGGACGTCGACGAGCTGCGAGCGTTCGCCGACGGCATCCGCGAGGAGGGGTTCGCACAGGCGGTCCTGTGTGGCATGGGCGGCAGTTCGCTCGCCCCCGACGTGCTGGCATCGACGTACGGCGTCGCGCCGGGAATGGGCCTGCCGGTCCACGTCCTGGATTCGACAGACCCCGACGCGGTCCGCTGGGTGCGCGAGTCGTTCGACCCCGCGACCACGCTCTACCTGATCTCGACCAAGTCGGGTACCACCACGGAGACGCTGAGTTTCCTGGCCTCGCTCTGGGACGAGGAGGCGCGCGGGCGAGGCATCCACTGGCCGGCCCTGCACTTCGCCGCCATCACCGACCCCGGCAGGAGCATGGAGGGAATCCCGCATTACAACGAGTTCCGGGAGATCTTCCTGAACCCGACGGACGTGGGCGGTCGCTACAGCGCCCTGACCTACGTGGGCTGCGTGCCCGCCGCTCTCCTCGGCCTGGACCTCGCCCGTCTGCTGGAGCATGGCGTGCGCATGGCGCAGCGGTGCCGCGCGGACGGCCCCGACAACCCCGGGCTCGCGCTGGGCGTGACGATCGGCGCACTGGCAAAGGCCGGGCGGGACAAGCTCACGTTCATCGCGGACCCGGCGATCGCCCCGTTCGGCGCGTGGGCCGAGCAGCTCGTCGCGGAGAGCACCGGCAAGCGCGGGGTCGGGATCGTGCCGGTCAACCGCGAACCGCTCGGCTCTGCCGAGGTGTACGGCCCCGACCGGGTGTTCGTCCGCCTCCTCGTTTCCGGCAGCACCGGCTGGCGCGAAGCCACCCGTCCGCTGATCGAGAGCCTGATCCTCGCCGGCCACCCGGTGCTCGAGATCGAGGTCGACCCTGACCTGGGCCTCGGCGGCGAGTTCTTTCGCTGGGAGTTCGGCACCGCGATTGCCGGCGCGGTTCTTGGCATCGACCCCTTCGACGAGCCGAACGTGACGGAGTCGAAGGACAACACCCGGCGCGTGCTCGCCGAGTACCACGAGCATCGGAGCCTCCCGGCGCTGCAGCCCCTCGCAAGCGAGGGACCGCTCACGCTCGTCGGCGACGCCACGGCCCGCCAGGGCGGCGGGGACGGAACCGTGCGTGGCGAGCTGCGGCGCCATCTCGGGCGAGCGGCGCCCGGAGGCTACATGGCGATCCAGGCATACCTGGCACCCAGCCAGGAGCGGACCGAGGCGCTCCAGGCGATCCAGTCCCTGCTCCGCGACCGCACAGGACGCGCCACGACCGTCGGCTACGGACCCCGGTACCTTCACTCCACGGGCCAGCTGCACAAGGGCGGTGCACCCGTCGGCTGGTTCCTGCAGCTGGTCGCGCCGCACCCGCGCGACCTTCCGATCCCGGGCGCGGGGCACAGCTTCGGGACGCTCATCGACGCGCAGGCGATCGGCGATTTCCAGGCACTCGAGGCACACGGCCTGCCGGTCCTCCGCGTCGACTGCTCGCCGGACCCGGCCACCGGGCTGGCGGCGCTGCGCGCCGCGCTCGAGCAGGCGCTCGGCTGAAAGGCGGTCGCTCATGGCACGTCGCGCCGCGACGCTGACCCGCTCCGGCGGAGCGCGCCCGCAGGTCAACCCGCTCCGCGCCGGCCTGCGACTCGAGAAGGTGCCCGAGCCGGCCTGCGTCGTCGTCTTCGGGTCGACCGGCGACCTGACGCGCCGCAAGATCCTGCCGGCCCTCTACAACCTCAGGCGCGTGGGGCTGCTGCCCGCGGAGACCACCGTCGTCGGCTTCGCCCGGCGGCCGTACACCGACGCGGAGCTCCGCGCGGAGCTCCGAGAGGCCGTGACCGAGCACTCGCGCGTCCCGATCCAGGACGCCATCTGGGACGACTTCGCGGCCGGGATCTTCTACCAGCAGGGAGAGTTCCACGACGCCGACTCGTATCGGCGCCTCGGGCAGCGGCTGGAGGAGATCTCCACGGCGCGCGGCACGCGCGACAACCGGCTCTTCTACCTCGCCACGCCGCCCAGCTTGGGTCCCACGATCATCGACAACCTCGGGCGCGCGTCGCTCGACGCGGAGGGCCGCGGCCGCGGCTGGTCCCGGATCGTCGTCGAGAAGCCCTTTGGGCGGGACGTCGATTCGGCTCGCCAGCTGAACCGCGACGTCCAGCGGGTCTTCCGCGAGTCGCAGGTCTACCGCATCGACCACTACCTGGGGAAGGAGACGGTCCGGAACCTGCTGGTCTTCCGCTTCGGCAACGGGATCTTCGAACCGATCTGGAACCGCCGGTACGTCGATCACGTGCAGATCACGGTGTCCGAGTCGCTCGGCGTCGAGGGGCGTGGCGCGTTCTACGAGGAAGCCGGCGCGAGCCGCGACATCCTGCAGAACCACATGCTGCAGCTCCTGAGCCTGGTCGCGATGGAGCCTCCCATCGCGTTCGACGCGGACGACCTGCGGAACGAGAAGCTGCGCGTCCTGCGGGCCATCGAGGACGACTGGACCGAGGAGCGCGTGGCGCGCGACGTCGTGCGCGGCCAGTACGGCCCCGGGTGGGTCGCCGGCAAGCCTGTGCCGGGCTACCGCGAGGAGCCCGAGGTGGCGCGGGACTCGAACTCGGAGACATTCGCCGCCCTCCGATTGCACGTCCAGAACTGGCGGTGGGCAGACGTGCCGTTCTACCTGCGGACCGGCAAGCGCCTGGCCAAGCCGGCAACGGAGATCTCCGTGCAGTTCAAACAGCCGCCGCTGGCCCTGTTCAAGGAGATGCAGGCAAACCCGGAGCCGAACCTGCTGGCGATGCGCATCCAGCCCGACGAGGGCATCCTCCTGCGGTTCGTCGCCAAGGTGCCCGGTCTCGGGCTCGACGTGCGCAGCGTGAACATGGACTTCACGTACGGGTCGTCGTTCGCCAGCGATGCGCCGGAGGCATACGAGACGCTGCTGCTCGACGTGATGCTCGGCGACGCCTCGCTGTTCACGCGGGCCGACGAGGTAGAGGCGGCCTGGGGGATCGTGTCGCCCATCAACCGCACGTGGAAGGCATGGGACCAGGGCGGGGCCGGTCCCGGCTTCCCGAACTACGCCGCGGGGACCTGGGGACCCGTGGAGGCGGACCAGCTCATCGAACGCGACGGGCGACGCTGGCGGAGGCTCTGACCGACATGCCCGACGATCGCGCGATCCGGCCGGACGCGCAGCCGGCGGACCAGCGCCCCGCACGCCGAGCGCCTGGAGCCCGCGGAGGCGCAGAGCGGCGGCAGCACGGCGCCACGACCGGCGACGCACGCACGCCGCTCCGACCGGCCGTCCCGGGTGCCATGCACCACTGGGGCGCGAGGGCCACCTCGGTCGGTGAGATCGAGACCGAGCTCGCCCGGATCTGGGGCCTGGCGGCGCGCGAGGCCGAGCTCGAGGGGATGACGCCGGCGGCCGAGGCCGACGCGTTCGGCGACCCCAGGGTTGCGGCGAGGCTCGACCAGCGCGGCGAGGTGCGCGTCCGGGCACGGACGTCCGTGCTGACGCTCGTCGTGGTCGCGACGCGCCCGGAGACCCTGGACCGAGTGCTCGGGGCGATCGGCGAGCTCGCCGGACGCCACCCATCTCGCGCGATCGTGCTGGCGCCCGGCGACCCGGACGGCCCGTCGTCGCTGGACGCGCGAATCAGCCTCGAATGCACCGTCCGGCCGGCCAGCGTCACGGAAACGTGCGCGGAACGGATCCTCGTCCAGGCGGGCGGCGAGACGGCCCAGCACCTCGCCGGCATCGCCACGCCGCTGCTGATCCACGATCTCCCGGTCGTGCTGTGGTGGGCCGACGACCCGCCTCTCGGGTCCCGCCAGCTGCGTGAGCTGACGGGGACATGCGACCAGTTGCTGGTCGACTCCGGGGCGTTCCGCGACGACGGGACCGCGCGCCTCGCCGCGCTCGCCGTCCTCGTCGCAGGCGGCGAGGTCGCGGTCCACGACATCGGGTGGATGCGGCTCACGCTCTGGAGGGAGCTGCTCGGTGCGCTCTTCGACCACCCGCTGCTGACGCCCGAGCTGTCCAGCCTGCGCAGCCTCCGCCTCGACGTGGCGCGCCCCGGCACCACCCTGCGCATCTCGAAGGCCGCCTGCTTCGCCGGCTGGCTGGCCGCGGCGCTCCACCTGGACGTGGCTCAGCCGCTCCACCCCGCTCGCAACTCGGAGAGCCTGGTCGGCACCTGGACCGACGGCCATCGCGAGATCCGGGTCGAGTTCCGGCCGGTCGTCGCGAGCGGCGAGGCCGGTGCGCCGTCGAGCGGGTCGCTGCAGCGCATCGAGCTCGAGCTGGGCCGCGGGCGGCGGGTCATCCGGGCCCGCGTGAGCCGGCAGGCGGATCACCTGCTGGCCACGGCCGACTGGGACGGCGCGGAGGTCGTGCGGCGGACGGGCAGGCTCGAGGCGTTCGACGAGGCGCCCTACGTGGCCGAGAGCCTCAACCGGCTGGGGCACGACCGGAGCTTCGAGGACAGCGTCGCGCGAGCCGCGCGCCTGGTGGGCGGGTAGGCGCCGGGGCCCGGGTGCCGGGGGAAGGGAGAGGGAGGACCCGATGGCGGGGCCGCGGATCGTCGTGGTCGCTGACGCGGTGGAGCTCGGCAGGCACGGCGCGGAGTACGTGTGCGCATCCCTGGAAGGGGCCATCGCCCGTCGGGGCGGCGCCCACATGGCGCTCACCGGCGGCAGCACCGCCGCGATCCTCCACCGAGCGATCGCGACACCCCCGTTCCGCGACCGCGTCGACTGGGGCCGGGTCGACCTGTGGTGGGGCGATGACCGGTTCGTCCCGTTCGACGACGCCGACTCGAACGTGCGCCTGGCGCGGGAGACGCTGCTCGGCGGCGGGCCGCCGGGATCGGTCGGGATCGCGATTCCCGAACGGAACGTGCATCCGTTCCCGATCCCGGAGGCGCGCGCGGCGGGCGAAGGCCCGGACGGGTGTGCGTCGCGCTATGCCGCAGAGCTCGTCGCCCGGGTGCCGCTCGACGAGCATGGGCTCCCCGTCTTCGACGTCGTCCTCCTGGGAGTGGGGCCGGACGGACACTTCCTGTCGTGCTTCCCCGGCAGTCCGCTGGTCGATGCGCCGGCTCCACCGATCTGTGCCGGCGTACCGGCCCCGACGACCGCGAGCCCGCACGTGCCCCGCGTGACGTGCTCGCCGCGCCTGACCGAGGTTGCGGGAGGCGTGCTCGTGATGGCGAGCGGCCCGTCCAAGGCCGCCATCATGACCGCCGTGCTCGTGGGACCGCGCGATGTCCACCGGTACCCATCCCAGATCGCGGCGCGGCCCGGCGCCACGTGGATGCTGGATCGGCAGGCGGCCGCCGGGCTGCCCGAGGCCATGCGAGGCGCGGCGGGCTGAAGCGGCCGGGGGTCTGACCAACCCGTGCGCAATTGCCGGGAACCCGTACCATCAGGCTCGTGGCAGTCATGACAGCTCCCGAGCGATTGCACTTCACCGGTGACGACGACGCCGATCGCCTGATCGCCCGTGATCCGCTCGCGCTGCTGATCGGTTTCGCGCTGGATCAGCAGGTGACCCTGCAGAAGGCGTTCGGCGCGCCGCTCGAGCTGCAGCGCCGCCTCGGCAGGCCGCTCGATGCCGCCGGGATCGCCGCAATGAACCCCGAAGAGCTGGCACGGCTGTTCCAGCAGCGCCCCGCCCTGCACCGCTTCCCTGGCGCGATGGCCGCCCGGGTGCAGTCGCTGTGCAGCGTGGTGGCGGCGTCCTACGGCTCGGACGCGGCTCGCATCTGGACCGAGGCCGCGGACGGCCACGACCTTCGCATGCGCCTCCTGCGCCTGCCCGGCATCGGGGAGATGAAGGCCGGGACGATCGCCGCCGTACTTGCCAGGCGATTCCGGCTGCAGCTCCCCGACCTCGATGCCGTGGTGCCCGGCCATCCGACGCTCGGCGACGTCGACTCGCCGGAAGCGCTCGCCAGGTACCAGGCGGGCAAGCGCGCACACAAGGCCGCCATTCGCGCCGGCCGGTCGGAGAGCGACGCCGCGCGCGCCGCGATGACCGGGAGCTGACCTGCGCCGCGGTAGCCTTTGACGATGCTTCCCGTGACCATGGGAGCCCCGGCCGGGGCGCCCGCGGGTGGGCGGCGCGGCACGGCCGCCCTGCGCCACAGGAACTTCCGGCTCTTCTTCCTGGGCCAGCTGATCTCGCTCGTCGGCACCTGGATGCAGACGCTCGCCCAGGGATGGCTCGTCCTGCAGCTGACGCGGGACCCGTTCGTGCTGGGCGTCATCGGGGCCATCCAGTACCTGCCGATGATGGTCTTCGGGCTGTTCGGCGGGCTGATCGCGGACGCCCTGCCGAAGCGCACGACGATCATCGCGACCCAGACGGCGTCGATGACCCTCGCGCTCGTCCTGTTCTGGCTCACGTGGACGCACCAGGTGCAGGCGTGGCATGTCGCCATCCTCGCCTTTCTCCTCGGGTGCGTGAACACGATCGACATGCCGACCCGGCAGGCATTTGTCGTGGAGATGGTGGGGCGCGAGGACGTCGTGAACGCCGTCGCCCTCAACTCGGCGGTGTTCAACACGGCGCGCATCGTGGGGCCCGCGATCGGCGGCGTGATCATCGGGCTGGTCGGAATCTCGGCGTGCTTCCTCCTCAACGGCCTGAGCTACGTCGCGGTGATCGTCGGGCTGTTCCTGATGCGTTCCGGAGACCTCCAATCCCTCGGCACGTACCGCTTCACCCGCAGCGCAGGCGCCGTCGCGACCGATCTCGCGGAGGGACTGCGCTACGTCCGGCGCACGCCCGTGGTGCTCCTGGCCGTCGCCGTCGTGGGCCTGGTGTCCACCGTGGGAATGAACCTGAACGTCCTGGTGCCGGTCTTCGCCGACAGCGTGCTCCACGCGGGCGCGAGCGGCTTCGGCTTCCTCATGGCGGCGACAGGGATCGGGTCGCTCGTGGCCGCGCTCACCATCGCCTACGCCGGCCGGTCGTCACCTCGCGTGATGCTGCTCGGCGGAGGTGTGCTCGGGCTGCTCCAGGTCACCCTGGTGGCGGTCCACGCGATGCCGACCGCCCTGGCCTGCCTGTTCGGCGTCGGGTTCGGGGCAATCGCGATGACTGCGACGGCGAACACGGCGATTCAGCTTGCCGTGCCGGACAGCCTGCGCGGCCGCGTGATGAGCGTGTACACGACGGTCTTCGCGGGCTCCACGCCCGTCGGCGCTCTCTTCGCCGGCTCCCTGGCCGCGCAGTTCGGGGCCGCGATCGCGTTCGGCGTTGGCGGCGCTGTGTCGCTGTCGGTCGTCATCGTCGCGTTCGCACTTGCGCGACCCTGGCTTGCCAGGCAGCCGTCAGGGCAGGCCGCCTGAGGACGGTGGTCCGCTCGGCCTACGCGGGCAGCGCGATCAGTCCTCCGGGCCTACGCGGGCAGCGCGATCAGGACGATCCCCGCGAGCGCGAGCGCCACTCCGGCAAGGTGCGCGCGAGAGAGCCGCTCACGCAGCAGGAGCCACGCCAGGGCCATCGTCACGGCCGGGTAGAGCGACGCGACGACGGCCGCCGGGCCCAGCGGACCCTGGGCGCGGGCGAGGACGAAGCCCAGGTTGCCCACGATGTCGCCGAGGCCCGCCACGAGCACCACTGGCGTCATGACTCGACGGAGACCGCGCCCCTGGCTCGTGACCAGCACCCCCACTCCCGTCACCACGATCGAACCCGCCCTCGCGATCGGCACCGGCCACCAGGTTCCGGCCCCCGCTGCGACCGCGCGGTCCACGCCCACGAAGTACGCCGCGAAGCAGAGCCCGGCGACGAGCGCCAGCCACGCCCATCGGCTGTCGCCGCCCGCGCCGTCCGCGGGTCGCGAGACCAGGACGACGGCGACGAGCGCGACGAGGATCCCGGCCGCCTGGCCACCTCCCAGCCGCTCCCCGAACGCGTACCCGGCGATCACCGGCAGGCCGGCGCCGACCACGGCCGCCACGGGGGCGACCAGGCTCATCGCACCGCCGGCGAGAGCCCGGTAGAACACCAGCAGGCCCGCGATTCCGACGATGCCGGCTGCCAGCGACCAGGCCACGGCGGCAGGGGACGGGAACGGATCGCCGGACAGGAGCGCGAGTGCCAGCGCGATGGCGATCCCGATCGTCTCCATGGCCAGCCCCACGAGCAGGACGCCCGCGCGCCGGCTCAGGAAGCCGCCGGAGAAGTCCCCGATCCCCCAGCCCAGCGCCGCGGCCAGCGCGAACCCGAGGCCCGCGAGATTCAGACTGCCTCCGCGACCACCTGCCGCCGATCGGACTCGGTGGGCGTCGGCAGCTCGACCACGAGGTCCGCCAGCGCGTCGTATCGCGACCCGCCTGCCAGGAACAGCACCTGGAGGTCGCCCGCAAGCTCCCTGACCAGCGACACGGCCCGGGCGGCGCGCTCGTCGTCGAAGGCGAGGAACGGGTCGTCCAGGATCAGCGGCGGGCGGAGGAATCCCGTGACCTGGCGCGCCAGCGCCAGCCTCGCCGCAACGAAGGTCATCGCGAGCGTCGAGTCGGAGAGCGCGCGGACATCGACCCAGTCGCCCCGCTCCGGCGACCACAGCCGGATCGACAGGTCCGCGTCGTCGACCTGGACTCGACGGTAGCGGCCATCGGTGATCCGCTCCACGTCACGCTCCATGCGCAGCTCGACGAAGCGCGCCGCCTGCCGGACCGTGGCCTGTTCCGCGGCTCTGAGCGCCTCGAGCGTCCCCGCCAGGACGCGGTGCTGTCGGGCCAGTCGGTCGCGACGCAGTCGCGCGTCGGACAGGGTCTCCGCCAGGCCGGCGACGGCCTCCACGTCGGCCGGGCTCGCCTCGACTCGCGTCCTCGCGACCGCCACCGCCTCGTGGGCCCGGGCGAGCGCCGCCTCCCCCGCAGCCACCGCTGCGTCATACCGGGCACGATGCCCGGCAGGATGCATCCCGATCTCACCCATCTGCATCAGCGCGTGGCGCCGGGTTTCGGCCTCGGCGGCGGCACGATCGCGGAGGACGGCAACGTCCTCGCGCTCCGGTGGATCGCCCAGCAACGTCGCGAACTCCGCGTGCAGCTGCTCGAGCCGCGCGACGTGCGCCTCCTCCTCGGCCAGCAGCCCCTCGACCGCCGCGAAGTCCTTCGCTCCCAGGCCCGCCAGTTGCGCCTCGCGAGCCTTCTGGTTCTGTCGGAGCTGCTCCTCGATGACCGAGCGCCCGCGGAGCCGGCGCTTGACCTGTTCCTCGCGGAGGTTCTTCTGGTAGTTCACGTCGAACGCAAGGCGGCGGGTGCGGAAGGCGACGACCGCCAGCACGAGTGCGAGCGCAGCCAGGGCGACGCCCGCGATGGGCAGGGGCGTGAACGCGGCGGCGCCGACCGCGATTGCGGCAAGGACGATCGCAGCGACCGCGAACGGACGCCAGCGCGGCTCCGGCCGCATGATCTCGCCGGACACGGCGACGTCGTCGCCCAGCTCGGTCGTGAGCCGCGCAATGGTGCTCTCCAGCTCACGAAGCCGGGCAGTTCCGTCGCGCAGCACCGCCAGCGGCAGGGTCGCCGGATGCGTGGACTCCTTCTTCTCGATCTCCTCGCGCACGACCACGGCGCGCAGGAACCGCTCGTGGCGGGACTCGGCGGCTTCCTGCTCCGCCAGCAGCTTCACCGCTTCCTCGCTGGTGGCCAGGAGCTCGCGGTCGGTCTCCAGCTGCGCGTCGGTCTCGGCCAGCTCGGTCTGCGCCTCCCAGAGCGCCGCCTGGTCCGCCAGCAGGCGTTCGAGCGCCTCTTCGCCGTTTCGGACCTCGCCCTCGAGTCGCTGGATGTCCGCCTCGACGGCCGCGAGCGGCCCTGGCGCAGGGAGGCCCGTTCCGCTGATCGCGTCGACCTGCGCCGCCAGATCGCGAAGGTTGCGGGCTAGCGCACGGTCCCCGGCCGAGACCGTGGCCGTCAGCCGCTCGCGCATGGCGGAGTCGTCGCGGGCGAGCCCGGTCACGTCCGCATGGTCCAGCACCGCCGTCGACCGGAAGAACGCCAGGGTGGGGAGCCCGGTGAGCTCCGCCAGGCGCCGCTCGGCCGCCTGACCCTCGAGGCTCCCGTCCGGGACGCGCAACTCCACGCGCGGCGCGCCGGGACCGAGCGTTCGCGTCAGGCGGAACGACGTTTCCTCGTCCCCGTCGGCCTCGACATCGATCTGCACCGAGGACGGCGATCGTTCGTCGGCGTGCCACGTCCGGACCTGCGCCTCGGCGTCGCCGGTGCGGCCGTACAGCGCGAGCTCCACGGCGCGACGCACGGTCGACTTGCCGGACTCGTTCGCTCCCCGAATCACCGTGAACGCGGGTGCGGGCACGATCTCGAGGTCGGCGTGGCGCTGGACGTTGCGGAGGTGCAGCCGGGTGATGCGCATCGCCTGCCTCCTTCAGACCGGCATGCCGGACGAGCCGGCGAGCAGCCGCACACCGAGGTCCCGGACCTCACCGAGCTCGCGGGCGTCGTCGGATCGCCCCTCCTGCGCCGCGGTGGCCATCCGGCCGCCGACATCGAGCCGGAACGCGCCGGCGATCGACCCGGGCGCCGGGACCGGGCCGGCCGGTGCCGGAGCCAGCGACGCGTCGTGGATTCGCAGGTGGAAGAAGCCAGGCGCAAGCCGAGCCTCCAGCGCCGTCTCATCCACGCGAAGGCCCGGCGGTCTCGTGCCGGCCAGGTGCACCTCGCACGACCAGGTCGGGATCCGCCAGCGCCGAGAGGTGCTCCACGAGGGCGTTCTCGTCCGCGAAGCCGTCCACCGGGAGCTCGAGCCGTCGCTGGCGAGTGCGTCCGACTGGCCGCGGGTCGACGCGTACCCGTTGCCGGGCGTCCGGGTCGAGCGTCACGAGCAGCGCCTGGCCGGCGTCCCCGGATTCGCCCGTCGACTCGATCGGACCGGGGTCTGCCCAGCGGTGGGCTCCACCGCCGCCCTGAGCCGGCGACATCGATCCGCCGAGTGCCAGATAGTCGAGCCCCGACGCGACGAGCGCGGCCTCGGACGGCGGCGTGCCGCCGGGTGCGACGTGGGCCACGCCGACCCGCATGCGAACGCCCGTTTCGGCCTCGTCGGGAGCCTCCCCCAGCGCATCGTCCAGCGACGTCCCCTCGACGGGCTGGTACGCCCGGACGGCGAGGTCCAGGGCCGGGAGGACCAGCAGGCGCCGGCCCGGCTCCAGGACGTGGATTCCGTCGGCGCCGGGCATGCCCGCGAGGGCGGCGAGGTCGAACGTCCGGTAGACGGAGGACGCGTCGAACGGGTCGCGGTCGCCCGGAAGGATCGCGACTGTGACGCCGGCCGAGACGGCAGCCCCCACGGCCTTCGCCACGCGCTCCACCGACCGCCGAGGCTGCGCGTTGGAGTCGAACAGGTCGCCCGAGATCAGCGCGACTGCGCAGCCCTCGGCCGCGGCAAGTTCGAGCGCGCGCTCGAACGCTTGCCACTGGCGCTCTCGCTGTGCGGCGCCGGTGGCTCCCAGCTCGGGGTGTCGGGCGCCGAGGTGCACGTCCGACAGGTGCAGGAGGCGGAGCATCGTCTCGGTCTCCCTCGTTGTCCGGGCATCCCGGCCCGCTCTGATACATGGACGGCGTGCCGCGCGCGACTCGCCACGATCCGGGCCCGGGGACTGACTCGGCTGTTTCCGGCATTGTGCCACCCCGGACGGGCGTCGGGATGGTCGGCTCTGTCAACGGGGCGGTCGACACTCAACGTGGCGGTCGGGGACGGCGGATGCTAGGCTTTGGGGGCAACCGGTGCGCCCCGCTCCAGGGACCTCGGCAGACACCTGGGTCGCGCGGCGCCCGCTCCGCGGAACGCTCCTCGCCCACGTCGGCCCCGTCGTCCATCCCGCGAACCGGGGAGCGAGTCGGTCGCACGTGTCCCGGTATCACGCGCTCCAGGAGGCCTTGGGTGACGTACGTCGATCGAACCCTGAGCTGTGTCGACTGTGGAGTCGATTTCGTCCACTCGGCCGCGGATCAGGAGTTCTACGAGCAGAAGGGGTTCACCTCCGACCCTCGTCGCTGCCCCAGCTGCCGGGCCAGCCGGCGTGTGGCGCGCGAGAGCGGCGGGTACGACATGCGCGAGATCGGCGGACCGCGCGGATACGAGCGAGGCGGCGAGCGGGCCGTCCGCGAGTACTTCGCCGTGATCTGCTCTCGCTGCGGGAACACCGCCCAGGTCCCGTTCAAGCCGCGCATGGACCGGCCGGTCTACTGTTCCGACTGCTTCCGCGCCGTACAGGCCTCCAGCTGAAGCATGCCGTGAGCAGCCGGCGGGACGGCGAGGGCTCGCATCGCCCACCCGACTCGAACGACCAGCTCCGCCAGGGGCTCGCCGGCGTCCGAGCCCTCCTGCTCGACATGGACGGCGTGGTGGTCCTGCGCGGCAGACCTCTGCCCGGCGCCGGGGACGCCGTCGCCACGCTTGTCGCTCGTGGCATCCCGTTCCGCTTCCTGACCAACAGCTCGCTCCACGACCGCCAGACCCTGGCGCGCCTGCTGACCGCCGGGGGCGTCACGGTCGATGCCGCGCAGATCGTCACCGCTCTCTCCGCGAGCGCCGCCCTCGCCTCCCGGCGCTGGCCCGGCCGGGCGCTGTACGTCCTCGCCGCGCCCGACGCCCTCCGCGAGTTCGCGGGACAGCGCCTGCTGTCGGACGACGAGGCGGCGGCCGCGGCGCACGAGGGAGGATCGCGCGAACGGAGCAGCCGGCTCGCCCGTGGCGGCGGTGATCGTCGGCGACGCCGGGGCGCAATTCACGTTCGCCAGGTTGAATACCGCGTTCCGGCTCGTGCGGGGAGGGGCGAGGCTGGTCGCGGTCCATCGCAACCGGTGGTGGCTCACGCCGGACGGCATCACCCTCGACTCCGGGGCGTTCGTCCGCGCGATCGAGTACGCCGCCGGACGTCGCGCGCTCCTCGCAGGCAAGCCTGCGCCGTCGTTCTTCGAGGCCGCCCTTGCGTCGCTGGGCATGCTCCCAGGGGCGCCGGACGTTCCCGGCCCCTGGGAGCGACGGGACGTCCTGATGGTCGGCGACGACCTGCAGACAGACGTCGCCGCGGCTCGGCGCGTGGGTCTCCGCGGTGCATTCGTGCTCTCGGGCAAGCACGGCCCGACGGACCTCGCCGCCGTCGTCCGCCGCGCCGGGAGCGGAGTCCCGAATGACGTCCTGCTCCCCGACGTGGTTGCCCCGTCCCTGTCCGAGATCGTCGCCGCGCTAGACTGACGCGAGCCGCCCAGCAGGCCGACGGCAGTCGCGGGTTGCACGAGGTCAGACGAAATGACGAGCGCGGCCGAACCGCGGATCAAGATCACGTACGCCACGCTGCGCAACGACAACGAACGGCTGCATGCCGATTACGAGGCCGGGCTGGGGCGGGCCAGGTCCGAGCTCGGCCTGACGCATGCGTTGTACGTGAACGGCGAACCGAGGAGCGGCGAAGGCACGTACGAGGACCGTTCCCCCATCGACGGGACGCTGGTCGGCCGGTTCGCGAAGGGCTCGCGGCATGACGTCCAGGATGCCATCGCCGCCGCGCGGGCGGCGTTCCCGGCCTGGAGCGGGCGGCCGTGGCGGGAGCGCGTCACGCTGCTGCGCCGCGCGGCGGACATCATCAGCGAGCGGCAGATGGAGTTCGCGGCCCTGACCGCGATCGAGGTGGGCAAGAACCGCCTCGAGGCGCTGGGGGATGTCGAGGAGACGGCCGACCTGATCCGCTGGTACTGCGACCAGGTCGAGGAGCATGCCGGCTTCGACTACACGATGGGTAACCTGGGCGACATCACCGTCCACACCCGATCGGTCCTGAAGCCGTTCGGCGTGTGGGCCGTCATCGCGCCGTTCAACTTCCCCGCGTCGCTCTTCGGCGGCCCGGCCGGCGGCGCTCTCGTGGCCGGCAACTGCGCGGTGCTCAAGCCCGCCTCGGAGAGCAGCCTGATGGGGCTCAAGCTGTACGAGGCGTTCCGTGACGCGGGCATCCCCGGCGGGGTGGTGAACTTCGTCACGGGCCCCGGCTCCACGGTGGGGGCCGAGCTGGCCGAGAACCCGGGCGTCGACGGCCTCACGTTCACGGGCTCGTACGACGTCGGGTTCGACCTGTATCGCCACTTTGCGAAGGACTATCCGAAGCCGGTCATCGTCGAGATGGGGGGCAAGAACCCGGCGATCGTCAGCCGGACGGCCGACCTCGAGCAGGCGGCCGAGGGGATCATGCGATCGGCCTTCGGGTTCGGCGGGCAGAAGTGTTCCGCCTGCAGTCGCGTGTACGTCCAGCGGGAGGTCGAGGACGAGTTCCAGCGCTTGCTGGTCGAAAAGACCGCGGCCATCACGATCGGCGACCCGAACGACCGCCGGAACTGGCTCGGACCGGTCGTCAACCAGGCCGCCGTCGACACCTACGAGCGCGCCGTGGAGGAGGCGCGCCGCGACGGGACGATCCTCGCCGGCGGGCAGCGGCTGGCGGGCGGCGCCTACGACAAGGGCTACTTCGTCGCTCCCACGATCGTGGCCGGCCTGCCGTTCGATCATCGGCTCTTCCGGGAGGAGCTCTTCGTCCCGCTCGTGGTCGTCGGAGCCGTCGACACGCTCGACGAGGCGCTGACACTCGCGAACGACAACGTCTACGGGCTCACCGCCGGGTTCTACGGCCGTGACCGAGAGCAGATCGACGCGTTCCTGCGCGCCATCGAGGCGGGCGTCGTGTACGTCAACCGGCGGGCGGGCGCCACGACGGGCGCCTGGCCGGGCGTGCAGCCGTTCGGCGGGTGGAAGGGCTCGGGCACCACGGGAAAGTCGGGCGGCGGCTTCTACTACGTGCAGCAATACATGCACGAGCAGAGCCAGACGATCGTCGACTGAGGGGGTCAGGCCACCGGTCGGCCCGCGGCCGCCCGTCGCCGCGCGCGGCTCGGCGGGCCATCGAGATCGGCGGGCCGCGGCCGTCCGTGGCCCCGCGGCCGCCCGTCGGCGGGCCCACCGCTCGCATTGCGCCCCTGTACACTACGGGCAGCGTCATCCAGTCTGCATATTTGCTATTCATCGTCGCCCGCGGCGAGTCCGCCCCATCGGGGACAGCGGCGCCGGGGACACCAGCGCCGGGGACCGGCGCCAGGCGCACGGAGCCACGCAGATGACCGAGCCTGCACGCACGACCGTCCGGGCGCGACCCACGCCCCACATCGTCACCGAGCTGCCCGGGCCGAGAGCCCGCGCGCACATCGCGCTCGACGAGCTGTACGTCACGCCGAGCCTGCCGCGCGTCTACCGGATCGTGCCGGTGCGCGGCGAGGGCTCGATGGTCGAGGACATCGACGGCAACCGCTTCCTCGATTTCGCTGCCGGGATCGCCGTGAACTCCACCGGGCACTGCCATCCCGACGTGGTCGCCGCGATCGCGGAGCAGGCAGCCACCCTGATCCACTGCGCCAGCTCGGACTACTACCTCCCCGTCTACATGGAGGTGGCGCGCGAGCTGGACCGGATCGCACCGATCAGCGGCCCGACGCGGGCCTTCCTGTGCAACTCCGGCGCCGAGGCAGTCGAGTCGGCCATGAAGCTCGCCCGGTACGCGACCGGCCGCCAGGCCTTCATCGCGTTCCTCGGCGCGTTCCACGGTCGGACCTACGGCGCGGTGAGCGTGACCGGGTCCAGGGCGAAGTACCGCGCACAGTACGCACCGCTGCTGCCCGGCGTCTACCACGTGCCGTTCGGCGACGCCGGGATCGACGAGCTCGAGCAACGGGTGCTCCGGCGCCTCGTCCCGGCGAACGAGGTCGCGGCCATCTTCGTCGAGCCCATCCAGGGCGAAGGCGGCTATATCGTCCCCGAGCCCGACTTCCTGCCGCGCCTGCGCCGCCTGTGCGACGAGCACGGCATCCTGCTCGTTGCCGACGAGATTCAGTCGGGCATGGGGCGGACCGGCAAGTGGTGGGCGATCGAACACTGGGGCGTCGAGCCCGACGTGCTGTTGACGGCGAAGGGGATCGCGTCCGGGCTGCCGCTCGGCGCGATGATCGCTCGCTCCGAGCTGATGTCGTGGCCGGCCGGAGCGCACGGCTCCACGTTCGGCGGCAACCCCGTGAGCTGCGCCGCCGCCCTCGTGACGATCCGCCTCATCGAGCGCGAGTACATGGCCAATGCGGCGGCCCGCGGCGAGCAGCTGATGGAGGGGCTGCGGCAGCTCGTCTGGCGCCACGACGGCCTCGTGCGCGACGTGCGCGGCAGGGGACTGATGATCGGGATCGAGTTCGACTCGGGACGAACGGCGAACGCGGTCGAGGAGGAGTGCTTCCAGCGCGGCCTGCTCGTCCTGACGGCCGGCGATGTCGTGGTTCGCGTGTCTCCTGCACTGTCCATCACGGCGGAGGAGGCGGCCACCGGGCTGCGGATCTTCGGAGAGGCGGTCGCGGCGGTCGAGGCCAGGGGGTAAGGGCCAGGCCGGCGGAGGTGGAGCCGGCGGGTCAGCGCCGGCTGGGCCACGCCCGCGGGAGCGCGGCCGGCTGCAGCAGCGGAGGGGTCCGGGCGGATGGTCTCGAAGGTTGCGAGCATGGCGGACGCCGTCCGCGACCTCGTCCGGGACGGCGACACGGTCGCCATCGAAGGGTTCACGCACCTCATCTGCTTCGCCGCCGGCCACGAGATCATCCGGCAGCGGAAGCGGGACCTCACCCTGGCGCGCCTCACGCCGGACCTCGTGTACGACCAGATGATCGGCGCCGGCGTCGCACGCAAGCTGATCTTCAGCTGGCTGGGCAACCCCGGCGTCGGAGGCCTCCACGCGATCCGTCGCCGGATCGAGTCGGCCGACCCTGGGCCCCTGGAGGTCGAGGAGTACAGCCACTTCGGGATGGTCGGCCGGTACGTCGCCGGCGCGTCCAACCTCCCCTTCTTCCCGCTGCGTTCGTATTTCCAGACCGACCTGCCGGTGGTGAACCCGTTGATCCGGCCGATCCGCTCGCCGTACGGCGAGGAGACGGTGTACGCAGTACCGCCGCTCAGGCCGGACGTGACGATCATCCACGCCCAGCGTGCCGACGCGAACGGCGACACGCAGGTCTGGGGACTGCTGGGCTGCCAGAAGGAGGCCGCCTTCGCCGCCGATCGCCTGATCGTGGTCGTCGAGGAGCTGGTCGACGAGTCGGTGGTCCGGGCCGACCCGAACCGCACGATCATCCCCGGCCTGCTGGTCGACGCCGTGGTCGTCGAGCCGTTCGGCGCGCACCCGTCCTATGCGCAGGGCTACTACGACCGGGACAACCGCTTCTACCTCGAGTGGGAGGCGATCAGTCGGGACCCGTCCGCGCTCGACACATGGCTGGCCGAGTGGGTGCACGGCGTGAGCGGCCGGCAGGAGTACGTGGCGAAGCTCGGCGTCGAGCGGCTCGCGGCGCTGCGCCCGGGGCCTGCGCCGTCGCAGCCGGTCGACTACGGAGCCTACCGATGAGCGGACGGCTCGAGGGAGTGTCGAACAACCCGGGCCGGTCGGCCGCCCCCGGCACCCCGGCAGCCGGGAGGATGCCGGCGGAACTGGCCTTCTCCAGGTCGGAGATGATGATCGCCGCGGCGGCGCGCGAGCTCGCCGGCAAGCGCGTCTGCTTCGTCGGCGTCGGGCTGCCCAACATCGCCGTCAACCTCGCCAAGCGCACCGTGGCTCCGGACCTGGAGCTCGTCTACGAGGCGGGCGTCTTCGGCGCCGAAGCCGGCGCGCCTCCCGCTCTCGATCGGCGACCCGACCATCGTCACGGGCTCGACCGCCGTCATGAGCATGTTCGAGCTCTTCGCGTACTACCTGCAGCGCGGCCTGGTCGACGTGGGGTTCCTCGGCGCCGCGCAGATCGACCGGTACGGCAACATCAACACGACCGTGATCGGCGACTACTCGCATCCCACTACGCGGCTTCCGGGCTCCGGCGGGGCGTGCGAGATCGCCATCCACGCGAGGGACGTGTTCGTGATCATGCGACAGGCGAGGCGCTCGTTCGTGGAGCGCATCGACTTCCGGACGTCGCCCGGCAACCTGGGCGGGCCGGACGGAGCGCGCATCCGGCGCGAGGGCGGCTGGAACGGCCGCGGCCCGTCGGTGGTGGTCACCGACCTCGCCATCTACCACTTCGACGACGAGACCGGCGAGATGCGCCTCGACTCGCTCCACCCGGGCGCGACCCTCGAGCAGGTCCGCGCCGCGATGGCCTGGGAGCCGCTGCTGGCCGACACGCCCGGGGCGACGCCACCACCCAGCGACGAGGAGCTCCGCCTGATCCGCGAGGAACTGGACCCGCAGGGGATCTACACGAAGTGACGGTCGCAGCGGCGACGACGCCGGCGGCGCGACCCCGACGCCGGCGGCGGCGACACAGGCGGCGCCGACCGACGGACAGGAGTGGCCATGACTGCCGGCGAGCCGGCCGGGCGCCGGCAGGTCCCCGAAGCCGCGATACCGGGCCGCGTGTTCTCCCGGGCACTCGGCCGCACACTGCCGGTCGCGGTCCGTGCCCGCGGAGCAGAGATCTGGGATTCCGAGGGCCGCCGCTACCTGGACGCTGCCGGTGGGGCCATCGTCGTCAACGTGGGCCACGGACGCGAGTCGGTGGCGGAGGCGATGGCGGAGCAGGCGGCTCGCGTCGCCTTCGCCCATGGGTCGGCCTTCACCAGCGAGCCGCTCGAGGCGTACGCCGCCGAGCTGGGGCCCCTGCTGCCCCTCGACGAGGCCGCCATCTACCCCGTCAGCGGAGGCTCGGAGGCCATCGAGACGGCGCTCAAGATGGCCCGCGCCTACCACGTCGCGCGTGGCGAGCCCGAGCGGGAGATCGTGATCGCGCGCTGGGGCAGCTACCACGGCAACACGCTCGGCGCGCTCGACCTGTCCGGCCGGAAACCGCTCCGGCAACCGTACGAGGGCTGGCTGGGTCGGTTCCGTCACGTCAGCGCCGCGTACCCGTACCGCGCCGGTGATCCCGACGCGCACGCGACGGGGAGCGCGGAGGAAGCCGCGGCCGAGCTCGACCGCGTCATCTCGGCAGCCGGCCCCGCTCGCGTCTGCGCGTTCGTCGCAGAGCCGATCGTGGGGGCGACGCTCGGGGTGGTGGGTCCGCCGCCGGGGTACTGGCCGGCCGTCGCGGACGTGTGCCGGCGGCACGGCGTGCTGCTCGTCGCGGACGAGGTGATGACCGGGTTCGGTCGGACCGGCCGGTGGTTCGCCATGGACGGGTTCGGGGTGCGGCCCGACATCCTGGTCGCGGCGAAGGGCGCCACCGGCGGATACTGGCCGTTCGGGTTCGCCGCCGCGGACCGGACCGTCTACGAGACGATCCGCCGCTCCGGCGTGTTCGTGCACGGCTTCACGCACTCGCACTCGGCCGTCGGCGCGGCGGTCGCCCGCGAAGTCCTGCGCATCCTCCGGGACGAGGACCTCGTCGCCAGGAGCGCCCGGCAGGGCGAGCTGCTGGCGACGGAGCTCCACCGCGCCCTCGACGCCCACCCGAACGCCGGCGAGGTGCGGTCAGCCGGGCTCATGGCCGCCGTCGAACTGGTCGCCGATCGCGAGACGCGGCGGCCGTTCCGCCGCTCGCGACAGGTCGCCGAGCGCGTGCTGGCGGCCGGCCGACGGTGCGGCGTGCTCTTCTACTCGGGTACCGGGAACGCGGATGGAGTCGACGGCGACATCGTGATGGTCGGACCGCCCTTCGTGGTGACGGACGCGCAGGTCCGCGAGATCGCATCGGCGATGCGATCTTCGGTCGACGAGGCGCTCGCCGGCGACTGACCCTGCGACGGTCGCGTCGACGGGGCGAGGCCGCCTACCGCGCGCGCGTCCTTGCCCGGCCGGAAACGATCAGCGCCGCGCCCAGCGCGACCACGATGAGCGGGGGAACGTAGGCCTGGATCCCCTGCAGCGCCGGCAGCTCGGCGGCGATCTCGCCCGCGCCGACGAGCACGAACAGCGCGGCGATCGCGAGCGGCCAGGTGCCGGCGTGGCCGCGCGCGCGCAGCGCAAGCCAGCCTGCGATGAGCCCGAGGCCGATGCCCACCGTCGTCCAGCCGGCACCGGTCAGCACGTCGAGACCCAGCAACACCCGGGCCGTCCCGTACCCGAGCAGCAGGACTCCCGGCCAGAGCGCGATCCAGGACCGATCGGTCGCCCAGGCGATGCACAGCGCGCCTCCGAGCGCCAGGGTGACGAGCCCCCAGCCATCGAGCGCGGGTTCGGCCTCGTGCGCCAGGAACGCGAGGCCAAGCAGGACGAGGATCGCACCCGCCCACGGAAACGCGGCCCGCGACGCGCGTCGCGGGCCATAGAAGCCGCCGACCCATCCACCGCCGCTCACCCATGGGTCCGCCGGCGGGGGCGCGGCGCGCGCGCCGCCCCCGGCCCGCCCCGGGTCGGGGCCTCCTCCCCCGCCCACGCCGGTGACGCCGTCACCCATCGCGCGCCTCGGCGGGATCCGGGACCTCGTCGGGGTGCGCATCCTCGCCCCACGCCCAGGCGCTCGCCAGGTCGCGCGGACCTCGAGTCTCGAGCCCATTCGCCCCGATCCGGTCGGAGTGCCCAAACACCGACGCCAGCCCGCCGCGGTCGACGGTCTGCAGCGTCTCGATCGCCACGTCCAGCGTGCTGCGAGCCATGTCGAGCCCGGCGCCGCGAAACTCCCCGGCGGACCGAGCATCGGCGAACACCGCCGCGGCGAGAAACGCTCCCCGCATCGCGTCCCGCTCCCGGCCCAGGCTGGCGGCATCGGCACCGACGAAGACCGTCCCAATCCGTGCCGGTTCCGCCGCCCACGTGGCGATCAGGGCGGGGAGCGTCGCGCCGGCTACCTCGCCCACCTGGTCCTCCACGACGAGCCGGTGCTGCGGGAACAGCAGGGCCCGCAGGGCGACGTGCACGAGCGGCTGGAGCGCGCCGTCCCGGGTCGCGGCGAACGGCGGACACGCGTCGAGGTCGAGCCGGTCCGCCGGGAAGCCGTTCCGCAGCGCGAACGCGCGGCTCAACGCCTGGAGCGCGAGGGCGCGCCCGCCGGCAGCCGCCACCTGCGCCGGAGCCGCCCACGTCGTCGGCTCGATCAGGGCGCCCGCCGACAGCACCAGGCGCGCGCCCGAGCGCGCGAGCAGCGCCTGGGCCACGGCGTGGTCGGCCAGCGCGCGGTCCGGATCGACACCCACCTGTGCGATCGCTTCCATCGGGTCGGTGAAGACAACGTCGACGCGCTCGAACCCCGCCACCAGGGCGAGTTCCGGTGCCGCCAGCCCTACGCGACGGATCGCGAGCCCGGGATACCGCCCGGCCGCGGCCCCGGCCTCGTCGAGCGCGGCGCGGACCACGGCCAGCCCCCGCTGGCTGCCGGCGGGCGGCGGCGCCTCGGGCCCGACCGGCCATTCGTCCTCGGCCGCGACGGCACCCAGGTCGTCCCGCAGCTCGCCATCGCGTGGCACGCGCACGCGCACGAGGTCGGCCCCGGACGCCACCAGCCGAGCGGCGTGGATCGAGGCGTCACGAGCGTCGAAGGCGCGTTCCTCGACAGCGATCGACGGAAACGCAGGTTGCCCGAAGAGGTCGGTCAGCTCGGCGCGCGCCACCCGGTTCGCCTCGAACCGATCGTCGGCGGCGGCGAGCCACGTCTCCAGCAGCGCTCGGGCAGGCTTCGCCCGCTCCCTGCTCCGCAGCAGGTCCGCCTCGGCCGCGAGGTCGACGTGCCCTTCGATCACCTCGAGCGCCAGCTGCTGTGGTTCCAGGTCGTACTCATGTGCGGCAAGCGCAAACGGCAACGCGATCCCGGTGCGGAGCAGCCGGTGGTCGGCCGCGGCGAATCGATGGACGACCTCGAGGGCGAGGGACCGCCCGTCCGGCGCGAGCCCCGAGACGCCGATGGCTCGCAGCAGCGCCCGCTGTGCGGCGACGCTCGTGTGTGCGCGGGCCGCGGTGGCGAGGGGGCCGGCCAGGGTGTCGGCAAGGCCCAGCAGGACGTCCGCGCGGTCGGAGAGGTGACCTTCCCACGGCGGCTTCACGCCGGCATCATACGGGCGGGGGCGCCTCTCTTGCCGTCTCGCCCGTCCAGACGCTCCCGTCGGCGAAGTGCTCCGCCTTCCAGATCGGCGCGCGCCCCTTCAGTTCGTCGATCGCGTACCGGCAGGCGTCGAACGCGGCGCTGCGGTGCGGCGACGCGACCGCGATCGCCACGCTGTCCTCGCCGAGCGGGACACGCCCGGTCCGGTGCACCATCGCGATACGTCGTGCGCCGAAGCGCACCTCGATCTCGTCCGCGATCTCCGTCAGCACGGTCAGCGCCATCTCTTCGTACGCTTCGTAGTCGAGCGCGAGGACCGCCTGGCCGGCGTGGCGCGCGGCCTCGGCCTCCTCGCCCGGGGCCGGCGTGCCCGGCGTCTCCCTCGTCCGGCCCTCGAAGGTCACGACCGCGCCGTCAGCGGGCGTCGCGACGGCGGACCGAAGGCGGGCGAGCGTCCGCTGGTCGATCGGGTCGGCCTGCAGCTGGATGACCCGGAGTCGACCCGACGGCTCCGGGCCGCTCGTCCGCGGCACTGAGCCACCCGGCTTCGGCTCCGGGCCGCTCGCCCGCGGGTCTGAGCCACCCGGCTGCGTCTCCGTCCCCCGCCCCGCCCGCGACCGGCGGAATGCAGGCGAGCTCGTCGCCGTCGGCAAGCCGCTCGCCAGCATCCGCGTACACCCCGTTGCGCGCGAACCGCACGTACGGGCGCCCGGGTGCGAGGGCGGGGAAACGAACGACCAGCGCAGTCCAGGCGTCCTCGACCGCCGCGCCCTCCGGGACCGCGATGTCGAGTCGCGACGTCCCGGCCAGCTCTCGCTGCCGCGCAAAGAGCCGTACCCGAACCATCACGGCGGCCACCTCGCGCCGCCGCCCGCCACGCTCATACGAGCAGACCCGCACCGAAGTACAGCCCCGCCGCCAGGATCGTGCCCGCCGCGATCGCGCCCACGTCGACGTAGAGCAGCCCCGTCGCCGACTCCATGGACCGGCTCCGCGCCGTCTGGAGCGCACCCCATGTCACCGCGACCGGGAACACGAGCCCGATCAGGAGACGAAGCCAGACGAACAGCGCCCACGCTCCGACCAGCGGCTCGAACGGTGGGTGGCTGGCCCCGGCGCCGGTCGACATCCAGGCCACGAACAGCGCCAGCTGCGCCCCCACCACCCATGTCAGGACGCGCGCCAGCAACACCAGCGGCCCCTCGGAGAGCCGGGGCGTCACCAGGTACCAGTGGCCCAGGATCATCGCCGCCAGCACGCCGCCCAGCGCGGCCGCGAGGGCGAGCAGCTGCACCGCCAGCGGGATCCCCCGCGCCGGCCCGCCGCCCCAGCCGTCCGCGGCGATCGCCAGCGCCGCCACACCTGCCACGACGCCCGCGATCCCCACCACCGGCGCGCGGCGGTTCCTCGCGAGCGCCACCACGTATGCGAGCGCCAGGACCGCCAGCGCGGCCAGCGCCGCGCGGCGCGGCAGGTCCAGGTCGGGCGCCGCGGCGATCGTCAGCGTCGAGCCCGGATCGGGCAGGGCCGTGTCCGCGAGGAGTGTCAGGCCGGCGAGCGCCGCGGAGCAGAACGCCGTGAAGCCCAGGAACCCGCGCGTCGCATCCGTCCGGAGGCCGAGCAGTACGACGGCGGCAAACGAGCCGACCGCCAGCGCCCCCAGCACGGTCCAGTTGATGTACGCGAGGCTCTCCCCGATCGCCAGTCCTGCCACGCACGCGAGTGTAGCCGTGGACCGGCTACGATGACCGCGGGATGACCGCGGGATGACCGCGGACGGCGTCCGCGGACGGAGCGCCTCCGTCCCGGAGCGGTGTCGCGTGTCGGCCCCGACGTCCAGACAGCTGGAGGGCGCGATGACGCTCGATCGGGAGACGACGATCCGCTGGTACGGGCACGCGTGCGTCGAGGTGGAGACGCCCGGCCGGAGACGGGTGCTGGTCGATCCCTGGTTCGGCAACCCGAGGTCGCCACGCGCCGCATCCTCGGTCGACCGCTGCGACCTGTTGCTCGTGACGCACGGCCACAGC
This sequence comes from uncultured Chloroflexia bacterium, assembly GCA_963759135.1. Lineage (GTDB taxonomy): Bacteria > Chloroflexota > Limnocylindria > Limnocylindrales > CSP1-4 > JAJYNJ01. Next base: position 77,875 of record CAVWXU010000016.1, on the reverse strand, counting down.
GACCACATGGGCGACGCCGTGGCGATCGCGAGCCGCACGCGCCCGGCCTGGCCCTGCATCCACGAGATGAGCCTGTGGCTGGGCCGCCGGCTCCCCGGCGGCGCCGACGCCGTGATCGGCATGAACAAGGGCGGGACCGTCGAGGTGGCCGGCCTGAAGGTCACCATGACCACGGCCGTCCACTCGGGTGGCGACTGGAACGCGCAGATCGAGGTCCCCATGTACCTCGGCGACCCGGCGGGGTTCGTCGTGGAGCTGGAGAACGGGTACCGCATCTACCACGCCGGCGACACGGACGTGTTCGGCGACATGCGCCTGATCGGCGAGCGCTGGCACCCCGACCTGGCGATGCTGCCGATCGGCGGGCACTACACGATGGACCCACGGTCGGCCGCGCTGGCGGTCGAGCTGCTCGCCGTGGCGGACGTGATGCCCATCCACTATGGCACGTTCCCGATCCTGTCCGGCACGCCCGACCAGCTGCGCGACGAGCTGGCGAAGCGCGGGCTGGCCCACGTCGGCGTGCACGCGCCGCAGCCCGGGGGCACGGCGGAGTAGACCCTGGCTGAACCTCGGCGGACGTGCGGGGAGGGGCGGCCCGGGCACTCGAGCCGCCCCCGCCGCACGGATCAGGCCGGCGTTGCCCTGACCGCCGCCCAGCCCGGGATGTTCGTCGTCGGCGCCATCAGCGCCTCAAGGTCGACGGATTCGATGTGCACGTCGTCCGAGGGCCGTCCGAGCAGGTACCCCTGCGCGGCGGAGACGTCCAGGCCGCGCAACGCCCGCAGCTGGTCCGGCGTCTCGACGCCCTCGGCGACGACGAGCGCGTCCCACCGCCTGGCCAGGTCGATCAGCGACCGCAGAACGGCGAGCGACGACTCGCGCGCGATCCCGCCCTGCACGAGCGACAGGTCGATCTTCACGATGTCGAAGTGGATCTGGCTGAGCAGGCGCAGGCCGGCGTTGCCGGAGCCGACGTCGTCGGCGGCGATCCGCATGCCCGCCCGCCGGACCGCCTGCAGGTTGGCCGTCAGCAGGGCCATGTCGTCGACCGTCTCGCGTTCGGTGAGCTCGATCACGACCCGGGACGGCGACAGGCCGAGACGTTCCAGCGTGCGCGTCAGAGCGTGGGCGTTGAACTCCGGGGCCTCCAGGCTGCGGGGTGACAGGTTCAGGCTGACGGAGCGGTCGCCCGGGATCGCGGTCGCGGCAGAGGCGATGACCTCCAGGCAGGCCTGGTCGAGCTCGACCGTGCGGCCACACTTCTCGGCGGCGACGAACATGCTGCCGGGGTCGGCGAACCCCGACCCCGCGGCCGGCCGGATGAGCCCTTCGAACCCGATGACGCGCCCGGTCTGAAGGTCGACGACGGGCTGGAAGACGGGCCGCAGCGCTCGCTGGGCCGCCACGGCCGCCACGGTCTGGGACAGCGTCGCCATGGCGTCCAGGCTGTCGAGGGTATGCCGGGTGGGGTCGAACGCGGCCACCGAGGTCCGCCCGTGGCGCTTGCACCAGATCAGGGCGGCGTCGGCCTGGGCGTACAGCTCCGCGCGGCTCTCGGCGGGTGCGGGGAGGGCCGAGACGCCGGCCGAGAACGACACGGGCTTGCCGAGCGCGGAGTTGGCCACTGGCTCCAGCGCCATGCCGAGCATGCGCCGCGCCACCACCATGCCGCCGTCCATGTCGGTGTGCGGCATCACGACGGCGAACTCGTCGCCGCCGATCCGGAAGGCGCGGTCGGTGACGCGGCTGTGTTCGTCCAGGAAGCGACCGACGGACGTCAGCACGGCGTCGCCGGCGGCGTGGCCGGCGCTGTCGTTGACGTGCTTGAAGTCGTCGAGGTCGAGCATGAGCAACGCGACCGGGACGCCGTACCGCCGGGAGATCTCCATCTGCCGGTCCAGCTCCTCGTGGAAGGCACGGTGGTTGCCGAGCCCGGTGAGGTTGTCGTGGAGCGCGTCGTGGCGTGCCACCTCGAACTGCTGGGACAGCTCGCGGTGGGATCGATCAAGCTCCACCGCCGGCTTGAGCACCTCGTGCGCCATCCACAGCGCGAGCACCACGAGCAGCAGGATCAGCAGCGCCAGCGCCGCGACCAGCGCGACCGGGGGTGCCGACGGCGTCGCGGGGAGTGCGACGACCACCGCCCAGTCGCCGAAGCCGGGGACGGCCGTGTCGAGTGGCGCGTAGTCCACGCTCCAGTTGCCGCTGAGCAGTGACGTCCAGGTCTGGCCGGCCTGGCTGACCAGCCGCGCCAGGAGCTCGTCGGGGCCGGGCAGACCTGGCTGCGCGCTGGAGCCCGCCTGCGTCGCGCCGGACGCCCCCGACTGGCTGCGCCCGTCGGCGACCACACTGCCCGTGGCGGTGTCGACGATCAGTGCGTACCCGCCGCGGGTGGCGATGTCGGCCTGGGGCGCCGCCAGAAGGCCGGCCAGCGGGAGGTCCAGGCGGACGAGCCCGACCGCCTTTCCTGCGTTGAGGAGGGGGGCGGCGATCGCGATCCGCGAGACGCCGTTCGGGCCGGCGAACGGTTCGGATCGGTACATGTCGCCGGCACCGAGGGCCAGCGTCGCGTGGAGGAGCGATGCGTCCACCGGGTCGGCCTGGGGTGTCACGACCCGTCCGTCCTCGAGGCGCAGCCGCTCGACCCCGGCGGCGTTGACGACTGCGGCGACGGCGACCCGCGCGCCGACGACGGCGGAGATCGACTGCAGATCCGTCCGCGCGTCGGCGACGGACCCGGTGCCCATGGCGAGCCGGACGGTGCTGGGGTTCGCGGCGAGCAGCAGGAGGGCGCTGCGGCTTCGCTCGAGCTCGGCGGCGAGTCCCGTGGAAACCTGGCTGCCGGCCTGCACCGCCTGAGCCTGGTCGACCCGACCGGAACCCAGGAGCGCCGGCACGACGATGGCGATCGCAACCGGGATGGACGCGGCGGCCAGCAACGCCAGCGCGAGGCGGACTCTCACGACGCGGAACCGCGAGGGCGCCTCCACCGCCGCGCCCGGCGGCCGATCCCGCGCATCGGTCGGGTCCGGCGGCATGCCTCGTACGGCGACCCCGCCCTCCCGCGTCCCCGGACCCGGAGCGCCGGGGCCGGCACGCCCGATGGTCACACACGCTCCTTCCGTTCGGTCCGCGACCCGCACCGCCGACGGCAAAGCCGCCCGCGCGACTCGCCTGGGCACAGACAGGTATCCCACGTTGCCGATGCGCAGGAACCCACCCGAACGTCACCCGCCGCGACCGTGACCATCGGCGAGCGGGCGACGCGGACGGGCGCGTCTGGGGCTCGGACTCCCGACGAGCCGGGCGGCGCGTCGGGCCCCGCCGCGGCTGCCGGGCGGCGCGTCGCGGAGCCGCGGCTGCCGCGGGCAATGCCGCTACTGCGGCTGGGCCATCACCATGATCCGCAGCTCGGTCATGTCTTCGATCGACCAGCGGATGCCCTCGCGCCCCAGCCCGGAGTCCTTGACCCCGCCGTAGGGCATGTGGTCGATCCGGTACGTCGGGACGTCGTTGACGATGACTCCGCCGACCTCGGTCTCGCTGAACGCATGCCACGCGTTGGCGAGGTCGTTGGTGAAGACGCCGGCCTGGAGCCCGAAGGAGCTCGCGTTGACCTGCCGCACCGCGTCCGCGAAGTCGGTGAAGGGGAACACGACCACGAGCGGCGCGAACGCCTCATTCGCGCAGACCTTCGCCTCGACCGGCGTGTCCACCAGGATCGTCGGGCTGAAGAACGAGCCGTCGGCCTTGCCGCCCAGCAGCACGCGGCCGCCCATCGACACGGCCTCGTCAACCCAGGCCTGCGTCCGGCGGGCGGCCTGCTCGTCCACCATGGGCCCGACGTCGGTGGCCGGGTCGATCGGATCGCCCAGCTTCAGCGCACGGGCGCCGGCGATGAACTTCGCGAGGAACGCGTCCATCACGTCGGCGTGGACGACCAGCCGCTGCACGCTGATGCACACCTGCCCGGCGTAGGCGAACGCGCCGACCAGGATCCGCCGGACCGCCCAGTCCAGGTCGGCCGACCGGTCGACGATGACGCCGGCGTTGCCGCCCAGCTCGAGGACGACCCGCTTCTTGCCTGCCCTGGCCTTCATGGCCCAGCCCACTGCCGGCGACCCCGTGAAGGTGAGCACCTTGAACCGCTCGTCGGCCACCATCCGGTCGCCGAGCGCTCGCGTCATCGGCAGGATGCTGACGGAGCCCGCGGGGGCGCCCGCCTTCTCGATGATCTCGCCGACCGCGAGCATGACCAGGGGGTCCTTGGACGGTGGCTTCAGCACGACCGGGCAGCCCGCGGCGATCGCGGGTGCGACCTTGTGGGCGGCCAGGTTCAGCGGGAAGTTGAACGGGCTGATCGCCGCCACGGGGCCGACGGGGAAGCGACGGGTGATCCCAACGCGGCCCCTCGACGAGGCCATCAGGTCGAGCGGGATGGTCTCCCCGTAGATGCGCTCGGCCTCCTCTCCGCCGAGCCGGAACGTGAGCGAGGCGCGGTCCACCTCGACGAGGGCGTCCCGGATGGGCTTGCCGGCCTCCAGCGCGATCAGCCGCCCCAGCTCCTCGCGGCGCTCGCGGATGCCGGCCGAGATCGAGCGAAGCAGTGCCGAGCGCTCGTAGGCCGGCATGCGGCGCGTGACCTCGAACGCCTGGACGGCCGCCTGCACGGCCTCCTCGTACTGCTCCGGGGTGGCCTGGTACGTGGAGCCGGCGGGCGTCGCGGGATCGGCGGGGTTGACGACCTCGAGAACGTCCGGCAATTCCACCCAGCGTCCGGCCAGGAAGATGGGATGGGGCCGGGTCGCGCTGACGGTGACCATGATCGCCTCCTGGGCGCTCGCCTGGCGGACATCGGGAGGACATCGAACGTCCGGGCCGCCGCTTGGACCGGCCGCTCCCTCGAGCAATTCTACCCATGCAGGGGCATGGTCTCCGCCCGCGTGTCGTCTCCGCCCGCGTGTTCTCCGCCCGCGTGTTCTCCGCCCGCGGAGGGGTGCTACCCGTCGACCGCGCGGGGATACGTTCCGAGGATCCGCACCATCGAGGCGTCGGGCCGCAGTTCCGCGGCGGCCTGCCGTGCCTGGGCGGCGTCCGCGTCCAGGTCGACCCAGAAGACGTACTCCCAGGCGCGATCCCGGCCCGGGCGCGACTCGAGCTTGCTCATGTTGAGGCCTGCGCGCGCGAACACCCCCAGGCAGCGATACAGGGACCCCGGCTCATTTCGGACGGCGATCACCATCGTCGTGCGCATCGAGACATCGCCGCCGTGCCGTTGTGCCGTGCCGGACGCGGCGGGCCGGCCGCCCGATTGCGGGCGCGGCGCCGCTCGCCTGCCCGACCCAGGCATGCCCGCCGCCTGCGGCTCGCCCCCGGGCGGACGGCCCTGCGGGACCGCGGCCACGCGGCGGGCGGCGACGCGCGCGACCTCGGCCTCGACGGCGGCCACCGACTCCGATCGAGCGATCACCAGGAACCGAGTCCGGTTGTCGGACACCTGCTGGATCCCTTCCGCCAGGATGTCGAGCCCGAACACCGCGGCGGCCCTCGGCGAGACGACTGCCCCGGCGGCGCGCTCGCCGCGGTCGGCGATCATCCTGGCCGCCCCCGCCGTGTTGTAGGTCGTCAGCAGCGTCCACGGCCGCGTGCGAAGGAAGTCCTCCGCCTGAGCCAGCGCCTGGACGTGCGAGTACACGCGCTCGATCTCGTCGAGCGACTGGCCGGGCAGCGCCGCGAGGCACAGCCGAACCGGCACCACGACCTCGCCGGTCACCACCAGGTCGTGCTCCAGCAGCAGGTCGTAGTTCTCCCGGACCGTGCCGCTCACCAGGTTCTCGATGGGCACCACGCCGGCGGCGACGAGCGGAGCGGGCGGCGGATCGCCGGGCGCACGTCCCGCGGTCACGGCCTCGAAGACTTCGCGGAATCCGGGCACGGGCACCGGCGCCGGACCGTCGAACGCCATGATGACCGCGTCCTCTGCGAACGCACCGGGCTCGCCGGAGTACGCGACGCGCGTGAGGCTCGGGGAACCGCCGATCGGGTCGTCAGGCAACGGAGGGCCGGCCGCGCGACCCTCGTCTCTCAGGGTTCGAACCACCGCGACGGTTCGTGGTCGATGTCGTCGTACTCCACCGACGGCGCGTCGACCTGGCGCGCTCGTCGGCCGGTGTCGCCGGAGGCAGCGGGTCCACCCTCTTCACCCCCGGGTGCCGCCGCACCCGCCGCCGGCAGGGCGTCCGTCGCGCCCGCCCAGTGCACCTCGGCGAGCATGGCGTTGATCGCCTCGACGTACGCCTCGACGGAGCAGGCGACCGTGTTGGTCCCCTGGCAGGCGCCCAGGTATCGCCCCTGGCCGCGCGGCCCCTCGACACCGGCGGGCGGCGCGACCTCGACCTCGACGCGGCCCTCCGCGTCGGGCCCTTCGCCGAGCGAGACGACCCGGTACGCGAGGAGACGCGGGTGCCCCGACAGGACCTCGGTCAGGGCGCGATCGACCGCCTCGTACAGCGCGTCGACGGCGCCGTTGCCTTCGGCCGACGCGCTCCAGACGCGCTCGCCGGCCTGGACGACGACAGCCGCCCGGCTCTGCACGTTCGAGCCGGTCGAACACGTCCAGCGCGCCAGGCGGATCGCGTCCTCGGTGGTCGTGTCGATCATCGTGGGCCTCCTTCGGGAGCCTCGGGGGCGGCCCGCTCCGCGGCGACGGGGGTCGCAACGGCCGCGCCGGGAGCCCCGGGTGCCGTCGCAGTCGTCGGCTGGGACGCCGTCGTCGTGAAGTGGCGCTCGTCACGGAAGCGCATCTCCGCGCCCCCCTTCCAGAGCGCGAACTCGAGCGAGTCGCCCAGCGCCTGGAAGGACGCCGCGATGATGTTCGTGTCCGAACCGACCGTGGACCAGGTATCGCTCTCGCTGCTCGATTCGATGACGACCCGCGTGCGTGCGGCCGTGGCCGATCCCCCGTCGACGATCCGGACCTTGTAGTCCACCAGGTGGACGCCGTCGAGCTGCGGATAGAACGCCCCGAGCGCCTTGCGGAGTGCGGCGTCGAGCGCGTTCACGGGCCCGTTCCCGTCGGCCGCCGTGTGGAGTACCTCCCCTGCGACCTCGACCTTGACGGTGGCCTCCGCCCGTAGATCCCTCCCCTCGCGGTGCTCGACCAGCACGGTGTAGTCGATGAGCCGGAACGGCGGCCGGTAGTCCGGCTGGAGCCGGCGGATCAGCAACTCGAACGAGGCCTCGGCTCCCTCGAAGCTGGCGCCCTCCGCCTCCAGCCGTTTGATCGTGCGGCTGAGATCGCGGGGGTCCACGACCCCCTCGAGCCGGTGGCCCAGCTCCTCGGCGCGCCACTGCGTGTTGACGCGGCCGCCGAGCTCGCTGACGACCAGGCGCGTCTGGTTGCCGACCAGGTCGGGGTCGATGTGCTGGTAGGCGTTGCGGACGCGTGCGGTCGCCGCCCCGTGCACGCCTCCCTTGTGCGCGAAGGCGCTCTGCCCGACGTAGGGCTGGTGGTCGTCGGGCGCGAGGTTGGCCACCTCGGCCACGTAGTGCGACAGCTCGGCCAGCCCGTGGAGGTCGGCCCCTGGCGGCACGGTCGCGACGCCTGCCTTGAGGGCCAGGTCGGCCCAGATCGTGACGATGTTGGCGTTCCCGCAGCGCTCGCCGTAGCCGTTGATCGTGCCCTGCACGTGCCTGGCGCCGGCCTGGACCGCGGCCAGCGAATTCGCCACGGCCAGGCCCGCGTCGTCGTGGACGTGGATCCCCCAGGTGACCGGGAGTGCCAGCGTGGCGACCACGTCCCGCACGATCGTGCTCACCTCGTCGGTCAGGCTGCCGCCGTTGGTGTCGCACAGGACGAGGCTCGTGGCGCCGGCGGCATGCGCCGACCGGAGCGTCGCGAGCGCGTAGTCGCGGTCGGCCTTGTAGCCGTCGAAGAAGTGCTCGGCGTCGTAGACGACCTCGCGGCCGGCCGCGGCACAGAACGCGACCGAGTCTCCGATCATCGCAAGGTTCTCCGCGGCGGTCGCGCCGAGCACGTCGGTGACGTGGAGCAGCCAGCTCTTGCCGAAGATCGTGACGACGGGCGTCCCGGCGTCGACGAGCGCGCGCAGGTTGGGGTCCTGGTCGGGCCGGTTCGAGCGGTGGCGGGTCGACCCGAAGGCCGCCAGCCTGGCGTTGCGCCAGGTGAGCCCGCGGGCGACCTCGAAGAACTCCTCGTCCTTCGGGTTGGAACCCGGCCAGCCGCCTTCGACGTACGGGAACCCCGCCTCGTCGAGCCGGCGCGCGATCTTGACCTTGTCGGAGAGCGAGAGGACCAGCCCTTCGCGCTGGGTCCCGTCGCGAAGGGTCGTGTCGTAGAGCAGCACGCGATCGTTCATCAGGGAAGCCCCAGGAGGGTGTTGGTCGCGGCCATCGTGGCCGCGTCGGCCTCCAGGTCGGCGGCGTCCACGTCGACGTCGGCGGCCAGGCCGGCGGGGGCCGCCAGTCCGGCGGGGGCCGCCCGGCGTGCGGTGGCCGTCTCGCCGCCGCGTCCGGGGCCCACGACTCGCGCCACGACCTCATCCGTGAACGCCAGCGTCCCGAGCACGCGCACCGCCCGTTCGCCGGCTCCGACGCGCGCCAGGTCGGTCGTCCGCAATCCCTCGCGGAGCGCCGAACGCACGGCCGACTCGACCGCCTCGGCCGCTTCCGTCCGGCCGAGCGACCAGCGCAACAGCATCGCACCGGACAGGATCGCCGCGATCGGGTTTGCCGTGTCCTGCCCGGCGATGTCCGGCGCCGACCCGTGGATCGGCTCGTACAGCCCGTGCAGCCCGTGGGCAGTGCGCCGCGCCCCGACCGACGCCGACGGCAGCATACCCAGCGAGCCCGTCAGCATCGCCGCCTCGTCGGACAGGATGTCGCCGAACAGGTTCTCCGTGACCAGGACGTCGAACGAGCCCGGGTCCCGGATCAGCATCATGGCCGCCGCGTCCACGAGGCGATGATCGACGCGCACGTCCGGAAACTCGGGCGCGACCTCATCGACGACCTTCCGCCAGAGCCGGCTGGATGCCAGCACGTTCGCCTTGTCGACGCTGGTCAGGCGCCGGCGGCGCCCACGTGCGAGCTCGAAGGCCAGCCGCACCACGCGCCGGATCTCGTGCTCCGTGTACCAGAGCGTGTCGACCGCGACGCGCCCCTCGGGCGTGTGCCGCTCCTCCGAGGGCCGCCCGAAGTAGATGCCGCCCGTCAACTCGCGCACGATCAGGAGGTCGACGCCGACGAGCACCTCCGGTCGCAGCGTCGAGGCCTCCACCAGCGCCGGCTCCACGACGACGGGACGCAGATTGGCGAACAGCTCGAGGCCGCCACGCAGCGCGAACAGCGCCTGCTCGGGCCTGACCGCTGCGTTCGGGTCGTCCCAGCGCGGACCGCCCACGGCCCCCAGGTAGACGGCGTCCGCCTGCCGGCAGACGTCCAGGTCGCCCTCGCGGATCGGCACGCCGTATGCGTCGATCGCCGCCCCGCCCACCGTCAGCTCCTGCCAGTCGAGCGCGAAGCCGAACCGTGCGGCCGTCGCGTCGAGCACGCGCCGACCCGCGGCGAGGACCTCCGGCCCGATGCCGTCGCCCGGGATGGCGGCGACGTGGTACCCGGGAGTCGTCGATCCCACCCGCCGTCGGTCGGTATCGGTCATGGCAGGCGCCCGGCCGCGGCGCTCTCGACGTCCTGCCCGCTCCCCTCCCCGGCCGCGGCGGCCGTGCCGGCGGGCGCGGCCGCCGCGCGGAGCTTGTTGGCCGCGGTCAGGTACGCCTCCAGCGAGGACTCGATGATGTTGGTCGAGAGGCCGTGGCCCGTCACCACCAGCGGGGGCCTCGCGGCGTCGGTCGACCGGTGGCACCGCACGAGCGTGCTCCCCTGGGCGTCCTCGCCCGCCGTGACCGCGCGGATCTCGTATTCGTCGAGCACCAGGCGCCAGCCCGCGATCGGTTCGAGCGCCTCGTCGACGGCGCGATAGAGCGCGTCCACGGGCCCGTTGCCGCTGGCCTCGGCCGACCGCGTCTCGTCCCCGACGCAGAGTGTCACGCTTCCGGTCGAGCGCCCGCCGTGGGCGCTCGTCACGCTCCAGCCGTCCAGCGTGATCCCGTCGGAGACCTCGGAGGCATGCTGGCCGACCAGGGCGAGCAGGTCGGCGTCCGTGACCTCCTTCTTGGCATCCGCCAGGGCGATCGCCTCGCGGTACACCGCGTCGAGCCCATCGCCTTCCAGCTCGAAGCCCAGGCTGCGGAGCTTGGTCTGGAGCCCGCGCCGGCCGGACAGCTTGCCGATCGACAGCGTGCTGCCGGACAACCCGACCGACTGGGGCGTCATGATCTCGTAGGTCAGCGGGTTCTTGATCACGCCGTCCTGGTGGATCCCCGACTCGTGCGCGAAGGCGTTGCCGCCGACGATCGCCTTGTTGGGCTGGACCACGAAGCCGGTGAGGTAGCTGACCAGGCGGCTGGCGTTCGTCAGCTGCTCCGTCTGGACGCGGCTCGCCAGCCCCGGGAACTGCGTGGGGCGGGTGCGCAGGGCCATCACCACCTCCTCCAGGGAGGCGTTCCCGGCGCGCTCGCCGAGCCCGTTGATCGTCACCTCGAGCTGGCGAGCACCGGCCTGCACCGCCGCGAGCGTGTTCGCGGTGGCCAGCCCCAGGTCGTTGTGGCAGTGCACGCTGACGACGGCGCCCGACCCGACCCGCTCGACGACGCGGCCGACGAGCGCGCCGAAGTCGGACGGAATGGCGTACCCGACGGTATCCGGGATGTTGACCGTGGTGGCCCCGGCGTCCACGACCGCCTCGTAGACGCGGAGCAGGAAGTCCGGGTCCGTCCGGCTCGCGTCCTCGGCGCTGAACTCGATCTCGACGTCTCGCCCGAGCGCCTGCCTGCCATAGCGGACCCAGTGGACGGCCGCCGCCAGCGCCTCCTCGCGGGACATGCGCAGCTTGTGCTTCAGGTGGATATCGCTGGTCGCGATGAAGACGTGCAGGTGAGGTCGCTCGGCGACCCGGATCGCCTCGACCGCCCGCTGGGGATCGCCGTCGCGGCAGCGGGCCAGGGCGGCGACCGCCACGCCCCTGGTCTCTTTCGCGATCCTGTGGACCGCGTCGAAGTCGCCCGGCGACGACGCCGGGAAGCCGGCCTCGATGACGTCGACGTCCAGCCGCACGAGGGCGCGGGCGACCTCGAGCTTCTCGGCCGCCGTCAGCCCGGCGCCCGGGGCCTGCTCGCCGTCGCGCAGGGTCGTGTCGAAGATGCGGACGCGGCCCGGCTCCACGCCCGGGCTGCCTGCCTTGGCCGTCATCGGGGTCCTCCCTCGGCGCGCGACCGCTCGGCCGATGCCTGGGCCTGCTCCGGGCGAACCTCCACGGGGTTCAGCCAGCGCATCTTCGAGCGTAGCTCCGCGCCCACCCGCTCGATGGGGTGGTCCTGGTCCTGGCGGCGCAGCCGGGTGAACTCCGGCCGGCCGGCCTCGTTCTCGGCGATCCACCGGCGGGCGAACGTGCCGTCCTGGATCTCGGCCAGGACCTGCTGCATCGTCTCCCGGACGTGGGCGTCCACGATCCGCGGCCCCGACACGTAGTCGCCGTACTCCGCGGTGTCGCTGACGCTGAACCGCATGAAGTTGAGGCCGCCGCGGTACATCAGGTCCACGATCAGCTTCAGCTCGTGCATCACCTCGAAGTAGGCCAGCTCGGGCTGGTATCCGGCCGCGACGAGCGTCTCGAAGCCGTTCTTGACCAGGTTCGAGACGCCGCCGCACAGGACGGCCTGCTCGCCGAAGAGGTCGGTCTCGGTCTCCTCGGCGAACGTCGTCTCCAGCACGCCGGCGCGTGTCGCGCCGAGAGCCCGAGCGTAGGCAAGGACGCGGGCGCGGGCGGTGCCGGTGTGCTCGCGGTGCACGGCGAACAGCGCGGGCACGCCGCCGCCCTCCACGTACACGGACCGGACCAGGTGCCCGGGCCCCTTGGGCGCGACCATGCCGACGTCGATGCCGCCGGGCGGGTCGATCAGCCCGAAGTGGATGTTGAACCCGTGGGCGAACAGGAGCAGCCGACCGGGCTGAAGGTGCGGGGCAATCTCCCGGTCGTAGACGGCCTTCTGGGCGGTATCGGGGACGAGGATCATGATCGAGTCCGCCTGTCGGACGGCCTCGCCTACGTCGGCGACCCGCAGGCCGGCCTCGGCGGCGATCGAACGGCTCTTGCTGCTCGCGGCAAGGCCGACCACGACGTCGACGCCCGAGTCGCGCAGGTTCAGCGCGTGCGCGTGTCCCTGGCTCCCATAGCCGATGATCGCGACGGTCCGGTCCTGCAGGGCCGCCGGGTCCGCATCCGCGTCGTAATACATGCGCGCCGTCACCTGGTCACTCCCTCGTACTCCACCACCTGGGGTCCGCGGACCATGACGGTCGTGCCGGTGCGGACCATCTCCCTGATACCAAAGCCGCCCACGAGCGAAACGAGCGCGTCGATCTCGTCCTCGGTGCCCGTCGCCTCGACGATCACCGAGTCCGCGGCGACGTCGACCACGCGGCCCTTGTACAGCTCGACGATCTTGAGGACCTCGGCTCGCGTGCTGTTCGTGGCGCGGACCTTGACCAGCGCCAGCTCGTGCTCGATGCGGGGCTCGGCGGTCACGTCCTGCACCTTCAGGACGTCGATCAGCCTGTAGAGCTGCTTCGCGGCCTGCTCCACGGCCACGTCGTCGCCGTGCAGCGTGATCGTCATGCGGCTCACGTCGGGGCGCTCGGTGCGGCCGACGGCGAGCGAGTCGATGTTGAAGTTGCGGGCGCGCATCAGGCTGGCGACGCGGTTGAGGACACCGGGGCGGTTGTTGACGACGGCGACCAGGACGTGGCGGTGGCCGGCGCCGGTGCCGGGCTCGTCCCGAACGGCGGGAGCCGCCTGCACGGCGGGAGCCGCCTGTGCGGCGGCCGCGGGGCCGGGACGGGGTCGGGCACGGCCGGCGGCGGGGCCGCGGGGGGACGGCGCGTCGTCGGATCGGTCATTCGTCGGCCCCTCCCCATTCCTCGATCAGGTCGGACAGTCCCTTGCCCGCCGGCATCATGGGGAAGACGTTCTGCTCGTCCGCGATCCGGAAGTGGACCAGCGCGGGACCGTCGACCGCCCGGGCCGCGGCGATCGCGGCGGGGACCTCGTCCGGCGTGGTCGCACGGAAGGCGGGGATGCCGTACGCGTCGGCCAGCTTCAGGAAGTCCGGCCCGAGCAGGTGCGAGGAGTGGTAGTTGCCGGCATAGATGAGCTCCTGCCACTGCCGGATCATGCCCAGCTTGTTGTTGTCGAGGATGGCGATCCGCACCGGGATGTGGTCCTGCACGAGCGTCGCCAGCTCCTGCAGGGTCATCTGGAACCCGCCGTCGCCGCAGATCGCCCAGGTCTCCTTGTCCGGTCGTCCCAGGGCCGCCCCCATCGCCGCCGGCAGCGCGTAGCCCATCGTGCCGAGGCCGCCGGAGCTGAGGTGCGAGTTCGGGCGCCGGTAGCCGGCGTAGCGCGCCATCCACATCTGGTTCTGCCCCACGTCCGAGACGAGGGTGGCATCGTGGTCGGTGGCCGCGCCGATCTGCTCGATCACGTAGTCCGCGGACAGCAGCCCGTCACGCCACGCGCCCGACCCGTGCCAGCTGCGCGACTCCGACTCGACGCGCCACGCGGCCAGCTCGGCGAAGTAGCCGGCGCGATCCTCGGGGCGCCGCTCGGCGACGAGCGGGGTCAGCGCCGCGAGCACGCGCCCGACGTCGCCGACGATGGGCACGTCCACCGACACGTTCTTCCCGATCTCGGCGGGGTCGATATCGACGTGCACGATCCTGGCGCCGGTCGCGTACGTGCTCACCTTGCCGGTGACGCGGTCGTCGAAGCGCATGCCGAGCGCGATCAGCAGGTCCGACGACTGGATCGCCCGGTTGACGTGCTTCCAGCCGTGCATGCCCATGTAGCCGTACGAGAGCGGGTGCGTCTCGTCCATGGCACCCACACCGAGGAGCGTGTGGGCGACGGGGATCTGTGTCTTCTCGGCAAACGCGCGCAGCTGGTCCCACGCCTGCGCGAGGAGGATCCCGTGGCCCGCGAGGATCACCGGGCGCGCCGCCTCGTCGACGAGCCTGGCGGCCAGCCGGAGCTGGCGGGAGTGGCCGTCGAAGTTGGGCCGGAAACCGGGGATGGCGGCGAGGACGGCCTCGTCGTCGGGATGGGGGGCCTGCGTCTCCTGCTGCAGCGCGTCCTTCGTGATGTCGATGTGCACCGGGCCGGGGCGGCCGGTTCGCGCGATGTGGAACGCCTCCGCGAAGACGTGCGGGAGATCGTTCGCGTCCCGGACGAGGTAGTTGTGCTTGGTCATGGGGAGCGTGATGCCGGTGATGTCGATCTCCTGGAACGCGTCCTTGCCGAGCAGCGCGGCCGCCACGTTCCCGGTGATGGCCACCATCGGGATCGAGTCGAGCATGGCGGTCCCGATGCCCGTCACCAGGTTGGTGGCGCCGGGACCGGAGGTGCCCAGGCAGACGCCCACCCTGCCAGTTGCGCGGGCGTAGCCATCGGCGGCATGCGCCGCACCCTGCTCATGCCGGACCAGCACGTGGCGCAGCTCCGGATAGTCGCCCAGGACGTCGTACAGGGGCAGGACGACGCCGCCCGGATAGCCGAAGAAGACCTCGACACCCTGTCGCAGGAGCGCCTCGCAGACGACGTCCGCGCCGATGCGCGTGCGGCCGCGCGGCTTCGCCTCGCGGAGCATCCCGGTGCGCGCGTGCTCGACGGCGGTCGCGCCCTCGGTTCCGGCTCCGGGCAGGTGGCGACCGGTCGTCGGCGCCGACGCTGGGGCCGTGCCCCCCGCGGTCTCTCGTCCCGTGATCGTCATCCCGGCTCTCCCGCTGCACAAACGAAAGACCCTCGCCGTCCGGCGAGGGTCCTGATCGGTCCGGTTCTCTGCGCCTAGCGGCGCACGCTCCGTCTCCCGTCAGGCTCCCGCCGGGAGCCGGTAATAAGGGAGAGCACCCCCCGGCCGAGGAGCCGGAGGACGCCGAAGAGCGTTACGTCGGCGGTGGAGTCATCGGGCAGACGGACGGGCACCCGCCGACCATCCGCCGTGACGGCGATGGCGACGCGGTCCCTGTTCGTGTCTGTCTGGCCCACCGGGCGCTCCAACCTGCGGTTGAGGCGCGAGTGTACCCGGGCACCCCGGTCTTGTCCACAGCCTTGTGCGGCGACAGGGTCTGCTAGGCTGGAATCGAACGTCCCCCAACCGCACGAGATCGAGTCATGGCCGATACGTCTCGCCCGCGAACACTCGTCGAGAAGATCTGGGACCAGCACGTCGTCGTCCAGGAACCCGGAGCGCCGGCCATCCTGGCGATCGACCTCCACCTGGTCCACGAAGTGACGAGCCCGCAGGCATTCACCGGGCTCCGCGAGCGCCGGCTGCCCGTCCGCCATCCCGAGCGCACGGTTGCCACCGAGGATCACTCGATCCCGACACTGCCACGCGGACGCGGCCTTCCGATCATGGACGACCAGGCGGCGTTCCAGGTCGCGCAGCTCGAGCGCAACTGCCTCGACTTCGGCATCCCGCTGCACGGCATGGACTCGGAGACGCGCGGGATCGTCCACGTGATCGGGCCGGAGCTGGGCCTCAGCCAGCCGGGCATGACCATCGTGTGCGGGGACTCCCACACGGCCACGCATGGGGCCGTCGGCGCGCTGGCGTTCGGCATCGGCACGACCGAGGTCGAGATGGTGCTGGCCACGCAGGTCCTGCTCCAGCGACGCCCGAAGACGTACGAGGTGCGAGTCGAGGGACGGCTGTCGCCGGGCGTGTCGGCGAAGGACATCATCCTGGCGCTGATCGCGCGCATCGGGGTGGGTGGCGGCACCGGGCACGTGTTCGAGTACTCGGGCGAGGCGATCCGGGCGCTCGGCATGGAGCAGCGCATGACGATCTGCAACATGTCGATCGAGGGCGGCGCGCGCGCCGGACTGGTCGCCCCCGACGACACCACCTTCGAGTACCTGCACGGGCGCCGGCACGCGCCGCAGGGCGCGGCGTGGGACGAGGCAATCGCCGGCTGGCGGAAGCTTCCATCGGACCCCGGAGCGTCGTACGACCGGACGATCACGCTCGACGCCTCCGCGCTCGAACCCATGGTCACGTACGGCACCAACCCGGGCATGGGCGTGGCCGTCACCGGCCGGGTGCCGTCCCTCGACGAGGCCCCCGACGACGCCGGTCGCCGGGCGCTGGACAGGGCGCTGGCGTACATGGACCTTGCGCCCGGTCAGCCGATCGCGGGCCACAGGGTCGACGTCGTCTTCATCGGGTCGTGCACGAACAGCCGGATCGGGGACCTGCGCGCGGCGGCGACGATCCTGCGCGGACGCCGGGTGGCGGACGGCACGCGACTGCTCGTCGTGCCCGGCTCGCAGCAGGTCAAGGCGCAGGCCGAGCGAGAGGGTCTCCACGAGGTCTTCCTCGCGGCTGGCGCGGAGTGGCGCGAGTCGGGCTGCTCGATGTGCATCGCCATGAACGGCGACCAGCTGGAGCCCGGGCAGTACGCGATCAGCACGAGCAACCGCAACTTCGAGGGGCGGCAGGGCACCGGCGGTCGCACGTTCCTCGCCTCCCCGCTCACCGCCGCCGCGAGCGCGGTCGCCGGCGTCGTCGCCGACCCCCGGCCGCTGGTCGACCGCGGCCCGGTCGTGGTGGAGGGCCGCTGACATGACCGAGCCGCTCGCCGCCTTCACCAGCCGCGTCATTCCGCTGCCGGCCGAGAACGTCGACACCGACCAGATCATCCCGGCGCGCTACCTCAAGACGACCGAGAAGTCCGGCCTCGCCGAGGGCCTGTTCTTCAACTGGCGCTACCTCCCCGACGGTACCCCCCGCCCGGACTTCGTGCTGAACCGCCCGGAGATGCAGGGGCGTGCCATCCTGCTGGCCGGGCGCCAATTTCGGCTCCGGCTCGTCCCGCGAGCACGCGCCATGGGCGCTGCTGTCGTGGGGCATCCGTGCCGTCATCTCCACCGGCTTCGCCGACATCTTCCGCGCGAACTCGCTCAAGAATGGGTTGCTGCCGATCGTCGTCTCACCGGAGCGGCACGCCACGCTGTTCGAGCGGCTGGCGACCGAGCCCGACGTCGAGGTCACGGTGGACCTCGAGAGGCAGCAGGTAACGCTGGGATCGAGCCCCGGGGCGCCCGCCTCGGCCGGAGCGACCGCCGGAGCGACCGCCCCCGGCCGGCGCGGACGCCGACGCCGACGTCTTTTCGTTCGAGATCGACCCGTTCGCCCGCCGGATGCTGCTCGAGGGGACGGACGAGATCGGCTACGTGCTCGCGCGCCTGCCGGCGATCGAGGCGTGGGAGTCGTCCAACCCGGCGCGGGTCAACACGCTGGCGTAGGACGCCACCGTCCGATCCCGAGCGGGGCGGCCCGGCGTCCGAACCACGAGGCCAGCATACCCCGCGGTGCCGCCCGTTCCCTTCGCCCGGCGAGCGCCGCGCCGGCGCCCTGCTCCGCAGCTTCGCGCTCCGCCGCTTCGCCTGCTTCGCCTACTTCGCGGGAACGGCGCCGCCGCGCTCGTCAACGCCGCCCTGCGGCTCGGCGGCCGCTGCGCGCTCGTGCCGCGGCCGTGACGGCCACCACGCCCGGTCACCGACGAGCGTGGTCAGCGCCGGGACCAGGATCGATCGCACGAGGAACGTGTCGATCAGGACGCCCACCGCGACCGCGACGCCGATCTGGAACAGCACCACGAGCGGAGCGCTGGCCATCGAGCCGAACGTGCCCGCGAGGATGAGACCGGCCGACGTGATCACCGCGCCGGTCCGGCCCGACGCTATGCGGATTCCGTCACGGATCGGCCGGTGCTCGCTCTCCTCCCGCACCCGGCTCATCAGGAAGATGTTGTAGTCCGAGCCGAGTGCCACGAGCAGCACGAAGACCATCAGCGGCAGGAAGAAGTTGACCCCCGGCTGCCCGAGAACCGACTGGTACAGCCAGGACGTGAGACCCAGCGTGCTCAGGTACGAGAGCAGGACCGTCAGCACCAGGTAGATGGGCGCCACGATCGCCCGCAGGAGCAGTACCAGCACCAGGAAGACGCCCAGGACCGTGATCGCGGCCACGTGCTGGAAATCCGTGTCGAGCGCCGTCTGCGTGTCCGCCAGCTCGGCGGTCGGGCCACCCACGTACGCGTGCGCTCCGCCCCCGAACTGCGCCGCGACCGGGTCGAGCACGCCGCGAGCGCGACGCACCGTTTCGAACGCTGCGATGGAATACGGGTCGTCGGCGGTGACGACGAAGAGGCGCGTGACCGACTTGTCGCTGGAGAGGTAGGCGGCGACGGCCGACTGCACCTGCGCCCCGCTCGTCCCGGCCAGCGTGGTGGGAATGAACAGGTCGTCGGGGAGCGCCGCGTACGCCCGGGCGAGGGTGCGAAGGTCGTCCGGGAGCCGGCCGAAGACGGCGGCGATCTGGGCCTGCAGCGCGGCCGACCCGGCGCTCACGGGAAGGCCCACGGGGAACAGGACGGCGTTCGGCTGCGTGTCGAACGCGGCGGCGAGCGACCCGAGGGCCGCCGCGAGGTCGGCCGCAGCGGCGGGCGTGGGCGCCTGCTGGAGGGCTGCCAGGTCGGACTGCGCGCGGGCCAGGGCCGGGGCGCTCGCGGTGGCCGGGTACGCCGTCACCAGCTGCTGGAGGTAGGCACCCACCACCTGCAGCGCGGCCGTCGGGTTGACGCCCGGCGCGACCGGCGCCTGCAGGGCAGCGGCGAACCCGCGGAGCTGCGACGAGACGAGTGCGCCCTCCCGGAGCTGCGCGATCAGCGCCGGGGCCGTGGCGAGGTCCGCCCGCACCGCCGCGTACGCCGGGGTGGACGCGACCCCCGGGAACGGCCCGGCGAGGGCGGCGACGTACGCCGCGGCCGACTGGAGCGCGCCCGTCACCTTCGGCCCGAGCAACGCCTGCACGCCGCCACCGGAGGACGTGAACCCGGAGGCGATCGACTCGAGCTGGCCGGAGGGGACGTATGCGTCAGGGACGCTGCCGTCCCCACTGGGGGCGACCAGGCTGGTCACGCTCTGCACGCCGGGCGTCGTCGCCAGCGCCTCCGTCACGTCGCGGAGCCGGGCCAGCGAGGCGGGCGCCAGCAGGTCCGTCCCGGGGCCCGCCTCGATGACGCCGTTGACGGGCATGATCCGGCCCTTTCCAAGATGCTGCGCCACGAGGTCGAACCCCACCCGCGCATCCGAGGTGGCCGGCAGGTCGCTCACCGCGTCGAAGTTCGAACGCATCGCCGTGATCCCGCTGACTGGAACCAGCAGGGCGACCAGCAGCACCGCGCCGACGAGGGCCGGCCGCCGGGTCACGACGCCGGCGAGCCGTACGAAGAAGCTGCGCGGGTTGACGGTGGACTCGTCGCGCTCGTGCATCGGCCAGAAGAGGTAGTGCCCGAACACTCCGAGCAGCGCCGGCGTGAACGTGAGCCCGGCGATGAGCGTCACGAAGATCGCGATGGCGAGCGCCGGACCCGTCGTCTGGATCATCTGGAACTGGCCGAACGCCATCGAGCCCAGCCCCACGATGACCGTCGCGGCGCTGGCCGTGATCACGGCTCCGATCCGTTTCACGGTGGCCTGCGAGGCGGCGTGCCAGTCGCCGCGACTGACCTCCTCCCGGAAGCGCGAGATCAGGAAGATCGTGTAGTCGGTCCCGACCCCGAACACGAGCACCACCACGAACGTGTCGAGCAGCGACGAGATCTTCCAGCCCGCGTCGGCCAGGTAGCCGAGCACGCCGCGCGACACCAGGTACGCCACCCCGATGGTCGCCAGCGGCACCATGGCCGCCAGCGGCGCGCGGTAGACCAGCAGCAGGATCACCACCACGAGGGCGATCGTGACCAGCAGCGTGCTGTCGGTGCCCTTCACGATCGCATTCATGTAGTCGAGGCTGATACCGGCCGACCCGGTGACGTTCGCCTGCAGCCCCGAGGGCGCCGTCCGCGCGAGGTGCGCCCG
Organism: uncultured Chloroflexia bacterium; assembly: GCA_963759135.1. Lineage (GTDB taxonomy): Bacteria > Chloroflexota > Limnocylindria > Limnocylindrales > CSP1-4 > JAJYNJ01. The sequence goes on along the minus strand of CAVWXU010000016.1, from coordinate 57,813 downwards.
CAGCGCATCCACCGCGTCGCCCGCGCCACCTGCGAGCGAGGCCACGGTCAGGTTGACGTTCATGAGCTCGAGCTGACCGTCGGGGCTGCGCATCATCGCGGCCAGCTGCGGGTCCGACTCGGGCGTCTGGACACTGGACACGATCGTCCGCAGGCCGCTGGGAGCGTCGGGGCTCGTGATCCAGGACGCGACACCGGCGATGTACGAGCGGTCCGACGCGCTGAGCCCCGACGTCCGCGAGAACGAGATGGTGGTGGATCCCGCGGACACCTCGCTGGGGAACGCCCGCTCGAGCGCCGTCCGAGCGCGGATCGACTCGGTCGTGGGGGGAAGGAACGAGCTCTGGTCGGTCGATCCCACCTGCGCCAGCGATGGCGCGAGCGCCAGGGCCGCCCCCGCCGCGACGATCCAGGCCGCGAGGATGACGAAGCGGAAGCGGAACGCGAACGAGCCGAGCTGCTGGAACATCACCTGCCCCTGCGGCGTGTCCCGCCCGCCGGGCACGCACGGAAGCCATCTCTCCACGCGGGCGCGCCCACGCTAAGAGCTTGCGGCCGCGTTGGCCACCGCCGGGCGGCACCCACGGCGCGGGCAAGACGGCATGACCGGGACCGATCCGGCGGCAGCCGACGCATCGGCGTCCGTCGGAGCCGGCGTGCGCCCGTCGGAGTCCGGCGTGCGCCCGCGACCCGTGCGCCCGCGTCCGTAGAATGGCGCGACCGAACCGAGGAGGGATGACGTGCCCGACCGACCACTGCCGTACGACCTGCCGACCGATCCGGCGAAGCGGCATTCCGCGGCGCTGACCGAGGGCCCGGACCGGGCACCGGCCCGCGCCATGCTCAAGGCCGTCGGGTTCACCGACGAAGACCTGGCCCGCCCTCTCATCGGAGTCGCATCCACCTGGATCGAGACCATGCCCTGCAACTGGAACCAGCGCGAACTGGCCGAGCACGTCAAGGCCGGCATCCGCGCGGCCGGGGGTACGCCCATGGAGTTCGACACCATCGCCATCAGCGACGGCGTGTCGATGGGCACGGAGGGCATGAAGGCGAGCCTCGTCAGCCGCGAGGTGATCGCCGACTCGATCGAGCTGGTCGCGCGCGGCCACCTGTTCGACGGGCTCGTGTGCCTCGTCGGATGCGACAAGACCATCCCGGCCGCGGTGATGGCCCTGGGCCGCCTCGACATCCCCGGCGTCGTCCTCTACAACGGCACCATCCTCCCCGGCAACTTCCGCGGCCGCGACGTGACCGTCCAGTCCGTCTTCGAGGCCGTGGGCGCCTACGAGGCCGGCACGATGAGCGGCCGTGACCTCTGGGAGCTCGAGAACGTCGCCTGCCCCGGCGCGGGCGCCTGCGGCGGCCAGTTCACCGCCAACACGATGAGCACGGCGCTCGAGTTCCTGGGCATCTCGCCGGCCGGCCTCAACGGCATTCCGGCCCCGTTTCCGGAGAAGCTCGAGGCGGCCCGAGCGACCGGCGACCTCGCCGTCCGACTCGTCCGGGAGGATGTCCGGCCGAGCTCGATCGTCACGCGCGCGGCGCTGGAGAACGCGGTCGCGTCGGTCGCGGCCACGGGCGGCTCCACCAACGGCGTCCTCCACCTCCTCGCCATCGCCCGCGAGTTCGGCGTCCCGCTCACGATCGACGAGTTCGGCGAGATCGCCGACCGCACGCCGGTGCTCGCCGACCTCGTGCCCGGGGGTCGGTTCGTCGCCCTCGACATCTACCGTGCCGGCGGCGTTGCGCTGGTCATGCGCGAGCTGTTGAAGCGCGGCCTGCTGCACGGTGACGCCCGGACGGTCGACGGCCGCACCATCGCCGAGGTCGCGGGCGCCGTCCGCGAGACGCCCGGGCAGGAGGTCGTCCGGCCCATCGACCGTCCGCTGAACGAGCGGGGCGGCCTGGCGATCCTGCACGGCACCCTCGCTCCGGACGGGTGCGTCATCAAACTCGCAGGCCACGAGCGCCGCCAGTTCCGAGGACCGGCGCGCGTCTTCGACTCCGAGGAGGCGACCTTCGCGGCCGTCAAGGCCCGCGAGATCCGGCCCGGGGACTGCGTCGTGATCCGCTACGAAGGCCCGGCCGGCGGCCCCGGCATGCGCGAGATGCTGCACGTCACGGCGGCGCTCGTCGGTGAAGGCCTGGGAGACGACATCGCGCTGCTCACGGACGGCCGCTTCAGCGGCGCCACCCACGGCCTCATGATCGGCCACGTCGCGCCCGAGGCCGCCCTCGGCGGGCCGATCGCGCTCGTCCGTGACGGCGACGAGATCGTGATCGACGTCGACCGGCACGCGCTGGACCTGGACGTCCCGGCCGCCGAGCTCGACCGGCGGCGATCGGCGTGGCGGCCGCCGGCACCCAGCTACACGGGCGGCGTGTTCGCCAAGTACGCCGCGCTCGTCACGTCGGCGAGCGAGGGCGCCGTGACCGACCCGGGCGCGAGGCGGGTCGCGGCTCCGGCTGCCGGCTCAGGCGGCGGCTGACCCAACGCCCGGCTCAGGCGGCGGCTGACCCAAAGGCCTACCCAGCGGACGACGGCCTACCTGCGGGCGGCGGCCTACTCCGCGGGCCCCGCCTTGATCAGCTTTCCTCGCCGCGTGATCGCGCGGTCGGCCAGGGCCGCGACGCCCATCGCGACCAGCGCACGCTCAGCGGCGGGAAGCGGACGCACGACCGCCAGGAACTGCTCGGCGCGCGCCCGGTCCACCTGGCCGAGCAGCGCCAGCCCCGCCTCGGTGAGGGCCAGCGTCCGCTCCCGGCGATCGGCCTGCTCCTCGTGCCGCGCCAGCAGTCCGCGCCGCTCGAGGCCGGACACCACCCGGCTCGTCGCCGAGGGCGAGCGGCCCAGGTAGCCCGCGAGCTCCCCCACCGTCAGCGTGACAGCGCCGGCCACGGCGTACAGGGCGGCGAGCTGCGTGAAGCCCAGGCCGAGCTCCGCGAGCTGTCCGGCGAACCCGATCACCAGCTCGCGCCAGAGCGCCCTGCCCATCGCGATCCGATCGGACAGCTGACGGGGGTTCTGCAGCTCGGCCCCGGCCGCCTCGACGACCCGGCTCATGAGCTCGCCGGTCCCCGACCTGCTCGGCCTTGCCGCTTCGCCGGCCGCGGTGGGCGGGACCGGGCCGCCGCCGGCTCCGCCCCGGCCGCCCCGTCGATCCGCGGGAACGGGTCCTGCCATCGGCGAAAGCATACTGGGATCCCGCACCCGTGCAGGAATGCACGCGAATCCGGCCCGCGGGGCGTCCGGGCTGGTACCGTCTGCGCCGCACGTGGTTCCGCGTCGCGCCGTGTCGCCACACGCGACGGACCCGCGCCAGAGGAGGAGCATGGGCGGGCTCGCGTTCGTCTTCCCGGGGCAGGGATCGCAGTATGTCGGGATGGGCCGGGCGCTGGCCGAACAGTCACCTGCCGCGGCGGCCGCCTTCGCGGAAGCCGACGCCGCGCTCGGGGAGCCACTCTCCGCGCTCGCCTGGTCCGGGAACGCCGACGAGCTGGACCTGACCGCGAACGCGCAGCCGGCGCTCGTGGCCACGTCGATCGCGTACCTCCGGGCGCTGCAGGACCGACTCGGGGCCGCCGGCGACCCGCCGCTGGTTCCGGCGTTCCATGCCGGCCACTCGATGGGCCAGTACAGCGCGATGGTCGCCGCCGGCGTCATCTCGCTGGCGGACGGCGTGCGGCTCGTCCGGGAACGAGGCCGCCTGATGCAGTCGTCCGGGTCGCCGCGAGAGGGCGCGATGGCCGCCGTGATCGGACTGGACGAGGCACGGCTCGCAGACCTCGAGGTCGCGGGTGCCGCGGCCGGCGTCTTCACCATCGCGAACCGGAACTCGGCCGGCCAGGTCGTCGTCAGCGGCGAGCGGCGCGCGGTCGAGGCCGCGGTCACGGCCGCGAAAGCGCTGGGCGCCAGACGCGCGGTGACGCTCCCCGTCAGCGTGGCAGCGCACTCGCCGCTCATGGCGCAGGCGGCCCTCGGCATGCGGATGGCCCTGGCAAGCGTCACGTTCCGCGACCCGATCGCGCCGCTGCTCGCCAACGCCGACGCGCACCTCCTGACGACCGGGGAGGCGTGTCGCGCCGAGCTCGTGGAGCACCTGACCGCCGGCGTGGACTGGGTTCGTGCCGTCCTGGCCATGACGGCGGCCGGCTGCGACACCTTCGTCGAGGTCGGACCAGGTCGGGTGCTGACCGGGCTCGTGAAGCGCATCGCCCCCGCAGCCACCGCCGCCGCCCTCGACGAGGCCGACGCGCCCGGCAGGCTGGCCGTCCCCGTCGTCGCGTGGACGGCTCCGGCCCCGGCCCCGGCGGCCGGCTCGACATGATCGGCATCGCCCGCACGACCGCCCACCGAAACGCGAGGAGAACCGCGCACCATGCGTCGACCTGACTACAACCGCCGCGTCGTCGTGACCGGGCTCGGGACCGTGAGCCCGATCGGCAACGACGTCGACACCGTCTGGAACAACCTGGTCGCCGGCCACAGCGGCATCGTGCCGATCACCAGGTTCGACGCGTCCAGCTACGACTGCAACGGCGCGGGCGAGGTCAAGGACTTCGACGCCCGGGAGTGGATGGACTTCAAGGCGGCCCGGAGGACCGGCCTCAACGTCCAGTTCGGGGTCGCGGCGGCGAAGCAGGCGCTCGCGGATTCCGGGATCGAGGTCACCACGGAGAACCGCGACGACATGGGGATCATCTTCGCGTCGGGCGCCGGCGAACCGAAGCTGATGATGGACAACAAGGAGATCTGGGACAAGAAGGGCCCGCGGCTGGTCAGCCCGTTCTTCATCGCCAACATGCTGGTCGACACCGCGTCGGGCCAGATCGCGATCGAAACGGGGATCCGCGGCCACAACATGGCGATCGTGACCGCGTGCTCGACCGGCACGCACTCGATCGGCGAGGCGGCCGAGGCCATCCGCCGCGGCGACTGCACCGCCATCATCGCGGGATCGACCGAGTCGCCGATCTACGAGATGGTGTGGGTGGGCTTCGGGAACATGCGCGGGCATCGGCACGCCCCGGCCGGGGGAGCCGCTCCAGACGGTCTCGCGGCCGTTCGACCTGACCCGCAACGGCTTCATCCTCGGCGAGGGTGCGGCCGCGCTGGTGCTCGAGGACCTGGAACTTGCACAGGCCCGCGGGGCCAGGATCTACGCGGAGGTCGTGGGCTACGGCTCCACGAACGACGCATGGGACCTCATCCAGCCCATCGAGGGCGGCGACGGCGTGGCACGGGCCATGGCGATGGCGCTCGAACGGCGCGGGGTGGCGGCGGACGAGATCGACATGATCAATCCCCACGGCACCTCGACCCCGCTGGGGGATCTCGCGGAGGCCCAGGCGATCCACCGTGTCTTCGGGGAGCGGGCAGGCAGCATCGCGATCAGCGCGACGAAGTCGATGACGGGCCACATGATGGGCGCGGCCGGGTCGTTCGAGGGACTCGCCACGGTGCTCAGCGTGTACCACCAGGTCGTGCCGCCCACCGTCAACTACCGCGATCCGGATCCCGAGATCGGGCTCGACGTCGTGTCGGTCGCGCGGCCGATGGCGATCCGCTACGCGATGTCCGCCAACGTCGGTCTCGGTGGGCACAACGGCGCCGTGATCTTCAAGCGCTACGAGGACGACTGACCGACGATGCCGGCGACGGCCGAGGGTCGAGGGCAGGTCCCTCCTCACATCGCAGGGCTCTACGGCCCGGGCAGCGAGGCCTGGCGCCTGAACCGCGAGGCCTTTCTCCTGCTCGCGGCCGGACCGCGAGCACTGCTGCTCCAGCTGGCCCATCCGCTGGTCGCGGAGGGCGTGGACCAGCACAGCAGCTTCCGCGTGGACCCGTGGGGCCGCCTGCACGGCACGCTCACCAGCTACCTGCGGATCGTCTACGGCAGCTCGTCGGCCGCCGCAGCCGAGATCGGCCGGCTCAACCGCCTGCATGTCTCCGTCACCGGTCCCGTCCGCGACCCGCTGGCGCGGCGTGTCACCGGCGCCGAGACGTACCGGGCGCGAGACCCGGAGCTGTCGCTGTGGGTGCACGCCACGCTGGTCGAGTCGACCATGACCGCGTACGACGCGTGGTACGAGCCGCTGCCGGCTGAACGACGCGCCGCGTTCTACCGCGAGACGCTGCCGATCGGCCGGGCGTTCGGAATCCCCGACGGGCTGCTCCCGGGAAGCGTCGCGGCGTTCGAGGCGTACTGGCGCGCGATGCTGGCACCGGACGGACCGGTCAGGGTCACGCCGATTGCCCGCTCGCTGATCCCGACGATCTTGCACCCGCCGGTGGGGCCGCTCCCGCCGGTTCTCTACGACTGGCTCCTGTGGCCGGCGGTGGAGCTGCTCCCAGAACGGGTGCGCGACGAGTACGGCATCGCGTGGGGTCCCGTGCAGACCGGGGTGGCGACCTGGCTGCGGGCCGGGTTTCGCTTCTGGGCCCACGGGCTCCCCCGGGCCTGGCGGGCGATGCCGCAGGCGAGGGCCGCCGACCGGCGGATGCTCGCGGCTACAATCGACCGGACCTGACCCGGAGGAGGACACGCCGTGCCCCCGAGCTCCGATCCCGCGCGCCGCGCCGTCGTCACGGGCCTCGGCGCCGTCACGCCCATCGGCAACGACTATCCGACCTACTGGCGCAACCTGCTGGCGGGCGTCAACGGCGGCGGGCCGATCACCTCGTTCGACGCGACAGGGTTCGACGTGCGGATCGCGGCGGAAGTCAAGGGGTTCGACCCGACCGTCGCGATGGACCGGAAGATGGCGCGCCGGATGAGCCGGTTCATCCACTTCGGGATGGCGGCCGCGCAGGAAGCGGTGACGCATGCCGGACTCGATTTCTCGGGATGGTCGCCGGAGCGGCGCGACCGCGTCGGCGTCGCGATCAACACGGGCGGGGGCGGACTCGAGCAGGTCGTCGACGGGACGCATGCGCTCGAGCAGAAGGGCCCGGGCCAGGTCAGCCCGTTCGCCATCCCGGGCCTGTCGGGGTCCATGGCCGCGTGCATGGTCTCGATGAAATACGGTCTGACCGGGCCGGTGATCACGCAGGTCGCCGCATGCGCCAGCTCGGTGATCGCATTCCTCGACGGCCTCCGGCTCATCCAGGACGGCGATTGCGACGTGGTGCTGGTCGGCGGCGCCGAGGCGCCACTCCTGCCGATCGCGTTCGCGGCGCTGGGGAACATGGGCGCCCTGTCGAAACGAAATGACGACCCGGAGCACGCCTCGCAGGCCGTTCGATCGGACGCGCGACGGGTTCCTGTTCGGCGAGGGCGCCGGCGTGATGGTGCTCGAGTCGGCTGCGCACGCGGTCGGGCGTGGGGCCCGCATCTACGCAGAGGTCCTGGGTGCGGCGCTGACGGCGGACGCCTACCACGTCAGCGCGCCCGAGCCGACGGGCCGCGGCGCCGCACGGGCGATGGAGCTGGCGCTCCGCCACTCGGGTGTCGCGCCCGACGAGATCGACCTGATCGTGGCGCACGGCACCTCGACGCCACTCAACGACGTGACGGAGACGCGCGCGATCAGGACCGCCTTCGGGGCCCACGCCCGGCGGACGGCCATCACCTCGCCGAAGTCGATGATCGGCCACCTCCTCGGGGCGGCCGGCGTCGCCAACGCGCTCGTGGCGGTGTCCGCGATCTGCGAGGGGATCGTTCCGCCGACGACCAACCTCCACGACCCCGACCCGGAGTGCGACCTGGACTACACGCCGCTGACGCCGCGCCGGCGCCGCGTCGACACCGCGATCGCGAACGGCTTCGGGTTCGGCGGGCAGAACGCGGTGGCGGTCTTCCGGCGCTTCGAGGCCTGATGTCGGGCGGGCGCGCGCGCCTCGTCGCGCTGCCGCTCGCCGTCGCCCTGGCCGCATCGGGCTGCGCGTCGGCCGTTCCCCGCGGCTCGGCCTCTCCGGCGGCCCTGAGCGTCCCGACGGCGGGATCGTCCGGGCGCGTGGCCGGATCGGCGGACCTGGCGACCGCGACACCTTCGATCCTGTCGCCGGCCCCGTCCGCCGGCAGGCCGTCAGCGACGGGATCGTCGGGGGCGACGGTTCCGCTGGCCGTCGTGACCGGGTTCTCCAACTACCTCGTGGATTCGGTGACGATCGCCGGACTCGCGGGACTCCTGTCGGAAGGGGCGCTGCTGGTGCCGTGCGGGGCGGAGCCCGGCCTCGAGACGGCCCTCGGGATGGCGGGTGCCGCCTCCGGGCCGGGTGCCGCCTCCGGGCCGGGTGCCGCCTCCGGGCCGGGTGCCGCGTGCCTGCCAGCCGACACCATCCCCGCGCGCCTCCCCGCGTCGTCCACGACCCTCGCGCTCCTGCCCCCCGGCCTCGTCACGCCGGCCATGCGCGTGGTGCCCATCGGATCCGCGGACCTGTTCGGCGAGACTCCGGCCAGGACCGCACCGTATCCGCTGGCGATCCCGATGCCTGCCGGCTGGCCCGCCTCCTGGACGGCGTACGACGCCGGGAACGTGCGGGTGGTGCTGACCACCGGCGTCAACTGCCCGGACCGCGGCGTGAGCTACCAGACGAACGTGCTGCACCGCGGCTGGGACTGGCTGCTGCGGGCGGGCACCGCCCGCTACACGGGCAGGCACTGGGACCCCGCGTTCGGCTGGTGGGTCGTGGACGCCGTCCGCACGGATCACGCGGGCGCCCTGTGGAACCTCGTGCGCAACGCGGACATCGCGGTCAGCGACTTCGAATGCTCGATGACGAGCCACTTCACGCAGCACGACAGCGGGACGGTCTTCTCGATCGACCCGCGGGTCGCGCCGCTCATGGCGCAGGCCGGCTTCGACGTCGCGACGATCGCCGCCGACCACAACACCAACCCGGGCCTGGCGGCGGTCGGCGAGACCGTCGACCTGTTCCGCGCGAACGGGATCGCGGCGGTCGGCGGGGGCCGCACGCTCGCCCAGGCGCTCCGGCCCGCCGTCCTCGACGTCCGGGGGCTGCGTTTCGGGTTCGTGGGGTTCGACGCGATCGGTGGGTCGGCCTCGGCCACGGCAACCAGCCCCGGCGTCGCGCCGCTCACGGCAGCCAACGCCCGCACCGCCATCGCCGAGGCGCGAGCGCAGGGAGCGCAGGTCGTGTTCGCCCTCCCGCAGTGGAGCTCGGTCGAGTATCGCGCCGCGTTCACGGGCTTCCAGGAGAGCCTCATCGCCGAGCTCGTTGCGGCCGGCGCGGACCACATCATCGGCGCCGACTTCCACTGGGCGGGCGCGATCTCCATCACGCCCGGGAGCCGCTCGGGCTATCGCTTCGTGACGGCCAGCCAGGGCAACTTCTGGTTCGGGCAGGACTGGAGCCGCCAGACCCAGGAGGGCGTGATGACCATGCTGACGTTCGTCGGCACGCGGCTGGCACAGGTCCGGCTCATCCCGACCGTTGTGCTGGACGACGCGCAGCCCAACCTGACGGACCCCGCCACGGACGGCCAGTTCGTGCTGCACCAGGTCCTGTCGGTCTCCCGGCTGCTCCGACCGTAGCGGGCTCGGTAGGACGGCCCGCGCCCCGCGCGCGGCCACCCCGCCCCGCGCGCGGCCACCCTGCCCCGCGCGCGGCCACCCGCCAGGGGGGAATGCCGGCGCGAAGGGTCGTATTGCCGCTTCGACTGGGAACTTCGGCTATTGTGGGCACGAGCGGGATCCATCGACGGCGCCGGGCCGCGACGGCCGCGCGTCCCGACCACGGAGAGATGCATGGCGAACCCCGTGATCGTCGCCGTCGACGACGACCCGCAGGTCCTGCGGGCGGTCGAGCGCGACCTCCGGCGACGTTTCGGGCACGAGTACCGCATCGTGGCCGCCGAGAGCGGGCCGAGCGCGCTGGACGCCGCGAGGCGCCTCAGCCTGCGCGGGACGCCCGTGGCGCTGTACCTCGCCGACCAGCGCATGCCCGGCATGACCGGGACGGAGTTCCTCGAGGCGGCGCGGGACATCTTCCCGGACGCCAAGCGGGTGCTGCTGACCGCGTACGCCGACACGGAGGTCGCCATCCAGGCGATCAACACCATCCGCCTCGATCACTACCTGCTGAAGCCGTGGGACCCGCCCGAGGAAAAGCTCTACCCGGTGCTCGAGGACCTTCTCGGCGACTGGCAGGCCGCATACGTGCCGCCGTTCGACGGCCTCCGCCTGGTCAGCCACCGGTGGGTGGCCCGCTCCCACGAGATCAAGGACTACCTGGCCCGCAACCAGATCCCCTACCGCTGGCTGGACGTCGAGACGGACCCCGAGGCGGTGTCGCTCGTGGCCAGCGCCGGCGAGGGCGAGGGACGGGAACCGCTGCTGGTCTTCCCCGACGGCTCCCACCTGGTCGAGCCGTCCAACCTGCAGATCGCCGAGAAGGTGGGGCTTCGCACCCAGGCCGCCCTGCCCTTCTACGACCTGGTGATCGTGGGCGGCGGTCCCGCCGGCCTGGCTGCCGCGGTCTACGGGGCGTCGGAGGGGCTCCGCACGCTGCTGGTCGAGCAGGAGGCTCCCGGCGGCCAGGCCGGGACAACGTCGAGGATCGAGAACTACCTGGGGTTCCCCTCCGGGCTGTCGGGCTCCGACCTGGCGCGCCGGGCGCTCGCCCAGGCGAGCCGGCTCGGCGCCGAGATCCTCACGCCGCAGGCCGTGGTCGGCATGAGCGTGAACGACCCGTACAAGCTGGTGCAGCTGTCCGACGGGTCGGCGGTGAGCTGCCAGGCGCTGCTGGTCGCGACCGGCGTCGAGTACCGGCGCCTCGACGTGCCCGGCCTCGACGTGCTCACCGGCGCCGGCGTCTTCTACGGCGCGGCGACGACGGAGGCGCCGTTCTACCGCGGTCAGCACGTCGCCGTGGTGGGCGGCGGCAACTCCGCCGGCCAGGCGGCGGTCTACCTGGCGCGGTACGCCGAGGACGTCCTGCTGGTCGTCCGCGGGGCCACGGTCGAGGCGGGCATGTCGCAGTACCTCGTGGACCGGATCGGCGCGACGCCGAACATCCGCGTGCTGCTGCGGTCGAGCGTGGTGGCCGTCCACGGCAACCAGGCGCTGGAGGCTGTCGAGGTCGCCACCGGCGACCAGGCCCGGCAGAGGTTCGAGGCCGCCGCCATGTTCGTCTTCATCGGGCAGCAACCGCGGACGGACTGGCTCGGCGACGCCGTGGAGCGGGATCAGGCCGGGTTCGTGCTGTCGGGCCCTGCGCTCTCGCGGACCGGGAATCAGCCGGTCAGGTGGCCGCTGCGGCGGGAGCCACTCCTTCTGGAGACGAGCGTGCCAGGAGTCTTCGTCGCCGGGGACGTCCGCTCCGGCTCCGTCAAGCGGATTGCGTCGTCGGTGGGCGAGGGCTCCATGGCGGTCCAGTTCATCCACCAGTACCTGGCCACACTGTGATCCCGCACGGAACGCCCGCGGCCGACGGGCCACGCCAGCAGGGAGTCGCGCCGGATGGCGTCGACAGGCCGGGCGCGGCGGATGGCGGCGCAGACTGGAACGAGTTCCTTCGACGGATCCCTCTGCTGGAAGGGCTCTCGGACGCGGACATCGAGTGGGTGGCCTCCTTCGCGGTGCCGGAGGATCTTCCCGCTGGCGGGGTCCTGGCGACCGAAGGCGAGCCCGGCGACGCCCTCTACCTGGTCATCTCGGGCGACCTGGAGGTGATCAAGCGCGTCGGGAAGCGGGGACGTCCCGATCGCACGGCTCGGGCCCGGCGAGATCGTGGGGGAGATGGCCGTCCTCGAGTCACGGTCACGGACGGCCTCCGTGCGTGCGACTCTCACCGGTGCGGGTGCTGTGCATCCCGGGGCCCACGCTCCTGGAGCTGCTCAGCACGCGTCCGGGCGCGTCGATCTCGATGATCCGGACCGTCATCGCACGGCTCCGGAACACCCAGGCGATGCTGCGCGAGCGGGAGAAGCTGGCGGCGCTCGGCACCCTCTCGGCCGGCCTCGCACACGAGCTCAACAACCCGGCCGCCGCCGTGCAGCGCAGCTCGGGCTCCTGCGCGAAGCCCTCGACCGGCTGGTGGACGCGTCCCGCTCCCTCGGAGGCGCGATCGAGACGCCGGCCCAGGCCGAGCTCATCACGTCGCTCGAGACGGACCTCGCCGGGCAGCCGACCGACGCGCCGGTGGACCCGCTGGAGCTGAGCGACCGCAGCGCCGACCTTGAGCAGTTCCTGGGCGACCACGGCGTGGCCGACGCAGGCGACGTCGCCCCGGCCCTCGCCTCACAGGGGTGGACGCTATCCCACGTGGAACAGCTCCAGGCCGAGTTTCCCGCGCCCGCGTTCGCGGCCGTCGCGTCCTGGCTGGGAGCGAGGGGTCTCGCGCACGCCCTGGTGGACGAGGTCTCGACGGGGGCGCGCAGGATCTCCGAGATCGTGCACGCGGTCAAGGAATACGTGTACCTCGACCAGGCTCCCGTCCAGCGGGTCGACGTACGCGCCGGCCTCGAGAGCACGCTGGTGATCCTGCGGCCCAAGCTCAAGGACGGGATCCGCGTCGTGCGGGAGTACGCCCCCGACCTGCCGCCCATCGAAGCCTATGGCAGCGAGCTCAACCAGGTGTGGACGAACATCCTGGACAACGCGATCGACGCGCTCGGTGGGCATGGCGAGATCCGGATCCACGCCTACCCGCGCGACGAGGAAGTCGTCGTGGAACTGTGCGACAACGGCCCGGGAATGCCGCCGGAGCTGCGAGACCGCATCTTCGAGCCATTCTTCACCACCAAGCCGCCCGGACAGGGGACGGGGCTGGGCCTGCACATCTCCCATAACGTCATCGTGCGTCACGGTGGCCGAGTCACCGTACGGTCGCGACCGGGCGAGACCTGCTTCGAAGTCGTCCTGCCGCGCGAGCGACCGTCCACGTAGGCCGGACGACCCTCGCGTCCGCCGGCGGGCTACGTCCCGGGATCGACCACCAGCGTCCCCAGCCCTTCGGCTGTGCGTCCGTCGGCACCCACCAGCGTCAAGGCGTAGCGCCCGGCCGCGGGGGCCATGAACCGCATCGCGGTGGTCTGTCCGGGTCGGGCGGGTAATTCCACGCTCGGCATGCCCGCGACCGTCAGGTCCTGGAACGCCGAACCGTCGTTGGTGAAGCGCAGGTAGACGAATCGGCCGGACCGGACGTGGATGTCTGCCGGCGATCCTCCGACGGAGCGCGCCACGACCGACACCTGCTGAGCGGAGGAATCGAGCCACTGGTTGCCGGCGAGTACGGCCGTCGCGAGAGCGAGGCCGGTCACCGCGATCGCAACGAGGTAGCCGGCGTCGCGCAGCCGCGTCGCCAGCGGCTGGCGTCCCAGCCGTGCTCGCCCGGGACGCGCGTCGAAGCCGCGCAGCCGCAGCGAGTTCGTCACCACGCTCACGGAGCTGAGGGCCATCGCGCCCGCGGCAAGCGCGGGGCTGAGCGTCGTGCCGGTGAACGGGTACAGCAGACCCATGGCGACCGGGATCAGGACCACGTTGTAGCCGAACGCCCAGGCCAGGTTCTGCCGGACGATCGAGATCGTTCGGCGCGACAGCGCGATGGCCGAGGCGATCCCGCGCGGGTCGCCGCCCACCAGCGTCACGTCGGAGGCCTCGATCGCGACGTCGGCGCCGGTGCCGATCGCGATCCCGACGTCGGCCTGCGCGAGCGCCGGTGCGTCGTTGATCCCGTCGCCCACCATCGCGACGCGACGCCCGCGCGACTGGAGCTCCGCCACCTTGGCGGCCTTGTCGCCCGGCAGTACTTCCGCCATCACGCGCTCCGGGGGGATCCCCACCTGTCGTGCGACCGCCTCGGCCGTGGCTCGGCGGTCGCCCGTCACCATCCAGGTCTCGATCCCCCCATCGGCAAGCGCCCGCACCGCCGCGGCCGCCTCGGCCTTCACTGGATCCGAGACCACCACCAGCCCCACCAGCCGCAGTGTCGGGGTCGTGGTGTCGCCTGTCGCGCGTGCGTCCGGTGCGGCGGCCGCGTCGTCGCCAGGCGAGGCCCGCAGGTCGACCGCGGCGACGTAGACCGGGGTTCGGCCGCTCGCCGCTTCCCGCGCCGCGACCGCCTCCAGCTGCGCCACGTCCACGCCGCGGGCCCCCATCAGCCGGCTGTTGCCCACCACCACGCGCCGCCCGTCGACAAGCGCCTCCACGCCGTGACCCGCCACCGCCTCGAACGCGGCGACACTCGCTCGCCCCAATCCGTCCTCGTCGGCCGCCGCCACGATCGCAGCCGCGAGCGGATGCTCGGACTGGCGCTCCAGGGACCCGGCGAGGTCGAGCACGTCGCGCACGGAGGCGCCGCCGGCGGGGACGACCGAGGTGACCGCCGGCCGGCCGAGCGTCAGCGTCCCGGTCTTGTCGAGCACGATCGTGTCGACGCGGTGAGCACGCTCGAGGGCCTCGCCGCCGCGGAACAGCACGCCCACCTCGGCGCCTTTGCCGGTGCCCACCATGATCGCCGTGGGCGTCGCCAGACCCATCGCGCACGGGCAGGCGATGACGACCACGGAGATGAACGCCGTGAGCGCCAGCGTCAGCTTCGGCTCCGGGCCCACCACCATCCAGGTCGCGAACGTCAGCACGGCCGTGCCGAACACGAACGGGACGAAGTACGCGCTGACCCGGTCCGCCAGCCGCTGGATCGGCGCCTTGGATCCCTGGGCGGCCTGCACCATCCGCACGATCTGGGCCAGCGCCGTGTCACGGCCCACCCGGGTCGCGCGGAACACGAACGATCCGGTCGTATTGAGCGTCGCCCCGATGACCTCATCCCCGGCACGTTTCCCGGCCGGAAGCGCCTCCCCGGTCAGCATCGATTCGTCGACGGCCGACGTCCCCGACACGACCACGCCGTCGACGGGGACCTTCTCGCCCGGCCGCACGCGCAACAGGTCGCCCGCCTGCACCTGCTCCAGCGGGATGTCGGCCTCGGCGTCGCCCAGGACGACGTGGGCGGCCTTCGCCTGCAGGCCGATGAGGGCCCTGACCGCGCCGACCGTCTGGCCCTTGGCCCGCGCCTCCAGCCAGCGCCCGAGCAGGATCAGGCCGACGATGATCGTCGAGCTGTCGAAGTAGGTGTCGGGCCGGATGCCGGCGCGCAGGACGACGTCCGGGTACATCGTGACGAAGACGCTGTACGCCCAGGCCGCGCTGGTGCCCACGGCAACCAGCGTGTCCATGGTGGCGCTGCCGTGTCGAAGGGCGCGCCACGCGGCCCGGTAGAAGCGGCCACCCGCCCAGAACTGGATCGCGGTCGCCGGCCAGAGGACCACCTTGTTGAGGTCCTCCATGGCCCACGGCAGGCCCGGCCAGAACATCAGCAGCATGATCGAGCCGGAGACCGCCAGGCTCGCAAGGGACTGGATGGCGAGGTCGCGGCGCTCGCGCGCCCGCTCCAGGTCCTCCGCCGTCGGCTCGTCGCAGCGCGCCACTCGGCGTGGCCGCATCAGCGCCGGCGAGCGCGCCGGCGAGGCCGCCGCGCACGTCGTACCCCGCCGCTTCGATCGCGCCCACCAGCTCGGCACGGCCCGTGACGCCGGGCAGGAAGCGAATCGTGGCCCGCTCGGTCGCCAGGTTGACGCTGGCCGCCTGGACCCCCTCGGTCCTGTTGAGAAACCGCTCGATCCGGTTGACGCACGACGCGCACGTCATGCCCTCGATCGGCAGCGTGACCTCGACGGGCTCAGTGCCCCCGGGCCGGGCGATCGCAGCGGCTGGCGATTGGACGGGCACGTGCTGGCTCCGGTGCCGGCGAGGACGAGACGGCAGGTGCCGCCGGTGTCGCCGGCCTGATACTCCCCCCTAGTATAGGCCCAAGCCGCCAGGGGCAATCGCACCGCGGGGTCGGACGCCTACCCGGAGCCCTCCGACGCTCGCTCGGCGCCGCCCGGCACGCCGTCTGCGCCGTCCGGCACGCCGTCGGCACCGCGCGGCTCGCCGTCTGCACCGCGCGGCTCGCGGTCGGCACCGCCTGGCACGCCGTCCGCACCGCTCGTGATCGGGCCGGTCAGGACTGGGAGGCGCGCCTCGAACCGGGCACCGCCCTCGGGCCGGTTCGCGGCCAGGATGGTGCCCCCGTGCCGTTCCACGATCCAGCGCGCAATGGAGAGCCCGAGCCCGGTCCCGCCCGATGGTGCGTCGTCCGCCCGCCAGAACCGCTCGAACACGCGGTCGAGGTCCGTCTCGCGGATGCCGGGGCCGTCGTCGAGCACGTCGAGGGCCACGGTCTGGTCCTCGCGTCGCACCCGCACCAGCACCGTGCCCCCGGCGGGGGTGTGCCGGATGGCGTTGTCCACGAGGATCGTCACGAGCTGGCGGAGGCGCAGCGGATCGCCGACGGTCTCGGCCGGCCGCGGGTCCACCACCACGCTGACGCCGCCCTGCTCGGCGACCGGCGAGAGGGCGCCGGCCGCCTCCGCGGCCACATCGGCGAGGTCGACCGGCTCTCGAGCGACCTCCACCACGCCGGAGTCGGTCCGCGCCAGGAGCAACAGGTCATCGACAAGGGCGGCCAGGTGCGAGACCTCGCTCTCGATGTCGTCGAGCGCGTTGCCCACCTCCGACACCCGCTGCGAGCGGTTTCGCCGCAGGTCCGCCGCGCTGGCGCGGATCACGGTCAGCGGCGTCCGAAGCTCGTGGCTCGCATTCGCGGTGAATTCGCGCTGGCGGCGCAGCGCCTCCTGGCGCCGCTCGATCGACACCCGGATCGGCACCAGCGCCCTGCCGGCGTAGACGTAGCCGGCCGCGACGGCGAGGAGCACGGCGCCCAGACCGCCGAGAATCAGCACGAAGACGAGCACCCCGAGGAGACGCTCCTCCGAGGTCCGGTCGCCGACGACCTGGACCACGTACGTGCCACCGGGCCCCTGGACCGCGACCGAGTACACCCGGACCGGGATGCCGGAGATCGTGTCGTTCCGCACGTCGGTGCCCGATTGCTGGGACGCGGCGACGCCCTGCGCATCGGGAAGACCGGACGGCAGTTCAGGGTCGGACGCGCCCTGCACGGACCCCCCGGGGCCGATGACGAACGCGATGGTCCCGCCGGCGTCGCCGCCGAACGCCAGGCCCACCTGCGGGCGCTGCGGGAACCCGCTGTTCGTGATGAACCGGCTGAGGGTCTGCGCCCGTCGTTGCAGCTGCGCGACGGCGCTCGAGTTGAGGTTGCCGTCGACGGCGCCGTAGAGCGCGATCCCCAGCACGACCAGGATGAGGAGCGTCAGCCCGCCGCTCCACGTCATGAGCCGCCAGCGTGTCCGACGCAGGAGTGGCGCATCCTCGCCCTCGCCGGAAGGTTGCGGACCGACGATTGCGGGGTGCCCGGGCGGTTCAGTCGTCACGCAGCCGGTACCCCACGCCCCGCACCGTCTCGACGCGCTCAGCGGCGGGGCCGAGCTTGTCGCGGAGCAGGTGGATGTACGCCTCGACCGTGTTCGGCGTCAGCGCGACACCGTACGGCCACGCGTAGTCCAGGAGCTGGTCCCGCGTGAGGACCTGGCCGGGCCGCCTGAGCAGGCATTCCAGGATCGAGAACTCGCGCTGGCTCAGGTCAACCGACCGGCCGTCAACCGTCACGCGTCGCTTCGCCTCGTCGAGGGCGATCGGGCCGGAAGCGAGTCGGACGGACCGCCGGGCGGGTGGGCGGCGGCCCAGCGCTCGCAGGCGAGCCAGCAGCTCCTCGTAGGCGAACGGTTTGACCAGGTAATCGTCCGCGCCGGCGTCCAGGCCCGCCACCCGGTCGCCCACCGCGTCCCTGGCGGTGAGCATCAGGATGGGAACCTGGCAGCCGTCCTGCCGCAGCCGGCGCGAGACCTCGAAGCCCGATCGGTCGGGCAGCCCGATGTCGAGGATGATTGCGTCGAGCTCGACCGTCGACGTGGCGATCTCCAACGCGTCCGCGGCGGTCGATGCGGTCTCGACGACGTGCCGGTCCTGGGACAGCAGCCGCTTCAGCAGCCGGACCAGGCGGGCGTCATCCTCGACAACGAGCAGGTGCACAAGGCTCTCCTACGGCGTCACGAGCGTGACGTCGCTGGCGGTGAGGGTCCGCGGCGCGCCGCTGGCCAGGGGGCCTGGCGCACTCCCGGTTCCAGCCCCGGCGCCAGCTCCGGTTCCGGCTCCTGCCCCGGTTCCGGCTCCAGCCCCGGCCCCGGTGCCCGTGCCCGTGCCCGCGCCCGCGCCCGCGCCCGCTCCGAAGGCTGTCCGATTGAACTGCAGCTGGACCATGACCTGGCTGCCCGAGGTCACGCTGCTGGCGCTGGCGGTGGTGGCGGTGCGATACGTCGTGGACGGCGTGAGGTCGACGGTGACCGTGTCGCCGGCCGCCGTCTTGAGCGTCAGCGTGGTACCCGTCACAGACTGGACGGTGCCGCTCAGCGCGACGTCGGCGCCGCCCGCGCCGCCCACTCCGGCGAACCCGAGCGCGCCGCGCGCCGCGCCGGGCGCGAAGCTCGCACTGGCCCCGAACGCGCCCCGGAACGCTCCGGTCCCGAACCTGCTCGTGCTGGCCGCCGCCGCGGGCGCTGTCACCCGCCCGACCGCGAATGCCACGCCGCCGACAGCCACGAGGGCGGCCACGGCGAGAGGATGGACGTGGACTGCGCGATGAATCCGCGTCTGGCAGGCGCGCTGACCGGTGCGGGCGCAGAGGCGGGCCGTCCGGGCGACGCTGGGTCGGCGCCGGGAGTCGGGGCGCTGGGATAGTCGACCATCGAAGAGTTCCCTTTCACTCGTAGCGGAGTGCGACGACGGGGTCCAGACGGGCGGCCTGGCTGGCCGGCCAGACACCGAAGATGACCCCCATGATGAGGCTGAAGACCACGGACACGACGACCGTGATCGGGTTGAAGGCGAAGGCCCAGCCGGCCAAGATCGAGATCACCGCGGAAGCGGCCACGCCGATCACAATCCCGATCAGGCCCCCGGAGACCGAGAGCATGAGCGCCTCGAAGAGGAACTGGAGCATGACGTCGCGCCCGCGGGCCCCGATGGCCTTGCGGATACCGATCTCGCGCGTCCGCTCGCGAACCGAGACGAGCATGATGTTCATGATCCCGATGCCGCCCACGAGAGCGAGATCGAGGCGATGCCGGCCAGCAGCACCGTCAGCAGGGTCTGATCGAGCCCACCGTGGAGAGCAGCTGGGTCTGGCTGGTGATCGTGAAGTCCGGGCGTGCCGCTGGCGCCGATCCCATGGCGCTGGTCGAGCACCGTCGTGATCTCGGCCGTGGCCGCGTTCATCTGCCTGGCGAGGCGACGCTGACGCCGATGGCGCGCACGCTGTCCGTGCCCACGAACAGGTTGCGCGCCGTGGTGACCGGGATGAGCACCTCGTCGTCGGGGTTCGCGAACCCGGCGCCGCCCTTGGGCTGCATGATGCCCACCACCTCGAAGGGCAGGCCGCTGATGTAGACGGTGCTCCCGACCGACGACGCCCCGAGTCCGAGGTTCGTGGCGGTCGTGTTGCCGAGCACGGCCACCCGCAACCCATGGTCCACGCTGGCCTGGGTCAGGAACGAGCCCTGCCACATGTCGTAGGCGAAGACGAGCGGGTAGGCGGGCGTCGTGCCGATCACCGTCGTCGTCTCGTTCAGGCTGCCGGCCACGATGAGATGGGAGCTCGAGAGTTCGGGGGCCACGCCGGCGATGTCCGGCTGCGTGGCGAGCGCCGTGGCGTCCTCGATGGTCAGGGTGGTCGCGGAACCGAAGGCGCCCCTGGTGGCCCCGGTGGTGGTGGCGCCGGGCGTGACCGACAGGAGGTTCGTGCCGAGGCCCTCGAGGCGGCTGTTGATGCCGGAGGTGGCGCCCTGGCCGACCGACACCAGCGCCACCACTGAGGCGACGCCGATGATGACGCCGAGCATGGTCAGGGCGGTGCGCAGCTTGCCGGTCCCGAGCCGGGAGAGAGCGAGACGGACGAGATCGCCGGTCTTCATGCCGCGATCCTTCCGTCCCGGATGTGCACCTGGCGGTCGGCCACCGCCGCCACGTCCGGGTCGTGGGTGATCAGGACGATGGTGCGGCCGGAGGCGTGGAGCTGGTGGAAGAGCTCGATCACCTCCGCGCCCGAGTGCGAGTCGAGGTTGCCCGTGGGCTCGTCCGCGAGCAGGATGGCCGGCTCGGTGACGAGGGCGCGGGCGATGCCCACGCGCTGCTGCTGGCCGCCCGAGAGTTCGGTCGGCTGGTGGTGCAGCCGCTCGCCGAGCCCCAGGCGCTCGAGGGCCGCCTGGGCCCGTGCCAGGCGCTCCCGACGGCTCACCCCCTGGTACGCAAGGGGGGTCGCCACGTTCTCCAGGGCGCTCGTGCGCGGCAGCAGGTTGTACGACTGGAAGACGAAGCCGATGGAGCTTGCTCCGGAGGGCCGCCAGCCCGTTGTCGTCGAGCTCCGTCGACCGGCGTGCCGTCGAGGACGTAACGGCCCGCGGTGGGACGGTCCAGGCAGCCCAGGATGTTCATCATCGTGGACTTGCCCGAACCCGACGGCCCGATGATGGCGATGAACTCGCCCTGCGCGACTGTCAGGTCGACATCGACGAGCGCGGGCACCTTGACTTCACCCAGGTCGTACGTGCGCGAGACGTTCTCGAGGTGGATGATGGGGTCGCTCATGGCGCACCCGCCGCGCCGCCGGCTGCGCCGCCGCCCGTTGTCGTACGGGTGCCGCCACCGGCTGCGCCGCCCCGCCTCCGCCGCCACCGCGGACCATCGCGCCCCCGCCGCCACCGATACCGCCAAAGCCGCCCGCGCCGCCGGTCGTGGTGGTGGAGTTGAGCGCGGTGACGGTGCCGGTGATCACGGTCTGGCCGGCGGTGATGCCGCTCTGGATCTCCGCCAGGGAGCTGCTCATGAGCCCGACCGTCACCGGCACCAGCTGCTCCTTGCCGGCGCTATCGAGCACCCGGACCTCGTAGTTGCCGGAAGAACCGACGACGGCGATGGCGGGCACAGTGACCACGTTGGCCGCCTGTGCCGTGGTGACCGCCACGCTGGCCGACATGCCGGAGAGCACCGTGGACGGTGCGTTGGTGAGCGAGACCGTGACGGTGAACGTCACCACGCTGTTCGAGCCGGAGCTCGTCCCGACTGGCGTGATCGAGCTCACGGTGCCCGGGACGTCGACGCCCGGGGCCGTGACGGTGACGGTCGCCGGCTGACCGACCTTCAGGCCCACCACGGCCGACTCGGCGAAGCTCGCCGTCGCTTCGAGCGCGGTGGTCTGCATGGTGATCGCCCAGCCGACCGGGGCGATCGTGTTGGGTTCGATGTTGATGGCCACGATCTGGCCGTTGTCAGGAGCGGTGAGGGTCGTGTGCGCCGCGGTGCTCTCGGCGTTCGTGAGGTTCGACTGGGCCGTCGAGACGGCGGCCTGATCGCTGGAGATGGTGGAGGCCGGTTGCGGTCCGGTCGACGCCGCGTAGTTGGTCTGGGCCGAGGCGAGCGACTGCTGTGCCGACGCCAGGCTGTCGCCCTGTGAGACCTTCGCGGCCGCCAGACGCTGGTTGGCCGAGACAAGGTTCGTCTGCGCGGACTGCGACCGCCTGCTGGGCGCTCTGGACCGTCGTCGAGGAGGGCACCGAGCCGCTCGTGAGGTTGGCCTGCGCGGTGGCGAGGGCGTTCTGGGCCGAGGTGACCTGGTTGGCCGCCTGCTGCTCGGCGGCCTGGTTCTTCAACTGCAGCGCGGACAGGGCATTCTGGGCGGTGGTGACCGCTGCCTGATCGGTGGTGAGCGTGGCACCGGATGCGCCCTTAGCCTCATCGTCGTGTACTGGGCTGGTTGCGTTCGTCACGGCCTGCTGCGCGGTCTGCCAGGGCAGAGCTTGTCGGAGGCGAGGGTGTTCGTCTGCGACTGCTGGGCGGACTGGAGGTTGAGCTGGGCCTGGCTGACCGCGTTCTGCAGGGCCGCGAGCTGGTCGGCGGTGGGGCCGGCCTCGGCGGTGGCGAGCGCGGACTGCGCGTTGGCCAGCGCCTGCTGCGCCTGCGTGACGGCGAGCTCGGCCTGCTGCAACGTCGACTGCTGGCTGTGCTGCGTGGAGGCGTAGGCCAGGCTGGCCGCGTTGAGGGCATTCTGGGCGGCGGCAAGCGCCGTCGAGGCCGGATGGCCCTCGTCGACCGCGAGCCGGGCCTGGGCCGCGGCGAGATTGGCCTTCGCGATTGCGACGCCGACCTGCGCATTGCTGGGGTCCGCTGTCGCCAGCACCTGGCCCTTGGTCACGGTCTGGCCGACCGTCACCGGCACCGTCTCGACGTTCCAGGTCGTGGCGGTGGTGGAGGAGGACGTGGTCGTCGTGGACGCGCTGGAGATGACCTCGGGGTCTGCCCCGAAGCTGAGCCCGTAGGCAGCGGTCGACTGTACCGTCCCCGTGGCGACCGCCTGCACCGCACGTTCCGGTCGGCTGCGGTGGCGGTCAGGTACTGGGAGTCGCGGATGCGGCCAGATTGACGGCCCAAGACCGCGAAGCCGACCGCGCCGACGCCGATGACGATCATCGCCACGGCGCCGATCAATTTGAGGTTCATCGAGTATCCCTTCGAAGCAAGTAGGTTGGTGGCTCCGTCCTCGACGGGCCGGTGGCCGCGCGGCCTCCGGGCGAGCTGCTTCCGGCCACGGACCCCGGTGCCCGTGCCGTTCGTCGAACTGCCGTTCGCTAGACGTCGCCCCCTGGGGACCGGCGTGCCGTCCGGCTACGCGGCCGGGGCATTGGCCATCAGGGTCCTGGCTGCGTTGATCGGCACTGCGAACCCGACGCCCTCGGCCCCGCTGGCCTGGGCGGTGATCAACCCGATCACGTTCCCGGACGCATCGAGAAGCGGTCCGCCACTGTTGCCCGGGTTGATCGCCGCGTCCGTCTGGATCAGCCCGGACAGCTGCGTCTGCAACCGGGATCCCGGCTCGGACACGGTGATGGTCCGGTCGAGGGCGGACACGATCCCGTTCGTGACCGTGTCGTTGAACGTGCCCAGCGGGCTGCCGACGGCGACGGCCAGCTCCCCTACCGTCAGGTTGCTCGAGTCTCCGAGCGGGAGCGGCACCAGTCCGGTCGCGGATGCCCTGATCAGCGCGACGTCGTGCTGCGGGTCCGTGGAGACGACCGTGGCCGAGACCTGGCGTCCATCCGGCAGCGTGACGGTGAGCGACGTGTTGCCGGCCACGACATGGTTTGCGGTCAGGATCAGCCCGCTGGTCGAAACCACGAACCCGGATCCGACTCCGGTCTCCGGCACGGAGAACGGCGAGAAGCCGCTCATGCCGGTCGTGGTGATCGTGACCACGGACTTGCTCGCCTCGGCGGCAATCCGGACGATCGCATCGGCGGAGCCGACGACGGCTGGCGTGGTCGCAGCAGCTGCGCCCGTGGACGTGAGACGCGCCGCGGGGGCGGCCGTGGGTTGCGGCGGAGCCGTCAGCGTGATAACCGCGTATGTGCCGCCAGACGACAGGACGGCCGACAGGAGCGCGGCCGCCAGCACCGCCCGGACAGGGATGCGGCGGCCGCCGCGCGGCGTCGGCGCCACCTGCGGGGACTGCCATGCCGGCTCGTTCCGCCAGTCGGGTTCTGTCCGCCAGTCGGGTTCGTCCGCCAGCCGGTTCCGAGCTCGTCGCGGGCCCGGTTTGGGGCGGAGTCGCCCAGAGGGGACCGGCGGCCGTCCCCGTGTTCCACGCAGACGCAGCCGCCGGACGCGAGTCGGCGCCGAGCCTCGCGTCGTCGTCGGTTGGGGTGCGAGGCCAGTCGGGGACAGGTGGGTCCACGGACCTCGCGCCCTCGTCGCGCGACGCTTCGGAAGCGATCTTCTCGTCGTCTTCCACTGTCATGACTCCAGCTGGTGGGCCCTCGCGAGGTTCTCCCGGTCCCCGTGCGATGGTGTACATGCTGAGTCTGAACTAATCCTGAAATCAGTCCAGCTCCAGCGCCTCCCTCGAGCCGGGGGGCCCTCTCGATCGTCCAGGGGACGCAGCCGTCCGAGGCATCGGCCGGCCACCGTGGATCTTTCACTCGTTCACGAAAGCTGCGCCGGCGCGTCACACTTCACGTGATGACCTCGATGCTGACGCCGGAGCGCGACGACGAGAGATCGACGCGGGGCGACGGCAGGTCGGCCGACGCCGACGACTGGTCCCCGCGAGCGAATGCCGTCGCTCCACCGTTCGAAATCCTGATCACGGAGCACGAGGTGGAGTTGTACCGCTATCTCCGCCGGCTGGTCCCGTCCGCCGACGACGCCGCCGACCTGCACCAGGAGACCTTCCTGCGCGCGTTTCGCGCCTACCCGCGCCTCGCCGCCGGAGCAAACGTGCGAGCGTGGCTCTACCGGATCGCCGGAAACCTGGCCCGAGACGCGTACCGGCGACGCGCCGTGCGCTTGGCGACCGGCACGGGCCCGCTCGACCTCGAGGCGCACGTGACGCACGATCCGCTGCAGGACCCCGGCGCCCGAGCTGCGGCTGCGGAGACGCGACGTGCTGTGCGCGACGCCCTGCTCGAGCTGACGGCCCGGCAGCGGGTGGCGGTGATCAGGCGCGTGCTGGAAGGCGACGCGTACACGGACGTGGCCGACGCCCTGGGATGCACGGAGACGACGGCACGACAACACGTCAGCCAGGGATTGCGCCGCCTGCGGCGGCTCCTGGCGCGCCAGATGGAGACGGATCTGTGAAGACGAATCGAGACGAGCGAGAGGACAGGATGGGACGATGGCTGCGCTCGGCGGATCCACTGCCGGAGGAGACGCCCCTGGGGGTCGAGCTCGACGGCGCCCTTCGTGCGACGCGCGCGGCGGTCGGGACGATCGCGGCGGCCTTCGTGCAGGAACCCGCGCCATGGGGCCTGGTGCACCTAGCGGCCTCGACGCGCGGCATCGTCGCGATCGAGCTGGTCTCGGAGACCGGCGAGTTCATCGAGAGCCTGTCGAGGCGACTCGGCGGCGCAGTGGTGCCGGACGGCCCGGGGCTTCCCGCGACGATGCACGAGGCGCTTGCCTCGGCACGACGCGAGCTCGGCGAGTACTTCGACGGTCGTCGAACGACGTTCGACCTGCCGGTCGACCTCGACGCGGTAACCGCCTGGGATCGCCTGGTGCTGGCGGGGGCGCAGCGACTCGCCTACGGGGAAACGACGAGCTACGGGGCGCTCGCCCGATCCATCGGGCGTCCCCGCGCGGCACGTGCGGTGGGCGGCGCACTCGGCCGCAATCCCGTCCCACTTGTCATCCCCTGCCACCGCATCCTCGCTGCGGACGGCACGCTGGGCGGGTACGGCGGCGGCGGGCACGCGCCGCGGGAACAGATGCTCGACGTCAAGCGCCGGCTGCTCGAGCTCGAGGGAGCGCTCGTGCTCCGCCCGCTGAGGGCAACTACCAGTCGAACTCGCCCTCTTCGATCCGGCCGCGCTGCTCCTCGCTGAGGGCCGGCCATATGCCGTCCATCAGCTCCCTGATCTGGACCGCCGCCTCCCGTTCCCCGGCCTGGTCGGCGGCCCGCAGCAGGCGTGCCAGCTCCGCGTAGTCCGCGAGCGCCGCGTCCTGGTCGACACGGCGGGCCGCCTCGGCCGCGGTCCCGGGCTCGTCGTCGGTCGCTTCCTGGACCAGGTGGGACAGGCGAGGCTTCTCGGTTGCCGGCATGCTGCACCTCCGGTCGGGGTGGGGGCTTGCGCGGACACAGGGTACCCGGCCCCGGGCCGGGACGACAGGGCTTGTCGGCCCGGTCGCCCTCAGGTGCGCGGCACCGGGCGAATGGGATAGATGCCGACGACGACCCGGACGTCCGGGTCCGTGCAGAGCTCGACCCCGATCTCCCCCTGGCGGATCAGCTCCTGGAGGAGGGCGCACTCTCGCCTGGGCACGCCCACGTATGACGGACCCTGCGCTGTGTCGATCGGCCACACGTCGTCCGTCTCCCCGCCGAGCTCGAACCGGCGCCGCAACTCGTGCATGGGCACGTACGGACGCGACTTGATGAAGCGCCGGAGCTGCGCCGCGGTACATCCGTGGGGCGCGGCATCTGTCTCCGCTGCGGCGCCGGACTCCGGCCGCGCATCGAGCGAACCGGACGGGGCTTCCGCAGACGGGGTGCCTGGGTCAGGATCGGCGGGCGACGCACGCGTCGCCGCCCCGTGGTCGATGTCGTTCACGGGCTCATGTCCGCTGCGGGCCGCGGCGGATTGAGATCCGCGCCCGGCGGCCCCGCGCGCCCGCGGATGATAGCACCGGGCTGTCGCCATCCGGGCCGCCGGGCGGGTGGATGCCGGGCGGGTGGACGCGAGGCCGCCGGGCGGGGGACGCGAGACATGGCCGTCCGTGGCAGTACCTCAGGCGCCACGGACCACGAGCAGCTCCCGCGTGACCTCGTTGAGCACGTCCGGCCCGTCCCGTCCGCAGACGACGACGTCCTCGATACGGGCCCCGTAGCGGCCCTCGAGGTAGATACCCGGCTCCACGCTGAATGCGCATCCCTGTCGCAGCGGCTCGCCGTTCCCGCGCACCAGGTACGGATCCTCGTGCTCATCCAGCCCGATGCCGTGCCCGATGCGGTGGATGAACGCGGGGCCGAAACCGCCGCGCTCGATGATGCCCCGGCCCACGGCGTCGATCTGCTCCGCCGGAACTCCGGGCCGCACCGCGGCCGTCGCGGCGGCCTGGGCATCACGCAACACGCTGTAGAGCCGCTCGAACTCGGGATCCGGTCGCGCGTCGTCGACGCCCGTCACCCAGATCGTTCGGGTGGTGTCCGAACCGTACCCGTTGAAGGCGCCCCCGATGTCGAGCACGACCGGTTCGCCTGCCGCGAGCCGGCGGTCCGACGCCTCGTGGTGCGGGGACGCGGAGTTCGGGCCGCTCCCCACGATGGCGAACGAGGCGAGCTCGTGGCCCGCGTCCAGCAGTCGCTCGCGGACCTCGCGCGCCACGTCCGCCTCGGGCCGACCGACCAGCCGCCCGGCGGCGATGGCGAGCACCACCCGGTCGGCCGCGTGCGCCGCCGCCCGCAGCAGCGCGACCTCGTCGGCATCCTTCGTCATGCGCAGCTCCCGGAGCACCTCCGACGCGAGCCCGAACGGAAAGGCCGGGAACGCCCCCTGCAGGCGCAGGACGAACGAGGCCCGCAGTCGATCGGACACGAGCAGCCGACTGCGCGCCGGCCGCCCTGCTGCGGGCAGGAGTCCGGACACCAGCGCGACAGGGTCCTGCGTTTCCTCCCACGTGAGCAGCCGGACGATCCCCGCGGCCGCGGCGGGGGCAAGCGACGCGCGCGGCGCCTCGAGCCGGGGCACGACCATGACGGGGTCCCCGACGGCAGGCACCACCAGCATCGTCAGGCGCTCGAGGTTCATGGCGTCGTAGCCGGTAAGCCAGCGCAGGTCGGCGCCGACGCCGACGAGCAGAGCCCGGCCGCCGACCCCGCGCAGGCCGGCCTGCGCCGCCTCGATGCGCTCACGATGTCGCTCGGCGGGCATGCCGAGCCCGCCCAGGTCGCCTGCGACCGCCGGCACGCCCGTCGTCGGCCGCGCGGATCCCGCCGGGGTGGCCACCGACGACGCGCGTGCTCCGGACAATCCCCTGACCCAGGCTCCCATCACGCGCGGCCCGCTCGCGAAGAGGCGCCGGTACGCGTAGACGTCGGCGGCCCCCGCGGCACGCGCGGCATCGCGGCCGGCAGGGTCGTCGTGCTGGCCCACGGCGACCACGGGGACTCCGGCGGCGGCGGCGCGCCGGATGGCCTCGAGTCCCGGATACGCCCGGCTCGTCAGGTCGACGATCACGCCCGACGGCCGTGCACCGGCCGCCAGCGCGACGTCGAGGGCGCCGAGGCTGCGCAGCGTGGCCGGACGAGCCCCCGCGTCGCGGACCAGTCGGTCGAGCCGGGTGGCCCAGATCAGGTCGTCGGCGAGGATCGCGACAGACGGGCCGTCGATCACGGGGATATCAGGGCGCGACGTGCTGCCCGGCCAGCTCCACGGCCTGCTTGGGGTCCACGCCGGCGAGCACGGCATCCGCGTATCGCTCGGCGAACCGACCGGCGGCCTCCTCTGGCACGATCTGGCGGATCTGGTCGGCGTCCAGCTCGTACCCGTACCGCACGGCGCCGATGTTCTCCTCTCGGTACTTCGTGGGAAGCGCGGCTACGAGCGCGGCCTCGTCGAACGACACGTTCGAGAGCCGGAGCAGCCGGCCGAGCGCGATCATGTTTCCGAACAGGTCGCGCCCGAAGTGCCTGACGCCGAGCTCGAGGAAGGGGATCTCCTCGGCCCGCTCGCCGGGTTTCGCCAGCCCGACGTCGCAGACCACGTAGGCGCTTTCGAGATGGTTGGGACCGTGGTCCGCCAGGCGGAGGGTCACGTTCGCGTGCTCCACGACCGGGTTGGAGATGGGCTCTTCGCCGTACTTCAGGAACGCCTCGCTCATGCCGCCACGCACGCTCGAGTCATAGTCGTACAGCAGCGTGACCTCGAAGCCCATGGCCCCCAGCAGGGACGCCATCGTGTTGCCGATGACGCGGACCCCCTGGCCCCCCACGCCGTCGATGACGATCGCGCGCTCGGTCATGCCTCGCCGCTCCCCTTTCCCGCCCCCGCGCCGACCGTGGCGGGCTCGGCCCCGGCCGGCCGTCCCCTGACGGTCCCGAGCTGGCGGTTCGCCAGCTGCGTCGACCCGGGCGGCGCCTGGCGGTATTCCTTCTTGTAGAAGTTGAGCATCTCGTTTGCGCTGGGGAAGCCGATCCGCCGCCCGTTGTTCTCGATGCACTGGCTGGCGATATCGACGAAGGCGAACCCGGGCCACTCGATGGCCTCCTTGATCGCCTTCCGCATCTGGCCCTGGTGGTAGACGGTGGTCTTCGCGTAGAACGCGTTCGGGTTCGTGTTCACCAGGCCCTGGAGGTTGATCGGGCTGAACGTCGCCCCCGCCGGGGACGAGATGGTCTTCGTGCCGATCGGCGTGGTGGGGCCCGTCTGACCGCCGGTCAGGCCGTAGATCTCGTTGTTGTTGCAGAGCACGGTGATGCGCGGGTTCCGGCGGATTGCGTGCAGCAGGTGATTGCCGCCGATCGACGCGATGTCGCCGTCTCCGGACGCCACGATCACGTTGAGCTCCGGGCGAACGGTGGCGATCGCTTCGGCCACCGGCAGCGTCCGACCGTGCAGCGCGTAGACGGAATCGAACTGCATGTAGGCGCCCATCCGGCCCGTGCATCCGATCCCGGTCACGATGACGGTGTTCGTCTTGTCCAGGCCGAGGTCATCCATCACCATGGCCAGCTGGGTCATGATCAGGCCGATCCCGCAGCCCGGGCACCAGATCGTCGGGAAGAGGTCGGTCTTGATCTTGTCCTTGTACGACATCGCTGCTGGAGACCTCGGTTCGTGGGGCTGTGGCTCAGACCGCCGCTTCGGCGAGCTCCGGCGGGAGCAGGCCGGCGCGGTCGAGCCCTTCGCGGACCGCCTCGAGGCTCATGCGACCACCGAGGAGCGGCACCCGATGGACGTCACGGTACAGGACGCGCTCGACGACGCTGGCGTACTGGCCGTCGCTGCCCTCGATGACGACCAGCCGCCTGTAGCGGGGCGCGATCGCGCGCAGCTGATCCTGCAGCACCGGCCAGATCCGGATGGGCCGGAACAGGGCGAAGTGGGGGGCGAGGGGCTGGGCGATGCGGCGCGTGATCCCGAACGCGATCACGAGCGTCTCGGCGTCCACGTTCCAGCCGTACTCGTAGAACGAGTAGCGCTCGGCGACTTCGAGCCTGGTCGCCTTGGCCGACTCGTACTGGCGGATGTACTCGTCCGCGTCGGCCGTGGCCGGCTCTCCGTCCGGATAGGTCGCCACGCCGCTGAACAGGCGGGTGCTGCCAGAGGCGAGCGGCTCGAGAGTCCGCGGGACGACCGGAACCTCGATCGCGTCGAGGTCGACGACTTCGTTGAGGTGGGCGAGGAATGCGTCGGACAGCACCACCACGGGTGAGCGGCTCTCCTCGGCGCAGTTGAACGCGCGGATCGTGTACTCGTAGCACTCGGCCACGCTCGATGGGTAGAACACGATGCTCGTGTAGTCGCCTGACGAGCCGTAGCGAGTCTGCAGGATGTCGCCCTGTCCCGGCATGGTGGGCATGCCGGTCGCCGGCCCCACGCGCTGGACGTCGATGAAGACCGTGGGGACGCGGAGCTTGTGGGCGTAGCCGATCGCCTCCTGCATCAGGCTGAAGCCGGGCCCCGACGTCGCGGTGAACGACTTCGCGCCGGCGAGGCTCGCGCCGATGATCGCGTTGGCGCTGGCGATCTCGTCCTCCGCCTGGAGAAACCGGAACTCGGGATGTGTGGCGGCATGGGCAGACGCGGCCATCAGGATCTCGCTGCTCGGGCTGATCGGATAGCCGGCGAAGTAGCCGGCACCGGCCTGCACCGCCCCGAGCAGCATCGCCTCGTTGCCCTGGAGGAGTCGCTTGGCCATCTCTCGTGCCGCCCTCCTACGTCGGGTTCGCGCGATCGACGTCCGGGCCGCTCTCGACGTCGGTGATGCCGCGGCTGGGATCCAGGCCGGCGACCGCCGGGCCGCGTGCCGTGTCGGGCAGCCCGGACCGCTGCGGCAGGCGGCCTCGCGCGCTGCCTGAGGGCGCCGACGGCTCGTGGTGCGCGCCAGGCGCGGCGACGATCTGAGCGGGGATCACTTCGATGGCGAGATCAGGGCAGTAGCGCTCGCAGAGACCGCACCGGATGCAGTCCTCCGCCTCGATGATCGCGTCGTGCGTGAGGACGAGGGATGCCTTGGGGCAGATCTCGACGCAGATGTTGCATCGCTTGCACCAGTCGTCGACCCATCGGATGTTGACGAAGTCGACCACGGTGGGGGCCCGTCGGACCCGCTGCGTCGTGGGGGCGTACAGCGTAGCCGTCGCAGCTTCCTCGTTCGGGTTCGCCGGTCGCATGCGCGAGCCGGTCGGCACGGGGAAGTCTACCCGCTTGGGTCGGGGACGGTGCTGCCGCCCGCCGGCCCGGCGCCGTGACAGCCGCCGGAGCGCCCTGCCACGGGGCGCGCGCGGCCGTCGAGAAGTGCCGTCGGGCGCCTGCTAGCCTCCGCCGGATGCGTCGTCGCCAGCTGATCGGCGTCCTGCTCGTCGCCGTGTCCGCGTGCGGATACGGGTCCGGGCCGCTCCTGGCGAAGGGCGTCTACGCGACCGGGACCGACTGGCTGACGCTCCTTGCCTGGCGCTTCACGTTCGGGGCGATCCTGACGTGGGGCTGGCTGCTCGCGTGGCCCTCGGGCCGCCACGCGCTGCGACGGTTGACGGCGCGTCAGGCGGCCGTGATGGTCGGGCTCGGGATGGTATTCGCCGGTAACGCCGCCACGTACTACGCGGCGGTGCAGCGCGCTCCCGTCAGCCTCGTGGCGCTGCTGCTCTACGTCTACCCGGCCCTGGTGGCCGTCGGCGCCATGCGGTTCGGGCGATCGTTCGAGGGACGACGGGCATGGCTGGCCCTTGGGATCGCCACCGCAGGAGCCGCGTGCATGGTCGGCGGGATCGAGGCCGGCGTGGACCCGCTTGGGGTCGTCCTGGCGGTCGCCTCGCCCATCATCTACAGCGGCTACATCCTGCTCGCCGCGCGTGTCGCCGGGGAGCGCAAGGGCTCGATCGCCCGGGCGCCGCGGGCAGACGAGCCGCCGCAGGTGCCACCGCTCCTGGCGGCGGCGCTGATGATGGTCGGGACGTGGCTCGTACTCGTCGCCATCGCCGCGGCGGTCGGCGAGCCGGCGCTCCCGTGGCAGGTGCCCGGCGATGCATGGCCCGGGCTGATCGCGATCGGCGTGCTGGCCACCGCCGTCGCGATCCAGGCGTTCTACGCCGGCGTCGGCCGGATCGGCGCCGCCCAGGCAGCGCTCGTCAGCATGCTCGAACCCGTCTTCGCCGTCACCCTTGCCGTCCTGCTGCTCGGCGAGCGGCTGGACGCCCTCCAGATCGCTCGGCGCAGCGCTCGTCGTGACCGGCGTCTTGCTGGCGCAGAGTGGCCGCGCCGCTGCGACGCAGGCCATCGTGGCGCGCGAGGCGTAGGCGCCCGGAGCGCTGTCCGGGCGGCTCGCGGACCCCGCCGCTCAGTCCGAGTCGCGACTCCCGCGCCGCTCGCGCAGCACGCTGCGCGCCATGAACAGCACGTTGGCCGGTCGCTCCGCCAGTCGCCGCATGTAGTACGGGTACCACTCCGTTCCGAACGGGACGTACACGCGGACCGTGTAGCCCGCGCGTGCAAGTCGCTCCTGAAGGTCCCGCCGCACGCCGTAGAGCATCTGGAACTCGAAGCGCGACGGGTCGATCCGCTCGCGCTCGGCAAACCCGCGCACCCAGGCGATGAGCACCTCGTCGTGCGTCGCCAGCGCGGGGTACTCGCCGTCACGAAGCAGCGCCTCGGCCAGCCGCCGGAAGCTGTCGTCGACGTCGCGCTTGTGCGGGAAGGCGACCGCCGCCGGTTCGTCATAGGCGCCCTTGCACAGCCGGACGCGGATGCGGTCGCGGTCGAGCGACGCGACGTCGTCGGCGCTGCGTCGGAGGTAGGCCTGGATGACGACGCCGACGCCCGGGTGCCGCGCGTGGGCCTCGCGGACGAGCTCCAGCGTGCGCTCGGTGTGGGCATGGTCCTCCATGTCGACGCGGACGAACGCCTCGAGCTCCGCCGCACGACCGACGATGCGAAACAGGTTCTCGCGGCAGACGTCCCGGTCGACGTCGAGACCGAGCTGCGTCAGCTTGACGCTCACGTTCCTGTCGAGCCGGCGCCCGGCCAGCGCGTCGAGCACTTCGAGGTACCGGTCGGCCGCCAAGCGGGCCGCGTCGGCGGTCGTGACCGACTCGCCGAGCACGTCGACGGTGGTGGCCAGCCCGCGATCGCGAAGCCGCTCGAGCCCGCGGAGAGCGTCGGGCAGGGTCTCCCCTGCCACGAACCGGCGCACCGTGCCCCTCGTCAACGAGCTCCGGGCGGCGAGCCGGGCAAGACGCTGACGGTGCGCCGCCCACAGGAACGCGACCCGAAGAGCTCGTGCCGTGCCGTCCTGTGCCGCACTGCGGAGCCTCCGGGTCGGCCGAGTCGCATTCACGTCTGCCCACCTCCGTCGGTGTTCTGCGCGTCATCCTTGTCGGCCGCGCGCTCCTCGTCGGCCGCGAGCTCGTCGTTCGCCTCGCGCTGGTCGGGGGCCGTGCGCTGGTCGTCGGCCGCGCGCTCGTCGTCGCCGCAGCCTCGAGCGCGGCGGCGGCTACCTTTCGCGATTCTTCCCGCTGGAACGCCTCCAGGCGGCCCTGTCGGTGCCGGCGCACCGCCTCGCTCAGCACCTGCGCCGGAATGCGACCTGACAGGGACCCGTCGGGCTGCACGTACACGCGGCAGCCGGTGTTGACCGCGGCGCCGGCCGGGAGAGGGACGACGTCGGTGCCGTTGAGGCGCACGCTGGGAGACCCGACGAAGCCGAGGAACTCCGCGTCGTCATGGTCGCTCACGAGCACGAGCTGGATGGGCGTCTCGATGGCCCCCTCCGCCAGCGCGCGATGCAGGTCGGCCCGAACCGTCTCCCAGTGCGGGCAGTCGAGCGTGTAGAGCAGCTCGACGCGAAGGTCGGACACCTCAGGAATCGGGTCCGGCCGGAGGTCGGGCGGCCGCCTCCGACTCACCTGGTGCTGCCGGCGGCTGGGTTGCGGCCGCGCCGGCCCATCCGGACTCGACGTGCGCCGCCGGCGGCTGGGTTGCGGCCGCGCCGGCCCATTCGGACTCGGCGTGCCCGGCCGGCGGCGCGGGCGGTCGGTCCGACCCAGAGCCCGGAGAAGCGAGCGGGTCGAGCCCGGCAGAAGGGCGCGCGCGGCGGACCGCGACCTCGCCGATCAGCGACTGTGCCTCGACCCGGATCCGCCGCGTCGCGACGGAATAGTCGTCGGTCTCGGCGCGCACATCGCCCATGACCGCTCCGGACGTGCGGCCCAGCGCCTCGCTCTCACCGAGCATCGACGTCGCTCGCACCGACGCGGCGACGTCGGCTGGAAGCAGGACTCGCACCTCGCCGAC
This sequence comes from uncultured Chloroflexia bacterium, assembly GCA_963759135.1. Lineage (GTDB taxonomy): Bacteria > Chloroflexota > Limnocylindria > Limnocylindrales > CSP1-4 > JAJYNJ01. Next base: position 23,825 of record CAVWXU010000016.1, on the reverse strand, counting down.
CGCGGTGCTGACGTGGATCGGCGTCTCTCCGTCCGGGAAGGTCGCCTGCGTGAGGTCGAGGCGGACCTCGCCGATGAACGTCTCGATGTGCATCGGCCCGGCTTGCACGGGCCCCGCCATCTCGATCTCGCCGAGGAATCTGCGGTCATGCAGCACCCCGGGTCCCCACGCCCGGGACGCCGCAGCCCAGCCTGCCGGGTCGGGCGTGCCCGGCACAGCGCGCGTGCCCAGCCCGGCGCGGCTGGAATCGGCCCCCGGCAGCGGATCGGCGCCGGATCCCCACGCATCGGGCCCGCCCGGCGGCCGATCGGGCCCCCGCGCGGACCATCCGGGTCGCGGCATGGAGTACCGCCGGTTGCCCGCGTCCCACACGAGCCACAGGCCGAACCCCACGACCAGCAGCGGCCATAGCCAGCCAAGCGCGTCGGTGAGCCCCGCATCCGTGCCGAGCGAACCGAGCAGGGCGATGACGCCGACGACCATCAGGACGAACCCGACGACCTCTCCTGCCGACCGCATGGGGCCATGCTACCCGGCCGGGTCCCCGGCGCGAGAGCCGAACCGCACGCGCCGGCGCTCGCCCTCGTCGGAGTGAGCCTCAGGCCGCGTCCTCTCGCCAGACCGGCCGGAGGCTACCGGGGCACCGAGGGCTACCGGGGGCTCCCGGCCTCCGCCTGCCGCTCCAGCTGTTCGCCCAGCTCCTCGGTGCGCCGGAACGCCGCCCACACCGCCTCGGAGAGCACGGTTCGGAGCCGACCCGACTCGAGCTCGTGGAGCGCTGCGGCGCTGGTGCCACCCGGCGACGTCACCATGTTGCGCAGCTCGGCGGGATGCATCCCGCTCGACTTGGCGAACAGCGTGCTGCCTTCGAGCGTCTCGATGACGAGGTCGTGCGCGATGTGGCGCGGAAATCCGAGGTGGACGGCCGAGTCGATCAAGGCCTCCATGACGAGAAAGACGTACGTCGGGCCGGTGCCGCTGACTGCGGTCGCCATGGCCACCATGCGCTCGTCGTCGACCGCCAGCTCCGCACCCAACGCCTTGAGCAGGGTGGATGTCTGGTCCCTCTGCTCGGCGGTAACCTCCGGCGTCGCGAACCAGACGGTCATCCCCTTGCCCAGCCGCGCCGGGGTGTTGGGCATGCTTCGCACGATCGCTCGATGCCGCAGGACCGTCGCGAGCGCGGTGGTGGTGGCGCCGGCGATGATGCTGAGGACGAGCTGACCCTCGCGCAGCTGGCCGGACAGCTCCCGCCCGACGCGCACGAGCATCTGCGGCTTGATGCCCAGGACGACGATGTCGGCCTGCTGTACCGCCTCCAGGTTGCCGGCGCAGACGCGAATGGCGTAGTCGCGCTCGAGCTGCGCCCGACGGTCCGCGCGGGGGTGGCTGGCGACGATCTGGGCGGGTTCGACCTGGTGGCCCCGGAGAAGGCCGGCGATCATCGCCTCGGCCATGACGCCCGAGCCCACGGTCGCGATGGTTCGGTCGCGCAATGGAGACATGCCGCGGAGTATCGCAGATCGCCGGAGCCCACCCACCCACACGCGGAGTCGATCAGTCGGCCTCCGAGCCCCCGGGGGAACCGTCCGCCCCTGATGCAGCCGGGGACGCAGGCGGCGCGACCGTGCGCAGTGGCGATCCCGGCCCACGCTCCGGTGGATCTGTTGCGCCTGGCTGCCCCGAGCGCTCGGCAAGGGCCCGCTTCAGCCGGAACCGCAGGAACTCGTTCTCGCCGGCGCGGCCCAGGCAGTCCGGACACAGCATCGCCCACCCCTCCAGGTCGGCGGTGGACCGCGGACGGTGCACGCGCCCGCACCACAGGCACTGGAACGTTGCGCGAAACGGCATCAGCGATGGCGCGCCGGGTCGACCCCAGGGTGCGCGACCTGGGGCCCGTCGCCGCCCGTCGCCGCCCGTCGGCGCCCGTCGGCGCCGGCGAGGAGCATCCCACCGCGCCGCGTCATGGGTCCATCACCGGGATCCACGCTTCCGTCGGTGCCTCGTCCACGAAGCCCTGAGGGTCGAAGAGCTCCGCGAGCAGGGCGATCCCGTCGATCACTCGCGGGCCGGGGCGCGTGAAGTAGGCGCGGGCGTCCAGAGCGAAGACCTCTCCGTGGCGAACGGCTCGCAGGTCCGCCCATCCCGCCGGGCGCGTGATCCGCGACCAGTCGTCCGCGGCCCGGGCGGCATCGAAGCCGCACGGCACGAGCAGCACCTGCTCCGGGTCGACCTCAACGACGGCCCGCCAGGTCGTCGGGGCCGGCCCCAGCCCCTCCCGGCCGAGCACGTCCCAGCCACCCGCGCGGCGCACCTGCTCGGGCACCCAGTACCCGCTGGCGCAGGGCGGGTCCAGCCATTCGAGGGCGACCACCCGCCGGGCGCGCACCCCGGCCGACCGCCGCCGCTGCACCTGCGCCTCGATCGCGCCGAGCCGCTCCCGGAGCAGCTCCACGAGTCCGATCGCCTCGTCCTCGGCCGAAGTCATCGCGCCGACGGTCGTGATGGCGTGGAGGATCCCTTCGATCGACGTGGGCTCGAGCGAGACCACCTCCGCCTCGGACGCGAGCGGACGAAGCGCCTGCAGCACCTGCCGCCGGGCCATTCCGCAGGCCTGGCAGACATCCTGCGTGAGCACCAGGTCGGGTTCCGCCGAACGCAGCGCCTCGACGTCGAGCTCGCAGGGCACCGCGCCCGCGTGCAACGCGTGGCGGAGATGCGCGTCGATGCGGCGACTCGAGAAGTCCCCCGGAGCCGACGAGCGCGTGACCGTTGGGACCGCCGCCGCCTCCGCGGGGAAGTCGCACGCCTGCGTCCGCCCCACGAGCTCCTCCCCAAGGCCCAGGGCGAACACGATCTCCGTGGCTGACGGGAGCAGGGAGACGATCCGCACGGGCCGAGTGTACGGCCGCGCGGACGGGGCGCCGCATCGACGGACATGCGTGCGGCGCACGCTGGCGCCGGCATTCGCGAGGGCCGACGGCGGGCTCGACGATGTCCCTGACTGCTGCGCCGGACAACGCGAGGTCCCGGCAGGGGCGCCGCGGCCCGGCCCGCGCCGGGGCACGGGCCGCGCCCGGACGAGCCGGGCGCGGAATGAATCAGGAGCAGGTCAGGCCGGTTTGAGGACCTGGAGCTGGGCCCGCGCAGCCGCCTTGTCGGTGAACCACAGCGCGTTCAGCGGCGTGTACGCCGTCCACTCGGCGGGAACGGCATCTTCCGCGAAGATCGCGGCGACTGGGCACTCCGGCTCGCACGCTCCGCAGTCGATGCACTCGTTCGGGTCGATATACAGGGTGCGATCGATTCCCTCGTCAAAGTGGATGCAATCCACGGGGCAGACCGAGACGCAGGCCTGGTCCATCACATCGACGCACGGTTCGGCGATCGTGTAGGTCATCGGGAACTCTCCTCAGTCTCCAGTCGGAAGCGCGGCCACGCGCCATGGTACGACGATGGAGAGGGTCCCGAGGGTGCTCGAACGCGCTTGTGCAGTGCCAGGCGCTCGAACGCGCCTGTGCGGCGCCAGCGCTGGGGCCGGGGCCGCTGGCGTCGCCTGCATCAGCCCCAGCGGACGTCCGGGACCATCAGGCAAGCGAAGGGATCGCGGGGCTCGCACCGACCATCGACTTCTGCCGTGGCCACCGAGACGACACTCCAGCGCCTGCCGGCGGTGTCACGGGTCGGGGCGCCGGAGGGGGCCGTCACGAGGGCGCGATGGACCGCCGGCGCGGTGGGCTGGGTCGCGGTGACGAGGAAGACGATCGCGAGCCCGGCCACCCACACAGCCAGGACGAGCAGGACGAAGGGCCACGCGTCGTCAACGCGAAACGTCCGCAGTCCACGCACGTGCATCCGCATCTGGCACCTCGCATCCCTCCGCCACCGGCAGTCCCGGCCCGAGAAAGCTACCGGGAGCGACGTACCGCTGACTTCCCGCAGACTTCACTGTGACTTATCGCCGGCGGCTGGCGATCGGCGCGCAGGCCGGACCCAGCGACCGGGACCCGCCACCGTCCGGCGGGTTCGACGCGTCCGTCCTGGGCCGGGCGGGCGACGCGCCGCGGCGTGGGCCCGGCGGACCCCGACACGGCCGCGCCGACCCGCGCTACATCCCGTGCGGCGAGTAGCCGGGATCCAGGTACCTGGCCGGGTCGTCGCGGAACTCGAGCATGCAGCCCTTGCCGCAGAAGTAGTACGTGGTGCCCTCGTACTCGTATTTCCACTGTGCCGTGGCGGTCTCGACCTGCATGCCGCAAACGGGGTCCAGTGCCATTGCCATGTGCCTCCAGGATTCAGGGCTGGCCCGATACTCCCATGCAGTATAGGAGTGGGACGCGCTCCCACTGGTCACCGGGGCGGCTCCCGGCGTTCGCCCAAGCCGAGCCGACGCGCGAGCCGGCCCGGGCATGACGGCGCCCGGCCGCCCGGCTCGCCGTTCACAGCCGCCCGGCTCGCCGTTCACAGCCGCCCGGCTGGGCATTGGTGCCGCGAGGTAGGATCGGTAGCATGGCCGACGCAGTCGTCACGCGCGAGCGACTCGGGGCGGAGCGGACGCGGTTGCTCCACGAGATCACCGATGTCCCGATCGAGCCCCCCGAGCCGATGACCTACGGCTCCCAGGCGGCAGCGGCCTCACAGGTCTTCGACCAGAACCGCGCACGCGCGCTGCGGGAGCGCGCGCAGCGGGAGCTCGAGCAGGTCGACGCCGCGCTCGCACGCCTCGAGAACGGGACATACGGTCTCTGCGCGGCGTGCGGCCGGCCGATCGACCCGGAGCGCCTCGACGCCCTGCCGTGGGCGCTGTACGACCTGGACTGCCAGCGCAAGGCCCGCTGAAGCGCCCGGCGCTATGCTCCATCGAAATGACGGAGCGGCGCGAATGACCCACCAGCGCGAATGACCGAGCAGCGCGGACGGCAGAAGCAGGTTCCCCCGCACGCGACCGCGGACCGGAAGCTGCTGCAGACCAAGCCGTACCAGGATGTCTCATTCCTGGAGAACGACGCGTGGCGGTCGCTGAGGATCCTGGGCGAGTTCATCAGCGGCTTCGAGGCCCTCGCCCGGCTGGGCCCGGCCGTGACCGTGTTCGGTTCGGCGAGGACGCCGCCGGAAGATCAGATGTATCGGGCGGCGACTGCGCTGGGCCGGGGCCTGGCCGAGGCCGGCTTCACGGTGATCACGGGAGGCGGCCCGGGCATCATGGAGGCCGCGAACCGGGGCGCACAGCAGGGGGGTGGCCTGTCGGTCGGCTGCACGATCGAGCTGCCCAACGAGCAGCGCGTCAACGACTACACGGACCTGTCGGTCAGCTTCCGCTACTTCTTCGTGCGCAAGATGATGTTCGTCAAGTACGCGCAGGGGTTCGTCATCTTCCCTGGTGGGTTCGGCACGCTGGACGAGCTGTTCGAGTCCATCACGCTCGTGCAGACGAACAAGATCGAGCACTTCCCGGTGGTCCTCATCGGCACCGCGTACTGGTCCGGGCTGCTCGGCTGGCTGACGGACCGGGTGGCCTCGGAGGGGAAGGTCGACAGGTCGGACCTGGACCTGCTGCGGGTGACGGACGACGTCGGCGAGGCGATCTCGCTGATGGTGGAATCCCGCGCTCACCGCGGCAGCCCTCACGCAGGCGACGATCCGCCCGACGCCTCTCACGTGGGCGAGACACCCGACGCCGCTGAGGCGGACGCCGCCCACGCCGCGCGCGTGCGCTCAAGGTCGAGCCGGCCGATCGCCGACTGAGGCTCGGCGCTGGGGCGGGTGCAGCCTCACGGCGCGCAGGAGCCGGTGCTGACCGCCCCCGTCCTCCCGATGGCCGGACCGACGTCGGAGAGCACCTCGCCGATGGCAAGCGCGTAGCCGACCGCGCTGCTCGTCTGGGCTCGAGCGAAGACCACGCCGGCCACGCGGTCGTCCGCCGTGACGAACGGTCCACCGCTGTCTCCCGCCTGCACGCTTGCGGCCAGCTCGATCACCACCCTGGTCACCGCGGACTGCCCGTAGATGTCGAACCCGGTCGCGCTGAACACATCGCGCACGGCCGCCGGGACGACCGCCAGGCCACCGCCGCCCGGGTGCCCCAGCGTGACCCCGATCGCGCCGGTCGCGGGATCGCCCTGGGCGAGCGCGAGAGCCGGAAGCGGCAGCCCAGGAGCACTCAGGAGGGCGACGTCCATCGCCGGATCGTAGAAGACGACGCGGGCCCGGGCCGACTCCCCGGTGTCCGCCGAGACGGTCGTCCCGCGCTCACCCGCCACGACGTGCGCATTCGTGACGAAGTACCCGGGCGCGATCGAGAACCCGGTGCCGGTCAACCGGAGGCCGCAGGCGTCGCCGACGACGGCGACGACGGACGGGGCGACGCGCGGACCCAGTCCCGACACGCTCTCCTCCGTCGGCGTCGCGACCGAGGGTCCGGTCGGGTTCTGCAGGAACTGGAACACCTGCGGCAGGCCGAACGGGTCGAGGAACGCGCGCACGCGGCCGAGTACCGGCGCCGGGGAGGGCAGCTCCGCTCGAACCACGCCGACCACCTTCGAACGGTCGATCTGCTGGGCGAGAGTCGGCGACGGTCCGACCGAGAGGATTGGCGCGAGGAACCAGATGGCGAGGACAACCTGGGCCGCACCGACGGCAAGACCGGCCAGTCGATCCACGCTCTCCAGCGGTCCGCGGCCCATGCGACGAAGGATCCCGCGAGCGATCGCGACACCGACGCCCTGCCCGACCGCGAGCGCGAGGAGCAGGATGCCGAGCACCAGCAGGGCACGCAGGAGCCGGTCGACCGTGGGGAGCGCCGCCGCGATGTCCGGCAGCACGGCGACGGCGACGACTGCCCCGAGGCCCGCTCCGACGAGTCCGAGCGCCTGTGCGACCGCGCCCTGCCGGAAACCGCTCAGCGCGCCCACCGCGATCAGCAGGAGCAGCAGCACGTCGAGCGGTTCGAGGTTCACGACCCTATCGTAGCGAGCGACTCCTCACCGCCCGCTCGCCGCGCATGCCTCCGACCTTCCAGCCCGAGCCGCCGGCGGACCAGCGGAAGGCACCCCACGAGACTGACGTCGTCGCCCAGGGCGGCCGGCACGACCGACATGCGGCGCCCGGGCGTCCGGAACGCCGTAGCCCGTACGGCGTTCCGCGCGGGCTGGAGCAGGCGATCGCCCTGCGCGCGGGCGATCGATCCGCCGACGACCACCAACGTGGGGTTGAAGACGTCGGCGATGACGACCATGGCGGCTGCGAAGGCACGGCGCGCCCGTTCCATGATCGCGCCCGCCCCCGCGTCCCCGGCCTCTTCCGCGGCCGCCACGTCGGCCGCGGACAGGCGCTCCAGGCCGATCCGATCCGCCGCCGCGCGCAGCAGCGGGGACGAGCCGGCACGGACCACCTCGACTGCCGCCCGCGCGATCCCGGCGCCGGAGGCGATGGCCTCGAGGTGACCGCGTGCGCCACAGCCGCAGACGGGCCCATCGAGTTCGACCAGCAGGTGGCCAAGCTCTCCCGCCGTGCCGTCGGGCCCGTGGAGCAGCACGCCGTCCGACAGGACGGCCCCGCCGATCCCGGTGGACACGGTGAGGTAGACGACGTCCGCGACCCCCTGCGCCGCGCCGTACGCGAGTTCACCGAGCAGCGCGACGTTCGTGTCGCGATCGAGGAACGCCGGCAGCCCGAGACGTCGCTCGAGCTCGGCGGCGATCGGCACATCCCGGAAGGTCGGGTGAGCGTTGGGGGGGTCGACGATCAGCCCGGCCCTCGGATCGACGGGTCCGATGGCCGAGATCCCGATCCCCATCGGACGCGGTGCGGGGGAGGTCGGACCATGGGTGCGCGTTCCCGGGCCGGGCGCGCCGCCACGCCTCGGGCCGCCGCGGGTCGTGTGGCCGGGCTCGACGTCCCGGGGCCAGTCGCCGCCCCGCGTGCCGGCACCCAGCGAGGTCAACAGCTCCGCGGCCGCGGCGATCACGGCGGCGGGTCCGCGCTCGGTCGCGGAGGGCGCCTCCGTCCTCGACAGGATCGTTCCGTCCGGTCCGACCAGCGCGGCACGCAGGCGGCTCGCGCCCAGGTCGAGCGCCAGCACGGGCGCATCCGAGCATGGGCGCATCTGCCGCGCTGCCCGGCACGAGGTTGCCGCTGCTCCGATCTCCGGCGTCGTCCACTCGCGCGATTCTAGGCGGCGCGCCCTGGCCGGCTCCCACGGCCGGCTCCGGCAGCCGCGGCGACGTTCTCCCCTTCCCCGGCCGGGATCTCGTACGCGCTCCCCGCGATGCCCGTGTGGTACAACAGGCCCAATGGCACTTGGGGCCCGCGGCGGCGTGTGCGACAAGGTGCAAGCATGTCGGATGACTAACGTCTGACACCTGGAGTAGCGGCTCGTGATCCGGAGTGGCGGCTCGTGATCAAGCGCCCCGCGCAGTCGTCAGTCTCGTGCGTGAAACCGGGCCGCCAGGACCGGCCGTACCGGGGACGGGCGTGACCGGGCGGATACCCGACGAGCCGGTGCCGCCGGCGGCCGTCGACGAGCGCATGCACTGGGGCCGGTTCCTGCTGACCTGGTTCGCCATCCCGTCGGCGCTGCTGGGCGCCCTGCTGCTGGGCGCCGCCATGATGCTCGCACTCGGCGCGAACCCGCTCACCGGTTACTCCGCGCTGCTCACTGGAGCGTTCGGCGGGAGCTACGCGCTCAGCAGCACCGCGGTCCAGGCCGTTCCCCTCCTCCTGGTCGGAGTGGGGATCTGCATCTCGTTCCGCGCCAACGTTTTCAACATCGGCGGAGAGGGACAGATCGCCATGGGCGGACTGGCCGGTGCGGCGACCGCGATCGCGCTGCCAGGTCTGCCGGCTCCCATGCTGATCCCGCTCGTGCTGCTTGCCGGTGCCGCAGGCGGCGCGGTCTGGGGCGCCATCCCGGGCGTGTTCAAGGCCCAATACAACGTCAACGAGATCCTCAGCACCATCATGCTCAACCTCGTGGCGGTCCAGATCATGAACTACCTGCTGGCCGGGCCCATGGTCGACCAGTCGCAGGCGTCGGTCGGCGGTCTGATCCCGGAGACCAGGCTCCTGTCGGCCAACTCCTGGCTGCCCATCCTCGTCGCAGGCACGCAGCTGCACCTCGGCGTCCTGATCGCCGTGCTCGTCGCGGTCGCCGCCTACTTCCTGCTGTGGCGCACCAGCTTCGGATTCCAGGTCCGCAGCGTCGGGCTGTCGAGGAACGCATCGGCGTACGCGGGCATGCCGGTCAAGCGGACGATCGTCGCGGCGATGACGCTCAGCGGTGCGATGTGCGGTCTCGCCGGCTCGATCCTGGTGTTCGGCAGCATCTCGCACCGGATGGTGACGGACGGCAGCCTGACGGGTTCACGGGATCGGCGGGTTTCAACGGCATCGTCGTCGCGCTCTTCGGCGGCCTCAACCCGCTGTGGACGATCGCCTCGGCGTTCTTCTTCGGCGGCCTCATCGTGGGCGGCTCGTCGCTGCAGGTGGCGACCGGCGTGCCGTCAGACCTCGTGACGGCGCTCAGCGGCATCGTCGTCGTCCTCGTGGTGTCGCTCGAGTACCTGCGGCGGCGCGCCCGCGCACAGTCCACCGCGTTCGCCGGGGCCCGCGACGCCGGCCCTCCGCGCCTGCCCGGCCGCGAACCTCCGCTGGCGGTCACCGGCGGACCCGACGGATGAGCCAGTTCTTCACCGTCGCAGTACTGACCACCACGGTCGCCGCCGGCGTCGCGCTCGCGGCTCCCTTCCTGCTGGCCGCGCTCGGCGAGACCATCGGCCAGCGCAGCGGCGTGATCAACCTCGGGGTCGACGGCATCATGCTGCTGGCCGCGTTCGTCACCTACTTCGTTGCACTGCGCACCGGCAATCTGCTTCTCGCCGTCCTGGCGGGGACCGCCACAGGCACGGTGATGGGCGTCGTCACGGCCTTGGTCAGCGTGACGCTCAAGGCGGAACAGGGCATCAGCGGGATCGGCGTCTACCTCTTCGGCCTGGGGTTCAGCGACCTGCTGTTCGAGAAGCTGGTCGGCACCCCGCTCCCCATCGCCACGCTGCCGCCGATGGCGATCCCGGTGCTCGCACTGGTCCCCGTGATCGGCGGCATGTTCTTCGACCAGAGCCTTCTGGTCTACGTGGCATTCCTGCTGGTCCCGGTGGTCGCGTTCGTGCTGAACCGCACGACCTACGGGCTGAAGATCAGGGCGGCCGGCGAGAATCCCGGCGGCGGCCGACAGCCTGGGCGTCAGCGTGGCGCGCATCCGCTGGTCGACCGTGATGCTGGGATGCACGTTCGCCGGCCTCGCCGGCGCGAGCCTGCTCCTCTACGACGGCATCTTCCAGACGAACCTGACGCAGAGCGAGGGCTTCATTGCCGTCGCACTGGTCTACTTCGGAGCCTGGCGGCCGGTCGGCGTGATGGGCGGGTCGCTGCTATACGGGCTGGTCGGCGCGCTCATCCTGACCTGGAAGGCGCTCGGGATCATTCCCCTGAGCGCGTCCGACCTTGCTGCCACCGCGCCCGCGGTCATCACGGTGCTGGCGCTGCTGTTCATCGCCCGCCGGTTCCGGCAGCCGGCCGTCTCGGCCGGCCGTACGAAAGAGAGGGGTGACGCGCCGAGCGCCAGCCGCCAGGACCAAACGACTCATCGTCGCGAGACGCCAGCAGTCAGACAGGGAACCCGAGGAGGAGACACGATGCACAGGCAGGCTAACCGGGTGGTGACACCCATCGCTGGCTGCGGCGGTCGTGGCGCTGCTGGCCGGCGCATGCGGAGCCAGCAGCACGCCGGCCCCCGCCAGCGCGGCCGCTCCGGCGAGCGTCGCCGCTCCCGCCACCGCAGCGCCGGCCACCGCAGCGCCGGCCACCGCGGCACCCGCCAGCGCGGCCGCTCCGGCGAGCGCTGCGCCCCGCGCCGCGGCGACCACCACGCTGAAGGTCGCCCTGGTCGCGCCCAGCGCCGTGAACGACCTGGCCTTCTCCGAGTCGATGGTGGACGCCGCTCAACTCGCTGAAGACCACGGACAACCTGCAGATCGCCATCTCGGACAACCAGTTCGTGGTGTCCACCGCCGCCAACGTGATCCGCAGCTACGCGTCCCAGGGCTACAACCTGATCATCGCCCACGGGTCGCAGTACGGGTCGATCGTCCAGCAGCTCGCGCCGCAAGTTCCCCAACGTCTCGTTTGCGTGGGGGACGGCGGGGTCCACCTACAACCTGCCCAACGTGTTCGCCTACCAGGCCAACTCGAACGAGGGCGGCTACGTCCAGGGCGCGATGGCGGCCCTGCTCAGCAAGACCAAGGTGCTGGGAGTCATCGGCCCGATCGCGGTCGGCGACGCGAAGCTGTACGTCGACGGGTTCTGCGCCGGGGCGAAGTCCGTCACCCCGTCGATCAAGTGCAACGCCGTCTACACGGGCAACTTCAGCGACGTGAGCCTGATGGCCACAGCCGCAAAGACCTTCGTGTCGAACGGGGCCGACGTGCTCACCGGCACGGCGCAGGCCGTGGTCGGGGCCATCGGCGTCGCCCGGGCCGACAACCTGCCGTGGTTCGGCACCCAGTGGACGCAGGCGACTCTCGCACCGAGCGACGTGGTCTCCAGCCAGGTCTACAACTGGGCCCCGATCCTCGAGCAGATCTTCACCGAGATCCGGGGAGGCAAGCTCGGCGGTGCCACGTACACGCTGACGCTCGGCAACGGCGGCGAGCAGATCCAGTTCAACCCGGGCTACAACCTGCCCGCCAGCGTCAAGGCCAAGGCGGACGCGCTGATCAAGGGGATCACGGAGGGCACGGTCAACGTTCCCCAGTGATCCTCGCAGGCTGAGTCGGCCCCGATGACCGAACCGGTGACCACCCCGGGGGACGCGGGCGGCGCCCCCGCGGCCCCGGTCCTGGAGATGCGCGGCATCACGAAGCGTTTCCCCGGGGTGGTCGCCAACGATCGCGTCGACTTCGACGTCCGAGGCGGTGAAGTCCACACGCTCTTCGGCGAGAACGGCGCCGGAAAGAGCACGCTCATGCGCGTGCTGTACGGCCTGTACCGGCCCGACGAGGGCGAGATCCGGATCAATGGCCGGCCGGTGGCCATCCATTCTCCCGCGGTCGCGATCCACAACGGGATCGGGATGATCCACCAGCACTTCATGCTGGTGGACACCCTGACGGTGGCCGAGAACGTTGCGCTGGGGGCCAGGTCGGCGCGTGGCCCCCTGCTCAGCCTGGAGCTGGTGTCGGCGCGCATCCGCGAGCTCTCGGAGACGTACGGGCTGCGCGTGGACCCGGGCGCACTCGTCTGGCAGCTGTCCGTCGGCGAGCGGCAGCGCGTCGAGATCATCAAGGCGCTCTACCGCGACGTCGCGATCCTCGTCCTCGACGAGCCCACGGCGGTCCTGACGCCCCAGGAAGTCGAGGATCTCTTCAAGGTCCTCCGCCGCATGACCGCCGGCGGCCGAGGGCTCGTCTTCATCTCGCACAAGGTCCGCGAGGTGCTCGAGCTCTCCGACCGCATCACCGTCCTGCGCAACGGCCGGGTGGTCGGCACGGTGCCCGCGGCCGAGGCGACGCGCAGCCGGCTCGTGGAGATGATGGTCGGTCACCAGGTCGCGACCGAGGAGCCCCCGGTCCCCGGAGCCGGCGGGACGCCACGGCTGACGGTCACCGACCTTCACGTCGCGAGCGACCGGGGCACCGACGCCGTCCGTGGCGTCAGCTTCGAGGTCGCGTCGGGCGAGCTCGTGGGCATCGCGGGGGTCGCCGGGAACGGCCAGCGCGAGCTCGCCGAGGCCATCGCCGGGCTGCGCGTGCCCAGCAGCGGCACGGTCAGGATCGGCGCCACCGACGTGGCCGGCCGCGGCCCGGCCGCGGTTCGTGCGGCGGGTCTCGGCTACGTGCCCGAGGAGCGGATGCGCGACGGCGTCGTCACGGATTTCAGCGTCGCGGAGAACCTTCTCCTGGTGGACTACCGGGACAGCGCGTTCGCACGCTTCGGCTTCCTGCGAAGGGGCGCGATCCGCCACCACTGCCGGGACCTTGTCGACGCGTTCAACGTGAAGACACCGAGCCTGGAGACGCCGGTGCGGAACCTGTCCGGCGGCAACATCCAGAAGCTGATCATGGCGCGCGAGCTGTCGGCGCAGCCGCACGTCCTGCTGGTCGCCCAGCCCACCCGCGGCATCGACGTCTCGGCATCCCTCTACATCCACCAGCGGCTCATCGAGCAGCGCGAGAGCGGCACGGGGATCCTGATCATCTCGGAAGACCTCGACGAGGTCATGATTCTTTCCGATCGCGTCCTGGTGATGTACGAGGGTACGATCATCGGGTCGGCGGACCCGCGGACGACGAGCCGCGAGGAGATCGGCATGCTGATGGCCGGCGTCCACCCAGCGGCCCAGGTGGGCGGCGGCGACCAGCCATCCGTCGTCGGATGAGCGGCTGCGGCGAGTGGCGGTGAGACGGGCCGGCCCGACCGCTCGGGAGGTGACTGCATGACCGAACTCGACACCGGCGTCACGCCGGGTCTCGTGTGCGCCCACCACCACCTCTACTCGGCCCTCGCCCGGGGCATGCCGGCGCCGCCGAAGGTGCCCACGGACTTCCAGGAGATCCTCGAGCAGGTCTGGTGGCGCCTGGACACGGCGCTCGACCTCGAGATGATCCGCTGGTCGGCGATGCTCGGCGCCCTCGAGGCGCTCGAGAACGGGACCACGGCGATCGTCGACCACCACGAGTCCCCCAACGCCATCGAGGGCAGCCTGGACGTGATCGCCGAGGCGTGCGCCGAGGTCGGGGTCCGATCGCTGCTCGCCTACGGGATCACGGATCGGCACGGCCCCGACGGCGCCCGGCGCGGCCTCGCCGAGAACGAGCGCTTCATCCGGGCGGGGGGACGGGGCCTGGTCGGCATCCATGCCGCCTTCACCTGCTCGGACGAGTCGCTGCACGCCGCCGCGGAGCTGGCCGAGGACCTGGGAGTGGGCGTCCACGTCCACGTCTGCGAGGGCGTCGGCGACATCGACGCCCCGCGCCGGCTCGCCGGCCTCACGCCGCGACAGCTGGCTCCTGAGCCACTGCGTCCACCTGCCGACGAACCACACCCTGCGCGGCACCATCCTGCACAACCCCGCGTCCAACCTGAACAACGCGGTCGGCTACGCCGATCCGGCCCGGTTCTCGAACCCTGTCGCGCTCGGCACCGACGGGATCGGCGGCAACGTGCTGGAAACGTTCCGGCTGGCCTACCTGATGCAGCGCTCGGTCGACGTCACCTGCGGGCCCGACACCGCCTGGGGGTGGCTGGAGACCGGCTGGAACCTCGTGCCCGAGGCGCGCACCGACGAGGTCGCCTGGACCTACGACCCGATGGACCCGTGGCACATCGCCTTCACCCCCGGCATCATGCCGCGGCGGATCACGATCGACGGGCAGGTGGTGTTCGCCGACGGCAGGCCGACCCGCGTCGACGCGGACGAGATCCGCGCGAAGGCCCGGGAACAGGCCGCCCGCCTGCACGCCCGCCTCTGAGGCGATCCCGGGGCGTCGAAGCGCCCGACCATGCCCACCCCCGCGCACGCTGACGAGGAGCCACCGATGTCCGACCGATTCCATCCCATCTCGATGGAGCAGCTGACCGACTGGGTGTTCACCGAGCTGCAGCAGCGGGGCTCACTCTTCAACGTGCCGCGGTCGGCGTTCTTCGTGCCCCGGCCGGACCACCGCTTCCGGCGTCGCGAGTGGGAGGTGGAGCTGGAGACCCCGTTCGGGGTCGCGGCGGGGCCCCACACCCAGATGGCCCAGAACATCATCACGGCATGGCTGGTGGGTGCGCGGCTGATCGAGCTGAAGACCGTCCAGACGCTCGACGAGCTCGACGTCAACAAGCCCTGCATCGACGCCCAGGACGAGGGGTACAACGTCGAGTGGTCGCAGGAACTCAAGGTCCACCAGTCGTTCGACGAGTACCTGCGCGCCTGGGTGCTCATCCACGCCCTCCACCGCGAGCTGGGCTGGCCCGGCGAGCACCCCGGCATGGTCTTCAACATGAGCGTCGGGTACAACCTCGAGGGAATCCGGAAGCCCAACGTCCAGTGGTACCTCGACGCCATGGCCGACGCGTCGGCCTACCTCCCGGCCTACGTGGACATCGTCGCGCGGCGCTTCCCGGCGATCCGCCAGATCGACATCCCCGCGCGCCTGTCCGACTCGGTCACGCTCTCGACGATGCACGGATGCCCGCCCGACGAGATCGAGCGGATCTCGCAGTACCTGCTCGAGGAGCGCGGCCTCCACACCTCGGTCAAGTGCAACCCCACCCTGCTCGGCGCCGACCGGGTCCGCGGCATCATCACCGGCGACCTGGGCTTCGGCGACGTCCCCATCCCCGACGAGGCGTTCGGCCACGACCTGCAGTGGGTCGACGCCGTCCCGATGTTCCACAACCTCCGTCAGGCGGCCGCGGCCCGGGGCCGCATCTTCGGCCTGAAGCTCACCAACACGCTCGAAGTGGAGAACTGGCGCACCGTCTTCGAGCGCGACGCGACCATGTACCTGTCGGGTCGCCCGCTGCACGCCGTCACGACCAACCTGGCCGCGGCGATCACCGAGGAGTTCGGCGCCGAAGTGCCGATCTCGTTCGCCGGAGGGGCGGACTGCTTCAACGTCGCGCGCCTGCTCTCGTCGGGCATCCGCACGGTCACCGTCTGCTCGGACCTGCTCAAGTCGGGCGGATACCTGCGGATGCTGCAGTACCCGGAACACGTCGACACCGCCTTCGCCGCCGTGGGCGCGCAGGACACGGACGACTTCATCCGCCGGACGGCGCGGGCGGACGGGTTCGACGGCGACGGCGCCGACGTGGCCGCGTGTGCGCGGTTCAACCTCCGCCGATACGCCGACGCGGTCCGCCACGACTGGCGCTACCAGAAGCAGTCGTTCCGGACGGACCGGTCGAAGACGCCCCGCCAGCTCGGCCTGTTCGACTGCATCGCGGCACCCTGCCTCGACGAGTGCCCGGTCGACCAGCAGGTGCCGCAGTACATGGCCGCGGTGCGCTCCGGCGATTTCCGGGAGGCCGTCCGGATCACACGCCTGGACAACCCGCTGCCGGCCGTGCTGGGTCGCGTCTGCGACCACCTGTGCGAGAACACCTGCATCCGCACGCATCTCGACCAGCCGCTGGCGATCCGCCAGATCAAGCGATTCATCATGGAGCACGAGCAGCAGTCCACGCCGCTCGCCGCTCCTCGCGCGACCGCCGGCCGCGTGGCGGTCATCGGAGCCGGGCCGTCCGGTCTGGCGGCCGCCGAGTGGCTTGCCCGCGCCGGCGTCGGCGTCACGATCTTCGAGGCGCATCCGTACGCCGGCGGCATGGTGGGCGGGGCCATCCCCTCCTACCGTCTGCCGCAGGCGCAGATCGACCAGGACCTGGCGGTCCTCGAGCGCCTGGGCGTCGAGATCCGCTACAGCCAGCGGGCCGGCGTCGACTTCACGCTCGACGAACTGCGCGGCGAGGGCTTCGCGGCGATCTTCATCGCGGTCGGAGCCCAGCGGGCGAAGCGCCTGGGCCTGCCCGGGGAGGATGCCGAGGGGGTGATCGACGGCGTGACCTTCCTGCGGAGCGTGCGGGAGGGCCGCCCCGTCGCGATCGGCAGCCGCGTCGCCGTCGTCGGCGCGGGGGACACGGCCATGGACTGCGTGCGATCCGCCCGCCGCACGGGCGCGTCGTCGGTGTCGCTGGTGTACCGGCGGACGGTGGACCAGATGCCCGCCGACCCGGAGGAGATCCACGCCTGCCGCGAGGAGGGCATCGCCATCGTCGAGCTCGCGCGGCCCATCGCCCTCCGCATCGAGGACGGCAGGCTGGCGGGACTCGTGTGCACACGGACCGCGTACCGCGGGGTCCGGGACGCCGCCGGCCGCAAGGTTCCCGAGGACGTGCCCGGAACGGACTTCGAGATCGGCGTGGACACGCTGATCCTCGCGATCAGCCAGCATGCGGTGCTCGACTTCTTCGGCGACCGCGCGCCGGACCTGACGCCCGCCGGGTACATCGCGGTCGATCCCGCCACCTTCCAGACGTCCGTGCCAGGCGTGTACGCCGGCGGCGACGTCGCGGCTCACGGCCCGGCCTCGATCGTGAAGGCAGCGGCGGACGGGAAGCGGGTTGCCGCCGCCATCGCCGCCGCGCTGGGCGTCGCGTCCGGGCGCCGCGCGGCCGAACCGTCGGGCGAGAGCGTCCGGTCGGAGCTGCAGGCGCTCGTCGTGCGGCGCGCCCGCCGGGAGTACCGGGTGCCCATCCGCGTCAGCGACCTCGACCGCCGCGACGGGTTCGAGGAGACCGTGCTCGGCTATTCGGCCGACGAGGCCATGAAGGAAGCGGGTCGCTGCCTCGACTGCGACAGGATCTGCAGCCTGTGCGTCGGCGTCTGTCCC
The DNA here is from genome assembly GCA_963759135.1 of uncultured Chloroflexia bacterium. Classification (GTDB taxonomy): domain Bacteria; phylum Chloroflexota; class Limnocylindria; order Limnocylindrales; family CSP1-4; genus JAJYNJ01. The sequence goes on along the minus strand of CAVWXU010000016.1, from coordinate 6,392 downwards.
AACCTGGCGCTGATGACGTACGAGATGGCGCCGGTGCGCGCCGACCTTCCCGTCCTGGCCGTCGCGAACGGCGCCGTGGTGGCGGACGGCTCGACACCCTTCGTCGCCGACCAGCGGCTCCAGATCGCGGTCCTGACCGACTTCTGCAACGAGTGCGGCAACTGCGTGACGGCCTGCCCGACCTCGGGCAAGCCGTACGTCGACAAGCCGCGGCTGTACCTGGACCGGGCGGACTTCGAGGCGCAGGCCTCGAACGCGTTCATGCTCCTCGGCGGCGGCGTGATGGAGGCGCGCTTCGACGGCAGGACCCACCGGATCGCCGTCAACGGCCGGATCGAGTACACCGCGCCCGGCTTCCGGGCAGTTCTCGAGCGCGACACGTTCGCACTGGTGGAGGCGACGCCGACGGGGGCCGCCGACGGCGAGGCGCTGTCACTCCAGCCGGCGGCCGTCATGGCGACCCTGCTGGCCGGCGTCACCGGCTCGCTGCCGCACATCCCGACGGCCGCGGCGGGTGGCTCGCGGGTGAGGCCCCCCGCCACGGCGTAGCAGGCCGGCGCGGCCGGGCAACCCAACCAGGCCGACATCGGCGGCCGGGGTCCGGGACCCCGCCCCGGGCCAGGGCCGATCCCCCGCCCGGGCCGCCCCGCGCTGCCCGCGGATCGGGCGCTACCGGCGGATGCCCGTGAACAGCACGGCGACCCGCTCGCGGTCGCCGATCTCCCCCTGCTCGCGCAGGGCGAGCAGGCCGGCCAGGCCGGACGACCCCGTCTCGTCCACGTCGATGCCGGTCGTGCCGGTGGCGAGCGCATTGGCGCGCACCAGCTGCTCCTCGGCGACCACGACCGGGCGTCCGCCCGTCTCGAGCATGCCCTCCACGACGGCCAGCCAGTCGTACGTCTCGTCGTCGAGGATGCCGTGCGCGACGCTGTGGGGTTCCTCCTCCCACGGCCACATGAACTCCGACCTGTGCGTCGCGGCGTACGCCAGCGCCGCGACGCGCTCGGCGTCGCCCGCGCCGGCAGGAATGCGCGCCGCGACGCGCTCGAACGCGCGGCGCAGCGGCCACGCCCCCAGGGTCTGCACGGTGTCAAGCGGGGCGCCCGCGGCAGCGCGCCGAGGGCGACGGCCTCGCCGATCCCCTCGATGCACGCGCTGGCCAGCGCCCCGCCGCCCACCTGGATCATGAGCCGATCCGGGCGCGGCCCCGCCGCCATGTCCTCGGCCAGCTCGTACCCGAGCGTGAACCCGCTCTCCACCGCGAGCCCGTTCTCGTTGCCCTGGCAGGTGAACGGCAGGGCGCCCTCGGCGATCGCCCGGCGGAGGCGGTGGTAGGTGGGGTCGCCGGGCACGCCCGGCTCACGCGGGCACACCGTGATCCGCGCGTCGAGATGCTCCAGGCGCTCCACGACCGCACGGTCCGCGTCCACGGGCACGAACACGTCGAGCACGCGGTGGCCGGCCGCCGCGACCACCGCCGCCGCCAGCGCCGCGTTCCCGCAGCTGGCGATCGCCAGGTGCCGCCGATGCACCGGGTCCGTGCGGCCGAGGCGCTCCATGACCTCCAGGAGCACCAGGAGTCCGAAGAGGTGGCGGGCCTTGTGCGACCCGGACACGTTTCCGGTCTCGTTCTTGACCCACACGCCCCCGTCACTGGCGAACCCGAGCTGGTCGCTCAGCGCGTCCGCCCGGGCAAACGGCGTGCGGACGAAGCCGTGGCCGTCGACCCGGGCGATCTCACCGTCGAGAGCGGCGATCAGCTCGCAGTACTCCTCGTCGCCCATCCCGCCGGCGCGGGCCAGTTGGTAGGCATGGGCGAGGCGCCGGTAGCGCAGGTAGGGGCTGGCCCCGGCGGTCGCGTCAACGCCCTGCGGGAAGTCGACCGCCGAGACGTCGAGGCGCCGTCGCAGGACGTGGTCGATGTCGTCACCCGGGCGCGCGTTCGGGCAACGGAAGGGATAGGGATCGTCCGGGCGAGGCGTCCCGCCGCAACCCGAGCACACCAGCGTGCTCGGGTTGGTGGCCTCCGGGGTGGTCACAGCGCCTCCAGCACGCCCGTTCGCGCGTTGAACTCCTCGATCAGGCGGTCCCAGTCCCCGACGATGGCGCGCGTTTCGGTCCAGAACGTCGGGTCCTTGCGCACCCGGAACTCCTCGATCGAGATGCCCTGCTGCTCGACCCAGGTGTAGTACCCGAGGTTGAAGATCCGCTCGCGCTCCTTCCTGGTGAGCTCGAGCAGGTGGTCGGTGGTTGCGCCGAGGATGTGCTCACCGAAGACCTCTCCGGCGGCCACGTCGTCGAACGCGCCGGCGAAGTACTTGGTCAGCGCCAGGTCGCGCTCGCTGCGGTACATGGCCGCGCCGTCGGTCGCCACCGTCACGATCACGTCGTCCGGACCCATGTCGTAGTACTTCGCCGTCTTGATGGCGGCCAGCACGTTGGCGATGCTCGAGAGCCCCAGCGACGACAGCGCCGCGATCGCGTCGCTCGGCACACCACGCCTCCGCGCGAGGTACGAGCGGCCGGCGTCGGTGTTGAACAGCACGCCCAGGCGGTCGGTGGCGCGGTCGGAGATGGCGAGCGCCACGTCCGTGGCCATCACGTTGTGGATGAGCGGGATGTGCTTGTCGCCGATCCCCTGGATGTTGTGCTCGCCGAACCCGTTGAGGATCAGCGTGGGGCATTCCAGCGCCTCGACCGCCACGGTGAGGGAGCCGTAGCGCTCCTTCAGGTAGTCACCCGCGGCGATGGTGCCGGCCGATCCGGTCGCCGACGTGAACGCCCGCAACCGAAGGCCGGGCTCGCGCTCCCGCATCGTATCGAACACGTGCTGCAGCGCCCTGCCCGTGGCGAGGTAGTGGACGATGTGGTTCCCGAACTCGGAGAACTGGTTGAAGATCACGTTCTCCGGGTCGGCGGAGAGCTCGTTGCACTTGTCGTAGATCTCCTTGACGTTGCTCTCCGTGCCCGGCGTCCGGATGATGTCGGAGGAATCGACCACCCAGTTCTCGAGCCAGTCGAACCGCTCCTGGCTCATGCCTTCGGGCAGGACCGCCACGCCCCGGCAGCCCATGATTCGGGAGATCGCCACGCCGCCGCGGCAGTAGTTGCCGGTCGACGGCCAGATCGCGCGGTGGCGAGTAGGGTCGAACTGGCCGGTGATCACGCGCGGGGCCAGGCACCCGTAGGCCGCCAGGACCTTGTGGGCCGTGATCATCGGGAACCGGTCACCGAAGGCGACCACGATGCGGGCGTCGACGCCGGTCAGCTCCCTGGGGAGCACGACGTGCTGGGGCACCGGCGCCGCCCCGGCTCGGGCGGCGTCGTTGTACCAGTTGACCCGGAAGAGGTTCAGCGGGTGCGCGTCGTCGGGCCCGACGCCCTTGAGCGCGGATCGCACCTTCGCCGGGACCAGCGAAGGGTCGGCGAGTTGCGCGAACGTGGGAAGGCCGATGTGGGCCTCCCGGAAACGGACGACCGTGTTCTCGTACACGGTCGCGTCGACGAGTTCCCGCTCGAGTCCAAGGCGCTGCATGGGGTACCCCGCTATCTGAGCTGGATGTGCCCGTGAGGGCGGAAACGATGAGCCACGGTCAATTCCCGCAGGACAAACGTGACGTGTGCGTTGGCGTTATCTCCCGGGCGCGTCCGCGGCGTCCAGCGCCGCGCGCATCCGGCGGAACCGCGCGTCGCGCTCGCGGACGAAACGCTCGATGCCGGCCAGGAGGTACGGCGGCGTCAGGTGCGCCTCGTCCATCACCTCGTCGACACTGCCGCCCGTGCGCCAGCGGTCGTCCCAGTCGGAGCCCATCGAGTACTCGAGGGCGAGAGGGCCGTCCACCCAGTCGCGCATGAAGCGGGCCGCCCGGTTCGTGATCGCCATCCCGTCCACCCGGTCGGCCGGAGTGACGGTCGCCGCGCGGTAGTCGGCCGGCTGGAGGCGGAACAGCTGCGGGCTGATGGCCGCCACGACCTTGACGTTGAGCCGCTCGCGGTCGAGGTCGGGCAGGATCTTCACGAGGTTGGCCGTGCTCGTGGTGCCCTGCACGAAGACGGTGCCCGCGGCCGGCAGGTCCGGCGGAACGGGCGCAGCACGTACGCGCCGCGGGCGGCCTCGAAGTGCGACGGCATGCCCAGCGCCGCGCGATCCGGCAGCTCGATGGCGGGACGCGTGAGGTGCAGCGCCACGATGGGCGCCGCCTGCGCCAGGGCCGCCCCCAGCACCACCGGCACCTCGTTGTACTCCCAGGGGTGCAGGTCGATGACGTGCCCCTCGGGGAAGAGCTGGGTCACCGCGGGCGCGAAGATGCCGAAGTGCGTACGCGAGTCCTCGGCCGTCTCCGGCCCCGAGTGGCCGGCCACCCAGATGACCTTGCCGAGCTTCAGCTGCGTGTCCTGCGCGAGCTGGCTGAACAGTCGCATGGGGCCGTACTTCAGGTAGCTGAACGAGGCGTAGGTCGAGCAGGCGCCCCAGAAGCCGTTGAAGGCGGCCATCGGGTCGTCGGCGAAGTTGACGGTGGCCAGGCCGACCATCAGGCCGGCGTTGGTGAACTCGGTGATCTCGGTGGGCAGCACGGAGCCCCGCGGGTTGGCGTCGCGCTCGTACCAGCCGTAGCCCTCCACGCCGCCGAAGCCCTTTCCGAACCCGGCCAGGTTGGTGGACTCGGCCAGGTCCGCCGACGCCGCGATGACGAGAGGGCGGCCGTACTCGGCCTTCGCGAAGGCGTTGATCCATGCGCCCCAGGCGCCCAGCGCGGCGCGGTTGGGGGCCTTCTCGCCGGGCTGCTTCCAGATCTCGGGGGGATAGGCGCGGTAGTCGGTGAGGCGCGGGTCCTCGAAGATGCGCGCGCCACTCCCGCCGAGGTTGAAGGTCGGGATGCGCTCGGGGACCCGGCCGGCGAGCTCGACGAGCCGATCGGACACCGCCTCGACCACGTCGCGCCGCTCGCGCAGCGCGCCGATGGCGATGCGCAGGTTCGCCTCGGCCTGCCGGGCGCACTCCGCCGGGTCGGCCGGCGCAGGCTCGTCGACGCCCTCGTAGGTCACGCCGTACTTCGCCATGAACTCGTGGCGCACGGCCCAGAACTCGGGCGCGTTCATGGGGTGCGGCGTGCCGTGGCTCCGGAAGTCGTACTTGCCGTACCCGCGGCCCTTGCGGGTGCGGAACCACGCCACCGACGGGCGCTTGGCGGGGTTGTCGCCGCGCGCCGCCTCGAGCACCGCGCGCGTGACGGGCGCCCACTCCATCCCATCCTGCGTGCCCGTGACGCGCCAGTCGTACGCGGCGAACCACGTTTCCGGCGTGCCCGGCACCACCGACGAGGCGCGGAACTCGTCGATGCCGAAGTCGTTCCAGTCGACCAGGAAGACCAGGTTGGAGAGCCCGAGGCCCCAGGCCGCGTTGCGCGTCTCGTGGCTGGCGCCGGGCGTCAGGCCGCCCTCACCCTCCACGGCGAAGACCCGGACCTCCTCGCATCCGGCCAGCTTGAGCGCCAGCGCCTCGCCCGCCGCGGGTGGCATGCCGTGGCCCGAGGGCCCCGTGTTGAACTTCAGGAAGAGGGTCTTGCCCTCCATCTCGGCATGCCCCGCGAGCCCGCCCCGATGCCGCAGGCGCAGCAGGTCCTCCCAGGTCAGCGCCCAGCGCCCCCCGTCGGGGAAAGCGAACCGCGCGTCGCCCGTCCATTCGTGGCGTGCGCGAAGCGTCTCGTCGAGGACGGCCAGCGTGGCGTAGACGAGCGGGATCGTGTGGCCGGCGGACAGCACGAAGCGGTCGGCGTAGGTGCGCCACGGGCGGCGGATGTCCCAGCGCATCGCTCCAGAGAGGAGCAGCGCGAGGAACAGGTGGACCTTCGAGCGGCTGCCGCCGGGATGGCCGGACTGGCGGTAGTTCAGGGACAGGTCGAGCATCTCGTCGACCAGGTCCTTCACGACTTCCCAGTCGCCGAACTGGCGCTCGGCCTCGGCGTACAGCTCGTCGACCCCGACGCCGCCCCCGGACGTGACCACGGGACCTGTCACCGCATCGTTCCTCCGACTTCGCCCGCGACCGTCACGCCGGGACCGCCACCTTGCCCACGAACGTCGCGATCCGCTCGAGCGCCTTCCTGATGTTGGCCTGGGAATTCGCGTACGACAGGCGGATGTGGCCCGTGCTGACGCCTCCGAAGGCCGTGCCGGCCAGGGCCGAGACGCCCGCCTCGTAGAGCAGCCGGTTGGCGAAGTCGGCGCCGGTCAGGCCGGTACCCGAGACGTCGGGGAAGACGTAGAAGGCGCCCGAGGGGCGCAGGCAGTGGATGCCCGCGATGGCGTTGAGGCCGTCGACGACGAGGTCGCGGCGAGCGCGGAACTCGGCCACCATGGCGTCCACCGCGTCCTGCGGGCCCTGCAGCGCC
>CAVWXU010000015.1:0-106192 GCA_963759135.1 uncultured Chloroflexia bacterium | reverse complement strand
GACGTGGCTCGAAGATCGCTACTACGTGACCTGGTGCAGCGGGTACCACGGCCCGACGATCGGGTTGGCCTACACGCACGACTTCGCGACGTTCCACCAGCTCGACAACGCGTTCCTGCCGTTCAATCGCAACGGCGTGCTCTTCCCGCGCCGCGTACGTGGCTGCTACGCCATTCTCAGCCGGCCCAGCGACAACGGACACACGCCGTTCGGGGACATCTTCTACTCGGAGAGCCCCGACCTCGTCCACTGGGGTCGCCACCGCCACGTCATGGCACCGCAGCCCTGGACCTGGCAGTCGACCAAGGTGGGTGCTGGGCCCATTCCCATCGAGACAGAACGGGGCTGGCTGCTGATCTACCACGGCGTGCTCACGTCGTGCAACGGCTTCGTCTACTCGATGGGAGCTGCCCTGCTCGATCTCGATGAGCCGTGGAAGGTCGTCGCCCGCGGCCGTGACTACCTTCTTGCGCCGCAGGTCTCATACGAGCAGGTCGGGGACGTGCCGAACGTGGTGTTCCCGTGCGCCGCGCTCGTCGACCGCGCGGCCGACCGCATGACCATCTACTACGGGGCTGCAGATACTGTCGTGTGCCTGGCGCACTGTCATCTATCGGAGGTCATGCAGTACCTTGAGTCTTGACGTCACCCCGCGTGTGGCACGCCGGTCGCCCGGGCCCACCAGCGTGGAGCCGTGTCGTCGGCGCCTACGGGGAGCGTCGAGCGGGCGCGGCAGCACCATGGTTCAGGGCGCGAACAGGCAGACCCGGTCAACGTGGGCTTGAGCGGGAAAGGCGGAGCGTGTCGAGTGGTTACGGTGCGGGTGGATTGGAGGAATTCTGTGAGGGAAGAGATGACGCGACCCCTGGGAGCGTCGCGCCGGATACGTAGCGCATCGAGCCTTGGCATCGCGGCAGTGGCGCTCTTGGCCGTGCTTGGCTGCGGCGGGACGCCTGCAGCGACGACGAGCAGTGCGGCTGCGGCCACCCCGCCGGCCGTCACGGCGGCCGCGACGCCGGCCGTTGCCGGGACAACCGTGTTCGCCATCAGCGGCAGCGGCAACAAGACGAGCGCGTCGTTTCAGGCCTCCGGAGCCAGCGTCAACGTGAACTGGACGTACAACTGCGCGTCCGCCTCGGTCGCCCCGGGCTCTTCGGCTGGCTCGGGCACGTTTTCGCTCAGCTTCTACGGGACCGAAGGGAGTCCGGCTCTCTCGGACCAGCTCGTGAGCGAATTCGGTGCAACAGACTCGGGCACAACGAACGAGTCCCTGAACGGCGCGACTGGCCCGTTCCACCTCGAGGTGGACTCAGATTGCACGTGGTCGGTCAAGGTGCTCGGCACGCCCTGACCGGCAGCTCCTGCAGTCACGAGGCTATCTGAGCGTGTCCGGGCGGGTGCTGGCCACAGGATCTCGGCGCCGGCTTGGTCCTCGCACGCTCCGGGGGATCGCCTGGGTTCCCACCCGCTGGAAGGCCGCGCTGAGCACGAACCCAGCGACCGCAGGCCACGCGACGAGAGTCCTAGCCGGGGTAGCATCTGCCCATGCCTGAGATCGAATTCGCGTTCCTCGCCGACGCGGCGGACGCCCGGCCCGGCCAGAAGTTCAACGTGCTCGGAGGCGGCGTCACCCGCATCGGCGGTCCGTCGTTCCCCCTGGTCCATCCGCACCTTGCGCTCGTCGTCGGGCTCACCGTCGCGGCGACGGAGCTGGGCCAGGACCACGAGCTGCGGTTCCTGTTGCTGGGCCCGGGCGGCGCCGAGCTGTCGCGCGCGGAGGCCCAGATCCGTGCGGACGGCTGGGCGGCGGGCGGCGGCGACACGTCGGTCACGTTCGCCCTCGACCTGTGGAACCTCACCTTTGCCGACCCGGGAGACTATTCGCTGCGCATCCTCATCGGGGGGTCGGAGCGGAAGCGCATGACGCTCACCCTGGAGCGCAGCACGGCGTCGCAGGGCAGCGGCGTCGTCCCGCCGTTCCCGCCCCCCACCGGGCGGGCGTGAGCGAAGCCCCCCGGGCAACGGGCTCGCGGCGGCGGGCCGCCGGTCCGCCCCGCTGGCAGGATCCGCAACTGGACGAGGCGGCGCTGGACGTCGCGCGACGAGTGCGGGGCGTGGTGGCAGGGCTCCGCGAGCGTGGCAACGCTCGCTGGGTCGCGTACCTCGAGGCGCTGGTGCCTGCGTTCGAGGATGGAGACCGCGCCGACCTCCAGGCCGCGGGCCGGAGGGTGCGTGCGGCGTTCGGGGCGCGCGATTCGCTGCTCGACGCGGCCCCCGATGGCGACCCGCTGCGGCTGCGTGATGCCGTAGACCGCCTGCTGGTCCTGCTCGAGCGCCGCGCCGCCGTGGAGGGATGATCGCGTCGCCCGCCCCCGTCGCACGCCCGGAGCGCCGCAGGGCGGCGCTCCGCAGCCCCTGGGTGCGGCTCCTGGTCATCTACGGCGTTGCCTCGTTCGTCGAGTCGTTCGGCGTCAGCCAGATCTTCGCGTTCATGCTCCTGAACCTGCAGGGGATGGGTGTCCGGAGCGCGGACATCGGCCGGACCATCGGCGTGCTCAGCTCGCTCGTGTTCGTGCTGGGGCTGCCCATCGTGCCGTTATGGGGGGTCTGGGCGGACAAGTACAGCCGTAAGGCAGTCATCATCCGGAGCGCCCTCGTCGAAGCGGTGGTGTTCGGCGCCGTCGCCCTGAGCCGCACGCCCTGGCAGCTCGGGCTGAGCCTCCTGCTGGTGGGGTTCCAGCTCGGCAACACCGGCGTGATGCTGGCCGCGATCCGGGACGCGACGCCACGACGGCGCCTGGGGTCGGCGATCGCGCTGTTCGGCGCCACGTCCACGGTGGGCATGTCGGTGGGTCCCTGGGTGGGCGGCGTGATGCTCAGCGGGCTCCGCTGGCCGGTCTCCAGCGTGTACTGGCTCTCCGCGGCGCTCTCCGTCGGGGTCGCGTTGCTGCTCGCATTCGGATCGACCGAGGTCCGGCCGGAGGTCGTTCCGCAGGGATCCGTCCGGTCGCTTGCGTACGGTGCCGTGCGCGGCGTGCTGGCCGATGCGGCCGTCCGCCGGCTCTTCCTGGTGTTCGGACTCGCGTTCTTCGCCCGCCAGATCGCAAATCCGTTCCTCCCGCTTCTGGTCGAGCGCCTGGTCGGGCAGGGGAGCGGGCTGGCCGGCTCGATCGGCCTTGTGACCGGCGTGGCCGCGCTGGTCGGGGGACTCGTGTCCCCCATCGCCGGTCCGCTGGGCGACCGGTTCGGGTTCCGCCCGGTGCTGGCGGTGTCGTTCGCGGGCGGTGCCCTGGGCCTGTGCCTCATGCCGTTCATGCCGGGTGTGGGCGCGCTCGCCATCGCGGTGGTCGCCTGGTCGGCGTTCGTGGCGAGCGTCAGCGCCATGATCTTCGGGCTGCTTGCCGTCGAGGTCTCGCCCGACAGGCGATCGGCCACGCTGAACCTCGTCTACCTGCCGCTCTACGTTGCCGGGATCGTCGGGCCGTCCATCGGGGCCGCACTCGTCGGCGCAGGGCTCGATGCCGTCTTCGAGGGGGCGGCGGTCCTGCTGGCCGCGGGCGCGGTCGCCGTCGGCCTGCCGCTCGTCACCGGCAGGATCCGGAGATCCTCCGCCGGCTGAGGTCCGGCCGCCGTGCCGCCGCTCGCGGGCCTGGGGTTGGGGGCGCCTTCCGCCTCCGGCCGCCTTCCGCCAGCCGCCTTCCGCCGGCTGGACGCAGTGGCTAGACTGGAGGCGCGCGGCAGCCCGATGTCGGGGTCGGGCGGCGCGGAGCGCCGGAGGGAAGCCAATGCGTCTGCGTGTGGCCCTGGTTGCGGTGGCCCTCCTGGCCGTGGTCTCCGCGTGTGGGGGGTCGGCCGCCTCCCCCAGCCAGTCTGCATCGGCGTCCCTGCCGGCGGCGTCGCTCGCGCTGCCGACACTGGCGCCCCCCCCGGTCGAACCGACGCCCACGGCCACTGCGGCGCCCACGACAGCGTCCGGGACGACGTACCGCGTGAAGAAAGGCGACAGCCTGAGCACGATCGCCGAGCGGTACAAGGTCACGCTCAAGGCCCTCGAGGCCGCAAACCCGCAGATCAAGAACCCCGACGTCCTCAAGATCGGCCAGCTCCTGGTGATCCCCGCGCCGTGACGCCCGCCCGGCGCGGGCAGATCGTGCGAACGAGGACAGGCGCGCACGTGGGCGCGCCGGCAGCGCGGTGGTGCAGCTCGCTCAACCGTCCCGCAGCTCGGCACCCGAGAAGGCCTCCTCCAGGAATGGCGACGGCGCGTCCGGGTCGTACACGAGGGTGAGCGACCGCCGCGCCCGCGTCCACGCCACGTAGGCGAGCCGCCGCTCCTCCTCCAGCGTTCGCTCCGGGTTGTCGGACTCCTCGACGCTGCGGCGGCTCGGGAAGCGCCCCTCGTCCATCCCCACCACCGCCACGTGGTCGAACTCGAGTCCCTTCGTGCCGTGCGCCGTCGCGAGCAGCAGCGGGGCGTCGTCCCGGCGGATGGCGGCCCTCCGGGCCCGGGCCTCGGCAACGGCCGCCGCAAGCGCCGGCGCGTCACCGTACGGCGGTGCCCAGGCAAGCAGCGCCGCCGCCGCGACGCCGTGCGCCTCCCCGGCGGAGGCCCGTGCGCGGAGCAATCCCTCCATCAGCGGCACGGTCCCGCCCTCCATCAGCGGCACTGGCCCCGGCGGCTCCCGAGACCGCGTGCAGCACCTCGTCGATCGCCGGGTCGTCGAGCAGCAGGCCGTCCTCGGCCGCGCGGTATGGGGTGCCTGTCTCGAGCGCGACGGCCGCATACGGAGCGAGCTCCGCGTTCGTGCGTGCCAGGATCGCCCGCGTCTCTCCGTCGGGAACCGTCCACCCTCGCAGGAGCCGGCGGGCGCGTGCGACGTCGTCGCCCGGGTCCGCGAGCAGGAACAGCCGGCCAGGCGCGGACGGTCTCGGCCGAATGGTCTTGGCGAACCGCTCGGCGTTGTGCTCCACGAGGCGCACCGCACGGTCGACCACGATGGACGGGCATCGGTAGTTCGTGACCAGGTCGACTCGCCGCAGGCCGGGCAGCGACGACGCGAGGTCCAGGATCCGCCGCACGTCGGCGAGCCGCCAGGCGTAGATCGTCTGGTCGTCGTCGCCGACCAGGAAGATACGGTTGCCGGGGGCGGCCAGGTACAGGGCAAGGCGCAGCTGGCTTCTGTCGACATCCTGGACCTCGTCCACGAGCAACGCTGCGCAGCGCTCCCGCCACCGTGCGCGGAGCTCGGTATCCGTCTCGAGCGCGGCCAGCGCGCCCCGCACCAGGTCGTCGAAATCGAGTGCGCCCCGAAGCGCCAGCGCCGCCTCGTACCGCAGGAACGCGCGCACGACGGGCCCGGGCGGCTCCCCGCGCTTCTCCGCGAGGGCCGCCTCGGCCGCCAGCGCGGCCGGTTCGACCGCGAGGTCCAGCTTGAGGCGCGAGAACCCGTCGTCGAGCCGGCGCAGCGCCTCCGGTGACAGGTCACCTTCGAGCTCGCGCAGCAGCGCCTCCCGGTCCACCAGGGGCTCCACGGCATGACGGCCGTCCAGGAGGATCTCGCGGCCGAGCGCGTGGAAGGTCCGGACCCGGATGGCCTCGGGAGGATGGCCGAGCGGCGCGAGGGCCGCCGCGACGCGTTGTTCCAGCTCGTCGGCGGCGCGCTTGTTGAACGTCACCGCGCAGATGCGCTCGGGAGGCGTCCCCGTGGCGACCAGCCAGGCGACGCGGGCGACGAGCGTCGTGGTCTTGCCGCTCCCCGCGGGAGCGATGCACAGCACGGGTCCGGGTTCGGCGGTTGCCGCTGCGCGCTGGTCCGCCGCGAGGCGGCCCAGGCGTTCCTCAACCGCGGGATGCAGCGGCATGCACCGCAGGATCCCGCAGGCCGATCATCACCGCCTTACGTGCCACTCAACTCAGCCTTACGTGCCGCTGAACCCCGGCTCAACGCCTGCTCAACGCCTGGGCTCAACGCCTGCGCGCAGCACCCACGCGGAGCGCCCGGACGTGGTACAGAGAAGCAGAGGCACGAGGGAGGGGAGAGGCACCATGACGGACACGCACACCAGCGTCGCAGGCGTCACCGACATGCCGATGTGGATCGACGGGGCGCCCGCCGGGGCTGCCAGCGGCCGCTGGATCGAGGTCCTGAACCCGGCGACGTCCCGTCCCTTCGCCCGCGTCCCTGAATCCGGCGCCGAGGACGTCGACCGGGCGGTGACCGCCGCGCGACGCGCGTTCGGTGAGGGTCGGTGGTCGCGCGCGCTGCCGGCCGAGCGTGCCGCGACGCTGCTGCGGATCGCGGACCTGATGGAGGAGCACGGCGCCGAGATCGCGGAGCTCGAGGCGCGCAACACCGGCAAGACCCTGCGCATGGCGCGCGACTTCGACCTGGCCGGCAGCATCGACAACGTGCGCTTCTTCGCTGGAGCTGCGCGGAACCTTGAAGGCAAGGCCTCCGGCGAGTACATGCCGGGGATCACGAGCGTGCTGCGCCGCGAGCCCATCGGCGTGGTGGGTTCGGTCGCGCCGTGGAACTACCCGCTCCAGATGGCGGTGTGGAAGGTGTTCCCGGCGATCGCGGCCGGCAACACGGTCGTGCTCAAGCCGGCCTCGCTCACGCCGCTGACGGCGATCCGCCTCGCGCAGCTGTGCTCGGAGGCCGGGGTGCCGGCGGGCGTCGTGAACGTCGTCACGGGGCGCGGCGAGGTCGTGGGGCCGGCCCTGGTTGGCCACCCGCAGGTCGACATGGTGTCCCTGACCGGCGACACGGGCACCGGGGCCGAGATCATGCGCCACGCGGCCGACGGGCTGAAGCGCGTCCACCTGGAGCTGGGCGGCAAGGCGCCGTTCGTCGTGTTCGCCGACGCCGACCTGGCTGCCGCCGCGAACGGGGCGGTGGCCGCCGGCATGATCAACGTCGGGCAGGACTGCACGGCCGCGACGCGCATCTACGTCGAGCGTCCCGCGTACCAGCGCTTCCGGGGACTGCTGCTGGAGCGGCTGGCCACCGTGCGGGTGGGTGACCCCTTCGACGATGCCACGGACCTCGGCCCGCTCATCAGCCTGAGCCAGCGCGATCGGGTGGCGGGGTTCGTCGAGCGGGCGACCGCAGCCGGCGCGACCGTCGCGCTGGGTGGGCGTGTCCCCGACGACGCCGGCCTCGCGGGCGGCGCCTTCTACCTGCCGACGGTCATCGAGGGCGCCCGACAGGACGCGGAGATCACGCAGCGCGAGGTCTTCGGGCCCGTGCTCGTCCTGCTTCCGTTCGAGGACGAGCCCGACGCGGTGGCAAAGGCGAACGACGTCGACTACGGGCTGGCCGGCTCGGTGTGGACGAAGGACGTGCATCGCGCCCTGCGCATGGCGAGGGACCTGCACTTCGGCACGGTCTGGGTGAACGAGCACATCCCGATCACGTCGGAGATGCCGCACGGCGGGTTCAAGCAGTCGGGCACCGGCAAGGACATGAGCCAGTACAGCTTCGACGAGTACACCATCGTGAAGCACGTCGCGCTCGACAACGAGGGCGCTGTGCACAAGCCCTGGCACGACATCGTCTGGCGCAGCGCGCGCGGGTAGGGGCGCCGGGGCGGGAGGCGCCCGGCGTCGCTGCCGGGCGTTTGCCCTAGCATCTCCGCATGACCCCGGAGCTCGAGGCAACCCTGGCGCGCCTCCCCGACCAGTCGGGCGTGTATCTCTTCAAGGACCCGACCGGCGGCGTGCTCTACGTGGGCAAGGCCCAGAGCCTGCGACACCGGGTGCGGAGCTACTGGCAGCGGCGAAGCGGGCGTGGCGGCAGCCGGGGTGTCTTCTCGGTGGACCAGGTCGCCACCGTCGAGTGGACCCTGACCGACAACGTCAGCGAGGCGCTGTTGCTCGAGGCCAACCTGATCAAGCTCCACCAGCCGTTCTTCAACGCGCGGCTGAAGGACGACAAGAGCTACCCGTTCATCAAGGTGACGCTGGCCGACGACTTCCCGCGCATCGAGCGCACCCGGAGACTGGTGCAGGACGGGAGCCGGTACTTCGGCCCGTACGCGTCGGTCACGAGCGTGGACAGCGCGATGGACCTGATCCGCCGGCTCTTCCCGTTCCGGACCTGCACCATCCCCATCCGCGACGGCGAGCGCGCCCTGCTTCGACCCTGCCTCCTCTACGACATCAAGCGCTGCCAGGGGCCGTGCATCCAGGCGATCCCGAGGGCCGACTACCGGCACGACATCGAGCAGGTGATGCTCTTCCTGGAGGGTCGCCAGGAACAGGTCACGCGCCACCTTCGCCGCGAGATGGAGACGGCCTCGGAGGCGCAGGACTACGAGCGCGCGGCCGCGGTGCGCGACCAGCTGCGGGCGGTCGAGCGCACGACCGAGAGCCAGAAGATGGCGGCCTACGCGAAGACGCAGCTGGACGTCCTGGGCCTCGCACGCGGAGCCGGTGAGGCGGCGGTGCAGCTGTTCGTGGTGCGCGGTGGCCGCATGGTCGGCCGCGACGTGTTCACGCTCGTGAGCCGATCCGAGGTGCCCGACGACGAGGTGCTCGGCGCGTTCGTGAAGCAGTTCTACGCGAACGCCGCGTCCATCCCGCCGACCATCCTGGCGCCGTTTGCCCCGGCCGACCGGGACGACCTGCAGACGTTCCTGTCGGAGCGACGAGGTGCGCGCGTGGCGCTGTCGGTGCCACAGCGCGGCCAGAAGCGCGACCTGGTCGTGCTCGCAACGCGGAACGCGGAAGAGGCGCTCGCGCGCGAACGGGCGCGTCGCCTGGCGGACCACGGCCAGCTGCTGGCGGCGCTCGAGGAGCTGGCGGACGCCCTCGCGCTGCCCGCCGCGCCCGTGCGGGTGGAGTGCTACGACATCAGCACGATCCAGGGGAGCGACACGGTCGGCAGCATGGTGGTGTTCGTCGACGGGAAGCCGGCGTCGGGCCAGTACCGCCGCTTCCGGATCAGGACCGTCGAGGGAACCGACGACTTCGCGAGCCACCGCGAGGTGCTTCGGCGGCGCTTCAGGCGCGCGGCGCTCGAGGTGGAGGAGGGGACCAGCCCCGATGACGCGCGCTGGCGGATGCCCGACCTCGTCTTGATCGACGGCGGCAAAGGCCAGGTGTCGGCGGCGAAGGAGGTCCTGGACGAGCTCGGACTCCACGACCTGCCGCTCGCCGGGATCGCCAAGCAGCGCGAGGAGCTGTTCCTTCCCGGCGTGCCCGAGCCGATCGTGCTGCCGGGCACGTCACCCGCGCTCCACCTGGTCCAGCGCCTGCGCGACGAGGCCCACCGGTTCGCGATCACCTACCACCGCAGCCTGAGGGGGCGGCGCCAGACACGCTCGGCCTTTGACGACCTGCCAGGGGTGGGCCCGAAGCGGCGCCGCGCCCTGCTGCGTGCGTTCGGGTCGGTGAAACGCGTACGGGAGGCCACGGTCGAGGAGATCGCCGGCGTGCCCGGAATCGGACCCGGGCTCGCGGAGCGCGTGCACGACGCCCTGGCGGCCGGATGAGTCCGCGCCGCACGAGCCTGCGCCGCACGAGCCTCTGCGCCACGAGCCTGCGCCGCACGAGCCTCCGGCGCGGGTGCCGCGGGCGGCACGTCAGGCCTCCTGGCCTGTTATAGTCCCGCCCGATGCGCCGGATCACCCCCATCATCATCATCGTGGTCGGCCTGCTCGCGCTCGCGGTCGATTTCTCGTTCACCTTCTCCAGCCGGACCAACCCGATCACGAATCCCATCACGGGGAACCCGATCGAGACACGCCTGGGCCTCGACCTGCAGGGCGGGATCGAGGTCGACTACCAGGTCGTGCCGGTGGACGGCCGCACTCCCACGTCGTCCGACCTCAACACGATCGTCGGGATCATCGACCGGCGCGTCAACGCCACCGGTACGACGGAGCCGATCATCGAGACCAAGGGCACCAACCAGGTGTCGGTCCAGCTGCCCGGTGCGAGCGACGTGCAATCGGTCGTCGCGCTCGTCGGGTCCACGGGCCAGCTGACCTTCGTGCCGCTGCCTCCGGCCACCTACGGGAACTCTTCCGCAGCCGGCAGCACAGCGGTGCCGGCCGACGGCGATGCCATCGATCCCACGCTGACGCCGCTCTTCGGAGGCGACCAGGTCGCGTCGGCGAACGCCACCTTCGACTCCACGACGAACGAACGGGCGGTCGCGTTCACGCTGAAGGACCCCGCGAAGACGATCTTCTCGCAGTGGTCGTCCAGCCACATCGGCGACTTCTTCGCGATCGTCCTCGACGGCAAGGTGGTCTCGGCGCCCTACATCAAGAGCGCGATCACCGACGGCAGTGGCCAGATCTCGGGCAGTTTCACGGCCGCCCAGATGAACGACCTCGTGACGGTGCTGCAATACGGCGCGCTGCCGTTCCCGCTGCAGGAGATCTCGAGCCAGAACGTTCCTGCGACGCTCGGCGCGGACTTCCTGCACCGCACGCTGCTCGGCGGACTGCTCGGGATCCTGCTGGTGTTCGTCTTCATGCTCCTGTACTACCGATTGCCGGGCTCTATCGCCGTCTTCGCCCTGCTCTACTACACGCTGGTGGTGCTCGCGATCTTCCGGCTGATCCCCGTCACGCTGACGGTGGCCGGCATCGCGGGCTTCGTGCTCTCGGTGGGGATGGCGGTCGACGCCAACATCCTGATCTTCGAGCGGACGAGGGAGGAACTGCGCGCCGGCAAGACGCTCGCGCCGGCCATCGAGGCCGGGTTCAATCGCGCCTGGAACTCCATCTTCGACTCGAACGTATCGAGCCTGATCACGGCGTTCATCCTGTTCTGGTTCGGGTCGTCCACGATCCGCGGCTTCGGCCTCGTCCTGATGATCGGCGTGCTCACGTCGATGTTCACGGCGATCACCGTCAGCCGGACGATCCTGCGCACGGTCGTGCGCTGGCAATGGACGCGCAGGGCCAGCCTCTACGGGGTGAACGAGGAGGAGTTCGTCACCGCAACGGTGCGGGGCTCCCGCCGAACCGAGATCCGTCCGACCGGTGCGTGACCCCCATGGCCGAACGCGTTCCGCGCGGACGGCCTCCAACCTGCACGGCGACGTGATCGATGTTTGACCTGGTCGGCAAGCGAAACTGGTTCTTCCTGCTGAGCGGCCTGATCGTCGTTCCCGGGCTGATCTTCACCCTGCTCACGCCGCTCACCAACGGCGCCGCGGGCGTGAAGTTCTCGATCGACTACACCGGCGGCACGGAGTGGCAGATCCGCTTCGCCGGCCCGCAGCCGTCGCAGTCGGCCATCCAGGCGGTGCTCGTGGCGCAGGGCCTGCCGGGCTCCGAGGTGCAGGAGTCCAGCAACGGCTACATCACGATCCGGACCAAGCCGATCGGGTTGCTGGCGCCCGCTCCGGTCTCGACCCCGGTTCCGGTCGCCTCGCTGGCCGCCGGCTCGCCGGCCCCATCCACGTCGGCGAAGGCGTCCACCCCGGCCTCGCCTCGGGCGTCGGCTTCCTCGAGTCCGGCAGTGGCCGCCTCCGCGAGTCCTTCACCGTCCGCGAGTCCTTCGGCGTCCGCGAGTCCTTCGGCCTCGCCGGCGTCGTCCGCCGCTTCGCGCCACACCCAGCTCACCCGCCCCATCACGATCGCCGTCGAGCAGCGCGGCTGCCGGCGCCGCCGCGAGTCCGACGCCCAGCTCCAGTCCGGCCGCGATCCCGGTCCCCACCGAGGGGAAGCTCGGGGCGCTGGCCACCGCGCTCCAGGCGAAGTTCGGCCCCATCGCGGAGATCCTCGAGCAGACGACGGTCGGCCCGATCATCAGCTCGGAGCTCACCCAGCAGGCGATCCTGCTCGTCATCCTGGGCTCGCTCGGCATCCTGCTGTGGGTCTCGGTGCGGTTCCAGGACGTGAAGTTCGGCGTCTCCGCGATCGCCGCCCTGCTGCACGACGTGATCGTCGTGGTCGGGACCTTCGCGATCCTCGGCACGCTGTTCGGCGTGCAGGTCGATTCCCTCTTCGTGACGGCGATGCTGACCGTCATCGGCTTCAGCGTCCACGACACGATCGTGGTCTTCGACCGGATCCGCGAGAACCGGGCACGGCACGCGGGCGAGCCGTTCGACGCCATCGTCAACCACAGCATCCTCCAGACGCTGGGCCGGTCGATCAGCACATCGATGACGGTCGTGATCGTGCTGACCGCACTGCTGCTGATCGGCGCAGACACCATCCGCGAGTTCGTGCTGGCGCTGCTGATCGGGATCGTGTCGGGGACGTACTCGTCGATCTTCAACGCGAGCATGATCCTGGTCGTGTGGCACCAGTGGGAGGACCGTCGGCGCCAGCAGACGTTGGCGCTGGCTCGCGCCACGCGGTGATCCGCGGCGGAACGGGCTTCTCGGGTCGCGCGGGCCCGGAACGGCCTGCCGCCGTCGTGCCCGCCAGGGCGCCCGGTAAGGGATCGTGAACCACGCCGTGGCAGACTCGGCCCCGATGCTCCGTCCGGCCCGTGCCTGGGCTCTCGCCGCCCCCTCGCCCATCTCGTCGGAGCTCGCGTCGGCCGCCGAGCGGCTGGGAGTGTCGCGGCGTCTGCTCGGCGTGCTTGCCGCGCGGGGATGCGCGCGTCCCGAAGACCTCGAGTCGTTCCTTGGAGACCCGGTCGCGGCGCTGCACGATCCCTCGCTCCTGCCGGACGCTCCCATCTTCCGGATGCGGCTCGAGCGGGCACGGGAGCGAGGCGACCGGGTCATGGTCTACGGGGACTTCGACGCGGACGGCCTGACGGGGCTGGCGGTCATGGTCCTGGCGCTCCGAGCGTGGGGTCTCGCGGTCGAACCGTACGTGCCGAGCCGTTTCGCGGACGGCCACGGCCTGTCCATGGGCGCCGTCGAGCGCGCCCAGACGACCGGGTGCGCCGTCGTCGTCACCGTTGACTGCGGCACGAGCAGCCCGGACGAGATCGCGCAGGCGGCCGGGCGCGGAATCGACGTCCTCGTGACGGACCACCATCACGTCCCGGATCGCCCGCCCGGCGCCGCGGCGCTCGTGAACGCTCGCCGCCCGGACAGCCGGTACCCGGACCCGCGCCTGACAGGAGCGGGCGTGGCGTTCAAGCTCGCGCAGTTGCTCCTCGAGGACGGGTCCCAGGCCGGCCGCGCCCGGTGGCTCGACCTCGCCGACCTGGCCACCATCGGCACCGTGGCCGACGTGGCGCCGCTGCTGGGCGAGAACCGCGCGATCGCGCGGCTCGGACTCGAACGACTGCGGCGCTCCGCCCGGCCGGGGCTGGCGGCGCTGATCCGGGTCGCCGGACTCCCGCCCGATCGCATCGACGCCGAATCTGTGGCGTACTCGATCGCTCCGCGACTGAACGCCGCCGGCCGGATCGGCGAGGTCACCCTTGCCGCTCGCCTGCTGCTCGCCACGGACGCGAGCGACGCCGACGAACTGGCCGGCCAGCTCGAGGAAGCGAACCGAACGCGTCGGGACCTGACGGCCGTCGCGCTGGCGGAGGCGCGGGAGGTGGTGGGCGACCCGGGCGAGTCGCCGGCCGTCGTGGTCGCGGGGCCGTGGCCGGTTGGGCTGATCGGACTGGTCGCCGGGCGGCTGGCCGAGGCGCATCGGCGCCCCGTCGTGGTCTTCTCCACCGACACCGAACCGTGGCGCGGGTCGGCACGCGCGCCGTCTGGTGGGCTCGACCTGGCCCGGGCATTCGGCTCATGCGAGCGACACTTCGTGCGCTACGGCGGGCACCCCGAGGCGGCCGGATGCGACCTGCGGCCGGGCGCCGTGGACGCGTTTCGAGCTGACTTCCAGGCGCTCGCCGCGGACGCGCCTTCGGTCGTGGCCCAGCCGTCGCTGCCGATCGATCTCGTGGTCCGAGTCCTCGACGTCGACTACGCGCTGTTCCACGAGCTCGAGCGGCTCGAGCCCGTTGGGGCGGGTAACCCGCCAGCGTGCGTGGCCGTCCTCGGCGCGACCGTGACGCGCGTCCGGCCGGTCTCGAACGGGCACGTCCAGATGACCGTCGCCAAGGGCCGGGAGGTGCTCGACGTGATCGCCTTCGGACGCGCGGACCTGGCCGGCGCCGTCCGCGCGGGCGATCGCGTCGACATCGTGGCAAATATCGGCAGTCGTCAGTTCGGGGGCTTCGAGTCGCTGCAGCTGGAGCTGATGGACGTTGCGACCGCGGGAGCATGGGCGGCCGCGGGAGCATGGGCGGCCGCGGGGCCGCCCGAGAGCGTGGCGTGACAGGGGGGAGGGTGCGCCAATGAGCGGGCGCAGGCTGCCCCGCCTGATCGCGCCCCGGGCCACGGGCGACGGCCCCCGACGGGGTCCGGGTCGCCGCAACGTGCCGGGCATCGCCTCGGTGGTCTCGGCGGTCGGTCTCGTGGTCGTGGCCGTGCTGAGCTACGGACTGCTGGGTGGCTCGCTGCCGGACATCATCCCCATCCGGCAGGTGCACCCGGGCGACGTCCCGAACCGCACGCCCAACCCGATCGTGGTCTACACGCCGGTCGCCGCCCAGCCGCCCCAGGTGCTCGGCACGATCCTCTTCGTCAAGGCCGGGAACATCTGGTCGGTCTCCGGGGGCGACCAGCTCACCAAGCTGACCTCGAGCGGCACGGACCAGACGCCCTCCTGGTCGCCGGACGGGAAGACCATCTACTTCATCCGGGTGCTGTCCCAGAAGGCGCACGTCCCGTGCAGCTACATCGCCGCCGGTGGTTGCGTCGCGGGGACGGCGGTGAACTACACCCTCGAGTACCCCGTGCTCACGCGCATGGCGGACGCGCCCGGTGCGGCCGCGACGGCGGTCGAGAGCGGGCTGTACTCGCTTCCTGCCGGCGGCCAGTACTTCTACGGACTCTGGCAGCCGTCGCTCAGCCCCGACGGGAGGACGTTCGCGATCCTCAGCGACGCGCCGGATCCGTTCAACAACAGCGTGGCGTTGTCCACGCTTCCGGTGCGCGGCGGACGGCTGACGAGGCTGCCGGTCGGCGAAGCCGCGTACTACGGGTACGGTCTCGGCCAGAATGACCCGCAGTGGAGTCCCGACGGGTCCGTCATCGCGTACACGTACAACGACAAGGTGGGCGCCTACGGCGCACCCCGGATCGCGCTCTACAACGTCAAGACACAGACGGCGAGCTTCCTCACGACGAACGGATACGCGCAGCCGTCCTGGTCGCCGGATGGCCGCTATCTTGCCGCGGTCAGGACCACGGCCCGCGGGCGCGACGTGGTCATCCTCGACGCGCACACAGGGAAGCTGCTCGCGACCCTGACCCATGACGCGCGCAGCTTCGCGCCGGCGTGGTCTCCCGCGGGCAATCAGATCGCCTTTCTGCGAGCGGTCGGGTCCACCATCGACCTGCAGCTCATCACGCTTGGCGGCGTGCCGCCGCGGTTCACCGTCGCCAAGCTGGAGCCCCTGACGTCCCAGAGCCAGCTGGACGGCACGTCCCGGCCGGCCTGGTACATTCCGCCGTCACAGCTGCCTCCTCCTACACCGGAGGCGCCGTCGCCGGCCGTCGCGTCCGGCCTTCCGGTTGTGTCCGGGACTCCCGCGGCGGCGCCCGCGGCCGTCCAGTCCCCGTGAGGTCGACATGACGACGTATCTCGAGCGCCTCGGCGCCAGGACGGCGAAGGCCGGTACCGTGCTCTGCCTCGGCGTGGACCCCGACCCGACCGCGCTCCCGGATGGCTTCTCGCGGGACCTGGCGGGCGTCGAGCGGTTCGTGGAGGTGCTGCTCGACGCGGCTGTTTCGCGGGTGGCCGCGGTCAAGCCCAACCTCGCCTTCTTCGAGGCCTTCGGAAGCCAGGGCATGGCGGCGCTCGAGCGGCTGCGCGCCCGGATCCCGGCCGACGTGCCCGTCGTCATGGACGCGAAGCGCGGGGACATCGGGTCGACGGCCGCCCGCCAGGCCGTGGCGCTCTTCGATCGCCTCGGTGCCGATGCGGTCACCGTGAGCCCGTACCTGGGCAGCGAGGCGATCGCCCCGCTGCTGGAGCGGGCCGGGACCTTCGCGTACGTGCTGTGCCGGACGTCGAACCCGGGCGCCGGCGAACTGCAGGACCTCCGCGTCACGGCCGATGCGGAAGCGGCGTGGCCCGAAGAGCCGCTCCACGTGCGGGTTGCCCGCCGGGTGAGGTTGTGGAACGAACGATACGGAACGGCCGGACTCGTGGTGGGCGCGACCGCGCCGCGCGAGCTCGCGGCGTTGCGCGCGGTCGCGCCGGACCTCGCGTTCCTGGTGCCCGGCATCGGCGCGCAGGGTGGCGACGCGGACGCGGCCCTGACGCACGGTCGCGCGATCTCCGGCGACGCCGGATCGCGCCCGGGGGGAGGCCTGCTCGTCAACGTGTCGCGTGGAATCGCGGGTGCGTCGAGCGGAGCGGCGGACCCCGCGGAGGCCATGGCCGCCGCTGCGGACGACTGGGCGCGCCGGTTGCCGGTGCTACAATCGCTGCCCTGACCGGGGGTCATCAGCCGAGGAGTCGCCGCGACCATGCCTGACATCGGGCCCATGGAGATCATCCTGGTCCTGGCCATCGCGCTGCTCGTGCTCGGACCGAGCAAGTTGCCCGAGATCGGCAAGAGCCTGGGGTCCAGCATCCGCGAGTTCCGAAAGGCCGCGATCGATGTCCAGGAGTCGGTGCGGATCGACCCGTCCGTCCGCCCGTCGGCCGCGCCTGCTGCCGCCACGCCGATTGCCGCCGCCACAGCTGCTGCCGCCGCGACAGGTGCTGCCGTGCCCTCTGCCGCCGCGCCGATTGCCGCGGCGGTCCCGCAGGCCGAGCCCGCAGCCGCGGTGCCGCAGGCCGAGCCCGCAGCCGTGGGCGCGGTAGCCGAGCCCGCAGCCGTGGGCGCGGCAGCCCAGCCACAGTCGGCGAGTTCAGCCGAGCCCCAGGCAGGGGCCTGATCCTCCCGCGCCCAGCCCGCGCACATGGCTGACATCGACGCCGCGCGACCGGCGGACCTGGCGCTGACCGGAAGCGGCGCGCGCGCGCCATCGCCGCCCTCGCCGGCCACCGCCGACGAGGCCGTGATGAGCCTCGTCGACCACCTGGCGGAGCTTCGGCGGCGCCTGGTCTACTCCGTGCTCGCCATCGTCGTGGGTTCGGTGGCAGGGCTGTTCCTCGCGCCCCGTGCGATCGAGATCCTCAAGGCGCCTATCCCCGGTGCGCTGCGGTTCACCGACCTCGGCGGCGCGTTCTTCATCCAGATCAAGGTGGCCATCGTGATCGGGGTCGTGCTGGCGATGCCCGTGATCCTGTGGCAGCTGTGGCGCTTCATCGCGCCGGGGCTCACCCCGCAGGAGCGACGGCTGGCGCGGCCGTGGGTTCCGCTCGCGCTGCTGTTCTTCGCACTCGGTGTCGGCGTCGCCTATGTCGTCCTGCCGTTCGCGGCTGCGTTCCTGCTGGGGTTCGCCGTGCCGGGCGTGCTCGAGCCGCTGATCACCGCCGAGGCGTACTTCGGCTTCGTGACCATGCTGTTCCTGGCCTTCGGCCTCGTGATGGAGTTCCCCATCGTCCTGGTCCTGCTCAGCAAGGTCGGGATCGTCACGTCCGAACGCCTGCGGAAGAACCGGCGCATCGTGATCCTTGCGATCACCGTCTTCGCGGTCGTCATCACGCCTGGCGGTGATCCCATCAGTCCGAGCGTGCTCGGTATCGTCATGTACGTGCTGTTCGAGTTCAGCATCCGCCTGGTCCGCTGGACTGGGCGGTGACGGCCCGCCGCGAGGACGGGTCGATGGTCGAGACCCAGCGCGTCGCGGTGATCACCGGCCTCTCCGGGGCCGGCAAGACCACGACGAGCAAGCTCTTCGAGGACCTCGGCTACACGGTCGTCGACAACCTGCCGGCCGAGTTCCTGCCCGGCCTCGCCGAGCTGGTCGCGCGCGAGCCTGGCCGGTTCGACCGCGTCGCCATCGTGATCGACGTCCGGGCGGGCGACGCCGCCGCGGCGTTCGGCGGGATGATGGACGCCCTGCAGGGGAGGGGCCTCCAGCCGCAGGTGTTCTTCCTCGAGGCCCGCGACGACGTGCTCGTCCGCCGGTTCAGCGAGACACGCCACCGGCACCCGCTGGGCGGGACTCACGGGATCGCCGCCTCGATCGCCCAGGAGCGGCTCGTGCTGGAACCGCTGCGGGAATCCGCCGACGCGATCATCGACACGTCCGACCTGTCGGGCCGCGAGCTGCGGGAGCGGATCTTCGGCGCGCTCGCGCTGGAGACGGAGGCCGATGGGATGACCCTCCAGCTGGTCAGCTTCGGGTACAAGTACGGGCTTCCCATCGAGGCCGACATCGTGTTCGACGTCCGGTTCATGGAGAACCCGTACTACGATCCCGAGCTGCGACCCCTCTCCGGGCTCACCGAACCAGTCCGGGAGCGGGTCCTCGCCCAACCCGCCGCGCAGCGCTTCCTCCGGCTGGCCGACGAGTTCTTCGACTTTGCCATCCCGGCGTACGAGGCCGAGGGGAAGACCCGCCTGACGGTCGCCATCGGCTGCACCGGGGGCTACCATCGTTCCATCGCGATCGCCGAGGAGCTGAGGCGGCGCTGGACCGAGCGCGGATACGGCAACGTGAGCGTCTGGCATCGCGAGCTGGATCGAGCGTGAGGGCGGCGCCGTGAGCCAGCCGGTGCGTCCCGGAACAGACGCAGGTCGCCGTCGAACGTCCTCGCGGCCAGGCGCCCTGCTGCGCGGAGGGCGCCTGCGCTACTGGCTGATGCCGGGGATCGGCGTCAAGCGGTGGCTCGCGCTCGTGCTGGTCGGCGAGCTCGCCCTGGCGCTGGCCGGCGCGTTCGTGCTCAAGCAGATCTACCGCGACATCATCCTGCCGGGTCCGCTCGAGGGCGTCGTCTACGTCCTGACGCTGCAGTTCCTGCCCTACGGCGCGCGCGCGCTGCCACTGCTCGTCGCCGGGGTCGCGGTGTTCCTGGTAGCGGTGGTCAAGCTCGCGCACACCCTGCTGCTGCCGTTCGGGGATCCGTCGGGCCCGCTTGTCGAGGTCATCTACCAGAAGCGCTATCTGGCCCGCGGGTCCGCGCGTCGTCGCGATCGGCGGCGGCACCGGGCTCTCTGCGCTGCTGCGCGGACTCAAGGAGCACACGAGCAACATCACGGCCGTGGTGACGGTCGCCGATGACGGGGGTTCGTCGGGAAAGCTGCGCACCGAGCTCGGGATCGCTCCGATGGGCGACATCCGCAACTGCATCGCCGCCCTGGCCGACGCGGAACCGCTCATGACCCGGCTGCTGCAGTACCGGTTCCCGGACGATCACCCGCCGTCTCCCGGCGTGGGCGGCCACTCCTTCGGCAACCTGCTGATCGCGGCGATGAGCGCGATCGAGGGGGACTTCGAGGAAGGCGTCCGGCAGTCGAACCGCGTGCTGGCCGTGCGCGGGCAGGTGGTTCCGGCGGCACCCGTTCCGCTGACGCTGCACGCCCGCCTCGTGGACGGACGGGAGATCCACGGCCAGTCCGTGATCGCGCGGGCGACCGGGATCGAGCGGGTCTGGGTGACTCCGAGCGGCGTGCATGCCACCGGGGAGGTGATCGACGCGATCGCGGAGGCGGACTTCATCGTCCTCGGGCCCGGGAGCCTGTACACGAGCCTGCTGCCGAGCCTGCTGATCCCGGAGGTCCGTGACGCCGTGGCGACGTCCCGCGCCCTGCGATGCTACGTGTGCAACGTGGCCACGCAGGTGGGGGAGACGGAGGGCTACGGCCTGGCCGCCCACATCGCCGCGCTGGAGGCGCATGCCGGGGCGTCGCTCGTGGACGTCGTGCTGGTCAACGACAACTTCCTCGCCTCCCGCCCCGAGGGCGACTTGAGCGAGGCGGTTCGCCTGGACTGGGTGCCCCCGAGAGCCGGCCCGGAGGTGGTCCGGCGCGCGGTCGTCGACCTCGGGAACGCGCACCGGCACGACTCGGCCCTCCTTGCCGCGGCGCTGCTGTCGATCTACCAGGACCGTGCTCGCTCACGGCCGTCGCTGCGCGTCGCGAACACGGCATGACGAGCGAGCAAGCCCACGGCGCCGGCGCGGCTTCGTCGGGCGGCGCCCCCGTTGGAACACGGCGCCGATTGCATGTGCGGCCGGACGGCGCGAGGACGCGGTCCAGTGCCCGCCTGCCGCCGTCGCGTCCGGCGTCAGCGGGGCGGCGCGGCCACGGGGCCGCCACCGCCGACCGTGAGTTCGTGGCCGCGATACGGGCGGAACTCGCCTCGGTGGAGCCGACGCGCGCATGCTGCAGAGTCGCCGAGCGGTCGGGGCTCGGCGCCGCGGCGAGGGGCGAGGCCCATTCGCCGGTCGTGGCACGGCTCGCGGTTCGTCTCGGGCCGGCGTCCGCGGACGGTCCGCGATCTCCCTCCGGCTTCGACTGGGACGCTGCTCCCGACCACTGCCGCCTGGCATGGCTGCGCGGCCTGTTCCTTGCGCGCGGCTCGCTCAGCCTCGGTACCGCCCGCACGCACCTCGAGTTCGTCCTGGAGCCGCGCGACGCGCCGGAGCTCGCGCGCCGCCTGGCCTTCCTGGGTCTGCCAGCCGCGGTCCGCCTGCGGCGGGGTCGGGGCGTCGTCACCTGGAAGAGCGGCGACCGCGTCGCCGCGTTCCTGCGCGCGATCGGCGCGGGCCCGTCGCTGCTCGAGCTCGAGGCTCGGGGCGTGGCGCGGACGCTGCGCGGCGACCTGAACCGGCTCCTCAACGCCGAGGCCGCGAACCTCGAACGCGCCGTCGGCGCGTCGGCCCGCCAGCTCCAGGCCATCGCCAGCCTGGCCGCAGACGGGCGGCTGGCCGACCAGCCGGAGGCGATCCGGGCGGTTGCCGGGGCGCGCCGGGCGATCCCCGACGGCACGCTGGCCGAGCTGGCCGCCGAGCTCGGCATGACGCGCTCCTCCGTGCAGCGCGCGCTGGAGCGCATCGAGCGGGTGGCGCGCCACCCGGCCGTCGCTGATCCCCCATTCGGCCCGGGACGGCGGGACGCGAGGCCGGGATAATCCCCCCATGCGATCGATCATCATTGCCGCGAACTGGAAGATGAACAGCACCCCGGCCGATGCCGGGCCGCTTGCGGCGGCGATCGCCGCGGCCACCGACGCGCCCGACGTGCAGCGTGTCATCTGCCCGCCCTACGTCTGCCTGGCGGCGGTCCGGGACGCCCTCGCCGGGACCGGCGTCGCCGTGGGAGCCCAGAACGTCCATGTGCGGGATGCCGGCGCCTATACCGGCGAGATCAGCGCGGCGATGCTCGCCGGCCTCGCCGCGTGGTGCATCGTGGGCCACTCCGAGCGCCGCCGGGACATGGGCGAGACGGACGAGCTGATCGGCCGGAAGGTGGCGCGGTGCCTGGAATCCGGCCTGCGCCCGATCTGGTGCGTCGGCGAGCAACTCGAGGATCGCGAGGCCGGGCGGGCGGAAGAGGTCGTTCGCGAGCAGGTCCGCGGGGCGCTGGTCGCCGGCGGCCTGGTCGGCGGAGGCTGGGCCGACTCGATCGTGATCGCCTACGAGCCGGTCTGGGCGATCGGCACGGGACGCACTGCGCGTGGTGCCGATGCGGCCGCCATGGCCGACGCGATCCGCGGCGCGCTCGAGGCGAACGGTTGGTCCCGCGATCAGGCCGCCGCCGTGCCAGTCCTGTATGGCGGCAGCGTGACCGCGGCGTCCATCGGCGAGTTCCTGGCCGAGCCGTCGATCGACGGTGCGCTGGTCGGAGGCGCGAGCCTGAAGCCGGACGAGATGGCCGGGATCGTGGCGCGGGCGGCCACGACGGCCGCTGCGAGGCTGGCCGCAGCGAGGCGGGCCTCCGCAGGCCGGCCGGCCTGATCACCGCAGGGCATCGGGAGATCTGCGCCCGGGATCAGCTCCGCGGCTGCGCCGTGCCCTGGGCGGCCACAGCGGCGGCAGCGGCCGCGACCGTGTCAGCGTCGCCCAGGTAGTAGTGACGCAGGGGCCGGAGCTCCGCGTCCAGCTCGTAGACCAGCGGTATTCCCGTCGGGATGTTCAGGCCGACGATCGCCTCGTCGGACATCCCGTCCAGGTACTTCACGAGCGCCCGGAGGCTGTTCCCGTGTGCCGCGATCAGCACCCGCCTGCCCGAGCGGATCACGGGCGCGATGTCGTTGTGCCAGCAGGGCAGGAACCGCGCGACCGTATCGACCAGCGCCTCGCAGCGCGGCAGGTCGCGTGCGTCCAGGTCCGCATAGCGCGGATCGTGTCCCGGAAACCGAGGGTCGTCGAGGTCGAGGGCCGGCGGCGGCACGTCGTAGCTGCGTCGCCACAGCCGCACCTGCTCCTCGCCGTACTGCACGGCGGTCTGCGCCTTGTTGAGCCCCTGGAGTGCGCCGTAGTGGCGCTCGTTGAGGCGCCAGGACTTGGTGACCGGGATCCACATCTGGTCGAGTTCGTCGAGGGCGATCCAGAGCGTCCGGATCGCGCGCTTCAGGACGGACGTGAACGCGACGTCGAAGACGTACCCCTCGTCCCGGAGGACGCGTCCAGCCTCGTGGGCCTCGACGGTGCCCGCGTCGGACAGGTCGACGTCCGTCCATCCTGTGTACAGGTTCTCCCGGTTCCAGGTGCTCTCCCCGTGCCTGAGCAGCACGAGGCGATGCGGGGGACCACTGGTGGGGGAGGGATCCGCCGGGGCGCCGTTGGCGGGGGAGGGATTCAGCGGGGCGTTCGTAGTGGTTTCCATGGGGTCATTATCCCGTCGCCGATCCCGGCGCGCCCCGGGCCGAACGGTGCAGCCGGGCGGTCCTGAGGCCCTGTTCCCGAGCCACCCGTCGCGCGCGCTGGCCATCGATTGCCCGTCCGGGTCGGCTGCCTGTGCTATCCTTCCGTCCCGCGCGACCCGTCCACATCGGAGGTCCCGTTTCCTTGAACCCGTTTCTGGCGTTTGCCGAGATCGTGATCAGCATCGGCCTGGTGGCTTCCATCCTGCTCCAGGCCCGCGGCGCGGGGCTCTCCTCGGCGTTCGGCGGCGACTCGGCGGTGTACCGCAGCCGTCGTGGGATCGAGAAGCGGCTGTTCCAGTTCACGATCGTACTGGCCGTCCTGTTCGTGATCTTCTCCCTCGCGGTGTTCCGCCTCGTCGGCTGAGGGTCCCCCGGATCGCATTCCAGGGAGGGTCATGACCCGCCGCGACCGAGCCCTGGTCACGCTCGCGCTGGCCGTGCTCGTGGTCATCGCCGGCGCCATGGTGCTGCTGCCCGCCGCCGCCCGACACGACCGCCTCCCTGGCCTCCCCGGCACCCAGCCCGGCCCCGCGGGTGCTGCGCGAAGGCGTGGTGGGCGCGATCAGCACACTGGACCCGCTGTTCGCGCGGTCCCGTCCGGAGCTCGACGTGGACGCGCTCATCTTCAGCGGGCTCACCCGGCTCGGGCCCGACGGCAGCGTGCTGCCGGACCTCGCGTCCAGCTGGACCGCGAGCCGCGATGGCCGGACCTGGACCTTCCAGCTCCGCGGCGGTGCGGCCTGGCAGGACGGTGCGCCCGTCACCGCCGACGACGTCGTCTTCACCGTGCTCACGACGCAGCGACCCGACTACCACGGGCCGCTCGCCGGGGCGTGGACGGGGGTCACCGTCCAGGAGCTCGACCGGTTCGACGTGCGCTTCACCCTGTCCACGCCCGTGGCCAATTTCCCGCTCGCCGCGCGCAGTCCCATCCTCCCCGCGCATCTCCTTGCCGACGAGTCCGTGACCGAGATGGGCACCTCCTCCTTCGGGCTCAGCCCCGTCGGATCGGGTCCGTTCCGGCTCGTCTCGCTCGACGGCACCGGCGCCGTGCTCCAGCGCGTGGACGCCGCGCCGGCGACGCCGGCCCCGCTGCCGACCGATCCGCTGGATTGGACGGCCCCGGCGACCGTGCAGCAGGTCGACGTCAGGCTCTTCCAGGACCAGGATGCGCTCGCTGCCGCCTTTCGCACCGGAAGCCTGGACGCTGCGGGCGGGCTTGGCGCCGACCTGACCGCGAGCCTGGGCGCTCTCCCGGGTGTCACGGTCGTGCGATACCCGCGGACGGTTGCGACCGTCGTGATGCTCAACCTGCGGTTCGGACACACGCTCTTCCAGAACGTGGACGTCCGGCGCGCGCTGCTGCTCGCCATCGACCGCGACGCGTTGGTGCGGAACCAGCTGGGGGGCCTGGGTGTGCGGGCCGACTCGCTCGTTCCGCCCTCGTCATGGGCCTTCAGCGCGACGTCGGCCGGCCGCGTGCCGTACGACACCGCCGCGGCGGCGAAGGCGCTGGTGGCCGCCGGATGGAAGCGCTCCGGATCGGGCTGGCTGCGTCCCGGGTCGAAGGCGAAGGTCACCATCGAGCTGCTGACCGTCGACGCGGCGACGAATCCGATCGACGCGGCGATCGCCTCCCAGGTCGAGGCGGCCTGGGCCCGCATCGGGCTCCCCGTGCGGTTCGTCACGGTCACCGCAGACCAGCTGGTCAACGAGCGGCTGGTCCCCGGCCAGTACGACGCGGCCATCGTCGACCTCAACGTCGGCCTGGACGCCGACCTCTACCCGCTGCTCGCGTCGGCTCAGGCTCCCGTGGGCGGTTCGAACCTGAGTGGCTTCCAGTCGCCGAAGCTCGACCGGCTCCTGGAGGCTGCCCGCGCCTACACGTCGCAGGCCACCCGCGCACGGCGCCTCACGGCAGTCGAGGCCGACCTGGCCCAGGAGCTTCCGATCCTTCCGCTCGTGTACGCGGACTACGCCTACGTGGTCCGCGGCACGGTCCAGGGACCGTCATCGACACTGATTTCGGACCCCGGGGAGCGATTTTGGGATGTGCTAACATGGCGCATCGCGACGCCGCCCGGACAGTGATTCGCCGGACGGGCACGGGCCGAGGTGGCGGAACTGGTAGACGCGCTAGCTTCAGGAGCTAGTGCCCGCAAGGGCGTATGGGTTCGACTCCCTTCCTCGGTACCACCCTCGCGGACGGCTCTCGCGGCGCTCGTGCCCAGGTGGCGGAATTGGTATACGCGTACGTTTGAGGGGCGTATGACGCAAGTCATCCGGGTTCAAGTCCCGGCCTGGGCACCACCTCTCCGATCCTGACCCGACGCGGCGCCTGCGGGGCGCCGCGTTCCTCTTCCCGGGCGGTTAGCTCAGCTGGTCAGAGCGCCTCGTTTACACCGAGGATGTCAGGGGTTCGAGTCCTCTACCGCCCACCACCTCCCGTGCGCGCCGGGCCGAGGCGTCGATCCGGCGGTCGCGCACGCCGCCGCAAGCGACGCTCCGGCCACCAGACGCTCCGGCCACAGACGCTCCGCCACGAGACGCTCCGCCACGGGCCAGCCTCGGGGTCGCTAGACTGCACGCAGCCAGGGGTGGGCGCCGCCGTACCCCGTCGGTGGAGGGATCTTGGTGGACCCCATCGTGCTTCTCGTGATCGTCGTCCTCGTCGTGATCGTCGGCGGGGGCGTCCTCCTCTACAACGGACTCGTGCAGCGCCGTATCCGCGTCGACGAGGCGTGGGCGCAGATCGACGTCCAGCTGAAGCGCCGGCACGACCTGATCCCGAACCTCGTGAACGCCGTGAAGGGCTACATGGGGTTCGAGCAGAAGGTCCTGGAGAACGTGACCAACGCGCGGGCGAGCGCGGTTGCCGCGGGCGCGAAAGGGCCGGCTGCTTCGGCAGCCGCAGAGAACCAGCTGACCCAGACGCTGCGCTCGCTGTTCGCCGTCGTCGAGAACTACCCGGACCTCAAGGCGAACCAGAACGTGCTTGCGCTGCAGGAGCAGCTCACCACGACGGAGAACCAGATCGCGTTCTCACGCCAGAACTACAACGCGAGCGTCATGGAATACAACACATCGATCGCCACGCTGCCGAGCGCGCTGCTGGCGGGTCCCTTCGGGTTCACTCGTCGCGAGTTCTTCGAGGCCGAGCCCGAGGCGCAGCAGGTCCCGCAGGTCGACCTGACCCTGAGCTGAGGGCGCCGCCGGCCGTGATCGCGCGCACCACCTTCCACAGCGAGGAGACGACCAACCGGCGCCAGTCGCTGCTGCTCGCCGTCATCGTGCTGGTCGTGCTGGCCGCGCTCGGGTTCGCGATCGGGTACGGCGTAAGCGGCAGTCTCGACACCGCGTACGTCGTGGTGCTGGGAGCGGTGTTCCTGTCGCTGCTGCTGACCGCCGGGTCGTACTTTGGCGGAGACTCCCTGGTCCTGAGCACGTCGCACGCGCACGAGGTCACGGCGCAGCAGGCGCCGCAGCTGTTCGACGTGGTCCAGGAGATGGCGATCGCCGGCAACGTCCCGATGCCACGCGTGTACATCATCGACGACACGGCGCCCAATGCCTTCGCCACCGGGCGGGACCCGAAGCACGCATCGGTCGCGATCACCAGCGGGCTCCTGCAGAAGCTCGACCGCGAGGAGCTGCAGGGCGTCATCGGCCACGAGATGTCGCACGTGCGCAACTACGACATCCGGTTCACGCTGCTCGTGGCGGTGCTGGTGGGGAGCATCGCGCTCCTGGCCGACTTCTTCATCCGGTTCACGTTCTTCGGCGGGGGCCCGCGGCGGGGCGGCAATCGTGACGGTGGGGCAGGGGTCCTGCAGCTGATCCTGTTCGTCGTCGCCATCGTGCTGGCCATCCTCGCCCCGATCTTCGCCCGGCTCGTGCAGCTGGCCGTCAGCCGCCAGCGTGAATACCTCGCCGACGCGTCGAGCGTGGAGCTCACCCGCAACCCCGCGGGCCTCGAGCGAGCGCTGGCCAAGATCGCGTCGGACCAGGAAGTGCTCGAAGTAGCGAACCGCGCGACACAGCACCTCTACATCGTCAATCCGATCAAGAAGGTCGAGGCGCGGGCGCACGGGCTCTTTTCGACCCACCCTCCCATCGTGGACCGCATCAACCGGCTCCGCGAACTGACCGGCGATCCACCCCTCGACCCCGGGGCGATCCGGCAGCTTCGGGGGCTGGATTGAGGGGTGCGGCAGGGGCCCCTGAACGGCCGCCCGAGCCACGGAACGGCCACACGGCCGGCGACTGAACGGCCACGGGCCGGCGCGACGAAGGGCCGCGCCGGCCACGCAACGACCTCCGACGGACTCGTCAGGCGGGCTCGACCAGCGCGGAGGTGATGTGCTACCCTGTCGCCCGCCGAGGGAGTGGCACCCCGAAGCGAAGCGGGCCGAGATAGCTCAGTTGGTAGAGCACGCGACTGAAAATCGCGGTGTCGCCAGTTCGATCCTGGCTCTCGGCACCAACGAACGAGCCCCGGATGGCCGGGCGGCGTCGAGCGGAAGTGGCTCAGTTGGTAGAGCATCACCTTGCCAAGGTGAGGGTCGCGGGTTCGAGTCCCGTCTTCCGCTCCACTCTCTTCCCCTGGACCGGCCCTCGACAACCGCTGGCCCTTCGTCTAGTGGTAGGACAGCGGACTTTGGATCCGTGAACCGAGGTTCGAATCCTCGAGGGCCAGCCAGCGATCCGTAAGGTCCGCGGGCAGCGGGGCGACGTACCCAAGTGGTTAAGGGGGAGGTCTGCAAAACCTCTATTCACCGGTTCGAATCCGGTCGTCGCCTCCATCTTTCTCGCACGAATGGCACACAGTGGCGTCGCAGAGCCTAAGCTTGTGATTAAACCCATGGGGCCGTCTTCTTGACCGCCGGGTAGCGCGTGCGAGGCGGCCGAAGTCAGCCCCAGCCCGCGGTCGAGGCGGCGATCTCGAGCGAGAGCGCCTCGAGCTCGCCGGTGAGCTCCCTGATCCGGCGGGCATTCGCGAACCAGTCGCGGTAGCGCTCCATCTGGCCGGCGGAGAGGAGTCGGGTCACGGTCTTCCCGTTGACCTTGCGGGTCCACTGGTAGTACGGCCCGTGGAGTCCGGTCGCGTCGTCGGCGCAGCGGCAGCCCGGCTTCCCGCAGCGGATCCGGCGCTCGACGAGCGTGCCGGGGAGGGCGAAGCCGGCGCCCCCGAGGGCGGCCGCGATCGCGGCCTGGGCCCGCCGGTCCGCCGCGTTGGGTCGCGCCATCTCGGTGAGCGTACCTCCCTCGCGCGCCGACCATCCAGGCACCTGCCCGGGGATCTACAGTATCATACTGTGAGACTCCGCAGCGCACGGGACGGGAGGCGCCATGGACGGGAGCGGTGGCGGGGACGGCGCGATGGCGGAGGCCGCCCTGCGCGACTTCCGGCGGGCGGTCTACCGGGGGCTGCGCGGCTGGGCCGACGCGCTCTTCGAGCTGTCCGATGCCCTGCTCGAGGCCGGGCCGCCGGTCGGCTCGGTCCCCGCGCTCAGCCTGGAGCCGGTGTTCCGGCGCGGCCACGGCAGCCTGTACAAGGCGCTCGCCCACGGCCGGGTCGACGCCGCGCGGCTGCGGTCGGCCCTCCTTGCGGTCCGGCCGACCGACTGGCCGGCCGTGTTCGCCGTCGACGCCTCGACCTGGCCGCGCTGCGATGCCGAGACGAGCCCCGAGCGCGGCTTCTACTACCACCCGTCGCGCCACTCGGCCGGCCAGCCGATCGTGGCGGGCTGGTCCTACCAGTGGATCGCGGGGCTGTCGTTCGCGCCCGACTCGTGGACGGCACCGCTCGACGTCGCGCGGCTCCGCCCGGCCGACACCGCCACGGACACGACGCTCGCCCAGGTCCGGCGCGTCACGGAGCGGCCTCGGCCCGGACGGGCGCGGTCCCGCTGTTCGTGTTCGATGCCGGCTACGACCCGATCGCGCTCAGCGCGGGCCTCGCCGACGTGCGGGCGGCCATCTGCGTGCGCATCCGCGCCGACCGTCTCTTCTACGCCGACCCCGTCCTGCCGCCGCCGGGCACGGTCGGCCGGCCGAAGCGTCACGGGGCGCGCTTCGCCTGTGCCGATCCTGCGTCGCTGGCCCACGCCTGACGCCACGACGGCCTGCGACGACCCCGCTACGGCCGGTGTCGAGGTCGCGGCCTGGCACGGCCTGCACCCGAAGCTCCAGAACCGCGGCCGCTGGGCCGGCACGCACGCCCCCGATCGTGCGCGGCACGCGTCATCCGGGTCGCCGTCGAGCACCTGCCCCGGCCGACCGCCCGGGCCGAAGAAGACCCTCTGGCTCTGGTGGTCGGGCCCCGGCACCCCCGACCTCGACGTCTGCTGGCGCGCCTACCTGCGCCGGTTCGACCTCGAGCACACCTTCCGCTTCGTCAAGCACACCCTGGGCTGGACGACGCCCGCGCTGCGCACGCCCGAGCAGGCCGACCGCTGGACCTGGCTCGTCATCGCGGCCTACACCGAGCTCCGGCTCGCCCGACGGCTCGTCGACGACCAGCGCCTGCCGTGGGAACGTCCCCTCGACCCGGCCCAGCTCACGCCTGCCCGCGTGCGTCGGGGGTTTCGTCGACTTCGTGCATCCCTGGGCACGCCGGCCAGTCCACCGAAATCCTCGAAACCGGGCCCAGGCCGCCCGAAGGGAACGCGTCGGCCGCCTCGCACGCGCTACCCGGCGGTCAAGAAGACAACCCCACGGGTTTAATCACAAGCTAAGGTATTGTCAGCATATTACCGATCCGATAGAATGGGTGGGTGATCGACGAGCAGGCCATCCGGGCGCGCTATGAGCGGGTGGCGCCGCTGCTCGACGAGCGGGCGCGCCGGCTGCTCGCCGGGACCGAGGTGCTGGCGATCGGACGCGGCGGGATCTCGGCGGTGGCGCGCGCGACCGGGTTGGCGCGGACGACCGTGGGGCGCGGGGTCGCCGACCTGCGGGCCGGGGCGGCGCTGGGGAGGGGTCGAATCCGCCGAGAGGGCGCCGGACGGCCGCGCCTCGTCGAGCGCGACCCGATGCTGCGCGCGGACCTGGAAGCGCTGATCGAGCCGACGAGCCGCGGTGACCCAGAGTCGCCGCTGCGCTGGACGACCAAGAGCGTCCGCAACCTCGCCGCCGAGCTGCGCCGCGGAGGCCATCGGGTGAGTCACCAGACGGTCTCGGAGCTGCTCCACGAGCTGGGCTACAGCCTGCAGGCCAACCGCAAGACCCTCGAAGGGACGAGCCATCCCGACCGCGACGCCCAGTTCGCCCACCTCAATGCCGCGGTCCAGCTGCAGCTCTCGCTCGGCGAGCCCGTGATCAGCGTCGACACCAAGAAGAAGGAGCTCGTCGGGCCGTTCCGCAACGCCGGCCGGGAGCTCCGCCCGAAGGGCGATCCGGAGCCCGTCCGGATGCACGACTTCGTCATCCCCGAGCTCGGCCGGGCGAGCCCCTACGGGGTGTACGACCTCGCCGCCAACGAGGCCTGGGTGAGCGTGGGCTCCGACCACGACACCGCCGCCTTCGCGGTCGAAGCCATCCGCCGCTGGTGGCGCACCATGGGCGGGCCGCTCTATCCCGACGCCACCCGCCTGCTCATCACGGCCGACGCCGGCGGCAGCAACGGCTACCGCCTGCGGCTCTGGAAGCGCGAGCTCCAGAAGCTCGCCGACGAGACGGGGCTCGAGATCGTCGTCTGCCACTTCCCACCCGGGACGTCCAAGTGGAACAAGATCGAGCACCGCCTCTTCAGTGCGATCAGCCAGAACTGGCGGGGCAGGCCGCTCGTGAGCCACGAGGTGATCGTCGAACTCATCGCGGCCACCACGACACGCACCGGTCTCCGGGTCCGCGCCGCCCTCGACCAGCACGCCTATCCTGCCGGGGTGAGCATCAGCGACGGGGAGATGGAGACCCTCTATCTGCGCCCGGACGCCTTCCACGGCGAGTGGAACTACTCCCTCCTACCCCGCCAGAGGCTCCTCGCTTCCGAGTAGCTTATTCCCTGACAATCCCTTAGCGCCACTTGGCGCCTCTCTATGCCACCAGGCGCCATCAGCCCGCTGTCGTTGGCGCCACCTGGCGGCTCTCGATGCCACCAGGCCCAGGCGCCACCACGCGGCTAGATGCCACCAATGCGCCAGCACGCGGCTGTCGATGCCACCGGGCGGTGTCGCCACCAGCGGCTCCGACCGCGCCCGGCTCCCGGTTCGCAGGCCTGATCCACGCGCCAACCCTCTGTCGGGTACCCTGCGCGCGATGCCCCTCGCCCTGCCCCTCGACGCCCACCTGCACACCGACCTCTCGCCCGACGCAGACGTCCCGCTCGACGTGTACGCAG
The DNA here is from genome assembly GCA_963759135.1 of uncultured Chloroflexia bacterium. GTDB lineage: Bacteria > Chloroflexota > Limnocylindria > Limnocylindrales > CSP1-4 > JAJYNJ01. The sequence goes on along the minus strand of CAVWXU010000015.1, from coordinate 75,151 downwards.
CCCGGGCGCGCGAACTGGGCGTGGCTGAGCTGGCCATCACCGACCACGTCGACTTCGTGGCCGGCGAACCCGCGTACCACTTCGCCGACTACGACCGACGCGTCCGCATGGTCCGCGAGGCTGCCGAGCGCTGGGGCGCCGAACCCGCGATCCGACTCGGCCTCGAGGTGAGCTACGAGCGGGCAGTCGAGGACGAGATCGCCGGCTACCTCGCGCACCACCGGTACGACTATGTGATCGGGTCGGTGCACATGTCCCGGCGCGGGCCGTTCCGCGATCGGAAGACCGCGGCTGCCTGGTGCGCGGGCAAGACGTTGCGCCAGGCGACGGCCTTCTACTTCGACGAAGTGGAGGGCGCGATTCGCAGCGGCCTGTTCGACACCATCGGGCACCTCGACATGGTGAAGCGGTACACGCAGCCGCACCTCGGCCCCTTCGGGTACGAGCGCCATGCCGACATCTACGATCGGCTGCTCGTCGCGCTCGTCGACACCGGCACCGCCCTCGAAGTCAACGCGTCGGGGCTGCGCCAGGAGGCGGGTGAGCCCTATCCCGCACCCGCCGTCGTGGCGAGGTTCCGCGAACTGGGCGGCGAGCGGGTCGTGGCGGGGAGCGACGCACACCGGGTCGAGCAGTTCTCGTTCGGCCTGCCGGCCATGTACCGCGCCATCGAGCGAGCCGGGTTCCGCGAGCTGAGCTTCCGGCGCGGCGGCGATCGTGTCGCGATCGAGCTGCCGACCGACCTGGCGGCGGCGCTGGCGAGCGCGGGCAATCCGGGCGACAGGCGACCGAGCGCGGGCGATCCGGGCGCGGGTCATCCGGGCGACAGGCGGCCGGGCGTTCTCGTGGAGGAGACCGATGCCTGACGGCGGACGGATGAGCCTGACGATCGTGGGCTGTGCCGCCGCGTGGAGCAGGGTGCCCGGTCGGGCGTCCTCGGCGTATCTCGTCGAGCTGGGCCCACCCGGCGAGGCCGCGTCGCCCGCGATCCTCCTCGACCTCGGGCAGGGCAGCTTCTCCGCCCTGTCGGGCTACCGCGACCCGGCAACGCTCAGCGGTGTGCTGATCTCGCACGTGCACCCGGACCACTGCATCGACCTGGTTCCGCTCCGTCTCTACCTGCGCTACGGATGCCAGCCCGCCCGCACCACGCGACTGCTCGGACCCGCGGAGCTCCGGCGGCGCTTCGACGGACTTACGAACGAGACGGACTTCCTGTGCGACCTGCCCGGGGATCCGCTGGCGCCCGGGGAGATCGAGGTCGCCGGGTTTGCCGTATCGGTCGCCCCCGTCCTCCACGTCGGTCCCAGCTTTGCGTTCCGCGTGTCGGATGCGGCCGATCCGTCGGCGCCCGGGCTCGTCTATTCCGGCGACTGTGGGCGCGCGGCCGACCTGCTTGGCCTGACGAAGCCGGGGGACACGCTGCTCGTCGAAGCGTCGCATGGCGCCGACTCGGTCATCGAGGGTCCCAACCACCTGAACGCCGCCGATGCCGCATGGATCGCGACGGCCGCCGGCGCGGGGCGCCTGGTGATCACCCACATCCTCGACGACGTCGATCCGGCCGCCGCGCTCGCCCTGGCTCGGGAGCGTTTCGCCGGCGAGACGCTCCTGGCAGAACCGGGACTTCGCGTCACGATCTGACGCCTGGGACGCCCCTGGCAGCCCGCTCGCACCGGCCGAGCAGGCACCCAAGGCAGACTCCCCCTTCTTCTTCCGGCCTGCGACGTCGGTGTCACCGCCGGCACCGGGGCGACGCACCGCCACCCGGCATGATCCCCGTGTGCTCCTGCGTTCGTGTTCGACTCGGCCCCGTGACACTGGCCTACCATGTGCGCCACGTCAGGCACCGAGAGCGTTCGGACGCCCGCACCGCCCCGACCGCACCGGACCCGCACCGGACCCGCACCGGACCCGCACCGCACCGCACCGCACCGCACCGCACCGCACCGCACCGCGAAGAAGAACATGAGCGATCCCGCCACTCCGTCCATCGACGTCGCCCGACCGATCCGCACCCTCGTGCGGGAGGCGGTCGAGCGGGCCTGGGCGCGGGCCGTCCAGTCGGGCGCGCTGCCTCCGGTCCCTGGGGAAGTGGAGGTCAGGTCGCCTGAGCCGCGCGCGTCGCCGCCGAGCCCGGGCGAAGTGGGCGCGCCGGGCGCAACGCCTCGTCCGGACGGACCGCCGCGTCGCCGGAGGTCGAGGTCACTCGCCCCGACAACCCGGAGCACGGGGACTTCGCCTCGAACCTGGCCCTCAAGCTCGCCCGGCCCCTCCGTCGAAGCCCACTCGCGATCGCGCAGGCACTGGCGGACGAGCTTGCCCGCGATCCCGGCCCCGTCGTCGGATCCGTCGAAGTCGCGCCCCCCGGCTTCCTCAACATGCGCCTCGCCCCCGCCGCCGTCGAGTCGGCCGTGGACGCCGCCCGGGCCGCCGGCCCGGCGTTCGGCCGCGTCGTTGCCGCCCACCCCCAGAACGTCAACGTCGAGTTCGTCTCGGCCAACCCCACCGGCCCCCTCCACATCGGCAACGCGCGAGGCGCGTTCGTGGGCGACCTCCTCTGTCGCGTCCTGGAAGCGGCCGGCCAGCGAGTGACCCGCGAGTATTACTTCAACGACTTCGGCTCCCAGGTCCGGCTGCTCGGCGCCTCGGTCCGGGCCCTGCGGGACGGCCGCGACGTCCCCGAGGACGGGTATCGCGGTGCGTACGTGCGCGACCTGGCTCGGGAGCTCCCCGACGAGATCCGTGCCCGCGCGCTCGAGGCCGCCGCTGGGGCGGCTGCTGCGGGCGGGTGCGGGCGCAAGCGCCGTCGCGGGTGCCGAAGCGGGCGCCGAAGTGGCCGTGGGAGCCGCTGGTTCAGGCGCCGGTGCAGGCGCCGTCGCGGGTGCCGAGCGGCCGCCGAAGTGGCCGTGGCGCGGCGCGGTGCAGGCGCCTTCGCGGGTGCCGTCGAGGCGGCCGACGCTGACGCCGTCGTGGGGCAGTGGGCGTCGGAGCGCGTGCGGCAGGGCATCGAGGCGAGCCTGGCGCACCTGGGCGTGCGGTTCGACGTGTGGACCAGCGAGGGTTCGCTGTACCGGGACCGCTGGGTCGACCGGGCCGTCGAACGCCTGCGCGAGGGCGGGTGGCTGTACGAGCAGGACGACGCACTCTGGTTCCGCTCCACCGCCTTCGGCGACGACAAGGACCGCGTGGTGCGGCGCTCAAACGGCCAGTTCACCTATTTCGGCTCGGACATCGGCTACCTGCTCCAGAAGTTCGACCGCGGCTTCGACCACCTGGTCTACATCTGGGGCGCCGACCACCACGGCACGGTGGCGCGCGTCCGCAACGCCGCCCAGGCGATGGGCTTCGACCGGGACGCCGTCGAGATGCTCCTGGTTGCGTGGGTCCGCTTCGTGCGGGACGGCCGGGAAGTGTCGATGTCGAAGCGCGCCGGCGAGTTCATCACGCTCGACGAGCTGCTCGACGAGATCGGGGTGGACGCGGCGCGCTGGTTCATCGCGGCACGCGGGCACACCAGTGGGATCGACTTCGACATCGAGCTCGCCCGGCGGCAGTCGTCGGAGAACCCCGTCTACTACGTGCAGTACGCGCACGCCAGGATCAGCTCCATCCTGCGGAAGGCAGAGGAGGCGGGGCTTGCGCCCGCGATGACGCTGGCGAGCGCCCTGGGAGACGATGCGATCGCCCTCGACCTGGGCAAGCTCCTCCTGCGCCTGCCCGAGGTGGTCGAGGACGCGGCGGCGGCGCACGAGACACACGGCGTGACGGCGTACGCGACCGAGCTCGCGACGGCCTTCCACGCCTTCTACCGGGATCGCCGGGTGATCGACCGGGCCGACCCCGTGACGTCCGGGACGCGCCTGGCGCTGGTCACGGCCACGCGGCTGGCGCTGGCCAATACGCTCGCACTGCTGGGAGTGTCCGCGCCGGATTCGATGTAAGGGGAGCGCGTGGGGCGGCGCTCGCGCCGGGCACGCGTCGCAGCTGGCGGCGCGGCTCAGGGCCCCAGCCTGCGCGAGGCGCGATCGAGCGTGCCGCGGTCGGAGGCGAGCAGCAACGTGACGGTCGTCCCGGCCACGCGCTCGATGTGCGCGCTGGATCCACCTGCGGCCCCTGCGGCCGCGACCAGCCGGTCGGCCGCGGACGCGACCGAGAGCGCGGCGCCGACCGTCGCCCACGTCGAGCGCCACGCGATGACCCAGCCGCCCGACGGCCCGCTCCAGCTGGCGACCTGGTCGCCCGTCCACTCGGCCGCAAGCGCCCGCGCCGCGTCCCCGTCGAGCGCCTGCTCCAGCCACACCTGGAACGTCAGCTCGCCCATCGTGTCGAGGTAGGCGCGCCTCCAGCCGCTCCCGAGTACGTTCTCGAGCGGCGGGGCAACCACCGGCCTCGGCGTCCACCCGGCCAGGTAGCGGTCGGGATGCAGGATCTCGGCCGTCGACGAGGGGGGCCGCGTGTACGCTCGATCCACCGCCGCCCAGCCTCCGACCCGGTACAGCGCCGAGACGAACGACATGCCCTCGAGGTACGGGAACAGCAGCGTCCGGCTGATCAGCGGGGGCGTCCCGGCCGGCACCACCGGCTGCAGCGACGACAGCAACAACCGGCCGATGTCGAGCAGGTCGGCCAGCGTAACGTGCCGCTCCATCCACTCGACGCCCAGCAGCGAGGCGTCGCCCTCGATCAGCGCGTGGAGCGCGAGCACCCGGTCGGTCGGAAACGAGTCGTTCGCGCCGAGTCGCGCAAGGCCGAAGTGCTGGTCCTGGAGCGCGTGCGTGTACTCGTGCGCGATCGTGAAGCGGGCGATCAGCCCGAAGTCGCCGATCCGGTTGACCACGGTCATGTCGTGCGCGTTGGGGTCGTACAGGCCGAGCACCTGCGACGTCAGCGTTGCCAGCGACAGCGCGCGGAGGTCAAGGCCGGGTGCGGCGAGTCCGAGACGGACGAGGAGGTCCTGCTCGGCCGACATTGCGGCGAGGTTGGACGGCGCGTCGATCTCCTGCTCCAGCGTCCGGCGCAGCTGGTCGGGATCGATGATCCGGGTCGGCACCGGCCGCAGAGGCTGGAGCTGCCGAAGGGGTGGCACCTGGGCCTCGACGGCGGCGACCTCCAGCTGGAGGTCGCGCGACGGTGCTGGCGCGGATGTGGAGGCCGGAGGCGCGACCGCGACCGACGCACCTGGGGGTGGAGAGGCGACGGGTGTCGTGGAGGCCGACGGCAGCACGGGAACGGGCCCGAGGCCAGCCTGGATCGAGTAGCCCGCCGCCGCCGCGGCGACCATCACGACCGCGACAACGATGGCGACGGGCCTCACCCACGGTGGTGTGCGCCGCCCGTCGGACGGCCCGCTCGGCGCGGATGCCGGCGGTGACGACCCGGCTGGCGCGGTCGGGGCCGCGCGCACGGCATCCCGGGGCTCGCTCACGACGGCATTGTGGCAGGTTGCGCTTTCTTCACCATCACCCGGCTTTCACCTTCACGCGATCTCTCTACCGTATGGGCAACGGAACCGAGAAGCCTCCCTTCCAGTTCCTACCTCCCTCCCTCCGAACGAGGGCGCCGATTGGGCAGGCGCCCTCGTTCCCTTTTCTGGGACAATCCCGTCGATGGAAATCACCTCGTTCGGCAGCGCCTGCGTGCGCCTGCGCGGGCGCGAGGGGGTCGTCGTCGCCGACGCATACCCGTCGGTCGTGGGGCCCACCGGACGGGGGCTGACGGCCGATCTCGTCACGTACTCGCACCGCGACCCGCCCTCCCAGAGTGCCGGTCGGTCGAACGGCCGAACGCCGTCGACCGAGGAGGGCGTACCGACCAGCCTCCAGCCGGCGTTCCGCCTGGAAGGACCCGGCGAATACGAGGTCCACGACGTCCTCGTGACGGGCATCCGGACGGCACGCGACGAGTCGCGGGGCGCGGAGCGCGGCCTGAACACCGCCTTCGTCGTACTGCTCGACGGGCTGCACGTGATCCACCTGGGCGACCTCGGGCACCTGCTCACCGAGGAGCAACTCAGGGAGATCGGCCCGGTCGACGTGGCATGCGTGCCTCTCGGCGGCCACCTGTCCGCGGCCAGGGCCGCCGAGGTTGTCGCCCAGCTCGAGGTCAACCTGGTCGTGCCGCTGCTCGTGGCCGAGAACAGCGCCGACTCCGAGGCGGCGCTGGCGAAGTTCCTCCACGAGATGGGGGTCAAGGACCTCACGCCACAGCCGAAGCTGGTGGTCACCGTCTCGTCGGTGCCCGAGGAGACCACGGTCGCGCTGCTGGAGTCGCGCGCCCGGGCGTAAGTCGCGCGCTGCTGGAGTCGCGCGCCGGGCGTAGGGCAAGCCGCGGGCCTGGGGCAAGCCGCGGGCCTGGTCCGGGTCCCATGGCCCGAGCCCGCGAACCCCGCGGCCGCGTGGGGTGCGGCCGCCGCCGGCCGTCAATCGAACGCGACGACGCGACCGCGCTTCACCACGGCCCGCACCAGGCCGGCTCCCAGCCAGTACGGGATCTGCCCGATCCCTGGGACGTCCCAGGCGACCAGGTCGGCCTGGCGGCCCGGCTCGATCGTGCCGTGCGAGTCGCCGAGGCGCAACGCGTGTGCCGCGTTCACTGTGACCCCTGCCAGTGCCTCGGACGGCGTGAGCCCCATGCGCAGCACCGCGAGCGAGAGAACCAGCTGGAGGTTGGGCGCCGGCGACGTGCCGGGGTTGAAGTCCGTGCCCAGCGCGACCGGCACGCCGCGGTCGATCAGCTCGCGGGCCGGGCCGTACTCCTCTCCCTTCAGGAAGAGACTCGTCGTCGGCAGGAGCGTGGCAACCACGGGCGTTCCCGCGTCGGCGACGCCGGCCAGCGCGTCGATCCCCGCGGGCGACGGCACCCCGAGGTGATCTGCGGCCGCGGCGCCCAGCTCGGCCGCAAGCTCGGCACCGCCGGACGGGCGCAGCTCGTCCGCGTGGAGGCGGAGCCCGAGCCCCAATCCCGCTCCGGCGAGCAGCACTCGCCGGGATTGCTCGGCCGTGAAGACCCCCTGCTCGCAGAACACGTCGCAGAAGCGCGCGATCCCCTGCGCCGCCACCGCGGGCAGCTGCACGTCGATCACGTCCCTCACGTACGCGTCGGTGGCGTCCGGTCGGTCGCGGAACTCGGGCGCGACGGCGTGCGCGCCGAGGAACGTGGGCACCAGCTCCGTCGGACCCTCGGCGTCGAGCCGGCCGATCGCCTCGAGCTGACGGAGCTCGGCATCGCGCTCCAGCCCGTAGCCCGACTTGGCCTCGACGGTCGTCGCGCCGTGCCGCAGCATCTCGCGGAGCCAGCGACGGCCCGACGCCGTCAGCTCCGCGACGCTCGCGCGCCGCGTGGCGGCCACGGTGGACAGGATCCCGCCCCCGGCGGCGAGGATCTCCAGGTACGTCGCGCCGCGCCGGCGCAGTTCGATCTCGGTCTCGCGGCTGCCGGCAAAGACCAGGTGAGTGTGCGGGTCAATGAGACCCGGCGTGACCGTTCCACCGGCGACGTCGAGGCACGCGAAGCGCGCTCCGTCGGCCGGGTCGAGGCCATCCGCCGCCAGGCGCCGCACGACCTCGTCGCGCCGGCCGGCCAGCACGAACCGCCCTTCCCAGCATGCCACCGCGAGCCCGCCGTCGGAGGCGGACAGGCTCGCCGCCTGGCCCTGGCCCGTGCCGCGCCGTAGACCGCCGGCCATCGTGACGATCTCGCGCGCCCCTTCCACGAGCAGGCCGGGCCGGGGGCCGAGGGGTTCGCCGCCACGTCGGTTGCGGTCGATCCCCGGGGCCGGGCTCATCGGGTGGGGCCGGGCTCATCGGGTGGCCGGGCTCATCGGTCCTTCGCCCGCCCCTCGGCAGCAGCCATCCGCAGCTCGAGCGCCATCGTTGGGTCGAAGTCGCGCAGGCGCAGCCAGTCGGCCGCGATCCGCAGCCGTTCCTCGACCGGCAGGTCCGCGGGCGCCCCCACGTGATCCGCCACGTCGGCGAAGGCGCGCAACGGCATCAGGCCGATCAGCTCGGACTCGCGCACGGACACTCCGTCGGCTCGGGCAAGGCGGACGACTTCCTCCCACACGCGCCACAGGGGCGTGATGGTGAAGTCGAGCAGGTTCATCGACACCTGGGCGCAGGCGAGGTCCTCCAGGTAGAAGCCCTTGGCCTGGATGCGCGGCAGCCCGCCGCCGCGCTCCCTGATCTGCGACGCGATCCGCCTGGCCAGGCCCACGTCCGGTGTCTCGAGGTTGATGTTGTAGGCGATGAGGAAGGGCCGGGCGCCGACGACCGTCGCGCCTCCGGTGGGGTGCATGCGGGCGGGGCCGGCGTCCGGCTCGTGGCCCGGCGTGCCGATCAGCTCTTTCATGCCCTCGTACTCCGGCCGGCGGATGTCCGCCAGCACCTCGTACTCCGGCCGGAGGGCGGCGCGGGCGTAGTAGAAGACGGGCAGCGCGAAGCGGTCCGCGATCCGCCGACCGAACGACCTGGCCAGCGCGATCGCCTCCTCCATGGTGGTCTCGCCGAGCGGCACGAATGGAATGACGTCCACCGCGCCAAGGCGGGGGTGCTGGCCGGTGTGATGCTCCATGTCGATCCGCTCGAGGGCGAGCGCGACGGCGGCCTCCATGGCGTCGCCAACGGACCCGGTCTCCCCGGCAAACGTGAGCACGGACCGGTTGTGGTCGGGGTCCTGGGTGCGGTCGAGGAGGGACACGCCCGGGAAGGACGCGACTGTGCGGGCCAGTTCGTCCACGACGCCCTGGCGGCGCCCTTCGCTGAAGTTCGGGACGCACTCGAGGAGCCTGGCCACGCTCTCCTCCCGTTCCAGGGTTCGTGTCTCGTCGCCAGTGTAGCCTCGCCGGCCGAGGCTCAGAGCTGGGCGTGTCGTTGGCTCAGAACTGGGCGGTCGACCCAGAGATCGTCGCTGACGCAGAACCGTCGCTGCGCAGAGCTGGTCGCTGGCTCAGAGCTCGCGCCGCATCACCGGGTACTGCTCGTCGGGCACGACCATCGCGAACCCGGCACGCTCCCAGAACGCCGGAAGGGCCGTGCTCGTCGCGTCGAGGACCGCCCGTGCCTCCGGGTATGTCTCCACGGCCGCGAAACCACGACGCGCCAGCTCGCGGCACACGTCGTCGACGAGCCCAATCGCATGCCCGCGGCGCCGGGCGTCGGCGGTGGTCGCGATGCAGGTGATGACGGCGGGCAGCGGCGAGCCGGGCAGCTGCGGATACAGGTCACGCAGCTGCAGCGCTCGCGGGTATGCCGAAAGCGGACCGAACTGGCAGTACGCCACCGCCCGTCCGTCAAGGAGCAGCACCCGGCCGTAGCTGCCGAAGATGCCCAGGCCGCGGCCGAGCAGCCCGAGCTTGCGGGGCGCACCCGCATCGGGCCGCTCGACCCGTCGTGGCGGCGGGGCAAAGGGGTTGCCGGCGATGGGTCGGAACAGGTCGGGCTCGACATCCTCCGGAAGAAGCGCCCCCGCGCGCTCCCCGGAGGGCGTGGCGGCGAACGGATCGGCGCGCTCTCCTGCCGTCGAGCCCGTCGCGAACGGGTTGAACACCGGCGCCCGCCGCGACGCCTCCTCCAGGAACGGGTTGGGAGCGCGACGGGCATCGGGGATCGTGCCGCCGAGCGCTGCTGGGCCGGGACCCGGGGCGGTCCGTGGGCGAAGCCACGACTCGCGGCGCGCCTTGCTGCCGACCACGGCGTCCTCCCAGTAGTCGCACGTGCGATGGTCGAACGACGGATCGGCGCACGGTGGCACCAGCGCGAAGGCGTCCTGGTCGACGATGTCCACGATCCGGATGCTCGCCATTCGTCGAGTGTATCGAGGGCGCCGGCGGGCGTGTGTGGGGCCGGCATGCGTGTGGGGGTAGCCGTGTGCCCCGCGGCGACGGCGTCTCGAGAGCAACGAGAGAGCGACGGCGTCCGATACCGTCGGGGCCAGGCCAGCACCCGCTGCTAGACTCCGGCCGGCATGCTCGGCTTCATCGACCAGATCGTCATCCCGTTCCTGACCCACCTCTACGGCGCCGTCGGCTACCTTGGCGTCGGCGCGGCCATGGCGATCGAATCCGCCATGATTCCGCTGCCCTCCGAGCTCGTGCTGCCGTTCGCCGGCTTCCTCGTGTCCGATCCGGTTCAGGTCGAGCCGCTCACGCATGGACCCTGGTCGTTCTGGGTGGTGGTCCTCGTGGCCATCGCCGGCAACACCCTGGGGTCGCTCGCGGCGTACGCCGTCGGCGCATGGGGCGGCCGCCCGTTCCTTGTCCGCTACGGGCGGTTCCTGCTGATCCGGCAGGACGAGATCGACATGGCCGATCGGTTCTTCGGGCGATGGGGGCCGCAGACGGCGTTCTTCAGCCGGCTGCTGCCGATCGTCCGCACGTTCATCAGCTTCCCCGCCGGCGTGGCCCGCATGCCGCTCGGCCGGTTCATCTTCTACTCGACGCTCGGCGCGGTGCCGTGGACGGTGCTGCTCGTCTTCATGGGCACCGTTCTCGGCGCCAACTGGGTCGACGTCCGCCACGCCCTGAGCCCGTTCGACACGGCGATCGCGGTGGCCTGTGTCGCGGCTGTGGTCTTCTTCGTCGCCTGGCGGCTGGGGCTGGTCGCGCGCCTTCGCCGCGCGTCCTGACGCTCGCCCCGTCAGCCCCAGGTGTCGCCGCGGATGCCCCGCAGGTGCGACACGTCGTTGGCCACCAGCAGCCGCGCTCCCGGACCCATCGCCGGGTCGAAGCCGAGGACCGTCAGGTTCGCCGGCTCCTGGACGAACCGCCGCCGGTAATCGCGAAGCGCGACGCCCATCGCAACGCAGAGGAGGACCCGGTTCGTGGACGAGTGCGCGACGACGAGCGCGCGCCGTCCACCGGCAGCGCCCGGCGCCCGTCCATCGGAGCCCGCCGTCCAGGCCAGCAGGTCGTCCAGGAACGCGGTGACCCGCGCCGCGACCTCGTCGCCCGACTCACCGCCGGGGCAGTGGAGCCGGGCCGGATCCGCCTCCCACCGCCGGCGGGCCTCGGAGTCGGCGGCCTCGATCTCATCGTACGTGAGCCCCTCCCACCGGCCGTAGTCCATCTCGATCAGCCGGGGATCCAGCTCCACGTCGGCGCTCGGGGCGACCAGCGCGGCAGTCTCGCGCGACCGCCGAAGCGGACTGGCCACGACGCGGTCGAACTGGAGCCCCGCGAGGCGCCCGCCGAGCGCAGCCGCCGCGGAGCGCCCCATGTCGGAGAGCGGCAAGTCGAGGTGCTGGCCCAGGTGCTGCTCCGGGTCGGAGCGCGGCGTCGAGCCATGGCGGGTCAGGACGAGCGTGAGCACGGAGCGGACTCTATCCCGGACGGGTCACAGCCGCCTGCGGTATGCTCCAGCGGCAGTCACGAACACGCCTTCACTTCGGGGTTGGGTGGAATTCCCGACCGGTGGTCGGCGGGCCCGTCGAGGTCCGCCAGCCCACGACCCGTAGGCGACGCGCGAGCGGAGCGACGGTGGATCCCCGACAGGGAGCCGACGGTCAGAGTCCGGATGGGAGAAGTGAGGCGCGTGCGGCCGGCGTCCGTGTGCCGGCACCGCCCGTGCCCCTTCTGTCTGTGCCCCGATGCGAGGCAGCAGAACAGAGGGCAGGGACCCTGACCAGCATCGCGATCCGCGGCGTCTCCCGGTCGTTTGCCATTGCCGACGGCCGGCTGCCGGTGCTCGACGCCGTCACGTTCGACGTCCCTGACCGACAGATCGTCGCGATCATCGGGCCGAACGGGTGCGGCAAGAGCACGCTGTTGCGGCTGGTGTCCGGGCTCCTGTCCGCCGACCGCGGCGCGATCGAGCTCGACGGGACGCCGGTGACCGGTCCCGACCCGCGGATCGGGTTCGTGTTCCAGGAGCCACGGCTGCTCCCGTGGCGCGACGCCGCGGGGAACGTCGAGTACCCACTGGAGCTCGCGGGCTGGACGCGGAGCCGCCGTGAGGAGCAGGTGCGCGATCTGCTCGGCCTGGTCGGGCTTCGCGAGTTCGCCGGCGCGCGTCCGCATGCCCTGTCGGGCGGGATGCGACAGCGAGTGTCCATCGCGCGGGCACTCGCGCTTGGGCCGTCGGTGCTCCTCCTCGACGAGCCGTTCAGCGCGCTCGACGCGCTGACCCGCGAGCGGTTCAACACGGAGCTGCTGAATCTCTGGGAGCGGACGGCGACCACGATCCTGCTCGTCACGCACTCGATCGCGGAAGCCGTGTACCTGGCCGATCGCGTCGTGGTGCTGTCCCCGAGGCCGGGGCGTGTGGTCGCAGACATCCCCGTCGCTGCTCGATCGACGCGAGCGGGACGCGAACGTCGACACGCTGGCGCTCGGCCGCACGGCGTCTGACATCCGGCGCCACCTGGCGGGCGCGACCGACGACCCGACCCCGGCCGAACTGACCGCCGAGCTGGGCCGCCGGCAGCGGTCGCGAGAGGTCCCCATCGAGCAACTGGGCGTGCCGGCCTGGTTCGACCCGTTTGGCCAGGAGGACCGGCGATGACGGCGGAGCCGGGGCGCGGGCCGGAGCCGGGCAACCCTGCGGGACCTGCCCGCCTGGCAGAGCCGGGCCGGGGAGCGGCGTCGCTCAGGGCGTCGGCCGAGGCGGCCGTCCCTCGTGCAGGGTCGGCGCGAGCAGGCGTTCGCGGGCTCGCCCGGTGGCGCCGCACGATCGAGGTCACTGCCGCGGGAGCGGTGTTCGTGATCGGCTGGAAGCTGTTCGTCCTGGCCGGCCACTATCCGGCGTTCATCCTCCCCGCGCCCGAGGTGGTGGCCGGGCGTTTCGTGTCGGCCTGGGTGGATGGCACGATGGAGCCCAATGCGCTGCAGACCCTCGTCGAGGTCCTGCTGGGCTTCGGTGTCGGGGCCAGCCTCGCGCTCGTCGCCGGATATGCGCTCGCCCGGTCGGGCCTGATCGAGCGGGTCCTCTCGCCGTACCTGGTGGCCGCGCAGGCCACCCCGATCCTCGCCCTGGCCCCGCTGCTTGCCCTGTGGTTCGGCACCGGGCTGCTGAGCAAGGTGGTGATCTGCGCGCTGATCGTCTTCTTCCCGGTGGCGGTCGCCACCATGGTGGGGTTGCGCAACGTGGACCGGAGGCTGATCGAGATGGCGCACGCGTTCCGGGCCACTCGATGGCAGTTGCTCTGGTCGCTCGAGCTGCCCGCGGCGCTCCCGGGGATCATGGGTGGCATGCGCGTTGGCGTCACGCTCGCGGTGGTGGGGGCGATCATCGGCGAGTGGGCCGGGGGCGATCTCGGCCTGGGCGTCCTGATCAACCTGGCTCGCGGCAGCCTGTTCGACATCCCCCTCCTCTTCGCCACGCTGCTGACGATCGCGCTGCTCGGCGTCGTCCTGTACCTCGTCGTCGTACTCGTGGAGCGCCGCGTTGTGGGTGCCCGCGGATGACGCACCAGTCGGGGGAGGTCATCGTGTCACGGTCGAGACGCGGCACCGGAAGTCGCGGCGCGCTGGCGTGCGCGTTCGCGCTGGCAATGGTCACGCTGCTGGTTGGCGCGTGCAGCTCGCCGGTCGCACCCGCATCGGGGGCCGCAACGTCCCCACGGGGATCGGGCGGGCAGTCGGCGGTGGGCGGACCGTCGGCGGCGGGCGGTTCGGGCGCGCTGACCCACCTGACCATCGGGCTGGGCTACATCCCGAGCATCCAGTTCGCGCAGTTCTACCTCGCCCAGCAGGCCGGCTACTACCGGGACGAGGGCCTCGACGTGACGTTCGAGAACAAGGTCGATCCCGACCTGGTCGTGCTGGTCGGACAGGGCGCGCTCGACGCCGGGATCTCCGACGGCACGAGCGTGATCCCCGCCGTGAGCCAGGGGATCCCGATCCGCTACGTCGCGACCGTCTACGGGACGTTCCCCAACATCGTCTTCGCCAGGGCGAGCTCCGGCATCGCCACGGCGTCCGACCTGAAGGGCAAGCGCATCGGGACGCCCTGCAAGTGCGGCAGCTCGTGGATCATGCTCGAGGCCCTCCTCTTCTCGGCCGGGCTTTCCACCACCGACGTCCACGTGGTCGAGTACCCCGACTACAGCCAGGAGGCGGCGGTGGCGCGTGGCGCCGTAGACGCGGCCACCGGCTACACCAACAACGAGCCGCTGCAGCTCCAGTCGCAGGGCCAGGCGGTCACCGAGTTGCACGTCGACCAGGCCGTCCCCCTGCCCGGCCCGGGCCTGATCTCGAGCACAGCCACCATTGCTTCGAAAGGGCCGGCGCTTCGAGCGTTCATCTCCGCCACGCTGCATGCCATGGCCGACATCGTGGCCGACCCGCAGAAGGGACTCGACGCGGCCATCAAGCAGGTTCCCGAGCTCGCATCGCAACAGGCGCTGCAGATGTCGATCCTGAAGGCGACGATCGCGACGTGGAGCAGCCGCTACACGGACGCCCACGGTCTGGGGGCGATCGATCAGGCGGCGTGGCAGGCGTCGCTGACGTTCATGTCGTCGTTGCCGGACCACCTGGTGCCGAACGCCGTCACGGTCGGGCAGTTGATCGATCCGAGCCTGCTTCCGGGGGGCTGACCGAGGGGCGGCCGCGGGGCCAGGGGCGGCCGCGGGGCGACGGAGGGGCGGCCGGCGGCGGCCAGAGGGCGGACGGCGCGCCCGAGCGGCGGACGGCGCGGCGGGCCCAGGCGCGGGCATCGTCCCGCAGCCGCCGGGCTACGGTTGTCGCGTGCGCTTCGCCGCCGCGAGGTGTCGGGCAGCCTGCATGACATGCTCCATCAGCACCGCGTTCGTGACCGGCCCGACCCCGCCCGGGACTGGAGTGATGACTCCCGCGATCCCCGCCGCGCTCGCCGCGTCGACGTCGCCGACGATCCGCCCGTCCACCACGGTGGTCCCCACGTCGACGACCGTGGCGCCGGGCTTGAGCATGTCGCCACGGACGAGCCCCGGGGAGCCGGCCGCGACGACCAGCACGTCGGCCTGCCGCGTGTGACCGGCGAGGTCGCGCGTCCGCCTGTGGCAGATCGTGACCGTGCAGTGGCGCCGAAGCAGGAGCTGTGCAACCGGGCGACCGACGACGTTGCTCCGCCCGACGACCACGGCGTGAAGCCCCTCCAGGCTGCGCCCGGACCGGTCGAGGATGTCGGCGGCGGCCTGTGCGGTAGCCGGGGCAAACGCCGTGTACCCCATCGCCAGGAGACCGGCGTTGAGCGGCGTGATGCCGTCCACGTCCTTGGCAGGGTCGAGTGCTCCCACGATGGTCCGAAGCGCGATGCCGCGGGGGAGCGGCTGCTGGAGGATGACGCCCGTTACGCTCGGGTCGCTCGAGAGCGCCCGAAGCCGATCGCGGAGGCCGGCTGCCGACGCGCGGCCGTCGAGCCGTTCCTCACGGGCCTCGATGCCGACCCGCTCGCACGTACGCACGATCTGCCGGGCGTAGATGGCGAACGATGCGCTCCGGCCCGCGTGCAGCACGGCGAGTGTGGGGGCGGATCCGTGCCGGCGACGGTACGCAAGGACGTCCGCGCGAACTCGCGCCCTGATCTCGGCCGCGATCGGCCCACCGGCGAGGATGCGCGTTGCGTGTGCGCTCATTCCCGGCGCAGTGGCTTGTCCGGCCATGCGACCCCCTGTTCTTCGACCGGCCACCGGCAACCGCGCGTCGGTCGGCGGCGAGGTGGGCACGGCGTGGTGTGCGAGGCGCTCCCCGAACTACTCCGATTCGGGGTCTCGGAGCCGTCCGGCCCCGACCCGCTCGCGAGCGTGCGCCGAGAGGTCCTCGAGCGTGGAGAGCATCCGCATCACCTCGTCCGTGGCAGCGCCGGCGAACGCCTCGTCCCCGGCGGCAGGCAGGTTCACGAGAACGTTGGCCGCGGCCCCGCGACCCGCCGCCTCCGCGAGGAGCGCTGCGACGTTGACGTCGCTCGACGCGTTGAGGTTGCTGCGGCCGGCCATCGACTCGACTTCCGCCTCGAGCTCGACGCACTGCCGCACCACCTCGAGAGGAACCTCGGCCGCGTGCCGGGCGGCCGCGTGGATCGCCGCGGTGCGCGACGCCTTGTTCCGCGTCCGTGTCCCGAGGCAGCTTCAGTGCGACCGCAAGCGCCGCGTACGCGTCCGCGTCCCTGTCTGCGAGCTCGAGGAACTGCGGCGCGGCATGTTCGGCGAACGCCAGCACGCGGCGATGGGTGGACTCGTACGCCGCGTACTTCGGCCGGTCCAGGGACAGGTGCGCGACCATCGCGATGAGGCCGGCTGCGAAGCTCGCGGCCACCGCGGAGGCGGAGCCCCCTCCCGGAACCGGGTCCGGCGACGAGAGGCGGTCCAGGAATTCGCGGATCGTGAGGCCGGCAAACGCTTGGGCAGTCATCGGGGCGATTGTCGCATCCGCGCCGGCGCCGCGTCGCGCCCGTGTCGTCGCGTCGCGCCCGGGACCCGAGGTGCGACGCCGGGCTGCCGCCCATGCGCCACGGAGTCTCGCCGGCCGCGCAACCTCGCGTCACGCAGGTGTCGTCGCGTCACGCAGGGCGTCGCGTCACGTCGCGCGGGCCAGTCTGGACCCCGGGCGGCTCACCACGCGGCGCTTCACGCAGCGTCGGCGAGTCTCTCTCGGGCGTGCCCCCCCGCCGATCTCGTGGAGGCGGCGGGCTCCAGCCCTTCGACGATCCAGCGGCGGTCCCGGTGCCGGTACGCCAGCGCGTACCTGCCGGTCCGTGTCAACACCTCGAAGCAGGTGCGCGGCCCGACCGCTGCCCTGTACGCGGCAGATTCCCGGCGTACGCGCGTGACGGCCAGCACCGGCAGCTCGTCTCGCTCGAAGCGGATCGCACGCGGTCGCCCGTCGAACCAGTCGCAGCGGACCTGGACCTCCAGCGGAGAGATGCGGATGATGGACATCGGTCGGCTCCTTTGGGGGCGGCTCCGTCTCTCCGTTCCCGTGGGCACGTCGGCGGCGAGAGAACATCTGTTCTGTTAGGCCACTATCCAAACAGAACGCATGTGCGATGTCAAGGGGGAAGTCGCGTCGTTTGTGGACGGCCAGCGATTCTGTCCGAGCTGAGCGGCCGGCGACAGGGGGAAGTCGCGTCGTGTCGAAGTCGCGTAGCTGTCGCCGAGAAGGGCTCACGGGGCCACTGGAGTCGACCCTGTCGCGGCGAGCCAGGCGCCCGTCGCGCAAGGTCGTGCGCTCACACCAACAGATCATTCGTCGCCGGTGCGCGCGCCTCTCGCTCCCGGCTTCCGATCCGGATCGCGCTCGAAGGGCTCCGGAACTGCGGCGTCGAGCAGCCGGGCGCGCGTGACGGCACGCGGACCGAACCGTCGCCGGATCTCGTCCACGGCCTCGACCGTGCGCCGCTTTCGGTCCTCATCCGCCTCGGCGAACAGCGGGAGCTGCGATGGCTCGACCAGGTTGCGCGCGGCAACACCCAGCAACCGCACGCGGATTCCCCGGAGGAGCGGCCTCGCCAGCTCCTTCGACGTCCGCCAGATCGGGTCCGCCATGTCGGTCGGTTCGGGCAGCGATCGCTGTCGCGTGTGCGTCGCGAAGTCGCTGTCGCGCACCTTCACCGCCACCGTGCCCGCCCGCAGGCCGGCGGCCCGAAGCCGGGCGGCCACTCCCTCCGAGAGACCGAGCAGCGTACGCTCGATCACGTCGCGGTCGCTCGTGTCCGTGTCGAACGTGTGCTCGTGGCTCACGGACCTGGCATCCTGCGGCCGCTCCACCGGCGACCTGTCGATGCCGCGCGCCCGCTCCGCCAGCTGGGCGCCGTGCTCGCCGAAGCGCCGACGCAGGGCGTCCGCGGGGATCTCCGCGAGGTCCCCGATGGTCCGGACCCCGAAGTCGGCCAGCGCAAGGCGCGTCTTCTCGCCGACACCCCAGAGCCGGCCGATCGGAAGCGGCGCGAGGAACGCCGCCTCCTCACCCGCCGGGACGACCACGAGCCCATCCGGCTTCCGGAGGTCCGATGCGATCTTGGCGACGAGCTTGGTGCAGGCGACGCCGACCGACGCGGTCAACCCGGCCTCCGAGCGGATGGCGGTCTTGATCGCCCGGGCGATCGCTTCCGGCGACCCGAACAGTGCTTCCGACCCGCTGACGTCGAGGAACGCTTCGTCGATCGAGATCTGCTCAACCAGTGGAGTGAAGCGCCCGAGGATCGTCATGACGTCGCGGCTCACCGCGGCGTACTTTCGGCCGTCCACGGGAAGGAACACCGCCCCGGGGCAGAGGGCCGCCGCCGTGCGAAGCGGCATGGCGGAGTGGACCCCGAACCGACGCGCCTCATACGACGCCGCGCTCACGACGCCTCGACCCTCGGGACCGCCGGAGCCGCCCACGACGACCGGGCGTCCGCGCAGGTCGGGCCGGTCGCGCTGCTCGACGGCCGCGAAGAAGGCGTCCAGGTCGACATGCAGGATGGTCGGCGTCATGGGCCAATGATGGCAGCCGCGGATTCCCGAGACCGCTGTCACACCTCGGGGCCGGAAGAAACGCCGCGCGGCGCTACCAGCTCAGCGCACCACCCCAATAGACGCCCCAGGCCGACATCACCACGGAGAGGCAGACGAGGCCCACGCCGAGACGCCAGCCCCCGGAGCGATTGGCCAGGGCCAGCGCGACGAGCAGCAGGGAGAAGGGGGCGAAATCCAGGCTGAAGCGCCAGCCCCATTGCACCCAGCCCTGGCTGAAATGCGCCAGCAGCATGACGGTGACGGGCACGATCGCGACCCAGGTGCCCTGTACCAGCCGTGAGACGCGCAGGCGGCGCAGCGATGCGAACACCAGCAGGAAGGCCGGGGAGCTGATGAACAGTCCGGTGCCGACCGGGTCCGGTCGCAGCAGCGGGCAGGCGGTGCTGAACAGCCCGGTGACGGGGCAGGTCGGATCGACATGGGGCAGCCAGAGAAAGGCGATCAGTGCATTGAACGGCACGTAACGCAGGTCGGTGATGCCCCAACTTCCTGCCAGGTAATGGAGCTGGGCAACCTGCGGCCAGAGCTGGGCGATCAGGCCGTCGGCCACCGGACGGATCTCGTGGAAGTACAGGTACACGTACCCCGGGTCGAGCAGTTGTCCGGTGGTGGCGAAGGTGTAGGCGAGCAGGGCGCCGAAGGGAACGGCGGCGCCCAGTCCTGCGCTCACCGCGCGGCGCGGCCAGCGACGGCCGGGACCCACGAACACGAAGAAGCCGGCTCCGAAGATCGCGGTGAGCCGGGCACATGAGGCGAGCCCGAACAGGAAGCCGATAGCGACGCCCCGCGGGTCGACGAGCGGGAACGCATCCCAGCGCGATGTCGGCGTGTCGGAGAGCGAGTCGGCGGCGACGCCGTCGAGCGCCGCCCCGAGCGCCCGCGGGTCGAGCGCGATCGCCCGCTCGACGGCCAGCAGCAGGAACGTGGCAGCCACGGTCTCGGCAAGGAACCAGGTGCTACCGGTCTCCGCGGAGTACCAGGCCACTGTGCCAAAGCCGAAGAAGATGGTCGCGAGGGCCGCGACGGCGCGGTTGCCGCGCACGACCGCCAGGGAGAGACGCCAGGCCAGCAGCACGTTGATCGCGCCGATGGCGGCGGAGATGACGGCCTCGTCCGTGCCCAGACCCCACACGGCTACGAAGGGCATCAGCAGCACGGCAGGGAGGGGAGGAAACGGCAGGAGGCCGTACCCCGGTCGATTGGCGACCGGCAGGACATCCTGGAAGAACCAGTTCACGAACGGACCGGTCTTGATCGGCCAGGTGATCGCAACCTGGCCGTGCAGGAAGGCCTCGGCCTGCCAGACGAAGTGGTCGTAGTTGAAGGCCTTCGGACCGCGCGTGCCGATGTAGACGACCAGCGTGACCAGCAGGAAGGCGACCCCAAGCGCGGCGCCGGGGGCCCTCTCGAGCAGGTCGGTGCCCCGACGGTGAACGGCAGCCAGATCCGCGCTGGTCGGCACGCCGTCCGGTTGACGTTCAGCGGTGGGGACGCTGGCGACCGCTGGCGAGACGGCGGACCGGGCAGCCAGGCGCTCCGCTGGCTCCACCCGTTGAGCTGCCGCCCCGCGGCGAGCCGTCAGCGCCGAGCGGAGCGCGCCCGGGTCGGCCGGCCTTGGGACGGGCGCTGGGGCTGGTCAGCCGGCCTTGGGACGGGCGCCCGGGCTGGTCGCCGGCCCTGGGACGGGCGCCGGGGGCTGGTCGGCCGGTTCGTTCACCGTGGCGTCGTCCGGGTGACCGGGGTCGCGCCTGCCCGTTTCGTGGCCGCTCACCGAACGACGCGGCCCGGCGGTCAGCCCTTGGGCTCGACGACCACCGTCACCTCGGGCGTCATGCCCGAGAACACCTTGACGGCGACCTTGTAGGTGCCCAGCGCCTTCAGCGGCTCGTCGAGCTCGATCTTGTGGCGGTCGACCATGATGCCGCGCCGGCCCAGCGCGTCCGCGATCTCCTTGGCGGTGATCGACCCATAGAGCTTGCCGCCCTCGCCGACCTTGACGCCCATCGTCAACGTCGTGCTGTTGATCCGGTTGGCGGCGACCTCCGCCTCCTCCCGTTCGCGGCGCCGCTTCTCCTCGCGGCTCGCGATGTCATGCTGCCACGCCCGGTACGCGCCGCCTGCAGCCGGCACGGCCAGCTTCTTCGGGATCAGGTAGTTCCGGGCGAACCCCTCGGCGACGTCCCTGAGCTCTCCGCTCTTGCCGATCTTCTCGACGTCGGCCGTCAGGATGACCTTCACGCGTCCTCCATGCTGAGCCAGGCACGGACCCGGCGGTCCATCCCGGCATGCCTTGCGGCGGTCCCTGCCGCCCGAACCACGCCGGGCAGGCGTGTGGCCAGGCGGCGGATGGGGCGGGGAATGATGCGCCGCACCTGAGCGCGATCGTGCTCGAACGCCTCGCGGTCGATGTCGAGGTCGGCCAGCTTCTCGTTGAGGACCCCGGCGGGCAGGCCGTCCAGGAACAGCTCGACGGCGAGCACGAGGACCACGACGTCGTCGATCGCGCCGATGATCGGA
Source organism: uncultured Chloroflexia bacterium (assembly GCA_963759135.1). Classification (GTDB taxonomy): domain Bacteria; phylum Chloroflexota; class Limnocylindria; order Limnocylindrales; family CSP1-4; genus JAJYNJ01. The sequence continues at coordinate 54,202 of CAVWXU010000015.1, read as the reverse complement.
ATCGACTCCGGGATGAGGTCCAGGGGCGACGCCACGTAGCCGGCCGCGATGCCCAGGATCGCCTTTCGCCCCAGCGGAACGCGCTCGTCCCTGAGCAGCGCGAGGACGAGCCGCCCGTACGAGGGCGCCCGCGACGCGAGCGGCAGGAAGGCGAGGTAGTTGAGGGTCCGCACGATGGTCGACCGGCGGCGTCTTGAGCGGGGCATCGGGACGAGGAGTATAGCGGCGCCGCACGGCGCATGACCCGCACGCCGGCGAGATGCCCTGCCCGGCCCACGCCGAGCCCTGTCGACGGCCCACGTCCAGCCGGCCGTCTACACGCGGCTTGCCCCCGCCGAGCTCTTGACAATCGAACACCTGTTCTGTACGCTGCGGACGGAAAGGAGCGCCGGTGACCAAGCACGACGCACTCCGCAAGCAGCGGATCATCGAGTACATCGCAGCGACACTGCGCGCCCGCGGGTACCCGCCGTCCGTCCGCGAGATCGCGCGTGCCGTAGACCTGGCCTCCACTTCGGCCGTTCACCACCACCTCGACGTCCTCGAGCGCGAGGGATACCTGGAGCGGGGCGCCGCACAGTCGCGGGCGCTTCGCCTCACGCCACGTGCGGCGCTGGAGGTGGGACTGGCGGCCGAGCTCGTCCCGCAGATTCCCAGCCAGAGCACGTACTACCTTCCGGTGATCGGCGAGATCGCGGCCGGCGGGCCCATCGAGGCCTACCAGGACGCCAGCGAGAGCATCGCCGTGCCGGACGTGATCGCCCCCAGCGGAGACGCGTACGTGCTGCGCGTCCGGGGGGACAGCATGATCGAGGCGCACATCCAGGACGGGGATTTCGTTGTCATCCGGCCACAGCAGACCGCGCGCGATGGAGACATCGTGGTGGCGCAGGTCGAAGAGAATGCCGTCACCCTCAAGCAGTTCTTCAAGGAGTCCGGCCGCGTGCGGCTGCAGCCGGCCAATGACCGGTACGCCCCGCAGTTCTACGATGACGTCAGGATCCAGGGGAAGCTCATCGGCGTGATCCGCCGGCTGGACTGAGCGCCGTTCGCCGGTTTTCCACCAGCGGGCATGGCCTGTCCACCCTCGCGGGCGGGTTGTCAACGACGGAGCGCAGGCCGGCGCCGAGGTTGTGGGCAAGCCACTTCCCCTGCCCACCCCCAACGCGAGAGCATCGCCATCGCGGGCTCCCGGCCCGCCATCGCTCGGAGCCGCCGTGTCCATCGATCGCCTGCCCCCGCAATCCGTCGAAGCCGAGCAGTCGGTCCTCGGGGCGCTCCTCATCGACCGCGACGCGGTCATCGAGGTCGCGGACGTCCTCCGTGCCGAGGATTTCTATCGCTCGCACCACGGTGACATCTACGGCGCGGTCATCGAGCTGTACGAGCGTCGGGAGCCCGTGGACGTGGTCACGGTCGCGGAGGTTCTCGAGCGTAAGGGCCAGCTGGAGTCGGTCGGCGGGGCCGCGTACCTGACCAGCCTCATCAACCTGACGCCAACGGCAGTCAACGCGCAGTACTACGCGCGGATCGTGGAGCGGAAGGCCATCCTCCGCAACCTCATCTCGGCAGCCGGGCGGATCGCAGGGATCGGCTACGACGAGTCGGCCGACGTCTCGGAGGCCATCGACCGGGCGGAGAGCGAGCTCTTCGGGGTCAGCCAGCGGCGCGTCCAGGACGGGTTCAGCCCCCTGCGGCAACTCCTGCACAGCGCGTACGACCGTCTCGACTACCTGCACCAGCACAAGGGCGAGATCAGCGGCGTCCGGACCGGGTTCGCAGATCTCGACGCGCTCACCACCGGGCTCCAGCGCTCGGACCTCGTCATCGTGGCCGCCCGGCCGTCCATCGGGAAGACGAGCCTGGCGCTGAACATCGCCGAACACGCCGCGGTCCGGGACGGCCGCACGGTCGGCATCTTCAGCCTCGAGATGAGCAAGGAGCAGCTGGTGCTCCGCCTGCTCAGCTCCGTGGCGAACATCGATTCGCAACGACTGCGGACCGGCTTCCTGGAGGAGATGGACTTCACCCGCCTGGCACCCGCCATGAACGCGCTCGCCGAGGCGCCCGTGTACATCGACGACACGCCCAACATCAGCACGATGGAACTGCGGACCAAGGCGCGCCGGCTCCAGGCGGAGGCCGGGCTCGACCTGGTCGTGGTGGACTATCTGCAGCTGATGCAGTCCAGCGTGACCAACCGCGACGCCAACCGCGTGCAGGAAGTCTCCGAGATTTCGCGAGGGCTCAAGGCGCTCGCCCGCGAGCTGGAGGTTCCAGTCGTCGCGCTCTCCCAGCTATCCAGGCAGCCGGAGATGCGCGAGTCGAAAGAGCCACGGCTCTCGGACCTGCGCGAGTCGGGATCCATCGAGCAGGACGCGGACCTTGTGCTGTTTCTGTGGAAGGAGAAGGAGCGCGGCGGAGAGGACGCGGAGGCGGACGGCGAGATCGTCACGCTGAAGCTCGCCAAGCACCGCAACGGCCCGACGGGCGAGGTGCGTCTCTGGTTCAAGAAACGCCAGACGCGGTTCGTTTCGTACGCAGATTCCGAGCGGTACGCGGCCGAGTACGCCTGATCGAGCGGTGACCTCGACGCCGTGTCGAGCCACTGGCCCCACCGGACCGGATTCACTGGATGCACACGGAGGACAGTGCATTGCGGGCGAGTTGACAGGACGCGTATATTCGCGCGGTTCCGAGCGACTGGCTGTCGCTCATGCCGGGTGCGCTCCTCCACCTGTCACGACGATCGGCCGTGGCCGGGTTCATCGCGTCCGCGCGTACCCCGGAGGAGGGCGAGCACAGCAGGTGTACCAGGATCGCATGCTTTCCTGTCGTGACTGCGGGATGGAATTCGCCTTCTCCGCAGGCGAGCAGGCGTTCTTCGCCGCAAAGGGGCTCCAGAACGACCCCCAGCGGTGCCCCACGTGTCGGCAGGCGGCCCGAAACGCTCGAGCGGCGGGGGGACCGCGCGAGTATCACGCCGCCATCTGCGCGATGTGCGGAGGGCAGGCGGTCGTCCCGTTCGCCCCGCGCAACGATCGCCCCGTCTACTGCAGCTCCTGCTTCGACAAGGTTCGCGCGACGGCGGCCACTTCAGCCTGACTGTCGGCGCCTCGCCGTATCGTTCGGGGCGCACCAAAGCGACCACAGGGGGCCGGCTCGTGCAGCCGGCTCCCACGATTCTCGTGCGGGCGACACGCGGCCGGGCGACGCGTGCCGCGTCCCGGTCCCACGCCCGCCAAGGGGACTGAAAGGCATGGGAGTGTTGATCGTCCGCGAGATGGTGGGTACCTCGCCTCGGTCGTGGAGCGACGCGGCGCGCCAGGCGGTCGCCACGGCGGCCAGGACAGTGCGAAACATCCGCATGGTCGAGGTGGTCGAGTCGACCGCGCTCGTCGAGGACGGCGAGATCAAGGAGTACCGCGTCCAGCTGAAGATCCAGTTCGAGTACGAGGGGTGACCCGCGCCGCGGAGGCGGGAGCTTGCGGGGCGCAGCTAAGCCGCAGCTGAGCATTGGACCCCAGACTGGCCGGCATGGCCGACCGAGACGCCCGGCGTGAGCTGCCCTCCGCTTCGGCCGTCGCCCCGCGGCCCGCCACACAGGGGGAGCCCGTAACGCCGCGCCGAGCCGCGGGTCTCCCCGTGGGCGTCGGCCCCGGACGGGAGCCCGGCCCGCCGTCCACGGTCGAACGAAGCGGGGACCAGTACCCGGTTTCCCGCGCCAAGGTGATGCCACCGCCGCTCCGCGAGGCCACGCTGTCGCGCGATCGCCTGCTCGACTGGCTGGAGAGGCACGCCCACCGGAGGTGCATCACGATCGCCGCGGAGACCGGCTTCGGCAAGACCACGCTGATGACGGACTTCTCGCGTCGCGCAGCCATCCCGTGCCTGTGGTACCGGCTCGACACGGGCGACCGGGATCCGATCTCGTTCGTGAACTACATGGTCGCGGCGGTCCGAGAGCTGGAGCCCTCGTTCGGGGTCCTGACCATGGCCCTGCTGCGCGACATGCTCACCACGCGGCCGTCCACGGACCTGATCGTGTCCACGCTGATGGCCGAGCTGGGGATCTCGCGGACCGGTCGATCGCATTCATCTTCGACGACTATCACGTCGTCGACGAGGACCCGCGTGCGCGGGCCCTGATCGCGCGGCTCCTGTCGGAGGCGCCAGACCGAATGACCTTCGTCCTGCTGTCGCGCAGCAGCCGCGCCTGGCGCTCGGACGGCTCACTGCGCGCGGTGAGGCGCCGACCCACTCATGCGGGAATTCCTCGAGCGGCGTCTGCAACTGCTGGTGAGCCCGGAAGACCTGCGCGGGATGCACCTGCGCGTCGCCCAGGCTGCCGAGGCCTCGGACTGGCTCGCCTCGTGCCGGCACTACATCAAGGCGGACTGCAAGTCGGACGCGCTCCGGGTGCTGGTGGCGAACGCAGCCAAGGTCCTGGGATCCGGTCTCTCGCTGAGACGCTCGTGGCTCGGCTCATTCGGGACGGCCGGATGGCGGACGCCGCCCAGATCGCGATGGGAGTTCTCCAAGTCGATACGAGCGCGGAGCATCTGGAACGGGAGCTGATCTGGCTGTACGGGACCATGGGCGCAAGGTCCGCGGCCGCCGAGCAGTACGGGCATTACGCGGCGGTCCAGCGCACGGAGTACGGGGTGGAGCCGCCGTCACTCGACGAGATCATCTCGGGTGTCTAAGCAATCCTGCGTATTGACCTCGGCTCTCGTCCTGCTCCTATAGTCCTCCCACTTCCTAGTACTTCCGTACTGGGGGGTAGATGTCAAGACGCTCGGACGCGCCGACGCCCCGCCTGAATTGGGCACTCTGGGTGGAGCTGAGCGAGTAGTGCAACCGACCGACGGCAACGTCCGGTCGGTTTTCGTGTGTCAGACACGAGGGCCGCCACACGAGCGTGGGTGGAACGGCATGTCGATCAAGGCCTGGTAAGACTGATCGAGGGGTCCCAGCGACTGGGAGGGGAAACCTTCAAGGCGGTTGAGATGCGCGGACAGCTGGCGTTGCGGGTGTTTGGAGTATTGACACTGCTCGCCATCATCGTTGGTGGAGGGGCTGGCATCCGGCCCTTCTAGTGGCCGTCCCCCGCGTGTCCTGTTCGTGTCGGCCGACGCGATCAGGAACGCCAACGAAAGTCTGGCTGGTTGTCTAGATCGCTGATCTTGCTAGTGATGGCCGTCGTTGCGACGGCCATCTTTCTTGTGCCTGCCAGCCTGGTGCTGTGGCCGGTCTCGCCACAGGTTCACGGGTGGGGCGGCGTAGCCTTCTGGACGGCGTTGACGCTCATAGCCCAGGCGTTCCCGGTCAAGATGCCCCGGGGAGCCGTGGTCAGCGTTTCCATCGCGCCTATCTTGGCCGCGTCGTTCGTTGGCGGTCCAGCTGTCGGCGCGATCGTTGCCGCCTTTGGGACCATCGAGCCACGCGAAATCCGTGGCGAACTGCCTTGGTATGGGAGTCTCTACAACCATGCGATGCTCGTCATCCCCGCCGTCCTCGCAGGGGCGGTGTTCAGGGCAGTCGGCGGGCAGGCCTTCACGCCAAGCTGGTTCTCGGTCGTGGGCGTGGGAGTCGCCGGCGTAGTTTACTTCGTAGCCAACGCGACGCTGGCGTCGCTGGTGTTTGTCGTTCGCGACCAGCGCTCCATCCGCGCCGTCCTGGGTGGCGACCTGAGACTCGTCGCGGGCAACCTACTGGGCATGACACCCCTGGCATGGCTGATTGCCGTGGTGTGGTCGGTGGCGTGGTGGGGAGTGCCGCTCTTTGCCCTGCCGCTGTACACGAACCGTTCCGCGTACCAGGCGACCGTCCAGCTCCGCGACATGTTCACCCAGACGATCCATGCTCTGGCGTCCGCCGTCGACAAGCGCGACCCGTTCACCGCCAAGCACTCGGAGAACGTCCAGATCATCGCCGTCGAGATCGGCCGCGTGATGCGATGCAACGATGCCGAGCTGGAGGCGCTCGAGTGGGGCGGGCTCCTGCACGACATCGGCAAGATCGGCATCAGCGACGCCGTGTTGCTGAAGACGGACAAGCTCACGCGCGACGAGCGCATCGAGATGAACCAGCATCCGGTGTACGGGTACGAGATCATCAAGCCCGTCACCCGGCTGGCGCCGGAGCTGCCCGTCATCCTGCACCACCATGAGTGGTACAACGGGTCCGGGTACCCCGACCATCTCGTCGGGGAGGACATCCCGAAGCTCGCCCGGATCCTGCACGTCGCCGACGCGTTCGAGGCCATGACCGCGCAGCGCCCGTATCGCATGCGGCCCCTGACCGCCGAGCAGGCGCTCGCCGAGCTCCGCAAGTACGCGGGGATCCAGTTCGACCCGGTCGTGCTCGATGCCTTCGTCAGGACTCCGCGCCTCGCTGGCGTGCCGGACCCGGGCAAGCCCTCCTCGCACTCGGCGTCCCCGCCACTGATCGCACGGCTGGCGGCTCGAACACGCGCGGGCGGCGCGGCGGGGGACCAATCGGCGGCTGATGCGCAGTGACGGGGGCCCCTGCGGGACTCCGAGCCCCCGCCTGACACCGCCGACGGCCCGACCGGCCAGGTTTGCGCCCGATCCCAGGCCGACCGTGGCTGCCCGAACGTGCTGATCGCCGTCGTCGTCGCGCTCGTCCTCGGCCTGCTTGTCGGTGGACGCCTGGACAACCTGGCTCGGATCCGCTTCCGCTGGGGAGCGCTGTTCTTCGGGGCCGTGGTGCTCAGATATGGCACGGAGGCCGCGATCCGGTACGGGTTCGAGCCCGCGACGGCGCTCAGGCTGCCGCTGTACGGGCTCGCGTTCGCGGTGATCGCTGCCATCCTGTGGGCCAACCGGAGCCAGCCTGGCCTGGTGGTCGCCGCGGCCGGAGTCACGTCAAACGGACTCGCGATCGTACTGAACGGCGGCTGGATGCCGGTCTGGCAGCCGGCGCTGCAGCTGGTCGGCATGTCGTCCCAGGACCTCGCCGTCTCGTTTCACCGGCTGCTGCCGGAACAGCTCGGCGCCGAGTTCCTGCTCCGCGGCGGCCCGTTCGGCGACCTGCTCCCGGTGCCGCTGCCGTTCCTGCCGAACGTCGCGAGTATCGGAGACGCGTTCATCGCCGCGGGGCTCGCCTGGTACGTCTTCGCGACGCTCGTGTCGCCGGCGGAGGTCGAGACGAGCGCAGCAGAGCCCGGCGGCTCGGGAGCCGGGCTCGCTGATCGGGCCGCCTCGCCGATCGGGTCGGCATCGCCGATCAGGTGGGCGCAGTCACCGTTCCGCTCGACTCGGCCGCCACCGCCGCGCGCATCCGGAGGCCCCGTCGTCCGATGCATGGGCCCGAACTCGCGCCTCGCGCGGGAATGGGCGCAACAGCCGTCCTCAGGAGACCAGTGCTGCTGGGTGGGCCAGGGACGGGGGTTGGGATCTCGTCCGAGCTGGCGCTGCGCGAGCCGATCGGGATCGCGGGCCTGCCGGGCGGACTGGTCGCCCGCCAGCCGGCAACGCGACCCGGCGCCGGGCCGGCCGCAACCGCGTCGGTCGCCCAGGCTGTCCATGGCCAACGCGTCGGCCGCCCAGGTGTCGATCGCACCGGCGGTCGTCGGCCAGGCTGCCTTCCCGGTCTCTGCCCCCGCCGTCGCCGTCCCGCTCGGTCTTCGCGCCCGGGCCGCTCGTCACCCGTACGTGCGGCTGGCCCTCGACGCGCGGTTCTCGGCGCTGTGGATCGGGCAGACCATCAGCCTCCTCGGGGACCGGCTCAACCAGGTCGCACTGGCCGTCCTCGTGCTCTCCATCACGGGTTCCGCGCTCGACGTCGGTTTCACGTTCCTGGCGGCGACTCTGCCGAACCTCGTCTTCGGCCCGTTTGCCGGCACGTTCGTGGACCGCTGGGACCAGAAGCGAGTGATGGTCGCGAGCGACCTCATCCGGGCCGGGCTCGTCCTGCTGGTGCCGCTGGCCGCGGCGCGCAGCGTGTTCCTCGTGTACCCGGCCGTCTTCGGCGTGACCACCGTCAGCATCTTCTTCCGGCCAGCCCGGTCGGCGGTGATCCCGCGCCTCGTCGCGAAGGAGGACCTGACGCCGGCCAACAGCGCGATATCCACCGCGGAGACGATCGCCGATCTCGCCGGATACCCGCTGGCAGGGCTCTTCGTGGCGTTCCTCGGCACGACGCTCACGCTGGCCTTCTGGTTCGACGCCGCCTCGTACGTCGTGAGCGCGGCGCTCTTGCTGTCGATCGCCATCCCGCCGGTGCTCCGCTCGGCCGGGCCGGTCGTCGCCGGGACCATGCACCGGTACCTGGCGGAGGTGCGGGCCGGCTGGCGGTTCCTGCGCTCGGAGCCCGTGCTGTTCCAGAACACCGTGATCAGCGGCATCGCCCAGCTGGCGACGGGCGCGATCATCGCCCTGACGGTCGTGTACGCCCGCGACGTCCTGCAGGGCTTCGTGATCCCGTACCCGCAGAGCTACGCGGCCATCGACCTGGCCATCGGGGTCGGGAACCTGGTCGGCGGCGTGGCGATCGGGGCGTTCGGCGCGCGCTGGCGCAAGGGTCACCTCGTGATCGCCGGCTACGTCGTCCTGGGGCTCTCGACCGCGCTGCTCGGCACGACCGGGAACGAGCTGATCGCATTCGCCTGCGTCGCGGTCGCCGGCGTCGCGAACATGGTGTTCATCATCCCCACCCAGACGCTCTTCGCCGAGCGGACGCCGCAGGACCTCATGGGTCGCGTCGTGGGGATCCGCTTCAGCATGGTGCTCGGCCCGCTCACCCTGGCCATGGCGCTCAGCGGCGTGCTCGCGCAGCTGGTCGGCGTGTCGACGGTCTTCATCGTTTTCGGGCTGCTGACTGCGGCGGCCGGAACGATCGGGCTGCTCCTTCCCGCAGTTCGCGATGCGTGACGCCCGGGTCAGTCGCGTTCGACCCCTCGGGCGCTCGATCGATCCACCGCCGGGCCTGTCGAGCGCAACGAGAGCCTGTCGAGCGCGATGGCCACCGGCTCGGCGATAATCACGGCGCGACCATGAGGAGCACGACACCGGCATGACCGAGCCACGACCGAACTCTGAGCAGCCCGAGCCGCCCGAGGAGCTGGACGACGGCGAGGCTGTCGTCGAAGCGGAAGGCGGGGAGCCGGAGACAGGTTCGTCGCGCGCCGAAGCGGAACGCGGTGAGCCTGAGGCAGCAGCGCCTGGCGTCGGCGCGCCTGGCGGCTCCGGGACACAAGGCAGCGCCGCCCCCACGGCCGGGCAAGCCCGCCGCGCCTCCTTCGCGCCGAGGCGCGGGATCACCGCCGACCGGGCGGGCCGGCGCCCAGGCACCGACGGCCGCACCGGGGGCAACCGCGGGAGGTTCGGGAGCGGGTGAGCCACTGACGTACGTGGATGACCCCGTGTCCCGCATCTGGGTGGCCGTCGTCGTTGGGGCGTTCGCGGTCGTGTTCCTCTACGCGGCGCTGCTGGGCCACGGCGGCATCCTGAGCGCGAAGCCGACGCCCGCACCGCTCCACACGGTCGCCCCGTCGGTAACAGTGTCGGCCGCTCCGGCGGCCTCGTCGAGCGCTGGGGCCAGCGCCGCAACCAGCCCCGCGGCTTCGTCAGGCGCCGCCACCAGCCCAGGGGCGAGCCGTGCGGCGAGCGCGAGCGCGACGGCCAGTCCGGCGGCGGGTCAACTCGAGCGCACGGCCAGCCCCCGGCATCGTCAGGCGCCGCCACCAGCCCGGCCGCGTCCCCCGCCACCCCGACGCCCACGCCGAGCTGATTCGGCCGGACTGATCCGAGCAGGACGGATCGGGGAGGGCGATGCGCGACGCCGGGCCCGATCCGTTCCTGTCGCGGCGGCTCGCGCTGGTGCGAGATCTCGAGGCGGCCGGAATCCACGATCCGGACGTCTTGGCCGCGTTCGGGCGGGTCCCTCGCGAACTGTTCGTTCCGCCCGAGCTGGTGCCGCGCGCATACGACGACTCGGCGCTGGCCATCGGTCGCGGGCAGACGATCTCACAGCCGTACATCGTCGCCCGCATGACGGAGCTGCTCGGGCTGAGACGGGAGCCCGCCGGGACCGTGGCTGCTGGCGCGGGGTCGAGCCAGGGTTCCGGGCCGCCCGGTGAGCTTGCACCGGGCCGCACGAGCACAACCGGGGATATGGCGCCGCCCGGGCCTGGCTCATCCGGCCGCAGACCCGCCGCGCTCCGCGCCCTCGACGTGGGCACCGGCTCGGGCTACCAGGCGGCGATCCTCGCCGCGCTCGGGATCGACGTCGTCTCGATCGAGCGTGACCGCGGGCTGTCCGAGTCGGCCGGGGAGCGTCTCACGCGAGTCGGACTCGCCAGCCGGGTGCGCTGCGTCGTCGGTGACGGCAGCGAGGGCTGGCCGGCCGACGCGCCCTACGACGGGATCGTGGTGGCCGCCGCGGCCCCACGCGTGCCTGAACCGTTGGTGGCGCAACTCGCCGACCTCGGCAGGCTCGTGATCCCGATCGGGCCGCGCGATCAGCAGACGCTGTACGTCGTCACGCGAGTCGGGGACCGGGTGGACGAACGCCGGTACGACCCGTGCGTGTTCGTGCCACTGATCGGGCGCTTCGGGTTCGAGTTCTAGCGGCGACGACCGGCCCTCCAGGCGGCGATGGTATTCTCCGGCGACATGACGCACGTCTTCATCGCGCCCCACCCGGACGACGTCGCACTCTCCTGCGGTGGCCTCGTGGCGGGCCTGCGCGAGCTCGGGCAGAACGTCACGATCCTGACCGTCTTCTCGGGCGGCGCACCCGGCGACGGGCGGCGGCCGGGCGAGGCTCGGCCGCGAGCGGCCGATCGGCCGCGGACGGCGCCGCGTCCCCCAACGCCTCCCGGTCCGGCCCCCGCGCCCTCACCGAGTACCAGCGCACCGCGCTCGGGTTCGGGAGCAAGGCCCTCTTCCCCGATACGGTGGCCTTCCGACGCGACAACGTCCCGGCCGACCTCCCCGTCCCGACCGCCTTCTCCGGCAGCCCCGCCTGGGCCGCCGACCCCGGCCGCCTCGCCGTGACGCAGGAACTCGCCAACCTCCAGTCCCGGCAGTTCTGGCAGCGTGCCGCCTGGACCCGCAGCGCCAACGTGACCGCGGTCGAGACCGACGCCCGCCCCGTGGCCGACTCCGTGCCGGGGCAGGGCTCCCTCGAGGAGGTGGACCTCACGTCGGCCGGGATCGCGAACCTGCGGCGCATCGAGGACGAGCGCTACGCGTACATGCTGGAGTGCTCCGTCGTCTGGCTGGACCTGCCCGACGCCGTGTACCGCGGCTACGAGGGCGACGAGCAGCTGCTCGGCACCGTCCACGACGACGACCCGGCGCCGTACGAGATCATCCGGCGCGAGATCCTGCGACTCGAACCGCAGGCCGTGTACGCGCCGCTCGCCGTGGGCAACCACGTGGACCACCAGCTGTGCCGCGAGGCGGTCCTGGCGCTGCTGGACGAGACCCGCGGCTGGGTGATGCCCGCGCCCGGTTTCGTCGGGCGCGTGTCCTTCTACGAGGACTTCCCCTACGCGTGGTGGCACGACTTCCACGCGCCGTCGCAGCTGCCCGACGGCGGCCTCGCGCTCCCGGCCGGCGTCGCGCTCGAGGCGCGCTACGCGGACATCACGGAACAGCTCGACCGAAAGGCGGCCGGCATCGGGCTGTACACGAGCCAGCTTCCGCGGCTCTTCGAGAGCGAGCGCGGCATGCTCGACGCGCTGGCCGGCTTCCACGCGCGGCTGGCACGCGAAGGCGGCATCGTCGGGTTCGCCGAGCGCTACTGGGGCACCGTTTCGCTGTAGTCGCGCGCGCGGCTCGGGGCCGGGAGTCGCGGGGCTGGAGCTGGGGTTCAGGCCTCCATCGGGATCATGCCAGAGCGGCATGTCGGCGGCCGCTGCGCACGAATGTCGACACATTCAACACTCGCGGCCGTGCAGCACGCCGTGATGACCCCAACGGAGAAGACCACGCCTCGACTCGCGCCGCCTGACGAACGGCCCGCCCGCTCGCCCGCGACCTGACGGAAGTACGGCTCCGCACAGGACCATCGCGTGGCCAGCGGAGCCGTCCCGCAAGGCGCCCCGCAAAGTCGCCCCGCCAGCATGCCCGCCATGGCATCCACCGACCCGCCCGCCCGGCGGAGACCGCTCCCTTCGTCCGACTGGACCGGTACCTTCGTGTGGGTGTCAGCGCGCACCGTGCCCTTCTACCGTCGGGAGCGCGGATGCGGCCTCCGTCACGCGGAGACCGTCCAGTCCCTCGATTACGCAGCGCACGGAGAGTAAGCGAACGTGGCGACGCTCCGACCCCGGACTGCTCAGGCGCAGGATTCCCACGCCCGAAACCGCTGGGCGCGTCGTCACGCCTCTGGCGGCCAGGCCCTGGTCGAGTTCAGCCTGGTCATCCCGATCTTCCTCGTGGTCATGATGGGCATCCTCGAGTTCGGCTTCCTGTTCAACGGAATCCTCTCGATCAACTTCGCCACCCGCGATGCCGCGCTGATCGCGGCCGAGGCGGGCAATGGGGTCGGCGCCGACTGCGTGATCCTCGAGAAGATCGAGCAGGACGTCGGAGCGCCCGCCAACCCGGCCAACATCTCGCAGGTCCAGATCTACTGGACCGACGACAACGGGCAGGCACTCGACACGAGCGGCAACGTCACCACGTTCGGCAGCGCCACGCAGGCCGTTGACACCTACACCCGAACGCCGTCGACCCCGACGACCTGCACCTTCGCCGACGGGTCAACGCTCACGGTCCCCTACACGGAGGGCACCGCCAACTACCCGGACGTGTCGCGCTGCAACGTCATCCAGGGCACCACCGAAGGCTGCGCAGCCGGCCACCCGGGGCTCGACACGATCGGCGTCCAGGTCACCTACAGCGACACCTGGCGCACCCCCCTCCACAACCTCATCGGCCTGCTGGGGAACGGCTGGACCGTCACGCAGTCCAACCAGATGCGCATGGAGCCCGTGCTGTGAGCGCGCCCGAGACGCAGTGTCGCGGCGGGCACCGCTCGCGGGGTCAGTCCCTCGTCGAGTTCTCCCTGATCGTGCCGGTCTTCCTGCTGATCCTCTTCGGGATGATGGAGTACGGGTTCATCTTCACCCACGACCTGACCCTGGAATACGCCACGCGCGAGGGGGCGCGGGCGGGTTCCGCCTTGGCCAACGGCGGCGGCACCCTTGGGTGCGGCACCGGCCAGTCGCCGAACTGGACGCAGGTTGACCCTCAAGTCATTGCGGCGGTCGAGCGCGTGCTTGCAGTCGCCCGGGTCGCAGGTCGTGGTCTCGCAGGTGACCCAGATCGTCATCTACAAGGCCAACCCGACCACCGGCGCCAACGACCAGGGCATGTCCAACACGTGTGGTCCTACTCGGCGGGCGCCGGCCCGATCCCGACAGGGCGCCACCAACCACCTTGAACTTCGTCGATGCCTCGTATCCCAACGCCGACCCGTGGGAGGCCTGCGCGCGCAGCAACGCGGCCCCGGCCATCGACTCGATCGGGGTCAGCCTGACCTACACGTACCAATTCGAGACGCCGCTCGCCTGCATCCTGCGGTTCTTCGGTGGCGGCGTCGGGACGCTCACGATGACCGACAAGACCGTGATGCAGCTGAACCCGACGGCGACCTAAGGAGTGACGGAGATGATGCGGATGCGTCCGGCAGCCGAGCAGGGCGGACGAAGACCCAACCGCCCAGACTGTTCCAGCCGAGGCAGGCCGTGCCGCGGTCGGACGACGCCGTCGCGCCGCGGACGGCCAGGTCCTCGTCATCTTTGCGCTCTCGATCTTCGTCTTCATGGGCATCTGCGCCGTCGTGATCGACGTGTCCTGGTACTGGGCCAACACGCTGCGGGTCCAGCGCACGGCCGACGCAGCCGCCCTCGCCGGGGTGGTGGACCTGCCCGGGAACGTCTCCGGTGCCGAGGCGATTGCGGTGACTGCGGCGGGCCAGAACGGCTACACCGTCACCAACAGCTGCACCGCCAACGACGCACCCTCGAGCGTACCGGGGATCTGCGCGACCCCGGACCCGGCCAATGATCGGCAGCTCGACGTCACGGTCTCGGAGCCCGTCCCCACGTTCTTCATGCGCCTCATCGGGATCACCTCGATCACCGCGACGCGCAACGCCAAGGCCAAGTTCGAACTGCCGGTACCCATGGGCAGCCCGCTCAACTACTACGGCGTCGGCTGCTTCGTGAGCCAGACCGGGACGCAGCCCGCCTGCTACACCAGCCCAAGCACCGCCAACGGCCTAAGCGGCATCCCCGACGCCTCGGTCACCAACCCCTCACCGGCGACCGGCGGCAGTGCCCCGAGCCAGCTCAACAGCCAGGGCTTCTTCGGCGGCGTCATCACCAAGGGTGGCAACAGCGAGAATGGCGATGCCTACGGGCCCGCCAACGACGACTTCAACGGCCGAACGATCAACCCGACGTACAGCCCGGCCGGGGTCTACTACGAGGTCCTGATTCCGACCGGCGACAGCAACGGCAGCGTCTACGTCTTCGATCCCGGGTTCTGCGCGGTGCAGTACCCAAACTACGGCACATCGGACCACTGGATCACGGGCAATACGAACCCGGTCTCCACCTACTACAACCTGTGGAACACCAACGACAATCCGTATGTGACTAGCCAGTTCACCTTGGTCACGGCTTCTGGCACCACCTTCCAGAACCAAACAGCGTCCGACACCTCGCTCGGTGGTCCGAGTAGCTCGACCGGCACGGCCAGCATGACCAGCTGTGACGCGTACCACGACAAGTGGTGGCAGATGGCGACCGGCCTCGTCCCGGGCTTGTACTACCTCCAGGTCACGACGACTAAGGTGCTCACCACCCAGGACGGTGGCCAGGACCCCGACCCCTCCGGCACCGCCATCAACAACACCACCAATGCCGAGAACATGTACTCGCTGGAGGTCACCGTCGGCACCGGGTCGGCCACGCCGCAGGTCTTCGGGGCCGGGACGATGGTCGCGTACAACAACCTCACCAACTCCAGCGGCGGGGACCAGTTGTTCTACCTCGCGCAGATCCCGAAGACTGACGCGGGCAAGACCCTCGAGATCGACCTCTTCGACATCGGCGACGTGAGCAGCACGGCAACGCTCTATGTCAAGGACCCCGACAACAACACATATACGAACGCGACCTTCAGCTACACGGCCGACTCGCAGTGCGTGGACACGCCCTCCATCCAGTCGGGTTCGCACAACTGCTCGGGGACGAACGTGACCTCGATCACGACGACCAACTCCAGCGGGACGCACCCGTTCAACGACTCCTGGATCACCATCCTGGTGCCCCTACCGAGCACCTACGGCAGCGTGGGCCTGACGCCGTCGGGCGAAACGCAGGCGGGCTGGTGGAAGATCGACTACAAGCTCGCGAGCGGCACCACGGGTAACGACACCACCACGTGGCGCGTGAGCGTGCGGGGCAACCCGGTACACCTCGTCGTGCCGTGAAGCTGGGTCGGCCGGCGTGCCTGCGCGCTCCAGTGAGGCAGCGTTGGCGGCATTGGCAAGGCTGACGGGACCGGGCAGCCATGATCTCGGTGCGATCCCCTGACACGTTATCAACGAGGACCTGCATCGGCGTGAGCCTTCCGAGACCGGTGTTGAGTCGCCCGTGCTTGTAATGGTCCCGTGGTTGCAATGGCGGAGCCGTCGGTCGAGTGCCGCCAGGCGCTCGACGTTCGAGGTGTAGGCCTATTGGCTCGACCGAGGATGTTCTGGCCCACCATGAGGACCGAGAGACAAGCGGGCAGACACAACTACCAGGATGCCGAGGCGACCTACGAGGCCGAGCGGATCCAGACGCACCTCAAGGACAGGCTCGAGGCCGTCGGCAGCTCGAGGCGGCGCTCGCGAACACACAGGGCCCAGGGATCACAGATACTGCGACTCTCTCAGAGCCAGGCCCAACCCGCCCCCCGAGGCCCTACGCCTCGGCGATGACCCCGATCGAGACGCGGAAGCCGGCGCGACGCTGCAGGGGGGGCAGCAGGGTGCCCTGGCCGATGGGGGTGTCGCCGGGGAACCAGCGCGTCCACTCCTCGTTGAAGACGTCGAACTCGGCCGGGTCGCGCAGCGACCAGTTGGCCCACACCACCTTGTCGAGCGAACTGCCCACGGCCTCCAGGCGGGCTTTGAGGTTGCGCAGGCACTGGCGCGTCTGGGCCTTGATGTCGCCGCTCACCAGATGCCCGGTGTCGGGATCGACCGGCCCGAGTGACGAGACCCAGACCAAGCCAGCGGCCGTGACCACCCGGCCGCGACCGACCGCCGGTCGGGATAGATCGGACGGCTGGGGGGAACCTGCGGTGCCCCATTCTCCCTTCCCCTTGCCGGCCGGGCCTGGTCGTGCCGGATCCTCGGGGGGGATGCCGAACTCGCCCGGCGGGCAGGGACACCCCGCTCGTGCGGAACTTCTCCATGAAGGTGGGGCGGATCCCGGTGGGCGCGAGGTGGCCCTCGACCTTGCCCTCGCGCACCCCCGTCTGCTCGAAGGCGAAGATGTCCTGGGTCAGGATCTGGTCGTCCTCGATGCCGTAGACCTCGGTCAGGTTGACCACCTTGCGCGAGCCGTCTTTGAGGCGCGCGGTGTGGACGATGAGATCGACGGCCGAGGCGATCTGCTCGCGGATGGCCCGCAGGGGCAGCTCGTAGCCGGCCATCAGGACCATCGTCTCGAGGCGGAGGAGCATGTCGGACGGGGTGTTGGCGTGCCCCGTGGAGAGGGAGCCTTGTTGGCCCGTCGTCATGGCCTGCAGCATGTCGAGCGCCTCGCCCGAGCGGCACTCGCCCACGATGATGCGGTCGGGGCGCATGTGCAGGGCGTTCCGGATCAGGTCGCGGATGGTGATCTCGCCCTGCCCCTCGAGGTTGGCCGGGCGCGCCTCGAGGCTCACCACGTGGCGCTGGCGCAGCTGCAGCTCGGCGGCGTCCTCGATCGTCACGATGCGCTCGTCGTCGGGGATGAAGGAGGAGAGGACGTTGAGGAAGGTGGTCTTGCCCGAGCCCGTGCCGCCCGACACGAAGATGTTGAGGCGGGCCTCCACGCAGGCCTGCAGGAACTCGAACATCTCGGCCGTGGCCGTCCCGAAGCCGACGAGGTCGGCCACCGTGTAGGGCCGCGCGGCGAACTTGCGGATGGTGATCACCGGGCCCACCAACGAGAGCGGCTCGATGATGGCGTTGACGCGCGAGCCGTCGGGCAGGCGCGCGTCGACGCGCGGGCTCGTCTCGTCGATGCGCCGCCCGAGGGGGGCGATGATGCGGTCGATCACGCGCATGACGTGCTCGTCGTCGCGGAAGACGACGTTGGTGCGGATGAGCTTGCCGGCCCGCTCGATGTACACCTGGTGCGGCCCGTTGACCATCACCTCGGTGATCGTCTCGTCGGCCAGGAACGGCTCGATGGGCCCGAAGCCGCGTGATCTCGTCGACCATCTCGCCGATGAGGCGCAGGCGCTCCGGTCCGGTCACGCCGAAGCTGTTCGCCTGGATGACCCGGTCGACGATCCCCTCGACGACTCTCCGCGCGTCCGCCCCACCGGAGAGCTCGCGCAGCGCGTCGTAGGCGCCGACGACCTCGCCCCGCAGGCGATCCCGGACCTCCCGCAGCAGCACCTCGCGACTGGGTGCCGCCCCCGGCTTCCCGGGAACCGGGGCCGGGGTACCCGGAGCGGGGGTTCCTGGGACGGCCGCCGGCTTCCCGGGCCCGACGGGCACCGGCACGAGGGACGTCGAGACGTCGGCTCGCTTTTGCGCCTGTGCTTCCCGCTGGAGTAGGGACATGACCGGCATTACCTCGGACCCTGCGCTCAGGACTCTAGATCGGTCGCGACCTGGCCTGACTCGAGCGGAGCGATGACCCTCCCGCCACAGAGTACCGCTCCCCCGCCAGCGGCTACCCCGACGGTACATCTAGGAGTAGGACTTTCGAGCTATCGGACGGCGGAAAGCGGTGCGCCGGCGCGCCGCTTCTCGCACCTCGGCGGGGATCATCCGGAAAGACCTGACTGACGCCGGCTGCGACATCCGGGGAGAGTCCAGCACCCCCATCCGAGGCCACCAACCGCGCGGCGATCGGTACGCTCTACGCGGTGCCGCTGCACCCCCGCGAACCCGAACCTTCGTGTCGCGCACCGACGGCGGGCGCGGGTGCCGAGCAGATCGCGCTCTCAGCCCCGAGCTGTTGCGTGTTTGGACCGACGGAGCCGGCGCCGGCTGCGCGAGTCCGGTCGAGGTCCGCGTGCATGCGGCTGATCGACCCCAACGAGTTCAGATCTGCCCTCGACCACTGCCGGGTCGGGATCACAAGCTACCGTACCCTGGCTCAGGCTGGTGATCGGTGGCTTCCGCCTGGCGTCGTCACCACGATATCCACGCATCTCCTGCAGCTCCTCGTCGGCCACCGAGGGCGCGGCAGGAGACGT
Organism: uncultured Chloroflexia bacterium; assembly: GCA_963759135.1. GTDB lineage: Bacteria > Chloroflexota > Limnocylindria > Limnocylindrales > CSP1-4 > JAJYNJ01. The sequence continues at coordinate 35,747 of CAVWXU010000015.1, read as the reverse complement.
CACAGTGATTTGGGTGTCGCTGTTGACAGTGCAGTTTGGGTGGATGCCCACGCAGGTTATCGGCACCCCACCGAACGAGACTGAAGTTGCGCCGGTGAAGTACTCGCCGCCAATGGTCACGCCTTGGAGGCCGGTGTGGGTTCCCGATGTTGGGCTCACACTGGTGACAACAGGCGTCGGGTACGGCTGCAGGAGATGGAGGCCCGCCGCAAGGCTGTTGGCGATCGCCAGGAAGGTGGCCGCAGGTCCGTGGTCTTCGGTTCGCAGTAGAGTTGCCACCGTTGTTGCCGTTACCTGTGACCGTGGTGGGGCACCCGACGCATGCGCTCGGGCCCAGTCACGCCGAAGCTGTTCACCTGGATGACCCGGTCGACGATCCCCTCGACTATTCTCCGGGCGTCCGCCCCACCAGAGAGCTCGCGCAGCGCGTCGTAGGCGCCGACGACCTCGCCCCGCAGGCGATCCCGGACCTCCCGCAACAACCTCGCGACTGGGCGCCGCCCCCGGCTTCCCGAGAACCGGGGGCGGGGTACCCGGAGCGGGAGTTCCTGGGACGGCCGCCGGCTTCCCGGGCCCGACGGGCACCGGTACGAGAGACGTCGAGACGTCGGCTCGCTGTTGTGCCCGGGCTTCCCGTTGGAGTAGGGACATTACGGGAGCGCTCCTCGGAACTTGAGGTCGGGACTCCAGATCCGTCAGGCCGGGCGTATTGCCTCGAGCGATGACGCCCGCGCCGACAGAGTACCCCGGCCCCGCTAACAGGTGCTACCACAGTACTCCCGGGCGGCAGGACTTTCGGGCTATCGGGCGGCGAACCGGTGCGAGGACGCGCCGGTTGTCGGCCTTGGTCACCGATGACGGGGGCACCCCAGACAAAGAACGGGCCCTGGACATCGTAGAGGGGCCGACCTCCAAGCTGAAATGGCCCTCCCTTGTCGCGCCACTGGGTTGGTGTGCCGGGTGTTCCTTGGCTGCCGTTGAGGCGACGAGCCATGGCGTCGGCACAGGCCTCACGGAGGTCGCGTCGACGCTTTCACCCCGGTCTGGCCGCTCTACATGGTCGAGCACACGATCGCCTAACTCGGGCGCTGGCGCCGACTGTCGCGCTGCCACGAGGGCACCGAACCCAGCGCCCGACCGAGGCTCCAGGTAGTGTCAATGGCCTCGGTCGCTGACCTCGCGTGGCGCGCTCGGCTACACCGTCACCCTCACGCTGGAAGCCGTGTGAGCCCGTTGAGGGGGATTTTCGAGGGCAGGCCCTGAGCGTGCGGCTAGTCGGTCTCTCACTCCGTGCTGATTAGCCGCGACTGTCGTGGCGTCGGCATTAGGGAGAGGTGAACGTGTACTGGTCGGCGCTGGTGATGGGCGAGCTTCCGCCCGCCGTCGTCACCTGGACGTTCACGACCCCCGTTCCTTCGGCAGGGGTCGCCGCCGTGATCGAAGTGTCGCTGTTGACCATGACGCTCTTCGCGGGCGTTCCGCCGAACGTGACCGAGGTGGGGAAGGTCGTGGAGCCAGTGAAGAACTCGCCGGTGATAGTGACGGACGTGTTGCCGGTTTTGGTTCCCGATGGCGGACTGACGGCGCTGACGATCGGAGTCGGGTACGGGTTCAGAAGGTGGAGACCCGCCGCCAGGCTGGCGGCGATCGCCTGGAAAATGGGCGTCAGGGAGGTCGTGCCTCCCTTGGGCTCACAGAAGTAGTCGCCGCCGTTGTTGACCCCGTTCACGACCTGGGTGGGGCATCCAGGGTCGGTCGACGGTTGCGTCGCCATCTTTGCGAGGTTTTTCGACGCACTCAAGGACTGGTCCGGGCAGTTCGGGTCGCTTGTGTCCATCCCGAAGCCAATGGTGTAGAGCGTGATAGGTTCCTGGACCCCTACCCCGGGGGACGATGGGATGCCGTTATTCACCCAGTTCGTCTTGATGGTCGACGCGCTCGTCTGCGCATAGGCGCAGGTAAAGTCCGAGGCCGGCGTGGCATTAGACGCGTTATCCGGCTGCCCATCTGTTTCCTCGATGATGCCCCGCACTATCTGCTGGCCGTTCGGGCCAGTGCGGGTGTCCGCGTCCAAGATGCGCTGGGCCATCAGCAAGGGCGTGCCCAGATCGGTGCCGGCGCCGCCAGGGTGGTCGTAGCAGCTGAGTGTCGCGACCAGGTGGCTGGCGCTCGCCGCAGCGAGCACGCCATTGGTCGAGTACGCCTCATCGAACGTAGGCGCCGGCGAGCCACTGTCGGTGCCGCTCAGGCCGACCGGGATCCACTCGTTGACGTCCGCGGCATTGGTTGGGTCAGCTGGGTTGGCGCCGCCATTGCTGATGCTCAGATGCGTCCCGACGACGGGAACGGAGGTGTCGGGGCCGCTTGTGACCGAGGTCGTGCCGCACTTTGCGCTGAGATTGGTCAGTCCGATTAATCCGAGCGCGATCCGCTCGTAGGTGGGGTTGTACTCCTTCAGGACCGACTCAGCCGCGTTGACAGTGTTCGTCACGTCGGTATCACTCATGCTTGCGGTGCGGTCCATGATGATCATGAGGTCCAGCAGAGGCGACTGCCCGCAAGGACCGTTGCACACGGTGGATTGGACGGCCCCCGTGGACCCGGTGTTGATGCCCACGACCGGTGCGAACCCGTAGGTCGTGGTGGCGGTGTCGGTCACCACGACGACGTTGCAGGTGTCGTAGACACCGTTGAACGATTTGCTGGGGTCGCAGGACGAGAGGCGGTTCGGGCCGCTACCTGTGAAGTCAGCGGCTGTTGGGGTATGCCCGAGCGCGCCGCCGGGATTGCAGTCATACGGAATCTGCGACAGCGCAGGCGCGCCGTTGACAGTTCCGATGAGGCACTTGTACGTGATCCCCCCGTTCGCGATCGTGGGGAGCGGCAGTCCCGGGTAATCCGCCTGAACGGTTGCGTCGATGAGGTTGTTGGCCGCCGTTTCCGCCGTTCCGGTCGCCGACCCGACGACCGGAAGCAGCGTTCCACCAGCTAGAGCGGCCGAATTGATCGTATTCACGAGGATCTGCCGGTCGTTCCTCAGCACGCCGATATCGACTACCAAGGCGGCGAACGCGAGGATGACCACCAAGCTAAGGGCGAACAGGACAAGGGCCTGTCCCCCTTCTCGCTTGGCTCGGCTTCGTCGACGCAGCATGTCGGTTTCCTCTCGTGCCTTTGCACGGCCTGCGGCTCGGCCGCACGAACCCTACTGGCGGATCATCTGGACGGTTGAAGACAACGTGATGGAGTTCGCAAACAGGTCGACGTTCAGGACAGGGACATGGATATGAATCGGCCAGATCCAGTTGTACGGGTAGGTCGCGGTGATCGACACCCCGTCGCCGCGCTGCGAGGTATTCGGGCTGAAAGAACATGGTTTCGGTGTCGTTGGGATGATCTGGACGCACGTGGCGGTGACCGACAGGTTCGCTGCCGTCAGGCCCCCCGCCGCGGCCTCTGCGCTCGCCAAGGCCACCTGCTGATAGGTGGTTGGGTCCGGGTCGACGGTGGCTGCCCGAGCGCCCTCGCGAGTGGCGTTGGCAAGGGTCATCTGCGTGAAGAGCCCGACGCCGAAGTCGGCAAGGCCAGCCAGCAGCAGCAGGAATACCGGCAGGACGAAGGCGAACTCGACCAGAGCCTGGCCGCGCTGAGGGCCCCGAGCCATAGGGCGGGCCACGCCAGGGCGGCTACCGCCGAATTGGCGCGCCGCGCACGGCCGCCCCGTCGCCCGTGACATGTGAGTCCACGGGCGACCGGGCGCTCCGGGTGTCGGTTGACACGTAACTCGGCTGGGAGTCATTCAGGCCGCCCTAGGTAGCGGGGGGAGCGTAGATGACCATCTGGTCAGTGGAGCTGAGGTTGATGCTTGCCCCGAAGAAGAGCGGGAAGAACGTCTTGTACTTGTATGCCACGGTCACCTGCACGGCGTCGGAGCCGCTCTGGAGGGTGGAGTCGGTCCAGCTGCAGGTGGCGTTCCACTTGATCGGAGGAGATGCGAGCGACGTCGGTGCCAAGCACGTGACAGTCACAGTCAAGGTCCCCGAGAGGCCAGTCGCGACATCATTCGCCTGCGTTGGGACCAATGTCGCCATGCTCGGCCAGTCCGTGGCGGGAAGTGAGCTGCCGTACTGGGCACCTTGGCGCGCGGCGTTGATGACCGTCATGCGCGCGTAGAGCATGAAGCCGAAGTCCATGACGCCAACGACGACCAGGATGAATACCGGAAGGACGATGGCGAACTCGACGAGGGACTGCCCGCGGCTCACCTGGCGCCAGGCATGCTCGCTCCCAGGGCGGCGGAACCGTCCGGCGCAACCTGGCAGCTTCATCGAGTGACGAGTGGCCTCCCCCATGCCCGTATCCGGTGCGGAGACCGCATCATAGAGGCGCAACCTGTCAAAGGTCCTAACAACGCGCGGTACTTCCGGCGGATCCGGTGCCTAGCCGCACCGACCCGTAGCGACCCTGCGAGCGATCGTGGGGCCAGGCGCGCATAAGTCCTGCCCCCTGCAGTACGACTCTCCTCTTGTCGTTGCTGGTGGGAGACTAGACGCTAGCGCCATGAAGCTCCGCATCGCCTCCGGCGTCCTTTGGTTCCTCGCCGGATGGGCTGTCACGGGAACCATCGCCGTCGGCCTCGGCCTCAGCCAGTGGATCGGCCCACTGGTCGGCCTCGCCTGGGCCACGCTCGTCGTCATCGACCCCAAGGACGTGGTGTGGCGCGTGGGTAGACGATCGCCCGAAGGCGGGCGTGGTCTCGAATCGCAGAGCGCGGCCGTTCGGTCGCAGGTTGGGGCTCGCTAACCTAAGCTCTAACTGTTCCGGGCGGTCGCCAGCACTTGAGGAGGCGTGGGACAAGAGGGCAGACGCGGGTCGCGCAGCGGTGGGGTGCCCGCATACCCGTGTCCCACCCCTTTCAGCTCACTGTGATCGGTGAGGCTGAACGCGAGTCGGAACATGGGGCAGACGCTGCCGGACGCACAGTGCGGACTCCCCACGGCACTTAGGACGGTGGTGTCCGTCGCCCGAGCCACGTAGAGCCCCTGCGCACCCTTGGTGTCAAGCACGCCGGCCACTCGTTCCACCATCACCGGGTTGGCCACGATCAAGGCCCAGTCGAGACTCGAGCCCAGCCCGAGCATGAGCCGCTGGCCGACCGAGAGTTGCAGCGTCGCGTCATTGTCCGCCTCGGTTACCACGAGGGACGCCGCGGCCGTCTCGCTGGGCGACGGCGCGGGGGTCCTGGTCGGCACGGCCCGCGGGACGGACGTGACCCGGGGCTCAGCGGGAGTGGACGGCACGGGCGCGCCGGTGGCGGGCGGTGCCGACGGCGGGTTCGCCGAGCCAATCGGTGGGGGCACGACCGGTGCACCGCCGCATAGCTGCCCGGTATTCGCCGAGAGACACGGCGCGGTCCCGACACGCACGTTGCCCGGCCCGCTCGGCTCAGGCTCTGCGGCTGGCGGGAGAGAGGCGAGCGCAACGGGGCGGGTCAGGCTGCCCGTCGATGCTGGTATGCCGCTGGGGAACCCCGTATGTACGCTGCGTCAAGAGGCGCGCGATCTCGCCGACTCGCTGGCATGGACGGGCATTGTAGGGACCCGTCGACCGCGCCCCGCCGTGGAATGCTACAGCAAGCCTCAGTCGCGGGGAGCGCCGCAGCGTGAGCTGCCGGGCCGCGTATTGTTGCCGCATCAGGCGCCCGCGCCTGCGCTTGGGTGACAGCAGTGGGAGGGACGGATGATCGAGCGGACGCGGCCCGCCCCCGAAAGCCCCGCCGAGGCGTACCCCGGGGACTGGCTGGCCGCCCATCTGGCCGAGGAGCGCCGCACCATCGCCTGGCTGGGCGACATCCGCGAGATCGTATTCGGGGCTCAGGACGGGCTCGTCTCCATCCTGACGGTGGTGGCCACCGTGGCGGGCGCGACGCTTGCCTCCTTCCCCATCCTCGTTGCCGGCGCAGCCGCCGCCCTGGCCGGCGTCTTCTCCATGGCGGCCGGGGAGTAGTCAGCAGCAAGAGCCAGCGCGAGCTCTTCGAGGCCCAGATCGCGGGCGAGGTGCTGGAGGTCGAGGAACGGCCGGGCGAAGCGGAGGCCGAGGTCGCGTTCCTCCTCGCCGCTGACGGCCTGCCGGCCGACGAAGCGCGGCTCATCGCCGGCGTGCTGGCGCGCCATCCGCGGGTCCTGACGCGCACGATGGTCGAGAAGAAGCTCTGACTGACCGTCGAGGACGCGGCCGGTTCCCCGCTGCAGGGGGCCGTGCTGATGGGCGTCGCGTTCGGCGCAGGCGCAGCAGTGCCGCTCGTGCCGTTCCTCCTCCTGCCAGTGCGCCCGGCTCTCGTCGCGGCCGTCGTCCTGGCCGGCGTGTGCCTCTTCGGCGTCGGCGTCGCGAAGAGCCGCTGGACTCGGCGGGCCTGGTTCCGCTCCGGGGTCGAGATCCTGTGACTTGCCGCCTGCGCAGGGGTCGCGGGGTACCTCTTCGGTACGGCGCTGCCGGTTCGGTACGGCGCTGCCGGGTCTGCTCGGTTTCGCGGGCGTGGGCGCATAGCGACTGACGGCTGCCGTGGCCGAGGGAACGCGGCCGGCACGCCGCCGCGTTCGAGGCCGCCCGGCCCTACACGATGGCCGGCTCGTGCGAGGCTGACTCAGGCCGCGGATTGTCGGCGCGTCGACGGCCTGCGTCGCGGGACGGGGTAGCGCGGACTCGACGCGAGAAGCTCGGTCATAGCCGTCGCCTCGACCGGAGCCGCGAAGAGGTAACCTTGACCGAGATCGCAGCGCAGCGCGAGCAGGCGTCGCAGCTCGGCCTCTGTCTCGATGCCCTCCGCCGTGACCGCCAACCCCAGAGCCTTCGCAAAGCTGAGCGTCGCTCGCACGATAGCGCTCGTCTCGCGTCCCGTGCCGAGTCCCTCGATGAAGGATCGATCGATCTTGAGGCCGTCGACTGGCAGGCGCTTGAGGTAGTTGAGCGACGAGTAGCCGGTGCCGAAGTCATCGACGGCGATGTGGATGCCGGCCGCCCGCAGGCGGCGCAGCGTCGCGAAGGCCGTGGTCTCGTCGGCGAGCATGACGCCTTCGGTGATCTCGAGAGTCAGACGGTCTGGCGCCAGTCCACTCTCGGCGAGCGCGGCCACGACCGAGGCGACAAAGGTCGGCTCGACCAACTCTCGGGCCGAGGTGTTGACCGAAACCCCGAGATCGCCGAGACCCGACTGTTCGAGTTGCCAATGCCGCGCCTGCCGACAGGCTTCGCGCAGAACCCACGCTCCAAGCCGTACGATGTCGCCCGTCTCCTCGGCCACTCCGATGAACTCCGGCGGATCGATCCTGCGTCCTGGGTGGCGCCAGCGCAGCAGCGCCTCGGCTGCGACGACCCGACCCGTCGTGAGCGCCACGATCGGCTGGTAGGCCAGGGCGAACTCGCCACGCGCGATACCCTGGCGCAACTCGCCTTCCAGCTCCAGTCGGGCGAGCTGCCGGGCATGCATGCCCGCCTCGAAGACCTCGTACCGTCCGCGGCCGTTTGCCTTGGCCCGGTACATGGCGGTGTCGGCGTCGCGCAGCAGCTCGTCTGCCGTGACTGCCATTCGGCCACCACTGAGCGCGATGCCCATGCTGGCGCGGACCGAGACCTCGCGCCCGGCCAGCGCCAGAGGCGGCGCCAGCGTCGCGATGACTCGCTCGCCGGCCGTGATGGCCTCGGCCTCGTTGTGGACGTCCTCGAGCAGGATGCCGAACTCGTCGCCGCCGAGCCGGGCCACGGTGTCCCCGGCGCGGGTGCAAGCGCGCAGGCGCGTCGCCACGGCTTGCAGCACAGCGTCACCCACAGCATGGCCCAGGCTGTCGTTCACCACCTTGAATGCGTCGAGGTCGAGGAACAGGACCGCCACACCTGTGGGGTTTCGCTCCCCTCGCAGCAGAGCGTGCTCGACCCGCTCGCTGAAGAGGCGGCGGTTGGGAAGGCCCGTCAGGGGATCGGTCACCGCAGCCTCGATCAGCCGACTGTCGATGGCGGCGTTCTCCAGGGCGATCGCAGCGTGATTGGTGAAGAGCCGGACGAGCTCGAGATCCTCGGCGTCGAATTCCCCCGCGGTGCGGTACAGGTTGAGCGTCCCGAGGATTCCTTCGGGGCTACGAATGGGGGCGACGATCAGCGACTCCTTCTGGTCGACAGGCGTGCCCGGCACATAGGCAACGCGGGGATCGTGGATGGCGTCGTTGATGAACTCCGCCTCACCCTTGGCGATGACGTCGCCCGTGATGCCTGTTTCGATGGGTGGCCGGGTGGCCATGATCTCCGCGGCGTATTCGTCGCGGGCGAGCACCGGGATGAGGCAGCCCGCCGGGCGGTCGACCAGGTAGATCGTCAGGGTGTCGTGCGGGACGACCTCTGCGAGAGTGTCGGCGATCGCCTCGAAGACGGCGTCCCGCTCGCGATGGACGAGCAGGCGTTCTGTGATCGCGAGCAGCTGGCGCTGGCTGGCGAGTCGCCGCTCGAGCGTGTTCCGGCCGTCGCTGGAGCTCCTCGAGCTGGCGGGCGTTGAAGAGGGCGACTGCGGCCTGGGCACCGACGATCTGAGCGATCCGAAGGTCAGTGGCACCGAAGGCGTCCCGCCCAAGCCGGAAGAGTTCCATGACCCCCAGGATGGTTTCTTCATAGCGAAAGGGCACGACGATCATCGACTCGTCGATCGCCGCGGTGCCGGGAATTTGCCGCGTGCGCGGGTCGTGCGCGACATCGTTGACGATCTCCGCGACGCCCGCGATGGCGACGTTGCCGCCGAGCCCCTCGCCGAGCCGCAGGCGAACGAGGTCGCGCTCCTCATGTGCATAGTGGGCGACCTTGCTGGCGAGCTTGATGGGCTCCAGCGTCTGACCGTCCGGGGCCAGCAGGTAGAAGCGCAGGCCCTGCCAGTCGATGACCGAGTCGATCTCGGCTGCGACGGCCTCGGCGACGTCGCCCACTGCGCGGGAACGGCTGAGCTGGCGCGAGAGGGCCTCGATGCGTTCGAGCTGCTCGACCGAGCGCCGCGCCTCCGCGAGCAGCCGGGCGTTGTTGAGCGCGAGCCCCGTCTGGCCCGCGACCGCGCGCAGACGATCCAGCTCCTCGGGCGCGTACCGACGCGGCTCCAGGGCGGCGAGCGTGAGCAGACCCCAGGTCTCACCACCCGTGCGGACGGGCACAAAGACGGCGGAGCGGAGACCCAGGCGACGCATGACGTCGTCCCGGCCTGCCGCGTGCAGCGCGGACTCCTCGATGACCAGCGGATTGTCACCGGCCATGGCTTGCGCCAGCAACGGCGCGGAGTCCAGTCGCAGGCGGGTGCCCGCCGGGAGCTGGCGCGAATCGTCCGCCATGATGGTGACGAGCTCATTGCCCTCGAGTTGCATCAGCCCGGCCATGTCGACGGCGAATATGGTCCGGAGGCGAGCGCTGAGGTGCTGCGCGATGCGCGGCAGATCAGTCAGCCCGGCGAGCTCGACCGAGAGGGCCGCCAGGGCCATGAGGGTGGCCATGGCGTCGGCGCCCGATTGCGGCGGGAACCCGCCGTTCCGGTCGGGACGCGCGGCCGTGCGCGTTGGCGCGCGCTCGAAGCTGGGCACCTGGCGGACCAAGTAGGCATCGAGGACGGAGCGTTTGAAGCGCCACGTGCGACCCACCTTGACCGCGGGAACCTCTTGGCGCTGGGCGAGCCGATACAGCGTCCTCGTCGGAATCGCCAGATGGCGCGCGGCGTCCTCGATCGCGATCCACGCGTCCGGGATCTCGGCGGACGATGAGTCCGGCCGAGGCGTAGCCGCAGCCCGAACGGGGTCGGTTCCCCGGCGCGTCATTGCCTCCACCTGCCGCTTGCTGCCTGTTGTTGCGTGCTCTCGCAGCGTAGGGCCGAGCTTTGACGTCGGCCATGTGACGTTAGGAGGACGCCGGCCTGACGAAAGTGCCACGCGTGGGAGGCGCTGCGGCATTGTTCGCCGCAGATGCGCCCCGCCTCGGTGGGCCCGTCGGACCTAGCGCTGCACGCAGTGGCCGGCAGCCGACGTCAACCGCTCCGCGCCCTCGCGTGCCACGCCGCTACGCGACCGGCGGCAGCGTCTCGCGCTGCTTCCGGGCTGCCGCGCCCCACTCACCCGGGCCGATGATGGTCCGACGGGGGTCCGCTCCAGATGTAGCCGGTGAGGTCCTTGGCCCGGGGGTCGAGGTAGGGCTCCATGGGCAGGCTCGGGATGGCGACCTCCTCATCGCGGGCCGGGCGCACCCAGTCGAGGAGCGTCCGGTTAACGATGAGGGTGCCCACCCGCGCCCGGTGGTCCTCCCCTGCCGCCTGGTACATGATCCAGGCTTCCGTGAGCGGCACCATCGGCTTGCGCCGCGCCAGCTGCCGGATCGGATCGGCGCCCGGAGGCCCGTGCAGGTACCCGTGGAGCTCGTAGGGGCCGCTCTGCAGCGTGACTGGGTAGGGGCGTGTGCGGCTCCGGCGACCGGGGTTGCCGCGCGGGCCGCTGGCGCGGACCGCCAGCAGCTCGTCGGGGGCCACCCACAGCTCGGCGGCGGGGACGGCGTGTCCGTCATCGAGCGCCACGGCGAGAACATCCACGAGATGCAACCGGACCTGCGCGTTGAGCGCATCGCTCAGGCGCTCGGCATCGAGGCGCAGGAAGCCGAAGATCCGGCAGTCCTCGGCGTAGGCGGCGAACTCGACCTCGGGCAGCACGAGGGGCGCCGGGGCCGCTGTGGCCGGCACCTCTGGGCGGGCCTCAGGGTGCTGCGGCCGGCGCCGCAGGCGAGCGAGCAGCGTGTCGGCGGTGTGGGTCGGCGGGGTGGCCATGCGGGTCAGGCCGAGGCCGCCGTTCTCCCCTGCGCGGAGCGCCGTGCCCGTACGGCGCGGGCTGCGGGAGGGCGGCTGAGGAGCGCCGCGTCGGGACGCGGCGGGGTCGCGGCGTAGAGGTCGCAGAACCGCTCCACCAACTCCGGGTCGAACTGCACCTGCGCGTAGCGGCGCAACTCGGCGATGGCCGCATCGTGGCCGATAGCCGCCCGGTAGGGCCGGTCGCGCACCATGGCGTCGTAGGCGTCGGCGATGGCCACGATGCGCGCGCCCAGGGGGATGTCGGTGCCGCGCAGGCCGAAGGGGTAGCCGTGGCCCGAGAAGTGCTCGTGATGGTGCAGGATGATGGCACCCGCATCGCCCACCGCGGCCACGCGCTCGATGATGGCCTGACCGATGCGGGGATGCTGGATCACGGTCTGCCATTCGTCCGCGGTGAGCGGCCCCGGCTTCTCGAGGATCTGGTCGGGGACCGCGAGCTTGCCGATGTCGTGGAGCAGCGCCGCGACGCGGATGCGCTCGACCTCCGGCGCGGGCAACCCGAGCTCGCTCGCCAGGCGCACGGCGATGGCGGCGATGAGCGAGGAGGGCCGGCCGGCATAGTGGGGCAGCGGCGCGAGCACGGCGGCCAGGGCCGCTTCCGCCGCCTGGCGTCCATAATCGCCCACCTCGCTGGCCCGCTGCCGCCCCGCCGACGAGATGGGGGCCCGCGGGATGCGGGCGGTGTCGTCATCCACCTCGGCGAACACGTAGGTCTGGTTACGCCCCAGCGACTTGGCCGAGTACATGGCCGCGTCCGCGTCGCGCAGCAGCTGGTCGACGCGCACGTGTGCGCCCTGTCCTCCGGCGATCCCGATAGAGACCGAGACCGCAATCTCTTCGCTCGGCCCGGCCGTCACGCGCTGCCGCAGGACCAGCAGGCGGAGCTTCTCGGCCACGGCGGCAGCGTCATCGAGCGTCGTCTCCGGCAGCACCAGCACGAACTCCTCGCCCCCGTAGCGACCCACGAAGTCGGTGCCCCGGATGTTCTCCCGAAAGACGTCCGCCACGCCGCGCAGCACGTTATCGCCCACCTCGTGGCCGTACGTGTCGTTGACGGCCTTGAAGTGATCGAGATCAATGAAGGCGACGGCCAGCGGCCGGCCGTAGCGGGCGGCCCGCTCGACCTCGCTGAAGAGTTGCGCGAGCAGGGTGGGTCGGTTGGCCACGCGGGTCAGGCGATCGGTGGTGGCGGCCTCCTGCGCGTCACGCAGCGCCGTCGAGACGCCCTGCAGCCGGCGGGCCACGGGCGCCAGAGGGCCGAAGCGGCGGGCGTCGGGCAACGGAGCGGCGGGGCCACCCTGGCTCAGCTCGGCGGTAGCGGCCTCGAGTGCCCCCACCATGCCGCGCAGGGCGATCCCGGCGCAGAGCACCCCGAGGAAGGTGCCCACCGCAGCCCCGGCCAAGACCCCGCTGAGGAGCGGGCTTCCGCGTACGAGAACGCGGCCACGATCGCCGCCGAGGCCAGCAGGGCCGCCGGCAACAAGACCAGCGTCTCCCGCCGTCTGGGCATGGGAAACACGGTACCGGTCGCCCGACCCTCACCGGCAGCCTCTGAAGGTACCGCCAGTGCGTAGCCATCAGAACCACGCTGGCTGCTATCGCTGCTGCGGTCCAGAACCCGGCATGGTCGGTCAGCCGCCCGTAGCTTCCACAGCCGCCCCGAGCCAGCTCTCGTTAGTGACCGTGCCCATCCCGGTCGTGGAGAAGGACGGCCACGGGCTCTGGTCGGCCGTAGAAGTAGCCCTGCCCGAAGTCGACCCCGAGGGCTGCCAAGCTCCTGGACTCAGCCTCCGTTTCGACGCCCTCCGCGATCAGCCTGCAGCCCGCGGTGCGAGCGAAGTGGCGCATCGCCACGACCATCGCCTGGCGACCCAGATCTGCGTTGACGCCCCGCACCAGCCCAATGTCCAGCTTCACGAAGTCCGGCCGAAGCTCCACGATGTGCCCGAAGTTCGCGATACCGGCCCCCGCATCGTCGACCGCCGTGCGAACGGAGTCGCCGAGCCTGCCGATCGCGTCACGCAGCACGCGATAATCGGCGACCTGGTCATGTTCGGTGATCTCCAAGACAATCGGCCGATCCGCGTGATCGAGCACCGCGCGGATGCGCTCGGGCTCGGCGAGCAGGCGGGGCGATACGTTGACGTCGAGCCAGAGGCCGGCGGGCAAGTGGCGCGCATGCGCCAGAGCCGCTTCGAGCGTGACAAGCTCAAGATCGGCTCCGAGATCGACAGTCCACGCTTCTGCGAACCGCTGATCCGGGCGCAGCCCGTCATTGAACCTCGTGAGCGCCTCGTGCCCGACGATCGTGCCATCGGTCATGTCGACGATCGGCTGGAACACCGGCGAGAAGGCACCCGTGGCGATGACCTCGGCGATGTAGGCGTGCTGCCGTGAGCGCCGCGCGTCGCCCTCGAGATCGCGCGAAAGCAAGGCGCTGGCGGTCGCCGCAAACTCACCCACGACCGGCAGATGGTCGATCAGATGGCGGGCGTACCCCTCATCGGTCGTGCCGGCCGCCACGAGCCCGAGCAGCCCATCGCCATTACGGATCGGAGCGAAGGCGCTCGCCCGGAGACCGAGCGCTGCCATGTCGCGACCGTATTGCCCATCCTCGGGTCGGGTGCGCCATGTTTCGGCCCAGGGACCCTGTGCCGCGCGCCCGTGTAGATATGTGGCGCGGGCGACGGGCAGCGGCCCGCCAGCCGCGAGCGGCGAGTTCTCGGGGCCGGCCGAGGCGAGCGTGACGGCACGCTCGGAGCCATGGAAGGTGAAGATCGCGGCGAGGTCGATGCCGGGCAGCCCGACGAGCTTGTTGCAGATGTCGGCGGCCGTGTCTGCAGCGGTCGGGCCAGGCTGCAGGAGAGCGAGGGCCGCCGCCACCTGCGCCCGTTCACGAAACTCGCTGGCGAGGCTGGACCGTGCTGCCTGCAGCGCCGTGACGTCCCGTTCGACGCCGATGTAGCCGCTGATCTGCCCATGCGGATCCCGGATCGGCGAGATGGTCGCCTCCACCTGGTAGAGCATGCCGTCCGCGCGCCGGTTGATGAATCGCCCCGTCCAACTCCTACCCCGAGTCAGGCGGCTCCACAGCGCCCGGTAGAAGGCGGCCGACTGCTGCCCGCTCTTGAGGATCCTTGGGTTCTGCCCGATGACTGCGGTGCGTCGATAGCCGGAGATGGACTCGAACGCCGGGTTGGCATATTCAATCGTGCCCGCGAGGTCGGTGATGACCACCGAGTCGGACGTTTGCTCGACGGCGGTGGCGAGTCGATTGCGCTCAGCCTCCGCCGCAACGCGCTCGGTCACGTCCTCCAGAGTGCCGGTGATCCGGACGGCGGCGCCCTGCACGTCGCGGCTGACGTCGCCCACTTCGTGGACCACGCGGACGGTGCCGTCGGGCCGGACGATCCGGAAGTCGAGATCATGCCGGCCCCTGCCTGCCATCGCCGCCTGCTCGGACGCCCGAACCCGGGCCCGATCATCGGGGTGAACGAAAGCGTAAAAGGCCTCGCTCGCCCCGGGGATCGCGCCAGGCTCGACACCCAGGATCCGGTGCAGCTCGTCGGATCGCTGGGCCCGGTCGGTGATGAGGTCGAACTCCCAGCTGCCGACATGGGCGATGCGCTGCGCCTCGGCGAGGTTGCGCTCGCTTCGGCGGAGCTCCGTGACGTCGGTGAAGAACGCGATGTTGCACGGCACCCCGTCCACCGTCGCGGTCGATGACCGGACGTCGGCGAGGAGCACCGACCCATCCTTCCGCAGGCACGGCACGTCGCGGGCCTCGATGATCTGGCCGTCCACGACCGCCTCGAACCGGGCCAGGATCGTGGGCTGGGCGGTCGCAGGGTGGAGGTCCTCGAGCCGCATTTGGAGCAGCTCCTCGCGGGTGTACCCGAGGAGGACGCAGGCAGCCGGATTCACCCAGCGATAGCAGTGCGTCTCGGAGTCGGCGATGAGGATCGCCTCGGCCGTGCCCTCGAAGATCGCGGCGTAGCGGCGCTCGGACGCGCTCAGCGCCTCCTGTGCTCGGTGCTGGTCGGTGATGTCCGCGATCGTGCCCAGCATCCGGATCGGTCGGCCAGAGCCGTCGAGATCCAGCGCACCGCGCCCATGTACCCAGCGTGTCTCGCCAGTGTCCACGCGGACGATGCGATACTGCTTGTCGAAGGGCTGAACGCGACCGAGCACGTCGTCGCGGAAGTAGGCGACCATCACCTCGCGATCCGCTGGGTGCACGAGCGAGGCCCAGCCGTCAACGGAGCGCTCGAACTCCGCGCCGATGCCGAAGATGGCGTCGAGGCCCGTCGAGCTCACCCAGTGCCCGGCCGCGAGGTCCATCGAGTACGAACCGATGTGCGCCACCGACTCGATCTCGACGAGCGCGACGGCGGCGCTCCCGCCCGGATCCAGGCGCACGAGGTCCGCTGCTGCTGTAGCTGCCAAGCGGCCAGGTCCTTCCGCCGTCATGACGCGGGCCTCTCTCGCGCTCCCACGGGTCAGGTCGCGAGTGCACCGCGCCGCGCGATGAGCTCTCCCGTGCGTGGTCGACACCAACTCAAGAATTGACGCCCCGGTCGGCGGAAATTCCACCCGCCGGATGGGCCATGGGGAACTGGGCATTGGTCCCGGGTCGCGCTCGCTGCGCTGGACCAGCGGCGGCATGAGCCGCTAGGGTTCCGTCGGGAAAGCAGCCAGGTGAGGACGAGCCGATGACCAGCGCGGATCGCCGCCGGGAACTGCGCGCCCAATACGAGCAGCGCCCGCGCGAGGCTGGCGTCTACGTGCTCCGCAACACCGTCACCGGCCGCATCCTCGTGGCCTCATCGCCCGACCTCGGCAGCGTGCGCAACAAGCTCGATTTCGCGAGAGCCACGAACGCGCCCAGTGCGCTCGACGGCCGGTTGACCGCCGAGGTCCGCCAGTTCGGCATCGACGCCTTTCGTGCTCGAGGTGCTCGACCTGCTCAAGGTGACGCCCGAGATGACGCAGGCCGACGTGCAGGCCGACCTGCAAGCGCTCGAGGAGCTGTGGCGCGAGAAGCTCGCCGACACGCCGCAGTACTGAGCGCGCTCCTCGAGAGCTGGCCTCAGCAGTTCCGGATGGGACTGGCGTGCGCACAGTCGGCAGCCGGCGCGATCCGCCATGATCTACGGCAGGCCGCCTCGCAGATGCGGCTCACGCCCTTGCACGGATGGGAGGAGCACGGCGCTCAGCATGGATGTCCAGACCCTCGCCCAGAACACGATACATCTCGCTGACGACCTTCCGGCGCGACGGCACGCCGGTTGCCACGCCGGTCTGGGTGGCACGGCAGGGAGACGAACTGCGGGTCTTCACCGCCGAGGACATGCCAACTGCGCCGGCGGCCACCCGTACGTCCCAGCCCGAGCCTGTCATCGTCACCTACGACCTCGCCAAGCGCTACGGCTCGACGGTAGCCCTGGCGGGCTTGAGCCTGACCGTCGAGCGGGGGGAGGTGTTCGGCTTCCTGGGCCCGAACGGGGCGGGCAAGACGACGGCCATCAAGCTGCTCCTGGGACTGACGGCGCCGAGCTCGGGCAGTGGACGCCTGCTGGGGGCGCCGCTCGGCGACCGCGAGGCGCGCCGGCGCCTGGGCTACCTGCCGGAGCTCTTCCGCTACCAGCCCTGGCTCAGCGGACGCGAGGTGCTGCGCCTGCACGGCGAGCTGGCGCGCCTTCCGCGCCGCCGCTGGGAAGCGCAGATCACGGACGCCCTGGCCACCATCGGGCTCGCCAGCCGCGGGGACGAACAGGTGGCCACCTACTCGAAGGGCATGCAGCAGCGGTTGGGCCTCGCGGTCGCCCTGCTCGGGCAACCCGAGCTCGTCCTGCTCGACGAGCCCACCTCCGCCCTCGACCCGGTCGGTCGCCTGGACGTGCGACGTATCCTGGCCGGCCTGCGCGCGCAAGGGGTCACGGTGTTCCTGAACTCGCATCTGCTCGGCGAGGTGGAGCGCGTGTGCGACCGGGTGGCCATCGTCGATCACGGTCGGGTCGTCGCCTTCGGGCCGGTGGCCGAGCTCGTGGCGGCGCGTACGGTGCGCGTCCAGGTGCGCGGCCTCGGGCCGAACGAGCGGCAGAGCCTGGCGCGCTTCGGGCGGATGAGCCGGGGACGGAGAATGGCTGGCGTTCCGTGACGTCGAGCCCGTGCCAGGTGCCCGACCTCGTGGCCGCCATCGTGCTGGCAGGTGGCCAGGTGATGGCCGTGCTGCCGGGGCGCGAGTCGCTCGAGGAGCGCTTCCTCGAGCTGCTGGCCGCGGGGCGCACGTGAGCGAGCACTCGCTCGCCACCCGCAGCTGGGGCGATCGGCCTGGCCGACGAGCTCGCCGGGATCGCCACGATCGCGCGGCTCTCGCTGTGGGAGGCGCTCCGGCGGCGCCTGCTGTGGGCGCTCGTCGGGCTCACCGCGCTGCTCGTGGTCATCACCGCCTGGGCCTTCGCGCGCCTGCTCGAGGCCTCGCCGCTGCCCCGCGGTGAGACGCAGCTCGCGGTCTCCCAGCTCCTCATCCTCGTGGCCTTCATGTTCAGCTTCGTGCTGGCCATGACGGCGGTCTTCGTCGGCTCTCCCGCCATCGCGGGCCTGGTGGAATCAGGCGAGGCACTGGCGCTGCTGGCCCGGCCGATCCGGCGCGCCGACCTCGTCCTCGGGCGCTTCATCGGCTTCGGGATCGTGGTGGTGGCCTACGCGGTCGTCGCCGGCTTCGGGGAAATCGCCGCGGTCGGCGTCACGACCGGCTACCTGCCGCCGCATCCGCTCCAGGCCGCGGGATACGTGGCCCTGGAGGGCCTCGTCCTGCTCACGCTGGCCCTACTCCTGAGCACGCGCCTCGGGGTCATCACGGGCGGGGCCATCGCGGTCGTGCTCTTCGGGATCGCCTGGGTCATGGGGGTAGTGGGCGCGGCGGGCGCGATCCTCGGCAATGACTCGATCCGGACGGCGGGGACGCTCAGCCGCCTCGTGCTGCCGACCGACATTGCCTGGCGCGGCGCGATCGCGGGCCTCGAGCCGTCCGCGAACCTCCTCGCCTCGCTCGGGCGCGGCAGCGTCATCTTCGCCGTCAACCCCTTCTACGCCGCGGCCGCACCGCCGACCGACCAGCTCCTCTACACCGGAGTGTGGATCGTGGTGGTTCTGTCGCTCGCCATCCTGCTGTTCTCCCGCCGGGAGCTGTGACGGCTCCGGGCGGCACGGCCGACGGGCGCGATCGCGGGATCGGGGCGGCGCCTGCTGAGGCGATGGTCCGGGTCATCCGACCCGGCCGCCCGGGTCGATGGGGGGTTACCGCAAGGTCGTGCGGCGGGCGGTCCAGGCCAGGACGGCTGCGGCGACCACGAGGACGATACCGACAAGCGCCCAGATCGACTGGCCGCTCATCGCGCTGCCTCCTACCAAGCCAGTCCCCTGGCCAAGCCAGACGAGTCCGACGAGCAGCAGCACGATCGCGATGGCGAGCCGGAAGCGGTCCACGGGATGCACCTCCCTGTGCAGCGTGGTAGTCGCGCGCCTACCCGATGACGATCACCGTGCCGGTCATGAAGGGATGGATGGCACAGTGGTACGTGAAGGTCCCTGCCCTGGTGAACACGTAGGAGTACGAGCTTCCCGTCGAGAGGGCGGCGCTGCCGAACGAGCCGTCACCGGCCGTCACGGTGTGCTGGACACCCGCCTGGCGGTTCGTCCAGGTCACCCGAGTGCCCACCTTGACCGTGATGGTCGCCGGGACGAAGGCGAAGTTCGAGATGCTGACGCCCCCGCGCGGGGCCTGCTCGCCGGTGGCGGGGGTTGGCGTCGCTGCCCGCTGCGTTGGCGTCGGCCGCGGGGTCGGCACTAAGGTCGGCACGGGCGTGGCCTGGGTCGCGGGCCCGGTCGCCGGGACACGCGTGGCAGGCTCCACGGATGGCGACGTGGCGGCCGGGGTCGCCTGCACGACGGTCGCGGCGCCGCTCGCCGCGGCAGTCCCAGTGCCGGTGACCGCGGGAGCGGTCACCGGAACGCTGGCGGCAGGGGTCGATGCGGCGCCGGAGCTGCAGGCGGTCAGCAGGACCGCGAGGAGCGGCAGGAGCACCGAGCGACCGTGCGTTCGCACTGGGAGGTCACCCCCGGTGCAGACGCCGTGGCAGGGCACCGGCGGCGATCAACGTCGCCGCGCCGACGCCCATGAGAAGGAGCAGGAGGGGGAGCGTGGCACCCGGCCCGCCAGCGGTTCCCGCGCCGCCGGTACTGGTCGGCGGGACGCTCGCGGCGACCGTCGGCGCAGCAGTCGCCGCGGGACTGGGTGTGGCCACGGCCTGCACTAGCGCCGCGACGCTCCACACGCCGCCGAACGCCTTGATGCCTTCACCGTTGGTCTGTCCCGCCGCCATGTCGTGGGCGAAGTAGTAGAGCGGGCGGCCGTTGTAGGTTACCTGGGTGGCGCCGGTGTCCGCCCGCGTGATGGTCGCGAAGGTGCCGGTCGCGGCCGCCGGTCCGCTGACCGAGCCGCCGGGAGCGACCACCAGCGGAGGCCAGTTGGCGAGGCAGCCGCCCGTGCACACCGATCCGATGGCGGTGTCGGACGAGAGGCTGTAGAGCGTCATGCCGTTGGGGCCCACGAGGAACGCGCCGAGCGTTGCGCTCGACCCGGACCCGAGTGCGAGGCTGGCCGGCGCCGACGCGGTCGCGCTGGCCATGGGAGCCGGCGACGCGTAGCTGACGGCGAGGACCGGTCCGGCCGCCCAGGCGGCCAGGAGCAGGGAGAGAGACGCGAGGAGCCCGGGCACCGCCAGGCGCCTGGTTCGTTCTTGGGGACGCATTGGGGAACGACCTCCTCGATTGCGTCGGGGCGATCCGGGACGAGATCGCGGTCGACGGCGTGCGCGCATCCTACGGCGAAGTCGGAATCGAGGCTTCGCCGGCCCCTGCTCGATGTTGCCATGGTGGACGGCTACCATGGCGCCTTCGCTCAGTCCCCCAACGCCAGCGTCGCACGTGTCTCCGGCGGGGACCCTCTCGTCGCCGCGTCCGTCGCCAGCTCGCGGTCGGCCAGCACCCGCCAGCGGCGCGCGAACAGGTACGCCAGCCCGTACAGCCCGCCCACCAGGACAAGGAGCGCCTGGTAGCCGGTGATGAGTGAGGCGTACTCGCGCACGCCGCCGACCATGGCCCCCAGCAGGTTCGAGGCGAAGGCCATGTCGGCCGTGCGGGTGTCGCGGAACGAGTAGGTGAAGACGAGGTTGGCGCAGAAGACGGGAGCGAACGCCAGCAGCGAGGCCAGCCCGTAGCGCAACCAGGGAGGGTCGAGCAGCAGGGTCGCCGGCGGCAGCACGTAGTTCAGGAGGAGCGCGCCGAAGAGCGCGACGTACAGCCAGCGCGCGCTCCTCACGCGCACGCGGGCGGCCACGAGGATCGCCGCCAGCACGCTCACCAGGATGGCGAAGAAGACGAGCGAGTTGACGATCCAGGTCGTCCCGAAGAGCAGGCTGTAGGTCACCAGGCTGCGCGTCTCGAGCAGCAGGAACGCGACGCCCAGGGCGAAGAAGTGCGGGCTGAAGCGCCGCAGCGAGGTGCCGCTGACCCGCGCGCTGCCCCACACGAGGACGAGCGCCCAGGCCAGGATCAGCCCGAGGGCCAGCAAGTAGTAGTCGGCGATGGATGGATTGAGGAGGTAGAGGAAGGGCCAGTCGTCGGTGGCCGGACCAGGTGCCTGGCGCAGGTAGGTGGCACTCGCGATGTCGGCGGCCGGCACGCTCGGCAGGTGAGCCGCAGTGGCCAGGCTGGGACCTGCCGCCAGCGACGCCGCCTCCATGTTGAGCTGCGGGTAGGGGTGCACCAGGATGGGCCCCGGGAAGACGTCGTGGAGCATGCCGGCCAGGCGCTGCACGAGCCAGGGCTCGCGGTAGAAGTTGTAGAGCGTGAACACGCCCCCGGGCGCTAGGTGCTGCTGCACGCTCGCGAACGCCTCGGTGGTGAACAGGAACGACTCGAGCCGGATGTTCGAGGTGCTGCTCACGAGCGTCAGCGAGTCGGGCAAGGCGAAGATGATGAGGTCGTACTTCGCGGTGCTGGTGCGCAGAAAGGCGCGCCCGTCCTCGGTGTAGGTGGTGACGCGCGGATCCTGGTACGGGCGGCCGGGGTTCGTGGCGTAGCCGAGCTGCAGGATGGCCGGGTCGATCTCCACCGCATCGACGTGCTTCGCGCCGTGCTCGAGCACGTACTGCACGTCCGTCCCACCGCCCGCCCCGACGACCAGGACGCGGTTGAACGTGCGCTCCGGGAGCCAGCGGTAGATCTGCTCGTAGTAGAGCCCCGCGTGGGGTGCCGCCGAGAGCGCGATCGACTGGTGCGGAATGCCGTTGACGTTGATGCTCTCCCAGGTCGGCGAGCGGATGACGGTGATGCGGTAGTAGGGCGACCAGATGTCACCGTGCAGCTGGGCGATCGAGAGCCCGACCACGGCCAGCATGGCGATGGCGCTGAGCCCGGCCAGGGCGGCTGGCAGAGCGCGGCGCGGGAGTCCCTTCCCGAGCCCCAGCAGGGCCAGCCCGACGGCCAGCACGCCGAACCAGACCGGCGGTGGTGTTTGGAGCGCCGAGAGGATCGTGAAGGCGGCGATCCCAGCCAGCGAGCCCAGGATGTCGAAGGTGTAGGCGCGTAGAGGCGGCATCGAGACGAGCAGGCCGCCGAGCGGCGTCGCCAGCGACGCCGTGACGATCGTCACCAGAGCTACCACGAGCGGCAGGACGACGACGCCGTTGCTCGAGGTGCTGGTCTCGGCCAAGCCGAAGAAGATGTCGGTAGGCGAGACGAGCTGAACGTCGAGCTTCGCCGTGCCGATCAGCGCCACCACCGCCAGCAACAGCACGGCGAACGGGGGAACGGGCAGACGCCAGGCGCCCGCGTCTGTTCGTCCGCCGGCGCTCGTGGTGGCCCTTCCGTAGAGGATGCCGACACCGATGCCCAGGAAGCTGCCCATCAGGATGAAGTTGCTGAAGAACCCGACGTAGATCACCTCGGCGGGCACCCAGCGGATCAGCAGCAGCTCGGTGAAGAGCAGTGCGGCGCTGGTGAGGAAGAGCCGCACCTCGCGACGCGCCAACAGCGGGGGCGGCGGCAAGAGGAAAGTCATGACTGGCGGCGCCGAAGGATCGAGACGCGGATCGGGCAAGGGTCGGCCTCACTGGGGCGCCATGGGCCCGTCCTCCGTGCTGGTGGGGCGCGTCCGCCGGGGCTCTTTGTCGCACTGCCACTCGATGCCAAACTGCTGGCTCAACCTGCCGTTCGGCGCATTATCCCTAGCAACCGGTTCTCGCCGGCAGGTGAGGCTCGGCGGCGCTCACGCCGATGGCGGGTAGAGCACGTCCAGCAACGACTCCACGAGCGAATTTGGCAGGACCCGATCGGAGTTTGTCATGACCACGATCGTGACCCCGCCAGAGGCGGGGAAGTAGCGCATCGCCGAGCGGTACCCGGACAGCGAGCCGTCGTGTCCCCACGACCCCCGGCCCTCGAAACTGCGACGCTCCACGCCGAGGCCGTACGGCAGCACGGGGTGGAAGGCGGCCGTCACGCCGAAGTCAAGCATCTGCGAGAGCTGGGACGGCGGGAGCGCCTTGCCCCGATACAGGTAGAGGGCCCACCGCGCGAGATCGTCGGCGGTCGTGACGAGCGCCCCGGCCGCTCCGAGCGAGGTCTCGAGCGAGGTGAAGGGCAGGTGCGGGGTGCCGTCGGAGAGGTCCTTCACCTGCCCGCTCGTGGGGCTGGTGAACTCGTAGCCGTGCGCGAGCGTCCCGCTGATCGGCTCCTCGCTCTGAAGGTACGTGTGCGTGAGGCGGAGCGGGACGAAAAAGCGCTGACGCAGCAGCGTTGCCAGCGTCTGCCCTGTGGCGCGCTCGATGATCTGGCCGAGCAGGATGTAGTTCGAGTTGGAATAGGAGAATCCCTGGCCGGGTGGGAAGTGCGCCGTGCCGACGTACGTCAGCACTTGGGGCGCCGTCCACACCCGCCGGTGGTTCGCGTCGAGCGCGGCGAGCAGGGCCGGGTGGTTGAAGGCGTCGTCCACGCCGCTGGTGTGGTCGAGCAGTTCCCGGATGGTGATCCCGGTGTCGTACGGCAGGCCGGGCAGCCAGCGCGCGATGGGGTCGTCTAGGTCGAGCACGCCCTGGCCGGCGAGCTGCAGGGCCAGAGCGGCGACGAAGGTCTTCGTGATACTGCCGGCATCGAGGAGCGTCAGGTTGCCCATGGCCTGATGGGCGGCGATGTCGCCGAAGCCCGCATGACCCATCCAGGCGGCGCCATCGGGATAGCGGATCACGGCCTCAAGGCCCGGCAGGTGGTCGACGCTCCGGAGCTGCGCCAACGTCGCGGCCAGGCGCGTGGTGATGGCGCGGGTGAAGTGCGGCGGAGAGGTCGCGACCGGCCGGACAGTCGCCGGCGGGGCTTCCAGGGCGGCGTCCGTAACCGCCGGAGCGCGGCTGATGGGCGGCACACTGCCGGCGGCCCGGGCCGGGGACGCGACGGCGAGCGTGCCGGCCACCAGCAGCAGCGAAATCGCCATGGTGCGCAGCAGGCGGATCATCTGCGCCACCGCCTGCCGCGGCTAACGAGGGCGCTGCAGGTCAAGCACTGTCAGGCTCGACATCACCCGCCGCGACACCCTACCCCGCAGCCTTCGCTGCCGGCCATCGGAGACGGCCCGGCACGTGGCTCTGGTTCGGCGGCTGGTTGGGGCCCAGACGGACCCGGGCTCTTACTGCGACCGTCGCAGGGTCGTGTGCCGTCGCCTGACCGCTCATGCGCGATCCCGGCCAGCACCACGCGACGCTTCGTCGAACCATTCGCCGACGCGAACCGCAAGCCGGTCGCCTCACCACTCCCAGGGGCCACGTGGCCCTATGGCGCCACGAGCGTCACGTCACTGGCGGTGAGGGTGCGCGCCGCTCCGCTCGCCCCCGGCACGGGGCTGGCACCCGCGCCACTTACTGCCAGGCGGACCTGCACCTGGCTGCCTGGCGTGACAGCCCCCGGGCTCGCAGCCGCCGCGTTGTGGTAGGTCGTGCCGCTGCCGAGATCGATCGTGACCGTCTGCCCGCTCGACGTGCGTAGGATGAGGGTGGACCCGTTGATGGACTGCACGGTGCCCTCGAGGGAGATGTCACCCGCTCCCAGGCCACCGGCGGCGCCCGGCCGGAAGCTGCCCGTCGGCGCGAAGGCCCCCCGGCTGAACCCACCCGCGCGGCTGGCGGTGCTGCTCGGTGGCGCAGTCAGGCGTCCCACGGCGAAGGCGACACCGCCTACGGCAATGACGGCCGCCAGCGCGAACAGGATGGTCGTGCCCCTAGACGAGCGCGGCGGCGCGGACGCACGACCGGGCGTGGGGCTAGGGACCCGTGCGGGCTCCGCAGTCGGAGCGTCGGGGTGCTCGGTCATATGCCACCTGATCCTTTCTGTGCCGCCGGTGAGCCGCCAGTCGCCCGTGTAGCGCGGCGCTCCGGGTTGGCGGCCCCCACGTCTCGACGCTGGGGTGCTTCGGGACCACCGGACCAAGCCTGTCGGACTGAGTTGAACCGGCCCTGAAGGTGCATGCCAAGGCCAGGAGTTGGGCACTGGATCTGAGAACCGCCCGCATGCTCTGACTTTTCAGGGCGACCTCAGCTCACGCAGCCAGACTCTCGAGCGCTGCCGGGCGGGCACGACCCGGTGGTGTTCCTCCCCTCCCCGGGCGGGCCGGCAGGCTGGCCCGCCCGCTCAACCTCGCGCGCCCCGTCGCGCCGTGGAGACTTCGCTCCCTGCTTTCAGCGCGTCCCCTGGTTAGGGCGCGCATGCTGTCAGCCTCGAGCCGCAAGGGAGTCGTGATGCGTTCGAAGGTCCGTCGTCGAGGCACCCCCGCGCCGCCCGTCGGCAGCCGTCGCGCGAGCGGGGTCCTGGCCGCCCTCGTGCTCCTCGTCGCCGGGGCAGCCGTGGCCCTCTCGGGCGTGTGGATCGTGTCCACCACTGTCGGCGCGCGGACGCAGGCGAGCGCGGCGGCGAGCCCCTTGGGCGGCGCGGCGGCCGCGGCCAGTGTCGCCCCGAGCGGGGCGGCCAGCGCGGCCCCGAGTCCGGCCGCCCCCGTGCTCGAAGCCGAGATGCCCCACGCCGTCAATGGCACCACCCTCACCGTGCAGAGCGCCACCGACGCGACCAGCCTCGGCAGCACACCCAGCAACCGGGCCCTCGACGCGGCCATGACGAGCCTCGGGAAGACGCCTGCCGATCTCGAGGTGGCGGACGCCGCCGACGCCTCGGGAGCCCTGGCCCTGTCCGTGCTCGGGTTCCGGGTGCCCGGCGTCGATCCGGCCAAGCTGCGCACGGTGGTCCTCGACGCGTGGTTGTCGATCAACACGCCAGGGGTCACCAACTCGACCGTCACCCTCGCGGGCACGCCGGCCACGCTGGTCGCCTATGGCGACAGCGGCCCGAGCGAGTACGTGCTCGTGCACGGCGACAGCGTGCTCGTCATCGAGACGGCCGACCAGTCGCTCGCCGCGAGCGTGGTGACGGCGCTGACGGCGCCCCCGCCGTCCCCTGCAGCGTCGGGGGGATAAGAGAGCGCCGCAAGCAGTGCGCGCCTCCGGTGCCTGTCCGGTCCTCTTCGATCCGGCCGGGGGACCGGCATGGCGTCGTTGTCGTGGTGGAACCGCAAGGCTGGGCACCGATCCCGCCGTGCGTCTGACCTTCGCGATGGCCGCAGTCCGGCTCCGTGGTGCGGACCGTCGCTTGCCGGGGGACCCCTAGGCGCGGCGACAGCCAGCGGTCGCCGCCGTAGTAGCCGGCGACCCTCCGGCCGAGGATGAGGCCGATCGCCGGGACGAACATGATGGGGTTTTCGGGACGTCGAACCGGCCCGCAGTTACGACGCAGGTGTCGGTGTGGGCGGGAAGACCCCGATGGTCGGCGGCGCGAGCACGACCAGGGCGTCGATGTCCACGCGCGGGTGACCGCGCGTGCCGAGCGCCACGATCTTGACCGTATGCCGGCCACTGGACGTCCAGGTCTTCGTGAACACCATCTGCCGGGTGATCGTCGTCTTCGAGTACAGGTTGACCGTCGCCTGCAGGGTCCCGTCGACGTAGACGTTGGCGGACCCGCGGACAGGGCTCACGGCGGAGATCCAGGCAACGCTCGAGCCCACGAAGCTGTACGTCGCCGATGCGCCTGGCGTTCGGGTGGACATGGCCACCCGGCCGTCGTAGGAGGGCGAGGTGATCTTGCTCCAGCCGCCCTTGAACGAGATCGTGCCCGACGCTTCTGACAGCACGACGACCCGCACAGAGGGCGCGGTCGCGAAGCCGCTGACGTTGCCAGCCGCGTCGCGTGCCCGGTCCGCATAGCGGTAGTTCGCGCCGCGGGCCGCGTTGCTGGTGATGTGGCGGTTGAGCGGCGACCCGGAGCTCACGATCTTCCAGCCGCCGCCGTTGACGTTGGCCTGCAGCTCGTAGCCCGCGGTACCCACGCCGACGTCCGTGGCCGCGGGCCAGCCGACCGCGATCGGCACCGTGCCGCCCAGGATGTCGCCACGGACGAGGCTGAGGAGTGGAGGCTGGGCGACCGGCGGCGTCGTATCGGCGAGCACCGTGAGATGCGTGCTGCCCTGGAGTGCGTTGGTCGTCGCGGTGATCGTGCCGCTGCCAGGGGCGGTCGCCGTGAACCGGCCCGTGCTGTCGAACGTGCCCGTCAGGCCCTGCGCCGCCCAGCTGACGGTATCCGGGACCAGGGCGACGGGGTTGTACACGGCGTCCTGGCCAGCGACCCTGAAGGCGACGCTCGATGGCGGGTAGATGGTCTGGTCGGCCGGCAGAACGCTGAGGATCGCCAGCGGCCCGGTCGGGGCGGCGCTGAAGACGAGGAGACTGTTGGCGACAGGCCGCTCGGACACCATCGGAAGGGCGATTGACGATCGAGACAACCGCGTCTCCCGGCTGGCGGACGGACATCGCGGTGGAGTCTCCGCCATCGAGGTTGATCGCGTTGACGGCACCCTGCTCGGCCATCACGCTCGCGAGCTCAGCGTCGGTGACGCCCGTGCTGTAACCGGCAGCGCGGCCGTCGACGACGGCCAGGATGACCACGCCAGCCGCCGTCACCCCGATCGCCGTCCGCGGATGGATCTGGTCCGCGATCGAGGGGTGCGGAGAGATGTACGGCGTGCCGTCGCGGAGGAGGAACTCGCGGCCACCGATAGCCTGCGTGGCGGTCTGCCAGCCGGCCGTGATCGAGATCGTGAGCTGGACGGTCGTGCCCGGGACCAGCGACGCAAGATACGTGTCTGGCGGTCCTGTCACCACCACGTCGCCCGGATCGATCGGCTGATTGCCGGCCGTTCGAACCATGGCGATAGTGGCCGTGGCGTTGACGGAGTCCCGAGCGGCAGCGGCACGCCAGTAAGCACGACCTCGGTGCCAGAGCCCTCGGCATCGGTCTGTGCGCCGAAGCGCGGCGTGTAGAGGACGTACTCGCCAGCGTTGCGGTGCTGGTTGATCCGATTGATCGGGTGGACCACCCCGTCCGGCGTGATCAGGTTCGTCGTGACGAGCGGCGCGCCGATGAGCGGCTGCCCGTTGCCGTCGATGCCGAACGTCGGCCGGGCCGAGTTGCCGGCCACCTCGAGCTCACCGTTCTCGATGTCGATCCCGTTGGGCGCCGCATTCGCGCCCACCGACGAGCCCGACCAGACATCCCCGTTGACCGCGGCGATCGCCCGGTGCCCTTCAACGCTCTTGCGGTTGGCCTCGCTCGACGGCTGCTCGAGCCCGAGCACCTGGTCGTTCGACAGCGCGGCATCAAACGAGATGCCCGGCGCGTTCGGCTGCACCTCGACGAGGTTGACGACCTGTTGGCCCGAGCCGGTCGCCATCGTCCCCCAGTCATGCGTCACGCCCGGCGCAACCGGGAGCTGGCCCTGTGCCGCGTACGGCTGGATGATCGCGGCACGCGCGGCACCCGATGGCGAGTCGAGTGGGAGGCGCAGGCCGATGGGCAGGAGGCTCGCGGCGAGCGCGAGCGGAGCGGCAAGGGCGACGCGTGCCCTCGAGGGCGTGTGCATGCGCGGACTACCTGTGACGAGCGTCGGAGATGCGGGTTCGTTCCCATGGTAGCGGCGCGGCAACCTCCTTCGCCCGTCTTCGAACCCAGGGACATGCTCGCCGACCGCCCGCCCATGAGGCGCGAGCGCCACCATGGCGCAAGCCCTCGTGCCGTTCGACGATGCACTGGGGGCGCGGCCGCGTCGAACCCGCTGTCAGCCAGCCGCGCCGGATGGCACCGGAAGCGTCGCCGGCGCAGACATGCCGAGCGTCCGCCCGCCCGCGTCCAGGGCACGCACGGCCACCAGGGGCTGTGCGGTGGTGACCTGCATGGCGGTCTCGAAGCCGCTGCGGGCGGCGGAGCTGACATGCTGCAGGTGACCGGCGTCCGCCCCTGCCAGGACCTCCCAGCCTGCGATCTCGGTTGCGCCGTTCCAGCTCGCGTACACCGTAGCCCCCGCCTCGGTGGCTGCCAGCGCGATGGCCGGATCGTCGAGGGGCTCCGCGACCCACTCGAAGCGACAGTCACGGTACGACTGAACCGCGCCGGGGAACGTGGCATCGAAGAGGAGCCGGCCGTCGGGCGCGAACTCGCTGCAGTAGGGGGCGGCGCCCCAGCCCACGAAGACGTCGCCGTTGGGCAATGTCTGCAGGTTGCCCTGGCTCGTCACGGTGAGGTCCGGCGCGTGCCTGGGTAGGCCGCGCACCAACGAGGCCGTCTGCGCGCTTCTCGTCGACTCGCAGGACCAGCCCGCGGGCCGGGGTCGGCGGTGCCTCGTCGTCGAAGAGGCTGAGCGTGCCGTTGGCCTGCCGCCGTGCGTCGTGCTGGTACCCGAACGCGGAGCCCGGGCCCATGGCGAAGTCGCTGCGGCGTCCGCCGAGGCGCCAGACGATCTCCCCGCTCTGCCGGTCGATCTTGTAGATCGTCGAGGTGTTGCGCGCCGACACGAGGAGGCTCCCGTCGGCCTCGAGGTCGATCGAGTTGGCATGCACGTAGTCGTAGATCTGGCCCTTCGTTGGCCGCACCATCGGACTCGTCGAACCCGATGTGGTCGACCGAGTGCCACTCCCAGAGGAGTGCCCCGCTGGCGATGTCGATCTCCTGGATGGCGCAGTCCATGACCTGCGTGGCCACCGGCACGGGGGAGGCAGCCGCCGTCTCGGTGACCGCCGTCTCGTGACCGCCGTCGCCGGGACCACCGCGTCGGCGAAGACCAAGGCGGTCCCCTGCGGGGTGATCTGGCACTCGTGCAGGTCGATCGTGCGGCCGTTGGCGGCCTGCACGCGCGCGATCTCCCGGTACGACGCATCGGCGATCACCATCTCGCCCGAGCCGATCCCGCCGTTCTCCGTTCCCTCCCACCACACCAGGACTGGCTGACCCCGATAGGTCGCCACGCGGAAGTCGGCCACGGACTTGCCCGGCACCGACAGCATCCAGATTGGTTCGCCGGCGTTGTCGAGGATGAGGGGGCCCCCCTTGTTCGCCCCGTTGTCCGGGGTCAGGAAGACGAACCCCGGGGCGACGGCGCCGGCCGGCGTGTCGATCGTCACCACCGGCGCCAGCAGGTCCGGCCGCGTGTGGAAGCTGCGGGCCGCCGGGGATGGCCGCGGCGACGCCGCAGGCGACCTGTTCCCGGCGACCATGCCCGGGCTCGGCCTGCGCGAGCTCACGGGCCAAGCGCCCCCTGACGCCTCGTAGAGCAGTCCGATCGCCGTTCCGCCCAGCACGACGCCGCCCGCTGCCTGCAGAAAGCGGCGTCGCGTCATGGGCCGCGCGTGCTCGTTCGTCATCCCTCACCTGTGCTGCTCGTCACTGCCGCGCAAGGGTCTTGCGATCTGGCGGAGACCGCCACATCGTCGCGTTTGGCCGCGCCGTGTTGGAAGAGATCGCTTCCGTGGGCGACGCGACCCCGTGACCGAAGACCACCGTCACGTGCCCCCGCCGGCCGGTCGCCTGTTGCTGCGTCCGCCCCCGCAGCGCGGCCCCCGGGCAGCGTGCGGGCTGCACGTAGCCTCATTCAGGACCCGTCCCCTGAACGAGTCCTGAACAGACACGCAGTTGTGCTGCAGCTCGTCATGGACCGGCTGCCGCGAAGACCTCTGCACGCGGGTTGGCGAAGACCGATCGGTACCCCGAGTCCACGATCGCAGCCCGCGTGGCGCTCGGGAGACCTGCCGGCTCGAGCACGACGTAGCGATAGCCTCGGGCGAGCTCGGAGCTCAGGTCCGCGAGCGGGAGCAGGCGGCCGCCCAGGGTAAAGATGCTCGGCGACGCATCGGCGCACACCAGCGTCTCGAGGGCCCCGGTGAAGACCCCGATCGGGACGCTGGCCCATTCCTGGTGGCTCTGTGCCACGTGGAGGACTCGATCGCTCGCCGAGAGTCGCCCGGCGGCTTCCTCGCCGCGCAGGAACGCCACGAGGGCGCGCCCTGGGGCATCGAGCACCAGGCGGGGATCGGGGTAGCCTTGCCAGTACCCGCGCTGCGCGGTGTGCAGGTCATAGGCCAGGGTGTCCGCCACCGGGTGCGAGGCCTGCTCGGTGTTGGGCACCGCCCCGCCGATCGGCAGCAGCGCGACGGCCAGGAACATGCCGATGATCGCGAGGCGCGCCGGGAGCGGACCGCGCCAGCGCCAGACTGCCGCCAGCGCGCCTGCGGTGACGGGCACGCAGGCCCAGGGCAGCCAGTAGCCCACCGCCTTAGGGACCTCGTAGCGCAGGGACTGCACGTCGAGCGAAGACCCTGGGACGAGCGCGACCAGCACGAGCGCGCCCAGGCCGACGCAGAGCGAGGCGGCGAGCACCAGAGCGGCCACCCGGGACCGAGCGGAGCAGGCCGAGCAGCCCGATGAGCGCGCCGGCGAAGAGGAGCGGGAACCCGAGGCGCAGCCACCCGAGCGCCGTCGGCAGGAGCGCCCGATCGAGGAGCGCCAGCAGGGCGGCCACCAGAGTGCGCTGGCCGCGAGAGGCCACGTGCGGCGCGCGACCTTCGGTACTCGCAGCACAAAGCCGTCCAATGTCAGCTGCTGGGCCAGGCGGGCCAGGAGCGCCGTCGTCGTGAGGGCGGCACCGAACGCGACGAGCCCGACCGCCGGCACCGGCGCGAAGCCCGCCATGACCGCGGCCTGGGGCAGGCAGGCGACCAGCGCGCCGGCCAGTGCGGGGACGACGCGCCGCATGTACCGGCCCGGGTCGGTCAGGCTGACGAGAAGGACGGTCGCGGCCGTGAACGCGCCCACCAGCGGGTGCACGAGGACCGTGGCTGCCAGGGCGGCAGCCAGCGGGAGGTCCGCACCCCTGGCCACCCGGGCCGGGCTGGCCCTGATCGCGGGTCGGACCAGGAGCACCAGCGCGCAGGCGGCCAGCGGCAGGGCGGTCACGCTGTCGCGCGCATCGGTGAGCCGCACGAAGGTGAACGAGAGGGGGAACACGAGGAGAGCCCAATAAGCGGCCCGCGGGCCGAAGAGGACAGCGGCCAGGCGTCTCGCCGCGAGGGCTGAGACGAGCGTCAACGGCACGGCGAACGCGGCGACGGCCAGCGTTGCCGGCAGGCCCGTCAGCGTGGCGAGGCTGCCCAGGAGGCCGACGTATCCCTGGAACACCCGCGACGCCCCGTAGATCGGCGACGGACTCGTCGCCAGGGTAGCGAAACTGCCGAAGACCGCCAGGTGCTCGACCGGTGCCACGTGGTTGGGCAACACGTCGCTGAAGGGGACCACCGGCGAGGCGAGTGTCAGGACGAGGGGCCCGCACCACACGAGCGCCACGAGTGGCCAGCGGCCGAGACGGGGCCGCCCGAACGCGGGGCGCCGCCGGACGATCGGGCGCAGTCGCGTCCCGGCCAGCACGACCGCGCCCAGGATGCCGGCGAGGAGAGGGCCCCAGAAGAGCCCCTCGCCGCCCAGCCCGAAGAGGAGGAGGACGTCGAGCACGACCGCGCCGACATAGCCCTCGAGCAGGGCGTCCGACCAGGATGGGAAGGGGGTCCGGCGCAGGGCGCGCATGAGGATCGCCCCCGCGGCGAGCTCGAGCGCCATCGCCCCCGACAGCGCGAGGGCGGCCGGGCCCGTCACCGGCAGCTGCGCGGCGAGTGCGCCGAGCGTAGCGGCGGGCGAGAACCCGACCGTGGAGTCGGCCGCACGGGCGGCGACGCCCACGCCCAGCGCCCCCGCGGCGCCCAGCAACAACAGTGTGAGTGCGCGCTGCTGCGGGCCGTGCCGTGCGCCCGACGCCCCATCTGGATCCGCCCGGCGGGGCGGGGCAGGCACCCAAATCGTCATTCCCGTCGGGCCATCGGGTGCCCTCGGCGCACCGGCACTGCGCCCCCGAGTCGCGTGCTCCGGATCGTGCCCCCGCATGTCTGCAGACCTCGCCTCGGTCCAAGCCTCGTCCGAGCCGTTAGGCACTGTTGAACCAGGCCCCGGCGATACCGGCGAGCAGGATCACGAAGACCAGGCGCTGCGCTGCATGCCGATCTCCTCTTGCGCTTGAGAGATGGCCGCGGGCAGCCACGGGACGCTCGGTGTGCGTGCCCACGTGATCAAGAGCGGGGCAACGGTACGCCGCGCGCTCTGAGATCCTCCTGAAAGGCTGGCATCCGCGACGCGGGACGACGAACACGGGGCCACCGGAACACCAGCATCAGCGGCGACACCCGGGTGGACTGGTCCGAGGCGTTCGCCCTCGTCCCCTCCCTCACGGTCGGGTATGTCTGGCACGCCGGGGTGCATGCCGCTGAGGTCGCTCAGGGTCTCGAGCGCATCGGCTTCGAGATCGTGGCCCAGGTCATGTAGTTGCGCAGCGAGTGCACCGAACGCGGCGGCCGGCGAGAACCCGACCGCCGGGTCGGCCGCACGGGCGGCCACGCCCACCCCCAGCGCCGCCGCGGCGACCAGCAACAACAGCGTCAGCGCGCGCTGCTCCGCGCTGTACGTTGCGCCCGACGCCCCATCTGGATCCGCTCTACGGGGCGGGGCAGGCACCCAAATCGTGATTCCCGTCGGGCCATGCGGGGTGCGCGGCGCACCGGCACTGCGCCCCCGAGTCGCGTGCTCCGGATCGTGCCCCCGCATGTCTGCAGACCTCGCCTCGGTCCAAGCCTCGTGCGCGCCGTTAGGCACTGTTGAACCAGGCCCCGGCGATACCGGCGAGCAGGATCAGGAAGACCAGGGCGCTGCGCTGCATGCCGATCACTTCGGCAAACAGACGCGCGACAGCTTGACACCCTCGGCATCGCACTCGTCGATGGTCGGAAGCTGGGCTCGATCTGCGGACAGACACCCGGCGATCCACAGGTTCCGGCGGCTCGACACGGATTTCATGTTCTCGATCGGCGGTGGGTAATCCCGGACAGGCGTGTCATGGACCGACCGAGGCCGCCGCTTTGGCGAGTCGCTGGGTCTCAACAGGTTTCCCGCTCCCGGACGAAGCGGAGCGTCACCTGCTTGTCTGCCATCGAGTCTCTCACTCCTTGCTGTATCAGGCAGTGGGTGGTGCATCTCGGCTCTGCCGGGACGGCGGAAGCCTCCACGCTGGGGAGATTGTGGCGCTCAGGGCAGGCAGTGAGCACCGACCGTCGTCCTGCCCAGCGCACGCAGCATCCTGCCCACAGACGGCGCCAGCGTCCGGGCGTCCTGCCTAGATCGGTGCGCCCCTGCCCATTTGGTCGCCGCGCGCGCCCGCTCACGTCGTGGGCCGTTCCTGACGCTCCTACCGTTGCCGCCTCAGGCGCAGGAGCAGAGCGTGGCGGTGCTTGCGGCGACCATCGCCAGCCCTCGACTGGATCCGATCATCGCTGTATATGTCACATGTACTTCCCTCGGGTCCTGGCCCAGCCGGTCCTACGCGGCTAGTTGCGGCTGGGTGCGGCTGGTCGCGGTTCTCATCACGCGTAGGCTCCCCGGCTGCAGCGCGGCTCATGGCGGCTCATTGCGGTTCCCATCACCTTGCCGGCCAGCCGGTCCAGCCCGCTCCACCCGGGCTAGCGCGGTTCCCATCACCTTGCCGGCCAGCCGGTCCAGCCCGCTCCACCCGGGCTAGCGCGGTTCCCATCACCTTGCCGGCCAGCCGGTCCAGCCCGCTCCACCCGGGCTAGCGCGGTTCCCATCACCTTGCCGGCCAGCCGGTCCAGCCCGCTCCACCCGGGCTAGCGCGGTTCCCATCACCTTGCCGGCCCCTGCGGCTCAGTGGCCCGGCAGGTGACACCAACGCCACCACGTCAGGCCAGCGAGCGGCCAGGGGCGCAGACCACGACCAGCGCGGAGTCCGCCGGCCGACGCCCTGGCCTGGCCGGTGCTGGTCACCGTGTCGACGGATGACTCAGGAGCGCCACTCCGGCACCCGCCACTCATAGCGCACCGGCTGGAAGGTGACCGGGTCGAGGGCGATCTCCTCGAACAGGGCGCAGAGGACACCGTTGAGCTGCCGGGGTGGCCAGGACCAGTCGACCGCGGGCACCGCCAGGACGACGCGCTTGGCATCGAGGGCGGCCAGCGCATCGGTCACCGCAGCCAGCCGGCGCGTGTACTCCGCGCGGTCGATGTCGCCCCGCTCGTACATGTCGAGGACCCGCGCCCGGCGGGCCTCCAGGGCGGATGCGGCGGCACGATCGCGCTCCACCTGCTCGACCAGCTCGGGGGTGTGGAGGTGCGCCACCTCGGCCTGCACGGCGGGCAGGATGTGGCCCTCGGTGATGCTCATGCGCGGATGGGGGGTCACCGATCCCAGGCGACAGACGTAGCGCACCCGCCGCCCGCCCCGGTCGCGCAACCCCGTGAGCTTCGTGCCGCAGGAGGGGCAGCGCAGCAGGTGGGCCAGCACGAAGCTGACCCCGCCCGCCTTCGCTCCCTGGACGCGCTCGGGCAGGGGAGCGAGGGATCGAGCCGCCGCACGATGGGCGCCACGGCGGAGGGCCACCAGCCGCGCTTCGATCCCCGGGGCTTGATCCCCTGCGCGTTCAGGAGGCGCGCCGCACCCCGTAGGAGCCGGCCTCCCGGAAGGCGGCCAGCACCGCGCTGGCATCTTCCCCCTCGCGCTCCCCGTAGCGATGGACGGTGCCGATCGGTTCCCCTCGCGCGACTTTGGCGGCGATCGCGGCCCGCACCCGCTCGGATGCCACGTCGGCCTCGAACTCGGCCACCGAGGCGAGCACGTGGGTCAAGAGCCGCCCTGACGCGGTGGCGGTGTCGACGTGGTCGGCATACAGACGGACCGGGATGTCCTTCGCGTTGCACAGGGCGACGAGGCGGGAGAGCTCGGGCACCGAGCGGGCCAGGCGGGAGAGGCTGTAGCTGTAGAGGGCAGTGGCACGGCCGGAGTCGATCGCCTCGAGGAGGGCGCGATACCCCGGGCGCTTGTCGGCCCCCAGGCGCCCACTCTTGTCCCAGTCATAGAGCAGCACGAGGGCGCCGTTGTCGTCCCCATAGCGAGCCGCCAGCTCGCGCACGGCGCGCTCCTGGAGCTCGTGGGAGACCTCGCGGGCGGGATCGCGGACGCTACTCTTGCGCAGGTAGGCGTAGGCGGGCATGGGAAGATCTTAGCACTGGCGCGTGCCGACCCGGGTGTCCCAGCGCCGCTCGCGATACCCGTTGCGGCGGGTCAGCCGGCGCTCCGGGTCCCGCTCACCGTGCGGCACCCCCGTGAGCTCGGTCACCTCGGCCTCCATGACCGCCTGGGCGAGGACGCGCACCCCCTCGCGCAGGAAGTCGACGTCGCCTCGGCATCGCCTTGCGGAGCCGTGTCGAGCACGGCCATCCTGTCCTCGGCCATCGTGGTGTCCTTTCGTGTCGTCGGTTCCTACTCCAACGACGCGAGGATGAC
>CAVWXU010000014.1:0-18744 GCA_963759135.1 uncultured Chloroflexia bacterium | reverse complement strand
GGGTCGCGTGCCTCGATCGACGCGCGGCGGGGCACCACCGCTCGCTCCACGAACTGGCCGACCGCCTCACGGATCGCCCGCTGCGTGCCGTCGAGTCGCTCGGGCGTGAACACCTCCCCGGGTTCTGCCGCCCGGACGACCAAGGCGCCGCCGGGCACGGGCGCACGATCCGGCCACCCGGTCCCATCGGGGCACGGGGCACGGGCGCACCACCCGGCCGCCCCGTCCCATCGGGGGACGATGCCGCCTCCGTCGCCGTCGTCGTCGCTTCCCCGGGCCGAACCGATGCTGCGGGCTGGTTCGGATCCGGCACTTCCTCCGCACCGGCAAGCCGCTGCGGAATTGAGGAGCGAGCCATGCGCGACGCCGTGATCGTGAGCGCCGTCCGAACGGCCGTGGGCCGGGCGCCGCGCGGCGCCCTTCGCGAGACGCGCGCGGACGAGCTGGCCGCCGCCGCCGTCCGTGAGGCCCTCGCCCGCGTCCTCGGATGCGCGGTGCCGGAGGGCGAGCAGGGCCGCAACCCCGCCCTTCGCCGCTCGCGGCACCCTGCGTCCTCTCCGCCCGCGGCCGCCGCCCGACACCCAGGCGAACGTTTGGTCGGCGGGATGGTAGCACCCCATGAGGGCCCTGCGGCATTGCGCCGTGGCCGGAACCTCGAGTCGCCCGGCCCTCGCCAACGGTCCGGTAAGTGGCCGTTGAGTGCCAGAGTCCAAACTCATCCTGCCCGCCTCCTCCCGCCGCGGATCCGCCGGAGGAGGTACCGATGCGTTGGGACGGAGGGTTCCGGTGGCGGAGGCTCGTGATCCCGTGCTTGAGCGCCGGCCTGGCGTTGGCCGTATCGGCAGGCCCGGCTGTCGCCGCCTACCAGGCCAGCGTCTACGACAACAAGACCGCGTTCACCACCTGCGCGGGGATCAACACCACCATCCCGCAGCAGCTGCGGGCGCTGGCGGTCGACGGGTTCAGGTACATGCGTCCTGCGGTGGACAACCCGGGCCGGGGCATCCACACCCGAACCCGGGACGTCGGAACCTCAGTCGTGCCGGTTGCGGAACTGCTGGGCCAGCGCCCGGAGGGCGATGGCCTCGGTCTGGCCGAACGCCTCGTGCCACTGATGGCCGATGGTGTGCTTGGCGCCGACCAAGCGACGCGCATAGACGGCCCACAGGTGGTCCGCCTCACGCCACTGGGGGTGCATGACGGCCCAGCCGTCGGGGAGCGCGTCATAGAGCTCCTCCCACGCGGTGGCGCGCTCCCCGGGATCGTCCATGGACGGGGAGTGTAGGTCGGGAACGCGAGAGGGCCTCAGCAGGGCAGCCGTGCTACCGTCGCGCCGAAAGTCCACGCTCCGCTCCGACGTATCCAGTCGCACGGCTCCGTAGGGAGGGAACGGACGTCACCGATGGTCGATCTGCAACTCACGCCTGAGGTCGTAGACCTGCTGCGCCGACCCAATCCAGCGGTCATGGCAACACCGCGCTCGGACGGCGCGCCGGTCACCGTGGCGACGTGGTACCTGTGGGACAACGGCCGCATCCTCCTCAGCCTTGATGCGGAACGGGCGCGCCTCGCCCACTTGCGCCGTGACCCGAGAGTCTCCCTGACCGTCATCGACGGCGAGAACTGGTACCGCCACGTGAGCCTGCAGGGGACGGTCACGCTCAGCGATGATCCCGACCTTGCCGATATCGACCGGCTCTCGCGTCACTACGGTGGCAGCCCGTACCCCAACCGCGAGCGCCCGCGTGTGACGGCATGGCTCGGCATCGAGCGGGTGCACGTCTGGCCCCGCTGACCTGCCGAAGGGCCCGCGACGTCGCGCCGCCCAGCCGACGGGGTGGCGCCCCATTGCCGCCACGAATTGCCCCGGCTAGTGCTCCTCCTCGTGGATACGGGTGGGCGGTGGGACGTCGTCGCCCGAGATGCTCGCACGGGCTCGGTCGAGGCTGTCAGCCTGTCGCTGCTTGGGCCCGTGGGCCGTGACCTCCCAGTGAGCCAACAGACCGTCTCGCCGCCGGAAGGTCAAGCCGCACCCGACGCAGACGAACGGGTTGCCCACGTCGACGGGACGCGCTATCGGCCGGGGCCTCGTTGGGTCGTTGGTAGGCACGTTCGATCTTGCCTTCACGGAGGATGGGGAGATTGGAGCACGATTTTGCGCATCTCGTGGATCGGTGCTCGGGGAGCGACCGGCGCGCGAGGGCACGCTGTAGTCCGAGCGTCTACGTCAGCCCGGTCCGGAACTGCTGAGCGAGGGCACGGAGCGCGATGGCCTCTGTCTCGCCGAACGCCTCTGCCCACGGCTTCTCGTCGCCGCTCCGGGTCGTAGAGCGCGCGTAGACAGCCCACACCTGATCCGTCCCTCGCCACAGCGGGCGCAGGACTACCCAGTCAATGGGGAGCACGGCGTACACCTCGGCCCACGCCGCGTCGCGCTCGTCGAGCATCGGACGGTGCCATCCTCCGTTGCCTGCCAGAACGCCCAAGGCGGCGCCCTCCTCGCCGCCACAGCGCAGTATCGCTCAGCGGTCACTCTCGGTTCAGGACATGTTCAGGGACGCGGGCGATCATCCTGATCGTTCCTCCTCCCACCGACCCGAGCCCCCGGTGACCCCCGCCGGGGGCTCTTGCTGTCCCGCCACCCGCGCCGGGGACAGCGCCGTCGAGAAGGGCGCACAACCACCCCATTCGCGGTCACGCCAATCGTGACCGACGCGATCCCGCCTCAGTGGTCGTCCCGGTCGAGGAGCATGGGGTTCCATGGCATTGGCCGCCCGTCGCGGACCGGCTCGTCGTTGCTGTTCGCCGACCACACCGCGCGCTCGATGAGGTGGCAGGCGAGCACATGCCAAGCCCGCTTGTCGCAGCCGTCGTCGATGTGCTGGCGGTGTCGCCGAAGCGCCGCTGCGTACACCGGGAGCATTTCGTCGATGGTCGGGTCCATCAGCACACCTCCAGCGTCCGTGGGGCGCGGACACTGCAGCGTGGGGACGAGGCGCGACGCATGCGCTCCCCTGCCCTGCTTGATCCGTCGGGCTGCGCACGCACTGGATGGTCGTGGTGCGTCACGCACCAAGGGACAAGTCCTCTCGCCCCGACACGTCTGACTCACCCTCCACTCGGACCTCACGCTCATCACAGCAGCCCGACTGCCGCGTCGCGGGTCGTCCCCGGCAGGTGATTGGGGTCGACGACGGGCCCCTGCCCAGCCTGAGACAGCAGCGCAGACAGCAGTAGGGACTGACACCGCCCTATTTCGGAGGTCGCCAGACACCTCGGATCACGCTCAACTGGCGGCCTCGGACCCGTATCGCTCAGGCCTCCTGGCAACTACGTCCACAGCCACGGGGACCACTACGCGTCCGGGTGGGGCTTTCGCGAAGACAACGGGAGCTGCACGCAGGGGATCGTCACCGCCAACCAGATCATGTCGCTGCGCACGCTCGTCCCGTCCACCGCCATCAAGGCGGCGAACGTGGTGATCGCCTCCACGTGTCACCTCGGCGAGACCGCGTCCACCTTCCCGGGAGCGTTCGGCATCGAGAAGGCCCGCAGCACCTCGAACGGCACCAACTACCAGGGCCCGCGCTTCTTTCTCGGGTACGTCGGGACCGCGTGGACGAGCGACATGCTCGCGTTCGAGACGTCGTTCTGGCAGTACGTCAAGACCGGGCACGGCCTGGGCGAGTCGGTCCAGCTCGCCCTGCGAACCGCCCCGACGTCCGGGCTCACCGTGCCGAACTGGTGGGGCACGTACACGTACTCGGGCGTCCCTCTTCCATCCGTGCCATGCACCCGGTGCCGGTAAGGAGGTCGTGATGCAGTCTGTATCGAGCGGTGCCGGTGGCGCGCGCCGGGCGATGGCCACCCCAGTCGTCGGGGCCCTGCTGGCCGTCCTGCTG
This sequence comes from uncultured Chloroflexia bacterium, assembly GCA_963759135.1. Lineage (GTDB taxonomy): Bacteria > Chloroflexota > Limnocylindria > Limnocylindrales > CSP1-4 > JAJYNJ01. The sequence continues at coordinate 14,842 of CAVWXU010000014.1, read as the reverse complement.
GTCGGCTGCGGGAGCTCGACCGCCAAGGACCGCGGGTGGAGCGTCCAGGACTCGCTGTGGACCGCGCTGCCACAATCAACCGCCCAGGAGTCGGCCGCGGAAACCCGCGCGATCGCGATTGCGAGGGCACTGGGGATCCCCGGCTCGCCCTCCCCTGCGCACCGCCAGCGCGACATGCTGCGCGGCGTCGACTACGACAGCGTCGAGTTCCTTGCCGGGTCCGGCGCCAGCGCGGTCATGGAACTTGACCCGGACACGCATGCCCCGATCTCGATCGTCCGGCTGGGGCCGCCCGCGCCCAGCGAGCCCGCCGTCGTGACCTCGGCCTCGGCACCGGTCCGGGCGCGCGCGATCGCCGGGATCCTGGGACTGTCGCTCCCCGCATCGCCGCCGCAGGTGCGCTGGCAGCCGGGCCTCGACGCCTGGGAGGTCCGGTGGGGCCGCGTCATCGACGGGTACCCCGCCATCGGCGAGGGAACCACCGTGGACCTCACCGCGGGCGGGTCCTTCCAGGCCGTGACCGTCACCAGCACGCCGGCGGCGCCGGCCCCGGCCAGTCCGATCCCTTCGTCGCGCGCGTCGCAGATCGCAGCGGCGTGGGCGACGCAGCGTCAGCTGACCGTTCGCACCGGGTTCACGCAGTCCCAGCCCCAGCTCACCTGGGTCCGGCCCAACAACTTCCTGGACCCGTCCAGGTCGGACGCGCCCGAACCATTGCTCCAGCTCGCCTGGTCCGTCACGTTCACGTACGTCACGATCGCCGGCGACGAGCCGAGCCAGGCCGTCATCTGGATCGGCGCCGCCGATGGGTCACTCCTCGGAGGGACCGAGACGGCGTGAACCGGCTCCCCGCGCGCGGACCGTCGACCCGGGCGTGCCGCAGGCTCCCGTGGCGGCGACGCCCCGGGCGTGACACGGACGCGCGGGCGGGAGACCGCGCCGCGGCAGACGCTCGCGGCAGCAGACGAGCCGGCCCGGTGCACGGGCCGGCTCGTCATGCATCAATCGCGGCGCCCACGCCCGGTTTGCCGGGGCGGACAGTCAGACGGCGGCCGCCTCGACCGCGGCGAAGATCGACGTCTGCGCTTCCTCGGGCAGCATCACCCCGAGGACCTTCTGGAGCGTCATGACGTGGACGCAGCTCTTCCAACTCTCGAAGAAGTGGCACGAGCAATGCCACCCATCGGGATCGAGTGAAACGACGTGGCTGTCGTTGTCTCCCCGGAACGTCAGGGACATGGACTGGAACGTGATCCGATCCGTCTCGCGCGCGTACCGGTTCGCCTTCTCGATCTTGCCGATGAGGGTGGAATGCATCTGGGCCGCACCTCCGGGGACCGTGGACGGCGTCCGCGGGCCCGTCTCATCGGCCGGTCAACCGCTCACTCGGGCGGCCGTCCCCGACCAGCTGGTCCGTCCAGACTACACCCCGCGACCAAGAGAGGATGCGGGCTTGCCGACTCACTCGGTCATGTCCGGATCGGCCAGCGCGAGATGCTCCTTGACGTACGAGATGGCCGCCACGGGCGTTGGATCAAGCCCGTACAGGACGGCCAGGTAGACGCTCGTGAAGTCGCCCAGCGCGATCGCCGAGGCCGCCTGCGCGAGCCGTCCGCGGCCGCCCACCACCACCACTTCGTGCCCCACCTGGCGCTCCGCGAGCAGGTCCGCGGTCAGGCTGCGCCGCAGCGCCACCCGGGGATGATCGTCCGGACTCGCGAGGAGCGCCACGAACGTGCGTTCGTGCAGCGTCTCCGGCTGCTCATAGCCGACCACCGCGTTGTGGGTCGCCTCGGGCAGCTCCTCCCAGCAGGCGATCGACTTGCCGTTCTCGTTGAGCTGCGTCTTCCAGCGCCGTGCGACCGCGGCGAGGAAGCCCCCGGCTTCCACGACGGGCAGGCGGTCCACCAGCGACCAGGCAAGCTGCTTTGCGGGATTCGACTCCGTGGCGACCCCCGGCCCGCAGCGGGCTGCCATCTCGCGCACCGCCTCGGCCGCGTCGACGAACTCCTGCTCGCCCGCGTCCAGGCACCCTGCGCGCTCCAGGAGCCCCGCCAGGAGCGCGATGCCGGAGCCGACCGACGCGCGTGGCTGCGACTCGCCCGCGTACTCGAGGTATGGGAGCCCGCCCTTGTGGGCCGCAGCCAGGAGCGGCCCGCCGGTGGTGATCGCCGCCACCGGGCAGCCGCGCGAGATCGCCTGCGACAGGGCGCTGAGCGTCTCCTCGGTCGCGCCGCTGTGGGACGCCGCAACCACGAGCATGGGTGGCTGAACGAAACGCGGCAGGTCGTAGTCCCGCACCGTCACCAGCGGGACCCGCAGGCGATCCGAGAAGATCCCCCGGACCAGGTCGGCCCCGATCGCCGAGCCGCCCATTCCCAGGACCACGACGGTGGACGGACCCCGGTGCGACGCCGGCAGTTCGAGCGCTCGCGAGCGCGCCCAGCCGTCGGTCAGCTGCCCCGCAAGGCGCGGGATCGCCGCCAGCATGCCCTCGCTGTCGTATCGGGCGATCGCAGCCGCGTCGTCGAGCACCCCACCCATGTCCGTCCGCTCCTCACGCGCTGCCGCGGACGAGTCGCTCGCCGGCGCCGAGCATCACGTCGCGCTTCGATTCCGACGTTGCCTCGACGTACACGCGGACGAGTGGCTCGGTGCCGCTGAACCGGATCAGCAACCACGATCCATCCGGCGTCCACCACTTGAAGCCGTCGTTGGTGACCAGGGTGACGGAGCGCGCGACCTGTTCGCCGCCGATGCTGGCCGGAGGCTGCGTGGACAATTCCGTCCAGAGGCGCTCCTTGACCTGCGGGTACGTCGCCGCGTCAAGGTGCACGTCGGTCCGCAGGTAGTACGACGGCCCCGCGATCTCGTGCAGGTGCGCGACCGCCTTCGAGACCGGCCAGCGCCCCCGCTCGCGCTCGCGGAGGAACAGGTCGAGCAGCATCAGGTCGGCGTAGATCCCGTCGCGCTCCGGGAGGTGCATCCCGAAGCCGTAGCCCCCGGACTCTTCGCCGCCCATCATCGCCCCGGTCTCGATCATCCTGGGGCCGACGTACTTGAACCCGACCGACGTCTCGTGGACGGGCACCCCGTAGCGCTGTCCGAGTCGCTCCACCATCGATGTCTCGTTGACCGTGTACACGACCGGCTGCCGCATCCCGCGATGCTCGAGCAGGTAGTACATGAGCAGGCCCATGACCTGCAGCTGGTGGATGAAGGTCCCACGTTCGTCGGCCGCGCCGGCACGGTCCGCGTCGCCGTCGAGCAGGAGCCCGAGGTCGTGGCCGCCCGCGGCGAGGATCCCGAGCGCCTCGTCCACGTTCGGGCGGATGGGCTCCGGGTTGATGCCCCCGAAATACGGGTTGCGCTCAGAGTGGATTTCGCGGACCCGGATCCTGCCCCCATCGAGGAGGCGCGGGATCCAGCCCGCGCCCGAGCCGTACAGGGGCTCCACGAGGACGCTGACGTCCGCGGCGCGCAGCCGCTCGAGGTCGAGCGTGCGCGCAACGTAGTCGCGATAGCCGTCGAACGGGTCGACCCGCTCGACCAGGCCCGCCGCCTCGGCGTCGGCGAACGGCCTGCGTGGCGGCGCGGAGCCCGCGTGTTCCGAGATGGTGCGCTCGAGAACGGCGAGGATCTCGGGTCCGGCGGCGGCGCCGGAGGGCGACTTCACCTTGAAGCCGTTGTCGGTCCAGGGATTGTGCGAGGCCGTGATCATGATCGCCGTGGCGGTTCCCCGCGTGACGACCTCGAACGAGGTCATCTGGGTGGGAATCGGGGCGGCGGCGTACAGGACCGGGATGTCGAAGGCCAGCAGGACCTCGGCGGCGGCCTGCGCGAAGTACTCGCTCGCGAACCGCCGGTCGTACCCGACCATGACGCCCTGTGCGGCCGTCCCCGCCTGCGTGACGTAGCGCGCGACGCCCTCGGCGCACCGTCGAACGTTCTCGAAGGTGTACTCGTCCGCGACGCGGGCGCGCCACCCGTCCGTCCCGAAGACGATCGGCGGCCGTTGCACGCTCGGCTCGGTCACAGGTGCTCCATCTCCCCCGCGTCCCTGAGGCGCTCGACGATGACCTTCACGTCCTGGGCGCGGTCGGCTGCGCACACGAGCAGGGCGTCGGGCGTGTCGATCACGATGGTATCGGAGAGCCCGATGGTCGCCACCAGCCGGCCTCCCACCGCGCGGACGAGGACATCCCGGGAGCCGACGTCGATGGCCGTGCCCGGCGTTTCCCCGGGCGGTGCGGCCCCCAGGTCGCGCACGGCACGCCAGTTCCCTACGTCGCTCCAGCCGGCATCCAGGCTGCCCATCAGCACGATGCCCGCCCGCGCCGCGTCCTCCATGACCGCGTAGTCGATGGACACGGAGCGCACGGTCGCGTAGCGGCGCGCCGCCTCGGGACCGTCGAGCGGGCCGCCCTGATCGCTCGCGCCGGGTGCCGCGAGTGCCAGGCGGACGCCGTCGAGGACGTCCGGGGCGAAGCGCTCGAGCGCGCCGAGGATCGCTCGCCGGCGCCACGCGAACATGCCCGCGTTCCAGGCGACGCCGGGCATCCGCAAGAGCTCCGCGGCGCGGTTCGCGTCCGGCTTCTCCACGAACGCCTCGAGCGGGTACGCGGCGAACGCGCCGGGAGCTGCCCCGGCATCGGGCGCGGCCGCGTCGCCGAGAGCGGCCCCGGCATCGGGCGCCGCCGCGGCGACAGGGACAGTGGCCCCTCCTGGACCGGCAGCCGCATCGACGCGCGGCACCAGGTACCCATACCCCGTCTCGGGCCGATCGGGCCGGACACCCAGCGTCACCAGCGGTGCCTCGACGCCGAGGGCGCCGGCGGCCAGGCCGTCGGTCCCGGCCACTGCGCGGAGCGCGGCACGGAACGCACCGTCGTCGGCGATCCAGGCGTCGGCCGGCAGGACGACCATCGTCTCGCCGAGCGGCCGCTCCACGGCGAGCGCGGCCAGCGCGACGGCGGCCGCCGTGTTCCGACCCATGGGCTCGCCCAGGACATGATCGACCGGAAGCGAGGGCACCTGCTCCAGCGCATGCCGCGCGTGGCGCCGTTCGGCCACCACGTAGATCCCGTCGGGGCCGACCAGGGGCAGCACCCGCGCCACGGTTCGCTGGAACAGGGTCTCGCTCCCCACGAGCGGAAGGAACGGCTTGGGTCGGTCCTGCCGCGAGAGCGGCCACAGACGCGTCCCGCCCCCTCCCGCGAGGATCACGACGTACACGCCGCCCTCCCTTTCGTGCCGCCGCCGGTCGCCGCCATCCCTGGCGCGTGCCCGTCGGGGCGCTCCGCCCTCAGGCCTCGACCGTCGCCTCCGCCGGCGCGACCCCAGGGGCCGTGAGGCCGGCATCGTCGGCCAGTGCAGCGGCCACATCGATCCGCTCCCAGGGCAGGTCGAGGTCCGGCCGGCCGAAGTGCCCGTACGACGCCACCTGGCGGTAGATGGGGCGCCGCAGGTCGAGGCGCTGGATGATGGCCGCCGGGCGCAGGTCAAAATGGGCCCGGATCAACTCCTCGATCCGCTCGTCGGGGACGCGCCCCGTTCCGAACGTCTCGATCGACATCGAGATGGGATGCGCCACGCCGATCGCGTAGCTGAGCGCCAGCTCGAACCGGTCCGCGATCCCTGCAGCCACGAGGTTCTTCGCCACCCAGCGCGCCGCGTATGCGGCGGAGCGATCGACCTTCGAGGGATCCTTGCCGCTGAAGGCGCCGCCGCCGTGACGGGCCATGCCTCCGTAGGTGTCGACGATGATCTTTCGGCCGGTCAGGCCCGCGTCGCCCATGGGCCCGCCGATGACGAAGCGGCCGGTGGGGTTCACGTGCACGACCGGGTCGCGGCGCCGCAGCTCCTTCGGCACGACCTCGCAGACGATGCACTCCATCACGTCGTTCCGGAGACGCTCGGTGGCGACTTCCTCGTCGTGCTGCGCCGCGATCACGACCGTGTGGACGGCCTTCGGCACGCCGCGCTCGTACTCCACGGTGACCTGGGTCTTGCCGTCCGGGCGCAGGTACGGCAGTGTGCCGTCCTTGCGGACCTCGGCGAGGCGCCTGGCCAGCCGGTGCGCAAGCGCGATCGGCAGCGGCATGAGCTCGGGCGTCTCGCGGCAGGCGAACCCGAACATCATGCCCTGGTCGCCGGCTCCCTGGTCGTGGACCTCGCCGCCGGTGCCGCGCGTCTCGAGGGCGTCGTCCACGCCGCGCTTGATGTCCGGGGACTGCTCGTGTACGGAGACCATCGTCCCGCACGTGCGGTAGTCGAACCCGTACCGCGCGTCCGTGTAGCCGATGTCCCTGATCGTGTCCCGCACGATGGTCTGGAACTCGACGTAGGTGCTCGTGGTGATCTCGCCCAGGACGAACACGACGCCGTTGGTGGTTGCGGTCTCACAGGCCACGCGCGCGTCGGGGTCGTTGTGCAGGATCGCGTCCAGGATGGCGTCGCTCACCTGGTCGCACAGCTTGTCCGGATGCCCCTCCGTGACGGACTCGGAGGTGAACAGGTACGCAGGCGTCCTGGAGGATGCTGATGCCGGCCACGGTCCTGGGCCCTGCCTATGTGCCGCTCGTCCACGACGAGAGGTACGTCCGCTGCTCGGGCGTCAGCTCGTCGATCCCGACGCCCAGCGCCTCCAGCTTCAGGCGGGCGACCTCGCGGTCGATCGCGTCCGGTACGGCGTAGACCTGCCGGTCGAGCTCACGGTGGTGCGCCAGCACGTACTCCACGCCGAGCGCCTGGTTCGCGAAGCTCATGTCCATGACGGCGGCCGGGTGGCCCTCGGCGGCTCCAAGGTTGACGAGCCGGCCCTCCACGACCAGCCGGATCCGCCGATCGCCGAGGTCGTACTCGTCGACGTCGTGGCGAACCTCGCGAACGCGTCCGTCGGCCAGTCGCCGCAGCGCCGGAAGCTCGATCTCCGCGTCGAAGTGCCCCGCGTTGGCAAGGATGGCGCCGTCGCGCATCACGCCGAAGTGCTCCTCGCGGATCACGTTCAGGTCGCCGGTGGCCGTGATGAAGACTTCCCCCCACGGCGCCGCGTCGGCCATCGGCATCACCGCGAAGCCGTCCATCAGCGCCTCGATCGCCGGAATCGGGTCGACCTCGGTGACGGCGACCTGCGCCCCCATGCCGCGGAACCGGGACGCGATCCCCTTCCCGACCCAGCCATACCCGGCCACCACCACGTGCCGCCCGGCGAGGAGGATGTTCGTGGCGCGGAGGATGCCGTCGACCGCCGACTGGCCGGTCCCATACCGGTTGTCGAACAGGTGCTTGGTCCTGGCCTCGTTGACCGCGACGACGGGGTACCCAAGCGCACCCTCGGCGGCCATCGCGCGGAGCCGGATGACTCCTGTCGTGGTCTCCTCGGTGCCAGCCACCACCTCGGCGACCTGCCCGGGGCGCTCGGCGTGGAGGAGCTTCACCAGGTCGCACCCGTCGTCCATGGTGATCGCGGGATGCGTGTCCGCGACCGCGTTCAGGTGCGAGTAGTAGCCCTCGCGGTCCACGCCGCGACGAGCGTAGGTGGGAATGCCGTACTCCGCCACGAGGGCCGCCGCCACGTCGTCCTTGGTGGACAGCGGGTTCGACGCGGCAAGCGCGATGTCCGCGCCGCCGGCCTGGAGCGTCCTCGCCAGGTTCGCGGTCTCGGTGGTCACGTGAAGGCAGGCCGCGATCCGCACGCCCGCCAGCGGGCGCTCCCGCTCGAACCGCTGGCGGATCAGGCGCAGCACGGGCATCTCGCGCTCGGCCCACTCGATGCGACGCCGCCCCTCGGCAGCGAGAGCAAGGTCGGCGACGTCGTGGGCCGGCAGCTGGGCGACTGACATGCGGTCGGGACTCCTTCGGGCGGGAGCGGTCAGGGCTCCTTCCGGGCGGGGAAGAGGCGCCGTATCGGCGCCATGATGCCATCGAGCGTCGACGCGCGCCTGTGAACAAGCCGCTCCGCGAAGCGGCAGTGCTCGCGGTAGCCAAGCGTACGGTACGCGGCGATGGCGGGTGCGTTGTCGGCGCGGACGTTGAGCACGACATCGTCGCACGTCCGGAGCAGCTCCTGCGTGACGGCGCTGGTCGTGACCTTGGCGAACCCGCGGCCGCGGTACTCCCGGTGCGTCAGCACGTTGCCGACGACCGCCATCCTCGCCTCTCGGCTGACGACGTGGGTGCCCGCAGCCGCCACGAGCGTGCCGCGCACCCGGACGCCGTAGTACACGCCTTCCTCGATCGCCGATGCGGGCAGCCACGACGTGAAACCGAGCTCGTACAGGCGGTTCAGGTCGCCGATCTCGCCCGGCACCATCCGCGCCGCCAGGCCCGGGTGCGGACGGAACGTCGCCCGATCCACGGCCATCCGGATCATCTCGGGACCCGGCTCGACGCGGTAGAGACGCTCAACGGCGGGAAGAACGGCGTAGGACATCGCGACCCAGGCGGCACGAGGCCTGATGAGGTCGCGGAGCACGGCCTCGACGCCGGCTGCATCGCCCATGGCAAACACGGGCTGGGGCGCCAGCCCCGCGTACTCGAGCACGAGGGACTGCGGCGCCTGGCCGCCCAATGCGACGGCCCAGCGGGTTCGGGCGAACTCACGGTCGTCCAGGTCGCAGAGGGCGTACGCGGCGAACAGCCGGTCCTGCTCGAGGAAGCGGCGAAGCAGCGCCCGGTCGGTCGTGAACCGAACCGCGAGTCCGCGCTCGCCGGCCTCTGTGCGAGCGAGCGTCACCATGAGCCCTCCCAGCCGTCCTCGTCTTCGGCCGTCGGCGCGGGCGCAGGGGGCGGGGCGGGCACAGCCGGCGGGGCGGACACAGCCGGCGGCGCGGGCCAGCCGGCGGGGCAGACACAGCCGGCGGGGCGGGCACAGCCGGCGGGCGCGGGCGGGCCGGAGCGTCGCCGCTGGACGGCTCGGTCGAGCGACTCCTCGAAGGGGGGCTCGATCACGCCCAGCTCGGTGACGAACCCGCGGATCAACGCCGCGGGCGTGACGTCCAGGACCGGGTTCTGAACGAGGCTCTCCGCCGGCGGAATGCGGCGGCCGTTCACGTCGGCGAGCTCGTCCGCCGGGCGTTCCTCCTCCGTGAAGCCCCACATGTCATCCACGCGGAGATCCACGGTCGAGAGGGGCGCGCAGACGTACACCGGGACGCCGTGGCGAGCCGCGACGGCCGCCAGCGGGTACGTGCCGACCGTCGCGGACACGTCCCCGTTTCGCGCGATGCGATCGGCAGCCACCAGGACGGCGTCGACCCGCCCACGGGCGATGATCCCCGCAGCGGCGGCGTCGGCCACGACGGTGTGTCGGATGTCCAGGCGAGCGAGCTCGAACGCCGTGATGCGCGCCCCCTGGAGCGTGGGGCGGCCTTCCGGGACCCAGGCGTGGACCTCGCGCCCCTGGACCAGCAGCTCCTGCAGGACCGCGACCGCCGTGCCGAGCGCACCGCCGGCGAGCGGCCCGACGGGGCCGTGCACGAGGACCTCGAGGTGTCGCTCGAGGGGGATGGGCAGGACGGCCGCGCCGGCCCGACCCAGCTCGGCGTGGTCGAGCATGGCCTCGTCCGCGATCGCCTCCGCCTCGGCGCGGAGGACGTTCGCCGTCAGGTCGCCGGCAGCTTCCTCGCCCACGCGCTGCCACGTGGCGAGCATCCGGTCGAGCGCGACTTCCATCGGACGGGAGCTCGGCCGGGACGAGCGCAGGGCGTTGATCGTGCCGTGCAGGGTCGCGACGCGGATGAACTTCGTCGACGCCCGCATCCGCTCGGCCGCCACGACCACGCCGTAGGCGGCAACCTGCGCAAGCACGGGACCACCGCGCACGAGGCGGTCGCGGACGCACCCGGCGACTTCCGCGCCGGTGTGGCAGGTGACGTCGACCAGCTCGTCCGGGAGCCTGCGCTGGTCGACCAGGGTCAATTCGCCCTCCCGGTACCGGTACGGGCTACGGAACTCCGCCGCCGGAGCCAGCGCCGGCGGGTCGTCGAGCCCGAGGAACTGTGCGATCGGATCGCCGGGCGCCCGGTTTCCGCCGAGGAGCTGTCCGGTCGCCGCGAGCGAACCGCGCTGCAGGGCCGTGGCCGCGCCGACCAGCTGCGCCGCGGCCTGGACCGCTTCGCGGCCGAACGAGCGGAAGAAGCTGCGCCGGCGAGGTCGGAGGTCGGGCGAGGCGGCGCAGGTCGGCGCAGGTTCGGGCGGAGGTCGGGCGAGCGGCGGCAGGCGGCGCAGGTTCAGGTGCGGGTTCGAGCGAAGGGGCGGCATCGGTGGCGTCGAGCGGCGTCCGGGTCGGCCCAGGGCAACTCCGCCTGCCCATCGGGGCCGCGATCGTCCGGGACGTCGCCGCGACCCCGATCGCTCACGCCGGGCGCCTCGTCGTCAGTACTGGATGATGCTGTGAACGTCGTAGCCGCGGAGGCGCTCGCGACCCTTCAGGAACCGCAGCTCGACGAGGAACGCGAGTGAGACGACCTCGCCACCGATCCGGCGGACCAGGTCGATCGTCCCGCTGACCGTCCCACCCGTTGCCAGGAGGTCGTCGACGATCAGGACGCGCTGACCCGGCGTGATCGCATCGCGATGGATCTCGAGCGTGTTCGTGCCGTACTCCAGCGCGTACTCCACGCTGACCGTCTCGGCAGGCAGCTTGCCCAGCTTCCTCACCGGGACGAAGCCCACCCCGAGGGTGTAGGCCATCGGGGCGCTGAAGATGAAGCCGCGCGATTCCATCCCGACCACGACGTCGACGCGCCGGTCGCGGTACGGATCGACGAGCAGGTCGATCGAGCCCTTGAACGCCTCGGGGTCCTTCAGCAGCGTCGTGATGTCGTAGAACAGGATTCCGGGCTTCGGGAAGTCGGGGATCTCGCGGATCTTCGCGCGCAGATCGTCGGCGGACACGGATCCTTGCTCCCTCAACTCACGGGTCGTCATTGCCGGGCAAGTCTACCGCACCCCACGAACGCCTCCGGTCGGGCGCCGTGCGGCGTGCGACAGTCGTCCCCCGGGTGCGGCGCGTCCCGGTCGGTCGCGTGCGACTGCCAGGGTCAGCCGCCGTCTCGTCCACCGACGAGCGCCTGGAACCGGGCGCGCACCGCGGCCGCCGACGCGTCCCCGAGGGCGGCGAGCGCCTCCTCGCGCACCCGCGACTCGTCCACACCGCGGACGGCGCGCCGGACCGCGGCCAGGCTGCCGGCTGCCATGCTGAGCTTGCGGATCCCGATGCCCACCAGCGCCAGCGCGGCGGCGGGGTCGCCGGCCATCTCGCCGCAGACCGATAGCTCGATCCCCGCCCGGTCGGCCCGCTCGACGGCCTCTCGCACGAGGCGCAGCAGCGCGGGATGGAGCGAATCCTGGTAGCGGGCGAGATCCGGGTTTCCCCTGTCGACGGCGAGCGTGTACTGCAGCAGGTCGTTCGTGCCCAGGCTGGCGAACGCGAGGCGCGGAAAGTAGCTGTCGCCGACCAGGATCGCCCCCGGGATCTCGAGCATCACGCCGAGGCCGACGGGGGCGAACGGCTCGCCCCGCGCCTCCAGTTCCGTCCGGGCCTGCTCCGCGAGGGACAGCAGCGTTGCGGCGTCGCCGGCATCCGCGACCATCGGCGCCATGACCTTCACCGGCCCTGCCACGGCTGCCCGCATCGCGGCGCGCAGCTGGGCCAGGAAGATGCCGGGGCGAGTGGCCGCCAGCCGCAGCGCGCGCACGCCGAGGAATGGGTTCGCCTCCGGAGCCATGGGCAGGTACGGGATGGGCTTGTCCCCGCCGACATCGAGCAGCCGGATCGTCACCGGGTACGGGGAGAACGCCTCGACGGCCTCCCGGTAGGCCGCCGCCTGCTCGTCCTCCGTGGGCTCGGTCGGCCGCTCCATGAAGAGGAACTCCGTCCGGAACAGGCCGACGCCCTGCGCTCCGAGTGCCACCGCCCGGGCCGCCTCTTCGGGGGTCCCGATGTTGGCCAGGAGGGTGATCTCGACCCCGTCGCGAGTCGTCGCCGGGAGCGACGCCTCGCTGCGAGCCTGCACGTCCGCCCGTCGCGACTGCTCGGCGCGCCGCTCGAGCTCGGCGACCGTCGCGGCGTCCGGCTCGACGAAGACGTCGCCGGTGCTGCCGTCGATGGCCAGGTCGCCGGGCGCCAGCGCGGCGAGCAGCCCCTGGACCCCGACCACCGCCGGAATCCCGTAGGCACGCGCCAGGATCGCGGCATGCGCGGTGGCGGAACCGGACTCCAACGCGAACCCGAGGAGCCGGTCCCGGCGAAGGGTCGCGGTCACGGATGGCGGGAGATCCTCGGCGACGATGATGGTCGGGCGGTCCAGCCGCGGCAGGCCGGGGTCCGGCACGCCGGCGGCCCGGCGGGCGATCCGCAGGGCGACGTCGGCTACGTCGGCCGCCCTGGCCGCGAGCAGCTCGTCCCCGACCTCGCGCAGCTGCTGCGGCCAGTTCGCGTCCCGCCTCGAGCACGGCCCCGACCGCGTCGACATGTCGCTCGTCGATGACCTGCTCCGCAAGCGAGGCGAGCGCGGGGTCCCTCGCCATCTGCGCCTGGGCCTCGAAGATGGCCCCTTCCTCCGGGTGTCCCTCCGCGGCGACCCGCTCCCCGATCGCCTCGAGCTCGGCAGCCGCACGCTCCGCGGCCGCGCTCAACCGGGCGCGCTCCGCCTAGGCCTGCGCGGGCGCGATCGTCCGCGTCTCCGGCTCGTGCGGGCGCCTCGACGCGTGCCCACGGCCCCCGCGCGACCCCGCTCGACGCGGGGGTTCCCGACAGTCTCCGCATGGTCGCAATTCTGCACCGGCGGCCGGAGTGTCGACAGGCGCGCCCGACACCTGCGGACCGTGCGCCGGGTCAAGTCCCAGCACGTGAGCTCCTATCTCGTCAAGCCCTGATTTCGGCGGCGCGGAGATCGAGCAGCATGGTCCGATAGACCACGTCGGCGAGGTGGCGCTTGAGACAGCGGAGCGCCTCGCGCCAGGTCTTGCCCTCAGCCTGGCGGCGGGCCACATAGGCCCGGGCGGCGGGGATGCGTGCGCGCCTGGACGATGGCCATGAAGTGCAGGGCCCGGTTGAGCTGCCGATTGCCACCCCGGTTCAGGCGATGGCGCTGCGTCTGCCCCGAGGAGGCCGGGATGGGGGCCGTGCCGGTCACGGCCGCGAAGGCGGCCCCCGAGCGGAAGCGGCGCACGTCGCCCGTCTCACCGAGCAGCTTGGCAGCAAGCAGCACCCCGATCCCGGGCAGGCAAGGCAGCGACGATCCGCTGGCCGCGACGAGACCGGCAAGTTGCGCCTCGAGCGCGACGATCTCGCGATCCAGGGCGCGCAGCCGGGCCAGGCGTCTCCGGGCGAGCTGGGCCCGGACGGCAGGCGAGCGGCCGAGGAGCCGACCCGACCGGCGCGAGATGACGGGCCGCGACGAGGTTGGGGATCCGTCACCGTAGCCGGGCGCGAGCACGAGCAGGTCGGCGTGCAGCCGGTTGGCGACACGCGTGCGCTCGGCCTGCAGTTCGTCACGGGCAGTCCGACGAGCTGCTTCAAATCGTCGGCGATCGCGGCAGGCATCACGGGGTGCAGGGTCGGCTCGCGGAGCACCACGCGGGCGATGGCGAGCGCATCGGCGGGATCCGACTTGCCACGCCGGCGCAGATGCCGACGCTCTCGATCGGTGAGCGTGGCCGGCACCTCGATCACCATCTCCCCGGCCGCGAGGAGGCCACGGGCGAGCGCCGCGCCGAAGCTCCCAGAGCCCTCGATGCCGAACCGGCGTTCCGGATCCAGCCGGGTCGCCCAGCCGAGCAGCCGCCGATGGCCCTGGGGATCGTTCGCGAACGTGGCGGCCTCGAGCTCGCGTCCCAGCTCGTCGACGGCGCAGGCTCGCGAGTGTCGCCTTGTGTGTGTCGATGCCGATCGTGACCACTGTCCGGCCCTCCTGCGTAGACTCGATGCGCGCGTCCGGGCGGACAACCATGCGTGCGGCTCTGTCGCGGAGGCCACGCTCCTATCAGGTCACGCCCGGCGCGCCGAACCCTTGCCGGGGGACACTCACGAGGCGCAAGTCACCGCCCAGCAGGCGGGACAAGGTGTAAGGGAGTCACCCGGGCCCGGTTCGACGAACCCTCGCACATGGCGAGAGCCGCGCGGTCCGATCCTGACGCATGGTGTAACAGCGGCGCCATCCTCGCGCCTGATCGCTCAGCTCGCCATCAGCAGGGCCGGCCACCTCCTCGACTCGGGTTCTGCGTCGATGAGCGCGATCGTCTCGGGCCGGAAGTAGCGCCGGCCGTCCTGCCACTCGTCGTCCTGCTCGGCGAGGATCATGCCGACGAGGCGCAGGACCGAGGCGCGGGTCGGGAAGATCCCCACGACCGCCGTGCGGCGCTTGATCTCCTTGTTCAGCCGCTCGAGAGGGTGGGTGCTGCGGATCTGCCGCCGGTGGGGCTCGGGGAAGGCGAAGTGGGCGAGCAGCCCCGCCTCGGCCGAGCGAGCAGGTCGGCGACGGCCGGGAACCTCGGGCGCAGGCCGTCGATGACCCGGTCGAGCTGTTCCCGGGCACTCATCCCGTCGGGCTGCTCGATGACCATGCGGACCGCGGAGGCGACCATGCCTGCGCGCCGAGCGGGGCACGAGGTCCTGAGCGTTGCGCGTGAGGTGGACCCGGCAGCGCTGCCAGGCCGCGCCCAGGAGCTGCTCGTGATCGCCTTGACGAGGCCCGCGTGGTCGTCGCTGATGACGAGGCGCACGCCGTGGAGGCCCCGCTCGACGAGCGAGCGCACGAACCTCGGCCAGGCGCTGCCCTCGTCGTTGCCGGCGGCGAGTTCGAGCCCCAGCACCCGGCGCTCGCCCGTGAGCGCG
>CAVWXU010000013.1:0-145015 GCA_963759135.1 uncultured Chloroflexia bacterium | reverse complement strand
TGGACTTGGACGCAGTGGCGGTCGCCGACGCGAAATCCTCCTGGTGCGTGCTGCCGGTCGTGCTGCCGGCCCGGCGAGCGGTCGCCGTGCGCGCGTTTCGCGGCTCGAGCGATGCCGGCTGCCGATCCGGTCCGTGCCGTTTGGGTTGGCAACTCCCGTGCGGAGGTTTAGCACTCTCGCGCGTAGAGTGCTAAGAGCCTACGCAGAGGCGACACGGATGTCAAGAGCACGGACTCGTTCAAGCAGCCGGCGTCCAGCGCGCCGCGCGCATGATCCCGACGCTCACCACCAGCACCAGCACGAGCACCCCGAAGACGACGACCGGCACGAGGTTGTTGTAGGTCAGCGCCACGTCGGCCAGGCCCGCCAGCGCGAGGATGGCCAGGAGAACGATCGAGGCCACCTGGCGCCAGAACGCCCGCGAGCGGCCGTAGGGCCCGTCCGGCGGCGTCACCGGACACCGGTCGCCGGCCGGGTGGCTGCTGCGCCTCGGCGGCCCGCCGCGGGGCGGGACCAGGGCATCTTCGCGGGCCCCCTTCGGTCGCTCGTGTGGTCACCTCTCCTGTTGTCCCTGAAGATCGCGTCGTAGGCGGCAACCAGTGCCACGCCAAGTGTGTCCGGGTCCTCGCCGCGCTGCTCGGCTGCCCAGCGGGCCGTCACGCCGACCCAGGCCGGTTCGTTGCGGCGGCGTGGAGCGCCGGGGGGCGAGAGATACGGTGCGTCGGTCTCGACCAGCAGCCTGGATGCCGGCACCAGCCGAACGACCTCGGCCGACGCCGCCTCGCCTCGTCGGAAGACGAGGCCGGAGAAGCTCACCGCCAGGCCGAGCCCCATCGCGGCCTCGGCGTAGTCGGGCGGTCCCGAAAACGAGTGCAGGATCGCGGGCGGGCGACCCCGGAGACGTGCCACCCACGCGGCCTCGCCGGCACCGGCGCTCCGCAGCTCGGCGATCAGGTCGTCGTGCGCGTCCCGACGTCCGGCCGCCGAGCGGCAATGCAGGATCACCGGCTTGCCCGTGTCGCGCCCGAGCTGAAGGTGGCGGCGCACGTTGTCGAGCTGGGCAGGGCGCGGCGAGAACTCGCGGTCGTAGTCGAGTCCGGTCTCCCCGATCGCGAGCACGGACGGGAGGGCCACGAGCGCACGGATCGCCTCCCACGTCGCGCCGTCCGCGCCGGCGGCTGCGTGCGGATGGATGCCGGCAGCGGCGTCGACCGCCAGCGGCGTCGCATCCGCGGCCGATGCGACCGCAAGTGCCACCGCGCGACGGGACGACTCGAGATCCCAGCCGGGTACGAGCAGCCGCTCGACGCCGGCGACCGCGGCGGACGCGAGCACGCCGGGCCGGTCGCTGTCGAACGCGTCGGCCTGCAGATGCGCGTGCGAATCGACGAGGCGCACCGGCTCGAGCTCGTCGCGCGGCGCAGGCTAGCCGTCCGCGGCCAGCGCCGCCTCGGTCTCGAGGCGGGGGAAGAGCGGGGCCGGCGTGCCGATTCGCCCGCCCGTCGGGCCGCTCCCCCACTCCAGCAGCGCGTCCAGTGGCGGTCCCCCGTTGCCGTCGTCGGCGTACGGGTACTCGACGCCGAGCTGCTCGGCGACACGCGGTGCCGTGTTCGGGACAAACGGTGCTGCCGCGAAGCCGAGGAGACGGCAGGCCTCCAGCAGGTCGCCCAGCACGGCGCGCAGCCGCTCGGCGGCGTCCCCGTCACCGGCTTCCCGCGGCGCGCGCCAGCACCCAGGGCTGCTCGGCGTCCACGAAGCGGTTCGCCGCGCCCACGAAACCCCAGAGGGCCGCCAGCGCCTCGTGCAGGAGGCAGCCGTCGAACCTGGCCTGGTACGCGGCCCGCGCCTCGCCCCATGCCGCCGCGAGCGGCGCCAGGTCCGCGGGCCTCGGCTCGGGGCGTTCTCCACGGAGGTAGCGCGCCGTCATCGACAGGCTTCGGTTCACGAGGTTGCCGAAATCGTTTGCCAGGTCCGCGTTGTACCGGCGCACGAACGAGTCCCAGTGACACGTCGGTGTCCCGGTCGAACGCGACTTCGCGCAGCAGCGACGTAGCGCGCGCCGTCCGTGCCGAGCGCGGCGACCACCGCCTGGGGGTCCAGGAAGTTGCCGCGGCTCTTGCTCATGCGCTCGCCCTGAACGAGGAGCCAGCCGTGCACCCAGGCCTCGCGCGGCAGCGGCAGGCCGGCGCTCATCAGCATCGCCGGCCACATGATCGTGTGGAGGCGATTGATGTCCTTGCCGATGATGTGCAGGTCGGCCGGCCACCAGCGCGCGAACCGGTCGGGCTCGTCGGGGAAGCCCACTCCGGTCACGTAGTTCGTCAGGGCGTCGAACCAGACGTAGACCGTGCCGGCCGCCGGGTTCCACGATCCATCGGCGAGTTGCGACGACGATCCATCGGACATGATGGGGAACGGAATGCCCCACGGCGCCTTCTCGCGGCTGACCGAGAAGTCCTCGAGGCCCTGCCGGATGAAGCCGAGCATCTCGTTCCTGCGGTACTCGGGCTGGACCCAGTCCGGGTGCTCGGCGTAATACCGCTCGAGCCGGTCCTGGTAGGCCGAGAGGCGGAAGAACCAGTTGCGCTCGGTGAGCCACTGCAGCTCGACCCCGGGATGGTTGGGGCAGTGCACGCCTGCCGCATCCTCGACCAGGTCGCTCGGCGCCCGGAACCCCTCGTTGGGGCAGTACCAGCCCTCGTACGTGCCCTGGTACAGGTCCCCACGGTCGTAGGCCCGTCGGATCATCTCGTGCACCGCGCGCTGGTGGTCCGGGTCCGTGGTCCGGATGAACCTGTCGGGCGCGATGCCCAGGCCGCGCTCGGCGGCCATGAACAGCTCGACCATCTCGTCGACGAACGCTCTCGGCGTCGTCCCGAGCTTCGCCGCCGTGGTCGCGATGTTCACCGAGTACTCGTCGGTCCCGGTCAGGAAGTACGTGTCGTCGCCGCGCATGCGGTGGGACCGGGCGATGGCGTCCGCCCCGACGACCTCGTAGAGGGTGTGCAGCCCCGGGCGGCTGTTGGCATACGCGATCGCGGTGGTCAGGTAGAAACGGCGGGCGCCGGCCATGTGGCGGCGATGGTAACAGGAGCGCGCGGCCCGCCCGGGGCCCGGGAACGGGACGGCGGACGCAGACGGGAGGGGCCCGCGGCGCTCGCCACGGGCCCTTGTCTGCCTGTCGGGTGATCGGGTCGTCGGGGGGTGCCCGGGTCGTCGCACTCCCCGCTCCTCCGTCGGATGGTGTCAGGCGGCGGGCTGGTCGCCCTCGGGCTGCCCCGCCGGGGCCTCCCCAGGCCGCCGCGCGGGGAACCCGTCCCCTGCTCAGCTGCACCCTGCCCGGCCTGCTGCCGGCGCAACTCGGCCGCGTATTCCTTGCTCCGGGTCGCGACCTTGTGCCCGACCTCCGTCGTCATGTCGGCCGCGCGCTGCAGCGCGGGGCCCGCGTTCTCGGCCGCAACGGCGGCCAGCTCTGCCGCCTTGGCAGCGACCTCGCGCAACACGGGGCCGGCGTGCTCGGCGACGCCGTCGATCATCCCCTGGAGCTGCCCGACCCAGTCGCGGGCGCTTTCGTCCCTGACCTTCCAGCCGGAGGCGTCCCACCCCGAACCGGAGGCCGGCCGACCCTGCGTGGAGGACGTCGCGCCTTCCGCCGTCGGTCCGGCCGCCGGCCCGACCCCTTCTGCCGGCTGGGAACCGGCCTTCCCCTGCTCGCTGCCTTCGATCTCGTTGCTCGGGCTCTCGTCCATGGCATCCCCCAGGGAGTTGCCATGCCCGCACGGGCATGTCCGTCCGGCTGCAGTCTACCGCGTGCGGGCCGGGATTCCCGGCCGCGTGTCGTTGGTCCGCGACAGGGATTCACGGCCGCGTTCCGGCCGCGTTCTCGGCCGCGTCCTGTTCCCCCTGCGGTGAGCCGTACGCCCGTCCGACGCTTCAGTGGCGGAAGTGGCGGACGCCGGTGACCAGCATCGACACGCCGGCCGCGTCCGCCGCGGCGATCACCTCGGCGTCGCGGACAGACCCGCCGGGCTGCACGAACGCCGTGACCCCGGCGTCGGCGCAGACGAGAAGCCCGTCGGGAAAGGGGAAGAATGCGTCCGACGCGCACGCCGCCCCGCGACAGCGTTCCGGGCCGGCCTTCGCCACGGCGAGCCGAGCGCTGTCAACACGGCTGGCCTGCCCTGCCCCGACACCGACCAGCATCCCGTCGCGGACGAGGACGACGGCGTTCGATGTGACGTGTCGCGCGATCCGCCAGGCCAGGTCGAGGTCGCGACGCTCCCGCTCGTCGGGCACGCGCGCCGTGGCCGGTCGCCAGGCGGCCGGGTCGTCGGACAGCACGTCCGACTGGGTGGCGAGGATGGCTCCGCCGGCGCTCCGGTATTCGACGACCGGATCGCCCGGTGGCTCTCCGAGGCAGGCGTCGACGACAACCCGGAGGTTCGGTCGCATGGCGAGGACGGGAACCGCGGACGGCTCGACGGCCGGGACCACCACGACTTCGAGGAACAGCGACGTGACCCGCTCCGCCAGGGCCGCGTCGATCGGCCGGGTCAGCGCGACGACGCCGCCGAACGCGGCGACCGGGTCGCCGGCCAGCGCGCGTTCCCAGGCGGCGGCCATGTCGCCGGCCTCGGCCGCTCCGCATGGGTTCGTGTGCTTGACGATCACGCAGGCCGGCCCGCGGAGATCGCGGGCGAGCGCGGCCGCGGCGGCGGCATCGAGCACGTTGTTGTAGCTCAGAGCCCTGCCCTGCCGGAGGTCGACACCACGGGCGAAGGGTCCCGGCGCTGGCCGGCATCCCGGGCACGCGGAACACCGCGCCGGCCTGATGCGGGTTCTCGCCGTAGCGGAGCATCTGCTCCCGCTCGAGCGCCAGGTCCAGGCGGGCCGGGAACGCGCCGGGCGCGGACTCGCCGGCGACATGGTCCTCTGACGTCAGTTCGCCGACCGGCTGCGCCTCCGCCGCGGACCCGCCGGCGACGTGTGCCCGAGCCCCGGCGCGCCTGCCGGCGCGTCCGATTCCCCCGGGCCCAACCGGCGTCCCAGTTCGTCGCCGATGCGCGCGTCGTACTCGGCCGTGTACTGGAACGCGGCGACCGCCAGACGCCGTCGCGTCGCCTCGCCCAGCCGCCCGCGAGCCCGCAGCTCCGCGAGCACGGCCGGGTATGCCGCCGGGTCGGTCACAACGCCGACCGACGGGTGGTTCTTCGCGGCCGCGCGCACGAGCGTGGGCCCGCCGATGTCGATCTCCTCCAGCAGCGCGTCGACCGAGATCCCCGGTCGCGTCGCGGCGGCCGCGAACGGGTACAGGTTCACGACAACGAGCTCGAAGGGGTCGATCGCGGCGGCGGCAAGCTGGGCCACGTGGTCGGGACGGCGCAGGTCGGCCAGGACGCCCGCCTCGATCGCCGGGTGAAGCGTCTTGACGCGGCCGTCGAGCATCTCCGGATACCCGGTCACGGCGCCGACGTCGGTCACGTCGAGTGCCGCCCCGCGCAGCACGCGGGCCGTGCCGCTGGTCGCGACGAGCTCGAACCCCAGCGCGTCGAGCCCGCGCGCGAGCTCGACCAGGCCGGTCGTGTCGGAGACGGAGAGAAGCGCCATGCGCGGGCCGGGGAGCGAGGCAGCCCCATCCGCGTCCAGCTGCACGCGGCGGTCTGCGCCGACACGCACGGCGCCGCGCTCCACCAGCGCCACGGCCCGCGCGAGAAGCCGGTGCTCCATGGCACGAAGTCGCGCCACGAGCGACGCCTCGCCCTCGCCGGGGGCGAGCGCGACCGCCTCCTGCAGCACGATCGGCCCGCTGCCGTCCACCGCGTCGACGAAGTGGACCGTCACGCCGGTGACCGTCACGCCGGCGTCGAGCGCGTCGCGCACCGCTCGCCCGCCGGGAAACGACGGCAGAAGGCTGGGGTGGACGCGCAGGATCCGGTCGGGGAACGCGGCGAGCGTGGCCGGCCCGACGCCGCCGAGGAAGCCGGCAAGCGCCACGACGCCGGCGCCCGATTCCCGCAGCGCTGCGGCGACGCTGCGGTCCCAGGCGGCTGCGTCCGCGAGGTCCGAAGGGCGCAGGATGACCGTCGGGATGGACTGCTCGCCCGCCCAGTCGACCGCCGGGCAGGGTCGGTCGGCCAGGACGAGCGCGATCGGTCCGGCCGGTCGGCCGCGGCGGACGCGCGCGCGCGAGCGCACGAAGGGCGCCGCCCTCCCCCGACACGCAGACGGCAACGCTCACGACCGCTCCGCACCAGAGGAGTCCGGGCCGGGCGCCACCGCACCCGCGCGCACCACGTCGGCCGGCGGCACGAACGCGACATCGCCGAGCGCCCGCGGAAGCGCCTGTTCCCAGGCGTGCCGCAGCTCCGGGAGCGTGCAGTCCAGGGCGTCGGCGACCGACGCTCCGCGCTCCTCGGCCGCGCCGGCCGCGCCACCACCGACGAGCGCGACGAGCAGCCGCTGACCGCCGACCTCGCCCAGACGCGCGAGCGCGACACCACCCTCGGCCGCGAGCGCCTCGAGCCTCCCGAGGTCCCGTGGGTCGACCGTGACCACGGCCCGTGACGGGCTCTCGCCGAACAGCTCGACCGCCGGCTCGGCGCTGACCTCGAGTGTCAGGCTGGCCCCGATCCCACCCCAGATCGCGCACTCGGCCAGCGCGACGGCCAGGCCGCCCCCGCTCACGTCCTGCGCAGAGGCGAGGACCCCTTCGTTCGCCGCGTCCAGCAATAGGCGCTGGAGCGCGCGCTCGCGCCCGAGGTCGAGGGTCGGGAGCCGCTCCTCGACCGCCGCCCCGGCCAGCTCCGCGTACGCGGACCCACCCAACCCCGGCACGGCCTCGCCGAGCAACACGACGGCGTCTCCCGCAGCGCGGAACGGCGCCGTGACCCGCCGGCTGACGTCGTCGAGCAGGCCAACCACGCCGACCTGGGCGGTCGCCAGCCTGGGCACGCCCGACAGGTCCGTATCCAGGCTCACGTCGGCGCAGGTGACCGGGAGCCCGAGCGCGCGGCACGCCTCGCCCAGTCCGCGGACCGCCTCGGCCAGCTGCCAGAATGCCTCCGGCCGGGCCGGATCGCCATAGTTGAGACAGGTGGTCACCCCGAGGGGCCGCGCACCCGTGACGGCGACGTTTCGCGAGCATTCCGCCACGGCGAGCGCCGCGCCCAGTCGGGGGTCGAGCGCTTCGACGCCGGCAGCAGAGTCGGTGGCGCAGGCGAGCCCCTTCCGTGTGCGCGGGACGCGCACGATGCCCGCCGGCTCGCTCGCCCACGTCGACCGTGTCCGCCCCCACCGTTGCGCCGCGCTGTGCGGTCACCCACGCGCCGACTCCCCAGGTTCGGACTCCCCAGCAGCCCGCGCAGCACCGCGCCCGGATCCATCCCGCGCACCGGCAGCCGGTCGGAAGCCGACCGCGGCGGTCCGGGAGCGGGCGCCTGGCGACGATGTGTCGGGGGACGCGAGAGGCGTTCGTGCACGATCGCGTCGCTCGCAAGCGCTGCGGCCGGGATGGCCGCCAGCACCCGCGCGCCAGGAGCCGGCCGGCCACGAGCGTCCAGGCCGCCGCTGACCACCGTGACGAGCCCGTCGTCGGTCACGTGCCCGATCACAGCCGCCGACAGCCCGCCGCGCCGGAGCACTGCGACGACCCGATCGAGCACCGCCTGCTGCACGATCGCCAGCATCCTCTCCCCGGACTCGCGCGTCATCACCCGGACGATGCGATGCCCTCCTCGCGCATGGGGATCGCATCGAGGTCGACGAGGATGCCCGTACCAGAGCGGTCGGCGATCTCGGAGACGGCCCTGGTGATGCCCGCCGCGTCCAGGCCCCGAAGGGTCCCCACCAGGCCCTGTTCGAGCAGTTCCAGGCTCGTCTCGATCAGCGGTTTCGCGTCGAACGGGTCGCCGACCGGGGCGCCGACCGGGTCGGCGCCCTGCGCGCCGACCGGGCGGCGCCTCCGATCCCACCGCCCCCGGTGGTCGAGCCGAAGAGGACGACGACGTCGCCGGCCGTGGGCGCCGCAGTGGGCGTCAGGAACCGCTCCTCCAGCAGGCCCACGGCCATCACGTTCACGAGCGGGCGGCCGCCGTACGACGGGTGGAAGCTGAGCTCGCCGCCGATCATCCGGACGCCCGCGCGGTCGGCGTAACCGGCCACCCCCTGGACGACGCCCCGCAGGAGATCTCGCGTGCGCGGCTGGTCGGGGTCGCCGAACGCGAGCGCGTCGAGCATCGCGATCGGGCGTGCGCCCATCGAGACGAGGTTGCGCAGGATCCCTCCGACGCCGGGCAGGGCGCCCGGGCCGGGTTCCACGGCGCCCGGGTCGGGGTCCGCGGCGCCCGAGTCGGCGCCCGGTGCGAGCCGGAAGGCGACCGCCAGCCCGTCGCCGATCGGCACCACGCCGGCGTCCTCGCCGGGGACGGCGACGACGCCCGGCCCCTCGGTCGGCAGCGTCTTCAGCAGGGACTTCGAGCTCTTGCGCGAGCAGCGCTCGGTCCACATCACCGAGAACATGGCGAGCTCGAGCTCGTTCGGCTCGCGGCCCAGCCTCGCGCGGATCCCGTCGAGCTCGAGGTCGGTCAGGCCGGTCGGCAGCGGCGGCGGAAGCGGTGCCTGGCCGGGAGTGGTCACGGTGTCGTTCGGGTGGTCGGGGTCGCCGGGCCGGTCATGGGAACCAGGCGGTCCAGGCGCGCGATGGCCGCGGCGACATGCCGCAGGAACGACGCGTCGTCGAAGCACCGCCGCGAGCGCGTCTGGCGCAACAGGGTGGCTGCGCCCGGATCAGCGGTCGTCTTGCCCTTGCCCTCGTCGCCCCATTGGAGCCCGACGACGATGGTGGCCGGCACGTCAGACGGTCCGGGAAACGGGAAGGCCCCGGCCTGGTGTGGCCGGGACCCGGATAGTCTTCGCCGCCGGCAGCCCGCCACGTCGCCGGCGAGCCCGCGCGCCCCGGGTCCGGATCGGCCTCACGGGACCGACCCCACCCCGTCCTCGAGCAACGACTCCTCCATCGCTGGCGGGCATGTGCCCGCGGCTCGGGTGAGTGGGGAGTATAGCAGCGGCCGCTTGACCGCCCCGAGGTTGCGCCCATACACTCCGCCGCAATTGAAGACTCTTATCAAGAGTGGCGGAGGGACCGGCCCTGTGAAGCCCGACAACCTGCCGCCGGCGAGTCGATCGCCGGGGCAAGGTGCCAAACCCGGGCAGGACCTCCTGCGAGATAAGGGACGCTGACGACCCTTCCTTCGCGAGAGGGAGGGGTCGGATGATTCCGGGAGCAGCCGGCACGGTTCCTGCCGCCGAACGGAGGGTTCTCGTGCCCCGCATCACCGGATTGCGCTGCCGCAGCTGCGGCGCGACCGTCCCCACCGGCCCGTCGTACGTCTGCGCGTCCTGTTTCGGTCCTCTCGAGGTCGTCTACGACGAGGAGGCCGTCGCGGCGGGGCTCAGCCGCGCGGCGATCGCGGCCCGTCCTGCCGGCATCTGGCGATACCTGGAGTTGCTCCCCGTGGAGCACGTGCCGGCCCGTTCGCTCCCCGTGGGCTCCACGCCGCTCCAGCGCGCCGAACGGCTGGGCGCCACACTCGGCATCGAGCGGCTCTGGCTGAAGAACGACTCCCTCAACCCGACGCTCTCGTTCAAGGACCGCGTCGTCGCGGTCGCGACCGCGAGGGCGGTCGAGTTCGGTTTCGACACGCTCGCCTGCGCCTCGACGGGGAACCTGGCCGGGGCGGTGGCGGCGGCCGCGGCGGCAGCCGGGCTGCGCGCGTACGTGTTCGTGCCGGCCGACATCGAGACGGCCAAGGTCCGACAGGCGCTCGCCTACGGGGCGACGCTCGTCCCCGTCTCGGGCACGTACGACCAGATCAACCGGCTCTCGCTCGAGATCGCCGACGAACACGGCTGGGCGTTCGTCAACGTCAACCTCCGTCCCTACTACGCCGAGGGGTCGAAGACGCTGGCCTACGAGGTCGCCGAGCAGCTGGGATGGCGGCTCCCCGACGTCGTGGTCGCCCCGATCGCATCGGGGTCGCTGTACACGAAGGTCGCGAAAGGGTTCGGCGAGCTGGTCCGCTACGGGCTCGTGGAGCCCAGGGACGTGCGGTTCGTGGGTGCCCAGCCGTCGGGATGCGCGCCGGTCGCGAACGCGTTCTCGGCGGGCGTCGACCGGCCGGTCCCCGTTCGCGACCCCCAGACCATCGTGAAGAGCCTCGCCATCGGCGATCCGGCCGACGGGCAGTTCGCCGTCCGGCAGGCGTGGGCGACCGGCGGCTCGATCGAGTCGGTCTCCGACGATGCGACGTCAGCCGCCATGCGGCAGGTCGCCACGCTCGAGGGGACGTTCACCGAGACGGCCGGGGGCTGCACGGTGGGGGCCATCCCGATGGCGCGGGATCGCGGCATCATCCGTCCGGGCGACGAGGTTGTGGCGCTGCTGACGGGCAACGGGATGAAGACGCCCGACGCCCTCGCGGATCCCGCGAGCGACAGGCTGTTCGACGGCGACCAGATTTCGCGAAGACGTGCGCATTCCGGCAACGTTCGACGCGTTCGAGCGCTGGCTGGAGGAGCGCGAGGAGTCCGCGGTCGCCTGAAGCGGGGCGACGACCCGCCCCGGGGTCACGCGGTGAGCTGGGCGGCGGCGGTCGCCTGAAGCGGGAGCGACAACCCGCCCCGGGTCACGCGGTGAGCTGGGCGGCGAGCGCCTCCGGCTCGGTCACCGGCTGTCTGCAGGCGAAGTCGCGACAGACGAAGGCCGTGGCACGACCCCGGAGCGCGAAGCGGCTCTGCAGCAACTCGACGCGGCTGCCGGCCGGATCGGACGTCAGGGCCACGACGCGATGCGGGTGAAAGCCGCCCGTCGCGACCCTGACGAGCGCCTGTGCAGCCGGATCCTGCGGGTCGCCCACGATGGCCACCTCGGCCAGCGGCGCCGACGCGAGGTCGATGGCCTGGAGCCAGGCGGCGAACCCCGTCGGGTGGCGCGCCGCGAGCGGCATGACCGCGGGCAGGGCGGCTTCGGCCGCGGCCCGGTACCGTCCCTCGCCGGTGAGCGCCGCGAGCCGCAGCAGGACGGTGGCGGCCACGGCGCCTCCGGACGGAACAGGGTTGTCCTCGACCCGGCGCGGGCGCGCGATCAGCCGTTCGTGGTCGGCGGCCGTGTCCCAGAATCCGCCCGCCGGATCGGAGAAGCGGGCCAGCGCGTCGTCCATCAGCCCGCGGGCCGCCGAGAACCAGCGCTCGTCGAACGTCGCCCCGTACAGCGCGAGCAGGCCGTCCGCGAGCAGCGCGTCGTCTTCCAGGTATCCGGCCGGGGTGGCGCGCCCGTGCCGCCATGACCGCCGGAGCCGGCCGTCCGGCCCGGGAAACAGGCGGAGCGCAGCGTCGGAGGCGCGGACCGCGGCCTCGAGCAGGGCGGCACGGCCGAACACCCGGGCCGCGTCGGCGAACGCGGCGATGGCGAGCCCGTTCCATGCCGCCAGCGCCTTGTCGTCGCGGGCCGGCTGCGGCCGGTCCTGGCGGACCCGGAGGAGACGCGCCACCGCAGTTTCCAGGCGCGCTTCCACCTCCTCGACCGCAACTCCGTGTCGCGCCGCCAGGGTCGCGTCGTCCAGGGCACGGTGCAGGACGTTCCGGCCCTCCCAGTTGCCCCGCTGCGTGACGCCGTACGCGTCGGCCACCAGCCGTGTCTCCGGCCCGAGGGCTGCCTCGAACTCGGACAGGGTCCAGGCGTAGGTGGCGCCCTCCACGCCGTCCGTGTCGGCATCCTGGCTCGCGGCGAACAGGCCTTCGCCGGTTGTCATCTCGCGGCGCAGGTAGTCGAGCGTGCGCTCGGCGACACGGGCGTACTGCTCGTCGCGCGTCAGCTGGTACGCGTGGACGTAGGCTCGCGCCAGCTGCGCGTTGTCGTAGAGCATCTTCTCGAAGTGCGGAACCAGCCAGTGCGCGTCGGTGCTGTAGCGGTGGAACCCGCCGCCCACCTGGTCGTGGATGCCACCCGCCGCGATTGCCTGGAGCGCACGCTGCGCAACCGCCAGCGCCTCGCGATCGCCACGTGTTGCCGCCTGCGCGAGCAGGAACTCGACGACCGCCGGCTGAGGGAACCTGGGCGCCCCGCCCCAGCCGCCATCCGTCCGGTCGAACGCGGCCGACCAGAGCCGTCGTCGCGCGCTCGACGGTCGCCGGGCCGGTTCGCGCCACACGGCGAGTCTGGGCGGCAGGGACGCCGAGCGCCGCGGCGGTGCCGGGCTCGGTGGCGAGATCATGCAATGCGTGATCGCGCACCGCGCCGTCGTGCGCGGGGTCATCGCGCAACGCGCCATCGGGCGCGCGGCCATCGTGCGCGGCGCCATCGTGCGCGGCGGACGGTTCGGCTCTCTGCGGGTCTTCGGCGCTCTGCGCGTCTGCGGCACTCGCCCGCGCGATCCCGGTGGCCAGCCGGCTGGCCACCTCCTCCACTTCGGCGCGCCGATCGCGCCACGCAGCGGCGATCGCATCGAGCACATCCGTGAAGGCCGGGAGCCCTCGCCCACGCGTTGCCGGGAAGTACGTGCCGCCATAGAACGGCCGGCAGTCCGGTGTCAGGAAGACGCTCATGGGCCAGCCGCCCTGGCCGGTGAGCGCCTGGACGGCAGTCATGTAGATCGCGTCGAGATCGGGACGTTCCTCGCGGTCCACCTTGATCGCAACGAAGCCTGCGTTGAGCTGCGCGGCCGTCGAAGCGTCTTCGAACGACTCGCGCTCCATGACGTGGCACCAGTGGCACGCGGCGTACCCGATCGAGAGGAACACCGGCAGGTCATGCTCACGTGCGCGCCGGAACGCCTCCGGTCCCCACGGATACCAGTCGACCGGGTTGTGCGCGTGCTGCAGCAGGTACGGGCTGGTCTCCCCTGCCAGCCGGTTCGTGCCCATTCCCCGCATCGTACCCGGCGCGGCAGCGTCCGTGATCCCGGGTTCAGTCCGGATCTGGTGCGTGGCGGTTGGACCTGACGACGCCCGGTGGCCGTCGTCGGTATGGTGGTGGCCGGCGAGCGCGGGAGGGGGCCACGCCCGCCGGGCCGGGATGGTGCGGAACGAGTTGCGGCGCGTGTGTCCTTTCCGATTGGGTCCGCTCGCCGGATGGGCCGATCGTGACCTCCAGCCGGACAGCTCGGGCTGGCACGCACGTGTCAGGAGACGGCCACGGCCTCCTGTTCGAGAGCCTCCTCGTCGGCGTCGGCGTCGGGAGCCACGCTGAGTGCCTCAGCCTGGACCTCGAGCGCTTCGGCCGCCGACTCCACGGCGTAGTCCTTCTTGCGCCGACCGGACAGCATCTCGACCGAGTTGGCGACGATCTCCGTCTTCCAGTGGCGAATCTCTTGTCGTCCTCCCACTGGCGCGTCTGGATGCGGCCTTCTACCGCCACCAGCTGCCCTTTGCCGAGGTACTGCGAGCAGATCTCTGCGAGGCGATCCCACGTCACGACGTTGTGGTACTCGGCCTTCTCGGATCCTCCGCGGTAGTCGTGCGTGGCGAGCGAGAACTGCGTGACCGACTTCCCGTTGGGAGCGACCGAAGCTCGGGATCCCTGGTCAACCGACCCGGAGCATCACCCGGTTCATGCATGACCTCCTGGGCGCGCGCGGCGCGCCATGCGTCTGGGCGGACGGCGGGCGAGCGGCGGGCACAGGGCGGGCAGATGGCGGTGAGCCCGGACGCGCGACGGATGAATCCAATCGTCGGCCGGATCACAAGAAGGCTACGCGACCCCCCTTTGCGGGCAATGCGCGGCAACTCCACTGCCAATGCGCGGCGGGTTTGCGCCCCGCGCCGCGGTCCGCAGGTCCCTGTCCGGCTAGAGTCTCTAGCGGTCCCCGTCCGGCCGGAAGAGTTCGCGACGCGGGAGCCCCGTCTCCTGCGCCACGTGCCGCGCAGCAGCCGACCGCGTCAGTCCGTCTCGCACGAGCCGCGCCACCCGGTCTCGCGCCTCCGACGCGGTGATGCCTTCGACCTGCCGGCCCGCTCCGGCGGGCTCCGCGCCGCGTCGTCCCCCCACGACCAGCACGATCTCTCCGCGCGGCGGATCCACCACGGCGGACCCGGCAAGCTCCCCCAGCGGGCCCCGCCGAACCTCCTCGTGGAGCTTCGTGAGCTCCCTGCAGAGCGCCGCGACTCGATCGGTACCGCACGCGTCGGCGAGATCGCGCAGCGTGCCGGCGACTCTCCCCGGCGCCTCGAACAGCACGGTCGCGCGCTCGTCCCTCGCGATCCGCGCCAGCCGCTCGCGCCGTTCGCGCCCCGACCTGGGAAGAAACCCCTCGAATGCCCAGCGCGGCGCCGGGATGCCGCTCGCAACCAGCGCCGCAAGGACGGCAGAGGGTCCGGGCACCGGCACGACGCGGCCGCCGGCGGCCGCCCAGGCCGCCACGAGTCCCTCCCCCGGGTCGCTCACCAGCGGGGTGCCGGCGTCCGTCACGAGCGCGAGGTCGCGCCCGGCCGCCAGGTGCTCCAGCAGCTCGGGCTCGCGGCGCGCGGCGTTCCTGGCGTGGTAGCTGACGAGCGGCGTGGCGATCCCGTGCCGCGCCCAGATGCGGCGCGTGATCCTGCGTGTCCTCGGCCGCCACGAGCGGCACCGACCGGAGCACGTCGAGCGCGCGCAGCGTGATGTCGCCGAGGTTCCCGATGGGCGTCGCGACGACGTACAGGGTCCCGCGCGGGTCCGCCGGGGTGCCCGTCGCCATCAGGAACCCGGCGCCGGCCGCCGCCTCGGATAGAGGTAGTCGACGCCAGACGTGCGCGGACCCAGCTTCGCGATCGGCGGCACCTGGCGCTTGAACTCCGCGCCGGCGACCATGCGACCCACCCGTTCGACGAAACGCGCGTCGAAGCCCGCATCGGCAACCAGCTCCTCCGGCGAGCGGCGGCGGTCCACCATCCAGTACAGGAGCCGGTCGAGCTCGGCGTAGCTGGTCCCGACCTCCGCTTCGTCGGTCTGTCCCGGCCAGAGATCCGCCGACGGCGGCTTCGAGATGATCGCCTCGGGAACCCCCAGGTCGACGGCGACCTGCCTGAGCTGGCTCTTGTAGAGGTCGCCCACCGGGTCGAAGGCGCAGGCGTCGTCGCCGAAGTGCGTGGTGTACCCGATCAGGACCTCGGTCTTGTTGCCCGTGCCCACGACGAGCCCGCCCCACTCGGCCGACTGGTCGTAGAGCACCGCCATCCGCGCGCGCGCCATGAAGTTGCCCCGGCGCAGGCTCGAGGCCTCCGCGACGTCCCGGCCGAAATACCCGTCCACGATGGTCGAGATGTCCACGACCCGGCTCGCGCAGCCCAGGCGGTCCACCACCGACTGGGCATCGGCGAGCGACTCCGGGGACGACGTGCGATATGGCATCAGCACGCACAGCAGACGCTCCGGCCCGATCGCCTCGGTCGCCAGGAATGCGACCACGGCGGAGTCGATGCCGCCGGACAGCCCCAGCACCGCCCGCTCGAACCCGGCCTGGCGCAGCTGGCCGCGGACGAAGTCGACCATGATCCGCCGCGCCACCCGCGTGTCGATGGCCAGCTCGGGCGGCAGATCGAACAGGGCCGACGAGCCACGCTCCGGGCCGCCGTCCATCACGCCGCCGTCCATCACGCGCCCTCCGCCCGCTGCCGGATCACACGTTCCAGCTGCCGGCGCACCATCTCGGGCCGCTCGTCGCGCAGGACGGGCAGGACGATCCGCTCACGCCGCACGTCGGCCAGGTCGATCTCGACCGTGAAGACGCCCTCGTCGTGGAGTGGCGCCCGGAAGACCGTCTCGCCGTCGGGCCCGATCACCTCGCTGCCGCCCCAGAAGGTCACGGATTCGTCGACACCAACCCGGTTGCAGAACACGACGAAGCTCGTCGTCAGCATGGCGTAGGTCCGCATCAGCGCCCGCCACGACGTCGCGGTCCCGAGGCCCACCTCGTTGACTGCCGCCAGGTCGCGACCGGGCGAGGACGACACGTTGACCAGGACCTGCGCGCCGTCGAGCGCGAGCAGGAGCGGCACGGGGAGGTGCCAGAAGTCCTCGCAGATCGCCAGCCCGACAGGCACGCCCAGCCGGCTCGGCGCGGCGCGCACCACCTGCCCGGCGGCGAAGAAGCGCCGCTCGTCGAAGAGCCCGTACGTGGGCAGGTAGACCTTGCGGTGGACGTGGCGGATCGCGCCGTCCTCGAGCAGGGCGGCCGCGATGTACAGCCGGTGGTCCGCCGCCTCCTCCACGAACGACACGATCGCCGAGCATCCCGACGTCTCCGCGGCGAGCGAGAGCGAGGCGCGGGTCGTCGAGCGACATGGCGACCTCGCCGCTGAGGTCCTGCAGCTGGTAGCCGGTCAGGCCGAGCTCGGGGAAGACCACCAGGTCGGCGCCGTCGGCGCGGGCACGGGCCAGGACCTCGCGGTGGGCGGCGAAGTTCTCATCGAGACGACCCAACCTCGGCGCGAGCTGGGCAAGCGCGATCCGACGACGCTGCATCGAACCAGTCTAGCGGCTGGCTCCGCTCGCTCGAGAGCGGCACGGTGCCCTCACGAAGGCCTACTGGCGGGGCGAGACTGGGTCCCCGCCGCGGTACCGACGGGCGGTTCCGGGGCCGGTGCGTCGCTCGTGCCCAGGTTCCGGTCCGCGAAGTGGCAGGCCGCGACATGTCCGGGCCGGTATTCCGTCAGCAGCGGCGCGACCGTCTCGCACTCCTTGGGGTTGCCGAGGCGCTCGCGGAGCCAGCACCGGGTGTGGAAATGGCACCCGGGTGGAGGCGCGGCCGGATTGGGGACGTCGCCCGTCAGGATGATGCGCCGCCGGCGGGACTCGATCGCCGGATCGGGGATTGGGACGGCCGACAAGAGGGCCACGGAGTACGGATGGAGCGGCTGCTCGTGCAGCTCCCGGGAACCCGCGATCTCGACGATGCGGCCCAGGTACATCACCGCGATGCGGTCGCTGATGTGCCGCACCACCGAGAGATCGTGCGCGATGAACACGTACGTCAGCTGGAACTGCGCCTGCAGGTGCTCCAGCAGGTTGATGATCTGTGCCTGGATCGACACGTCGAGGGCGCTGATCGGCTCGTCCGCGATGATCAGGTCCGGGTTCACGGCGAGCGCCCGAGCCACCCCGATGCGCTGCCGTTGGCCGCCGGAGAACTCGTGCGGATACCGCTCGCCGTAGTCGGGGTCCATGCCGACCACCTCGAACAGTTCGCGGACACGTTCGCGCCGCTCGCTCCCCGTCCCGATCTGGTGGATATCGAGTGGCTCGCCGACGATCCCGGCCGCCGTCATGCGCGGGTTCAGGCTCGCGTAGGGGTCCTGGAAGATCATCTGCATGCGCCGCCGCATGCGCCTGAGCGGAGCGCCCTCGAGCCGGGTGATGTCGGTGCCGTCAAAGACGATCCGCCCGCCAGTCGGCCGGTACAGCCGGATGATCGCCCGCCCGGCAGTGCTCTTGCCGCAGCCAGACTCACCCACCAGGCCGAGCGTCTCGCCCTTCCGCACTGCCAGTGACACGCCGTCGACCGCCCGCACGTCGCCCACGTGGCGCTGGATCACGATCCCCTGGGTGATGGGGAAGAACATGCGCAGGTCGGAGACCTCGAGCAGTGCCGCGCCGTCCGTCGCGGGCACGGGCACAGGCGTGCTCATCGTCTCGGGTCCGCAGTCGGTGGCTCCGGCAGCCCATGGGCGCCGGGCAGCGCGGGCACTGGGTCGGCATCGGGCGCGAAGAGCACGAGGTCCTGCTCGGCGGGCACGGCCCCTGGCGACAGGGCGCCCGGACCGCCGGGAGGCGGCGCGGGCACGAACCCCTCGCGCAACGGCATGCCCGCCAGCGCCTCCTCGCCCATCGGTGGGTTCCAGCAGGCGATCCGGTGGGTCGCCTGCGCTCCCGTCGTCTGGATGGTCGCGCCGGCCACCAGCGGCTCCAGGGTCGGGTTGGCCTCCCAGCAGGTCGGCAGTCGCCAGGCGCAGCGGGGCGCGAACGGGCAGCCCACCGGAGCGCGGCGCAGGTCGGGCGGGGTGCCCTCGATGGGGATGAGCGGCTCTCCCTCCGGGCTGTCGAGGCGCGGGATGGAGTGGAGCAGGCCCACGGTGTACGGGTGTCGCGGATGGGCGAACAGCTCGGGCGTGGGCGCCATTTCGACCACGAACCCCGCGTACATCACGTTGATGCGCCGGGTCATCCCGGCCACCACGCCGAGGTCGTGGGTGATCAGGATCACCGCCGTGCCCCGTTCCGCGGTCAGGCGCTGGAGCAGTTCCAGCACCTGCGCCTGGATCGTCACGTCGAGCGCCGTCGTCGGCTCGTCGGCGATCAGCAGCTTCGGCTCGAGGGCGAGGGCGATCGCGATCATCACCCGTTGGCGCATCCCGCCGGAGAATTGATGCGGGAAGTTCTTCAGGCGCAGCTCGGGGTCCGGGATGCCGACCATGCCGAGGAGCTCGATCGCGCGCTCCCGTGCCTCCCGAGCGCCCACCGGGCGGTGCGCCTGGATGGTCTCGACCATCTGCTCCTCGATGGTCAGCACCGGGTTCAGGCTCGTCATGGGATCCTGAAAGATCATGGCGATGTCGCTGCCCCGCAGCTCCCGCATCTGCGCCTCCGGGATGCCAGTGTCAGGTCGATGCCCTCGAAGCGGATCTCCCCGCCCTCGATCCGGCCGGCGGGTTTCGGCAGCAACCGCATGACCGCCAGGTTGGTGACGCTCTTGCCGCAGCCGGACTCGCCCACCAGACCCAGCGTCTCCCCCTCCGCCACGTCGAACGAGACCCCGTTCACGGCGTGCACCGTGCCATCGTGCGTGCGGAAGCGGACCACCAGGTCCCGGACGGAGAGGAGCGGCCCGTCGGTCGTCGGCATGGCTAGCGCTTCAGGCGCGGGTCGATCGACTCGCGCAGGCCGTCGCCCAGGAGGTTGAACCCGATCGCGCTGATGGTGATCGCGGCGCCGGGGAAGAAGATCAGGTACGGGGCGTTCTGCAGGAAGCGCGAAGCATCGGTCAGCATCTCGCCCCACTCCGCGATCCGCGGGTCGCCCGGGCCCAGGCCCAGGAAGCCCAACCCGGCCACGTCGATGATCGCGGTGGCCAGCGCCAGGGTCGCCTGCACGATCATCGGCGTGAGCGCGTTGGGCATCATGTGGCGCAACAGGATGCGCGGAGTTGAAGCCCCCATCGAGCGCGCAGCGATCACGAAGTCGGTCTCGCGGAGCGCGAGCAAGCTCCCGCGCAACAAGCGCGCAAACATCGGCGCGTAGGAGATCCCCACCGCCAGGATGATCTGGATCTCGCCGTGGCCAAGCCAGGCGACGATGGCGATCGCCAGCAGGATGCCGGGCACCGCCAGCAGGACGTCGATCATGCGCATCAGCACCGCGTCGAGCACTCCGCCCGCCCCGCCGGCGACGGCCCCCACGGTCATCCCGACCGCGAGCCCGCAGACGACGGCCACGACCCCCACCGTGAGGCTGATGCGCGCCCCATAGAGCACGCGGCTGAACTCGTCGCGCCCGAGCAGGTCGGTGCCCATGAGGTGCGCCAGACTGGGCCCCCGCATGCTGTCCGTAAGGACCCCCATGGTGGGGTCGTAGGGTGCGATGACGGGCGCGAACACCGCCCCGACCACGAAGATTGCGATCAACACGAGCCCTACGATCGCCGGTCCGTTCCGCAGCAAACGGCTCAGCGCGTCTCGCCACAGGCCCCGGCTCGCGCGGGGCGTGGGGCGCACGAGTATCGCTGCCTCTCGACTGGCCATCTCAGCCGTACCTGATCCGCGGGTTCAGGACCGCGTACCCGATGTCCACCAGGAGATTCACCGTCAGGAAGATGATCGCGAAGATCATGATGAGGGACTGGACCACGATCAGGTCGTGGTTTTCGATGGCGGTGACGACCCAGGAGCCGACGCCGTTCCAAGCGAACACCGTCTCGGTGATGACGGCGCCGGCAAGGAGGCTGCCGACCTGGAGCCCGATCACGGTGGTCACCGGCAGCCAGGCGTTGCGCATGATGTGGCGGTCGTCCACGCGACTCTCGGTGAGGCCCTTGGCGCGAGCGGTGCGCACGTAGTCCTCGTTGCTCACGTCGATGACCGACGCGCGGGTGATGCGGGTGACGATCGCGAGCGGGATCGACCCCAGGGCGATCGCCGGCAGGATTAGGTGGGCCACGGCGTCCTCGACCGCGTCCACCCGACCCGACAGGATCGCGTCGATGATCGCGAAATTGGTCACCGGGTTCACGTTCAGCCGCGGATCGAGCTGGCCAACCGCAGGCAGCCAGTGGAGCTCGACCCCGAAGATGAACACGAGGGTGTAGCCGAGCACGAAGATCGGGATCGAGATCCCGAACAGCGACAGCACCGTCACCGCTCCATCGATCCAGCTGTTGGGGTGCCGGGCGGCGAGCCGGCCGAGCGGGATGCCCAGGCCGACGGCAAAGATCAGGGCCCCGATCGTCAGCTCCAGGGTGGCCGGGAACCGGACCAGGAACGTGCTCGCCACGGACCGTCCATCGACGAAGCTGGCGCCGAAGTCGCCGTGCAGGAGCCGCCAGACATACTGCAGGTACTGCACGTACAGCGGCTTGTCGAGCCCCAGCGAGGCGTTGATCTGCGCGACGAGCTGCGGCGTGGCGTGCTGGCCGAGGATCGCCACGGCAGGATTGCCGGGCAGGAGACGCAGGAACAGGAACAGGATGACGGACAGCCCGAACAGCACCGGGATCGCGCTCAGCACCCGACGAACGATGAACCTCAGCACGAGAGGGGGTGAATCCTCCAGATAGACAGGCCCCCCGGGATCTGCCGGACCCCGGGGGGCCATGGCGGCGCTGCCTATAGCCCGCGCCCCCGACTGCGCGCCGGCCGGGCGAGGTGCGGGATCGAGATCAGCGACGCCGAGGCGTCACTGGATCCACACGCTGTTGAGATACTCGAGCACGCCACCCTGGGGCACGAAGCCGTGGACCTTGGAGTCGTACGCGCCGGGGACCTTCGCGCTCGAGAGGGGGATTTCCGGCATGTCGGCGGCCAGGATGTCCTGGGCCTGTCCCCAGAACTGGTTTGCCTGGTCGACTGACGGCGCCTGGAGCGCCTTCTGCATGACCCCGTTCAGGGTGTCGTTGCTGTAGTGGAACTGCGGGTTCGGCTGGCCGTTCACGTACCCGAACCAGGCAACGCTGAGGTAGTCGTCGGCGCCCGCCCAGTCACACAGCCACCCGAACATGTACATCGGGAGCTTGCCGTTGGTGGCATCCGAGACATAGCTGGTGCCCCAGTCCTCGGTCTTCAGGTTGACCGTGAAGCCGACCGCCTGCAGATCGTTCGCGATGGCTTCCGCCTCGTCCTTGGGATCGGGCATGTAGGGCCGGGTGACGTTGGACGGGTAGTACAGGTCGACGGTCAGCTGGCTGGCCGGCACGCCCGACTGCTGGAGCAGCTGCTTGGCCTTGGCCGGGTCGTAGGTCGGCAGGGTCTCGGCCTTGTACCCAAGGGTCCCCACCGGCACGAAGCTCGTCGGGACGAGAGCCCTGGCCGCCGAAGAACGTGTCGAGGTAGGCCGGCTTGTTGAGCGCCGACGCGATGGCCAGCCGGACGTCCTTGTTGGCGTAGATCGTCGGCGTGCCGCCCACGCTCTGGTTGAGGTCGAGGTTGAGCATGTTGCAGGTCTGCTGCCCGCGGTCGATGATGGTGAGCCCGCTGCTCTGTGCCGACTTCACGTCCGTGGGCTGGATGGACACGGCGATGTCGATGCTGCCCGACTGCAGTGCCTGGAACCTGGCGGTCGAGTCGCCGATCGGCTTGAACACGATCTGGTCGACGTGCGCGGCGTTGGCCGCATCCCAGTAGTCCGGGTTCTTGACCAGCGTGATGTGGTCCTTGGGGACCCACTCCTTGAACGTGAACGGCCCGGTGCCGACCATGTCCTGGCCCTGGCCAAGCGAGCCCTGAGCGTACTTGTTGGACGAGAGGGGCGTCGCGTCTGCGTCGCCCTTCTGCAGGGCCGTGGGGCTCTCGATGCCGAACACCATGAGGGTCTGGCTGAACAGGAAGTTCGATTGTGGCTGCTTGAGATGGAAGATGACCGTCGTGTCGTTCGGCGCGTCGACCGAGACGATGTTCGAGGCTGGCGCCGAAGCCCCCGAAGACCGCGCCGTAGTAGTAGGCATTGTCCTGGAGGTCGCCCTTCGGGAAGTTCTTCCAGCGGTCGTAGTTGTACTTCACCGCCGCTGCATTGAAGGGCGTGCCGTCCTGGAACTTGATGCCGGTTCGCAGCGTGAACGTGTACGTCAGGCCGTCGGAGCTGACCGTCGGAAGTGCGGCGGCCAGCACCGGGACGACGTCGCTCAGGGTGCCCGGCGCCAGGCCGACGAGTCCCTGGACCACCTGGGTCATCACGTACAACGAGTTCCCGTCGCTGACAAGCGGCGGGTCAGCGTATGCCATGTCGCCCGGGAGGCCGACGACGAGCGTGCCTCCGTTGACCGGCGTTCCTGCCGCGGAGGCGCCGCCGCCGACGCGGGCGCGGCCGCCGACGCGGGCGCCGCCGCCGAGGGTGCCGTGGTCGCCGCGCTCGAACACGCGCTGAAAGCGATGCTGCCACCGTGAGCAGCGTGAACAGTCTCGGTCGCGCCATGCTCTCCTCCTGCACAGCTGTGGGCCGGTCGCAGCCCGGTCGAACGAGTGGCATCATGCCACCCCACCGTCATCCGTGAAGGGCCGTTGGAACCTGCGGCCCGACCCGGCGGAGAGCGCCCGCGCCTCCGGCCCGTTGGCGTCTCCGGGGCGGAGATCGCTCGAGCCCCGCCCGTCCGGCAAGCCTATCACCGCGGTCCCGCCGTGCCGTGCGGTGCTTCCGCACCCGCGGGATCGCTCGCACGCACGAGCCGGATCACACCGCAGACCGCGCGCGTCAGGCCGGGGTCGCCACCGGGGTCGCGGCCCGCTCCTGCTCCTCCTGGGTCCGGTCGGCGAAGTGGCAGGCCACCGCGTGTCCCTCCCCGGCGATCACGAGTCGCGGGTCGGCCGTGGCGCAGATCTCGGGGTTGCCCAGCCGCTCGCGCAGCCAGCAGCGGGGGTGGAAGTGACAGCCCGACGGCGGGTTCACCGGCGAGGGCACGTCACCGCGCA
This sequence comes from uncultured Chloroflexia bacterium, assembly GCA_963759135.1. Lineage (GTDB taxonomy): Bacteria > Chloroflexota > Limnocylindria > Limnocylindrales > CSP1-4 > JAJYNJ01. The sequence goes on along the minus strand of CAVWXU010000013.1, from coordinate 121,876 downwards.
GCACGATGCGCTTGCGGGCCTTGGCGCGCTCCACCTGCGGCACCGCCGACAGGAGCGCGACGGTGTACGGGTGACGCGGATGCTCGTAGAGCTCGGCGACGGTCGCGAGTTCGACCATGCGGCCGAGGTACATGACGCCCACCCGGTCGCTGATGTACTGCACGACCGAGAGGTTGTGGGCGATGAAGAGGTAGGTGAAGCCGAACTCCTGCCGCAGGTCCAGCAGCAGGTTCAGGACCTGGCTCTGGATCGAGACGTCGAGCGCCGAGACCGGCTCGTCGCACACGATGAAGTCGGGGCGCAGGGCGAGGGCACGGGCGATGCCGATGCGCTGGCGCTGGCCACCGCTGAACTCGTGCGGGTAGCGGCGCGTGTAGTCGCGCCGCAGGCCCACGGCGTCGAGCGAATCTTCGACCCGGCGGATGCGCTCCTTCGAGTTCTTCAACCCTTGGGCCAGCAGCCCCTCGCCGATGATGTCGAGCACCGGCATGCGCGGGTTGAGCGAGCCGTAGGGGTCCTGGAAGATGATCTGCATGCGCGCCCGCAGGCGCCGCAGCGCCTCGGGTTTCAGCGCGTTCAGGTCCTGGCCGTCGAGCACGACCCGCCCCGAGGTCGGCCGCTGCAGGTAGAGCAGGCTGCGCCCGAGGGTCGTCTTGCCGCAGCCCGACTCGCCGACCAGCCCGAACACCTCCCCGCGGAGAACGGTGAAGCTCACGCCGTCGACGGCCTTGACGTCGCCGACGTGCCGCCGCAGCACGCCGCCCAGGACCGGGAAGTACTTGACGAGGTTGTCCACCTCGAGCAGCACCTTCCCCTCGCCGGGTGCCGGAGGGACGTCGTCGAGGGCGGGAGCCGTTGCAGGTGCGCTCACGAGTGCCGGCGCGCTCACCTTGCCACCCCCGGTCGCCGCGGCACGGGCCACCGGGAGCGGCGTGGCCGTGCCGTAGTCGGGGGCGGTTCTCGATCCCGAAGGGCGGCGAGCTGTGCAGCCAGCAGGCGACCCGTCGTTCGGGCCGCCCCAGCTCGTCAAGCGGGGGCTCGTGCTCGCCGCAGGGGTCAAAGGCGTACGGACAGCGCGGGGCGAAGCGGCAGCCCACCGGCATCCGGAAGGGATTGGGAACGCTGCCCTTGATCACATTCAGGCGGGTCCCGCGCATGCCCTTCGACGGGATCGAGGCCAGCAGACCCTCGGTGTAGGGGTGCCTGGGGTCCTCCAGCACCTCGTCAACCGAGCCCGTCTCCACCACCTTGCCGGCGTACATCACCACGATCCGCTGGACCGTCTCGGCCACCACGCCCGAGGTCGTGGGTGATGAGCAGGAGCGCGGTCCCGGTCTCCGCCTGGATCCGCCGGATGAGCTCCAGGATCTGGGCCTGGATCGTGACGTCGAGCGCGGTGGTGGGCTCGTCGGCGATCAGGAGCTTCGGGTCGCAGGACAGCGCGAGCGCGATCATCACGCGCTGGCGCATGCCGCCCGACATCTCGTGCGGATACTGCTTAGCCCGCCGCGGGGCCTCCGAGATCCCCACCAGCTGCAGCATCTCGATGGCCCGGTCCCAGGGCGGCCTTGTGGCTGACCTGCTTGTGGGCGACCACCGCCTCGGCGATCTGGTTCGCCGACGGTGAGCACCGGGTTCAGGCTGGTCATCGGCTCCTGGAAGATCATGGCCATCTCGGCGCCGCGAACCGAGAGCATCTGGTTCTGAGTGAGCTGGAGGACATCCCGGCCGTCGAACCAGATCTCGCCGCTCACGATCTCGCCTGGCGGGATCTCGATGAGGCGCATGATCGTGAGCGCGGTCACGCTCTTGCCGCAGCCCGACTCGCCCACCACGCCCGAGCGTCTCCCCACGGTGCACCTGGAAGCCCACTCCGTCGACCGCCGGGACGGTGCCGTCCATGACCTTGAAGTAGGTACGCAGGTCGCGCACGTCGAGCAGGACGTCGTCCGGAGGGGGCATGCCTACGGAGATCTCCTCGAACGCACTCATAGCGTGGTTCCCGGCGCGAGCAGCAGTCGGGCGCCGATCACAGCCGGATCCGCGGGTCGAGCGCGTCGCGCAGCCCGTCGCCCACGAAGTTGATGGCCATCACCGTGATGGCGATGGCCATGCCGGGGAAGAAGGCCCACCACCAGTTGCCTAGCCCGAGCGCTTCCTGGGCGTTGGCGAGCGCGTTGCCCCAGCTGACTTGCGTGGGGCTGATCCCGAAGTTGAGATAGCTCACGAATGCCTCGAGGATGATGTTCTCGGCCATGATGAGCGTCATGGCCACGATCACCGGGCCCAGGGCGTTGGGCAGGATGTGGCGGAACGTGATCCGGCCGTCCCTGACCCCCACGGCGCGGGCCGCCTCCACGAAGTCGGCCTCGCGTAGCGAGAGGAACGACGCCCGCACCAGGCGCGCGACGAACGGCCAAGAGAGCAGCCCGAAGATGAGGATGAGCGAGCTCACCTGCCCCTCACCGAAGAAGCGCGCGGCGACCAGGATGATGAACAGCAGCGGGATAGCGAAGAACGTGTCCACGATGCGCATCAGCACGTTGTCGACCCAGCCGCCGGCGTAGCCAGCGATCGCGCCGACGGCCACCCCCACGAAACCCGCGATCAGCATGCTGAAGCCACCGATCGCCATCGAGATGCGCGCCCCGTTGATTACCATGGTGAACACGTCGCGCCCGGTGTCGTCGGTGCCGAAGAGATGAGCCAGGCTGGGCCCTTCCCCGCCCGGGATCTTCGCACCCGGGATGTTCAGCGGATCGTAGGGCAGGATGATCGGCCCGAAGATCGCTACCAGCAACATGAAGACGAAGAACCCAAGGCCGATCAGGGCCATGCGGTGGCGCTGGAAGCGCCGCCAGGCCAGCTGCCACTGGCCGAGCGACTCGAGCGCGACCTCGACGTCGGCGGTCGCGACGTCGGCTGGCGTGGCACCGGCATGGAAGCCAGGGACGGCGGGGTCGGTGGGAATGGCCATGCCCGTCTGCCTCCGTCAGTCGTAGCGAATGCGGGGGTCGGCCACCGCGTACGCGACGTCCGCCACGAGGTTCATGAACACCACCAGCACCGAGCCGATGAAGAGGATGCCCATAAGCAGGAAGTAGTCCCGCGCCTCGACGCCCTCGTAGTAGAGGCGGCCCATGCCAGGCCAGCTGAAGACCGTCTCGGTCACGATGGCGCCGCCGAAGAGGAACGCTATCTCGAGGGCGAGGTTAGTCAGGATTGGCAGTAGCGCGTTGCGGAAGGCGTGGCGCAGGATCACCTGGCCCTCACTGATCCCCTTGGCGCGCGCCGTCCGCACGTAGTCCTGGTGCAGCGAATTGAGCATGGCGGAGCGCACGAAGCGACTGTCACCCGCGATGCTCACAGCGATGAGTGTTACCACGGGCAGCACCAGGTGTGCGCCGATGTCCCACAGATTGGGCAGCGGGTTGGCGGCCAGGGCCGCCCAGTAAGCCGACGTACCGAACGGCGCCACGGATTGGCGCACGTTCACGATCCCCTGCACCGGGAACCAGCGCAGCGTGACCCCGAACACGAAGATCAGGATGAGCCCGAGCCAGAAGGTGGGCAGCGAGAAGAACACGTAGCTGAAGAACGTTACCGACTGGTCGAAGAAGCTGTAGCGCTTTACCGCCGCGAGTACACCGGCCGCGATGGCGATCGAGGCCCACAGCACGAATGCGGTGCCCATCAGGATGGCGGTGGCCGGCAGACGCTGCAGGATCATCGACACGACCGTCTGCCCGGTCTGGATCGAGTATCCGAAGTCGCCATGGAGAATGCCGTTCGTGCCGCCGCCCAAAAACGGCGGCAGGAAGTTGGGGAGGCCGTGCGACGAGAGGAAGCTGCCCCCGCCGCAGTTCCAGACCCCCAGCCAGCCGAAGAACTCCCGGATCGTGTCGCCTAGCGTCGGCGACCGCACCAGACACCAGTCCTGCAGCCACTTGTTGACCTGCGCGGTACTGATATGCGGGTTCTGGTTGAACTGGGCCGCAGGACCACCTGGCGCCTGGAGCATCAGCACGAAACTGACGACCGCGATCAGGAAGAGGACCGGGATGGCCTGCAGGACGCGTCGGATGATGTACTGGGTCATGGATCCTAGGTTCTGAAGGTTCGCTAGACGCTAGCACAGGAATGGCGGACGCGGAATAGTGCGTATTCCGCGTCCGCCGCTTCGCTCCCCGTCAGGGCCGGGAGCCCGCCGCCTCACTCAGGACTTGTAGAACCAGTCCTCGACATCCCAGGTCGGGCCCTGTGCGCTCGGGTTGTAGCCGGGCCAGTTGCCCACGTGGACGCCGACACCGGTCACTTCACCACGGTAGTAGAGCGGGATCTCGGGGATCCCGTCCACGTACGCGTCCTGCACGCGCCAGGCGTCCTTCTGCTGGGCATCGAACGGGACGTCCGTGGCCAGTGCGTTCAGCGCGGCATCCATCTGGGCGCTCTTGAAGCGGGTGTCGTTACGCCCCGCTGTGGTCGCCGAGCTCGGGCCAAGTGGTCGAGCTGTACGCCTGGAAGTAGTCCCCGTACGGCGTTCCCGTCAGGACGTACGCAAAGTCGCCGAGGTCGAAGTTGCCGCGGTAGATGCTGGGGTCGGTGGTCGCCGTCGTGCCGGTCCAGCCGGCAAAGAACACCGAGGCCGCGTCACCGGTCTTGATGTAGCTCTTGACGCCGATCGCCTTGAGGTTGCCCTCGACGATCTCGAGTTCGGTCAGCCGCGTCGGGTTGCCCGACGTGGTGCCTAGTTCGAGGTTCATCTCCTTGCCACCCTTGGCCATCCAGCCTGCCGAGTCGAGGGCGTAGCCGTCCGCCACGAGCGCGGCCTTGGCGGCTGTCGGGTCGTAGGTTGGGCAGGCTTCCTGCTTGTAGTACCAGATGCTGGGCGGCGTCGGCCCGCACGCCATCGTGATCGTTGGCGCCGGGGAAGTCGGTGCTGATGATGGCCTGCTTGTTGATCGCCATCGCGATCGCCTTGCGGACGTTGACGTCCCACAGGCCGTTGCCGCGCGTGTGGTTGGGATCGTTGTTGACGTCGAGGTGCTCGTACTCCCAGAGCGGATCCAGCGTGGCCGTGCCGACGCTGGACGGGCACGTTCTTCACGGCCGGGTACGAGTCGGTCTGCAGGTCGAAGGCGAGGTCGATAGCGCCGCTGTTGAAGGCCGCGATCTCGCCGTTCTTGTCACCGAAGTACTGGAACTTGAGGCTCGCGAGATAGGGCTTGCCCTGGTGCGAGGGGGCCACGCCGCCGTTCCAGTGCGGGTTGGGCGAGTAGTCGATCTCGGTCGAAGACGCGTTTGTGACGACGAACGGGCCGCTGAAGACCGCATTCGCCACCGAGGAGGCGACCGGGTAGGACTTCTTGGCAGCGTCCTTGACCGCCATCGTCGACATGTAGTGCTGCGGCATGAACGCGCTGGTGAGTCCAGCCAAGCCAGCCGCCGAACAGCTGCTTGAAGTGAACGGTCGCCGTCAGGCCGTCGGACGAGACGTGAACGAGTCGATCAGTGGCCATGCCGTTGCTCCGGCCGCACTAGACGCAGCCGGACTGGTTGGGGTCGTTGGCCCACTGCCACGTGTACTTGAGATCGTTCATCGTGAGCGGCTGCCCGTCGGACCATTCGAGGTTCGGCTTGAGGTTGAGGGTCATGGTGAACGTAGTGCCGCTGACGACGATGCCGCCGTTGGCGACGGACGGCAGGCTGGCGCAGAGGTCGGGGATGTACTTGCCGTCGGACGATGATGGTGGCGCAGCCGCGCAGCACCGGCATGATCGCCTCGATGTCCGCCTCGCTGTGTCGTGTAGTACGGGTTGAGCTGGGCCGCAGCCTGCCACTCGCCCATGACGAGGGTGCCGCCGGGCGGTTCCGGGACCCGGGTTGTACTTAGTGCCAAAGACCGCGGCGTCGACGCCGGTGAGCGGGGCCACGCTCGCGGCCGCCGCAGCCGAAGCCGCGGCCGACGCGGGCGCCGCCGTAGCGGGCGCCGCTGTGGCGGGCGCGGCGGTGGGCGCCGTTGTGGCTCCGGAGCTGCAGGCGCCGAAGACGAGCCCGGCGACCGCAACGACGGCCATCATGTGTCGTCTGGTTGACACTCGGCTTCTCCTCCTCTTGTCCGCCGCGCTTCACGCAGGACGCTCCCCAACGCGAGCCGCGGCGACGCGCCTGGGTCCTCAATCGATGATACGGCCCTCACGGGCAGCTCAGAGTGCTGGTTCAACCTCTCATGGGCACACCCATCATGCGGGTCCGACCCCAAGGTCGAAGGCCGGCGCGCGAGTCAGCCCCGCGTGTCCCGGCACCTCCTCGGCCGGAGCCAAGCCGCTATGCGTCGGGCAAAGGCCTGCGCGGCGCGCCCGCGAGCGTCCGCGATCAGCTCGTCATGCACGCCCGAGCCCGGTCAGGAGGACGGCACCCGTGCAGGGCGACGCTACGCCTCGAATGCCCCGGTTCGCTGCCCCGAACGTGGTCGACGAGCGGGACGCGATCGGTCTCGGCTTCGGCCACTCATCCTCCTGTGGGATACGGTCGCCAAGCGGCCCACATTGTACGGACGACGCAAGCCCCCGACAGGACGCATCTCGGTCCGCAGACTCTGGCCGCTCTGCAGAGGCGTCGCGCAGAGTCGAGACGCACCCCGGACAAGCCCGGTCACTCCGGGCACGGCATCTGCGCGCCCGTCATCGCCCGCCAGTGCAGGTCGGGCTGGCGGGCCGCCGTCGCCTCGTCCAGGCGGCGCACGGGCGCCGAGTGCGGCGCCGAATGCACCACCTCAGGGTCGGCGTGCGCCTCGGCCGCGATCGCCAGCAGCGCGTCGGCGAAGTCGTCCAGCGTCTCGAGCGCCTCGGTCTCGGTGGGCTCGATCAGCAGCGCCTCCTCGACGATCAACGGGAAGTAGATCGTGGGCGGGTGGTGGCCGTAGTCCATCAGCCGCTTGGCCACGTCGAGCGTCCGGACCCCGGTCTCGTGCTTGAGCGTGGACGACGACGCCACGAACTCGTGCTTGCAGATCCGGTCGTACGGGATGTCGTAGGTCCCGCGCAGGCGATGCCGCAGGTAGTTCGCGGCCAGTACGGCGTCCTCCGACACCTCTTCGAGCCCGCTGCCGCCGTGCGCCAGCATGTACGTGTACGCGCGCACGAGGACGCCCACGCTGCCCACGAACGAGCGGACCCGGCCGATCGACGACGGCCGCTCCCCTGGCCGCTCCAGCCGGTACGAGCCGTCCGCCTCGCGCAGGACGCGTGGAGACGGCAGGAACGGCAGGAGGGCCTCCCCCACTGCGACCGGACCGGCGCCCGGCCCGCCGCCGCCATGCGGCGTGGCGAACGTCTTGTGCGTGTTGACGTGCATCACGTCGAACCCGGCGTCGCCGGGGCGGAACTTGCCGAGCACGGCGTTCAGGTTCGCGCCGTCCATGTAGGCCAGCGCCCCCGCCGCGTGCACCGCCTCGACCAGCTCGCAGACGCGGTCCTCGAACAGGCCGAGCGTGGACGGGTTGGTGAGCATGAAGGCCGCCGTGCGCGGGCCAAGGACCGTCCGCAGCGCGTCGAGGTCTACCCCACCGCGCCGGTCCGACGGGACGGTGATGGTGCGGTAGCCGGCCATGGACGCCGTGGCCGGGTTCGTGCCGTGGGACGAATCGGGCACGATGACCTCGCTGCGCTCCGTGTCGCCCCGGCTGCGGTGGTACGCGCGCACCATCAGGATGCCCGTGAGTTCGCCCTGGGCGCCGGCCGCCGGCTGCAGCGTCGCGGCGTGCATCCCGGTGATCTCGCAGAGCCACCGCTCGAACTCCCAGAGGAGCTGGAGGGTGCCCTGCGCCGCGGCGTCGGGCGCGAGCGGATGGAGGTCCGCGAAGCCCGGCAGCCGGGCCGCCCACTCGGCGATCTTGGGGTTCCACTTCATGGTGCACGAACCCAGGGGGTAGAACCCGGTGTCGACGGCGTAGTTGAGGTGCGAGAGGTTCACGAAGTGGCGCACCGCCGCGGGCTCGTCCACCTCGGGCAGCGCCGGGGGCAGGGCGCGCAGCTGGTCGGCCGGGATGCCGGCCAGGGCACCCGCCGGCGGATGCGGGATCCGCGTCACGCCGCGCCCTGGGCGCGACAGCTCGTCGAGCGTCGGCTGCAGCGTTGCGCCCACCGCGGGTCGCCGGGCGGCGTGAGACGAGACGGAGACGCGCTCCGGGGACGCGCCGTCGACGGTCATGCCGGACGCGCCGTCGACGGTCATGCCGGACGCGCCGTCGCCGGTCATGCGACCACCTCCGCGATCGCGTCCGCCAGGGCCGCCGCAAACGCCGCGATCTCGTGTGGCCGCGTCACCTCCGTGGCGCAGACCAGCAGGCCGTCGCGCAGGAGCGGGTCGTCGGGGAACCAGTTCGCCAGCGGGAGCCCGGCCAGGATGCCGCGCCCGAGCAGCGCGGCGTGGACGCGAGGCGCGTCCGGCACGTGGACGGCGAACTCGTTGAGGTACGGCGCGTCGTGGATGCGCGGCGCACCCGCGTCGGCCAGCGCGCGCTCCAGGTCGCGTGCCCGCGCCGCGCCGAGAGCGGCGGCGTCCCGCAGGCCGTGCGGCCCGATCGTGGTCAGGTAGACCGTCGCGGCGAGGGCGCAGAGCGCCTGGTTGGTGCAGATGTTGCTGGCGGCGCGCTCGCGGCGGATGTCCTGCTCGCGCGCGCGGAGCGTCATGACGAAGGCGCGCCTTCCGTCCGCGTCGGTGGTCCGCCCCACCAGGCGACCGGGCAGCTGGCGCATCAGCGCGGTGGTGGCGGCCAGGATGCCGAGGTACGGCCCGCCGTACGCCAGCGGCAGCCCGAGCGGCTGGCCCTCCCCGGCCGCGATGTCGGCCCCGTACGCGCCGGGCGGCGCCAGCACGGCGAGCGACACGGGTTCGACGACCGCCACGAACAGCGCACCGGCGGCGTGCGCCAGGCCGGCGACTGCGGCCATGGGCTCGAGGGCGCCGAAGACGTTGGGCTGGGCGACCAGCACGCCGGCGACCGGCCGGTCCGTGTCGGCGAGCAGACGCTCCAGCGCGTCGAGGTCGATCGTCCCGCGCGCGAGCATCGGGACCGTCTCGGTGGCGAAACGCGTGCCATCGAGGTAGCTGCGAACCGCCCCGGCGTGGTGGGGATGCAGGGCGGCGCTGACCAGCACCCGGGCTCGCCCGGTCGCGCGCAGGCACATCAGGGCCGCCTCGGCGGTGGCCGTCGCGCCGTCGTAATGGGAGGCGGAGACCGCGTCGAGCCCGGTCAGCTCGGCGAGCATCGACTGGTACTCGTAGATCGTCTGCAGCGTGCCCTGGCTGATCTCGGGCTGGTAGGGCGTGTACGCGGTGGCGAACTCGCCGCGCGAAACGATCTGGTCGACCGCGGCGGGCACGTAGTGGCGGTAGGCGCCCGCCCCCAGGAAGCTCACGAGATCGACCCGGTTGCGTCCGGCCAGTTCGCGCAGGCGCAGGGAGAGCTCGAGCTCCGGCTCCGGACCGGGCAGGTCGAGGCCGTGGGCGCGGACGGCGACGGGAATGTCGTCGAACAGTTCGTCTGTCGAGGCGATCGCGAGCGCCTGTCGCATGCGCTCCCGGTCGGTCGGGGTGTGCGGCCCGTAGGGCATCGCGTCAGGCTCCGATGAGGGCGCGATAGGCGGCCGCGTCCTTCAGGTCCAGGGTGGCCGCCTCGTCCGCGATCCGCACGCGCGCGACCCACCCCTCGCCGTAGGGGTCGCTGTTCAGCAGCTCCGGCCGCGATGTCAGTTCGCCGTTCACTTCGACGACCTCGCCGGCCAGCGGGGCGAACATGTCGCTGACGGCTTTGACCGACTCGACCACGCCGAAGGGCTCGGCGCGCTCGAGCGTGCGGCCGACCTGCGGCAGCTCCACGAACACGATGTCGCCCAGCTGTTCGGCGGCGTAGGCCGTGATGCCGACCACCCCGGTCTCGCCCTCAACCCGCAGCCACTCGTGCTCGTCGGTGTAGAGGAGCCCGTCCCGCACGTCCACGTCCATCTCCCTGTCCTGGGCCTGTCCCGGTGCCCGCCGTCAGGCCGGGCGGCGGTAGAACGGCAGTGCGACTGCCTCGGCCGGCACCCGCGCGTCACGGATCGCCACGTCGAGCATCGTACCGGCGTCGGAGGCGTCCGGTGGAACGTACGCCATGGCGATCGCCTCGCCGAGCGTCGGCGACTGGGTGCCGCTGGTGACCACGCCGACCTGCTCGACGCCGCCCGCGCGAAAGACCGGGTACCCGTGCCGCGCGATGCCGCGGCCTCGCATCACCAGGCCGGTGAGCGCCTTCGTCCGGCCGGCCTCCTGCGCCGCCTGGAGCGCCGCACGGCCCACGAAATCCCCGGGCTTGGCGAACTTCACCACGCGGCCGAGGCCGGCGTCGAAGGGCGTGGTGTCCCGCCCGAGCTCGTTCCCGTAGAGCGGCATCCCCGCCTCGAGCCGAAGGGTGTCGCGCGCCCCGAGCCCGACCGGCACGACGCCGCCCGGGGCGCCGGCGGCGAGGAGCGCGTCGAAGACTGCCGGGCCGTCGTCCCAGGCGACGAAGCACTCGAAGCCGTCCTCGCCCGTGTACCCGGTGCGTGCCACCAGCGCGGGGACCCCCGCGACGCGACCCTCCGCGATGGCGTAGTAGCGCAGGGCGCCCAGGTCCACGCCGGTGAGCGGCGTCAGCACGGAGACCGCCAGCGGGCCCTGGATGGCGACCAGCGACGTCCGCAGCGACGCGTCGTCGAGCGCCGCGTCGAAGCCGGCGAGACGGGCCCGCAGCTCGTCCGCGACGACGGCCGCGTTGCTCGCGTTGGCGACGACCAGGAAGTGATCCTCGGCCAGCCGGTACACGATGAGGTCGTCGATCACCCCGCCGTCGGGGGCGCAGATCATCGAGTAGTGGGCGCGACCGACGGCGAGCGACGGCGGGTCGGTGGGAAGCGCGTATGCGAGGGCGGCGCCGGCCTCGCGGCCCTCGACGTGGAGCTCGCCCATGTGGGAGAGATCGAACACCCCCGCCCGCTGGCGCACGGCGCGGTGCTCATCGAGGATCCCCGTGTACTGGACCGGCATCTCCCAGCCGGCGAACTCGACGAGGCGCGCTCCCAGCGCGCGGTGGCGCTCGAGCAGCGCAGTCGGTCGCATGGGCGGTCTCCTCGTTCGGCGTCCGGATCAGGCGGACCCGCGCTCACGGAGGGCGGCGATCGCCGGGCCGGCTCGTTCGACGATCTCACGCTCCGTTTCGTAGCTCAGGAGGTGCGCCGCCTCCGCGAGTGGCACCCAGCGGACTTCGTCGAACTCCGTGTCGTGCCCGGCAAGGCTGCCGCCGGTGGGGACCATCAGGAAGTGGTGGACGGTCTTGTCGATGCGGGTCCCACGCTCGACGAATGAATAGTGGATGGACCCGACGGGTTCGACGATGCGGACGGTCAGCCCGGTCTCCTCCTCGACTTCGCGCAGCGCCGTCTGCTCGACCGTCTCGCCCTGGGCGGGCGTGCCCTTGGGCAGCGTCCAGCGCATCCCGTCCCCCTGCCGGTTGCGACGGCCCAGCACGATCTCCGGCTCGCTGCCCGAGGTGCGGATGACCAGTCCCCCCGCCGACATCGCCCGCGCGGTCCGGCGAGCTTCCGTCGCCTCGGGCCTCAGCGCCGCCACGGGGCGGGGTGCAGCGGGGCCGCCGAGCGACGCTCCCCCGAGTCGCTCGCCCAGTGCAGCACGGGCGCGCGGCGAAGCATCCCGGAAACAGGAGGCCGCGCCGCCGCGATCGTCATCCCCCGGCGGTCCCGGAGGCCCATGCGGGCCCCGCGCGACGGCGCGGCGATGCCAGCGACCATGCCCGGAGCCGTGCGGTGCAGGCCGAGGCGCGCCTCGCGGCCGTGGGTCGACGGAGCCACGAAGCGGGGCATGAGCCGCGCGGACCGACCCGGGGCGAGGCTGTGCTGCATGCCGTCTATGGTAGCCACTCACCGGGCCGACGCAAGCAACGCCCGGAGCTCAGCGGTGCGCGCCTGCTCCAGCTCGCCGCGAGCCTCGGCCAGCGCGAGTGCGCGCTCGCTGAGCGCCACGTACACGGGCAGCGCGTCGGGCGCCACGCGTCTCAGGGCCTCGAGGTGGAGCCGCACCGTTCCGGCGTCGCCGCGCACGACGGGCCCGGTAAGTGCCTGACCCGTGCCGAGCCGGCGGGCGTTCTCGAGACTCTGTCGGGCCAGGCCGGCATACGCCTCGAGTGGCTCGTCGCCTCGAAGGCCGGCGGCTGCACCGAGCTCGGCGATGACGTCGAGGAGCGCGACCAGGCCGCCGGCCGCCAGCACGGCCGCGGCGTGGTGCGCGGCCTTGCCCTCCGCCGTGACCGTCACCGGGCTGGCGCCCAGCGCCCCCGCGATCTCCGCGAGGAGCGGCAGGAGTCCCTCGTCGCCCTCGATCGCGACCGTGGAGCCGGGAAGCGCGGCGAGCGCCGTGTCGAGGTCGGTGAAGGCGACCAGGGGATGGAAGCTGCCGGCCTCGGTTCCGGCCGCCATCGCGGGCGCGAGCGCCGCCGCGGGCAGGACGCCGCTCGTGTGCACGATCGCCTGCCCGCTGTAGAGGCGGATGCCGGCGGCCACGGCCACGATCTCGTCGTCGGGGACGGTCAGGAACAGGAGGTCCGCCTCGTCGAGGATGGCATGCGGCTGCGAATGAGCCGTCGCCCCGGGCACGAGCGCGACGAACCGGTCGCGACGCGCGGCGTCGCGGGATGCCACCGCGGTCACGGGCCAGCCGGCGCGGCGCAGCGCGCACGCGAGCGCCGTGCCGACCCGTCCCGCCCCCACGAATGCCAGGCGCGGCAGATCGGGGTGGATGGGCGGAGGGCCGGCGGCACCGAGATGGTCGGGATCGGATGCCGGGTCCGGAGCGGAACCCGCGCCCGATGGCTCCGACCCGGGCAGGGCCGCAGGCTCCGGCACCGGCGGCCGCTCGCCGCCCCTGCCCCACGGCGACCTCATGAACGCTGTCCCAGGTGCGCCCTCATCGCCGGGTCGCCTCCAGCCGTGACCTCCAGGGGCGCCATCATCGCCTCGACGATGGGGCGCCCACGGGCCATCCTATCCGCGCTCCCGGTCCCGTGCGCGGCGATCACGGAGCCGTGCCCGGCCGGGCATATACTCCGCCGGCGCGAGCCCCGCCGGCGCTCAGGGCCGCTCCAGCGGCGCCCGCGGCGACCCCCGGCCGGCCGGGCATATACTCCGCCGGTACGTTTCGACCCGAGGCGGGCGCTCCCGTCAGGTGCCGATGATCCCGCGCCGAACGGCGCGATGCGTGGGAGGTTCGAGCACCATGTCGTCCCGTCCGATTCGACCGGACCCGTTCGGCGCGCGCGTGCCGCTCGGGCCGGGGCTTCCCGACCACTACCGCCTCGACACCCTGCGTTCGATCGGGTACGACCCCGAGCGCACGCCGGTCACGGTCAAGATCCTGCTCGAGAACGTGCTCCGCCACGCGGGCGGTGACGCTGCGGGCGAGGCCGATGTGCGCACGCTGGCCGCGTGGCGGCCCGGCTCGACGCTGGACGCCGAGATCCCGTTCATGCCCGCCCGGGTGCTGCTGCAGGACTTCACCGGGGTGCCCGCCGTGGTGGACCTGGCCGCGATGCGCGACGCGATGGCCGACCTGGGCGGCGATCCCGCCCGCATCAATCCGCTGGTCCCGGCCGACCTGGTGATCGACCACTCGGTGCAGGTGGACAGCTACGGTCTGGCCGACTCGTTCCGTGTGAACGTCGAGCGCGAGTACGAGCGCAACGGCGAGCGGTACCAGCTGCTGCGGTGGGCCCAGACCGCCTTCAACGACCTGCGCGTGGTCCCGCCGGGAACCGGCATCGTCCACCAGGTCAACCTGGAGTTCCTCGCGACAGTGGTCGTCGACCGCGAGGACGAGGTCGGGCGGGTGGCGTTCCCCGACACGCTGGTCGGCACCGACTCGCACACGACGATGGTGAACGCGCTCGGCGTGCTCGGCTACGGCGTGGGTGGGATCGAGGCGGAGGCCGTCCTGCTCGGCCAGCCGCTGTACCAGCCCATGCCCCGCGTCGTCGGTGTCCGGCTGTCGGGGGCGCTGCCCAGCGGCAGCACGGCCACCGACCTGGTCCTCTTCGTGACCGAGATGCTGCGCCGCCAGGGCGTCGTGGGGGCGTTCGTCGAGTTCGCCGGAGACGGCCTGGCGACGCTGTCCCTGCCCGACCGCGCGACGATCTCGAACATGTCGCCGGAGTTCGGGGCGACCTCGACGCTCTTCCCGATCGACCAGGAGACGCTGGCGTACCTGCGCCTGACCGGACGGGATGCCGCCCGCGTGGCCCTCGTGGAGGCGTACGCGCGGGCCCAGGGTCTCTGGCGCGAGCCGGGCATGGTGCCGGACTTCGACGTGGTCCTGGACCTCGACCTCGGCTCGGTCGAGCCCAGCGTGGCCGGCCCTCGACGCCCGCAGGACCGCATCGCGATCGGCGCGCTGCGCGAGTCGTTCCGCGCGGCGTATCCCGGCCCGGGCAGCGAGCCGGGCGGAGTGACCCCGGCCGGGGGCGCGTCACCCTACCCCACGGTCATCGTGGACTCCGGCGGCGACCGGGCCGAGATCCGGACCGGGTCCGTGGTGATCGCCGCGATCACGAGCTGCACGAACACGTCGAATCCGACCGTCATGGTGGGCGCCGGCCTGCTCGCGCGCAACGCCGTGGCACGCGGGCTCAGGGTCGGGCCGACCGTCAAGACGAGCCTCGCCCCGGGATCCCGGGCGGTCACCTCGTACCTCCAGGCGGCCGGGCTCATGGAGCCGCTCGAGCGGCTCGGGTTCGGGCTCGTGGGTTACGGCTGCACGACCTGCATCGGCAACAGCGGGCCGCTCGACGGGCGGGTCGCCCGGGCGATCGAGGCGAACGACCTCACCGTGGCGGCCGTCCTGTCGGGCAACCGCAACTTCGAGGGGCGGATCCACCCCCTCGCGCGGGCGAGCTATCTCGCGTCGCCGCCGCTCGTGGTGGCGTTCGCGCTCGCCGGCCGCGTCGACATCGACCTGACCCGGGAGCCCATCGGCCGCGACACCGCCGGGCGTCCGGTCATGCTCGACGAGCTCTGGCCGTCCGCCGACGAGATCCGCTCGGCCATCGCCACCGCCATCGACCCGGACCTCTTCCGCCGCACCTACGCGGGCGTGTTCGAGGGCGACGAGCGCTGGCGGGCCCTGCCGATCCCATCAGGCGACCGCTATGCCTGGGACCCCGCTTCGACCTACGTGGCCCGGCCGCCGTTCTTCGAGGGGCTCAGGCCGGAGGCCGCGCCGGTTGCCGACATCGAGGAAGCGCGCGCGCTGGCTCTCCTCGGCGACTCCGTCACCACCGACCACATCTCCCCGGCCGGATCGATCGCGCCCTCGAGCCCGGCCGGGCAGTGGCTGCAGTCGCACGGCGTGGCCCCGCTCGAGTTCAACAGCTACGGGTCCCGCCGGGGACACCACGAGGTGATGATGCGCGGCACCTTCGGCAACATCCGGCTGCGCAACCGCCTGGTCGACCGCGAAGGCCCGTACACGACGCACCAGCCGTCGGGCGAGGAGATGTTCATCTACGACGCGGCCGTGCGGTACGCGTCCGAGGGTGTGCCGCTGCTGGTGATCGGGGGTCGAGAGTACGGCAGTGGCAGCTCGCGGGACTGGGCCGCCAAGGGCACGACGCTGCTCGGGGTGCGGGCGGTTCTCGCCGAGAGCTTCGAGCGCATCCACCGCTCGAACCTCGTCGGGATGGGCGTCCTGCCACTCCAGTTCCTCGCGGGCGAGAGCGCGACCTCGCTGGAGCTGTCCGGGCGCGAGACGTATGCGGTCCGTGGGCTCGCCGGCGGGATCCGGCCGCGCCAGGGAGTGACGGTCGAGGCGCGCGATGCCGAAGGGACGGTTCGGCGGTTCCGAGCGGTCGCCCGCCTCGACGGCCCGATCGAGGTCGACTACTACCGGGAGGGCGGCATCCTCCCCGCGGTCCTCAGGCGGCTGGCACGCGAGGGCGTCGAGGGCGTCGACGGCGTCGAAGGCGTCGCGGCAGGCTGACCGGACGTTCAGGGCAGCGGCGATCCCGCGAGGAACGACGGGCCCGGCAGGCCGCTCGCACCGGCGCTCGAAGCGGCGCTCGGCGCGGCACTGGACAGGCTGACGGAGCTGCCGAAGTGGGCCCCCAGGAGCAGCAGACCGGCGAGCACGAAGATCGCGATGAGGGCCAGGATCACCGCGTACTCCGCCAGCCCCTGGCCTCCCGTCCCACGCCGGCCCGTCACGACCGCAGCAGCGCGGCCAGCGCGTGGGGGAACCGCGCCGAGGCCAGCGTCCGCACCGCCGCCGCGTAGGCCGCGATCTCGCGCTGGGCGTCGTCCGCCAGCCGCTGGTCGAGGAAATGGCCGACGGACTGCAGCGACGCCGTCCAGCGCCAGCGGACGTAGAGCGCGTAGGCCGGCAGGAAGACGCGGGCCTGCTCAACGGCAACGCCGGCCGCGATGGCCCCCTCGTACAGCACGATTGAACGCGCGTAGTGCGCCGCCAGGTCGGCCGACAGCCGCACGCCGAGCTCGGCGGGAAACGGGCCACCGGAGCCCTGTTTGCGGTTCTCAGGTGCGCTGCGCCAGCCGTCCGCGTCGATCATGTGGAACGTCGGCTCCTCCGTGACGTAGCGGCGGCTCGACTCGTTCCACGCCTCCATGGTGTGATCCGATCCCACGATGTATTTCCACCACTGTCGGGCGACCATCAGCGGCGCGTACACCTCGAAGGACAGGATCGCGTGGCGGAATGGGCTCGTGTGACCCTCGCGGCCCAGGAACCCGAGGAGACGCTCCTCGCTCGGCCCGAGGTGCGCCGCCTCCTTGTCGAAACTGACCTTGGCCGCGTTGACCACGGTGAGGTCGTCACCCATGGCGTCGACGAGCCGCACGTACCCGTGGTCCAGGACCGAAATGCGGTCGGGCTGCTGCGTCATCGGGCCTCCTCTCCACCGGCGCGGGTCTGGCAGGAGTCTACGAGCCTCCAGTCGCCCGGGTCGGCCGGGGTGTCGTGTCGGTTCGGACGGGTGGACGGCCGGCTTCGCACCGGGCCGCGTGGCGGCCCGCTTCCACCGGGCGCCCGTCGCAGCAACGCGACACCGGACGCGCCGCCGCGCGCGAGAATGGTGTCGGAGGCGGGGCCGCGGACACGCGGGAAGCATCCCGCACGGCACGGCGGCAGGTCCGCACGCAGGTCTTCCGGAGGCGCCGCGGGGTGAGTCGCGAGATCGCGGAGGAGCGAGCGCAGCCGGCGCCCATGCGGGCGCAACAGGAGCCACGGCGCGGCACGGCCGGCCGCCGAGGGATCGAGTACAAGTGGGTGGCCCTCTCGGTCACCACGCTCGGTTCCGCGATGTCGGCCATCGACTCCTCGATCGTCGTGCTCGGCCTGCCGACGATCATGACGAGCCTCCACTCGGACCTGGTGACGATGATCTGGGTGCTCATGGGCTACATCCTCATGAGCACGATCTTCCTGATGTTCTTCGGCCGGCTCGCCGACATGTTCGGCCGGGTCCGCCTGTACAACGCCGGGTTCGCGGTGTTCACCGCGGGGTCGCTCCTGTGCGCCCTGGCGGGCAGCGGGGCCGAACTCGTGCTGTTCCGGCTGGTCCAGGGCGTGGGCGGCGCGATGCTGATGGCCAACGCCATGGCGATCATCACCGAGGCGTTCCCGCCGGGAGAACGCGGCCGCGCGATGGGCATCAACGCGATCACGTGGGCGATCGGGGGCATCGTCGGGCCGGTCGCCGGGGGCGTGATCCTGGCCTTCCTGTCGTGGCAGTGGATCTTCCTCGTGAACGTGCCGATCGGCATCGGTGGAACCCTGTGGGGCTACCTTGCGCTCCGCGAGATCGGCCAGCCGCGGCGGCGCGAGCGGTTCGATCTCCTCGGCATGGCACTGTTCTCCGGGGGCATCACGTGCCTGCTCGTGGCCCTCTCGCAGGGCATCTCCTGGGGCTGGTTCTCCGCGCCGACGCTCGGGCTCTTCGCCGCGTTCGCGGTACTCGAGGCGCTCTTCGTGCTCTCCGAGCGGGGCGGCGGGATGCATTTCATCGACCCGGCGCTCTTCAGTTCGCGGATCCTCGCCTTCGGCACCGCAGCGGCCACGCTGCAGAGCCTGAGCATGTTCTCGGTCAACTTCCTCGTCGTGTTCTACCTGCAGGCGGTGAAGGGGGAATCTCCGCTGCGGGCCGCGCTGATGATCCTGCCCCTCTCGATCGTCCAGTCCGTGGTCGGCCCGATCGGCGGGGTCATTTCCGACCGGATCGGGGCGCGCACCCCGGCGACCCTGGGGCTCGTCCTCCAGGCGGCCGCCTGTGTCCTGCTGGCGCAGCTCAGCACCGGGTCCTCGTACTTCCACCTGCTGCTGGGGCTGGTCGTCCTCGGGGTGGGCGGCGGGCTGTTCTGGTCGCCGAACACGAGCGCGGTGATGGGCGCTGCGCCGCCGCAGCGGCTGGGGGTCGCGAGCGCGACCCTGGCCACGTTCCGCCAGACCGGCATGGTGACGAGCTTCGCACTGGCGCTGGCGGTCGCAGCGGCGTCCATACCGTCGCGCCTGGTGGGTGCGATCTTCCTGGGCACATCCGTACGGCTCGGAGGGAGCGTCATGAGCGCGTTCACGGTCGGGATGACGCACGCGCTCGAGGTCTCCGCCCTGATCGTCCTGGCGGCGAGCGCGATGACGATCATGGCCGGCGACACCAGCCGGACCCGCCACGCCGGCCCGACCGGCTGATCGCTCCGCGAGGCGGATTCTTCGCTCCGCCAGGTGGCCTCGTCGCTCAGTCAGGCGGCCCGTCGCTCCGCCAGGTGGCCCCGTCGCTCAGTCGGAGGGCCCCGTCGCTCCTGGCGGAGGCGTCCGCGACTCGATCATCACCGGCGGCGTGTTGTGCACCGCCGGGATGCGGCCCAATCGCCCCGCCTGGAAATCCTCGACCGCCTGCATCAGCTCCTCGCGCGTGTTCATCACGAACGGCCCGTACCACGCCACCGGTTCGCGGATGGGCTCTCCCCCGAGCAGCAGCACCTCGAGTTGCGGGCTGCGGCTCTCCTGCGTCGTCGAGGCCGCCACCGTGAGGGCGTTCCCGGCGCCGAAGACCGCCAGCTGGCCGGTTCGGATCGGGCGCCGCTCGGAGCCCACGGCCCCGACGCCTGCGAGGACGTACGCGAGCGCGTTGTAGTCGGCTCGCCAGGGCAGGGAGAGCCGCGCACCGGGCGCGAGGGTCGCGTGGATCATGGTCATCGGCGTGTAGGTCGAGCCCGGCCCGCGGTGACCGGCCAGTTCGCCGGCGATGACCCGGACGAGCGAACCGCCGTCGGCCGAGGCGAGCAGTGCGACCTCCTGCGCCCGCAGGTCCTGGTAGCGCGGCGCCGCCCACTTCCTGGCCCGCGGCAGATTGACCCACAGCTGGATCCCGTGGAAGAGCCCGCGCGGAGGGCGCCGTGACAGGGTCTCGAGGGGAGAGGGGCCCTTCGGTTCGCCCGGTGCGTACTCGACCTCGCCCATCTGGTCCATGTGGACAAACGGGTCGAGGTCGGCCAGGTCGACGCCGGCGAAGGCGCGACGGACCGGGAACCCCTCGCCCTCGAGGCCGCTCGGCGCGCTCGTCACCGTCTTCACGGGACGCTGCTGCGTCGCCAGCGGATCGGGCGCGGGAATGCGCGGCAGGTCGCGGCACGAACCCGAGCGCTCCAGCGCGCGACAGCTCCAGCGCGCGTGGCGGCCTGGCCCCGTAGACTGACCGACCATGGTCGCACCAGTCCGCTCCGACGCATTCGTCTTCTTCGGCGCGACGGGCGATCTCGCCTACAAGCAGATCTTTCCCGCACTCCACGGGCTCATCCGTGACGAGAACTGGGACCTGCCGATCGTCGGCGTGGCCCGCTCCGGCGACCTGGAGACGCTGCGGGCGCGCGCGCGCGCCAGTGTCGAGGCAAGCGGCCACGTCGATCGAGGGGCGCTGCGTGCGCTCACGGATCGGCTGCGCTACGTGCAGGGCTCCGACGACGACCCGGAGACGTTCCGTCGCATCCGCGCCGAGATCGGCGGCGCCCGTCACCCGCTCCACTACCTGGCGATTCCGCCGACGCTGTTTGCGACGGTCATCAGGCACCTCGGCGCCTCCGGCTGTGCCGATGGCGCGAGGGTGATCGTGGAGAAGCCCTTTGGACGCAACCTCGTCGGGGCACGGCAGCTGAACGCGACGCTCCACACCGTCTTCGGGGAGCCGGCGATCTTCCGCATCGACCACTTCCTCGGCAAGGAGCCGGTCCAGAACCTGCTCTACTTCCGGTTCGCGAACACGTTCCTCGAGCCGATCTGGGATCGCCGCTACGTGGCCGGCGTTCAGATCACCATGGCCGAGGACTTCGACGTGGCCGACCGGGGAGCGTTCTACGACCAGGCCGGGGCGATTCGCGACGTGGTCCAGAACCACCTCCTCCAGGTCACGAGCCTGCTCGCGATGGAACCGCCTGCCGGCCGAACCGCCGACGCGTCCCGCGACGAGAAGTTCAAGGTGCTCGACGCGATCCGCCCGCTCGCACGACGCGACGTCGTGCGCGGCCAGTACGAGGGCTACCTGGACGTGCCCGGGGTCGCTCCCGGCTCGACGGTCGAGACGTTCGTGGCGCTGCGCTTCCACGTCGACACGTGGAGATGGGGCGGCGTGCCGTTCCTCATCCGCGCCGGCAAGTGCCTCCCGGTGACGGCGACCGAGGTGCTCGTCGACTTCAAGCGGCCGCCGCTGGACGTCTTCGGTGAGCGGACCGCCGCGCACGCCGACTACCTGCGCTTCCGGCTCAGCCCCGACATGTCGATCTCGCTCGGCGCCCGGGCGAAGCGACCGGGCGAGGCGATGGTCGGCGAGGCGGTCGAGCTCTACGCATCGCACCAGTCGGGGGATGAGCGCCCGCCGTATCAGCGGCTCATCGGCGACGCCGCGCTCGGCGACCAGGCGCTGTTCGCGCGCGAAGACGCGGTCGAGGCGGCCTGGCGGATCGTGGACGGCGTTCTCGACGATCGCGTGCCCGTCCTCCCGTACGCGCGAGGCACGTGGGGCCCACCAGAGGCGGACCGCCTCGTCGGCCGAGGCGGCGACTGGCACGCGCCCTCGGCGACGCCGCCTGTGTCCCGGCCCGCACGCCCGGCAGTGGCACCGCGCCGGAGCAGCTCGAACTGACGGCCCGCCCGCACGGCGGTTCGCTGCGGCCCTCGATGGGACTCACCCACGTCGGGTCATCACGTCCCGGGCCACTCGGCGTCGCGTCCCCGGGAGCAGCGGCGTGATCGCCAGGCGGCTCGCTCAGGGGCCCATGCGTCCTCTTCAGCCCGATCCCGGCTCACCCCGCGCCCAGCCCCGGTGTCGCGGACGCATCCGGACGCGGTCAACGAGTTGTACTCGTTCGGGCGGCCGTCGTCGCTTCCCGCTCCGGAAGCTCGCGCATCGGGCGCCCCGTCCCACCGTGTCGCACAGCCACGACCTCCGCCATGATCGCGAGCGCGGTCTCGGCGGGATCGCGCCCGCCGAGGTCGAGGCCGATCGGCCCGCGCAGCCGAGCCAGCTGCTCCTCGCCCACACCTGCCGCGCGCAGCCGGTCCCGCCTGTCGGCCTGGGTGCGACGCGAGCCCACGGCCCCCACATACCGGCATCCCCGTGCAAGCGCGGCGACGATCGCAGGCTCGTCGAACTTCACGTCGTGTGAGAGAACTGCGACGGCGTCAGACGCCCCGAGCCCGATCTCTTCGGCCACCTCGTCGGGCCAGCCGATCACGAGCCGGTCGGCGTCGGGGAACCGCTCGCGGGTTGCGAAGGCCGGCCGCCCGTCGACGACCACCGTCTCGTACCCGACGGACCGCGCGATCGCGACGAGCGGGATCGCGACCTGAACGGCGCCCACGATCACGAGTCGGGGCCGGCGCGGGTACGCCTCGATGAAGAGCGAGCGGCCCCCGAGCTCCACGGTTCGGGACGTCCCGCGCGCCAGGGCCTCCGCGGCAAGACGCACCAGCTCGGCGTCCAGCGCGGCGTCGCCGAGGGAGCCGTCCAGGTGGCCGTCCTCCCATGCGACCACCACGGGGCCGGGGACTGCGCCAGCCCCGGTCACGTGCGGGCCGATCTCCGGTCCCGGGCCGTCCGCCGGCAGGGGCGTCACGACGGCTCTCGCGCCGCCGCCCGCTAGGGCCTCCTGGTCCTCCTCGGCAGTGGCAGCCCCTGTGACGTCGGTGTTCGCCCCGCCGCCGGTGCTGCGGGCCGCGGCCTCGACCTCGGGACGCACGAGCGGCTCGGCCAGCACGTCGATCGTGCCGCCACAGGCGAGCCCCACGCTCCACGCCAGCTCGTCGCTGATGCCGTACCGGATCACTCGCGACCGGCCCGTGCGCCGGGCCAGCTCGATCTCCTCGACCGCCGCCCCCTCGACGCATCCGCCGCTCACGGACCCGGCGATCCTGCCGTCCGACGCGGCCAGCAACACCGCCCCCTCGGGCCGCGGTGCCGATCCGAACGTGCGGACGACCACTGCACGGCCGACGGCCACGCCCTCTGCCCGCCAGGCCGCGAGGGTCGGCCACAGCTCCTTCATTCGATCGCCTCCCGGCCGTGCGCCGCTATCGATCGCCGGCCTTCGGCACCGGTGGGTTGCCGCGCCTACGGTGACGTCCAGCCCCTCGAAGCGTTGCAGTCGGATCAGGGGCGTTGCGAGGAACACGCCGGCGCCTTCGGAAGTCCCGTCCTGCCGACGCCGGCTTCGCCTTCGAGCAGCATTGGTCTGCCGAGATCGAGATCGCGCGGGCCGGCGCGTCCCGCCTTCGCCGTTCGGCGCCCTTCGGCACCCCCAAGACGCCGACTATGGTGGGCGATACTGGATTCGAACCAGTGACCTCACGGATGTGAACCGTGCGCTCTAACCGACTGAGCCAATCGCCCCCATGACACGCGGCGCGGCCGCGACGCGATTATCGAATGACCGCGAGGGCTTCGTCAACGCGACACGCCCCGGGGACGCGAACACGGGGGCGAACGCCACGAGACCGGGCCGGGTCGCATCCCGTCGTCGCCGGCACGCCTGACCCCGCGCAGTGGCTCACGTTCCCCTGAGCCTGGCCTGCGCTTCCTCGTCCGAGATGCCGTCCACCTCGACCAGCTTGAGCCGGCTCCGCCCGCCCGCCAGCAGGCGGATCGAGGATCTCGGCACGTCGAGCGCATCCGCAACCAGGCGGAGGAGTGCCTCGTTGGCGGCGCCGTCCACCGGCGCCGCACGGACCCGCGCATGCAGCTCCCCGTCGGGACCCGGCGGATCGAGGCGGTCCAGGCCGGCCCGCGGCGTCAGCCGGATGGTGATCCGCGCCGAGACCACTGGCAGCCCGCGATCAGCCGATCTTCAGCGCGGCCGCGAGCACCGAGAGGAGCAGGAACGCGACGATCGGCGAGAAGTCGATCATCCCGGTCGAGGGCAGCACGCGCCGGATCGGCTGCAGGATCGGCTCGGTGGTCTCGTACAGGAAGCGAGCCAGCGGCGAGTCGTACCGGGGGCTGACCCAGCTCATCAGCACGCGGCCGAGCAGGAGCACGTAGAAGGCAAGGAACAGGAGCCGGAGGAAGTTCGGGAGGAAGGCGCCCACGGGCGGTGAGTATAGGCTCCGCGCGCGGCCCGCGGCCCCAGCGTGGCGTCCGCCCAAGCGCGGTCTGCCCCCGACGCGGCGCGCCCCCACCTACGCAACACATCCCCGCCTATGCAGCGCGTCCCCGCCTACCCAGCACATCCCCGCCTGCGCAGCACGCCCCCGCCTACGCAATACGCCGCTCGCCGAAGATCGCCCGCCCCAGCCGCACGATCGTGGCTCCTTCCTCCACCGCGACCTCGAAGTCGTCGCTCATCCCCATCGAGAGCGCCGGGCCGAGCCGCGGGTCCATCGACCGCAGTCGCCCCGACAGCTCGCGCAGCGCTCGGAAGGTCGGGCGAGCCTCGGCCGCGTCGGTCACCAGCCGCCCCACCGTCATCAGCCCGAGCACCCGCAGGCGCGGCAGCGCGATCAACCCCGGCAGGTCGGCCGCGATCGTGTCGAGCTCGTATCCCGACTTGGCGGGGTCGGCGTCCACGTTCACCTGGAGCAGCACGGGCAGGACGTCACGGCCGATCTCGCCGGCGGTGCGGTCGAGCCGTCGGGCGAGCGCGAGCGAGTCGACCGTCTCGATCACGTCGAACAGCTCGACGGCCCGACGGGCCTTGTTCGACTGCAACGGACCGATCAGGTGCCAGGCGATCACTCCGCCAGCGGGGCAGTCCGCGGCCAGCTCGGCGAGCTTGACCGCCGCGTCCTGAACCCGGTTCTCCCCGAGCGCGGAGAAACCGGCCGCGATCGCGGCGCGCACGGACCTCACCGGGACGGTCTTCGTGACGGCGACCAGCGTGACCTCGGACGGGTCGCGCCCGACACGCGCGCAGGCCGATTCGATCCGCGAGAGGACGTCCGCGCGGGCTGAGGCGTACCGCTCGACCAGGGCAGGCCGCGCCCTCCCGCCGTCCTCGTCGGCCGCCAGGGACCCCCGGGCCGGCAAGCCGGCGCCTGATCCGTTGCGGTCCGGCTCGGCGCCCCCGCCCGTGAGGCCGTCCGCCGCTAGCGGCTTCGGCGCAGGAACGCCGGGATGTCCAGGTCGACCTCGTCGTAGGTCGGGCGACGTGGGGCCGGGGCCGAGCTCGCGGCCGGAGCCGGCGTCGAAACCTCGAACGGCCGCTCAGTGGCCCGATCCGGCACGCCGAGCTGTTCCATCCGCTGGCGCTCGCGGTCGCGATCGCGCTCGAGCTCGCGCAGGAAGTCGCGGTTGTCCCGGCCGGCGCGCACCGACGAGTCCGCGGGAGCCATGGAGTACTCGCGCCGCTTCGTCGAATCAAAACCGGTGGCGATCACCGTGATCATCACGTCGTCGCCCATGCGCTCGTCGATCACCGTGCCGAAGATGATGTTCGCCTCCGGGTCCGCGGCCTCCTTGATGATCTCCGCGGCCTCGTTGACCTCGAACAGGCCCAGGTTCGAGCCCGCCGGTGATGTTGAACAGGAGGCCCTGTGCGCCGGTGATGTTGACCTCGAGGAGAGGGCTCGCGATGGCCTGGCGCGCGGCGTCCGCCGCCCGGTTCTCGCCGCTGGCGCGACCGATGCCCATCAGCGCCGACCCGGCGCTCTTCATGATCGTGCGCACGTCGGCGAAGTCGAGGTTGATGAGGCCGGGCACCGTGATGAGGTCGCTGATGCCCTGCACGCCCTGGCGCAGCACGTCGTCGACGACCCGGAAGGCGTCGACGATGGACGTGTTCTTGCTGACCACGTCCTTGAGCCGGTCGTTGGGGATCGTGATGAGGGTGTCGACCTTGTCGCGGAGCAGCTCGCTGGTCTTCTCCGCCACCATCCGCCGCTTCGCGCCCTCGAAGGAGAACGGCTTGGTCACGACGCCGATCGTGAGCGCGCCCACTTCCTTGGCGATCTCGGCGATGACCGGCGCGGCGCCGGACCCCGTGCCGCCGCCCATCCCGGCGGTCAGGAAGACCATGTCCGAGTCCTTCAGCGCCTCGTAGATCTTTTCCTGATCGTCCTCGGCGCAGCGCTGCCCGATGCCTGGGTCGCCGCCCGCCCCGAGGCCGCGGGTGACCTTGTCGCCGATGCGGATCTTGTGGGGGGCGTCCGACTGGAGCAGCGCCTGGGCGTCCGTGTTCACGGCGATGAATTCGACGCCCATCATCTCGGCGCGGATCATCCGGTTGACGGCGTTGCTGCCGCCGCCGCCGATCCCGATGACGCGGATGAGTGCGAAGTTCTCGGAATCCGACCGCAGCGGCATGCGCGCTCCTCCGGGTTCACCTGCGTCGCCGACGGGCGATGGCTCGTGTGGACGGCTGCTGTTCACGTCAGGGACCGCCACCGGACCACAAGGCGACGGCGCGGGCCTCGCCGGAGTATAGACCGGCGCGCGCTCTACGGGAACAGGTTCCGGACCCAGTCCCGCAACCGGCCGATTGCGCCGCCCGCCGGCGCCGACTCGTAGCGCCCCGGCTCGCCCTGGCGGAACTCGCGCTCCCAGAGCCGCAGCAACCCGATCGAGGTGCTGAACGCCGGGGTGAGCAGGTGGTCGACCAGCCCGCCCACGCCGACCGGAGCCGCGACCCGCACGGGCATCTGGAGCACCTCGCGCCCGAGCTCGGCGACTCCCGCGAGCTGCGCGGCGCCGCCGGTCATGACGAGCCCGGCCGGCAGGATGCCGCCCTTGCCGGCGGCCGAGATCTGCTCGCCGAGCGCCTCGAAGAGCTCGCGCATCCGCGCTTCGATGATGTCGCAGGCCTCGGCGCGCTGGAGCGTCCGGCCCTGCTCCTCCCCGAACACGGTGACGGTGATGAGCTCCTGCGGCGCCACGGCCCGGAGGTCCGCGCAGCCGTGCTGCACCTTCACGTCCTCGGCGACCTGCAGGCTCGTCTTCAGGCCGATCATCAGGTCGTTCGTGACGTTGTTACCGCCGATGGGCAGGACCGCGGTATGGAACGGCCAGCCGTCCATGAACAGCGCGAGCGAGCTGGTGCCCGCCCCGACGTCCACCACGGCAACTCCCAGGTCGCGCTCCGTGTCGGTCAGCACCGCCTCGGCCGCCGCCAGCGGCGTGGGGACCTTCTGCTCGATCCGGATGCCCGCCTGGCCCACGCACTTGGCAAGGTTCTGGATGGCGCTGACGCTGCCCGTCACGATGTGCGCGTCCACCTCGAGCCGGGTCGCGCTCATCCCGATGGGGTCCTTGACGCCCTCCTGGCCGTCCACGGTGTAGCCGCGCGTGATCACGTCGAGGATCTCGCGGTTCGACGGTATGGAGACGGCGCGGGCGACGTCGATCGCACGATCCTCGTCTTCCCGGCTGACCTCCTTCTCGTGGCCGCTGACGGCGACTGCCCCGTGCGAGTTCAGACTCTCGATGTGGCTGCCGCCGACGGCCACGAACGCGGACTCGATCCGGACGCCGCTCGTGCGCTCGGCCTGCTCGAGCGCGCTCGCGATCGACGCCACGGTCTGGTCGATGTTGACGACGACACCCTTCTTGAGCCCTGACGACGTCGGCGCGCCCTTGCCGATGATCGAGAGGCCGCCGTCGGTGCTGATCTCGGCGATCAGCGCGACGACCTTGCTGGTGCCGACGTCGATCGCGGCGATGACCGCTTCTCGCTCCACGCCCTATCCCTTCATCGAGCTGCGGGCCGGTCTACAGGAAGTGCCGCCGGATCAGGGCGACGTTCTGGAAGATCCTGAGGCCGAACGTGATCAGTGCCACAAGGTAGAGGTCCAGGCCCAACCGGTCGCCCACGAAGGTGAGCAGCACAGCCACGAGGGCATTGACGATGAACCCGGAGATGAAGATCCGATTGTCGTAGCTGCCGTCCAGCTCCGCCCGGACTGCGCCGAGAACCGAATCCAGCGCGGCCAGGATGCCGACCGCCGAATAGCGGGCGAGCTCGAAGCTGACGTCGATCCGCAGGACCAGGGCCAGCAGGACTCCGACGAGCAGTCCCGCCAGCGGGATCCACACGTTCTCCCCACCTCCTCGCACACGAACGATGACAGGCTAACCGACCGCGAGCGGCCGCGGCAAGGCGAGCGCGCGCGCCTACCGGGTCGTGTACGTGCCGCACTGGTCGCCCTCCGGGAACAGGTACACCGTCCCCACCCGCCGCTCGCCCACCTGCGCGAGCAGACTCGAGAGGCACTGCACCTGGGACGGGATCAGGTCCGGGGCGCGCAGCGTCGCCGTGTACATCCCGAACACCGCCAGCCAGCCCTTCGGCACGCTCGCGATGGCGAACCCGTCCGCGTCGGTGATCTCGAACGACAGGCCGCTCGCGGCGCTGCCGAGCAGGCGCGGGGTCAGCGCCCCGAGCCGGCGGGCGACGGCGAGATCCGTCGGGTCGAGCGTGCCCCCGGGAGCGACCGGCGGGCGGCCGCTGCGATCGTCGGCGAACACCGGCAGCCCGGTCGTCGCCGGGTCCGCCGGCGACGCCGGGGCGATCACGAGACCGGCGACGTCCACCAGCCAGCGCGCGCCCGACGTGGCCCAGACCAGGATCGGCCGCGGTTCGGCGATGTGCACGACCAGGCGGTCCGGGAGCTCCACGGCAACCTGTGCGTCACTGACCGGTCGGCAGCGCCAGCAGCGACCGGCGCAGCCTCGCCGTGTCGAGCGAGAACAGGTTGGGATGCGGCGTGGAGGTAAGCCCGAGGGCGGCGTCGACCGCGGACTGCGACGTGTAGCGCGCCCCTTCGAGGTCGAGCTGATGGAGCTGGAATGCGGGCGAGGCGGCGGCCCCGTAGATGGCCCCCGCGGCGGCGATGGCCACGACCCCGGCCGCGATCCGCCGGGCGGGGATCCCCGCGGACGCGCGCTGCACGGCCGGAGACCGGCGACGTACCGCGCGGCGGACCGGAAGCTTCACGGCAGGTCCGCGCGCACCAGCGCCCGCCGGGGCCGGCGCCGGTCCCGCTCGAGCGCGAGCGCCAGGATGTGCCGGCACAGGTCGGCGAACGGACGCCCGTCGGCCTCGCAGACGGCCGGGAAGAGGCTGATCGGCGTGAACCCCGGGATCGTGTTGAGCTCGTTCAGGTACAGCGTGTCCCCCGCGAGCAGGAAGTCGACCCGGGCGAACCCCTCGCCGCCGATGGCGAGGAACGCCTCGCGAGCCAGCGCGTGGAGCCGGTCGCGAAGCGACGGCGGGACCTCGGCGCGATCCGCCGTCCGGGAGACTCCCGCCGAGTATTTCGCGACGTAGTCGTAGAACTCGTGGCCCGGGAAGACCTCGCCCGGACCGTGAGACTCGAGGTCGTCGGGGCCATTGCCGAGCACGGCCATCTCGAGCTCGCGTGGGTGGTCGAGGTAGGCCTCGGCCAGCGCGCGGTCGTCGAAGCGGAAGGCGTCGGCCAGGGCGGCTGCCAGCTCGTTGGCGTCGTCCGGGTGCTGCACGATCCGCATCCCGATGCTGGATCCGAGGCGGGCCGGCTTGATCATGAGTCGCGGGTCGGGCAGGGACCGGGCGAACGCCCACAGCGCGTCGAGCACCGCACGCCTGTCGGTCTCGAACGCCGGGACGGCCACGTCGCGCCAGGGGACGACCGGCATCCCCAGCGCCGCCACCAGCCGTTTGAACAGGCTCTTGTCCATGCCGACGGCCGAGGCCGCGACTCCGGCGCCCGTGTAGACCAGCCCGACCGCGTCGCAGAGCGCCTGGACGGTGCCGTCCTCCCCGAACGGTCCGTGGAGCGCGACGAAGACAACGGGCGCGGGGTCCCGGCCGGCCAGCGTTTCGAGCGCCTGGGCGGCCGCGTATGGGCCCTCCGCGCCGAGCGACGGCGGATCGTCGTACGCCGTCGCGGGCAGCGTCCGGTCGAGCGCGACGGACGGCAGCCGCCACCAGCGGCCGTCGAGCCCGATCAGCCAGCCCTCGACGGGGTGACCACTGCCGGCAAGCGCTGCGGCGATCGCGCGCCCCGAGACGAGCGACACGTCGTGCTCCGCCGACGGGCCGCCGAGCAGCACGGCGACAGGCATGCGCGACAGGTCGTCCCCGCCGGCTCCGGCGCCCGCACGGGCCGTCACGCCTCCTCCTCCCATCCCGACCAGTCGCCCGCGAACACGACCTCCGGCTGGAGGTCGACGCCGGACCGTTCCGCCACGGTCCGGCGGACCAGGTCGGCCAGGCGGCGCACGTCCGACGCCGAGCCGTGGCGTCGTTGACGATGAAATTCGCGTGCCGCTGGCTGACGCTGGCCCCGCCGATCCGCGCGCCCTTCAGCCCGGCACGGTCGATCAGCTCGCCGGCCGATGGCCCCTCCCCCGGGTTCCGGAACACGCTGCCGGCCGACGGCATCCCCAGTGGCTGGTGCTCGCGACGCCAGCGCCGGATCTCGTCGAGCCGCCGGTCGATCGCGGGCTGCTCGGCGGCCTCGAGCCCGAACGCCGCCCACGTCACCACGTCGGGGATCGGCCCGGACCGGTGCTTCAGGTGGCTGTCCCGGTACGCGAGCCCGAGCCCGTCGGCGTCCAGCGTCCGCTCGACGCCGTCCTCGCCGGAGATCACGCTGGCCTCGACGAGGACGCCTCGCACGTCCGATCCGTGCGCGCCGGCGTTGGCCCACACCGCGCCGCCGACGGTCCCGGGGATGGCGAGGGCGAATTCGACGC
The DNA here is from genome assembly GCA_963759135.1 of uncultured Chloroflexia bacterium. Lineage (GTDB taxonomy): Bacteria > Chloroflexota > Limnocylindria > Limnocylindrales > CSP1-4 > JAJYNJ01. Next base: position 91,626 of record CAVWXU010000013.1, on the reverse strand, counting down.
CGCTGAGCGCGGCGTCCCTGGCGAGCGTCGAGAGCCGCGCCATGGGCACGCCGGCCTCGACGGTCACGCGCTGCCCCTCGATGCGCGACCCCTCCGCGCGGACCTGGACGACGAGCCCGCCGATCCCGCGATCGGAAATCACCAGGTCCGACCCCCGGCCGAGAAGGAACAGCGGCAATTCCCGGCCGCGGGCGAAGCGGACGAGCCCGCGCAGCTCGAACAGGTTGCGGACGACCGTGAACAGGTCGGCCGGTCCGCCGACCCGCATCGTGGTGAAGCGCGCGAGCGGCTCGTCGCGCGACGTCTTGACGCCCACGCGGCGCTGGATCTCGCTCCCCACCCGGAGCTTCTCCTCGTCCGTCAGCCGGCGGGAGGCCAGCGCCATCACGCCGCCACCCCGCGGCTGATCGACTCGACCTCCGCATCCGACGGAAGGGGGCGGCCGTCCGCGAGCGCCAGCACCAGCTCGGCGATCGCGTCACCGGCCCCCGGTCGGCCCATGGAACGGCTGGCGCTGCTCATCTCGAGGTGGCGCCCCGGGTCGGCGAGGATGCCGGCCGCGTCCAGCAGCGCCGCGCCGTCGAACGCCTCGTCGGCTATGACGAGGGCCGCGCCGCACGCCGCGGCCACGCCGGCGTTCGCCGCCTGGTGGCCCGCGGCATGCGGATAGGGCACCAGCACGAGCGGCGTCCCGAGCGCCGTGGCTTCCGCGATCGTCGACGATCCGGCACGGCCGACGATCAGATCGGCGGCGGCGAGCGCGTCGGCCATCTCCTCGCGCAGGAACGGGTACGGCCGATACCGCTCCCGGAGCTGGCCCGGCAGCGCCTCGCGGCGCGCGAGGGCGGCCGCGTAGGCCGCCTCGCCGGTGACGTGCAGGACGATGGCCCGCTCAGCCAGCTCCGGGAGCGCCTGCTCGACCGCGGACTCGAACCGCTGCACCGCCTGCGAGCCGCCGAAGACCAGCACGGCCCGTGCGTCGGCGGGAATCTCGAAGTGGTGGCGTGCGGCGAGACGGTCGACGGACGAGAGATCGCGAGTGGGCGTCCCGGTGAGGACGCAGGGCTCTGGCAGGCGGCGGCACGTTTCCCGGAAGCTCACCGCCCGAACCCGCGCGAGCCGGGCGATGGTGCGGACGCTGCGGCCGGGGACCACGTTACCCTCCCACAGCACGACCGGGACCCGGAGCAGCCAGGCGGCAAGGGCGACGGGAAGCGCCACGTAGCCGCCGGTGGTGAAGATGGCGCGCGGCCGGGCCGCGGCCACGAGCGCCAGGGCCTGGGGGAACGAGGCCGCCAGCCGGATCGGATCCAGCAGGGTCGGCAGCGACGCGTCGACCGACCGCAGCGAACGAAGCGCCAGCCGGGTCACGGGGATGCCCGCGCCCGCGACCACGCGGGCCTCCAGCCCGCGGTGGCCCCCGATCCAGCGCAGGTCAAGGTCGCCGCGGCGGCTGCGCAGCGAGCGAGCGACGGCCAGCGCCGGGTAGACGTGTCCGCCGGTCCCGCCCCCCGCTATCAGAATCCGCATCGTTCCAGCTTCCTCGGGGCAGCGTCTCGCGCGAGATGGACAGGAGCACGCCGACGGCCGCGAGACTGATCGTCAGCGACGACCCGCCGGCGCTGATGAACGGCAGTGTGATCCCCGTGATCGGAATCAGCGCCACCACGACGCCGATGTTGATGATCGCCTGGGCCGTGATCCAGGTCGTGATGCCCGCCGCAAGCAGGCCGCCGAACGTGTCGGGCGCCGCCAGCGCGACCCGGAACCCCTCGTAGGCCAGGAGCGCGAAGAGCCCGATCACGACGAGCCCTCCGAGCAGCCCGAACTCCTCCCCGATGATCGCGAAGATGAAGTCGTTCGAGGCGTTCGGCAGGGTGAGCCCGGCGGCCACCCGGCTCGTACCGAGCCCGGAACCCAGGATCCCCCCGAGCCCCAGCGCCAGAAGCCCCTGGATCGTCTGCAGGCCCGAGTTCGACGGATCGCTCCAGGGGTTCAGGAACGCACGGATGCGGTCCACCTGGTAGGGGTGCGACAGGATGACCGCGAACACGCCGGCCAGGCCCATGGGAACCAGCACCAGGAACTGCCACAGATTGGCACCCGCCACGAAGAAGACGGTGAACGCGGTGATGGCGATCACGCCGGTCGTCCCAAGGTCGGGCTCCTTCAGGACGAGCAGCACCAGCGGCGCCACGATCAACAGGAACGGCAGCGTGCCGTGTCGCAGCGTGCGCACGGCCGTGCCGCGGCGCGCCATCCAGTGCGCCAGGTAGACGACGAGGGCGAGCTTGGCGAACTCGGCCGGGTGCACGGCCGGGAGCGGCCCGACCTGCAGCCAGCGGGCGGAGCCGCCCACGTTCACGCCCACGCCGGGCAGCAGCACCAGCACCAGCAGCGCCACCGCCGTCACGTACAGGGGGATGGACAGGAGGCGCCAGTACCGGTAATCGAGCTGCATGGTGACGACCAGGGCGATCACGCCCAGCACCGCCCACACCAGCTGCGGCCCCACGACCGCGAAGGTGTTCTGCGACGCCACGTACGCGCGGACCGCGGAGCTCGAGTACACCATCAGGATGCCCACCGCGGTCAGCGCGACGACGGCGAGGATGATCAGGTACTCCGGCTCGTGACGCTCCCGCTGCAGCCCGACGCTGCGCGCCGCGGCCGGTCGCCCCAGCCACGAGTCGAGGGTCGCGCCGAGCCGCGTCCGGACGCCGGGCAGGCCGGACGGCCTGCGCCCGGGCGCCGCTGCGTGCGGCGGGTCGGGTGGCGCCCCGCGAACCGGCCGGCCGATCGCCGCCGGGCCGGCCGACGAGCGGTCGGGGCAGCGCGGAGTAGCCCTTCATGTCGCCTCCACACCCGTCCCGGCGGGCGCCTGCGTCGAGTGCCGCTCCTCGGCCAGCGCCCGCACCGCCGCCTTGAACGCGCGGCCGCGGGCCGCGTAGTCCACGAACATGTCGAAGCTGGCGGCCGCCGGGCTCAGCACCACGGTGGCACGGTCCGTCCCGCGGGCGGCGGCCGCCTCGCGGGCCAGCACGGCCGCGCGCGCCACCGCGGCCTCCAGCGTGGCGGCACGCTCCACGTGGCCGTGCCCGGCGCGCTCGAGCGCCGTGCCGAGCAGCGGCGCCGATTCACCGATCAGCACCACGGCCGCGGCGCGTTGCGCCGCCTCCCGAGCCAGACCGTCGAGCGGCACGCCCTTGTCCCGCCCGCCCGCGATGAGCACGACCGGCGGCGGGAAGCTGCGCAGCGCGGCGATCACCGCGTCGGGCTGCGTGCCCTGCAAATCGTTCACGAACAGCACGCCGTCGATCACGTCCACCGGCTCCAGGCGGTGTTCCACGGCGTGGAACTCGGCCACCGCCTGCCGGATCGCGTCCGGAGCGATGCCGAACAGCAGGCCGACCGAGACGGCGGCCAGCACGTTGCTCACGTTGTGCTCGCCGGCAAGCGGGATCTCGTCGACCGGCAGCACGCGCCCGCCGGGGCCGAGCGGCGCCACGCCGCCTCCGGCCAGGGCCAGGCGGCCGACGCCGTCCGCGCTCACCCAGCCGCCGCTGACTCCGACGCCGCCAGGCATCGCCCGCCGGCGGCGGTACATGACCGTCCGGGTCCGTCCCAGCGCCGCGTAGGCCGCGCTCACGGGATCCTCGGCGTTCAGGACGAGGGCGCCGTCGGGGTCGACCAGCTCGGCGAGCCGGCGCTTGACTGATCGATAGGCCTCCACGGTCCCGTGCCGGTCGAGGTGGTCCTGCGTGACGTGCGTGTACACGGCCACGGTGGTTCCGCGCGACAGCGTGGAGAGCTGCAGCTCCGAGAGCTCGAGCACGACGCGGTGGTCCGCCGTCAGCTCCGGGAGCCGCTCCACCAGCGGCGTCCCGATATTCCCGCCGAGCAGCACCGGGTGGGACCCGCCGGCGAGCACGGCCGCGCACAGCGAGCTCGTGGTGGTCTTTCCCTTGGTCCCGGTCACGCCCACGGTGGGAGCAGGGCAGAGCCGCAGGAACAGGTCGACCTCCCCGACCACGGGCACGCGGCCGCCGGCCTCGAGCGCCGCCAGCGCCGCCCGGAGGCGGGGCTCCGTCGTCGAGTAGCGGCTGCTGATCGAGGGCGAGCAGGCCACCAGCGCCTGTCCGTCCAGCGCCTCGGCGGGATCCACGCCGGGACCCGCCAGCAACCGGACCGGTCGGCCGCCGAGCGCCGCGATCGCGTCGCCGAGCTCCGCCTCCGGCCTGACGTCGTATGCGGTCACGAAGGCGCCGCGGTCCCCGAGGAAGCGCGCCAGGGCGACGCCACTGCGGGCCAGTCCGAGCACGGCCACCGGGCGCCTCGCGAACGAGTCGAGCGAGAGCCGCCCGAGATCGATCGGGTCGGCCGGCGTCGTCATCGTCGCTGCCTCGGCACGCACGTGGTCGACACCCTCACTGGAGCATGTGGAGCGAGGAGAGGAAGAACACGACACCCAGCATCGCGGCCAGGGCGGCCACGATCCAGAAGCGGAGCGTGATCTTCTCCTCGTCCCATCCACTCAGCTCGAACTGGCCGTGGATCGGCGTCCACCGGAAGATGCGCCGCCCGACCGTCTTCACGGCCACGATCTGCAGGGCCACGGACCCTGTCTCGATCACGAAGATGATGCCGATGATGGGCAGGATCAGGACCTGGCCCGTGATCAGCGCCGTCACCGCCAGCGCGGCACCGAACGAGAGCGATCCGGCGTCACCCAGGAAGATCTGCGCCGGGTGCACGTTGAACCACAGGAACCCCAGCAGGGCTCCGATCATGATGGTGCAGAGGATGGCGAGGTTCGTCTGGTTCGGCACGTTCAGCAGCGCGATGATCAGGTACGCGATGTAGCTGAAGACGAGCGTGCCGGCCGCGAGACCGTCCAGGCCGTCGGTGATGTTCACGCCGTTGCTGGCGCTGATGATCGCGAAGGCGGCCACGATGACCCAGATGAGCGGACCAACGTAGAAGTCGCCGACGATCGGCACGCGGAACCCGGTGAGGTCGTAGTGCCGCTGCAGGTAGATCGCGGCGGCGATGGCGACGACCGTCTGCCAGAGGAGCTTCTGGCGGGCGGTGATCCCCTCGCCCCGGCGCGCGTTCAGATAGTCGTCGGCGGCGCCGAGGACGCCCACGCCGCCGAGAGCGGCGAGCGGCGCGTAGGTCGAGGCGTCGTAGATACCGAGCGCGAGCGCGAGGACGATCACGACCCCGATCAGGAGGAGGCCGCCCATCGTGGGCGTGCCCTCCTTGCCCGTGTGGGCCTCAGGCTCCTCGGCCCGAATGTGCTTCCCGAACCCCAGCCACTGCAGCAGCCGCATGTACGGCCGCATCAGGATCACCACGATCGCGAACGCCAGCAGCAGTCCCTCGACCAGCACGCTGTTCACGCCGGGACACCCACCGTGGACGCCTCGAGCGCGCCGAGCAGGTCGTCCAGGCCGAGGCCGCGCCGCGACCGCAGCCCCGGGTCCATCCCGAGGCCGCGGGACGCCTTGAGCAGCACGACATCGCCCGGCAGGAGGCGGGCCCGAAGCTCGCGGAGGGCCGCGGCGTGGTCCGGCACGGCGATCGCGCGGTCCGGCGGCATCCCCGCGCCGCGCGCCCCGGCGGCGATGGGGGCGCCGCCGTCCCCGACGGCGAACAGCAGGTCACACGAGGCGGCGGCGCGCTCCCCCACCGCGCGATGCAGCGCGGGCGCCTCGGGACCCAGCTCGAGCATCTCGCCCAGCACCGCCACGTGCCGTCCCGGCAGTGAGGCGAGGAGATCGAGCGCGGACGCCATCGAGTCGGGGCCGGCATTGTAGGTGTCGTCGACCACCAGCCACGGCCCGATCCGGCGCAGGGCGTCGCGGTGCGGCGCATGCCAGCCCTGCTCGAGCCCTGCGACGATGTCGACGGGGTCGAGCCCGAGGGCGACGCCGGCTGCGGCGGCGGCAAGTCCGTTGTGCACACCGTGGCGCCCGAGCACCGGGAGCCGCACCGGGCGCTCCGGCTGCCCGGGCAGGCGCAGTCGGAATCGCATCCCGTCGAAGCCCGCCGATGTCACGGCAAGGCAGCTCACGTCGGCCGTCTCGTCGAAGCCGTACGTCAGGACCCTGGCCCGCGTGCGTTGCGCCATGCCCCGGACGCGCGGATCGTCCGCGTTGAGGATCGCCGTGCCGGTCACCGGCAGCGACTCCACCAGCTCGCCCTTGCCCGCCTCGATCGCGTCGATGGACCCGGCGCGCTCCAGGTGCACGCCGCGCACGGCGGTCACGATCCCCACGGCCGGCCGCGCGATGGCGCACAGCTGGGCGATCTCCCCCGGCACGTACATGCCCATCTCGAGCACGGCGACCTGGTGTTCGCGCTCGAGGCGCAGGAGCGTCAGGGGCAGGCCGATCTCGTTGTTCTCGTTGCCCTCCGATCGCAGCACCCGGAGCGACCGCGAGAGGACGGTCGCCACCGCCTCCTTGGTCGAGGTCTTCGCGATCGACCCGGTGATCCCGACGACCAGCGGGTCGAACCGCCGGCGCCAGGCGGCCGCCAAGGCCTGGAGCGCGCCGATCCCGTCGCCCACCCGCACGATGGAGCAGCCGCCCCGGGCGGCCGTCGCGAGCGCGTCGAGCTCCGCGTCGGCCAGGTCGCGGGTGACCAGGAGGGCAGCCGCCCCCCGCGCCACCGCGTCGGCAAGGAACCGGTGCCCGTCCGTGTGTTCGCCGGGCAGCGCCACGAAGAGCATGCCGGGTTCGACGCGGCGCGAATCGACCGCCGCGCGGCGGACCGGGCGGGCGGAGGCACGGAGCAGGGATCCGTCGGCGATCGCCGCGATCCCCGGACCGTCCAGGGCATCGGGGGCGCTCGTTCCCAGGTTCGCGGCGTCACTCACGGTCAGGGGCCATTCTCGCATGGCGGCCCTGCTAGGGAGAGCCGGGGGAGGTGGTGGTGACGGGCACCTCGCCGCTCCACGGCGGGGCGGTCGTGGGCGGCGGGGTAGGCAGGTCGGGGAAGCCCGGGGAGGCGGGCGGGACGCTGGCCGACCTGGGAAGCGGCGCCAGGTCGAGGGACTGGATCGCGTCGCGCGCGATCCGGCGGAACAGCTCGTTGGTGGTGATGTTCTGCTGGAAGACACCCTGGGCGAGGATGTCCGGGTGGCCGTGGTCGATCTCGACGGCGATGACGTACTCAGGCCGCTGGCGTCCGAGATACCCGATGAAGGTGAAGTCGAACTGGTTGGACATCCAGGCTCCGGCCTTCGGGTCCCAGATCTGGGCGGTGCCGGTCTTGCCGCCGACCAGGTAGCCGGGGATCAGCGTCCAGTCCGCGTACCAGGGCACCGTGGTCACGGTGTAGCGCATCAGCCTGGTGAGGGTCGCGGACAGCGAGGGAGTCAGCACCTGCTCAGGAGCGGCAACCAGTGCCTGCTGCTGCCCGACCTCCTCGACGACGTGGGGTTGGACAAGCTTGCCGCCGTTCGCCATGGCCGCGTAGCCGCGGGCCAGCTGCGCGAGCGTCACGGCCACGCCCTGTCCGAACGAATGGTTGGCCAGGTCGACGGCCGTCCACGGGTCGGCGGTCGGGTCGGTCACGAGCCCGGGCAGCTCGCCGGCGAGGTCGACGCCGGTCGGCTGGCCGATCCCGAGCCGCGCCCAGGTCGCGTACAGGGACGCGGAGGCGCTGTTGACCGTCTTTCCCAGCATGGCCGCGACCCGCGCGGCGCCGACGTTGCGCGAGTACGCGATGACCTCCTCGAACGGGATCATGCCCATGCCGATGCGGTTCGCGTCGGCGATCTGCACCGGTCCGACCTGCATCACGCCGCTGTCGTTGATCAGGGTGTTCGGCGTGACCACGCCCTTGCCGATGGCGGCCGTGGCGGTGAACATCTTCATCACCGACCCCGGCTCGTAGACGCGGCTGATCAGCGGGTCCACGAACGCCGCGGGATCGCGCTGCGCGACGGTTGCGTAGCTGTTCGCGTCGTAGGAGGGTTCGCTCGCCCAGGCGAGCACGGCCCCGCTGGAAGCATCCATGACGATCGCGCTGGCGCTCGCGGCGCCGTCCGCGATCCAGGTAGCATTCAGCTCCTTCTCGACCGCGAGCTGGAGGCCGGCGTCGACGGTGAGCACCAGGTTCTGGCCGGGCTGGCCGGGGTCCGTGACGGCCTCCGTTCCGGGGATCGCGTCCCCACCGGCGCCCACTTCCGCAACCTCCGTGCGAGGCTGCCCCGCGAGCAGCGCCTGGTAGCGCTGCTCGACCCCGTACTGCCCCTGGTCGTCGCTGTTCACGAAGCCGAGCAGCTGGCTGGCGAGACTCGTGCCGGGCGCACCGCCCGGGTTCGGGTACACGCGGACGGCCTCGGGTGCCAGCTCGAGCTCGGTCAGGGACCCGTCGTCAAGCCCGGACTGGACGGCCGCGCTCTGCGCGCTGGTCAGCTGGTCTGCCAGGACGACATACGACGCGGTCGAGTCGAGCCTGGCTGCCAGCGCCGCGGTGGAGGTGGGGTCGAGCTGCAGGATGCTGGCCAGCCGCGCGGCGAGGACGGCTCGTTCCGCGACCGGTATGTCGATCGGGTACGCGGCGAGCCGGTCGCGATAGACGGTGGTGGCCAGGAGGACTCCCGTGCGGTCGTAGATGGACCCGCGCGTCGCCTGCTCCTGGATCGGCTGGCCCAGCTGCTGCTGAGCCAGGTTGACGAGCTGGTCGTGTGCTGCGACCTGCCAGTATGCAAGCCGGACGCCGACCAGCGTCGCGAGCAGCACGAATGTCGCGAGGACGGCGACGAGGCGGCCGCGCCGGTCCGTCCGACCGAGCATGCCGGGCTATCGACCCCGGACCCAGAGCGGTGCACCGAGAGGGCTCAACCCGAATCCCAGCGCACGCCGCGTGACCGAGATCTCCGCGCCCTGCAACGCGATGTCGCCCTGCAGCGACTGGATCTGCTGCGTCAGCTGGTCGCGCTGGGCGGCCAGGGTGTCGATGTCGTAGGTGGTGGCGGCGACACGCACCGTCTGCGTCAGATAGAACAGGCCGATCAGGAAGGCCACGAGGACGGCGGCCGTCGCGATGCCGACCCGGTTGCTGCGCCGTCCGGCCCGCACCCGCGCGGCGTATCGCCGCCTTGGCAGCGCGGCCGGCCGAGGGAGTGGGTAGTAGCGCGTTCCCTCGTACACCGCCATCAGGCGGCGCCCTCGGCCCAGCGGACGATCGCAGCGCCGAACCCGAGCCTGCTCAGGCGCTCGGCGGCCGCGTCGAGATCCAGCATCACGGGCAGTTCGAGATCCTGGACAAGGATCGGATCCTGACGCTCGCGTCGCTCGTGGAGTTCGTGCTGCCGACGACCGTACGAGCGGCGGCGGCTCTGCTGATGTCGTCTGCTCATCTCGCTCCCTCCCCCTGGGTCTCGGTCTCCTTCTTCGCGGTCACGCCGCCAGCCGTTCGGCGGCGCGGAGCCGCGCGCTGCGGGCGCGCGGATTGGAGGCGATCTCCTGCGATGACGGCGTGGCGACCGTACCCGGCACGATCCGCAGCCTGGGCGCCCGACCACATACGCACACGGGCACCTCGGGCGGGCACACGCAACCCCGCCGCTCGGCCGCGATGAACCGCTTGACGATCCTGTCCTCCAGCGAGTGATAGGTGAGGACGACGATTCGACCGCCGGGTCGGAGCAGCTGGAGGGCACCGGCGAGCGCCGGCTCGAGGGTCTCCAGCTCGCGGTTCACGGCGATGCGGAGGGCCTGGAACACGCGCGTCGCCGGGTGCACCCGCCGGCGGCCGGACGGGCGGCCGGGGATCGCCCGCTCGACGACGCCGGCCAGTTCCGCGGATGTGAGGATGGGCTGCTGTCGGCGTGCCGACACCACCGCCCGGGCGACGCGACCGGCGAACGGTTCTTCGCCGTACCGGCGGAACAGTGCGGCCAGCTCGGCCTCGTCAAGGCGCGATACGAGGTCGGACGCGGGTCGGCCATGGGCGGGATCGAACCGCATGTCGAGCGGGCCCGCGGCGCGGAAGCTGAACCCGCGGCCCTCGTCGGCAAGCTGGTAGGAGCTGAGCCCGAGGTCCAGCAAGACGCCGTCGCTGGGATCGAAACCGGTCTCGGCCGCGACTCGCCCCAGGTCCTCGAAGTTCGCCTGGCGGAGGACGGCCCGGCTGCCGTAGGGCGCCAGGCGGCGCCCCGCGCGGTCGATCGCGTCCGCGTCGGCGTCCAGGCCGAGCAGCCTGCCGTCCGGCGAGATGGCCTCCAGGATCCGGACGGCGTGCCCGCCGCCTCCGAGTGTCCCGTCGATCTGAAGGCTTCCGGGATGGGGAGCGAGTGCCTGCATGACCTCCTCGACCATCACGGGTACGTGCCCTCCCTCAGCCGCCGGGGAACGCGGGGACGGATCCCGTCCGGATCCTGGAGATGCGCGACGACGATCAGAACCCAAGGCCCTGGAGGTGCTCGGCGAGCACCTCGGGCGCGGACATGCCCGCGCTGTAGGACGCCCAGGCCGCGGGCGTCCAGAGCTCGACGTGATCGTGGCCGCCGACGATCACGGCCTCGGTGGTAAGGCCCGCCCACTCCCTGAGCGACGGGGGCACCAGCACGCGCCCCTGCCTGTCGAGCTCGAGCTCGAAGGCGTGGGCGAAGACGTGCCTGCGGAAGTTGCGCGCGTTCGGGTCGCCGAGGGGCAGCGACGCCACCTTCTCCGCCAGCCGGTCGAAATCTGCCCCGGGGAAGATCGCGAGGCATGAATCGAGCCAGCGTGTGATCACGGGCGTCTCGACCAGCTGCGCCCGGAACCGGGCCGGGACGGCAATCCGTCCCTTGTCGTCCACCGTGTGGCGATACTCGCCGATGAACACGACTGCCGACCTTCCGATTCCCCGCGATGCCCCACTTCACGCCACTTGGCGCCACTTGGCAGCATCATACACATCGCGATGGCCTCGTCAATCCGGTCCGGTGCCGAAAACGCGGGATCGGGCGCAGCATTCCGCGGGGTCGGAGTAGTACCAAACGGCCGGTAGGAATTGGCCGGGCGCGGTGATAGGCTCCGCGGTCGGAGGTTGACCGAACACCCCAGTGGCTCTCGAACAGCGGCTGGTCGATCCGGCGGGTGCGGTGGCGCTGCGCGACCACCTGCGGCGCTGCACGTTCCGGCGCCTGACGGTGCTCCGGCGCGGGCCCTCACGGCTGTACGCGGTTGACTGCCTGTACCCCGAGCGCGCCGTTCCCATTCCGCTCGGCGACCTCAGCGCGGCGCGCGGCATCTGCGACGCGTGCCTCGCCGCGCACGTCTTCCGACCCGACGAGGACTGAGCCCGCCCTTTGTGAGCCTGCCGCGTGGCAGGGCGCCCCGCGTCAGCCCGGACCAACGACACGCGTCAGCCGGTACCCGGGCGCCAGCAGGTAGAATCCGTGCGTCGACGAGTCGGCCGGACGGTCGCGGGGGCGCCCGGGAAACCGGTCGATCTCGAGGAAAGTCCGAGCTCCCTGGCGCAGGGTAGCGGGTAACGCCCGTCCGCCGCGAGGCGAGGACCAGCGCCACAGAGACGAGTCCGGCCCTCGGGCCGGGGTGAAACGCGGCAAGCTCTACCCGGAGCAAGGCCGAATAGGAGGGCGATGCCGGAGCCCTGCTCCGGCGAAAGGTGCGTCACCGAGCCCTCGGGTAGGCCGCACGGAGCCGGCGGGTAACCGCCGTGCCCAGATGGATGACCGTCGCTCCGGCCTCGGCCGGAGCACAGAACTCGGCTTACAGGCCAACTCGTCGACACCACGCTCGGACACGAGGTGCGGAAGACCGCCCAGCCGCCCGCACCCCCGAGCCGGGCTCCTCCGCCGGGCGCGTCGGGCGCCGTCCGGCTGCGGCGCCGCCCGTGTCCGGCGGTTGCCCCCCGCCGCCTTCCGCCTCGGGCGCCACTCCCGCCGCCCGGCTCCGGCGCCGCCCCGCTATTCCGGCGCGGCGTCGAGCCCGAGCGCCACACGATATCGACGTTCGGCGGCAGCCGCCGCGCCAGGATCGTCGAGGGCGAGGTTCGCCAACGCATCGGCCGCGCGGTTTCGGACGCGCGGCTCATGCGTTGCGCTCCACCGTCGGAACCCTGCCAGCAAGCCGCGCGCCTCTTCGAAGAGTCCCTTCAGCTTGATGTCGCGCACGCGCCAGCGCCCGTTCAACTGCTCGACGACCAGGTTCGAATCGAGCACGAGGTCCACTTCCTCGGCGCCCAGACGGCGGGCCAGCCGCAGCGCCAGCACGACGCCCGCGTATTCCGCCACGTTGTTGGTCCGGGTGCCCAGGGGTCGCGCGATCACGGCGAGCGGCGTCGCGTCGGGATCGCGCGCGTCCGGCCGGGTCGCGTCGACGAGGATCGCCCCGCACGACGCGGGCCCCGGGTTGCCGCGCGCCGCGCCGTCCGTGCGGACGAGCAGCCGCACGTGGCGTCCGCCGCTCCCGTCTGGCACCGCTGCGGTCGGTCGCGCCGGCTCGGCTCGACCGCTCAGGCCGACCGCCCCACGATCGCCGCCGAGACCTCGAGGATCGCCCGCGTGATGTTGATGCCGCGGGGGCAGGCGTCGACGCAGTTGAAGATGGTGCGACAGCGCCACACGCCGTCCCGGTCCGCCAGGATCTCGAGGCGTTCCTCGGTCCCCTCGTCGCGCGAGTCGAAGATGAACCGGTGCGCGTTCACGACCGCGGCCGGCCCGACGTAGCCGGGGCGGGCCCAGAACGACGGGCACGACGACGTGCACGCCCCGCAGAGGATGCACTTGGTCGTGTCGTCGAAGACGGCGCGTTGCTGCTGCGACTGTCGTCGCTCCCGTGCCGGCGGCGGCTCGTCGTTGACCAGGAACGGCCGGACGGAGCGGTACTTGGCAAAGAACCCGTCCATGTCGACCACGAGGTCCTTGAGCACGGGCAGGCCGGGCAACGGGGCGACCGAGATCTTCCGGCCGAGCTGATCCACCCGGATCTTGCAGGCCAGGCGGTTGCGGCCGTTGATGAGCATCGCGTCGGAGCCGCAGATGCCATGGCCGCACGACCGCCGGAACGTCAGTGAGGCGTCCTGCTCCCACTTCACCACGTGGAGCAGGTCCAGGACGCGCGCCATCGGATCGACGTCGACGCGATACGCCTCCCAGCGCGGTGCGGTGTCGACGTCGGGGTCGAAGCGCTGGATCCGGAGATTGACCTGCATGGATGCGCTCCCGCTGTCAGTACGTGCGCGGCTTCGGCGTGAAGCGGGTGATGCTCACGGGCTTGAACGTGAGGGTCGGGCCGTCCTCGGACTGGCTGGCCAGGGAATGCTTGAGCCAGTTCGTGTCGTCCCGCTCGGGGAAGTCCTCGCGGAAATGGGCTCCGCGGCTCTCCTGCCGGGCGAGCGCCGCTACCACCGTGACCTCCGCGGCGTCGAGCAGGTATCCGACTTCGCGCGCCTCCAGCACGTCCTGGTTGAAGCGCGTTCCGCCGTCCTGGACGCGAACCCGCGCGTAGCGATCACGCAGCTGGCGCACCACGCCCTGCGCATGGCGCAGCGTGGCCTCGGTCCTGAAGACACTCACGTCGTCCATCATGACGTCCGCCAGCTCGCGCCGGATACCGGCCGGGGGCTCGCCGTCGCGGCGCGAGCGCAGCGCCTCCAGCTCGGCCCTCGCGGGGCCGCTGGGATCCGCCGGCAGTTCGGGCAGGTCGCTCTCGCGGGCGAAGCGGGTCATGTCCCGCCCGGCGCGGCGCCCGAACACGAGGATGTCGAGGAGCGAGTTCGTCCCGAGGCGGTTGGCGCCGTGCACGCTGACGCAGGCGCACTCGCCGGCCGCGTACAGCCCGGGCAGCACGGTGTTGCGCTCGTCCACCACGACGCGAGCCAGGACGTCGGTCGGCACGCCGCCCATCGCGTAATGGGCGGTCGGCTGGATCCCCACCGGCTGCGTGTACGGCTCGACGCCCTGGTAGATGCGCGCGAAGTCCGTGATGTCCGGCAGCTTCTCGTCGATGACCGCGCGCCCCAGGTGGTGGACGTCGAGCCACACGTAGTCCTTGCCGTCGACGCCGCGGCCCGCCCGGATCTCCTCGTAGATCGCGCGAGTGACGACGTCGCGGGGCGCCAGGTCGAGAAGGGTGGGCGCGTAGCGCTCCATGAAGCGCTCGCCCTTGCCGTTCAGGAGGATGCCGCCCTCCCCGCGCGCCGCCTCGGAAAGCAGCACGCCGAGACCCGCCAGGCCGGTCGGGTGGAACTGGTAGAACTCCATGTCCTCCAGCGGCACGCCGCGGCGATACGCGAGCGCCACACCGTCGCCCGTGAGCGTGTGGGCGTTGGACGTGATGCGGAACATGCGCCCGAAGCCGCCGGTCGCCAGCAGAACCGCCTTCGACCGGAGCACGTGGAGCGAGCCATCCGCCAGCCGGACCGCGACGGCCCCGCGGCTGACCCCGCCCTCGATCAGCAGGTCGACCACGTGATACTCGTCGAAGAAGCGGACGCCGTGCTTGATGCACTGCTGGTACAGCGTCTGCAGGATCATGTGGCCGGTGCGGTCGGCGGCGTAACAGGCCCGCCGGACGGGCGCCTCGCCGTAGTTGCGGGTGTGCCCCCCGAAGCGCCGCTGGTCGATCCGCCCGTCCTCGGTGCGGTTGAACGGCAGCCCCAGGTGCTCGAGTTCGATCACCGTCTCGATCGCCTCGCGCGTCAGGATCTCCGCGGCGTCCTGGTCGACGAGGTAGTCGCCACCCTTCACGGTGTCGAACATGTGCCACTCCCAGTGGTCCTCCTCCTGGTTGCCCAGGGCCGCGCAGATCCCGCCCTGCGCGGCGCCAGTGTGGGAGCGGGTCGGGTAGAGCTTGGTCAGGACCGCCGTCGGCACGCCCTCGCGGGCGAGTTCGAGCGCCGCGTAGAGGCCGGCGCCGCCTGCGCCCACGATGAGCGCGTCGAACTCGTGGATGATCGCCTCGTCCGCCATCGTCACGCACCCACCCGGAACGTCATCACGACGCCCGTGCCGGCGGCGAAGAGGATCACGGCCACGACATACAGCGCCGACATCGAGAGCAGCCGGGCGCGCGCACCGTGCACATAGTCCATGAGGACGGTGCGAACCCCCATGAAGCTGTGGAACAGCACGGTCATGAGGAGGGTCCAGTCAAAGACCCGCCACGCCAGGCTCCCCCAGCGCGCCGCGATCCACGACGCGTTCTCCTGGGAGGGGTCGAACAGGAAATGCATGATGCTGAAGTGCGCGAGCGCGAGCACGAACAGCATCACGCCCGAGATGCGCATGAAGTACCAGACGAAGATCTCGAAACCGCTCCCCTGCGGGCGGCTCCGGCCGGCCGTCCGGTGGTCGATCATCACCATCGCGCCGCCTCCTACGCCCCGATGCCCAGGGCCGGCCCGATGACCGGCCGCAGGATGATGAAGGCGCCGGGGATCCCCACCGCCACGAAGATGATCCAGCTCGCGTACCACAGCGCCCGGTGGTACACGGTCATGACCGGCCAGAGGTCGATGATCAGGATCCGCAGGCCGTTGAGCGCGTGGTACAGCAGGGCGGCGCCCAGCAGCACCTCGGCGACGCGGCCGGGGGCGCTGGCATAGACCTGCAGGATGGTGTTGTAGGCCTTCGCGTCGCCGCCGACCAGGTAGATGTCGACGACGTGCAGGACGACGAAGAGCCAGATGGCGACGCCACTGATGCGGTGGAACGCCCAGGCCAGCATCCCCTCTCGTGGCCGGTATCGGAGCAGCATGGCGCCTCCGGGGTGTGCGAGCCGTCCGGCGATCAGGCCGGGGAACGACCACAGGTCGGCCCTGGACGGGATCGTCGATCCGCCGGGCGCCGTGCCCGGACGAGGTTCCCGCAGGTGGTAGCGGGAAGCGATCGGGCGTGACCTGCCATATCCAGGCATTCTAGCCAGGCGCGTCACCCCGCTGACGACCGGGCGCGCAC
This sequence comes from uncultured Chloroflexia bacterium, assembly GCA_963759135.1. Taxonomy (GTDB): domain Bacteria; phylum Chloroflexota; class Limnocylindria; order Limnocylindrales; family CSP1-4; genus JAJYNJ01. Next base: position 75,701 of record CAVWXU010000013.1, on the reverse strand, counting down.
CCGCGCACTCCGCCGCGGGCTATGCTGGAACCGACGGGCACCCGCCCCGGGCAGTTCACGGAGGCCCCCGCTGGTGAAGCTCCAGGAATTCCACGCGCGCGACTTGCTGGCCGCGGCTGGGCTCCCGGTCCCACCGGGCCGCGTGGCCGCCACGCCCGAGGAAGCGGCGGGCGCGGCGCGCGAGCTGCTGTCTGCCGGCGCCCACGGCGTCGTGGTGAAGGCGCAGGTCCTGGTGGGTGGGCGGGGCAAGGCGGGTGGTGTGAAGCTCGCGGCGACCGTCGACGACGCGGAACGCGTGGCGCGCGAGATCCTGGGCATGACGATCAAGGGCATCACGGTGCGCAAGGTCCTGGTCGCGCCCGCCTCCGAGATCCGGCACGAGTACTACCTGGGCGCTGTGCTGGACCGCGGAGCGCAGCGCATCCTGATGATGGGCTCGGCGGAGGGCGGCGTCGAGATCGAACAGGTGGCGAAGGCGAAGCCCGACGCGATCGTGCGCGTGCACGCCCACCCGCACCTGGGGCTGCTCGACTTCCAGGCTCGCCAGGTCGCCCTGGCGCTGGGGTTAGCGGGTCCCTTCCTCGCCGACACGGTAGCCGTCGCCCGCGGCCTTGTCCGCGTCATGCTCGACAACGACGCCGACCTCGTGGAGGTCAACCCGCTGGCGATCGTGCGCGAGCGAGCTGCCGACGGGACCCAGAGCGACCGACTGGTCTGCCTCGACGCCAAGATCACCATCGACGACTCGGCACTCCCGAGGCACCCTGACCTCGAGGCACGCCGCGACCTGGACGAAGAGGACCCCGCCGACCGCGAGGCGCGTGAGCAGGAGATCAACTTCATCCACCTCGACGGGACCATCGGTTGCCTCGTCAACGGCGCCGGGCTCGCCATGACCACGATGGACCTGGTCAAACGGGCTGGCGGGGAGCCCGCGAACTTCCTCGACATCGGTGGCGGCGCCCGGGCGGACACCGTCGCCGCGGCCATGCGCCTCATCCTCGCCGACCCCCGCGTGCAGGTGATCCTCGTCAACATCTTCGGCGGCATCACCCGCGGAGACGAGGTCGCCCGTGGCCTCGTGGAGGCCCGCGCCCGGCAATCCCGTGCCGTGCCCATGGTCGTTCGCATCGTGGGGACGAACGCCGACGCCGCCCGGGTCATCCTGCACCAGGCTGCCTTCCAGACCGCGGAGAGCCTGGAGGCCGCGGCCGCACAGGCCGTTGCCGCAGCTCGCAGCGCGGGGTCGATGCCGGAAGGAGCCGGGCGATGAGCATCCTGGTCGGCCGCGAGACGCGCCTCGTCGTGCAGGGCATCACGGGGCGCGAAGGCGAGTTCCACGCTCGCCAGATGCAGGCCTACGGCACCCAGGTCGTCGCCGGAACTCGCTTCGGCAAGGGCGGCCAGCGCGCTCTCGACGGCTCGGTGCCCGTCTTTGACACGGTGCACGAGGCGGTGCGCGCGACCGGGGCAAACACCAGCATCGTCTACGTGCCCGCCCCCGCCGCCCCCGACGCGATCCTGGAAGCGGTGGACGCCGGGATCGGGCTGGTGGTGTGCATCACCGAGCGCATCCCGGCACTCGACATGGTGAAGGTGATGCCGGTCGTGCGCGCGGCCGGCGCCCGGCTCATCGGGCCGAACTGCCCCGGCGTCACCTCGCCGGGCCGTGCAAAGGTGGGCATCATCCCGGGCTCGATCCACCTGGAAGGCCCGGTCGGGCTCGTCAGCCGCTCGGGCACCCTGACATACGAGGTCGTGCAGGCACTCACCGACGCCGGCCTCGGGCAGTCCACGTGCGTGGGGATCGGAGGCGATCCGATCATCGGCACGTCGCACCTCGACATCCTGCAGCTCTTCGCCGGGGATCCCGAGACGCACGCGCTGGTGCTGATCGGCGAGATCGGCGGCAGCGCGGAGGAGGAAGCCGCAGCGTGGGCCGCCGACCACCTGCGGGACGTCCCGAAGGCGGCGTTCATCGCCGGCCGCACCGCGCCCGAGGGCAAGCGCATGGGCCACGCGGGGGCGATCATCAGCGGCGGTACGGGTACCGCCGCTGCGAAAGTCGCGGCCCTCGAGGCAGCCGGGTTCCGCGTGGCGGAGACGCCGGGCCAGATCGCACGGCTGCTGGTCGAGCAAGGCGCCGCGGCGAGCTGACGCGTCGCGGCGAGCTGACGCGCCGCGTCGGAAGCCGACGCTGGCTCAGGGCGCGATCGCGGGTCCGCCGTCGCCGTACAGGCGTCCCCAGGCCGGACCGCCGGGCTCCTCGATCAGCTCGACGAGGACGCCGTGGCAGCTCCGGGGATGGAGGAAGGCCACCGGTCCCTCCGCACCCGGGCGGGGCGCGTGGTCGATGACCTCGACGCCTGCGGCCTCCATCTCCGCGAGGGTCCCGGCCAGGTCGGGCACCTCGAAGCAGACGTGGTGGAAGCCCTCGCCCCGGCTCTCCAGGAAGCGCGCCACCCCGGTGGACGCGTCCGAGGGCTCGACCAGCTCGATCCGGCTCGGACCGACCGGCAGGAATGCGATGCGCACGCCGTCCGACGGGATCGGCACCACCGAGCCGAGCGCCAGGCCGAGCGTGTCGTGGTAGAAGCGGACCGCGGCGTCCATGTCGCGCACGACCACGGCGACGTGGTGGATCGCGCCGAGGCGATGCCGCCCGGCCAGTTCCCGCGGGGTCATGCTCCCTCCTGTCAGATCGTGATGGACTCGCGGTGCTCGCCCCACACGGATCGCAGGGCGTCGCTCATCTCGCCCAGGGTGGCTTGGGCGTGGACGGCCTCGACGAGCGCCGGCATCACGTTCTCCTCGCCCTGCGCGGTGGCCACGAGCCGGTCGACCGCGCGCTGCCATGCCGCGGGATCGCGTCGGGCTCGGACGCGCCGAACACGGTCTGCCTGGCGGCCCTCCTCGTCGGGGTCGATGCGCTGCAGTGGCGGCGCCGGTGCGGGCCCGTCGACGAATCGGTTGACACCGACGACCACCTCGTCGCCGGACTCCACCGCACGCTGCCGACGGTAGGCGGCTTCCTGGATCTGCCGCTGCTGGTACCCCGCCTCGATCGCGGCCAGGGTGCCGCCCATCGCGTCGATCTCGTCGAGGTACTCCGTGGCCGCGCGCTCCAGCTCGTCGGTCAGCGACTCGACGAAGTAGCTCCCCGCCAGCGGGTCGGGCGTCTCGGTGACTCCCGCTTCGTGGGCGAGGATCTGCTGCGTCCGGAGCGCGAGCCTCGCGGACGGCTCCGTCGGCAGGGCGAGCGCTTCGTCGCGCGCGTTGGTGTGCAGGCTCTGGGTGCCCCCAAGCACCGCGGCCAGCGCCTGCAGGGTGGTGCGGACGACGTTGTTGTCGATGGACTGGGCCGTGAGGCTGCTGCCCGCGGTCTGGGTGTGGAAGCGGCACATCATCGAGCGCTCGTTGCGCGCCCCAAACCTGTCGCGACGATGCGGGCCCACATCCGGCGCGCCGCGCGGAACTTGGCGACCTCCTCGAACAGCTCGCTCCAGGCCGCGAAGAAGAAGCTGAGGCCGCCCGGCGAAGCGGTCCACGTCGAGCCCGCGCTGCCGTGCCGCCTCGACGTACGCGATGCCGTCGGCGAGCGTGAAGGCGAGCTCCTGGGCGGCCGTCGCTCCGGCCTCCCGCATGTGGTACCCGCTGATCGAGATGGTGTTCCATTGTGGCAGCTCGGCGGCACAAAATTCGAACACGTCGGTGACGAGGCGCATCGACGGGCGGGGTGGGTAGATGTAGGTGCCGCGCGCGATGTACTCCTTCAGGATGTCGTTCTGAGTCGTGCCGCTGATGGCGCCGCGTGGCACGCCGTGGCGCTCGGCGGTGGCAACGTAGAAAGCCAGCAGGATCGGGGCGGTGGCGTTGATCGTCATCGAGGTGCTGACGCGGTCCAGCGGGATCCCGTCGAGCAGCGCCTCCATGTCCGCGAGGGAGCTGACGGGGACGCCCACCCGGCCGACTTCGCCCTCCGCCTCGCGCTGCGTCGGAGTCGTAGCCCATCTGCGTGGGCAGATCGAACGCGACTGAGAGCCCGGTCTGGCCCTGCTCGAGCAGGTAGCGGAAGCGGCTGGTTCGTCTGCTCGGCGCTCGCGAAACCGGCGTACTGCCGCATCGTCCAGAGCCGGCCGCGGTACATCGTGGGCTGCACGCCCCGGGTGAAGGGGAACTCGCCGGGCCGGCCCAGGTCGCGGTCCTCGTCGACCGACGACACGTCCGCGGGGACATAGAGGTCCGCGATCGGAATGCCGCTGGACGTGACGAACGACGGACGGCGCTCGGGATGCTCCGCGACGGCGCGCTCGCGAGTCGTGGCCCGCCATCGTTCGCGTCCTGCGGCGCTGGCGCCCGGCCCGGCTGCAGCGCTGGCGACCTGCTCGCCCGGTGCGCCGCCCGGCTCACCCGGTGCGCCGACGCCGAGCCCTGCTACAGCGCTGCTCCCCTCCCCGGCAGCGCCGCTCGTCCCTTCCACGCGGTCGGCCGTCATGCGATCACCACCAGCTCGTCTCCCTGCTCGACGCGCGCGCCCGCCTCGACGCTCACTCGCTCGATGGTACCGGCCCCGGTGGCCAGGATCTCGTTCTCCATCTTCATCGCCTCGAGGGAGCAGAGGCGCGCGCCCGCCTCGACGGGGTCGCCGGCACGGACCCAGATTCGAACAATCCGGCCGGGCAACGGGGCGCGCAGGACGCGCGGGCTGCTGCCCGCGGCCGCATGCTCCCGGCGTGCCAGGTCGCGGAGCGCCGCGCGGCGTGCCGGCTCGACCGTGGCTACGAACCGCCAGCCGTCGACGACGACCTCGACCCGGGCGGCCCCGGACGCCTGCCAGGGAGCGGCTGACAGGGCGTGAACGAGAGGCCGACCCGGAGCGCCCGAGACATGGAGAGCCGACGCCGGCACGGGCGGATCATTCGGTCCGGAGACCCGAGAGAGACCTCCGTCCGGCTCCACGTCCACGATCATCGGCGGGATCCTCGTCGATGATCACGCGCACGGTCGCCTGCCCCGCTGTCCGGCCGAGGTGGTGGATGCGCCGGGTATCCCCGTCTGATGGGTCGACGGTGGCCTGCGCCTGCGCGGCTGGAGCCGCATCGGCCGTCCCGCGCCGGGGCCGCCTCACGGCTCCCACCTGCTGACCCCTTCGCGCCGGGCGGCGGAGCGCCAGCCGTCGGAGGCGCGATCCGGACCCGACCAGGGGCCGTCCGCTGGGGCGCCAGGTGCTCGAGGCGGTGTTCCGATGCCGCCATCCCCAGGCCGCGTCGGGCTCTGCCCGTCTGTCGGGCGCCGCCCGTAGTCGGACGAGGTCGCCCACGCGGCCGCCTGCTGGGCCGCTCGCCGGGCGGCGGCCTCCCGCATGGGTCCGGGGCGCCACCAGTCATCGACGAAGGAGGTTGAGACCCGGCCGGCGGCGAACGCCGGGTCCGCGACGACCCATCGGTGGAACGGGAGCGTGGTCTGGAGGCCTGCGATCTCGAACTCATCGAGAGCGCGCCGGAGCCGTGCCATGGCGGCGCCTCGATCCTCGGCCACGACCATGAGCTTGGCCAGCAGGGCGTCGTAGTCCGTCCCGACCCGGCTCCCCTCCTCGACGCCGCTGTCCACCCGCACGCCCGGTCCTCCAGGCTCTCGCCACCGGGTGACTGTGCCGGAGACGGGCGCAAAGCCGCGTGCCGGGTCCTCGGCACTGATACGGACCTCCACCGCGTGCCGGTCCGGCGCCGCGGCACGGTCGCCGGCCGCGCAGACGCGCTCCGAGAGGGGCTCGCCCGCGGCGACGCGCAACTGTTCCTGGACGAGGTCGACACCCGTCACCAGCTCGGTGACGCCGTGCTCCACCTGGAGCCGCGTGTTCACCTCGAGGAACCAGAAGCGCCCATCGGGCGCGAGGAGGAACTCCGCCGTCGCGGCGCTCTTCAGCCCAAATGCACGCGCGACCCGGACGGCGAGAGCGTGGACCTCCCGGCGTCGATCGACGGACAGCCCGGGCGCAGGCGACTCCTCGAGGAGCTTCTGGTGCCGCCGCTGCACGGAGCAATCCCGTTCGCCGAGGGCGACGATCGCGCCGGCCTCATCTCCCAGCAGCTGGACCTCGACGTGCCGCGCCTCGTCGATGTACCGCTCCAGGTAGACCGAACCGTCGCCGAATGCCCCCAGCGCCTCCCGGGAAGCGGCGAGCAGCGCGGCCGGCAGTTCTTCTGGCCGGTCGACACGCCGCATCCCGCGCCCCCCGCCTCCGGCGGAGGCCTTCACCATCAGCGGCCAGCCGACGCCCTCCGCATCGAGGAGGACGCGACCCGCTGCATCGAGGTCCCCCACGGGGGCGGGCTCGAGTGTGCCCGGCACGACCGCAACCGCGGCCGCGCTGGCCGCCCGCCGTGCGGCCAGCTTGTCGCCCAGCCCGGCGAGCGTGTCGGCCGCCGGGCCCACGAACACGATGCCCGCTTCTTCGCAGGCCCGCGCAAAGGGGGCGCGCTCCGACAGGAAGCCGTAGCCGGGATGGATCGCGTCGCAGCGCGCTGCCCGCGCCGCGGCGATGATCGCCTCGGCATGGAGGTAGCTCTCGGCGGCCGGGGCCGGACCGATGCGGACGGAGAGGTCGGCCGGCGCGCACGTGGAGGGCGCCAGCATCGGCATCGCTGTAGACGGCGACCGCCTCGAGTCCGATCTCGTGGCAGGCGCGGATGATCCGTACGCGCGATCTCGCCACGGTTGGCGACGAGGACCCGGTGCAGACGCACCGCCACGTCAGGACGGCTCCCGACCGTGACGGCGTGGGCCGGATGGGCGTCTTTGCGGAAAGACGCCCCAGTCGCTCGCCCTCACAGCGGGATGTTCCCATGTTTGCGTGACGGGTTCCGCTGGCGCTTGCCGGACAGCATCTCCAGCGACCTGATCAGTCGGGGCCTGGTTGCGGACGGCTCGATCACATCGTCGACGTACCCGCGCGCCGCCGCCACGTACGGATGCGCGAAACGCTCCTGGTACTCGCGCACGAGCACCTCCCGCTCGGCATCCGGGTCCGGCGCGCGCGCGAGGCGATCCCGGAAGATCACGTTGACCGCGCCCTCGACGCCCATCACCGCGATCTCGGCCGTTGGCCACGCAAGGTTGATGTCGCCGCGAACATGCTTGCTGCTCATGACATCGTAGGCGCCCCCGTAGGCCTTGCGCGTGATCACGGTCACCTTGGGGACGGTCGCCTCGCAGTACGCGTACAGCAGCTTCGCGCCGTGCCGGATGATGCCGCCGTGTTCCTGGGCGACGCCCGGCAGGAACCCCGGAACATCCACGAGCGTCACGAGCGGTACGTTGAACGCGTCGCAGAGGCGGACGAAACGGGCCGCCTTGTCCGACGCATCGATGTCGAGCGCTCCCGCGAGGACCATCGGTTGCTGCGCGACCACTCCGACGCTATGCCCTCCGAGATGCGCCAGCCCGATCACGATGTTCCGCGCCCAGCCAGGCTGCAGCTCCATGAAGTCGCCGTCATCGACGATGCCATGGATCACCGCATGCATGTCGTAGGCCCTGGTCGGTTCGACAGGCACGATCCGATCCAGCGTCAAGTCGCGGCGCTCCGAGGCGTCTGACGTCGGACGGAGGGGCGGATCCGACATGTTGTTCGATGGCAGGAACCCGAGGAACCTGCGCGCCATGTCGAGCGCGCTTGCCTCGTCGGGCGCGGCAAGGTGCGCCACTCCGCTGACCTCTGTGTGCGTCGCCGCGCCACCGAGACGCTCGCGATCGACGTCGACGTGCGTCACGGCGCGCACGACCTCCGGACCGGTGACGAACATGTAGCTCGTGTGTTCGACCATGATCGTGAGGTCCGTGATGGCGGGTGAATACACCGCGCCGCCGGCGCACGGGCCCATGATCACCGAGACCTGGGGGACGACACCGGAGGCGAGTGTGTTACGCAGGAAGATGTCCGCGTAGCCGCCGAGCGACGCGACACCCTCCTGGATGCGGGCGCCGCCGGAATCGTTGAGGCCGACGATCGGCGCCCCCGTCTGTGTCGCGAGGTCCATCACCTTGCAGATCTTCTCCGCGTGTGCCTCGGACAGCGAGCCACCGAACACGGTGAAGTCCTGGCTGAACACGAACACGAGCCGGCCGTCGATGGTCCCGTGGCCTGTCACCACGCCATCACCCAGGATGCGCTGTTCGTCGAGCCCGAATTCCTGCGCGCGGTGGGTGACGAAGGCGTCGAGCTCGACGAACGATCCTGGGTCCAGCAGGATGTCGAGTCGTTCGCGGGCCGTCAGCTTGCCTTGCTCGTGCTGACGGTCGATCCGCTCCTGGCCGCCACCGAGGCGGCTCAGCTCACGCATCGCCCGAAGCCGCTCGACGCGCACGTCCGTGGCAGGTCGCTCGTCGCTGGCCACCGATCGGCCCCCTTCCGATGTCTTTGTGCAAAGACGGCCGCGGTATCGTAGCAGCGCCCGCACGGGCGATCCAGGATGCGACGCCCTCGTCGCTCGGCCAGCTCGACGCCCTGCCAGCGCCCCGGCGTCGACGCCACTTATCCACCGATTCGGTGAACAAGTCGCCTTCAATGTGGAAAAGTCCATTGGAAGGGTCGCCTCCGCGGCTACACTGTCGCGAGCCCCCACGCGACGATGATGCGTGTCCGACACCAATCCGCGCAGGGAGGAAGCGAGTCTGTGGCGAAAGTCATCGCGATCGCGAATCAGAAGGGCGGCGTTGGCAAGACCACCGCCGCGATCAACCTCGGCGGCGCGCTCGCCGAGCAGGGGTTTCGCATCCTGTGCGTGGACATGGATCCACAGGCGAACCTGACCGTGGGCCTCGGGATCAACATCGGCACCGTCGATCAATCCATGGCCGACGTGCTGGCCGATTCGCGCGCAAGACTCGAAGACGTGATCATCCCGACCCAGACCAGCGGCATCGACGTCGCGCCCGCGACGCTGGAGCTGGCGTCGACGGAGGTCGAACTGTTCACGGCCATCGGCCGCGAGCAGGCACTCCACGAGGCGCTGTCCAGCTGGATCGCCGATCGGTATGACTTCGTGCTGATCGACTGCCCGCCGACGCTCGGTCTGCTGACGATCAACGGCCTTGTCGCGGCGGACAGCGTCATCATCCCGGTGCAGACGCAGTACTACGCGCTGAAGGGTCTGACGGCCCTTGTCAAAGTCATCAACCAGATCCGGGTCAAGCGGCTCAATCCGGAATTGCGCATTCTCGGGCTGCTCCCCACCTTCTACGATGGACGCACGCTGCTGGGACGCGAGATGCTCGAGGAGCTTCGGGAGCTCGGCGATCACCACGTGTTCCACAGCATCGTGAAGAACACGGTCAAGCTCGGCGAGGCGCCACTGACCGGTCGACCGGTCACTGCCTACGCCGGGGCGTCGGATGCGGCTCGCACCTTCCGCGAGCTGGCACGGGAGGTGATCGATCTTGGCTAGGCCGGACTTCCGAAGCGCCGCTGCTCGCCGCCTGTCGGAGGAGCGCGAGGAGTTGTCCCCGGCGATCATCAGCTTCCTTGCTCCGGACGAGAAGTCTCGAAGCGTGACCGTGCGTCAGGTTCCCGTCTCCCGCATCGATCCCAATCCGGAGCAGCCGCGCCTTGCCCTCGATCAGGACGGGCTCAACGAGCTCGCCGCGTCGATCCGGGAGCATGGGGTTGTGCAGCCGATCCTGGTCCGGCCCCTCCCCGCTGGCCGCTACCAGCTGGTGGCAGGCGAGCGCCGGTGGCGGGCAGCCCAGATCGCGAACCTCGAGACGCTGCCGACCATCGTCGACGAGATCGACGATGAGACGGCGCTCGAGATCGCCATCATCGAGAACCTGCAGCGCGAGGATCTGTCGCCGCTCGACGAGGCGGTGATGTACCGCCGCATGACCCACGACTACGGGTACAGCATTCGCCGGCTCGCCCAGAAGCTTGGCAAGGACAAGGGGTACATCGAGAATCGGCTGCGCCTCGCCGATGCCCCAACGGAGATCCGCGAGCTCGTGTCTTTGCGCAAGGACACCGTGTCGCATGCCTACGAGCTGATGAAGGTCGAGGACCCTCGACGACGGAAACGACTTGCGGGACAGGTGGCTCGCGGCGAGCTCACCCTGCTGCGTCTCCGCGCCCGGATCCAGGGACGGGCGGCCGGCGTCCATGACACGCCCGGGCGTGGGCGCCGCGTCCTGACGGCCGCGGGCGAGGTCGCAGCGGCCGAGCCCGACGAGCGCAACCAGCCGGGTGCACCGGCACCAGTGCCGGAGGCCGAGCCGCATGCAGTGCCAACTGGCGACAACGCCCTGGTGTCCTCGAAGGCGCACCTCAGCGAGGCACTCGAAGACCTCGTCGGCGTGCTCGGCGCCCCGCAGGCGCTCGACGGCATGAGCGAGGTCGACCGTTCGAACCTCGCGAAGTACCTGACGATCACCAAGCTGCGACTCGAGAACGCGATCGCTCTGCTGCGCTCGCTCGACGGGCGCGCGTGACGGCACCGGGTCCAATCGCGGCAGCCGGACGGCCCGCGGTAGCGACCATTCAGAGCTGAAGGCCGCCCGCCTCAGCCTGCAATGCGGGCCTCTGTGGAGGCGAGCCAGGCCACCGCGAGCAGCACGACGCCGACCGCCTGCGCCTCCCAGGCGCGCTCGCGGGTCGTGGCCGAGTCTGCCCGGCTGCCGGCCGCGCCGGCCGCGATGACCGGCACAGCAATGGCAAGCGCGCCGACCGCGAGGGGCGGCATGCTCCCCTCAGCCACCACGACAGCCGCGACCAGGAGCAGCGTGGCCTGAAGGAGCGCCAGGACGAGCTCGGAGCGCCTCCTTCCGAGCCGATAGGCGAGCCCGCCGCGTCCGACCGATGTGTCGGCATCGAAGTCGGCCAGGCCGTTGGCCAGGGCGAGAGCCGCGCCCGCGAGCGCGCCGAGAGCCACCAGCGCGGCGAAGCCGCTCGGAAGGTCACCGCGAACGGCGGCCCATCCGAACGCGGGCACCAGTGGCAGCCCCACTGCGAACGGAAGCCATGACCACGCTGTCCGGTTCAGCCACGCGTCGTACACGGCCCCGGCCGCCAGCCCTGCGGCGGCGATCACGCCGGCCAGTGGCGTCAGGGCAAACGAGATCGCCACTCCCACAAGAGCGGCCCCGGCCGCGTAGGCGGTCGCTGCATGACGTCCGATCCGCCCGGAAGGGAGCGGCTTCTGTGGTCGCGCCACTCGGTCGTGCTCGATGTCGCAGAGGTCGTTGGTGGCGCCGATGGCGGTCTGCAACAGCCCCATGGCAATGGCGGCGGCGCAGGCCGTCGCCAGGGCGCCGCCGGCGAGCAATGCGACAGCTGCCGCGGCGAGGGCGTCGAGCGCAGACGGAAATGGGTGCAGCAACCCCAGCGGCCCGGGAACGCCCGGGCGCTCAGCGGGGAACGAGCCACCGCCGGTCTCGAGGGGTCGCGGCGGGCGAAACCGTGAGCGCGGCAGGCGAAACCGACGGGGCGGCGGGCGAAACCGTCGGGGCGGCCGGCGCGGCCCCGCCTGGCGCCCCAACGGTCCGTGGGCGCCTAGATATAGGTGATCTCGTGGAAGTTCTTCACGAGGAAGTCGATGATGCGAGCCCGCCCGTCGGACGTCTCGCGTCGGATGCCGGGAACGAGGCACCACAACTCGATGGCAGGGACCATGAGCTGCCCGGCGGCCGTTCGCCCGAGCGTCGCCGGAGCCCCCCCGCCCGCCGCAAACACCCGTTCGAATCCGGCCTCGTCGATACCTGCAGCCTGCAGGAAGTCCCGGATCACTCGGTGAACCCCGACCCGGATCGACATGTCGCGCATGAGCTCGGTGGCCCACGTGTCGATCTGCTCGTCGGGCTGCTCAGCGAGCCGCCGGCGGTACTCGGTCGTGTCCTGGGCCAGTCCCGTCGCGCCGCTCATGCTCCTCCTCCGCCACTGCCGGGTGGGATTGTCGCACGGCCTGCCCGTTCGGGCAGTCGTGCGCCGGCGTCGCGGGGTGAGCCGCCGGCCAGCGGACGGTCCCAGGCCGGGTCCGGTCACGACGAACAGGCGACTCGTCGCGAGCAGCCGACTGCGGTCGGGCGGGGACAGCCACGCCGCGCGCGGGGATCGAGAGCAGTGCTCAGGCAGGCGACTTCGCGGCCTGCCACTCCTGGTAAGAGCCCCAGAGCATGAGCGCCGCGCCGGCCCAGTCGACGAGAAGGACGAGGACGACCGTGGCACCGCCATACGACGCGAGGAGGCCAAGGACGGAAACCAGCTGCAGGAATTGCAGCAGGGCGATGATGCCGACGACGGCGCTGATCCCAAGGAGGATCGTGGCGTATGGAGCGGGCCACGTCACGGTGGTGTTCGGCGCGTAGTGCAAGTAGACCACGGCAAGGACGGCGATGGCACCCAGCAGGCCGACCCCGCCGGCACCCGCGATCCCGTACAGGCCGCTGCTCAGAACGATCCCCAGCAGCCACGAGAGCACGATGAGACCGGCGCCCATCGCGGCCTGCCGCTCTCGCATGTTGAGCTTCGACCAGATCTGCTGCACCATGGGACGCCTCCTGTTGAGCCTCCGTGAGTGCGCAGGCCCTCCACCGGCCGAATTGACCGCATGGGACGGCCTCCGGCGCACTCACCCACCTGGTGGAAGCCTACAGGGGATGTGAGCCGCGCACCAGCCCCGAGATACCCGACTCCGGTCGGGAGTCCGGGTGTGCTGCCCGACCGACGGGCATGACATTGCGGTGTCGCCGACCGAGCGCCGCGAACGCCACGACCGCACGGCCGCGGAATCGAGCGGATCTGGCAGCGCCGGCTCGCCTCGGCACGGGAACCGCCGGACGGGTCGACGGTGGCGGATGGCCGGTGCGGCACGCGCGGGCACCCTGGATTGACCGGCTGTCCGTGCCTGGGCAGGCGCGCTCGCGTCGCGGCGCCCGGCGCACCGAGGCGCATCGTGGTCGCGCGTCCGCGGGGCTGCCAGGAGTCGTCCATCGCAGCCCAAAATGGGCACTTCTGATCGGGAAAGTGGCTCCGGCGGTAGGACTCGAACCTACGACCAAGCGGTTAACAGCCGCCCGCTCTACCGACTGAGCTACGCCGGATCGGCAACGGGCCGAGTATAGCCGATGGTCCGCACGCTCCGTCGCGATCGATCGACAGGCGGCCGCGTCGCCCGGCCACGGAAGGTACTCACCCTATACTGCGGCCATGACGCCCGATCCAGGACCGCGCGACCACGCCCGCGACGACGCCCACCTGCGTGAGACGACCGTGGCCGAACGTGTTGTCCTCGACGGAACGTACCTGACATTCAGGGTCGACACGGTCCGAGATCCGGACGGGCGCGAACGCACCCGGGAGGTGGTTCTACACCCGGGCGCCGTGGCGATCGTGGCGCTTGACGGCGAGGACGTGCTGCTGGTCCGGCAGTGGCGCCATCCGACGGGTGGCGTCCTGCTGGAGATTCCCGCCGGGACCATCGACGTGATGGAGGACGGCACGCCCGAGGAGCCCGCGGCATGCGCGGCCCGAGAGCTGGGTGAGGAGACGGGACGGCAGGCAGCCCGCTGGACCGGCCTTGGCTCCTTCTGGACGGCGCCGGGCTTCACCAACGAGAACATGCACTTGTTCCTGGCTCGCGACCTGTCGCCGGCTCCCGGGTACTCGGGCCCCACACCGGACGAGCGCCTGGAGCTGGTCCGAATGCCGTGGCGCGAGGCGGTCGCGGCGGCGGAGCGCGGCGAGATCCACGACGCGAAGTCGATCGTGGGCCTGCTCCGCCTCGCGCGGCTGGCCGACCGGGGCGAGCTCTAGGACGCGAGCTGCCTCCGGACGCAGGCTGCCCGCCTACAGGACGGCCGGCGGGCGGTTGCCCCCGAGCCGTGCGAGCGCGTCGCGGTACAGGCGGGATCCAGGCGCGAGGGCGACCGCCAGCCTGAGATGCGTGCGCGCTTCGTCCGGCCGGCCCAGGTGCTTCAGGCTCTGGCCCAGCGCGAAGTGCGCGTATGGGAGTGCCGGATCGATCCCGAGCAGATCCCCGAACACGTCCGCGGCTCGCTGATGCTGGCCGCTGTTGAAGTACGCGCGCCCGAGTGCCTCCAGGATCGACCCGCGGCGCGGCTCCAGCCGCGCGGCCCGCTCAAGGAGGACGGAGGCCTGGGCGAAGTGCCGCCGGCTCATGAGCGCCTTGCCGCGCTGCAGGAGCCCGTACGCCGTCTCGCGCTCCAGGAGATCGGCCACCGCGCGCTCCTCTCCGGACACCGAGGCGTCCGGCGGGTTGGCCTCCCCGGGCAGATCGGTCGGCTTGGCGTCGTCGTCATCGGGAACGTCGCTGTCGCGTCACCTGGATGGCGGCCGGCCATGGAGTCGCGCTGGTCCATGCCCCAATCGTCGCACGCATCCGACGGCGCGTCTCCGGCACCCGGGGCGGGTGAGCAAGCGCGACGTGGGCTCGGTGCCTCGGCTACTGGCCGAGCCAGTCCGCCAGGTCGACGTGTTGCAGGCGCGGGCTCGTCGTAACGCCCGGGATGCGGCCCCGCTTGGCGATCGGGTTGCCGTCGATCTCCTTCAGGTCGCCCGTGAAGTCGATGGGGCTCGCGCCGCTGATGTAGCTCCCGACCGCGAACGAGTCGACTGGCGCGCCACGCTCTTTGAAATAGACGATCCGGTCGGGGTTGAGGCCGCCGCTGACGATGATCCTGACGTGCTGGTAACCGGCCTGGTCGAGCCGGGCCCGCACCTCGGTCACGAGGTCGGGCGTGACCCGGCCGCGTTCGGACGGCGTGTCGAGGCGGATCCCGTACAGCCTGTCACCCAGCGAGTCGGCGACCCGCAACGCCTCTTCAGCCTCGTCCTTGAAGGTGTCGACGAGAACGATCCGTGGCACGTCGGGCGGCAGGTCCCGGTCGAACGCCTCGGCCGCCCGCACGGTATCGCCGAACATCAGCACGAGAGCATGCGGCATGGTCCCGGTGGGGCGGAGGCCGGCCAGGCGCGCCCCGGCGGGCGTCGAGGCGCCGACGCACCCGCCCACGGTCGCCGCGTAGTCGAGTGTGTCGGAGATGGCCGGATGGACGTGCCGTGCTCCAAAGCTGATCACCGGTTGCGGGGCCGCGGCTTCAACGCAGCGGCGCGCCGCCGTTGCCCAGCCGGTCGACTGCGCCATCATGCCGAGCATGGCCGTCTCGTAGAGCCCGAACCGGCGGTACGGGGCGCGGATCCGAAGCACGATCTCCCTGTCCGAGAACAGATCGCCGTCTGATAGCGCCTCGACTGTCGTCTCGCCGACTGCGCCTCCGTCGAGCGCATGCGCAAGGAGCGTTTTCGCCTCGTCGATCCCGCACAGCACGCCCGACTGGCGCGAGAACACCTCCATCACCACGCGGGGATCCATGCCCTCGCGTTCGAGCACCTCCTGCGCACGGTAGAAGTACACGTCAGCGGAATCCCCCTCGAGGACGCTTCGCGAGGGCCGCCGGCGGGGCGGCCGTACCTGCTCCATCCCCTACCCCGCCGCCGGCGCCAGTTCGGTGCTCGTCGCCAGCCGCGCGCCGAGGATGGTCCGCATGTGTCCCAGCGCGAACTCGTGTGCGTCCGGATCGAAGGAGGCGACACAGTCCGTCAGCACCGTCGTGTCGTAGTCGCGGTTGCGCAGGTCGGCCGTCGTGTGCAGGACACAGATGTCGGTCATGACGCCGACCACGGCGACCTCCGATACGTCCCGGTCGCGCAGGATGACGTCGAGCGGCGTGTCGAAGAACCCGCTGTAGCGGCGTTTGGGGACCACGATCGCCCCCGCGGCCAGATCGGCCAGCTCGGGGATGACCTCGACCTCGTCCGTGCCTCGGACGCAGTGCGGCGCGAACATGCGGAACTCCAGGTCGTCCGGATCGTGCGTGTCGGCGAGGAAGACGAGCAGCGCGTCACGTGCGAGCTCGCTCTCGAGGTAGGTTCGGACGGCGGGAATGATGGCTCGGCATGCCTCGCCGCCGTAGAGACTGTGACCTGGCTCGAGGAATCCGCGAACCATGTCGACGACGATCACGGCCTTCACGAACGCCCTGCCTCCTCGCTGCCGGGCACGCCGTCGCGGGCGGCACGGTCGCCGCCGACGAGTCTAGCAGGGGCGTCGGCGGGCTCGGCCACCTCGGCGAGCTCGGCCACCTCGGTCGGCTCGACTGCCGCGGTCGGCCGATCCAGCCCCGTCAGCTCGGTCAGCTCGGCCGCGTGGCGCTCGAGGAGTGCGATGCCGGGCGAGGAGAGGGCACCGTCGGCCGGCGACGCCACCGCCGGCCGCAGCCACGGCGGCGCGGCGTTCGCCAGATGGTCGCACACCGCCAGGACCCTGGCGAGGGCGAGGCCGAGTGCCCCCGCGCCCGCGGAGTCGAGCGTGATCTCGACGGACAGCACGGGCCGCAGATCAGCGTCCAGGCCGAACTTCACGAATGGCAGCTCGTCGTTCCACTGCAGCAACTGCTGATACGCCCGCCGGTGGTTATCCCGCAGAGGCGGCGCGTACGGCAGCCATGCGATCAGCCCCAGTCCCGGCTGGAAGATCAGCGTGACGCGCAGGCCGGCACAACGCCGGCCGTCCAGCAGCAGGTCCCATGCGGTCGCCCCGTCGCGCTCGACGCGCCCGGCGGGACGCACTCCGATGTCGGCGAGCCAGGCATCCACGGACGCGGCCGGGACCGCGACCCCAGCGTGGGTGGCGCGCGACCCCGTGGTACCGCTCAGCGAACGGGCCCCCGCCGGTTCAATCGACCCGGGCAGGTCCAGGGCCCATCGGCCGGAGACCCACGTCTGCGACGTCCTCGCCGACCCCGGGGTTCGGGGCGCCCGGACCGCCGGCGCCGGTGACCGGTGGTGTCGGCGTGGCGACCACGGGGCCGAGGTTCCCGTCCGACAGCGGCCCCCTGGCTGCGTCCCTGGCGGCGTCCTCCGAGTCTCGGCGGTGCTCGACAGTGCCGCCGCTGTGGACGACCCGACCGCGATAGTCGTTGGCCCGCACGCCCTCTGCGATCTTCACATTTCGGCCGATGCGCACGCCACGCGGCACGACGGCCCGCTTGCCAACGACGGTGATCCCGCTGTTGAGCCGGGTCGGCTCCTGCCGGTTGGCGATCGTCAGGTCGGAGCCGTCGCCGATCACGGCGTTGGGACCCACCGAGACCAGCTTGTCGAGGATGGCGCGGTCCACCAGCGCACCGGCTCGGATCACCGTGTCGAACATCACGATGCTGTCGCGCACGACCGCGCCGATGTCCACGCGTACGCCCGGCGACAGCACGGAATGCTCGACCGTCCCATAGACGACGCAGCCGTGGCTGATCATGCTCCTGTGGACGCTTGCCGTCGGGCCGATCTTCGCCGGTGCCCGCTCCTCGGACCGGGTATGGATGAGCCAGCCCGTGTCGTACAGGTCGAGCTCCGGGCGCTCATCGAGCAGGTCCATGGTCGCCTGCCAGTAGCTCTCCACAGTCCCGACGTCCTGCCAGTATCCCGCGAAGCGGTAGCCGAAGACGCGCGCCCCTGCGGCCAGCATGGCCGGGATCACGTGCGCCCCGAAGTCCGGGCGTTCCTCGCCGAGCCAGCGCAGGAGCGCGCGCTTCGAGAACACATAGATCCCCATGCTCACGAGATTGCTCCTGGGCAGGCGGGGCTTCTCCTGCCAGTCGACCACCCTGTCGCCTTCGTCCAGCGTGACGATCCCGAAGCGGTGCGCATCCTCGATGGGCACCGTGCGCACGGCGATCGTGACGTCCGCTCGATGGCGGCGGTGCGTCGCGAGGAACGGCTGATAGTCCATCTTGTAGATGTGGTCGCCCGCCAGGATCAGCACCGTGTCGCCGGGCGCCTGCTCGACGACTTCGACGTTGCGCAGGACCGCGTCGGCCGTGCCCCGATACCACTCGTTGGGCCGGCCGCGCGAAACGAACGGCTGCAGGAGCCGGATTCCGCCCGAGGTGCGGTCGAGGTCCCACGGTCTCCCGGACCCGATGTGGTCGTTCAGGGAGCGAGGGTTGTACTGCGTGAGCACGACGATGTTGTCCACATCGCTGTTCACGCAGTTGCTCAGGGTGAAGTCGACGATGCGGTACTTCCCGCCGAACGGAACGGCTGGCTTGGCGCGGACGCCGGAAAGGATGGACAGCCGCTCCCCTTCCCCGCCGGCGAGGACGACCGCCAGGACGCCTTTCACGACGCGATGCTACACCCGGGCGTCAGAGGAACAGCCGCGGGTTGACGAACGTCCCGTTCAGCTCCACCGCCCAGTGCAGGTGCGGCCCAGTGCTGTTGCCGGTGTTGCCCTCGTAGGCGATCACCTGGCCCTGGTGGACGAACTCGCCCTTGGTGACCGCCGGTGGATGCGCGCTGTTGTCGACGTGGGCGTACCACGTCAGCAGGCTCTGCGAGTGGGCGATGATGACGATCACTGCGCGCGCGCCGGGCGGATCGTACGGGTTGGGCCCGACGAACACGACCGTGCCGTCGCCCGCGGCGCGGATCGGCGTGTACTCGGGAGCGACGATGTCGATTCCCGTGTGGAAGTGCGCGCAGTTGCCCAGGGGCGGCTCGGCGATGAACCCGGTGCAGCCGAACTCCTGCGACACGACGCCCGGCATCGGCCACTGCAGCGTGCCGTTGTACTGCGACGGGATGCCCTGCTGCGCTGCAACCAGCTGCGCGATCTTGCTGGCGAGCTCGTCGAGCGACTTCTTCTCCGCCGCCAGCTGCGCCGAGGCCTGGGCCTTGGTGAGCTTGAGCTTGTTGAACGTGGCCAGCTGGGTCGCCTGGGCAGCGCGCGTGCGCGCCTCGAGGGCGCTGAGCTTCTTCTGAGCCGCGATCAGCGCGTCGCGCTGGTCGGTGACTTCCTGCTTCTGCTGGTACATGTCCAGGCGCGCCTGCTGGGTCTGCGAGCGCGTGATCTGCGTCGCCTGCTGCAGCGTTTGCAGCGACTGCTGGTTCTGCTGGATCTGCCCGGCCAACTGGGCGTCCTGGTTGCCGATGTGGAGGTAATAGCCGACGTCGGCGAGCACGTCCGCAAGCGACCGGGCGGTCAGCAGCTGCTCCAGGAGCGACGTTTGCTGGACCATGTAGGCGTCGGCGATGTGGCTGGCCAGAGTCGCGCGCTCGTCGGCGAGCTGTTGCTGGCCGGCCGCGATCTTCGAGTCGAGCGCAGAGAGCGCGGCGTCGAGATCGCCGACCTGCGTCACCATCGCCGTGTACTTCGCGCGAACGTCCGCGAGCGCAGCCTGTGCGACCGTGATCGTCGCCTGCAGCTTGGACTGGTCGGCGTTGATGCCGTTCAGCTGCGAAGCCGTGTCTGCCAGCACGCCCTGCAGCCGGGCCTCGCTGGCCTGCAGCGCCTGGATCTGCTGGCGCTGGGCGGCGATCTTCGCCTGCAGCGCCTTCTGCGCCTTCAGCGCGTCCGACAGCGGGTCGGCCCGGACCGACGGCGTGCCGCCGAGGGAGCCGAGGAGAAGCGGAACCAGGAGGAGCGCCGCCAGCATCGCGCGGCGCCGGTGCATCGCGTGTCCTAAGCGACCCATCGCATCATCGTGCAGGCTTCGACTCCGTTCGGCGTCCGAGAGGAACGCACGTGCTGTCCCTGCCCGCCGGTGGTGCGCCGTTCAAGCGACAGGGCACGATGCGCTGGAACGACTCCGGCTGCGGGCATGATACCCGGCCGGGCAACGCGCCCGCAACGGACGATGCGGCTGGACCCGGCTGGCGGGGCGGCCGACCGTGCTCACGTGATGGGGCGAAGGACCGCCAGGAACGCCGCAAGGATCAGAATCGGTCCGAACGGGATGGCGCTGCGGAGCCCGAGCCTCCGGGACACCAGCAGCGCGACGAGCACCACGCCTGCCGCCATCGAGGCCACGATGAAGCCGGCGACCAGCTGCGAGATCCCGCATGCGAGCCCCAGGCTCACGGCCAGCTTGATGTCGCCCATGCCGAGGGCACCGCGGAAGAGCGCGCCCGTCACGCCCAGGAAGAGCGGGGCGAGGACCGCGGCGGCCAGGCCGCTGGCCAGTCCCAGGTCCTTGCCTGCCAGGACGGGGTTCCACCCGGCGAGGAGCACGATCAGCGCGGCCGGGATCAGCGGAAGCGTGATCTCGTCCGGCAGCAGGCGCTGATCCAGGTCTGTCGCGAGCAGGACGATGAGCGCGGCGAAGAACCCGGCCTCGATCGCGAGGTCGCGCGGCTCGGTGAACCGACCCGGCAGCGCGAGAAACGCGCCGCCGGCAAGGACCACGACGAGCGCCGTGCGCCAGTCGGCCGGCCGGGTCCGCCCGCCTTCGTGCTCGGGCCAGCGCGCCGCCAGTCGGTCGGCGAGAAAGCCGTACGCCGCGCCCCCCAGGCCCAGAATCGCCGGGCCGACCCACGCCATCGCGTCCACGAGGAGCATGGTGCACGGGGTGGTGCGCGCCGGCAACCCCGCCGGAGGTCCGGCTTCGGGCCGGGACCGAGGTCCCGGGGCGGCGGCGCGACGCCCGGAGGATCAGCTGTGCGCGCCGCTCTGCCGCGTGCGCGTCTCTCGCGTGCCTCTACGCCGCGTCCGCGCCGTCGAGGGCGAGCTGGACCAAGGTCGCATGCGCGACGCCGGTGGCGCCCCTCGGAGCCCACGGCGTGGCCCGCCGGAGGTAGCCGGTGCCGGCGATGTCCAGGTGGACCCACGGCCTGGTGACGAACTCGCGGAGGAACAGGCCGCTCTTGACGAGCGAACCGTCGGCCGACCCGGAGTTCTGGAAGTCCGCGTACCAGCTCTCCATGTCGCGCACGTAGTCGTCGAGGAGCGGGATCTGCCAGTAACGCTCGCCCTGACGCGCTCCCGCCGACGCAACCGCGTCGTACCAGGGCTGGGGCGTACCGAACGCGCCCGTGATCTGCTTGCCGAACGCGCGCTCGACGGCGCCGGTGAGCGTGGCAACGTCGACCAGGTGGGTGGCGCCTAGCCGTTCCGCATAGGTCAGCGCGTCTCCGAGGATCAGCCGGCCCTCGGCGTCGGTGTTCTGCACCTCGACCATCTTGCCGTTGAGTGCCCTGACGATGTCGCCCGGTCGGGTGGAGTGCGGGCCGGGCATGTTCTCGACCGCCGGAGCGACGGCCAGCAGCGGCAGGTCGGGCGCCAGTCGTCTCGCCGTCACGATCGCGGCGATGACCGTGCACGCGCCTGTCTTGTCCATCTTCATCTCTTCCATCCGGTCGGCCGGCTTGATCGAGATGCCGCCGGAGTCGAACGTCACCCCCTTGCCGACGAGCGCGAGCAGCCGGCCCTGCGCGTCCCGGGCGCCCTCGGCCCCGTTGCGCAACACGACCAGCCGGGGCGGGTTGTCGCTGCCCCGCCCGACCGCCATGAACATCCCCATGCCCATCTCGGCTGCGCGGTCCGGCCCGATCACATCGACCGAGAGTCCGTGCGCACGGGCCAGGTCCGTCGCGGCATCGGCGAGCACGTCCGGGCTCACGTCGTTCGAGGCCCGGTTCGCCAGGTCGCGCGCGATGCGCGCGCCTTCACCGATCGTCGCGCCACGCTCGGCCGCCGCCTGGAGCGCGGTCACGTCGGCGCCGGGCGCCACGAGCAGCAGCTCCTCGAGTTGCGCCGGCGCCTCGTGGTAGTCCGTGCGATACAGCGAGGCCGGATCGTAGGAGCCTTCGACGACGCCGCGGGCCACGAGCATGGCGAGGTCTTCGACACTCAGGCCCTCCTGAGCGCCGAACGCCGCCGGCAACCAGACGGCCAGGCGCGAGACGTGGAGCCCGGCCAGCCTGCGCTCGATGGACGCGGAGACCCGGAAGGCCGTCAGCCGATCGAATCGGGCGAGCGCGCCGGCGCCCACCGCGAGCACCCACGGCGCGCTCATGTCCTGCCCGCGCAGCATCACGCGGCGGAAGGGGCTGGAATCCACCTCGCCGAGCCGGCGATACTCGCCGATCGCCCCACCCAGGCGGCGATCGAGCTCCGCGAGGATGGACGCGTCGGACCCTGCGAGCTCTTCCGACATGATCGGAACCGCCAGCACGTCGGCGGGAACGGACCACGGCCGGTCGGACACGACCCGGATCTGCATGCGGACGGGCTCCTCGTCTCGGGCGTGCACGACGGCCATGACCGGGACGGGTCGGGACGTCGCGGGCGCCATGCTCGTGCGGCCTGGGCCGCGGATGTCAGCTCGCCAAGTGTAGCGCCGCCACCGCGTCACCAAGATCGCCACGGGCCTGCTCGATCGCGATCGCGGCCTGGTTGAGCCCGGCCTGGGCGATGTCCGCCATGATCACCACGAGCGCTCGGGTGTCGGGCGGGAGCAACTGCTGCGCAGCCGACACCTTCGCAACCAGGCGCTCCCCGGCGGCGGTCATCTTCCCGTCCCTCTCCAGCAGGTTGGAGTACAGCGCCGTGAGCGCCTGGTCGTACGCGCTCATCCGGTCGATGTAGGTCGAGAGCGTCGAGACGTCCGCTCGCGCCTCGAGGGCGTCCCGGGTCTGCCGCGCCTGGTCGAGCTGCGCCCCGGCCTCGGCGAGGGTGGCCACCGCCGCGGCGTACTTCTCGGCGTGCGCCTGCTGGATCGCCGCGAACACGAGGTCGTCGTGGCGCTGCAGGACGCCGGTCAGCAGGATGGCGGGAAGCGCCCCGTCGGCAAGCGCGTGCCATTGCGCCGACAGCGGCTCCGTCGTCTGCAGGGCGGCACGCGCGGCCGCCAGCATCGCCTCGGACTGGTCGCCGAGGCGGCCGGTCCAGGTGGAGGCGGCGACGGCGTCGAGCATGCCATCGAGGCTGGTGACCTGTGCGTCGATCGACGGGACGAGGCGGTCGCCCTGCGCCAGGTCCGCGGCCAGCAGGTCGCCGCGGCCCGCCACGAGGTCCACCAGCGCGTTGCGCGCCGTGTCCCCGAGCGTGCCGACGTTCCCCGACAGGGCGTCGTACCTGGGACCCAGCCCTCGGATCCGCGCCTGGAACGCGACGTCCTGAGCCCAGGTCCGCTCCGGTCGGGTCGAGTCGCCCGGCAGATGGTCCGCGCTGACCACCAGGCCGGCACCGGCGAGCGCGACGAAGGCCGCGGCGATGAGCCATGCGAACCCGAGCACGATCGTGCCCGCCAGCCTGCGTCCCCGCCCGTGCATGTGGCCCAGTCTACCGGGGCGCTACCATCGAACGATGGAGCACGCCAGCGAGGCCGCCGCCGAGGCCAACTCCGAGGCCACTCCGAGGCCGCCGCCGAGGTCGCCGCGGGACTCGTCGCGACTCCCGACGAGGTCGACGCACTGCTGCGCCGGATGCCGAAGGCTGAGCTTCACCTGCACCTGGACGGCTCGATACGGCCCGAAACGGCCCTCGCCCTGGCACGCGAGCGCGGCCTCGACCACGGGCTGGACCTGGCCGCCATCGGCGCGCGACTGGCGGCGCCGGCCGGGACGCGCGACCAGGCCGAACTCCTCCGCGCCTTCGACCTTCCCATCGCGCTGATGCAGGACGCCGAGGCCCTGCGCCGCGTCACCGCCGAGCTGGTGCAGGACGCCGCATCCGACGGCACGCGCTATGCGGAGATCCGCTGGGCGCCGGGGCTTCACCTGGCGCGAGGCCTTGGCCTGCGCGACGGCATCGCGGCGGTCGTGCAAGGCGCTCGGGACGGGGTGGCTGCGGTGGAGGCGGCGGGTGCGGCTGGGTGCGGCGCGCGACGGCACGCTCGCCGGTCCCCAGGGCCAGCTGCCCCGCGTCGTCGTGCGACTGATCGCGGTCGCCATGCGGTCCGACGACCCCCGCGTGAACGTGCGGGTCGCCGAGGCCGCGGCCGGGTTCGCCGGGGAGTGGCTCGCCGGGTTCGACCTCGCGGGGCCCGAGGGCGCCTTCCCGGACGCCCTCGCGCACCGCGCGGCGTTCGAGGCCGCACGGGCCGCCGGGCTCGGCATCACGGTCCATGCAGGCGAATGGGGGGGCGCGGCACAGGTCCGTCGTGCCCTCGCGCTCGACCCGGCCCGGATCGCCCACGGCGCGCCGGCCATTTCCGATCCGGGTCTTGTCGCCGAGCTGCGCGAGCGCAACGTCACCCTGGATCTCTGCCCGACCAGCAACGTGCGGGCCGCGCTGTTCCCGCGCCTGGCCGACCACCCGCTTCCCCGGTTCGTCCGGGCCGGGGTTCCGGTGACCCTGTCGACGGATGCCCGGACGGTGCTCGGCCTGACGCTCGTCGATGAGTATCACAACGCCGTGCGCGTCCTGGGATTGTCCCTCCCCGAACTCTGGGCGGTGGACCGGCACGCGCTGGAGGTAGCGTTCCTGGCGAACGACGAGCCGCTTCGCCGGAGCCTGCTGGGCGCGTTCGACGCGTTCGCGGCCGCCGAGCCGCGCGTCGCGCCATGAGATGCGCCGGGGGGCCGGGCCCACACTGGTGCGGCCGGACCACGCAGGCTGACGCGGCGTCGCGGCGGACCGCGAACCGATCAGGCGGTGACCGGGCGCGCCTCCAGCTGGCGCAGCGCGGTCCGCAGCTCGTCGGCATCCGCGGCAACGAGCGTGGGGCGGCGGTCGGCCGGCAGCGCGTCGGCCTCGGACCGGCTCGTCACCCCGGTCAGCATCAGGACCGAACGGGCTCCCGCACTGCAAGCCGCCGCGATGTCCGTGAGTGCCCCGTCACCGATGACGATCGCGTCCCGCGGCGTGCATCCGACCGAGCGCGCGGCCGCCTCGAACAGGATCGGGCCTGGCTTGCCGATCACCAGATCGGGAGACCGGCGCGCCGCCACCTCGAGCGCAGCGACGATCGAGCCGGCGCCCGGCATCAGGCCGTCGGCGGCGGGAAAGACCGGATCGCGGTTCGTTGCCACGAAGCGCGCCCCCTCGCGAACCGCCTGCGCGGCAGCGGCGAGGCGAGCATAGGTCAGCCGCCGGTCGATGCCGACCACCACCACGTCCGGGTCGGCCGCGAGGCCATGGGGGCTCGGCGGCACGACCCGGATTCCCGCGCCGCGGATCTCGCGAACCAGGCCTCTCCCGCCGAGGACCATCGCGACGCGGACAGGGGGGTCGGCAGCGGCGAGCTCGAGTGCGGTCGCGCGAGCCGACGTGAAGACCCAGTCGGGCTCGACCGGGGCGCCCAGCGACGCCAGCTGCTCGACGTAGTCGGTGCGATCGCGGCTGGAGTTGTTGGTGCAGTACAGCACGGTGTCGCCGGCGGAGGCGCGCTCGGCGAGCACGGCGGCAACGCCGGGGACCGGCTCGCGGCCCCGATACACGACGCCGTCGAGGTCGACCAGGAGGAGCATGGGGCCATGGTAGGGCGCGACGGCGGGCGCAGCGTGGCCGGGCGGATCGCAGCTCGAGCCGGGCAGGTCCCGGCACGCCCGGGCGGACCTCGCGCAGCCGGGCAGGTCCCGGCACGCCCGGGCGGATCGCAGCGTGACCCGGCAGGCTCGGCCGTGGCAGGACGTTGCGGTGCTCCTCGTGGACGGCAACAACCTCCTGCACGCCGTCGCGGGCGATGCCGGGCCGGCGTCGTTGCGGGGCCTGCTGCCACGCCTGGTAGCGGCGGTGCCACCCGATGTCGATGCCCTGCTGATCCTCGATGGGACGCCCGACCCGGGAGCTCCCTCCCGGATGCGTATCCGGCGCGGGCTGGCCATCCGCCACGCGGGCCGAGTGAGTGCGGATGCGGTGATCGTCCAGCTCGTGGAGGCAAAGCCCTTCGAGGATCGCGCCGGCGTCCTGGTGGTGACCAACGACCTGGCGCTGACCGAGCTGGTCCGCCACGCGGGCGGAAGGGCCAGGCCCGTCCGCTGGCTGGAGGAGCGGCTGGGCGAGCCGGCAGTCGCCCGCGCGCCCGGAGCGTCGATCGGAGGGCCGCGTCCCGCGGGCGCGTTCGGCCGGACGCCCGAGCACGGCGGCGGGATCGGAACCCGCGGCCGGTGGGGCGCCCGCGGCTCACCCGGAACCCCGGGCCCGGCCAGTAGCGCGGGCCCGATGGCCGCACGCGACGCGAGACGCGACGGCGAGGCCGGCACGGCCGGGGACAATCGCCGCCGACGGGGAACGGGACGCCGAGCGGCCCGCATGGGCACCCGGCAGAGGGGCGACCCGCAAGCGCGGCAACCCGCGCCGAGGCCACTGAGGATCCGCGGACCAGCGGTCCGCGCCGCGCCGAGTCCGCGTCAGGCAGCGCCGTCGGCGGCGCGGGAAGCAGGGTCTCCGGCGGAAGAGCCTGCACGAGCGCTGGCGCGGACGCGACGCCAGCGGGCAAGTGCGCGTCGGTCCTCCGCCCGAGTCAGTGCGCGGCCCGCATAGCGAACGAGGGCGTAGTCGGCGGCGAGCAGGTCGAGCGACAGCATCCCAAGGCCCGCGGCGTGCAACCGGTGCGCATGAGCCGCGGGCGTCTCGTCCCCGGCCCGGGCGAGCCCGGGGACCCCGCGCAGCTCATCGATGGTCGCGACGTAGGCGGTCACGGCGTCGTGCGGTGGCGGCGCTGTCGCGCGTGGCCGCCACCTCGGGAGCGCAAGCGGGGGTCGGATCGAGGCGCCGTGGAGCACGATGCCGCGCTCCTCGTCGTTCGGCGGGCGCCGCGAGGCCTCCGCGGCGTGGACGCGGCGCGCGATCAGTGCGAGGACGATGAGGATCGCCGCGACGGTCACGATCGCGAAGACCGTGTCGACGCCCCCGGCATTCGGCGTCGCCGGCAGCGCGGCCGCGTGCGCGGCAGCCGGGTTCACGACAGCATGGCCTGGACCGAGGATCGCATGGAACAGCGCGACCAGCGCCGCCGCGAGCAGACCGGCGGGGATCGCCAGCAACGTAACGGCGCCGGCGACCGCCAGCCAGGCAGGGCCGGCCGCGCCACGGACGGCGGCGTCGAGAGGGACCCCGAGCAGGGCCGCCAGCGGCAGCGCGACGAGGAGCGCGCCTCCGACGATCAGCCCGAGCACCAGCAGCCACGTCGGGTTGCTCCGCCAGTCGACGCCGGACCGCGACCCGAGCGCGTCGAGCCTCGCGACGGCGACCGCGAGCAACCCGCCGACGACAAAGGTCAGGGTGGCAACGAAGGCCGGCTCGGCGAACGCACCGCGCGCCTCGGGGGCGGCAACCTGCGCGAGGAGCCATGGAATCGCCAGTGCCGGGACCCCCCAGCCCAGCAGCCGCGACACGACGAGGTCGTCGTCGGCTCGCTCGGCATGCATCGCTCCCCGCACGACCGCCAGCCCGGCCAGCCAGCCTCCCGCGTGGAGTCCGAGCGCGGTGTCCGCATGGCCCGCCAGCAGCGCCTCGCGGACGGCGGGTGCCACGATCCATCCCCCCACGGCGGCCACGACCGCCGCCACCGCCACCGACGACGATCCTGTCCGCGGAAGGATGCCCCGGCCGAGGAGGAGCCCTGCGCCCGCCAGCAGCGAGAACTCGAGCGGCCCGAGCAGGATCGGACCGTGCGCTCCGAGCACCTGCAGGGTGAGGTACGCGAGTGCCAGCCACGCGCCCTCGACGACCGCGTCGAGCGCGGCCGGGACGAGGTCAGGCGCCCACGACCAGCGCATCGCTCGTCCGCCAGTCCGGCGCGAGCTCCGCCGTGTACGCCGCGACCCCGCTCGCTCGCGCCCCCGCCGCCCGTGCCGCGGCGGCCGGCCCCATCACCACGAGCTGGACCGCGTACCCCGTCCGCGCCAGCCGTCGCAGCACCCCCAGGAACGGCTCCGGGTTGCGACCCGTGAGCGCCACGATCGTGGCGCCGGTCCCCACGCGGCGGGGCAGCGACGCCAGCAACCGCTCGTAGGGCGCGGACGCACCCGGGACCACCCGCGCCAGGGTGTCGGCGATCCGACCGAGCTGGTCGACCTCCGGCCGAGGGCGGGACCCACGCCACCGGCTGCCCGGTCCCCGTGTGCACGGCAGCGGCGAGGCCGCACCCGGCGCCGCCGGCGAGCGTCCGCCGCGCAATCGACGCGGCAGCCACGCACAACCCCTCCAGGAGATCCTCGTCGTACGCCATGAGCCAGTGCGGGCCGTCCACCGTCTGGACGTCTACCGCAAGCAGCAGCTCACGCTGCCGCGACGGGTCGAACCGCTTGACGACCGTCCGTCCCGTGTGCGCCGTGGCCTTCCAGTGCACCTGTCGCAGCGGATCCCCGGGCTGGTACGGCCGCACGCCCGCGAACAGCGCGGGATCGCGGAACAGGCTCGTGGGTGCGAGGCGTTCGCCCAGCGTCGAGCGATCGGCCAGACGTTCGCGCACGGGAAGGGTTCGCGGCCGCACGACGAACGCGGCCGGGAGCGACCGCTCCTCCTCGGCGGTGTCGCGCGCGAAGGGATCCGCCACCCGCAGCCGGACGGCGCTCATCCGGAAGACGCCTCGGCGGTTGGCGACCACGTGCAGGTGGCGCACCACGCGCTCGAACCACGCCAGCGACCACGTGTTGTCGAGCAGCGAAAGCCCCGGTCGGTCCGATCGGACGAGGGATCGCTCGCGCAACGACCAGCTCCTCGGGCACGAAGTCGTCGGCCCGCAGCCAGGGCAGCGGGAGCAGCTTGCGGTTCCACACCACCACGTCGAGCGCGAACTCGTCGCCGAAGACGGCCCGGTCCGTCGCCAGGCGACGCTCGTAGTCCACGCTCCGCAGACCGTACCGGGTCCAGAGGCCGCGCAGCAGGGCGATCAGTGTGACGAGCACGCCGACGAGCACCAGCGGCGGCGCTCCGGCGACCGCGCCGAGAAGGACCAGCCCGATCCCCAGCCAGACCTGTCCGGTCACGTCCGCTCGACCGGCACCGGGACCGACCGGAGCACCTGTTCCACGATGCGGTCCACGGACGCGCCCCGCAGCTGGCGGTCGACGTCGAGGAGCAGCCGGTGGCCCAGCACGGACGGCGCCACCGCCTGCACGTCGTCCGGCAGAGAGAAATCGCGCCCGGACAGCAGCGCCCAGGCCTGTGTCGCGCGATACAGCGACACGCTCGCGCGCGGGCTCGCGCCCAGCTGGACGTCGGGGTGCTCGCGAGTGGCGCGCGTCAACGCCACCAGGTAGCGCTCCACTTCGTCGGCCACCCGGACGGTTCGCGCGCCCGCCTGGAGCGCCGCGATCTCGGCCGGACTCACCACCGGGCCGACGCGCGCCAGGGGTTCCGGCCCTTGCCGGTAGCGGCGCGCGATCAGTCGCTCGGCCGGCTCGTCGGGATAGCCCAGGCGGATGCGCACCAGGAACCGGTCAAGCTGCGCCTCGGGGAGCGCGAACGTGCCCTCGAGCTCGATCGGGTTCTGCGTGGCAAGCACCACGAACGGCGCCGGCAGCGGGCGGGTGGTCCCCTCGATGGACACCTGCCGCTCCTGCATCGCCTCGAGCAGCGCGGACTGGGTCCGCGGCGTGGCCCGGTTGATCTCGTCGACGAGAAGCACGTTGGTGAAGACCGGCCCGGCGACGAAACGAAGGCTCCCACCCTCCAGGATCGAGGTGCCGGTCACGTCGGTCGGCAGCAGGTCGGGTGTTCCCTGCACGCGCGCGAACGAGAGCCCGAGCGCGCGCGCGAAGGCGTGGGCCAGGAGCGTCTTGCCGACGCCAGGCACGTCCTCGATGAGGGCATGTCCCTCGGCCAGCAGTGCGATCGCAAGCAGTCGGAGCGGCCCCTCGTCGCCGACGACCGCCTCCCCGACGGCGGCGCGCAAGCCGGTCCCAGAAGTCACGAGGGGACGCGACGGCCTCCACGGACCCGGTCGCGCTTGCGGCGGTCGCCTCCTCGCGCATGCCCGTCTCCACCACCTCGATCGGGTTCGATCGTCCGAATGGTAGCCGCGGTCGCCGTCGGGCACGCCGGCCCGGGCGCGTGCGACCTGGGCGCCGCCGACCCGGGCGCGGTGCGCGGCACGCCGGCCCGTGCGACGTGGGCGCGGGCGGCCTGGGGCCGTGCGACCCGGCGCGTGCGACCTGGCGCCCGCAGGCCATACCCTGCCGTTCGGCCCGGGTCACATGGCATGGTCTCCCGACGTTCGGGCTATGATGCCGGCCATGGACCTCTGGACGCAGATCCTGCAGTTCCTCGCAAAGGTCATCATTCCCGACTGGGGCACGGTGATCGCAGTGCTGCCGATCCTCCTGGTCGTCGGACTGCTGGGGCCGATCCTCACGCTGCTCGCCCTGGGATGGGTCGCCGAACTCGTTCGACATCGAGGCGGGCGGGCGCGCCTGGCGAGGATCGAGGTGCAGAGCGCTGAGCGCGACGCCCTCGGCGTCCCGATCGTCCCGGCCAACGTCCCCTACTGCCCGCGAGACGCCCTCGTCTTCGCCCCGCGCGAGACGCGCTGCTCCGCGTGCGGCCGCGACCTGGACGTCCGGTGCCCGGTCGACGGGACCGTGCGCCCGGCCGCTCGCCAGGTCTGCTCGGCTTGCGGGACGCGCTACGTGCTCGGAGAATTGCCCGCACTCGTCGCGGCGACTCGTGGCGGCCCGCCCCCCGGCGGCGCCGCCGTAGCCTGAGACCCGGCGCGCGCCCCGAAAGGAGTCGGCCCCGTGGCGCAGATGTCGCTCTACCTGTTCACCGGCGGAGGCCTGGCCCTGGTGTTCGCCTTCGTGTTCCATGTCGCGCACACGGCCGTCCTGGCCGCCGGCCGGCGGTCGCTCGTCGCGCTGGTACCCGCCCAGCGGCTCGCAGGGGCCGGTGTCGGCGGCGGGACGCTGGACCTCGGCGACCCACCGCGCGCCGGCGACACATCGCCGCCGGCGACACATCGCGCGCCCACGACCGCGAACGCGCCCGCAACCGGGATGCTGCGCAGGCGGGCGGTCGCAAGACCGGCAACCGGGACGGGTCCGCGGCCGCCGGCGTCGGGAATGCCGCCTTCATCCTGGGGGGCGACGCCGATGCGGACGACGCGGTGTTCACAACCCCCGTCGCCGGCCTTGCCACCATCGGCGCCTGGGTCGCCTGGACGCTCATCGGCCTGTCGATGCTGCTCCGGGCGATCGTCGTGGGCCGCGGCCCATGGGGCAACATGTACGAGTTCGCCGTCGCGTTCAGCTGGGGCATCACCAGCGGATACCTGTTCCTCCAGCGACGGTACCCGATCCGCGCGCTCGGCTTCCTCCCGCTCGGCGTAGCGCTGTTCCTCGTCGGGTACGCGGCGACGCTCCCCTCCACGATCGAACCCCTCGTGCCGGCGCTGGACAACGCGCCGCTTCTGACCGTCCACGTCGCGATGGCGATGATCAGCTACGGCATCTTCGCGACCAGCTTTGCGGCGGCCGTGGGGTACCTGCTGCAGGGCAGCACCGACCGCTACGCCTGGCTGCCCTCGCACCGCGTGCTCGACGCGGTGGCATACCGGGCCGTCATCATCGGGTTCCCGATCTTCGCCACGATGATCATCCTCGGCTCGTACTGGGCGTCCATCGCCTGGGGGAGCTACTGGAGCTGGGATCCAAAGGAGACGTCCGCGCTCGTCACGTGGCTCATCTACGCGGTGTACCTGCACGCCCGGAACCAGCGGGGCTGGGCGGGACGGCCCGCGGCCCTGATCCTCGTCATCGGGTTCGGCGCCATCCTGTTCACGTTCTTTGGGAACCTGTACTTCTCCGGCCTGCACGCGTACAGCGGCCTGAACACGCCGACGACGATCCCCTGACCCGGACGCGCGCGCCCGCCCGATCACCTGCCGGCACGCGTGCCGGACGTGCTCGTCGCGCGCCGTGCCAGGTTGCCGCGGCGCCGCCGACGTGCGCGGCACCGTCCGGCGCAGGGTGAGCGCCCGTTCGAGCCGAGCGCCCCACGATCGGGCCCGTCCCCCACCCACACCACATGTAGCGGTGAATGGTGGAACCACACCACTACATCTTGTGGTTTGGCGCTTGACAGGGCCGACCGGAGCGGTAGATTGGACGACTGCGGCCGGCCCCGGAGTGGCGACCCGGACGGCCATCAGGGCGCCCAGACCCCGGCATGGAGGGAGACCAGACATGGCCCGCGCGACCGCATCCGCCAGCTCCACCACCGACAGGCGCTCGCGCGAAGAGCCAGCGGGACTCACCTTCGAGCGCCGCTGGACCACCCCGGGAGTCGATCCGTACGACGAGGTGGCGTGGGCGACCCGGACGGCCAGCATCGGCAACGAGAGCGGGAAGGTGGTCTTCGAGCAGGCGGACGTGGAGGTGCCGGAGAGCTGGAGCCAGCTGGCCACCAACGTCGTCGTCAGCAAGTACTTCCGTGGTCACCTCGGGACGCCGGGGCGTGAGCGCAGTGTCCGGCAGCTGGTCAGCCGCGTCGTGGACACCATCTGCGGATGGGCGGTCGAGGGCCGCTACTTCGCGACGCACGAGGATCTGGAGACCTTCCGCGCGGAGCTGACCCACCTGATCCTGCACCAGCGGATGGCGTTCAACTCGCCGGTCTGGTTCAACGTCGGCGTCGAGGAGCGCCCGCAGTGCTCCGCGTGCTTCATCAACTCTGTCCAGGACTCGATGACCTCGATCATGGACCTCGCCAAGACCGAGGCGATGCTCTTCAAGTACGGCTCCGGCGCCGGTTCCAACCTGTCTCCCATCCGCTCGGCTCGCGAGAAGATGGCGGGCGGCGGGATCGCGTCCGGGCCAGTGAGCTTCATGAAGGGATACGACGCGTTCGCCGGCGTCATCAAGTCGGGCGGGAAGACGCGGCGCGCCGCGAAGATGGTGATCCTCGACGCGGATCACCCGGACATCCTCGATTTCATCAACTGCAAGATGCTCGAGGAGAAGAAGGCCTGGGCCCTCATCGAGGCCGGCTACGACGCCTCGTTCACCGGCGAGGCGTACGGCTCGGTCTTCTTCCAGAACGCGAACCACTCGGTGCGCGTGACAGATGACTTCATGCGCGCGGTCGAACGAGACGGCGAGTGGACCACGCACTTCGTGACCACCAGGGAGCCGGCCGACACGTTCCGGGCCCGAGAGATCGTCCGGCAGATCTCCGAAGCCGCCTGGGTGTGCGGCGATCCCGGCATGCAGTACGACACGACCATCAACGACTGGAACCCGGTCGCGAACTCGGCGCGCCAGTTCGCCACGAACCCGTGCTCCGAGTTCAGCTTCATCGACGACACCAGCTGCAACCTGGCGTCCCTCAACCTGATGAAGTTCGTGCGAGAGGACGGCGAATTCGACGTCGACGCGTACCGCTACGCGTGTCGGCTGACGATCACGGCCCAGGAGATCATCGTCGACTACGCGAGCTACCCCACGCCGAAGATCGAGGAGAACTCGCACCGCTTCCGCCCGCTCGGGCTGGGGTACGCGAACCTCGGCGCGCTGCTGATGAGCCGGGGCCTCGCCTACGACTCGCCCGGCGGCCAGGCGTTCGCCGCCGCGCTCACGTCGATCATGACGGCCGAGGCGTATCGCCAGTCGGCGGTCATCGCGCGCGACCACGGCGGTCCGTTCGTCGAGTACGAGAAGAACCGCGAGCCGTTCCTGCGGGTGATCGCGCAAGCACCGCGAGGCAGCCCAGCACATCCCCGAGGTCGGCGTGCCGGCGGACGTTCACGACATGGCGCGCGAGCTGTGGGACGAGACGCTCGCCCTCGGCGATCAGTACGGCTACCGCAACGCGCAGGTCACGCTGCTCGCGCCCACGGGCACCATCGCGTTCATGATGGACTGCGACACCACCGGCATCGAGCCCGACATCGCGCTGGTCAAGTACAAGAAGCTGGTCGGCGAGGGCTTTCTCAAGATCGTCAACCAGACCGTGCCGGCCGCGCTGCGCACGCTTGGATACGACTCGCGCCAGGTCGAGGAGATCGTTCGCTACGTCAACGAGCACGAGACGATCGAGGGCGCGCCGAGCCTCAAGCCGGAGCACCTGCCGGTCTTCGACTGCGCGTTCAAGCCGGTCAACGGCGAGCGTTCGATCCACTACATGGGCCACATCCGGATGATGTCGGCGGTCCAGCCGTTCCTGTCCGGCGCCATCAGCAAGACCGTGAACATGCCGGAAGACGGCCACGCCTTCGGACATCGAGCAGGTCTACCTGGAGGGCTGGCGGCTCGGGCTCAAGGCGATCGCCATCTACCGCGACAACTCGAAGCGTTCGCAGCCGTTGAGCACCGGCCGAAAGAAGGAGTCCGCCGCCGAAAAGGCAGTCGAGGTCGTGGCGGCAGAGGCTGTCGCGGCCGCGACAGCAGACCTCGCGGCACGGGTGGCCCAGCTCGAGAGCCAGCTGGCGTCGGCACAGGCGGAGGCCAAGAAGCCGCACCGCCGGCGGCTCCCGTCCGAGCGACAGTCGGTCACCCACAAGTTCGAAGTCGCGGGTCACGAGGGCTACCTGACCGTCGGCTGCTACCCGGACGGTCAGCCGGGCGAGATGTTCATCCGGATGGCCAAGGAGGGCTCGACGGTCGCGGGCCTGATGGACTCGATGGCCATCTCCGTCAGCGTCGCCCTGCAGTACGGGGTGCCGCTGCGCGACCTGGTGAACAAGTTCGCCCACGTCCGCTTCGAGCCGTCGGGCTTCACCGGCAACCCCGAGATCCCTATCGCGAAATCGATCGTGGACTACATCTTCCGCTGGCTGGGATCGCGCTTCCTGCCGAAGGAGGAGCGCGAGGCGCTCGGGATCCTCGACCAGTCGGGCGACGGCCGAGAGGACGAGCCTTCCGCCTCGGCCGGGATCTCCGCGGGCGGGGACGCGCCGGCGGAGCTGCCGGGGGGCCCCACCGCCGTGGCCGCGACCGCCCCTCCCTCTGCTCCGGATGGGGGTTCGGCCGGCTCCGCCGGATCGGACGCTCGTGCGGCCGGCGCATCGGCCCCGGTGGACGCGGCCGCTTCTCCCGCCGCCTCGGCGATGGACCCACGGATCGACGAGCCCGGGCAGACGGCGGCCCAGGCGACTCCGGGATCGCCAGGCACGTCCAGGATGGCAGGTGGGTTGACAGCGCCCGCCGGCTCGAACGGTCACGGCGCGACCGGTTCCAACGGCGCGTCGAGGTCGATCGGCGTGCAGCTGAGCCGCTCGCAGAAGGTGGCGTTCCAGGCCCAGGCGGACGCCCCGAGCTGCGCGGACTGCGGCTCGATCATGGTCCGCAACGGTTCCTGCTACAAGTGCCTGAATTGCGGCAGCACGAGCGGGTGCAGCTGAGGGTCGGCGCTGGCGCCTGACGGCCCGTGCCCCAGCAGGCCGAACCGTCGCGTGCCCTATCCTTCCGCGAATGACCGTCTACCGTCTCGACCAGGTCCCGCAACTCGACGCCCCCACGATGATCGTGGCATTCGACGGGTGGGTCGACGCCGGAGCCGCGGCCACCACGGCGGCGAACCAGGTCGCCGAGGGCGGCGAGGTGGTCGCCACCTTCGACGCGGACGCGCTCTTCGACTACCGCGCACGGCGCCCGGCCCTCGAGATCGTCGACGGCAGGCCGAACGAGATCACGTGGCCCGAGCTGTCCGTGCGCCGCGCCAGGGTCGGACGACGGGACGTGCTCGTGATCGCGGGCCCCGAGCCGGATTATCGCTGGCACGACCTGTGCGAGTCGGCGGTCGAGCTTGCGCGGCGCCTCGGCGTCGTCGAGTGGATCAGCGTGGGCGCGATCCCGGGCGCTGTTCCGCACACGCGACCGGTGCGCGTGATGGGGACGGCGTCGCGCCCGGGCCTGCTCCGCGGCGGGGTGGAGCCGGGCCCCGAAGGCGTGCTGCGGGTGCCCGCAGCGGCGTTGTCGGTGCTCGAGATGGCCGTTTCCGCGGCGGGGATCCCCGCAGTCGGGTACTTCGCGAATGTCCCGCACTACGTCACGGGCCCGTGCCCGGCGGCGGCGATCGAGCTGCTCCGCATCCTGGGCCGCCACCTCGGCGCCGAGATCCCCCTGGGCAGCCTGCCGGACGAAGCGCGTCAGATGCAGGTTCGGCTCGACCTCGCCATCGCCGCGGACGAAACGACGCGCGCGCACGTTGCCCGGCTGGAGGCCCGCGTGGACGCCGAGTCGCAGCCGTCGGGTGACGACCTGATCGCCGACATCGAGCGCTTCCTGCGCGACCGCGGCAACGAGGGAAGCCAGCGATCCTGATCCTGTCAGCGGACCGCCTGCGAGAGGCGGTACTCTTGAAGCCCCGCGCCGCGTGCCGGCGCCCATGAGCACAGGGATCCTGAACACACCATGACCTTCCGCACGCCACGCGCCACACCGAACCGCAAGCGCCGCTCGTCCGTCAGCGACGACCAGCGGCAGCAGCTCGTTGTCACGTTCGGCTTCATCGGCGTCATCGTCGTGGCCGTCGCGATCCTGGCGAGCGGCGTGGGCATCATGTACTACGAGAACCACCTGGCCGCGATCGCCACGGTGAACGGCGTGTCGATCAGCAAGGATCAGTGGAGCCAGCAGCAGGCTGTTGACAATTACCGAATCAACGCCGTCCTGAACCAGCTCCAGAGCCAGGTCGCTTCGGGGGCGGTGGACCAGCAGACGGCCTCGCAGGAGCAGCAGTACCTGCAGCAGCAGCTGCAGTCGCTTCCCCAGGTCGCAGCCGGCGAGTTGATCGACGGCGTGCTGCAGGGGCAGCTGGCACAGCAGCTGGGCGTGACCGTGAGCCAGGCCGACATCGACAACGAGCTGAAGCAGGAAGCGACGACGCCCGAGCAACGGAAGGTCCTGGCGATCTTCGTCCAGCCGGGCGCCACGCCCGCCGCGCTCGCGACGCCGTCACCATCCGCCTCGCCGTCCGCGAGCGGTTCGCCCGGCTCCAGCGCCGCGCCAGGCGCCGACCCGCTGCATCGGGCGGCCCTGGTGCTCCCAGCGCCGCGCCAGGCGCGAGCGCCGCACCCGCTGCATCCGGGCGGCCCTGGCGCATCCGCGACGTCGTCCGGCGCTCCGTCCCCGGCAGCGTCCGTCGCGGCCGGCGCATCCGCGCCCCCGAGCGCCGCCCCGTCGCCGTCTCCCTCGACAGGTCCCACCGCGGCGCAGCAGGCCCAGGCAAAGGCGAGCGCGGACGCCGCCCTGGCGGCCCTCAAGGCCGGCACGCCGTTCGCGCAGGTCGCGAAGCAGTACAGCACGGACCCCAGTGGGACGAAGGGCGGAGACTACGGGTACATCACGGCATCGGACACGACCGACCAGGCGTGGGTCAGCGCACTCTTCAAGCTGCCCCTGAACGGGATGACCGACGTGATCCTCGGATCCGACGGCACGTACCGGATCGGCAAGGTCACCGACATCGTGCCTGCCAAGACCGACCCCAACTACGATCAGCAGCTCCAGCAGGCTGGCGT
The DNA here is from genome assembly GCA_963759135.1 of uncultured Chloroflexia bacterium. GTDB lineage: Bacteria > Chloroflexota > Limnocylindria > Limnocylindrales > CSP1-4 > JAJYNJ01. The sequence continues at coordinate 38,516 of CAVWXU010000013.1, read as the reverse complement.
GAACGTCAACGCGTATCGCACCGCGATCCGCTACGACCTGCTCACGCAGAAGCTGCAGACCGCCGTCACCGACAAGGCGACCAAGGGAAACATCGAGCAGGTCCACGCCTGGGAGATCGAGGTCGCGACGACCGATTCCCAGGGCAACCCCATCACCGGCCCGCAGGTTCGCGCGTCGCACATCCTCTTCAGCCCCAAGGGAGACCCGAACAACGCGTCGTCGATCCCCGCCAGCGATCCGTCGTGGGCGGTGGCCGAGAAGAAGGCGCAGGCGGTCGCGGACCAGCTGCGGGCGATCAGCGACCCGACGAAGCGCGCCGCCGAGTTCGCCACGCTGGCCAAGTCGGACAGCAACGACACCACCTCGGGCGCGAACGGCGGCGACCTGGGCTGGTTCACGCAGGGGCAGATGGTCGCCCAGTTCTCCGCCCCGCTCTTCACCGGCACGCATACGGCCGACGAGATCATCGGCCCCGTGAAGTCGCAGTACGGGTACCACGTGATCCTGTACGTGGCGAGGCCGGCCGTCCCCGCAGGACCGCATCGGAAAGATCCAGCTGGAGCTGGCGGCTCCCGGGGCGAGCTTCTCGGCGATCGCCAAGGCGAACTCCGACGCAACCGACGCGGTCGCCGGCGGCGACATGGGCTGGGTGGCGCCGCTGCAGCTCGACCAGACGATCGAGGACGTCCTGTTCGGCCTGAAGGTCGGACAGGTCAGCGACCCCCAGACGCAGTCGGACGGGATCTACCTGTACGAGATCACCCAGAAGGAGTCCCGTGCGGTGGACGCGTCCCAGCTGTCGACGCTGCAGGGATCGGCATTCACCAACTGGTACGCCGCGCAGAAGGCGAAAGCCAACATCTGGCAATCGCCGGACATCGCCAGCGCGACGCCGCCCGCCAGCTGACCCGGGGCCCGGCCTGGGGCGAGAGACTCCGACCCGCCGGCGTGCCGTCGAGCCCAGTCGTCGTGGGCCGTTCGGCACGGTCCAACGTCCCGCCTGACACGCGCGGTGGGGCCATGACAGGTGCGAAGGTAACCGGTCATGGACGGTGCAGGCGCGCCCGCGAAGCCCTCGAGAGCCGGTAACGGGCGGCGGGCCTTGGGCGGGAGCGGTCGGTCGGACCGCCGGCACCCGGGTTCGGACGTGAGGTCCGGGGCTCGCGGTTGAGCTGGTTGTTGCGTGGCGCCACCACGCCGGATGCCGATCGCGGCGGACGCGAGATCGTCGACCCCGCCGAGGCGTGGGAGTCGCCCGTACCCGGCTCGACCGTCTCCCGCGTTCCCCCCAGCGCGCGGATGGCCGGGTTCCTCGCACCGACGTGCGACGCCGACCTGCCGGCCGGCGTACTCCGGACGCTGCGGTTCGTCTGCGGCTCCCTGCCCGTGGATCGGTGCCTGGTGCTGCCCGCTTCCACCCGCCCGATCGACCGATCGTGTCGCCGATATGTGACGGGGGACCGACAGGTTCTCGGGTTCGGCGAGCGAGCCACCGGGCTGTGGGTGGACGGCCGCGGGAAGGACCCGGTGGCAGTGGTCCAGGTCGATCGGATCGGTGCGATCGAAGACCTGGCGGTGCTCAACTATCGCCGACTGTCCGTGCGGGCTGCCGACGTCCGGCTTTCCGTGCGATATGCGGCGGACTCCCGGCCATTGCTCGCCGCGCCGCTCGCGTGGCTGCGACGCAGGATCGAAGGGGAAGCGCGCGGCGAGGTTCCGTGGCTCGGGTTGCGAACAGTCGGGACCGGCGCGGTGCCCGAGGAGTGGCGCGCGGTCGCCGACGACGTGACCCGCGTGGGCGGCGAGCCCGGCGTGGCGATGCTGTTCGGCCTCGTTCCCGAGCGCCTCGGCGATGGTCGCGCGCGCGGGGTCCTGGTGGCAGTCACCTCGGCGGAGCTGGTCGTGCTCGCCGAGTCCGACGGCACGGCCACCCGGACGGGTGCGTGGCCGCAGGCGCTGGTCGTGCCGCGGCGCACCCTCCAGCAGGCCCGCGAAGGCGGCGACCGGCTTCTGCTCCGATCCGCAGGAGTCGACCGGGTCCTTCGGCTGGGTCCCCAGCTGGCTGCGGCGGCGGTCGAGCTGATCGATTGTGCGGGGCCGGCGAGGCGGGTGATCCGGTCCGCGGGCTGAGCCGCCGGGCTCATGCAGGTTTTGCCGCCCGCCGCTGCTCCTCGGCTATCCGGCCGCCGTGGCAGGCGAGCTGTTACGGATCCCCACGGCGTTGGCCGCGGCTCCCAGCAGCAGCAGGCCGGCGGCGATCGCCATCGCGACATGGAAGGCGTCGGCGGACGCCCCCAGGGCCGCCGTCGCGACCTGCGGGTCGACAGACGGGCCGGGGCGCTGCAGGGGCGCCACCGCCTGTCGGAATGCCGCCGTGCCGACGCTCAGACCGGGAACGCGCGAGGCGAGGTCACCGTAGAAGGCCGCGGTGATGGCGACGAAGATCGCCGCGCCGGCCAGCTGCGGCCCGACGCGCGAGATGGCGTTGTTGATGGCAGAGGCGAGGCCGGCATCCCGCGCCGGAACCGACGTCATCAGCGCCGTTGTGAGCGGGGCCACCATCAGGGCGAGGCCGACGCCGAACAGGATCCCGGTGGGCAGGAAATCGACGATGAACCCGGCCGGCGGGATCCACGTCGCCGGCGACCCCGGGAGGAGCGCCCAGGCGCCGCTGGTCGCCGGAATGCGCGCCTGCCAGAGCAGCCCGGCCGCCATGAGCGTCGGGCCGACGACCATGAAGCGACGCGGGCCGTAGCGTGCGCCCAGGACGCCGATGCGAGGCGAGAAGACCGCCAGGAGCAGGCTGCCCGGGATCGCCAGCATGCCGGCGGCCACGGCCGAGTAGCCGAGCGTCCCCTGGCTGAACGTCGCCTGCTCGTACAGGAAGACGTACAGCGCGCCGTAGATCAGGAACGTCGAGAGGTTGGTCACCGCGAAGTTGCGCACGCGGAACATTCCGAGCGGCACGAGAGGGCGACGGCCGCGCGCCATCAGGACGAGGAACACGACCAGCGCCAGCGCACCGACCCCGAGCGCGACTGGCCCCAGTGGGTCTCTCCACTCGTGCTGCTGCCCGTAGATCGCGCCAAACGACAGGCCGCCGACCGCGAGGCCGGCCGTGGCCGCGCCGGCCCAGTCGAACGAGCGAGAGGGATCGCTGCTCCGGCTTTCCTGGACGCTCCGCCAGGTGGCCCACAGGGCGACCACCACGAGCGGCACGTTCAGGAAGAAGGCGGCGCGCCAGGAAATCGTCTGCACGAGCAGGCCGCCCACGAGCGGCCCGACGATGGTGGTCGCCGCCGAGGCGCCGGCCCACAGGCCGAACGCACGGCCCAGGTCCTCGCCCTCGAACGCCGCCGTGAGGATCGCGAGGGAGCCGGGTACGAGCAGCGCGCCGGCGGCCCCCTGCGCGACGCGGAAGAGGATGAGCGTCTCGAGCGTCGGGGCGAGCCCGCACAGCATCGAGGTGACGCCGAACCCGACCAGCCCGATCGCGAACATGCGCCTGCGCCCGTAGGTGTCGGCGAGCGCACCGGCGATGACCAGGAGCGCGCTGAGCGTGAGCAGGTACGCGTTGTAGACGTAGGTCTCGCCCTCCAGCGCGCCGAACAGCCGGCTGGGCAGATCGTGTCCGATCCGCAGAAGCGCGACGTTGACCACCGTCGAGTCGAGGAACACGATTGCCGACCCGAGGATGACCGCGAGGAGCGTGCCGCGGCGTCGGTCCACGGCTCAGCCCCCCTCCCGACAGGCCGGCGGTCAAGGTTGCGACGTGAGAGCCCGCTGAGACCCGCCGCTGACGCCGAGCCCGACCGGACAGGAGATCCCGGTCGAGTGGTCGGGGCAGTAGCCGCCCGGGTTCTTCGCGAGATACTGCTGGTGATATCCCTCGGCGAAGTAGAACTCGGGGGCGTCGTCGATCTCGGTGGTGATGGCGCCGTAGCCCGCGGCGGTGAGCACCCGCGCGTATGCGTCACGGGACGCCTCCGCCTCGCGGCGCTGCGCCTCCGAGTGGACGTAGATCGCCGAGCGGTACTGCGTGCCGACGTCGTTGCCCTGGCGGCTGCCCTGGGTGGGGTCGTGGCTCTCCCAGAACGCCCGCAGCAGGTCGGCGTACGAGACGAGGCGGGGGTCGAACACCACCCGCACAGTCTCCGCGTGCCCGGTCCGCCCGGAGCAGACCTCGTCGTACGTCGGGTTCGGCGTGAAGCCTCCCGCGTACCCCACCGCCGTCACCAGGACGCCGGGGGTCAGCCAGAACAGTCGCTCGGCGCCCCAGAAGCACCCCAGGGCGAAGGTGGCCACGTCGCTGCCGTCGGGATACGGGGGCTTCAGGCGGGCGCCGTTGACGGCGTGGGTTTCCGGCACCGGCAGCGGCTCCGGCCGGCCGGGGAGGGCATCGTCCGCGGTCGGCATGCGGAGCTTCCGATGATTGAGGAAGAACATGGCAGGGTCTCGCTTTCGTTGACGGTCAGTCCAGTTGCGCGCACGGATATCGTGACACAGCGCGCCGAAACCCTCGCAGGCGGCACTTCACGATGATCGTCCCCGCCGGCATCGTGCCGCATCCCGTCCTGGGGTCGCTGCGCGAGCGACCGGGAATGGCGACGCTCCCACCTCGGAACCCGGGTTGGAGTAGGCTGCGACGCGTCATGCCAATCTCGAGTGCTCCCCACCGCGATACCGACCTCAGACCCCAGGACGCGCCCGTGCGGGAGCGGCTTGCGCGGATCGTGCCCGGGATCCGGGCCCACGTCCCTGCCGGCCGCATCGCCGTCGTCCGCCTCTACGGCCCGATCTCCGGGGGCGGCCGCAGCTCGACGGTCGTCGAACTGGCGGCGCACCTCCGGGGCGCGCGCCGCGTGCCCGGCGTGGTGCTCGACATCGACTCGCCCGGCGGGTCGGCCTCGGCCTCCGACGACCTGTACCTCGCGTTCGAACGACTCGCGCGCGCCAAGCCCCTGGTGGCCGCGATCCGCGGCACCGGGGCGTCCGGCGCATACCTCGCCGCGCTTCCGGCTCGCCGGATCCTGGCAAACCCGAACGCGATCGTGGGTTCGATCGGCGTGATCTCGGCGGGCCCTCGCCTCCCCCGCCTGCTAGACCGAGCGGGCGTCACGGTGAGTGTGCGCAAGGCCGGCCGCCTCAAGGACATGGGCGCACCGTGGCGTGACGAGTCGGACGAGGAGCGCGCCAAGGAGCAGGAGTTGATCGACGCGATCTACGAGGCCTTCGTGGCCCGCGTCGTCGCTGCCAGGCGCCTGCCGGTCGAGCGCGTCAGGGAACTGGCGACCGGTGAGGTCTGGCTGGGGACCCGCGCGCTCGAACTCGGCCTCGTCGACGAGATCGGCGACCTCGAGCGGGCGGTGGAGGTCGCCGCCGGGTTCGCCGGAGTGGCCGCGAAGTCGTCGCGGGTTCGGTTGCGGCAGCCGCTGCTGGGCAGGCTGGTGGACCGGGTCGCCGGACAGGCGGCGCTCGCCATCGCCGACGAGATCGAAGCGCGGCTGGGGGATCGCTACCGGGGCATGTGAGCCCCGCGAGCCATCGGCCGCGGCGTCGGTCAATACACCTGCGGCACGAACGTCTGGTCGGACATCGGGGGGCGGACGTACCCCTCGTCGCGCTGCCGCGGCGGCAGCACGATCGGCTCGGGCGTGAGGTCCGCGTAGGGGACCATCGAGAGCAGGTGGTGGATGCAGTTGAGGCGGGCGCGACGCTTGTCGTCGGACGGGACCACCCACCAGGGCGACTGCCGGGTGTCCGTCGAGGCGAACATCTCGTCCTTGGCCTTCGAGTACTCGACCCACCGCGCCCGCGACTCGAGGTCCATCGGGCTCAGCTTCCAGCGCTTGGTGGGATCGGCGATACGGTCCTGGAAGCGCCGCTCCTGTTCTTCGTCGCTGACGGAGAACCAGTACTTGATGAGCGTGATGCCGGAGCGGATCGAGCATCCGCTCGAACTCCGGGCAGGAGCGCAGGAACTCGCGGTACTCGTCGTCGGTGCAGAAGCCCATGACGCGCTCCACGCCGGCCCGGTTGTACCAGCTGCGGTCGAACAGGGCGATCTCCCCGGCCGCCGGCAGGTGCGCCACGTAGCGCTGGAAGTACCACTGCGTCCGCTCGCGCTCGGTGGGCGCCGCGAGCGCCACGACCCGCGCGTAGCGGGGGTTCAGGGGCTGCGTGATGCGCTGAATGACGCCGCCCTTGCCGGCCGCGTCGCGTCCCTCGAAGATGACGGCGAGCTTCCAGCCCTGGAGACGCACCCACTCCTGCAGCTTCGAGAGCTCGATCTGCAGGCGGGCGAGCTCGCGGTCGTACGCCTTGGTGTCGAGGGCGCGCCGCTCGGACGCCTGCGTGTCGCCCTCTGCCTGGGGCGCATCCTGTCCGGCATGTCCGCGCTTCCGCGGCTGTCGCGGGCGGGTCGGCGGCGGCGGTTTCCTTCCGGCCGTGTCGTACCCGTTGCCCGGGTTCGTGCTCCTTGGGCATGGTTGCCTCCCTGCCGCCGGCGACGTTCGGGCCGATGCTACGCCGGCTCGCGCCAGGGTGGACCGGCATGTGCGCGTTGCGGTCGCCGCCGTGCGTCCCCATGACAAGGATGCCGAGGTCGCGTAGGGTGAGGCGGCAGCGCAGGGCCGGGCGGCCCGCTTCCAGCTCGAGGTGACGGGGTGGCGGATGTGGTCAGGCGGACGGCAGGAGCCGTGGATCTCCTTCGAACGGTGGGCCTGCTCGCGGACGGTCCGGTCCGCTGGGGGGCCCACGTCCGCAGCGCCCGGGCCGGCATCTACCTGATCGAGCTGCCCGGGCCGCTGCCGCGCGCGCCAATCGACCTGTCGCCGGTTGGAACGTGGATCGAGCGGGTGCCCACCCTCGAGGTGGACGGGAGCCGGCCCACCGGCCGCGACCTCGCGCACCGCCTGGCCGCCTTCTGGCTGCCCGACCAGGTGGTGGTCTTCATCGGCTCCACGGACCGCTCGATCGGCCGCCGCGTCGACGAGCTGGTGCACACGGCGCTGGGCGACCCCCTCCCGCATCCCGACGGCAGGTGGCTGGCGACGCTGCGCGGGCTCGACCAGGCGCGCGTCTGGTGGGCAGAAACCGACGCTCCAGAGGAGTACGAGGACGCGATCCTCGGCGCGTTCGCGGACGCCGTCGACCCGGCCTCCGTCGCCGCGCTGCACGACCCGACGGTGGTCGTCCCGTTCGCGAACATGGCCACGCCCACGGGGCTCCCGAAGGATCACGGAATCGCGGGCGATCTCCTCGCGGCGCCGCCCGAGTCCACGCAACCGGAGCGACGCGTGGTCGATCTGCCGCCGGGCAACGCGGTGGCCAGCGAGCGCGCGATGGCACCGCGGAGCCGGGCCACCGGCGGCGCCAGCCGCAGCCGGAGCGTGGGAGGGCCCGCGACCGCGCCCCGCGGCCCGGTCCGCACGGGCTCGTCCGCTCCGCGCGGCACCTCGCGACGACCGGGGGTCAAGTCGACCGCCGCGACACGAAGACCGGAAGCCGTGCACCTCACTCCCGATGGCCTGAACTCCCTGCAGGTCGAGCTGGACGAACTCGTCGCTGTCCGCCGCCCCGAGATCATCGCCCGGGTACGGGCGGCGCGGGAGCTCGGCGACCTCAGCGAGAACGCCGACTACGAGTCCGCGCGCAAGGAGCAGTCGTTCGCCGAGGGGCGCATCGGGCAGCTCGAGGCGATGATCCGCAACGCGTCGATCATCGAGGCGCAGTCCGGCGGCTCGGAGGTGGTCCTGGGCTCGACGGTCGTGGTCGATTCGGCCGAGGGCGAGGAGACGTTCACCATCGTCGGCTCGAGCGAGGCCCGCCCCGGCGAGGGCCGGATCTCCAACACGTCACCGCTGGGCCAGGCGCTGCTCGGCCGCCGGCCGGGCGAGGACGTCGTGGTACGGGCGCCGGGCGGCGAGCGCCATTACCGGATCCAGGAGTTGCGGTGACGCCTCGGCTCCGGGCGGACGCGGGGCGCGCGCGCACGGGTCGCTCGTCGGGTCGTCCGGACCGCGCCGCCTGGCGTGCTCGACCTCCGCGCGCTCGACCGCGCCCGGGTCTACGCGCGCTCGACCTCCGCGCGCTCGACCTCGCGGATCGTCGCCTTCAGGATCTCCGCCGATCGCTGCAGCCCCGCCCGCTCGTCGTCGTCGAGCTCCAGGCGCAGCGGCTGGAGGACGCCGCTTCGGTCGATCACCGTCGGCAGGCTGAACGACACGTCGCTGATCCCGTAGTAGCCCTCCATCCGGCTCGACACGGAGAGCACCGTGCGCTGGTCGCGCAGGATGGCCTCGACGAGCCGCAGGAGTCCGGCGCCGATCGCGTAGTAGGTGGCGCCCTTGCGCTCGATGATCGCGTACGCGGCGTCGCGGGTCTGCCGGAAGATCTCCTCCATGACCGCCGGCTCGTAGGGGCGGCCCTGCGAGGCGCAGAAGGCGGGCAGCCGCATCCCCGCGATGTTGGCCAGCGACCAGACGGGCACCTCGCTGTCGCCATGCTCGCCGATGATGTACGCGTGGACGCTGCGCGGATCGACGGCGAAATGCTCGCTGAGGAGATACCGGAAGCGCGCGGTGTCGAGGATGGTGCCGGAGCCCATCACCCGTTCCGGCGGCAGCCCCGAGAGCCGCCACGTCTCGTATGTCAGCACGTCCACGGGGTTGGTGGCCACCACGATGATCCCGTCGGGGTTCGCCCGGGCCACCGCCGGCACGATCTGCCGGAAGATCGCCGTGTTGCGCCGCGACAGCTCGAGGCGGCTCTCGCCGGGACGCTGCGCGGCCCCGGCGGTGATGACCGTGACGATCGCGCCCGCGCAGTCCTCGTAGCCGCCCGCCCACACGCGCACCGGAGGCGCGAACGGGACGCCGTGCACGAGGTCCATCGCCTCCCCCTCCGCCCGCTCCCGGTTGACGTCGACGAGGACGATCTCCGTGGCGAGTCCGCTGAGGAGGAGCGTGTAGGCGAACGTCGCGCCCACGTTCCCGACCCCGACGATCGCGACTCGGCTGGGCTGCTGGTGTCCGGTCATCTCGCCGAATCTAGCGGAGTCGGAGGCCTCCTGCGCGGGAGCGGTCTCGTTGTGCGGGAGCGGTCTCGTTGCTCGTTGGCGGCCCGACGTCGTCCCGTGGTGATCCTTCCGCCTGCGACCCGGATACGCGACACTACGCGGCGTGGCGCATGACGGCGAGGAGAGGCGGATGAGCGCGAGGGCGAGCGGCGACGGCGACCCCGATGCGGCGTTCGAGGTGGTCGCGCCAGGCGACCCGGCGTGGGCGAAGCACGACTTCTACATGCGCCTGGCCGGCGTGGTGGAGAGCGGCGCCAGGTGCCTCGGGAGCCGCGTGGGCGCGGTCGCCGTCCGTGACGACCGCGTGCTCGGGATGGGGTACAACGGGACGCCCAGCGGGTACCCCAACTGCACGGAGCAGGAACGCGGGTGCCGGCGTTGCGCACTCCGGCACGACGCGCCCGCAGGCGTGCTGACGGGACGCCTCTACGACATCTGCCTCTGCGTCCATGCCGAGCAGAACGTGGTCGTGACCGCGGCGCGGTTCGGCGTGGCGCTGGCCGACGCCTGGATCTACACCACGCTCCAGCCGTGCTTCGGGTGTCTCAAGGAGCTCATGCAGCTCCGTGTGCACGGCATCGTGTTCCTGAGGCCATGGACCGCGCGCCACCCCGACTACGGCTGGGTAGAGGCGGAGTACGCGCGTCTCGTGACCCACTATCGCGCTCGAGGCGGGATCGTCGCGCGGCTCGAGACCGGTGTGCCGGTCGAGCCGGTCGACGCGGCGATCGGGGCACCGCCGGCGTAGGCGCTCGATGTTCGCCCGATCGCGCGCACTGCCGTCCCCGCGCGGCCGATTCGCGGGGTCGCCACGGCCTGGCACGCATGACTGATCCGCCGGCTCTGCTGCCGCTGCCCCGCTGCTGGTGGTTCGGCGGCGTCGAGCCGACCGACCGCGCGATGGTCGCCTACCACGACGAGGAGTGGGGCGTGCCCGTGCACGGCGACTCCACCCTGTTCGAGCGCCTGGCCCTCGAGTCGTTCCAGGCCGGCCTCTCGTGGTCGACGATTCTCCACAAGCGACAGGCGTTCCGCGATGCGTTCGCCGGTTGGGAGCCGGCGCGAGTGGCGGCATTCGGCGCCCGGGACGTGGAGCGCCTCGTCGGAGACGCTCGGATCGTGCGCAACCGCGCCAAGATCGAGGCAACGATCGGCAACGCACGGGGCGTCATCGAGATCGCCCGCGAGGCGGGCTCGTTCGACGCGTGGCTGTGGGGGCAGCTGGACGGCCCGCCTCGCCGCCTGCCGCCGGGCGCGACGCAGGACGACGTGCCTCCCGCCGATCCACTGGCGCACCGGGTCTCTCTGGCCCTGCGGGGCCGCGGCCTCAGGTTCGTCGGCCCCACGATCGTCTATGCGTTCATGCAGAGTGTCGGGATGGTCGACGACCACCTGCCCGGCTGCTGGCGGTACCGCGGCTGACCCGTCAGGCCAGCTCCAGCCGGGCCCGCCAGCGGGCGGTCCAGTCAGGCGCCGCGCGTGCCAGCCGCGCCTTTCTCAGGTTCTCACGGACGATCCAGCGCACGTCCGCGTCGGCGGAGGTGGCCCATCCTTCGAGCAGGGCGGTCCCCTCCTCCGGCGACGCCGCCACCGCGACGCTCCAGCAGTAGCCCAGCGCCTGGCGCAGGACCCGGAACGCGTCGCTCGCCCTGTCGGTGGCGCCGGCGACCGTGCCCGTGATCGCGTCGAGCGCCAGGAGCGTCGCCCGAGCGTGCTCCGCGCGCCGCAGCAGCACCGGCTCGCACAGCCCCGCCGCGAGAGCGCGCTGGACCAGCCGATCGTCGCGCACCCACCCGCCCGTCAGCGAGAGGAGCTGGTCCATGTCGGCCGCACCGATCCGCTGGAGCGCCATCGCGACCGCCTCGCGGACGCGCCAGCGGGGGTCGCGCGCATGGACACGAAGCTCCTCAAGGACAGGCGTTCGTCCCTCCACGACCAGGCGGCCCAGCCCGACCACCCCGCAGGCGGCCAGGAACTCTCCCGGCGTGTTCGTCGGCGCCGCGTCGGGGCCGATTGCCGCCCAGCGGCGAAGCTCGGCCTCCCCGGCCTCGTCGGCGGCAACCTGCAGCAACTCGAGATTGCCGCGCGGTCCGGGCAGGCCGGACCAGGCCATCAGGAACGCGTCGCGGTCGGGGGCCGTGCGCAGCCTGGAGCGCCACTCTGCCGAGCCGGTCACCGATGCCTCCCTCTTCCGCGATCCGATGGCACGGCTGGAACCGTCATTCGACGGAGATGCCGCCCACGCCGCCCTGGTACGAGACGTCCACGCGGTTGGTGGCCGCCGCCCAGTCGGGCGACATCCACCCGCCGGCCGTGCGCGGGAACCGGCGTTCGTCGACGCTGGCCGTCCCGATCGCCATCGTCCCCGCGATCCGCGCCGCGACGCCGGACGGCACCCGGAGATGGACGGCGGCCGCGCCGGCCTCCACCCGGACGGTTGTGGCGCCCGCAGCCTCGGGCAGGACGACCCGGCTCTCGCTTGCCCCCGTGTGAATCTCCAGCTGCACCACGCGCAGCGTCGACAGGTCCAGCAGGTTATCGCTCGCGCCGGTGTACACGCGCAGGGCGACCGGCACGTCCGGCGTGATCCCCACCCGCCAGTGGAACCCGCCGGCTCCGGGCCAGCGACCGGCCCACCATGCCGACGCGTCGGCCTGCAGACGGACGCGTCCGGGTCCGGCGGCGTCGACGCGGCCGCCGCCGCCGAGCATGCCATCGACCAGGTGACCCGGCGCCGCGCGCAGGACCTCGAGCCTGCCGGCGCCGAAGTCAATCCGGATGTCGGCGGACGACGCACCTGCAAGGTCGACCGCGACCGGAACGTCGGCGGGCGGAACGACGGGGCCATGCCGTCTCCAGGAGGATCGCGAGGCCCAGCCCCACGAGCAGGATCGGCCACCAGCGCCCGATGAACGCGCCCGCGTCAAACGCACCGTTGCTCAGCTGGCCCGCCAGCAGCAGGACGCCCACGGCGATCAGCACAAGCGGCCAGAAGATGCGCCCCGTCCGGTACATGAACTCCTCCGAGTGATGGACGCGCGGCCAGACTGTACTCGACGGCGGTTGCCCCGCGCGCCCTTCCGCTCCCTGCGCGCGCCTCCGAGTGCTCGGACGCCCCCGGGGCGTCGCGAGGTCCCCGCATCGCGGGCGCGGCGGCAGCGGTCGCCGGCCGGTGGCCGCAGTGCATACTCCGGGAATGGCGTTCCGAATCGTGCACTTCGCCGATCTGCACCTCGACGCACCGTTCGCGTGGGCCGAACCGCGAACGTCGGCACAGCGGCGCGCGAACCGTCGTCGCGCGCTCGAGCGGATCGTCGAACTCGCCGCCGACGAGAACGTCGACGTGATCACCTGCGGCGGAGACCTGTTCGAGCAGGACCTGGTCGCGCCCGACACGGTCGAGTTCATGCGGCGCACATTCGCCGGCGCGGGCAGGCCGGTGCTGCTGGCCCCGGGCAACCACGACTGGTACGGGCCGGAGAGCCCGTATGCGCGCACGCGATGGCCTTCCAACGTCCATGTGTTCGTCGAGGACGTGCCCGTGCCGATGGACCTCGCCGACGGGATCCGCCTCTGGGGCGTGGCGCACCGGGGTCCCGTGACGCCGCGAAATCTCCTGGCCGGGCTCCGCGCCGACGGGGACGCGGCACAGCTGGTTCTGGCGCACGCGTCGGAGATCGGGGCCCTCGTCTGGCAGGGCGAGGGCAAGCAGGCGCACGCGCCATTCGCTGCCGACGAGCTCGAGCTGAGCGGCATCGATCTGGCCCTGCTCGGTCACTACCATGCGCCGCGCGACGCCCAGCGCTACTCGTATCCGGGCAATCCAGATCCGCTGGAGTTCGGCGAAGACGGCGAACGCGGCGCGCTGCTCGTCACCATCGCCGACGACGGCGGGATCAGGCGCGAGCGGCGGCGCGTCGCGGTGAGCGAGGTGCACGACATCGACGTGGACGTCGGCGGCGCCCGCGACCGGGACGAGGTGGCCAGCCGGCTCGCGGGATCGTTGCACGACCTCGCCGGCTGCGTGCGGGTGACGCTGCGGGGCGAGCTGGGGACCGACGTGCAGCTCGACCTCCCGGAGCTCGCGCGACTGGGAGACCACCTCGACGGCCTCGTCGTGCGATCCGGACGACTCACGTACGCGTACGACCTGGCGGCGCTCCGCGTGGAACCGACCGTGCGCGGGCAGTTCCTCCGCGACGCGGATGGCATCGAGGACGCCGACCTGCGGCGGCAGGTTGTCCTGACGGGCCTGCGGGCTCTCTCCGGCCGCGACGACCTGGACGTCGGGTAGATGCGGGTCGAGAGCGTTACCGCGCGCGCCTTCGGGCCGTTCCACGGCGATCGGCTCGACCTGGCGCCGGGCCTGACCGTCGTTGCGGGACCCAACGAGGCGGGGAAGTCGACCTGGCAGGCGGCCGCGCGCGCGGCGATCTGCGGGCTTCCGCGGCGACGGGGCCGGCCGACCGCGGCCGAGCAGGAATTCGCCGACCTGCACCGGCCGTGGGACCGGCCGGACGAGTGGTCCGTCGCGGCACGCCTTGCGCTCGACACGGATGGCCGCCACGTCGAGATCCGCCAGGACCTCGGCGAGCGCCTGGACAGCGCCGCCATCGAGCTCCCGATCGGCCGCACGGTCACCGACGAGATCCTCACCGACGGATCGCCCGACGCGTCGCGCTGGCTCGGGCTGGATCGCGACGCGTTTGCCTCGACCGTCTGCGTGGACCAGGCCGAGATCCTTGCCGTCACCCGCGCCGCAGGCTCGCTGCAGCAGCATCTGCAGCGGGCGGCCGCCACGCGCGGCTCGGACGCGACCGCCGCGGAGGCCATCGACCGGCTCCGGCGCTTTCGCTCCGAGCAGGTGGGCCTGGACCGGCCCAACTCCGTGCGACCGCTGCGCCAGGCAATCGAGTGGCGGGACCGCGCGCGTCGCGACCTCGACGACGCGCGACGCCAGCACGACGAGTACCTGGGGCTTGCCGCCGCCGCGGACGACGCCGTGCTTGCCCACGGCCGCGCCCTGCTTCGCCTGCGCACCGTGGAGGCGGCCGCCGCCCGCCGCGACGCCTCCGACGCGACCGAGCGTGCGCGCCGCGCCCGTGCGCTCGCGCAGCGCCATCCCGCCGAGCCCGCCGGAGCGCCCGAGCGGGACCGCCTGGCCGACGAGGTCGCAGCGGCGATCGGCGGCTGGATCGGGCGTCCCCCGGTGCCCGTCCTCGAGGGGCCAACCGCGAACGAGCTGCAGGCCCAGCTCGAGGCGCTTCCCGAGGTTCCCGCCGGCGACCGGGCCGTGGACGCGGCGGTCCGCGAGGCGCGCGAGCTCTGGGTTGCGGCTCGTGACGCCGTCTCGCTCCTGGGGGAGCCGCCACCGCTCCCGCCGGCTCCGCGCGTGGGCCTGTCGTCCGGCGAACTTGCGTCGCTCGCCACCGACCTTGAGGCGCGGGCTCCCGACGTGGATCCGGCGCTTCAGGCCCTGCGCGATGCCGCGCTGGCACGGCAGCAATCCGCGGAGCGGTTGCGATCCGTCGCGGGCACGGCCGCCCTGGTCGGAGGCATCGCGGCCGCGATTCTCGTCGCGGGCGGCCTGATCCCGCTCGCGGCCGCCGCCGCAGTCATCGCCGTCGCGGCTGCCACCGCCTGGGTCCAGGCGCGCCGCTCCGTGACGCGCGCGGCGGCGGACCTTCGACGGGGCGACGCCGGCCTCGCGCCGTTGAACCTGGCGCGCGCGGCGGCAGACGCCCGCCGGGCCGATGCCGCGAGCCGGCTGGCGGCCGCCGGCATCGCAGACCCGCTGCCCGGCGCGGTGCGCACCCTGGCCGCGGAGGTTGCCGCCGCGGAGACCGCCACCCGGGCGCGGGCCGAATGGGAGGATCGCAGGGTTCTGGCGGAGGAACGAGTGGCGGAAGCCGAGAGCGGCCTCCGCGCGGCACTGCTCGCCCGCGGTGTCCGCGTCGGCGACGACGTTGGCGCTTCGTGCCGCGACTACGAGGCGGCCTGTGCGCGTCGCGCCGCGCTGGCGGCCGAGGCATCGCGAGCCGCCGCGCTGGGCTCGGCGTTGTCGAGCCGCCGCCAGGCAGAGGCGCAGGCACAGACGGCGCTGCAGGCGACCGCCGACGCGAGGGCGGCGCTCGTGCGCTGCGCCGGACTGGCCGGCTGCGCCACCGACGACCAGACGGAGGACGCGCTGGTCGAGGCGCTCCGTGCGTGGCAGCGGCGGCGCGCGGAGGATCTCCGGGCGGCGGCCGAGGCGCGGACGGAGTGGGAGCAGCTCCAGGCGATCCTGGATGGCCGCTCGGTCGAGGAACTCGATTCCGTCGCGATGGCGCTCACGCGCGCCGCCGAGGAGCGTGAGCACGAGCTGGCCAAGATGACCGCCACAGTCCGGGGCGATGCAGACGCCCGCCCCGTCGATGGGCCTGACGCGCAGCCCGGCGTCGAACAGGGAATGCTCGAGGAGGACGCGACTGCCCGGCTCGCCCGCCTGGCAGCCGAGGAACGGGCCGCGCTCGACAGGGAGCGTTCACTGGCGGGCGCCGCGGAGGACCGGGCCGCTCGCCTCAGCGACGTGGCCGAGGCCGAGGAGGAACTGCAGCGTGCCGAGGCGGAGCTCGACCGCGTGCGCCGCCTCGACGCGACCCTCGGCCAGACGATCGCGCTGCTCGAGCAGGCGCAGGAGCGCGTGCACCGTGACATCGCACCGGTGCTCGCGGCCGCCATCCGCGATCGGCTCGGTGCGCTGACAGCCGGCCGCTACGACGAGGCGACGGTGGACCCGGCCGGCCTCGAGGTGCGGGTCCGCGAGCGGGCGACGGGTCGCTGGCGCGACGCGCAGCGGCTGTCCATGGGAACGCGTGAGCAGGTCTACCTGCTGCTGCGTGCGGCCATGGCACAGCACCTCGTCACGACCGGCGAGACCGCCCCGCTCCTGCTCGACGAGGTGACGGCCCAGGCCGACGAGCGCCGTAAGGTCGCGATGCTGGAGACGCTCCACGCGATGAGCCGGGAACGGCAGGTGATCCTGTTCACCCACGACCGGGAGGTGGTCGAGTGGGCGCGCCTCCACCTCGAACGTCCCAGGGACAGCCTGGTCGAGCTGCCCGAGCGGACGGGCGAGGGCGCCTGACCCGCGCCAGGGTGCGTCCGCGCCCCGTCCGGCGCACGGAGGTCGAGCTGCCCGAGCGGACGAGCAGGTCCGTGAGCGCCGCGCGGAGGCCGAACCACGGTCAGCCGCGCCGGGCCACCACGTTGAGCCGCACGTAGTCGAGCGTCGGACCGGGGAGACGCGCGACGACCGAGCGAACGAACGGCCTGCGCTCGGCCTCCGGCAACCGGGCGACGTGCTCCCGGAGCACCACCGCTTCGAGGAACGCCTCGAAGGGCTCGCCGGGTTCGAACGCGGTCGGCTCCGGCTGCAGCCACGTTTGCACGTCCTCGAATCCGGCCTCCAGGAGGGCGCGCCGTTCGGGGCCCGGCGTCGGGTACGTCCATCGCCCCGGCAGAGGGTCGCCGATCTCCTCGAGCGCCCGCACGACGCTCGCGATGTTGCCGGCGCCACCGTACTGCGCGACCAGCTGGCCGTGCGGGACCAGGGCGGCCGCCAGCCGGCGGAAGAGGCCGGGATGGTCGGGGACCCAGTGGAACGTCGCCGTCGACACGATGGCGTCGACTGGCCGGTCGAGCGTCAGCGGCTCGCGGAGGTCGCCGCAGACGTAGTCCACTCGCGCCCCGAACCGCGCGAGCCGTCGCGAGGCCTCGGCGAGCATGCGCCGGGAGGCGTCGAACGCGGTCACGTGCGCACCCGGCAGCCGCTCGAGCAGCTGCTCCGTCACGCGCCCGCTCCCGCAACCTGCGTCGAGCACGAACTCCACGCCGGCCGGGTCCAGGCGGCCGATGACCCCTGCGCCCCAGCGCGCCTGCGGATCCGCCACCCGATCGTAGGCGGCGGCGTCCCACTCCCTCGTCATCGGCGCAGCGTCCGCCGGGGAAGCGCGGCTATCCGCCGTGCGTCGGCGCCTGCGCGCCGCGCGCCCACGCCGGCGCCCACTGCTCCCGCCGGATACGCTCCACCTCGACGGGGGCGATCTGCGGCACCGGCCGGAACGCGAGCGCCCGGAGATACGCGTCGGCCGCGCCTTCCACCACCGACGCGGCGTTGTACGCGTGATCCACGGTCGGCCCGATCGCCAGCACGCCGTGATTGCGCAGCAGGCAGGCGCTGCGATCCCGGAGCGCCGCCGCGGTGAACTCCGCGACCTCCGCCGTCCCTCCCCTGGCGTACGGCGCGGTGACGATCCCGCCGCCACAGGCCGAGATGAGGCCGTGCAGGATCGGGGGTATGCCGATCCCGAGCGCGGCCACGGCCATGGCCGCGGGGCTGTGCGTGTGCACCACGCCTCCGACGTCCGGCCGGCGCACGTACGCCAGCGTGTGCAGGGGCAGTTCGCTCGTCGGTCGCCGCACGCCGTCCACCACCCGGCCGTCGGTCCGAACGATCACGACGTCCTCCGGGCGCATCGTGTCGTAGGGAGTGCTCGCCGGGGTGACCGCCACCAGGTCGGGATCGCCGGAGATCCGCATGCTGATGTTGCCGGCGGTGAAGTAGACCAGGCGCTCGGCCAGGAGGCGCCGGCAGAACAGCACCACGACCTCGCGCGCTTCGATCCAGCCGGCGGGCGCGGTCACCGCGGGTCACCCGGCGGCGAAGTGTGTCCGCGCCCGAACGGGGGGAACGGCGGGCGGATCACGCCGACCTCGGTGATGAAGCCGGTGATCATGCCGTGCGGCGTCACGTCGAAGGCCGGGTTCCACACCTTGACGCCGTCGGGGGCGCTCTGGCGCCCCTGCCACATCCGGACCTCGTCGCCCGATCGCTCCTCGATCTCGATCCTGTCCCCGGACGGGGTGACCGGGTCGAACGTCGACGTCGGGGCCGCGACGTAGAAGGGCACGCCGGCGTGCCGGGCGGCCAGCGCCAGGGCGAACGTGCCGACCTTGTTCGCCGTGTCGCCGTTGGCCGCGATGCGGTCGGCGCCGACGAGGACGGCCTGGACCCGCCCCGAGTGCAGCAGTGAGGCGGCCGCGCCGTCGGCGATCAGGGTGACGTCGATGCCGGCCCGCATGAGCTCCCAGGCGGTCAGCCGCGCGCCCTGCAGCAGCGGACGCGCCTCGCACGCGAAGACGTGCACCGGTTCACCGGCGGCCGCCTTGGCGTAGACGACGCCCAGCGCGGTCCCCCAGCCGAGCGTCGCCAGCCGCCCCGTGTTGCAGTGCGTCAGGATGACGCTCGATCCCGCCAGCTCGGCCCGGCCGTACTCGCCGATCAGCCGGCATGCCTCGCGGTCCTCATCGACGATCAGCTGCGCCTCCAGGAGCGCTCGCTCGCGGATGGCGTCCGGCGAGGGCTCCCCCGCTGCGGCGTCGCGCACACGCCCAACGGCCCAGGACAGGTTGACCGCCGTCGGACGCGCCGCCCCGATCCGCGCGGCCAGGCGGTCCAGCGCCGCCACCGCGTCCCCGGCCGACGCCGGTCGCTGCTCGTCGAGCCCGACGACCATGGCGAGCGCGCCGCACCCCCCGATCGCGGGAGCGCCCCGCACGGCCAGCCGGCGGATCGCCTCGACGACCGAGTCGACGGTGGCGAGCCGGATGACCTCCAGCCTGCCCGGAAGCAGGGTCTGGTCGATGATCTCGATGGCGCCGCCGCTCCACGCGACTGTTGGCGGGATGCGCTCGGATTCGTGCATGCCTGGATGTGCCTCGCGTGGATCTGCCGCTCGTGCCGGCCTGCTCCGGTTCGGAAGCGCACCGCGACGGGGAATGCGGTTGGCCCGGGCCCACCGCACGGTCGTACCGGCCGCCAGCTCTTGCGCCAGTATGCACGGAGCCTCGCCGCCGCACCGGCGATCAGATCGCCTGCGTCGGCTGCGCTCGTGGCACCATGAGGCCCCGCGATGCTGTTCCAGGGAGTCGCGCACGATGACCGACCAGACGATCACGACGCCGCACGGACAACTGCCCGTGTTCCTGGGCCGGCCGTCCGGACCCGGCCCGTGGCCCGGCGTCGTGGTGATCCACGATGCCGGGAGGCATGAGCAGGGACCTTCGGCGCCAGGCGGAGTGGCTGGCCGCGGCCGGGTATCTCGCCGCTGCGCCCGACCTCTTCTACTGGGGCAACACGATCAGCTGCCTGTGGACCGTCTTCGGCAACATCCGTGCCGGCAGGGGTCGCCTGTTCGACGAGGTGGAGGCGACTCGGGCGTGGCTGGCTGCGACGCCGGGCTGCACGGGGCGCATCGGCGTCATCGGCTTCTGCATGGGCGGCGGATTCGCCCTTGCGCTCGCGCCTGGGCACGGGTTCGAGGTGTCGAGCGCCAACTACGGCGCGATCCCCGCCGATGCCGAGCGCCTCCTCGCGGGGGCGTGTCCGATCGTCGCCAGCTACGGCGCGAAGGATCGCTCGTTGCGTGGCGCGGCCGGCAGGCTCGACGCGATCCTCGACTCGCTGGGCATCGACCACGACGTCAAGGAGTACCCGGGCGCCGGACACGGGTTCCTCAACGACCACCGGGACGAGCGGGTCCCATCGATGTTCGCGCTGATGGCCCGGTTCATCGGCGGCGCCGACTACCATGAGCCGTCGGCCGAAGACGCCCGGCGACGGATCGAGGCCTTCTTCGAGCGCCACCTGCAGCAGCCGAGCGCGTAGCGCGGGTCGGGCGACGGCGCGACGTGCGAACGGCGCGACTGCGAACGGCGCGACGCGCGAACGACGCGTCAGCCCTGCTTCTCGAGGTGGCCCCCGAAACCGAAGCGCATGGCCGAGAGCACCTTGTCGCCGAAGTCGGCCTCGCCGCGGGACGTGAAGCGCTCGTAGAGCGCGGTCGTGAGGATGGGCGTCGGGGCGCCCACGTCGATGGCCGCGATGCTGGTCCAGCGTCCCTCGCCCGAGTCGGACACGCGCCCGGAGAAATCGGCCAGGTCGGGGCTCTGGCGCAGCGCCTGGGCGGTGAGGTCGAGGAGCCAGGAGGCGATGACGCTGCCCCGCCGCCAGACCTCCGCCACCGCCGGCAGGTCGAACCGATACCGGTACAGCTCGGGCTCGCGCAGGGGCGTGGTCTCCGCGTCGATCTCGCGCTCGGAGGCCCCCGCGTCGGCGTGGTGCAGCAGGTTGAGCCCTTCCGCGTAGGCGGCCATCAGTCCGTACTCGATCCCGTTGTGGACCATCTTGACGAAGTGGCCGCCGCCCGAGGGGCCGCAGTGCAGGTAGCCCTGCTCGGCCGTGTCCGGGTCGCCGTCCCGACCCGGCGTGCGGGGGGCCGACGCGACGCCCGGCGCGAGCGCCGCGAAGATCGGGTCGAGGAGTGCCACGGCGTCGTCGGGCCCGCCGATCATGAGGCAGTAGCCGCGCTCCAGGCCCCACACGCCGCCCGATGTGCCGCAGTCGACGTAGCGGACGCCCGCCGCTTCGAGCGCCTTCGCGCGCCGGATGTCGTCGCGGTAGTAGGAGTTGCCGCCGTCCACCACCACGTCACCCGCCGCGAGCAGGGGCACGAGCTGGTCGAGCGTGGCGTCCACCGACGCCGCCGGCACCATCAGCCACAGGACGCGGGGCGACTCGAGCTGGGCGACGAGATCCGCCAGAGACGTGGCGCCGCCCGAGATCGCGCCGTCCTTCACCAGCGCCTCGACCGCGTCCGCATGGCGCGCGTATCCGTAGACCGTGTGTCCATGGCGCAGCCAGCGGCGGGACATGTTGGCGCCCATGCGCCCGAGTCCGACGAGCCCCAGCTTCATGTGACGGCGTGCTCCTTCCGGGATCAGATGGCGCGCAGGGGGCGCGGGTCGCTCATGGCGTGGTCGCTTGTGGCCCGCAGCGGGGCGAAGGTCGCTCCTGGCGCGCTCGCTCGCCCAGTCTACCGGCCGGCCCGGATCACGACCTCGACTGGCTCGCTCGCTCGAGCGCGGCAACCTTCTCCAGGCGGTGGACATGGCGCCCGCCCTCGAAGCCCGTCTCCAGGAACTCGGTGACGCACGCGCGTGCCACTTCGACGCCCACGATCCGTCCGCCCAGCGCCAGGGCGTTGCAGTCGTTGTGGAGGCGGCCCAGGCGCGCGACCACGGGGTCCGTCGCCTCGACGCACCGGACGCCGGGGATCTTGTTCGCGACGATCGCCTCTCCGGTCCCGCTTCCGCCGAGCACGATCGCGCGGTCGCACTCGCCTGAGGCGACCGCCCGCGCCGCAGGCGCGATGACGTCCGGGTAGTCCACCGGCTCGGTGTCCCAGGTCCCGAAGTCCACCGGCTCGTGGCCGAGCGCGCGCACCTGCTCCACCACCGGCGCCTTCAGGACGAACCCAGCGTGGTCGGTTCCGATCGCGACGCGCACGGGCGGCACCTCCGTCGAGATCCGGGCCGAACGGGGCGGCCACTCAACGACCGTAGCATGGCACGGAATACGGGAGCACCACGCACGTGCGCAGGGGCCGAGGCCGAACAGCGAGCCGACGGGCAGCACGTGGGCGGCCCCAGCGCGCCCAGGCCTGAGCAAGGTCCGCGGCGGCGCAGGCGATGGGCTGCGGGCGGGCGGCCTACGGACGGCTCGGGCTACGGACGCCGCTGCCTACGGACGGCCCCCGGGCTACGGACGGGCGGCCGCGAGCTCAACGAAGCGGCGAACCAGTGCGAGCATGCGAGGCCCGGCCGCGTCGCCTGCGGCGAGGACCTCCGCGTGGGTGAGCGGTTCGCCGGTGATGCCCGCGCCCGCGTTGGTGACCAGCGAGATCCCGGCCACGCGGAGCCCCGTCCAGCGCGCCGCGACTGCTTCCACGACCGTGCTCATCCCGACCGCGGACGCGCCCAGGGTGCGCAACATCCTGACTTCGGCCGGCGTTTCGAAGTTGGGGCCGAGGAGCTGCGCGTAGACCCCCTCCTCGACCGCGATCCCTGTCTCGTCGGCCGCCCGCCGCAGCAGCACGCGGAGCGCCGGGTCCCAGGCATCGACCATGTCGGGAAAGCGCGGTCCAAGCGCGCCATCGTTGGGCCCGACAAGCGGGTTGACGCCGGTCAGGTTGAGGCTGTCGGAGATGAGCATCAGGGTGCCCGGGCGGAACGCCGGGTCCACGCCTCCGGCGGCATTGGTCAGCAGCACCGCGCGGGCGCCGAGCCGGCGCATGAGCAGGACGGGCTGCACGACAAGGCCGGCGGGATGGCCCTCGTAGAGGTGGAAGCGTCCCTGCAGGGCCGCGACCGGCACGCCCGCCAGCCGGCCGATGATGAGCCGCCCAGCGTGCCCGGGTGCGGTCGCCGCCGGCCAGCCCGGCAGCTCGTCGAACGGGATCGCCGTGGCGTCGGACAGATCTGCCGCAAGCCCGCCGAGCCCGGACCCGAGGACGATCCCGAGCTCCGGCGCAAGAGCCGTGCGACGCCGCACCCCGGCTTCGAGCGCATCCAGCCGAGGGGCCCAGGCGGCGGGGGGGAGCCTGTCGGCGGTCACGGGGCACCTCGGGCGACGCATGAAAGCGCCCGAAGGAACCGCTACAACACCACCCGGCGTGCGTGACGATTGCTCGCTCGCTGCGCCCCACCTTGATGTGATCTCGGTGGACCGCCGGGATTGCTCCCGGCGAACCGGAACCTTGCGGTCCCGGGGTCGATGCCTTGCGGCACCGACGACACCTTGCGGTGCCGGTGGTCTCTGACGGCCCCTTCGGGCAAGACCAACCATATGGGCAGACGGGCCGGTCGGTCAACGGCCTTATCCACGAACTTCGCTCCGCCCCGGACCATTTCGTCCACTATCCACCGCCGCTGTGGACAGACGGTGGACAACACGGCCTCCGGCGGGAACGAACGGCGGCCTCGGCGAGGCGGGCGGCGTGGTCCCGCGAATGCCAGGGCGCCGCACCGCGGCGTTCCTCGGCGCTGCCGCGACGCCAGGGCGCCGTACCGAGGCGTTCCTCGGCGCCTACCGCAGCTGGGCCTTGACCACCACCGAGCGCACGTACTTGTCGTGGAACCCCTGTCGCTTCGGGTCGGTCGCGGTGCTCCAGGCGAGGTAGATGTACCAGAGGAAGACGAGGAGCGAGATGATTGCGCCCGCTCCGACCCCGTAGCTGACGAGCGTCGCGAGCGCACCGGGGCCGGCGAGCACGAGCCAGCGCATCGCGGCCTGGTTGGTGGTGAGCGGACTGCCGTCGGCGGCGTTCAGGACCATGATCCCGAGCAGCCGGTCACCGGGCGATGCGCGCATGCGGGTCCAGGTGTAGATGAAGTAGACGCCGGACAGGACCAGGTTGATCACGGCGAGCCCGATGAGCGAGCCGTAGCCGACCTTGCCGGCCGCCAGGGCGGCGCCCACGACGATCGAGCCCAGGATCGTCTCGACGATGGCGAGCAGGATCGCGTCGATGACGTAGGCGACGAACCGGACCCCGAAGCCCGCGTACACGATCCCGGCTGCCGGCCCGGCCTGCACCGGCGGCGGCGTCCAGCCCGCGGGCGAAGGGGGCACCTGCCATGAGGCTGGCCCGGTAGTCGGGGTCGGCCACGCGCTCGGCGGGGGCGGCGTGGCGTCTGCCTGCAGCTCGGACCCCTGGCCGGCCGGATCGATCGGACCTGTCATTCCTCGAACCCTCCTGCTCGCTGTTGCCTCCCTGGGAGCCCTCAGGACCACGGAACCTGCGACGGCGTCGTGCAAGCCCCGGTGCGTCGGACCGCGCGCGGTCGAGAGGGCGATCGCCCCGTACCAGACGAGGATACCGATCCCCATCAAGAACGCGACTCCGGGCAGCTCGCTGACAACCCATCGGACGAAGGCGCGGGGCAGGGTCAACCGCCCGCCCGTCCTCGCGTCGGCCGTCACGAGACCGAGCAGCTGCTGTCCCGGCGTCCGGCCCGGCCCGACCCACGCGGACACGAGATAGGCGCCGCGGAGCGCCACCAGGATGCCGCCGGCGAAGAGCGCCAGGCCGTACTGCTGACTCGTGAGGGTCATGCTGTCGAGCGACGCTGACTGGAACGTGGACGGGTCGAGGGCGCCGGTCAGGGTCAGCACCTCGAGGAAGAGCCACAGGGCCACGAACCACGCGACGACCACGATCACCGCATCGACGAGGGTGGCGACGGCGCGGGGCGCGAGCCCCGCCGGCACCGGGGCCGTGCCCGTGCCCGAACCGCGGGCGGCAGCACCCGGTGCAGGGCGTTCGGCCGCCTCCGAGCGCCCTGGCGTCGGCGCCGCCGCGGACCTCCAGCGAGGGACGGCACCGGACTGAGGGACGGCACCAGACTGGCGGACGGCGCCGGACGGGGCCGCCTTGGGCTCGAGCTCCGCGCCCAACCCTTCCGCTACGAGTCCCAAGCGCCCTCGTCCGTGCCGACCCCTTCGGCGACCGGCCCGGGCTCCGCCGCTTCGTCGAGCGGCACGACCGAACGCAGGTAGACGTGGTTCACGAACGCGACGTCGAGCGCCGCGTCGTCCGGCGACGCGCCCCGGACACGAACGTCGGCCCCCGTCACGGGAACGAACAATTCGGGGCGGTACCCCGCCAAATCGGTGGGCTCCGTGCCGGGGTAGATGTGCACGGTGCCGCACACCTGGCCATCGTCGAGGACGCAGCACACTTCGTACTGGGTCCTGCGCGCCCGGAGCGCCGCGCGGCGCTCGGCGGTGGCGGGCGGCTGGCTGTCGGCGCCGGCCGCGACCACCACGAGCTCGTACGGATCGAGCTCGTGCACGTCGGGCGCATCGCCCAGCTCGCCACCTGCGATCGGACCGGTCCGCACGGCGAACACCGGGATAGGTGTCCGCCGGTTGAGGGCGTCCGACAGGCGCCCCTCGATTCGCACCCGGCCGACGATCCTGGTGTCCTCGGTGAACGCCTGAAATGGCGCCGTCAGGGGGTCGCCCGAGCCGGCCCCGGTGTCGTGCACCGAGGCCGCGTCGTCGAGGGCACCGGAAGGGTCAGGCAGCACCAATTGATTGTAGGCGCGCATCCTTACAGCGCACCGATCAATCCCGCGCACCGATCAATCGGCGCCCCGTTTCAGTCGGCGCCCCGTTTCAGTCGGCGCCGGCCGCGAGGTCCTCGTCAGTGGGCCCCGAGTCGGCCGGCTCCGCTGGCGCTCCGCCCGGAGCCGAGAAGACGCGCTGCGCACGAGGGATCTCGATGCCGTTCGCCTTGAACGCGGCCAGCACCCGCTTCCGCAGCTCGCCGGCGGCGGACCACCGGTCGGCGGCCCGAACCGTCCCGAGGATCTTCAGGGTCACGCCGTACTCCCCGAGCGCCTCGACCCGTTCCACGTGCGGCGCCTCCAGGACGCGGCGCTTCCAGGCCGGCTCGTCGGCCATCAGGCGGCCCATCTCGTTCACGACGTCGGTCACGCGGTCGATGTCCGTGCCGTAGACGACGGTGACGTCCAGGTTGACCCGCGCCCACACGCGGGTCAGGTTGCTCGTCACGCCGACGAGCCCGTTGGGGACGATGTGGACGGTGCCGTCGATGTCCCGCAGCGTGGTGCGGCGGAGCGTGAAGTCCTCGACCGTCCCGGTGACGTCGGCGATCGTGACGACGTCCCCCTTCGAGTAGTGGTTCTCGATGAGGGCGAAGGTGCCGGCCAGGTAGTCGCGGACGAGGCTCTGCGCGCCGAAGCCGAGCGCGACGCCGACGACGCCGAGCCCGGCTACGGCCGGGCCGATGTTCAGCCCGAACTTGTCGAGCGCGGTGACGAACGCGACGATGAGGATCAGCGCGCGCACCAGACCGTCCGCGAGGCCCTGCAGCGTCTCGCTGCGCTTGCGGACTTCGATTGCTGACAGCTCCTGAGCCGTCCCTTCGGTCGCCTCGCGGTTGACGAGCGCGCGTACCGTGCCTCGCACGAGGCGGCGCGACAGCCACAGAGCCGCGATCGTCAGGACGATCAGCACGAGGAGGTCCCCGATCACGGCGTGGGGACCGGTGACGAGGCTGTAGCCAGGGACGTCCTGGACGTTCACCGCGGTGCCGCCGGAGCGGTGCCGAGCGCCAGGGAGCCGTGCTTCCGGGGCGGCAGGGGCAGCACGATTGGGGCAGGTCGAAGGCTCATGCGGCGCCCCCTTGCGTCCCGGCTTCGAGCCGGCTGCGCAGGCACTCGAGCGTTCGCTCGATCGCTCCAGGGCCCTCGCGGTCGAGATACGGCTGCGCCATCCCCGCCAGCGGTCCGACGATGGACGAGTCCGCGGCCCAGCGCAGTCGCGTGTACCCGGGCGCCACGTCCTCGAGGGCCAGCAGCATCGTGGCGTCGAGCGAGGTTCCGGCGAGCGACCCGCGGAGAGCCGCCTGCGCGACGGAGGGACGCTGCAGCCCGGACAGCTCGACCTGGCCCTCCACAGGCAGGCTGAGGAACCCCTGCCCGATCCGGCCGCGCAGGGTGAAGACCGTGGCGTCGGCGCGCTCGATGACCAGGGAACCGCCACCGGGCACGCAGGGGGCCAGCACCTGGGGATCCGTCACGGCATCCCACGTCGCCTCGCGGGCCGCGGCGATCTCGAGTGTGCCCTCCGCGTGCATCCCACCCTCCCGTGCGTCGCGCCCACTGTAACGCGACGGGCGGATGGCAACCCGACGGGCGGATGGCAACCCGACGGGCCGATGGCAACCCGACGGCGATGGCAAACCCGACGGGCCGGAGGGCAGGAGGGCCCCGCGCTCCGCGGACGGGGGACCCGGCCTACCGACCCTCAGCGGGCCGACCGGCGCCGCTCGAGCGCCTCGTCCAGCGCGGCCTCGAAGATCCCCACGGTGCGGTCCACCGTGTCGTCGGCGGCATGCGCCTCGCAGATGAACCACGGCTCGCGCGAGTCCGGCTCGGGCATCGCGCCGCGCCGGATCATGCCGTCGGCCACCGCGTCGTACAGCTCGTGGTCGGTCCCGGCCCAGCCGCGGTAGTCGTGCGGCATCGTCTCGGCGAACATCACGCCGAACATCGAGGGATGGCCGGTGAAGACATGCGGAAGGCCCCGCCGGCGGATCACCTCGCCGAGCCCGTCCTGGATCGCCTCGCCCGTGCGACGGATCGTGTCGAGCGCGTCGGTGTCTCGCAGGATCGTGAGCGTGGCGACGGCCGCTGCGGCGGCTACGCGGTTGCCGGCATACGTGCCACCGTGGCTCACGTGCTTCGGCAGCATGCTCATCACGTCGCGCCGTCCGCCGAACGCGGCAGCCGGGTAGCCGTTGCCCATCGCCTTCGCGTAGGCCGCGAGGTCGGGCGTGATGCCGAAGTACTCCGCCGCTCCGCCCCGCGCGAGTCGGAACCCGGTCTTGACTTCGTCGAAGATCAGGAGCGCCCCGAACTCCTGGGTCATCTCGCGCACGCCACGCAGGAACCCGTCCGCCGGCAGGATGCCCTGCGCGTTCCCCAGCACCGGCTCGATCAGCACCGCGGCGATCTCGTCCCCCTCGCGTTCGAAGACGCGGCGGAGGGTCGGAAGGTCGTTGTAGGGGACCGGGACGACCGTCTCGGTGATGGCCCGCGGGATGCCGCGGCCCCAGGCCAGCCGAACCGGGTTCTCGCGGTCGCCGAGCGTGGCGACGTCGTTGGGCAGGACGCTTATCAGCGCGTAATCGTGGACGCCGTGGTACTGCCCCTCGAACTTCACGATCTTGTCGCGACCCGTGTACCCGCGCGCAATTCGGATCGCGTGCATGGTCGCCTCGGTGCCCGAAACCGTCATCCGCACCATGTCGCAGAAGGTCATCTCCACGATCAGCTCGGCGACTCGGATCTCGTCCTCGCTGGTCAGCGAGAAACTGACCCCCCGGCGCATGCGCTCGTTGACGGCGTCGTCGACGCGTGGGTCGGCGTGTCCCAGGATCACCGGTCCGTAGCCCATGCGCAGGTCGACGAACTCGTTGCCGTCGAGATCCCAGACGCGGCCGCCCTTGCCGCGCTCGACGTAAACGGTCTTCTCGCCCCAGGTCCGGAAATTCGAGTTGGCGCCTCCGGGCAGCACCTGCGTCGCTCGCCGGTAGGCGTGCGCCTGCTGGTCGCGCGCCATGCCTGGAGCCGGAGCGACCTCCGCCGACCCGGCGGACGCTGCGCACGGCACGCGCGCGGCTGGCACGGCCCCGGCGGCCGCGGACACGGCGGACGTCGCCGGAGTTGGCGGGTCGTCGATCGCCATGGTGGTCCCCCCTGCCCTGCGATTCTCGCAGCTCCGAGCGCTGAGACGCTCCGTGATTCGTGGGCTTGTGGGTCGAAGTGTACGGTACTCGGCAACCAGCGCGACCGGCCAGTGTCGAGCGGGCGGCCGATGTCTCGAGCGCGCGGCCGGAACGGCGGCGCGGGACAATAGACTCCTGGCGACCACGCGAGCATCGCTCGCCGCGGCCGCTTGACATAGGAGCAACCGATGTCGACCGCCCCCGCCTTCGACGTCCAGGCTGTCCGGAGTCGCTTCCCCTCGCTGGCCCGCCGACACGCCGGCCGCCCCGTGGTCTACCTGGACGGGCCGGGGGGCACGCAGGTCCCCGACACGTGCATCGACGGGATCCGCGACTACCTCACGTCGCACAACGCCAACACGCACGGCGAGCTTCCCCACGAGCGTCGAGAGCGACGACGTGATCGCGGAGGCGCATGCCGCGGCGGCGGACTTCCTGGGCGGCCGCGGCCGACGAGGTGTCGTTCGGGGCGAACGCGACGACGATCACGTTTGCCATGAGCCGGGCGATCGGACGGACGCTTGGACCGGGCGACGAGATCGTGGTCACGCGGCTCGACCACGACTGCAACGTGGCGCCGTGGCTCGCGCTCGGCCCGGACCGCGGTGCGACGATCCGATGGGTCGACGTGCGCGCCGCCGACTGCACCCTGGACCAGCCGGGCCTGCTGCGCCAGCTCGGGCCCCGCACGAGGCTCGTCGCCGTGGGCCTGGCCTCCAACGCCGTGGGCACCATCAACCCGGTCGGGCGGATCGCGGAGGCCGCGCACGCCGTCGGCGCCCGCGTCTGGGTGGACGCCGTGCACGCCGCGCCCCACATGCCGATTGACGTCGCGGCGCTCGGGGCCGACTACCTGGTCTGCTCGCCCTACAAGTTCTTCGGACCCCACATGGGGCTGTTCTGGGGCCGCCGGTCGCTGCTCGAGGCTCTGCCGGTGTACAAGGTGCGACCGGCCGACGACGCGCCCCCCGGGCGGCTCGAGACGGGGACGCAGGCGCACGAAGCGCAGGCGGGGTTGGTGGGCACGTTCCACTACCTGGAATGGCTGGGGGCCTCGCAGGGCGGCGCGGCCGGCGAGCCGGGGACGGTCCCGGGCCGGCGGGACCGCCTGCAGGCGGCGATGACGGCGGTGCGCGCCTACGAGCGCTCGCTGACCCCGGGCCTGGTCGAGGGGCTGGCGGCGATTCCCGGCGTCGAGATTCGCGGCATCGCGGACCCCGGGCGCGTCGACGAGCGCTGCCCGACGGTGGCGTTCACGCTGCGCGGGCACCATCCGCGCGCGGTGTCGCGCGCCCTCGGGGACCGCGGCATCTTCACCTGGGACGGCGACTACTACGCCTACGAACTCGTGCGCGCCCTCGGGCTGTCCGAGTCCGGGGGGATGGTCAGGGTGGGGCTCGCCCATTACAACACGGCGGACGAGGTCGCCGCGCTCGTGGAGGCCGTGGCCGACATCGCCCGCGCGTGACGGCCGCGCGCGCCCGCGCCCGCGCACCCTTGACGGCCCCTGCGTGACGGCCCCGCGCGCCCGCGCCGACAGCGCATAGGCGCCGCGCGCGCCCTGGGACCGCCGGCCCCGGTCGGACGTGTCAGCCGAACAGCGGCAGCTGCTCGCCCTGGCGTTCGATCTCGGGGTCCAGCCCGAGGTAGGGCTCGAACCGCGCCAGGTCCGCCCCGTCGCGCGCCACGAGCGTCCGCAGATGGTTCGCCTTGAGGATGTGCCAGTTTCCCTCGTCCAGGGCGGCGCGGAGGATCGGCGAGCGGGCCAGCTTGAACCGGACGAGGTCGACGCGCTCGGGGAACACCACGAGGAACCGCACGAGCGTGTCGTCCTGCGGGATCAGCCGTCCTCGCCGGAGCACGGCCTCGCCGAGCATGGCGGTCCACTCGACTTCGAAGATCAGCGAGCCCTTGCCCCGCTGGTACCACATGCAGTCGACGGCCTCGAGGGCCTCGACAGGCCCCCTTGAGACGAGCGGCAGGTAGGCGCGTTCCTCGACCTCCGTGAGCAGCGCCCCCAGGGGTCGGCCGCCGTACGGACGCTTCTGCTCCCGGGGGCTGACCCAGCAGCGCAGCCCCAGCCGGTGTCCGTACTCCACGAGCATGCCCACGAGCTCGGTGTGCTCGCGGTAGCGCGCCTGCAGGTCGTCGCCCGTCATCAGCATCTCGGGCGTGGAGGCGCGGCTGCGGTAGCTGTCCAGGCACGCCCGCACCAGTGACTGGTCGGGCGCGTCGTACCCGCGGAACATCGCGGCGATCCGATCGTAGAAGGCGCCCTCGGCCAGGCCTCCGGTCGTGGCAAGGAGGCTGAAGACGGCCCATTCGAGACGGTCGGAGAGCGGGATCGCCGCCGCCTGGACGTCGCGGGGGTCGCGCAACCACCAGCGCCCGGGCTCGATCTCGGCGAGCCGGCTATGGTTGGGGCGCGAGAGCTCGCCCTGGATCAGCTCGAGCAGCATCGCCACGTGGTCGCCGCCGCGCACCACGGCCGGGGAGTCGGCCGGGGCCGAGGGGCGGACGGGCGTCGTCTCGCGGGCGGGGGCGACTTCCTCCTCCGGTGCGGCGCCGACGGCGTCCCCGGTTCCGACCGCCGGCACCGCCAGGCGAACGTCGCCGGGCGTGTCGCCCCGGGCGGCCGAAGCCGGTCCCGCGCCCACCGCAGCGCGTGCGGGCCCTGCGTCCCGCTCGGCGGGTCGCTCGCCGAGCAGCCCGAGGGCCGCGGCGGTCCGTTCGGCGCGCGCGACCGACTCCCCGTACGTCCGCGTCCCCACGAGCCGGCGCAGGTGCCCGGCCTGGTCCAGGCCCACGAGGATCTCGCCCAGCAGACGCTCGAAGCGCGCGGGCTCCCCCCGCGCCTGGAGGATCGCCACGGCCGTCTCGGTCACGTCACGCTCGACCGCCGACAGCTGGAACCCACCCACGTGCTCAGGCTCCGCCCCGGGCGGCTCCGCGGCCGCCTCCTCGCGCAGCGGCAACCCGGCGCGGGACCGGATCCCGGCGCCGGAGCCGGTGGTGAACTCGAGGGTGCCGCCGACGAGCTCGTCCGCCTCGGCCAGCAGCGCGGTGCTCAGCCGGTAGCCTGCGCCCACTCCGCCCAGCGCACCGGCCACCAGCGCCTCGGGGCCGCCCGGCTCGAGCATCACCACCGCACGCGCATCGGGCGCGAGGATCGGCCGTACGGCGCCCAGGCCGCGCTCGAGGGCGGCCGCCTCCCATCCCCACCCCGGCCGGGGAGCGGGACCCGCGAGGCCCTCGAGCGGGAGCGTGGCGGCCGCGTCCGGCCCCAGCACCAGCGCGGTGGCGTGGTAGGCGAATGACAGCGACTCCGTGGTCCAGCGCACCGGGGGCTGGGTCAGGACGAGGCGGATGCGCGGATCCGAACGCTCGGGCCGCTCGGGACGGCCGCGCAGGTCGCCGTGCGGTTCGGGCAACCCGCGGCGCAGGACGACGTTGGCGGTCGCATCCGCCAGGTCGAGCACGTCATCGCCGAGGCGTGCCTGGAGCTGTCCGCCCGGCAACGCCTGCACGCGCTGGATGAAGCCCCGCACCAGGCGACAGCCGTCCTCGAAGAGCAGCCAGGGATTGCGCTCCCGCCACTGGCGGCCGCCCGTGGGCCGCACGCGGCCGTTCGAGATCCGCAGCGCCGCCACCCTGCCCGGGTAGCTGTTGAGCTTGCTTGCCGGCAGCACCGCGTGGAGCAGCGCCAGTCGCAGCGCCGCTTCGACCGGCGCCGCGCGCAGATCGGTGTCCAGCCGGTCCACCAGGGCGCCCAGCGCGCCCAGCGTGCGCGGCGTGTAGAGCGCGAGCAGTTGGCCCGGCAGCCCCTCGAGGCCGGGCGCGACCGCGTACCGCGACAGCAGCCGGTCCAGGTTGGCGTCGGCGCCCGGGGCGTCGCGGGCGCGTGCCACGTCGGCCTCCTCGGTGGCGGCCGTCCGCTGCTCCCCGCCGCCCACCTGGTCGCGGCACGTGGCGCAGCGGTAGCTCTTGCGGAACGGCCCGTCCGCGTCCCCATCCCAGATGAACTCGTCGACCACGACCGCGCGTCCGCAGGTGGGGCACCGGGAGGTGAACTGCAGTGCGATCGACTGGCGGAGGCTCGTGTCGCCCCTGGGATGAGCGGCCAGGGCCTGCACCGCGGCGTCGAAATGGCGGACGTCCGGCGGGCGCAGCACGATCTCGGCGAGCAGCCTGGTGAGGGGCGTGGACTCGAACGTGTAGCTGCGCCGAAGCTGCGCGACGGCGGTGCGCGCCACCCAGCCACCCCGCCCGAACAGGTCGACGACCACGTCACCCGGGCGCGATCGAGCCTCGATCTCCGCGGCGACCACGTTGAGGGGCGGCGGCGGGGCCAACCGCTCGAACGTGGGCAGCACCGGTCCCTGCTCGGGCCGGATGAGGGACGAGAGCGTCTGTGACATCTCGGCGAAGTCTAGCCGGGGCGACGACCCCGGTTGCGGACGCGCGGATCGGTTGCCTACGACTCCTCGTCGAGCTCGTCGGGCTCCTCGACGAAGGCCTCGTCGTCGGTCACCTGCGACGGCACGACGCGGTCGATGTCGTCGAGCGACTCGTCCTCCTCGTCGTACTCCAGGTCCTCCTCGAAGTCGACTTCCTCGCGGATGAGCGTGCCCTTGGTGTACGGGCGCAGGTCGGACGCCTTGGCGGCGGTGGGGAACGAGACCTTGCCGTAGTTGCGCGGGTCCTGGTACGTCTCGCGGATGATGATCCGGACGTCGCGCTCGCCCAGGCTCGTCACGCCGGCCGTGTACTCGTTGCCCTCGGCGATGAGCTTGAGCAGACGCGCGGCGACCTTGGGATCCACCGTACCGACGTGCACGCCGTTCGAGCGCGCAAGCAGGCGGGTGCCGTCCGGCACGAGCTGGACCAGGTCGCCCGGGTTGACCTGCGCAAGCTGCCGGGGATGTGCCAGCTCGTAGAGCCCGGCGAACCCGGTCTTGCCGGTCTCCTCCACGAAGATGTTAACGGGGGCCTTGTCCCCGACCTCAGCCGGGGTCGTGCGGTCGCCGGCCTCCACGAGGAGCACGCGGAGCCGGTCGATGTTGCGCTCGGCGATCCGGTTGGTCGGGTCCAGGGCGAGGGCCGCCTGGTAGTGCTCGCGCGCCGCGCCGAGATCGCCCAGTTCCCAGAGGGCCTTGGCCAGGCGGTTCTCCGACGCGGAATCTGGTCCCAGCTCGAGGATTCGGCGGTTGATGTCGGCCGCGCCGCTCCAGTCCGCGCTGGTGGCGGCGGCGATGGCCTGCTCGACGAGCTGGCGCTTGAGACGGACCGTCGACGCTCCGGCAGTGGCAGTGCCGGCGAGTTCGGGGAAGCTCATGGACTCCTTCGATCGGGCTCAGGTCCCGACGCACCGTGCGAGGCCCATGGCAACACGGCGAACGTGGGGCGCTGGAGTATGTACCATCCCGCGCCGCGACGTGTCAAACGAGGCCGCCCGCCGACGAGGCCGCCCGCCGAGTCCTGCGGCCACCGGCCCTGTGGCCACCGCCCGCGTGGAATGGCAGGCCGGCGCGGTAGGTCGCGGACGAGGGCGCTACCCTGCAGGGCGTGACGTCGGTGGTTCTCGTCACCATCCTGTCCAGCTTCCTGGCCGCGGCCGTCGAGTTCGTCGAGGCGGTGACCATCGTGCTGGCCGTGGGCGTGACCAGGCAGTGGCGCTCCGCCCTGATCGGCACGATCGCGGCGGTTGGCCTGCTGGCCCTGCTGGTGGGTGCCTTCGGAACCGCCATCGCCCTGCTGGTGCCGATCGTCGTGCTCCGCCTGGTGGTCGGCGGATTCCTTCTGATCTACGGGCTGCAATGGCTGACCAGGGCCGTGCTCCGCGCGGGAGGCGCGACGGCCAGGCACGACGAGGCGGCGATCTTCGAGCGCCAGGTGACGGCGCTGCGGGACGAGCCTCCCGTGCCTCCTGTCGGCATGGACTGGATCAGCTTCACCGTCGCGTTCAAGGGCGTGCTCCTCGAAGGGCTCGAGGTCGCCTTCATCGTGGTCAGCTTCGGCGCGTCGGCCAACCTGCTCGGGCCGGCGGCGCTGGGCGCAGGAGCGGCCGGGTTCGTCGTCCTGGTGATCGCCGCGCTGGTGCACCGGCCGCTCGCACAGGTTCCGGAGAACGGCCTGAAATTCGCCGTCGGCGTGATGCTGACGACGTTCGGCACGTTCTGGGCCGGTGAGGGAGTCGGCATCGAGTGGCCCGCCAGTGACGCGGCGATCCTTGCCCTGCTCGCCGGGTACGTCGCGATCGCGCTCGTCGGCGTCGCCGTCGTGCGGGCCCGCGTCCCGCAGCGGCGCGGGCATTCCGCCGCCGCGGCGGAGTCCGGGTGATGCGGCACGTTCGGGCGTTCGGCGCGTTCTGGTACGACTTCCTGGTCGGCGACCGCTGGGAGCTGTTCCTGGGCCCGCTCGCCGCGCTGCTCCTGGTCCGAGTCCTGGTGTGGGCCGGCCTCCCCGGCGCGGTCACGAGCATCGTCCTGTTCCTGCTGGTCGCGGGGACCGGCGCGCTCAGCGTCGGCTGGATCCTGCGGCAGGTCCGCCGCGGGTCGGCCTGAGGACCCGTCGCGCCGCCCGATCCCTCGCCGGCCGAAGGGAGCCGCCGCGGAACCGCGCCCCTGCCCGGCGTCTCGTCCTCTGCCCGGCCCCCCTCGCGCCCCCGTCAGTGCAGCAGCAGGTTCCAGGCCACCGCGACCGCCGCTGCGGCGGCCAGGACTCCATACTCCCAGAGCCACGCGAACGAGCGACGTTCCGAACCGGGCGCGGCGCGGTAGGCGGCCCAGATCGCGAACACGACCGCCAGCAACGCCGGACCGACCAGCCTCGGCAGGGCCAGGGCGCGCAGCGCCGCCGCGGCGATCCCCACCACGACCGCGAACGTGCCCGCCGCGAAGGCCGCGTCTCGGACGTGCGTGACGCGCAGCGCGGCGAGCCGGTACCCGAGGAGGAAGGCCACCACGCCGTCGGCGACCGTCAACAGGACGATGGCGCGCTGGTCGAGCGGCAGCGGCGTGACGCTGCCGGGGGGCTCGGCGAGCCCGCCCGGCACGGCGCCGGCGATCCCGGAGAACGCGGCGAAGGCCAGCAGGAGACTCAACTCCTGCAACAGGTTTCGGCGGCGCTCGCCGACCTCAACGGAGGACGGCACCAGTCGGCGCTCGACCGAAAGGGTCCCGACCAGCAGCATGGCTCCGCCGGCCAGCGCGGGGATCGTGAAGACGCCGACTCCGGCGAGGTGGCCCAGCCCGAGCATGCCGACCGCAGCGACCGCGGGCGGAGCGAGCGATTCCACGGGCACGCCGCGTGGCTCGTGGGCCAGCAGCATGGGAAACGCCCCGAACGCCGTCAGCGCCGCGATGCCGATGCCGGCCAGCCACAGCGCAGGGCCGTCGAGCAGCATCCCGACGGCGGCCACGCCGGTCGCGAGCAGCACCAGCTCGATGGTGCGCGTCCGGTCGTCGTACACGACGTGCGATGGTACGCGCGGGGGGTCCCCGCGCACGAGATCGGCCGTCGGACGAGGGCGGGCTGGCGAGATCGGCCGGGCGAGTGTCGGCCCAGGCGGCGGACGGGCGGGGCCGGGCGAGATCGGCGAGGCGAGCGTCAGCCCAGGCGGTCGCCCTTCCGCGCCACCCAGTCCAGCAGTCGCGCGCGCGGCCACGCGTTGGCGACGCTCCGCACTTCCACCCAACCCCGCCGGGCCGTGTCCACCCCCCAGCGGATCGCGTCGAGCTCCTCCACGCGATGCGCGTCGGAATCGATGGCGAGCAGACAGCCGTGCTCGACGGCGCGCCGCGCCCGCTCGTCGGACAGGTCGAGACGGTGGTCGGAGCCGTTCACCTCGAGCAGCGTCCCCGTGCGGGCCGCCTCGGCGTACACCGCGTCCCAGTCGAGGTCCAGGTCGTCGCGCCCGCCGATCACGCGACCGGATGGGTGGGCGAGGATGTCGACGTGCGGGCTGCGCAGGGCGGCCGTCACGCGGGCCATCAGCTGCTCGCGGGGCTGGCGCCGCGACACGTGCAGCGAGGCCACGACGACGTCGAAGCCCGCCAGCAGCTCGTCCGGGAAGTCGAGCCTGCCGTCGGCGCGGATCTCCAGCTCGCAGCCGTGCAGCAGGCGGAACCCCTCGGGTGGGGTCGCGCCGGGCGCCCGTCCCGCGTCCTCCTCTCGCGCGAACCGGTCGTTCAGCGCCGCCACCACCGAGCGCTGCAGCGCCACTCGGTCGGCGTCCAGGCCGTGCGCGATCCCCAGGCTCACCGAGTGGTCGGTGAGCACCTGGTACCCGTAGCCTCGCGCTCGCGCCGCGTCCGCCATCTGCTCGATCGCGTGCACCCCGTCCGACCAGTCGGAGTGGGTGTGGCAGTCGCCGCGCACGTCGGCCAGGTCGACCAGGCGCGGCAGCGTCCCCGTCGCGGCGGCCTCGATCTCCCCACGGTCCTCCCGCAGCTCCGGCGGGATCCACGCCAGGTCGAGGAACCCGTACACGGCCTGCTCGGTCGCGAACGTGCGCAGGTCGGCGTCTGCTCCGGCCAGCGGCTCGCCGTCCGCGCCGAGCCGCACGAACCCCTTCTCCGACAGGCTCCAGCCGCGGTCCCGGGCCCGCGATCGGAGGCGGACGTTGTGCTCCTTCGAACCGGTGAAGTGGACCAGGTACGTCCCCTCCTCTCCCGGGGGCATCACCATGAGGTCGACCTGTGGACCGTCGACGAGACGCACGGCGGCCTTGTGCGGACCGCTGCCGATGACGCGGTCGACCGACGCCAGCCCGACGAACCGACGGACGACGGCCTGCGGATCGCTGGTCGAGACGAGCAGGTCCAGGTCGCCGATCGTCTCGCGACGGCGGCGCAGCGAACCGGCCGGCACGATGGACGCAACGCCGGGTGCGTCCACGCAGTTCCGCCACCAGCATGCCTGCGATCCGCTCCGCGTCGCCCAGGTGGAGCCGCGCCTGGCGGCGCTGGAGCTGGGCGATCCCGTCGAGGATCGCGGTCTCCGTATGCTCCGTCATGCCCCGCAGGTCGCGGAGGTGCCCGGCCTCCGCCGCGCGCCGGAGGTCGTCGAGCGACTCGATGCCGCGCTGCTCGTACAGGAGCTTCACGGTGCGCGGACCGACGCCGGGGATCGCGAGCAGCTCAACGAGGGACGGCGGGACTTCGGCGCGCAGCCGCTCGTGGAAGGCGAGCCTGCCGGTCGACGCGAGTTCCTCCAGCTTCTTCGAGATCGCGGCGCCCACGCCGGGGATGCGCGGTGGGTGACCCTCGCGGTAGGCCCGCGCCACGTCCACGGGCGAGTGCGCGATGGCGTCCGCCGCGCGATGGTAGGCAACCGTCTTGAACACGAGCTCGCCCTTTACCTCCAGCATGTCGCCGATCTCGTGGAAGATCCGGGCGAGGTCGCCATTGGTGAGGTCAGGCGCGTCGAGATCCTTCACGGCGTCTCACGGCGCGAGGATGGCCGGTCGTCGTGGCCCTGTCCAGCACGGATGGCACGGGCTGCAACTGGTACGGGCGGCCGGGGTGACGAGGACGGGCGATCGGCGGGCGACGCGCACCCGCCGTCCCCTGCGCCTCCCCTCAGGAGCCGGAAGCAGGAACCAGGGGGGCGCTCCGCTGCACGGTGGCCGGGACCGCCGACCCGCCGGCGGTCGCAGGCTCGGTTCCGAACCCGGGCGCGGAGCCAGGCCCCGGCTCCGGGCCGGCTCGCTTGGCCCGGTACAGGTTCGAGTCGGCCGCCGCGATCAGCTCGCCGACCGTGCGCCCGTCGCCGGGAAACGAGGCCACCCCGATCGACGCGCCGATGGGCACCGGAGACCGCCCGGGAACGTGGCAGGTCTCCGCTGCCAGGGCCGCGGAGATGCGGTCGGCAGCCGAGGACGCCATCCCCGCGTCGGCATCGGGCAGGATGACCGCGAACTCGTCGCCCCCGTAGCGCGCTGGAACGTCCGACGCCCGCAGCGTGGACCGGATCAGGTCGGCCGCCCACCGCAGCACCTGGTCGCCCACCTGGTGCCCCAGCGTGTCGTTCACCAGCTTGAAGTCGTCCAGGTCGATCATCAGCAGCCCGACCGGCCGCCGCGCACGGCGCGCCCGCAGGATCTCCTCGCCGAGCCGCTCGTGCAGGTAGCGGTGGTTGAAGAAGTTCGTGAGCGGATCGCGGTCCGCCAGGTCGCGCGCCGCCGCGTACAGCCGCGCATTCTCCAGGGCCATCGCCGCCTCGTTTGCCATGGTGA
>CAVWXU010000012.1:0-94964 GCA_963759135.1 uncultured Chloroflexia bacterium | reverse complement strand
CCAACGACAACCCCTACTCCGAGGCCCAGTTCAAGACCCTCAAGTACCGGCCGGGCTTCCCCGATCGGTTCGGCTCGATCGAGGACGCCCGCGCGTTCTGCCAGCGGTTCTTCGGCTGGTACAACGCCGAGCACCGGCACAGCGGCATCGGGCTCATGACGCCCGCGACCGTCCATGCCGGACGGGCCGTCGAGGTCCACGCGGATCGGGCGATCACCCTCGACGAGGCCTATGCCGTCCACCCCGAGCGGTTCGTCCGCCGACCGCCCACACCACCCGCGCTGCCGACCGCCGTCTGGATCAACCCACCGGTCAGGAAGGAGGCCGAACCTCAGTAATCGACCGAACGCGGTGTCTCACCCGGCTTGACAGGTTCCGTCCTGCCGCCCCGCGGCACGACGCTCGCCGGGGTAGAGCTGGTAGCGAGGCAACAGGAGGGACCGCCGAGTGCGCTCGAAGGCGAAGCGCATGTGCCGGTAGTCAGAGTATCCGGCACTCGGGTGCTCACTATTCCAGAGAGCGAGGAGTCGTGGCCAGGTGGCCGGACGATGCTCCAGCACGAAGTTGACGAGATCGATCGCGCGCCGGCTCACCGATCGGTTATGGCCTGGCAGGAGCTGCCGCTGAGCCTCGCGGTACGCACGCAGGACGACCGCTGCCGGTATCCAAGCGTCGACTTCCATGATGACCCTGGCGCGGATTCGACCCTTGCCCCAGATCTGGGGGACGCGGAGCACGAAGGGCGTCGCGAGCGGAATGAGCCCCTCGAGTACGAAGGCCGCCGCCTGCGCGGGCTGCCATGGATACGCTTCCGCGAGACGCTCGGACAGCTTCCGGAGCGCATCGAGGGGGGACCCTGCCCAGACCGGGTGGTCGCGCGCGAGGTGCGTGTTCCGGTACTTCGAGAATCCCCGCCGGCTCACTTGCGGCCGAGGCCCTGAAGCGCGGCCGACCATTCTCAGGCACGTCCAGGTACGCCTCTGCCTCGGCGGCGCTCATCGGCGTGTCGCGACCGAGGACTCGGTGCCGGAACTTGAGGATGTCCTCATCGCCCGCCGCGTCCTGGGCCACGAGGCGGCTGACGGCTTCAACGCGCGCGATCAGGTCCTCGGTGCTCCATAGGGCGGTGTCCTCGCGGGCACGGGATCGTGGTCGCTTGGGCCCGTGGTCCGCGAGGCGCAGAAGGGCCCGCAGGTACTCCAGCAGACCGGCCTGTCCGCCGTCGCAGTCCGGATCGAGCGCCTCCTCCACATAGCCCTGTTTCGTTGCAAGGTCCCACGCCGCTGCACTGACGGGCTGACCCAGCTGTCGCTCCATCCGGCGGCGTAGGGAAGTGTGCTCGTTATTCGTGCTCATAGCTCGCACTTTACACTCCGACTCGGCACACGTGGAGTGGCAGGAGACCGGCGGGGCGACACGATGGGAACGCGACCAGACGGACCAGGGGTTCCGACACGGCGATGGACGCTGACGGCCTGACGCTCGGCCAGCTAGCGAGCGCCAAGCGGCTCTCGGTCGAGTTCCTCCGCGGCCTCGACGTGCGCGACGGGCGGTGGCAGGGTCGTGCGGCGGTCCGCATCGGCTACCGCGATGAGCACGACCAAGAAGTCACCCACCAATACCGCATCGCGCTCGCCGGCGATCGCTTCCGCTTCCCCTATGGCGCCCGGCTCATCCCCTATGGGATCTGGCGCCGCGCGACGACGAACACCCCGGCCTGGCTCTTCCTCGTCGAAGGCCCCAGCGACTGCTGGACGCTGTGGTCCCACGACATCCCGGCCATCGGGCTCCCGAGCGCCTCCATCTGGCGCGACGAGTGGACTCCCTACTTCGAGGGCGTCGCGCTCATCTACGTCATCGACGAGGCGGATCAGGGAGGCCAGACCCTCCTCGCCGCGCTGGCGCGCTCCGGACTGCGAGACCGCGTCCGGGTCGTGCACCTCGAGGGCGCGAAGGATCCCTCCGAGCTGTACCTCGCCGATCCCGAGCACTTCGTCGAGCGGATGGCTGCCGCCCGCGAGACGGCCCAACCACTCGATGCAGCGCAGCCCGCTCCGACGCCGCCCGCCATCGGCACCCTGGACGCCACGTTGACGGCGGTCGAGGAGCTGCTCTGCCGCTTCGTGCACTTCAGCGATCCGGCGCAGCCCGTGGCGATCACCCTCTGGATCGCCCTCACCTACCTCTGGGCGCAGTTCGAGACGCGCATCTACCTCGTCGTCACGAGCGCGGTGAAGCAGTCCGGCAAGACGCGCACGTTCGACGTCCTGGAGTGGCGGCTCATCCCCGCCCCTTGGCGTGCGGTGCGGCCCTCGGAGGCCGTCACCTTCCGGCGCCTCGACCGAGACCACCCGACGCTCCTGCTCGACGAGTACGACACCGTCTTCGCCGATCGGAGCGGGCAATTCGAGGGCATCCGCGCTATCTTCAACAGCGGCAACCGGCGCGGCACCAAGGTCTCCCGGGCAGTCGCCAAGGGCAAAGGCTTCGAGCTCGTCGACTTCGACATCTATAGCCCCAAGGCGCTCGCCGGCATCGGGCCCCTGCCCGATACGATCACCGACCGGGCCATCGTCATCCGCATGTCACGGCGGGCGCCGGGTGAGCCTCTCGCGCGTCTGCGCAGCAAGGCGCTGCAAGCCCTCGCCGCACCGATCCAGAAGGCGCTCGCCTACCACCCTCGAGCGGCTCGATCTCTCCGGCGCCGAGCCCCTCATCCCTGACCAACTCGGCGATCGAGCGGCCGACGGCTGGGAGCCGCTCCTGGCCATCGTCGATGCCGCAAGCGGGTGGTGGCCGACCCGAGCACGCAAGGCAGCCGTCGCGCTGTCCAGCGCGGGCGCGATCGACGACGAGAGCTGGGGCATCACGCTCCTTGCCGACGTGCGCACGGTGTTCGCCGAGCAGGCAGTTGATCGCCTCTGGACCGCCCCCCTCATCGAGGCCCTCGTCGCGATCGAGGAGTCGCCCTGGGGAGACGTGCGGGGCAAGCCCCTATCGCCCACCTTCATGGCCAAGCTCCTGCGCCCCTTCGGCATCGGTCCCGCGCTGGTCCGCGCGGGCGCCGATGTGAAGCGCGGCTACCTCGCCGCCGACTTCGAGGACGCCTGGGCGCGCTACCTCGCAGAGCCCAGCCCCTCCGAGGGCCGTTACACCCGTTACGGCCGTTACAACGACGACCAGCCACCGCCGCGTGAGCACGGCTCCGATCAGCCGCCTGTAACGCCTGTAACGCCTGTAACGGACTCCTCGGGGACGGTCGACGAGGGGCCAGAACCCCTCAGGTCGCCGGAAGCGGGCGACGACGAGCAGATGACGTGGATGTCCTGATCCTGCTGTCGGAGGCACGCTTCGCCGGGCTCCGAGTCACGGCCAGCGGTAACCAGCTCGTGGTGCAGGGTCCACGTCGGCTCGAACCCATGGCGCGCCTGCTGCTCGCGGAGAAGCCGACGATCCTGCGGGCCCTGGCGGAGGAGCAGGAGGTCGCCTGGCGGATCGAGGCCATGCGGACGCAGGCGACGGATGCAGGAGCGATCGCCCTCCTCCTCGCGCGGCCAGGTGCGCCCTGGAG
Organism: uncultured Chloroflexia bacterium; assembly: GCA_963759135.1. GTDB lineage: Bacteria > Chloroflexota > Limnocylindria > Limnocylindrales > CSP1-4 > JAJYNJ01. The sequence goes on along the minus strand of CAVWXU010000012.1, from coordinate 91,393 downwards.
CACGGGCCATTGCTGTTCTTGCGGCGATCCCCTGAGTGCCGACGAGTGGTATCGGTGCGGGCCGTGCGTCGCGGCCACCGTGGCGGTGTTGGCGGACGCTCCGTGAACGACTTCGACATGACGCGCGCCAACGGCCGGATCGCGCCGCACTGCGGACGCCATGAGCCCCCGACGTACCCGCGCCGCCCCGACCCGCCGAGGCGGCCTCGGCAGAGCGGTACAGCCGACGCCTTTCGGAGCGGATCAGCGACGGCTACGGCGCCAAGTTCGAGCGCCACGACGACCAGGGGGCTGCCGCCGCTCGGCTTCCGGCGGTCCGCCGAGCCGCCCCACACGCTTGAGATCGATCCGGCCACGATCGACCAGACGGTGCACCTCTTCGAACGCTACGCGTTGGGCACCGTGAGCATCGACCAGCTCGCCCGAGAGACCGGGCTCGCCGCCGACAGGATCCGCTACCTCCTGCGTAACCCGCTCTTCAACGGCTGGATGCGTCGCCACCGAGGACCCGACGAGGTGCGCAAACCCGCGCCTTGGCGATCCTGCCCACCCGTGTCGGACGCGCTGTGGGCGCGGGTGGTGGAGGTGCGCGGCGGCAAGGTGCGCGGAGGCGGGCCGCACCACGGCGGGCGGGTAGACCTGCTGGCTGGCCTGCTCGTCTGCGTGTGTGGGCGGCGCCTACGGAGCGACAGTACGTTCGCCGATGGGCAGCACCGCGAAGCTGCACCCGGAGCCATGTCAGGCCTGGGGCCCCAAGGCACGCCTGCCGGACGCGACGTGGGAGGTACCCGTCCTCGCGCAGGTGGCTGGGATCAACGCCTCGACGCGGCGCTGCTCGCGAAGGTGGTTGCAGCGCCTCGCCTCCGCACGGCGGCCCATTGCTATCGACCGCGCCCGCCTCGAGCGGCAGATGCGCGAGCTGGCGCTCGATCACGTCGCCGAGCGAGTGGGCGACCAGGCGTATCTGGCGCGCCTGACGCAGCTCCGTGCCGAGGTCGGCGCACTCGACGAGCCGCCGCAGGGACGATGCCAGCGGAACGGGCGATGGAGTGGCTCCGCGCACTAGCGGGGACGTGGCTGCAGGCGGACGTGCCAGCGGCAAAGGCCGAGCTGCTGCACGCGATCTACGACCGCATCGTCGTGGCGGGACGGCAGATCGTCTCAGCGCGCCTCACGCCGTCGGCGTACGAGCATGGGCTTGCGCTGGCGCTGCCGGATGAGGTTCAGGTTGCAATGGCGCGCCCGGCAGGATTCGAACCCGCGACCTAGTGGTCCGAAGCCACTCGCTCTATCCACTGAGCTACAGGCGCGCGACTCACGCTCAACTAGAGCGTGTAACTGTGCTGGGCCTTGCCAACGGCGCTGGTACAGCGTATAACTGGGGCGTCTTCGGAACCCCCAGAGGTGCACGCGCGATGCCGACCAGACCCAGCACGTCCTCCATTCAACGCCCCGGCGACCTCGCCGTCAACCGGACCAGCTTCGCCCGCCACCTGCGGGCGGGCAACCTGTCGCCCGCCACGGTCACCACCTACCTCGCGAGCATCGATCGCTTCGTCGACTTCCTGACGGCGCAGGGCATGCCGCAAGGACCTGTCGGCCATCCGCCGCGAGCACGTCGAGGCCTTCATGGAGGACCAGCTCGCGCGCTGGCGGCCGGCCACCGCCCTCAACCGCTACTCCGGGCTGCAGGCGTTTTTCCGCTGGGCCGAGGAGGAGGGCGAGGTGCGCCAGAGCCCCATGGCGCGCATGCACAAGCCCAAGCTGCCTGAGTCACCCCCACGGTCCTCTCCGAGGACGAGCTGCGCCGTATCCTGGCGGCCTGCGCGGGACCCTCGTTCGAGGACCGCCGCGACATGGCGATTATCCGCACGTTCATCGGCACGGGCGCCCGCCTCTCGGAGATCGCCAACCTGCGCTGGACTCCCGCCGACCAGCTGACCAACGACGTCGACCTCGACGCCGGCATCATCCGCGTGCTGGGCAAAGGCCGCCGCGAGCGCGTGGTCAACGTGGGCGCCAAGGCTGTGAAGGCGCTCGACCGTTACTCTGGCCTCGGGCGCGGCACGCTCACGCCGACCTACCCTGGCTCTGGATCGCCCGCAAGGGACGGCTGACGATCTCGGGGATCGGCCAGTTGGCGCGCGAGCGCGGCCTTGCCGCCGGCATCCCGGACGTGCACCCGCACCGCTTCCGCCACAGCTACGCCCACGCCATGCTGGCGGCCGGGATGCAGGAGGGCGATCTCATGCAGCTGGCCGGCTGGCGCAGCCGCGAGATGCTGGCCCGCTATGCCGCCGCCACGGCCGCCGAGCGGGCGATCGCCGCGGCGCGCCGCTTCAACCCGGGGGATCAGCTGTGAGACTGACCGAGTGGATCGCGGAGATGGAGCCGCCGATCCGTGACAACGTCACTGCCATCCATCTCGCCCACGCGCCCGACGGCACCTGGCAGGCGCGCGCCTCGATCAGCCTGTTCGTCGCAGGCGGCCGTGAGAGCCACGTCGCCGACAGCACGATCACGCTCGACGATCATGATCTCCCCGGCGGCGTGACGGCCGCCAGCTGGACCCGCTACCCCGACCGCCACGTCGCACTCGAAGCCGACATCGAGGCGCAGCTCGCGGAGCTGCGCGCGTCGGGATTGGTCGGCTTGATGAACTGGACGCGCTTCGGGCCAGTGCCCGGGGGTCCCCACGACCGCCGCTGCACCTACGTCGTGAAGCCGCTGCGCTACCCGCCCAGCTCGGTGCTCCGGCGTCGGCAGCGTGACGGGCACCGACCCGGTGGTCGGACGTGAGCGAGGAGCCCGCCGCCGCGGAGGTGCGCTACGGCGAGTGGTACCCCGATCCTCGGCGTACGCGCACGACCGAGCGACTGCGGCGCCTCACGTGCTTCTACTGCCCCCGGATCTTGGGCCGGCAGGAAGCCTCGACGATAGGCGTTCCGCCGCTCTACCCGGCCACGATCTGGCTCGATGCCAACCTCTCCCTCGACAGGGATCAGAGCGCCCGACGCGGCGTGCCGGTATACGAGCGGTCACCCCGCGCCCGCGGCAGGGACCAGCGCCCGCGCCCACGACGAGAGCTAGGGACGACACCCCGACGGCCGGACGGAACCGCACGCACCGTCGAACGGCTCGCGGGGCCGCACCCCGGCGAGACCGAGATCGACGGCGCCGGGCGCACGGTCTGGTGCCGGGAGCAGGCGCAGGCACCCTTCGAGGTGCGCTGTGCGTGCGGGGCATGGCTCCGAGTCAGCGGACGTCGTCCGGGCGACCCGACGTCGGAGTGGGACCTGTTTCCGCCCACCCCGGCCACGTTCGTCGTCGATCCCGTCCTCCGCTCCCGGCGCCGCAAGCGTCCAGCGGAGCCCGTCCCGGAGTTCTTCGACAACTTCTCGCACGTCATCAGCGCTCGCCCCAAGCGGGGAGCTGGCGGGCGCTGAAGCCGACGGTGTATCCTGCGGGGTAGCTGAATAGGCAGGCTTCCCCGGAAGCGAGCGCCGGCCCATCGGGCCGGGGGTCACCGTCGGCACTGACGGCGGCCCGAGTGCCGGGGGAGCCGTCGCAAAGGGACCCGCCCGCCGGCACTCGGCGGGAGGGAGGTCTGGCCGGACGATCCGCCTGGATCGGGACGGTGGGCCACGAGTCCCGGTGTGGGCGGCCCAGGTGCCGGCCCTGCGAGTCCTGACTCCGTTGCGTGCGGGGCCGGAGGAACTCGCATGTCCCAGCGACCTTCGCTCCCCCAGCTGTACGGACGGATCGGCGGGCTGCGCCTGCGCGCGACCCACGATCCACACCAGTACACCGCCGCCGGCCGTCGCGCCTTCCTCGACCGCTTCGAGCGCGAGGTCGACCCCGACGGCACCCTGCCTCCCGCCGAACGTGCCGCCCGCGCGGAGGCGGCCCGCAAGGCATACATGGCCGCGCTCGCGGCCAAGTCGGCGGCCGTCCGCGGGGGCGCAGCGCGTCAAGGTCGAGACAGGATCACCGCGCTGGAACGCCGGCTGAGTCGCCTCGAAGACGGCGGCGACAAGGTGGACCCCGCGGCGATCGCCGCCGAGCCAGCCGAGACCAGCGTCATCCGCGTCGAACTGCGGGACGAGGCCGCCGCGGCGCCGTCGGAGCCGACCCGGTGACCGCCGCCGACGCCCTGATGGCCGACTGGGTCGGCCCGGCGAACGAACGCTACTTTGAGGAGCGGGCTCGGCGCCTGGCCGCCGCCAAGGCTGGCGCGGACCCGGTCACGGTCGGCGAGTTCCCGCCACCACGGTCGAACCCCGCGGTGCCGCCATCTATGCACGCCGACTCCGCCGAGCCGACGGGCGCCGTGGTCACCGTCATCAACAGCATCGCCTCACGGCCCGTCGAGTGGCTCTGGCGCGACCGCATCCCGGCGGGGATGCTGACGATCCTCGATGGTGACCCGGGGTTGGGCAAGTCGATGCTCACGCTCGACCTCGCCGCCCGCGTCTCGACCGGCCGAGCGATGCCGGGCGAGAGCGGCACCCGGAGGCGCCGTGGTGTCGTGATCCTCTCGGCCGAGGATGATCCGGCGCGCACCATCCGGCCTCGTCTGGAGGCCGCCAGCGCGGACCTCTCGCAGATCGCGATCGTCAGCATCCGCAGTCTCGACGGCACCCTCCGGGAACCGACCATCGCGGCGGATGACCTGCGCGCCGTCGAGCAGGCGATCCGCCAGGTGGACGCGGCGCTGCTGATCGTGGACCCCCTGATGGCGTACCTGCCCGATGCCGTCAACGCCAACCGGGACCACGACGTGCGTCGCGCGCTGTCGGCGCTCTCCGACCTCGCGGAGCGGACCGGCGCCGCGATCGTGGTGGTCCGTCACCTGCGCAAGTCGGCCGGCGATGGCAACCCCCTCTACCGCGGTGGCGGGTCGATCGGGATCATCGGAGCCGCACGAGCCGGGCTGCTCGTGGCGCGCGATCCGGATGACGAGAGCGGGCAGCGGCGCATCCTCGCTGTGACGAAGCAGAACCTCGCGCCCGAGCCGCCGGCGCTGGCGTTCACCCTGGAGGTGGGATCGGGCGCCGAGCATCCGCGGCTTGTGTGGCAGGGCACCACCGACCATCGGGCCGCCGACCTGCTCCGGGTTCCCGACCCTTCGGAGGGCGCACCGGAGCGCCGGGACGCCGAAGCCTTCCTGCGCGACCTCCTGGCCGCCGGCCCGGTGCCCGCCAAGCAGGTACAGGCCGAGGCGAAGGAGGCGCTGTTGGCGTGGCGCACCGTCCGCCGCGCCCAGGAGCGGCTGGGGATCCAGCCTCGGAAAGTCGGCCGACCCGGCGAGCCGCAGGCATGGCTCTGGGCACTCCCCGGCGCCGAAGATGGCCACGAACCTTCGAAGGTGGCCATGTCTCGAAGCACGGACATCTTCGGCGCAGCTGGACATCTTCGGGATGCCGAGGTACCCGACGGCGGCTACCGCGTCGAGGAGGACAACGCACCCTCCCCCTGGGACCTCGACGTGGACGAGGACGGGACCGCGGAGCAGGCAACGTGGACGGACTGACCCTGCTCCGCGAGGCTCGTCGGGTTGGGCTCGACGTGGACGTGGATGGCGACCATCTCGTCGTGCGCGGGCCGCGTCGGTTGGAGCCCGTCGCACGCCGGCTGCTGGAACGCAGAGATCAAGTGCTGCAGGCGCTCGCGTTCGAGCGGGCGGAGGTCGTCTGGCGCGTCGAGGCCATGCGGCCCGCTGCCCGTCGGGGCGGCCTCGTGCCGCTCCTGCTCGCCCGGCCGGATGCCGCGCGCGGGACCGGCCGCTGCTGCTCCTGCGGGGACGCGCTCGATCCAGCCGACCGCTACCGCTGCCGGCCCTGCGTCGAGGCCGCGGTCCGGGTCCTGGAGACGCTTCCGTGAGCGGCCCGGACGCCCGCGGCTGCGTGGTCTGCGGGGAGCCGATCCGCTGGGGCCGACGGGACCGGCTGACCTGCTCGTCCACGTGCCGCCAGCGGCGCTCCCGCGCGGGACGCGGGGTCCGGCACGGCTGGGGTGGTCCCGCTGACCGCCAGCGGCGGCGGGTGCGCGCACGGGCCAAGGAAGCCGTGACCGGTCAGCAGCGGCCGCGGGGTGGCGCATGAACCGGCCCGTGACCGACCTTGCCCGTCCCCTCCGGGTCGCGCTGTACGCCCGGGTCTCGACCCGAGACAAGGACCAGGACCCCGAGCTCCAGCTCGACGCCCTGCGCGCCTACGTCGCGGCGCGAGGGTGGCAGGCGACCGAGTACGTCGACCTGGCCGCGGCCGGAGATCTCGCCCATCGCACCGCCTGGACCCGCCTGCTGGCCGATGCCGCCCAGCGGAAGGTCGACCTGGTCATGGTGTGGAAGCTCGATCGCGCCTTCCGCTCCACGCTGCATGCGCTCGCCACGCTGCAGGACTTCGAGCATGCCGGGGTCGGCTTCAGTGCCCTCACCCAGCCTGAGCTCGACACGACCAGCGCGACCGGCCGGCTGGTCTTCACCATCCTCGCCGCGGTGGCCGAGATGGAGCGCGAGTTGATCGCCGACCGGGTGAAAGAGGGGATGCGCCACGCCGCCCGGCAGGGCAAGCGCATCGGCCGGCCCCCGGTGACGGCGCGCCCGGCCTTCACGCGACGCTGGCCGGCGGTCCGGGCGGAGGTTGCCGCCGGGCGGCTCTCCCGCCGCCAGGCCGCCCGTCGGCTGGGGATCGGTACGGCGACGCTCGCCCGGCTCCTGGCCACGGACACGTCGGAAGGAGTGGCACATAGCCATGACTGACACCCCGACCAACCCGACTGATGCCGCCATCTGCGGCCTGCTGGCCGCGGGACCGCTGTCGACACGGGACCTTGCCGCCCGGCTGGTGATCCCGAAGCGGACCGTCCGGCACCGCCTGTACCGGCTGCGGCAGGCCGGCACGGTGGTCAGCGGCCCCGACGGGTTGCACCGCCTTGCCGCGCCCGTACCGGTCGCGCCTATCGCGGGAGGCTTGCCGGCCCTTGCCGCGCCCGCGACCACTGCGTCTACCGCGGGAGCCTTGCCGCCCCGTGCCGCCCCCGTACCGGCCGCCCCTAGTACGGGAGCCTTGCCGCCCCGTGAGAGCACCGTGACTGCCGCCGGTACCGCGGGAGCCTTGCCGGTGGGTGATACGCCCGCGGTACACCTTGCCGCGCCCGTCATGGCGCCCGACCACCCGGATCGCGATGGGCCATCCCCGCGGGAGGGCGGCCGCTGGGGGACGGGCACGTTCCTTGCCGCGGGAGTGGTCGGGCTGGTCGTGGTGGGCGGCATCGCCATCGCGCTCGCGATCCACCGTGTGGCACCGCCATCACCACCGCCACCATCACCGCTACCAGCCCCCCCGATGGGGTTCGGCTACCTGGGCGCCCCCTGGGGAGGGATGCTGTGGTAGCCCGGAGACGACCGGACGCAGCCGGAACGAGGCGGACCGCCGGCCACGGAGTCCATCCGTACAGGGTGCCGACCGCACGGACAACGCCCACCCACCCCCTGCCCGTCCCGGAGGATCCTGCCATGACCCGCACCACGGTCCACCGCCCGCCAGGCGGTCGCGCCCGGCTCTACCGGATGCGTGCCCAGCAGGCCCTGGCCGCCATCCCGGCAGGGAGCATCAGCATCTTGTTGACGGACCCGCCGTACACCAGCGTGAACCGCCGCGGGGGGAGCGGGGCGCACCTCCAGCACTGGTTCGCAGGTGGCCTCTCCTGGGTCGAGATCGGCCGGCTGCTGGCGCTCGCCCGGCGCAAGCTGCGCCCCGATGGGGTCGCCTTCGTGATGGTCAACGGCGAGGGGCTCCACGACGCCCTGGGGGCCCTGCAGCGGGCCGGCTTCGCGCGGGTGCGCACCATCACCTGGGATCGCCAGTACCCGGGGCTGGGAGGCGGTCTGCGGCACCAGACGGAGTTCGTGCTGGTGGGCCTGCTCCCCGGGTCACGCACCCTCTCCGGGGTCGACCTCGTCTCGGTCCCCGCGGTGGGTCCGGGCACGGCTGGGCGCTATCCGACGCAGAAACCCGTCGCGCTGGGGCGCGAGCTGGCGCGCATGGCGAACATCGGCCCGGGTGACGTGGTGCTCGACCCCTTCGTGGGCAGCGGCGCGCTCTTGGTCGGGGCGCGCGAACGTGGCGCCACGGTGCTCGGCTGCGACATCGCGCCCTTGGCCATCCGCCAGGCCACGGCCAAGCTCACCGGCGCGGGGACGACCACGCGGCCGGCACGATCATCCTCGCCACGCGCCCGCCCAGGCGAACGACGGCGCGCGCCGAAACGGCAGCCCCGCCGCGGCAGCTGATCCGTGCGGCGGGGAGCCCCAGCTCGGGCCGAGCCGGAAAGAGGTCGTTTCGGAATGGGCGACCACGCCGCTGATCGGACGACGAGGAGGAAGTCCACACAAACGCGTCAAGTCGCACGTTCATCTTCCGCTGACGCGTACGGGGGCTCCTTCGTGTCTCGCGCTAGCGCAGGACTGTCCCGCCCGACCTGACCGGTCCTAGTCGCCTAGATAGTCGTCCAGCCGCCGTCGACGATCAGGGCGTGCCCCGTGACATAGCTCGAGGCACCCGAGGCGAGGAAGAGCAAGGCCCCGGCAAGCTCATCCGGGCGTCCAAGACGCCCGAGACATGTCCGCTGTCCCAGCCGGTCGAGAAACGGATCCGCGGGCTCAACGGAGTTCGAGCCAACTTCGTCGGTGTTCGAGAAGGCACCGGGAAGAATCGCGTTGGCGCGAATGCCGTAGGCCCCCCAAAAGGAGGCCACGTAGCGCGTGAAGGCCAGCATCGCGGCCTTGGCCGAGGAGTAGCCGGGCGGGTTCAGAAACCTGGTCCCTTCATACAGGCGGGGATCGGGAGCCACCACCGCGTACATGGTGGAGATGTTGATGATGCTGCCCCGGCCAATGGTCTTCATCGCCGGGCCCAGCTTCTGCACCGTCAAAGCCGGCCAATACACGCCCGCCGTCAAGTGCCGCATCCAATGCTCCAACGGCGCATCCTCCAATGCCCCGGCGCCGGTGTTGAAGCCAGTATTAGGCCCTAATTCGTAGGCGTTGTTCACGAGGATGTCGACTGCGGGCTCGCGCGCCACGATATCGTCCAGGACTGTGGCCAGCGCTGCCAGGTCGTACATGTCCACGCGGTAGCCGCGCACTCTCTCCGAGCCGAAGTCGCGGATCCATTCTCCCGACATGGCATCCAAGACGCTCCGAGCGCCCAAGCGCGATCAGCCGTGCACCGTTGCTCAACAGGGCGCGCGCAAACGTGCGCCCGAGAAAGCCTGATGCACCCGTGAGCACCGCGGTGCTCCCTTCCAGGGAGAACAGCGAACCGGCCCCGAGGTTCACCAGCAACTCCGTCCGCCATCGATGACCAGGTTGGTGCCCGTCATGTAGGAGGAGGCGTCCGAACACAGGAAGAGAATGGCGCCTTGGTACTCGTCCACGTTCGCCATTCGAGACAGCGGGATGAGTGTCGACAACCGGCTCACGAAATCCTCGGGTTGCCCGTTGTAGACGCCACCCGGCGAGATGGCGTTGACGCGCACCCCGCAGTGGGCCCAGTAGGTCGCCAAATAGCGCGTCAAGCCCAGGAGGCCGGTCTTGACCACCGAGTATGTCACGGGCTTGACCGGCTGCATGTCGTCTGGCAACCCCTCTTGCAGGTACAGCCGCTGGTCAGGGGCAATGATGGCCAGGTCAGAGGCAACGTTGACGATCACACCCTTCTTGCGGCGCGCCATCTCTGTCCCGATGACCTGGCTGCACAAGAAAGCCCCGGTGAGACCTACCGCGATGTCGGCCTCCCAAACTGTCAGTGGAAAGTTCTCGAGCCGCGACCAAACGAGCCCGGAGCGTGACTCCACCTTGGGATTGTTCGCGGCATTGTTGATCAGGATATCGACGGCCCCGAACTGCTCGAGGATCGTCTCTAGGAGAGTCATCACTTGGGGTGGCTTGGTGATGTCGGTGGCGGATCCCAGCGACTTCACACCGTAGTCTGCGGCCAGCTGCGCAGCCTTGGTCTCCGGTTGCGCGGCGGCGAGATCAACGAGGACGGGTGTCCCGCCAGCCCGCGCGATGACCTCGGCGTGCCTGTACCCCAGAAGCCCCGCTCCCCCGGTGATGACGGCGACGCGTCCCGTCAGATCGAATAGGTCTCTGATGGAGTTCTCGTCCATTGCAGTGCTCACAGACTACGCGTCTGCCCCCCATCAGCCACCACGCAGGCGCCGGTGATGAACGAAGCTCGATCAGACGACAGGAAAACGATCAAATCGGCGATCTCTTCGGCTCGGCCAAAGCGCTGCAGGGGGACCTCGGCATTGATGTGCGACAGCACCTCGTCACGGCGTTCGGACAAATGTCTGTCCCAAGAGCCACCTGGGAACAAGATATTCCCAGGAGCGACACAGTTCACGCGGACGTTGTACGGCCCGACTTGACGGGCGAGGTTCTTGCCATAGTTGATTAGAGCGGCCTTCGCGGCACTGTAAGGCAAGGGTGCCGAGGAGCTTTCGATCCCGACAATCGAGGCGACCAGGACGATGCTCCCTTGCCGGGATCGTGTCATGGCCGGAAGGACCTCCTTCGTCAGCCGCCGGCTACTCAAGAGGTTGTCCTCGAAGAGACGATCCCAATCGGATTCCGGCGGGTCCCAGCCGAGCGGGCCTCGGCCGCTACCGATGTTGGCCACGACGCAGTCCAGCTGACCCCAACGCTCGTGGATCGTCGACAGCACCTTCCTGAGGATCGCCGTCTGGCGCAGGTCGCCTTCGCAAGCCAGCACTCGATCCGAACCGAACTCGGACTCGAAGGCAGCTTGCGCCTGGGCCAAGGAGGCGCGATCGCGCCCAGTGATCGTGGTCCGACAGCCCTCGGTCAAGAAGGCGCGCGCTGAGGCATGGCCAATGCCTCTGGAAGAGCCCGCAACCAGCACCACCTTGTCCGTGAAGTGCAAGTCCATGCTCAGCTGCTCGCCCGGCGCTTCAGGACGAACTCGCAATTCATTCTGGCCCAGCTCACCTCGTCGCCGGAGGGGCCGCGCGCCACCTGGAGCACGAAGTCCCCCTCATAGCCGACCCGCCCCAGGCACTCGAACAGGGCGTCGAAGTCTGTATCGCCGCTGCCCAATGGCACCGTGCCCCCTCCGTGTACACGGTCCTTGATATGGACGCTGCCGACCCGCTCTCCATAGGCGGCGAACTCGTCCCTTGGGTCGTACCCAAGTGAGGCGCTGTTGCCAGAGTCGTAGTTGACCTTGACCATGGGGTGCGGCAGCCGCGCCAGCATGTCCGCAAATCGACTCGGCGCCAGTGAGGTTTCCAGGTGCAACTCCACGCCGGTCTCCTCGACAACCGGCAATACGCGTTGCAGGAGCGCCGTCACGTCTTCACACTCGGCCATCGAGTCGATGCGGGAGGCATCCACAAAGGGTAGGACGACGCGGTTCATTGCCAGCATGGCACAGCGCCTCAAGAGCCAGAGCAGAGTCTCTAAGCGTGCCTCCAGCTCGCCGGGACTAGCCCGCAGAAGCGGCCGGTCCATGAAGTAGTCGGCGCAGAGCGAGCGGATCATCACGCCGTTCTCGGCCGACAGGGTCTTCATGCGGGCCACCCCCTCATCGCTGGCGAGGGGGTTGACGTCCATCCCATGAAGATCGTAGATCCACTCAATGGCCGCTAGTCCTGCGGCCGAGGCCAAGGCGAACTCGTCGCGCCAGCGTATGCGCGGAAAGCACTGGATGCGGTTCTCCGTGGGTGGCACTAGCCGCCCCTGCATGATCGCGACGTGCATCACTCGTCCACCGGCGGAATGATCATGTTGGAGCGAAACTCCTCGCGGTTGAGGAAGGGCCATAGATCCTCGAGAGGCTTGGAGACCATGCTTCCGTCTGGAAGTTGTGTGGAGGAGATCCGCGGGGCCCGTTGTTCGTCGATCACCGCTAAGACCTCGCAGACGACGGGTCCCGGCCGCTCCAGCACGGCACGGATCTGTTGGCGCAGGTCGTGCTGGTCCGCAATGCAGACCGACGGAAGGCCGTAGGCCGCGGCGACGTTCCTTACATCGGGCAAGGTGAGACCGCTGTTGGAGTCCGCCGCGACCAGATGCTGAAAGTAGCTCTGCTGGGAGGCACGGATTGACGCGTAGCCCTCGTTGTTAAGGACGAAGATCTTGACCGGCAACCGAAGCCGGCGCAGCGTCTCCAGCTCCTGCGCATTCATCTGGAAGCTTCCATCCCCGTCGACACACACCGTGCGCCGCTCCTCTGCCCCAAGACAGGCGCCGATACTGGCCGGGACTCCGAACCCCATGGCCCCCAGGCCGCGGGTGTGGAGCACCCGTTGGTGCTCCTTGACTTGAAAGGCCAGCAAGAACAGCTCCACCCCGCTGCCCGAGCTACCAGAGGCGACCACGTCGTCGCCAGTGAGCTCGGCCGACAGCGCTTCGGAGAAGCAGTAGACGCTGACCCTCTCCCGCTGCTCGCGGTACTCGGGCTGGATGATGGGGTAGCGGCGCTTCCACCCCTGACAGCGCTGCACCCAGTCGTCGTAGCGCAAGGGCGGGGTCTGGCTCAGCTGTCAATTCAACTCACGAAGGAAGGTGGCGGCATCGGCCACGATCGGCAAGTAAATCGTGGTCTTCAGCTTGCGGATCTCTGCCTCGTCGATGTCCACCATGATCTTGATTGCCTGGCGCGCGAGCTTGTCGTGGGCGTAACCAGTCAAGGCCATGTCGAGGCGAGAGCCGATGACGAGCATCAAGTCGGAGTTCTGCAGGGCAAAATTGGCACCGCGCGGCGCAATGGACCCCGGCCGCCCCGCATACAAGGGGTGTGTTTCCGACACCAGGTCCATCCCTAGCCAGGTGGTCAGCACGGGGACCTGCAGTCTCTCGAGCGATTGGTGGAACTCGGCCACAGCCCCTGCGATCCGTATGCCGTTGCCAGCCACGATCACGGGGCGGGCAACGGAGCGCAACAGACCCAGCAGCTCCCTCACCTGCGCCGCGACACTGCTCTCAACCCCGCTCGCCGCGACAGGCGGGACAAATCGCGGCAGGTTGGTGGGGTCGATCTGTGCCGCCTGGACGTCCAGTGGGATATCGACCCACACCGGGCCACGCCGACCGCTGAGCGCGAGGTGCAGCGCTTTCTCCATGTGGTACCGAATGGTCGATGGGTCTTCAATCGTCACCGCATACTTGGTGATGGAGTTGACGATCGAGACGATGTCGATCTCTTGCACACCAAGGATGCGCACGCCAAAATCGCGCTTCAGATCGGCGCGCTTCACCTGTCCGGAGATGAACAGACAGGGCATGGAATCGAGCCAGGCCCCCGCCAGCCCGGTGATGGCGTTAGTGCCGCCCGGGCCAGTGGTCACCATGGCGACACCAAGCCCATTCGTGACCTTCGCATACGCCTCTGCGGCAATCGCGGCGGCCTGTTCATGCAGGTTGCAGACGAATTGGAGGTCCGGACGTCGGCCAAGAGACTCGTTCGAGGTGCATCGCGCCGCCACCCGGCAGCATGAAGACGTGCTTGACGCCCTGCTCGGCGACGAACTGCATGACGTAGTCGGATAACTTCATGTCAGTCCACGAAGCCGACAACGCTGTGAGACAGGTTGACGGTGCTCATGGGCGGGCCAGGCGCCTCGCCAGAACCAACCCGGCGAGCCGCCTGTCAAGATCGCGCCGACGACCTCGCGGACCGCGCCCGCGCCGCCGGGTCGCGCCGTCACGAGCGCGGCTCTGGCGACTGGGGCAAGCGGAGCATCTGCCAGCGCGACGCAGTCCGCAGGGCGCGAAGGACCCTCCAGGAGTGAACCGTCACCAATGAAGCAGACCTCGTCGAGCGAATCTCGGGCCAACCCCTGCCCGCCCACTGTAGCGGGCGCCGCGAACGATTGCGACCGAAGCATTGCACCGGGCTGGCTTGCCTTGGCCACGGGTGGAAGCTCGCGTGCCCTCACGCGCATCACTGTACGGTGCGCCGTCCACCCCATCACCTCATCGAGTCAGGCTTTCGACGCCGCCGGGTCACTGCGCTTTGCCGCCGCGAGCATTTGAGACCTGCTCCAGAAGGACCTCCTTCTGGTCCAGCCTGGACGGGGGCCTTGTCCCGCACGAATCCGGGATCCCGGGGGAGCCGCCCTTTCGGAGCGGGGCCACTCGCGGGCGCGGGCGCTACCAGTCCCAGCTCTGCCCGCGGTACGACCAGGCGCCCGGACGTGGCGGGACCGCCGCAGGCGCGGCCGGGCCCCGCTGGGCCGACTACGAGACGAGTGGCCGCCTTGGTGGCGGGCAGCATCCTGATGGTGACGCTTGTCAGTTACTTGCTCTTCGGGTCGCCCTCGCTAGAGCGAGTAACTCGGCCGATTCTCGCACCGCTGCCACGCACGAGGCTACGGCGTTTGGAGGGTCGTAGTCCGAAGCCACTCGCTCTATCCACTGAGCTACAGGCGCGCGGGCCGTATCGTACCTGCGGTCGGGCCGGTTCGTGCAGGCACTGTTCGTGCAGGCACTGGCGCACACTCAGCGGCCAGACAGCCGCCGACTCGGCGCGCCCTGAGAGCGACCTCAGCGGTCGCTGGGGCGGCGACCCACGATCCACCAGCCCAGCGGGAACACGGCGGCCGCAAGGGCGAACTTGAGGGCGTCTCCAGCCAGGAACGGAGTCAGCCCCTCGCGAACCGCGTCCGCCGCTGAGAGGCCGGTGGCGGCCGCGAGCCACGGCAGCCCCACCACGTACACCAGGGCGTTGCCGAGCAGCATCGCCGCCAGCGCACCGGCGTACCGGCGATCCCAGCCGAGCTCGGCGAGGCGGCCCACCAGCGCGGCCGCAAGCAGAAACCCGACCAGGTACCCGCCCGTGGCGCCGAGGACGACGTGCCCTTCCTGCCAGGCCGCGATGTGGGACAGCCCGGACGCTCCGCCGGCGTAGATCGGGAGGAAGAAGCCGAGCAGCAGATAGAGCCCCACAGATCCGAGCCCGCGCCTGAACCCCAGCGCCGTCGCCGTGGCGAGCACCCCGAACGTCTGGCCGGTGACGGGGACTGGCGTGCCTGGGACCCGGATGGCGACCTGCGCGGACACCGCCATGACGAGCACGCCCAGCAGGATCAGCGCCAGGTGATGCTGACGGACAGACGTCCGCTCTCCGATGCGGATGGGCAGGATGAAATCGCCGAGCGTGACTCCCCGCTCGTACGATGGAACGCGGAGCAGGCGAGGCTGGGCGAACACGACCGAAGCCTACCAGACGAGCCGGAGCGCGGCCGGGACGATGTCGAAGCGAAACGGATCGCGCCCCAGCAGCTCGCCGTCCGCCTGGAGATAGATCGCCCCCAGTTCGTCGAGCGCGCGGATCGTCAGCGACCGGCTGCGCCGGACCGAGACCGCCGTGCTCCGCAGGTGGTCGCCCGACCGGATCCGCCAGGAGAACGTGAGCGTCTCGATCCGGCTCATCGCCCCCACCACCACGACGTCGAAGAGTCCGTCGGACGGATCGGCCCCCGGAGCCACCCACATGCCGCCGCCCTCGTACGGACCAAGCGCCACCTCGACCGACTCGACCGGAAGCTCGTCGCGCGAGCCGTCGTCCCAGCCCAGCTCGACCAGCCGGTCGCGCCAGTCGATGATCGTGACCAGCCCGGCGACCGTGTACAGGTACGCCCCCAGGCGCGCCGGAAACCGCGAGACGCGCCGGGCGATGAACGGGCTGATCCCCGCCCCGGCGGCGTTGACGAACCAGCGGCGGTTCGAGTCGCCTGTTGATCCGTCGACCACGCGGGCACCGACCCGTTGGGTGAGGCGGTAGTGCACTTCGCCGGCATCCACCGCGTGCACGACCGACGTGTCGCCCTCGAGCGCGCGGGCGAACCGGTCCACCTGGACGGCAGGGTCCGTCGCCATCCCGGCCCCGCGCGCGTAGTCGCTGCCGCGGCCCGCCGAAACCAGCCCCACCATCGGCTTGTGGGGCCCGTCCAGCAGCCCGTTGGCCACCTCGTGGAGCGTGCCGTCCCCGCCGACCGCCACCACGAGCCGCGCCCCCTCGGCGGCCGCCCTGCGAGCGAGCTCCGTCGCCTCGCCCGGGCGCGTGGTCAGCTCAACCAGGTGCGCCAGGCCTCGTGCCGAGAGCGCGGCGGCCACGGGCGGCCAGCGGCGTGCGAACGCGCCGCGACCGGCGCCGGCGTGGGCGATGAAGCGCAGGGATGGTCTCGCAACCGGGTGACCCGTCATCGGGATGCGCCGCTCATTCGGCTCTCAGCGCTTGTGCGATCTGGACGCGCGACGCCAGGCGGGCCGGATACGCGGCAGCCAGCGCGGACCCCACCAGGCCGAGGAGGACCACGAGAGCCACGGCCTGCCACGGCACCTCGAGCGCGCCGCGGATGCCGACGGTGCCCCCGCCGACCAGCACCACCGCCGACCCGATGACGCCCACGACGGCCCCGAGGAGCGCGCCCGCCAACCCGAGAATCCCGGCCTCGAGGACGACGGTGCGCCACGCCTGCCTGCGCGTCAGCCCGGCCGCGCGCAGCACCCCCAGCTCCCCGACCCGCTGTCCCACGTCCATCGCCAGCACGTCCACGATGCAGAGCGCCGCGACGATCACGCCGGCCAGCGCCAGCAGATCGAGCAGCCCGAACGTCCGGTCGAGCGCGCCGCCCACGGCGCCTCCGACCGCCGACGGGCGAACCACCGACAGGGCGTAGCGGTCGGCAACGGCGGAGAGCCGGCCGGCGAGCCCGACGCTGGAAGCCAGGCCGGCGCTGGAAGCATGACCGGCCGGAAGCAGGGCCGGCGCTGGCGGTCGAGCCTGCACCGGCGGCCGAGCCGGCTCGCACGAGGAACATCGACGCGCCGGCGATGCCGAGCGAGCGGATCGCGTCGGCCTGGGACACGACGACCGATTCGCCGGCGGACCCCGGCAGGCTGTGCGACACGATGGCGGCAACCGTGAACCCGGCGTCGCCCTGCGCCGTCCGCATCTCCAGCTGGTCACCGACGCGGAGCCCGAACCGGTCCGCGACCGACCGCGGCACGAGCGCGGCGCCGCCCGCCTCGAGGGCGGCAAAGGCGGCCTGACGGCTCCCTCCCTCCACGGTGAGCGCCCCGAGCCCCGCGTACGCGGCCGGGTTCACGGCGACGGCTGAGGCAAGCCGACCGGCGATCGCGACGTCGAAGAGGCGCACGGGCGTGACCGACGCGACACCCGGCACGGCCGCGAGGTCGATCCCGAAGTCATCGGGCACGGGAGATATCGCGACCACGGCGAAGTCTGCCGGGGCGACGTCGTTGATCCATGCCTCCCCTGCCCTGCGCGTCCCGTCCGCCACGCCCGCGAGCCCGACCACCAGCCCCAGGCCTACCGTCAGCGCGGCGAACGTGACCGCGACCCTCCCGGGGTCGTGTGCCAGAGCCCCTCGAGCCAGCCGCACTTCGGCCCCGAGTCGGCGTCGAACCGGAACGGCCGCGACGGCGAACAGGACGCCCGTCGCACGCAGGACGATCGGCGCCGCCAGCCCGGTCAGGAACAGAAGGACGAGGATTCCGGCCGCGCCGCCGACGGCCGTGAGCAGGATCGCGACGGCCGGCGTCGAACCCGAGCCGCTTTGGCCCCCAATCACGATGCCGCCTGTCCAGCCGCCGGCGATGAGCACCCCAACTCCGACCAGCGCCGCGACGGCCCCGGCTGCCGCCGCACGGCGCACGCCCCATGCCGGCGCTGAGAGCGGCCGCCCGCGCCGCAGGGCCTCGACCGGAGCCACTCGCCCGGCTCGCCAGGCCGGCTCCAGCGCGGCCGCGAGGGTGACGAGGAGACCGAGCGTGAACGCGACAACGAGCGACGAAGCGTCGACCCCGGTGCCGGCGACTGGCTCGCTCGTGATGGACGCCACGACCGGCGCCAGCGCGACCGCGAACACGCCCCCCAGCGCGATGCCGACCACGGTCCCGGCGATGCCCAGCCACAGCGCCTCCGCGAGCACCATGCGATGCACCTGCCCGCGGGTCGCGCCTGCCGATCGGAGCAGCCCCACCTCGCGCGTCCGCTCGGCGACCGACATGGCCAGCGTGTCCGACACGAGCAGCGCGCCCACGAACAGCACGACCACGGCCACCAGCAGCAGCGCCGACCCGACGTCACGTGCGGCGCCGCTGAGCGCAGCCGCCTCGTCGGCTGCGGTCGACAGCACGTACGGCTGGGTCGTGAGCCGCGCATCCAGCCGGGTCTCGACGGTGGCCGCGCCCAGGGCCGGGTCCACGCGGACCTCGACGAGATCGGCACCTCCGGCCGGGACAGCGAACAGGGCGCGGGCCGCGTCGATGGTGGTGAGCAGGATCGCGCCCCCGTCCGCCAGGGCCGGCCCGGAGGGGGCGAGTTCTCCGCGAACGGTGAACGTGCGCTCTCCCCCGGGTCCGACCAGCGAGATCCTCGAGCCGACCACCACGGCGTGCGACCGAGCCCACGTCTGCGTGACCAGCGCATCGCCCGTGTCGGCGCTGGACAGGAACGCTCCCGCAGCGAGCGCCTCGTCGTGGAGCGCGCGATCCGCGACTGGATCGACGCCGACAACGGTCACCGGGCCGAGCGGCGTGCCGGCACCCGGTCCCGGGGCGGATCCTGCGCCGGCGGAGCCAGCGCCGGTGGCGAACGTCGGACGCCGGACCTGCGGCGAGGTCTCGAGCACGCCCGGCGTGTCCGCGACCGCTGCCAGTGTGTCGGAGGAGAGCGTCCCCTCCCCGAAGGCGTGGACGACGAGGTCCGCGCGACCCGCGACCTGCCCGGCATACCCCGCCGCACCGCTCGTCCCGCCGCCGTCGACCGACAGGGCTCCGAACACCAGCCCCACGCCGATGGCGATCCCGATCACCGTGAGGGCCGTGCGCAGCGGCCGGCGCCGGAGAGCCCGCCAGCCGAGCCCCGCTGGACCGCGCACCGGTGTCGCCTACTGCCCGAGCAGCGCGAGCCGCTCGATCAGGGGACGAGCGGGGTGCTCCAGGCGGCGTCCCAGCGGGATCTCCTCCAGCACGCGCCCGTCGCGCAGGAACAGCACGCGATCCGCGTACGCGCCCGCCTGTGCGTCGTGGGTGACGAGGACCACGGTCTGCCCTCGTTCCGCACACGACCGGTACAGGTACTGCAGGATCTCGATGCCAGTCGCGTAGTCGAGGTTGCCGGTGGGCTCGTCGGCGAAGAGGATCGCCGGCCGGCCGGCAATCGCGCGGGCGATCGCCACCCGCTGCTGCTCGCCGAACGCGAGCTCGTCGGGCCGCCGGTCGGCCTTCGACTCGAGGTCGACCAGCCGCAGCGCCTCGTCAACCCGGGAGCGCGCATCGCCGTCCCGCGGGTTGCCCCCGGCGAGGAGAAACGGCAGGCCGACGTTCTCGCGCGCCGACAGCAGCGGCACCAGGTTGAACGCCTGGAAGACGAACCCGGTCTTCTCGCGGCGGAGCCTGGTTGCCTCGTCGTCGCCCAGTGTCGAGATCGTCACGCCATCGAGCACGACGTCGCCAGACGATGGGCGGTCGAGTCCGCCGAGCAACTGCAGGAGGGTGGTCTTGCCGCTGCCGGACGGACCCATCAGCGCCACGAACTCGCCTGGCTGCACGGCGAGCGAGACGCCGCTCAGTGCATGGACCTCGCCGTCACCGGAACGGTACGTCTTGGTGAGGTCTCGCGCCTCGAGGATGGGCGGCATCCCGCGAGTGTACCGGGGCGCGACGGCGACGGGAGCGGCGGCGACGAGCGCGACGGCGACGAGCGTGGCGAAGACGAGCGCGGGCGGTCAGCGGGCGCGACGGGCGCGAGGGTCAGCGGGCGTACGCGTCAGCTCGGCCGAGCTACGGCGCGGAAGCCAGACCGAACAGCCCGCCGATCAGCGATTGCAGGAGGCCAGGCGACGGCGCGTCGTCCAGGATCCGCTGGCCGGGTGCCGCCGTCGATTGGAGTGCTGGCGGGGTTGCCGGGACGTCCGTGGAGGCGATGGCGGGCGTGGCCGCGTTGGCCAGAGGCACGCCGACCGCCTGGGCCGACGAGGTCGGCACGGGCGTCGGCGCCAACGTCGTGGTCGGCGTGGCGGCGGCCGGTCGAGGCGTCGCGGTGGGCGCCGGCGTCGGCCCGGGCGTCGGGGCCTGCGTGCGCCGCGGAGCTGCCGTCGCGGGCGCGGTGGCGGAAGGCGCCGTGGTGGGTTTCGCGGTGGCCGTGGCCGCCGGCTTCGACTCCATGAACAGGACGCAATACATCAGCTTGCCGTCCGTGCCCTTGTAGGCACCCACGCCCATGGAATCCCAGAGCGCGCCGAGGATGTTCGACCGATGCTCGGGCGAGTTCATGAACATCTGCTGGATCATGGGCGTTGCTTCGTCGTCCGAGGCGTTGTCCCAGCCGATGTTCTCGCCGGCCAGCACGTACTGGATCCCACGCTGGTCCATGTAGTGGAACACCATGTATCCCTGCGGCGGGATCTCGTGCGAGAAGTAACCGCGGACCGACATGTCCTGCGCCCGCCACTCGGCGAGCGAATGCAGCTGGCCGTCGTTGCGCAAGGGCGCCAGACCTGCCGAGGCGCGCGCCTGGTTGGTCAGGGTGAAGAGCAGGCTCTCGTCCGCCGAGCTGAACGTCCCGGCGTCCCAGGCACGCACGACCTGCGCCCCGGGGATCGCGGGCGTCAGCCCCACCGCCGCGCAGGCGACGAGCACGACGACCGCGAGCCTCGCCAGCCTCCTCCGCAGCAAGGACGGGCGAGGATGACCGGCGAGCCCGCCGCTGGTGACCACGAGCGCAGGCTAGGGATCGCATCCCCGCGCCCCAATCGCCCGGACGTCCCGGTGACGGTGCAGCCGTGCGTACCAGTGGGCGTTGGCCACGCGCAGGCCGAGTCGGACGACCCAGTCCGATGGCCACTGCCGGTTCGCGGCATGACGGGTCACGCCGAACCCACGTGGGGCCACGCCGAACCCGTGGAGCCACGCCGAACCCACGTGGAGCCATGGTTCGTGCGATACTGCCGCCTGCCGCGCACCCGACTCCGGCGTGCGTTCGCCGCGGTGGCCTTAGCTCAATCGGCAGAGCATCGGATTGTGGATCCGATGGTTAGGGGTTCAAGTCCCCTAGGCCACCCCAACTCCCCGAGCCCCCACGCGCGATTTCGCGGCACCAGACGGCGCTGAGCGGCACCAGACGGCAGCCGCGCGCGCAGGTACTACACGGAGTGGTACACGCGCCCGAGCGCCGATGCCGCACCCCGGCGTGCAAGGACGCCAGGGCGTCGACGTGCATCGCCCGTGGAGCCGGCTCTCATCCGCTGCGGATCGTCTACCGCTCCGGCAGATCACCCGGGCGTCGCGCAGGAGCACCGGAGCGCCGAGCCCGCCCTGTTCGGCCCGTCAGCGTGCGTCTCAGACTCGCATGCGACCCGCACTCCGCGCCGTAGCCTCCACTCGCGTCGTCCGATTTGGCACTCGCGTCGACTCGACGTCGCCCGAGCCGGCCGCTTGTCCGGCTCGTCAGCCGATGGCGGCGCATGCGACCAGCCCATAATGCCGCGCACCACGGCAGGCCCGATCGCGTGCGCGAACGTCCGCGACCGCGCCCTAGAGACTGACGTCACTGTGCGAACCGGTGTAGACGGGGTGGATGGGGACGGACTTGTCGACGGACTTGGACCCGGCCACGAACCATCGATGACAGCTGTCCACGCCGGCGGCGATGGGCCGATGGCCCCGAGCACGTGCGACTTGCTGAGCATTGCCGCCATGGCGCCTCGAGTCGTAGCCGCCCTCGTTCCGTCGCGAGACACGCGAAAACGTTCGGAGGTTGTAGGCCGGCCTGCCGGTGCCAGAGCGCGACACTGTCGAGCACGCCCGCCAAGCGTGCCCCGCCATCGCCGCTCGCGGTGACCACGAGCGGCGCTGGTCGTGTCCGCAAGGCCCGCTCAGCCCGTTCGGGGAAACGGCCCCGGGGATCATCGAGGACCTCGACGAAGGGCACGACTTCAGGGCGTGACGGCCGCGGCCGCCTGCGCCGCGTCCCACCACTCCAGGACGCGCGTGCCGGACAGGGTGAGCCACTTCGACGGCTCCCCCGCCGGCACGTCGACCTCGAACCACACTCGACCGGGGTGCCGTCGCGCCTGGAGCCAGGTGCCGTCCGGCTGCCGCTGCTCGCGGATCGCCTCGATCGCGACAGCCATCCGCGGGTCGGGCGGCGAGCCGTCCAGGCGGGACGCGGCACGGAAGTAGTCGGCGGCGTTCAGCACGCTGTAGAACCAGCGGAACGGGTAGGCGAACCGCGTCACCCACGGCGCGACCAGCTTCGCCGGTCGACCGGCGACGCATGAGCCCCCGCTCGAGCAGGTACTCTTCGCCGGCGTGGCGCGCGGCGCGCGTCTCGTCGGTCCCGCCGGTCGCCACCTCGTGGGCGAGCAGGCCCTTGAGCGCGTTCAGCGTGGAGTGGAACGACGACCGGGTCGACCCGTTGACCCACTCGCAGTTCCAGCCGCCGTCGGCCATCCGGTGCTCGACGAACCACGCGGCGAGCCCCTCGACATCGGCGCCGAGCCAGACGCCGTTCGCGAGCGTCCACGCGTTGATGCAGCAGTCGACCTCGCCGCCCCAGTACGGCAGGCCGTCGTATTCCCACCGGCTGTTCGCGGCGAGGCGCTCCGCCGTGTCCGTCAGCGCGGACGCGTCGACCCCCCACTCGCGGAGCGAGTTCAGCGACCACGTCGTCGCCGTCCACGGCTGGCCCGCGCCCTCCGCGGCCTCTGGACCCTGGAAGTCGAAGCCGCCGGGGAAGAACGCGCCGCCGGCCCACTGGCCGTCCGGGTCCTGCAGGGCCAGCAGCCGGGCGCCGAACCCCTCGGTCGCGACGCGAGCGCGGGTCGCCGCCCAGACCTCCTCCGAGGCGCCGAGCAGGTCCCGCTCGACCTGCCAGCGCAGCGCGGGGTCGGAGTCGAGCAGCCAGTCGGTCAGGGCACGGTCCGCCATCCCAGGGAGGGTACGCCGACGGTCCGACACGGACAGGGACCGTGTGGCAGAACCAGGTGACCCGGTAGTGGCTCGCTCACACGCCTCAGACGTCGCGATGGCCGACCCGGCCTGCCGCGCCTCGGGACCAGCAAGGAAACGAGCGACGGCGTCCACAGAACGAGCTGCGGTGGCTTGACGCCGGCCAGGGCCTCGTTGAGACTCGTCGTCCTGCAGCGGGTCGGCGTCCCCGCCAGTCACCGGATCGAGAAGGAGACGGCGTGAACCTGAACAGCATTCTGATCGGATCGGCGGATCCGCAGCGCCTGACGGACTACTACTCGAGGCTCTTCGGTGCCCCCGGCTGGAACGAAGGCGGCTACAGCGGCTGGCAGATCGGCACAGGCTTCGTCACCGTCGGGCCGCACGATCAGGTCAAGGGCAGCAACCCGCAGCCGGGACGGCTGATCTGGAACATCGAGAGCCCCGACGTGAAGGCCGACTTCGAACGGCTCAAGGCCGCCGGTGCAACGGTGATCCGCGAGCCCTACCAGCCGGACGAGACGGGTGTCGCATGGATCGCCACGTTCGCCGATCCTGACGACAACTACTTCCAGCTCCTCAGCCCGATGACGATGTAGCCACTGCCCAGGGTAGTCGCCGGTCCAGCGGCTCGCCTGACCGCAACGTCAGCGCAGGTCGTCGATGACCGACGACCCGGGGGCTTTCCGCGAGAGAGCGGTGTCGCTCCCTCATGAGCGACCTCGCACCGTTCAGGGCGTCCGGGCCGCCATGTCAGTCACCCATGGACGGTTCCGAGAGGTAGGCGAGCGCGGCGGCGATGTTCACCTCGATGCTGTCGAGCGCGTCGACCGTCAGGTGCGGTTCGGGCCAAGGGGTCCATTCGGACCGGCGGCGCTCCACGTCCTCTCCGGTCGGCTCGGGAAGTGCCAGACCTCGATCACGGGATGCCACGCGGGCAGCATGGACGGTGGAGTCCGACACCAGGCACTCGATGATTCGAAGGCGGGCGTGATGCTTGCTGGCCAGCGCCCGCCACATGTCGCGGGCCTGCTCGACGGAGTTCACCGCGTCGATCACCGGATCGAAGCCATCTGTCATGAAC
The DNA here is from genome assembly GCA_963759135.1 of uncultured Chloroflexia bacterium. Lineage (GTDB taxonomy): Bacteria > Chloroflexota > Limnocylindria > Limnocylindrales > CSP1-4 > JAJYNJ01. Next base: position 67,295 of record CAVWXU010000012.1, on the reverse strand, counting down.
CGGTCGGCCAGCGCCTCCGCCACGAGGTAGGCGGCGAGCCCAGTCGCGAAGCCTTGAGCGATGCCCGCACGCAGGATCGCCGACTCCAGCGGATCGACCGACAGGACCGGCAGCCGCAGTCCCCGGGCAACCCCGTCGGCCACGGCACTCTTGCCGGTCCCGGGCAGGCCTGACAGGACGACCAGCACCCCAACCTCCAGTCCGCTGCCGCGTCGTCATCGGCGACGCAGCGGCATGTCCTACGTGGCGGACTTCCGGGCTCGTGCGTCGGCGCAACCGCCGGACGACGGCCACCGCCAGCAGGCTCCATGCCACGCTCGACAGCACGGGCACCCAGGCCGGAGGTCGCCCGTCCCTCCCGCGTCGCATGACCTCGGTGTCGATGAAGATGCCCCGGCAGGTCGGACAGCGCCACGCCCCACTGCGCCCCCGCCGTCCCAGCGGCTGCATCGCCGCCCCATCCTTGGGGCACTGCCAGGCCGTCGGCGTCTCGTCAGTCACGCCTCGTCCCTCCAGTGGACCTCGTCGCCAAGTCGATCCCTGGCCGTCTCGAACGACAATAACGCCTGCCCGATCCGCTCCAGCACCGCCAGGGGATCACGCGGGTGGTGCGCTGCTGATCATCGTTGACGCCCGCGTTGCTGGCGGCGTGATGCGCGCCAGTTGCCCGACGAGCCGCACCCGGGCGGGATACGACCCGCCTAGGATATGTCGATGCGCCATGCCATCAGCGCTGTCGTCGTCTCCCTCTTCGCGATGGTCTTCCTGCACGGCGAGTGGGCCATCCGGCTTCTCAACCCCGTCTTCAGCAGGTACCTCGGCGTCGGTCTCCCGGGAGGGCCGAACGTGCTGCTCACCGTGCGTGGCCGCTCCAGCGGCCGGTCGCGCGCCACGCCGGTCGCGATGCTGCAGTTCGCGTGATCGGCGGTTCGTGCAGGCGTCCTTCGGGGAGGTCGGCTGGGTCCGCAACCTCCGCGCCGCAGGTCAGGCGGTGGTGAGGAAGGGCCGCCGCACCGACATCGTTGACGCGGTCGAGCTGGCTCCCGAGACCGCCGGAGCCATCATGCACGAGGCCCTCGCGCCGTATGCGCGCTCGCGGCTCCTGCGCGCCGTGGTCGGGCCAACGACCCGCCCTCCGGTCGGCATCCTGCACTACTTCGGGGTCCGCATCGATCAGACGGTCGACGAGTACATCGGCGAGGCTCGACGCCATCCCGTCTTCGAGCTGCTCCCGCGCCCGGAGGGGGTCCGCGCCCCTTGACGTGCGGACCGCTGTCAGGGACTGGGACGCGAGGCGGATGCAACGGGAGGCTGCGCAGGTGACCAGGACCGACGGTTCTGAACCGGGCGGCGGCGGTCGGCGCGAGTCGGGCGGACGCCGCGTGGTCCTCGTCGCGTTCGGGCTGCTGCTCGCCCTGCTGGGCGGGACCTCCCTGTTCGTGCCGCTGAGTCCGTCGGGCGCGGCCAACGGCGGGATCATCGTGTTCGTGCCGCTGGGCCCGTCGAGCACGGCGATCAGCGTCTGGCAGGCGCACGACCTGTGCTCCAGCGGCGGCGGCCCCAGGTCGTCCAGCTCTGGATCCTGGGCCGGGCCGTGCGCGGACGTCGCACCGGTCTGGGGCGCCTCGCTGCTGGCCATCGCCGTGGGACTCGTGCTGCTGCTGGCGAGCCCGTTCGCATGACGCCCGGTCCGGGATGTCGAAAGCGCCAAGGTTCGAGAAGAACGTTGGTCCGGCCAGAGGTTGGCCAGTCGAGTAGTGTGGGCGGGAAAGTGCCCAGCACGGTCAGCGCGCTCATCGGCGCCTTCCACGCAGGGATCAGGCCGAGCCCGATGCTGGCGTACCTCGTCGAGATGGCCGTGCGCCTCGTCGAACTGCACCGAGTTCTGAAGCCGACGGGGTCGCTTTACCTCCACTGTGACGCCACAGCCAGCCATTACCTGAAGCTGCTCTTGGACGCGATCTTCGCCGCCCGGAACTACCGAAATGAACTCGTCTGGCACTACAAGAAGTTTGAGATGCGGCAGATGCGGAAGTTCGTCAAGAACTCCGACAGGCTGCTCTACTACGTAAAGGACGGCGATGCCGCGTACACGTACAACCCACAGGCGTTCGAACTGCCGATCCCGAAGTCCTACAAACGTAAGGCGTGGGACTCGGAGTTGAAGCGGATCGTCAACGTCCGGGACGGTGCGGGACGGCTCATCTACGACGAACACCGGGACGATCGAAAGTACGATGACGTCTGGGCAGTATCTACCGTACATCGGCGCGACCGTCCAAGGAACGGCTCGGATACCCAACACAGAAGCCCATCCGGTTACTGGAGCGGATCATCTCGGCGTCGTCCAACCCCGGCGACATGGTGCTCGACCCGTTCTGTGGCTGTGGCACCGCGACGGTGGCAGCCCAGAAGCTCGGGCGCCAGTGGATCGGCATCGACATCACCTACCTCGCCATCGCGGTCATGCGACAGCGGCTCCGCGACAGCTTCCCGGAACTCGGCAAGGTGGAGGTCATCAACCGGCCAACCGAGGTGGCGGCGCGCGGGCCATGGTCGCCGACGGCAGTCTGGAGCACCGCTACCAGTTTCGTGGTGGGCGCTCGATCTTGTCGGGGCGACCCCGCAAGGCGGCATGGAGAAGAAGGGCGCCGACAAGGGCGTGGACGGCATCATCACGTTCACGGGCTGCGGGCAATGCAGCCAAGACCTGCATCGTGTCGGTGAAGAGCGGCGCGGTGAACGCCGGGATGGTGCAGGCTCTCAAGGGGGTGTCCTCATGAGGCTGGATCTCGCAGCGGCCGAGCTGCGGTCGCTCCTCGATGCACCGTCTCCGGCCACCCTCACGCTCCACCGCGAGGACGGCGAGGCGATCACGTCGCCGGTCTGGTTCCGGGTGCACGACGACGCCCTGGAGGTCGTCGTCGCAGCCACCGACCACAAGCTCGAGCACCTGCGCCGCGATCCCCGCTGCGTCCTGCTGATCTTCGAGGCCGTCCGCCCGTTCCGGGGAGTCCAGGTCCGCGGCCGGGCGACCATCGAGCCCGACGAAGGGGCGAGGACCCGGCTCGCGATCGCGTCGCGCTACCTCGGTCCGGAGGACGGGCGCGCCTACGCCGACCTCGCCCGTCGTCCGCCGGGGTTCGTCGTCCGGCTGCCGCTCAGCGCCGCACGCGCCTGGAACCTCGCCGACAAGCTGTCATGATCCGGGGACGCTCGGCGCGCTGCGCTGCAGGGCTGGCGCGAGAAGCGTCCGGCGCCTGGGCGGGCCCTGCCGTTTCTCGGCGGCGGTACAGTCGGCGAGACAGCGCCACCCACCCCTGCACACCGAACAAAGGAGCACCATGACCGAGGTCGAGATCGCTGACGGCCACCTGCGCGTGACGGTGGAGGGCTTCGACAAAGTGCTCGCCCTGAAGAGCGTCGTGGAGGTGCCCCTGACCCACGTGCGCGGCGCCTCGCAGGATCCGGACGCCCTGCGTGAGCGGCACGGACTGCGCCTCGGGGGCACCTCGCTCCCCGGCGTCATCGCGGCGGGCACATTCTTCGACGGGCAGTGGTGGTTCCTGGACGTCCACCACCCCGAGGAAGCGGTGAAGATCGACCTCGACCACGAGCACTATGCCGCGCTCATCGTCGAGGTCGCGGACCCGGTGGCGACCGTGCATGCCATCAACGCGGCCATCGCGGCCCTCCCATCGAGCAGACCTGCGGACTGAGCGATGGCTGGTCCAGCAACCGTCGAGGAATACCTGGCCGCATGTCCGGAGGACTCGCGCGTCGCGCTGGAGAACCTTCGGGCGATCGTCAAGGCCATCGCCCCCGATGCCACCGACACGATCAGCTACCAGATGCCGGCGATCAGGCACCGCGGACGCCTGCTCCTGTACTACGCCGCGTTCAAGGATCACTGCAGCCTCTTCCCCATGAGCGGGCAGATCATCGCCGCCCACAAGGCAGAGCTGCAGGGCTACTCCCTGTCGAAGGGCACCATCCGCTTCCGGCCGGACAATCCCCTCCCCGCTGCGCTCGTGGAGAAGATCGTCAGGGCGCGGCTCGAGGAGCACGCTGCACGCGACCGCCGCTGAGATTGCGCTCGCCCCGACGGGTCCCCGCCCCGGTCAGGGGTCAGCCTGCAGCGTACGCATCCACGGCGCGCAGGTACCGCTCCCTGTCGTCCTCGGGAAGCCAGCTGATCGAGAAGGCGTTCTTCACGATCCGAACGACCTCGGCCCGCGTCAGGCTGGCCGCATCCTGCAGGGCGAGCAGGTTCTCGTTCATGTATCCGGGGAAGTAGGCGGGATCGTCGGAGTTCACGGTCACCCGCACGCCCAGGTCGAGGAGGCGCCTGATCTCGTCCGCCTTCAGGCCGTCGGTGACGTGGCTGTTGGAGATCGGGCACACGGTCAGGCCGAGCCCTCGCCGGATGATCTCATCGACCAGCGCCGAGTCCTCCACCGCGTTGACGCCGTGGTCGATGCGTTCCACGCCGATGTCGTTCAGGCATTGCCAGATGTGCTCGACCGAGTTCTCCTGGTCCACGTCACAGTGCATCGTGAGGTGGAAACCTTCGGCTCGGGCGCGCGCAAACACGTCCCTGAACTTGATCGGCGGATTGTCCCTCTCGTCCGAGTCCAGGCCCACCCCGACGATCCCGTCCCGGTACGGCAGCGACCGTTCGAGGGTTTCGCCGGCCGACGCGGCGCTCATGTCCCGCAGGAAGCACATGATCAGCTGGCTGCGCAGGCCGAGGGAGGCCTCGGCGTCCCGCCGGGCTCGCAGGAGTCCGTCCACGACCGTATCGAAGCCGATGCCGCGGCTCGCGTGGGCCTGGGGATCGAAGAAGACCTCCGCGTACACCACGTTCTGCGAGCTGGCCTTTCGGAAGTACGCCATCGCGAGATCGTAGAAGTCCTGCTCGGTCAGCAGAACGCTCATGCCTTCGTAGTACACGCCGAGGAAGGACGACAGATCGTCGAACTCGTAGGCGGCGCGCACCTCGTCGACCGAGCCGTACGGGAGCCGGAGGCCGTTGCGTGCGGCGAGCTCGACCTTCAGCTCGGCCTCCAGCGTCCCTTCGAGGTGGACGTGCAGCTCCGCCTTGGGTATCCCCTCGATGAATCTCGAGCGATCGTCCATCCTCGATCCTCCGGATGCCGACAGCCCCGCTCGCACCGACCGACCGGCGGCCGGGGCTGCTTGTGCACGATCAGCGCGCCACGCTCCGTCTGCCCTGCCGGCACTCCGTCGCATGTTGCCTGAGCGCCCGGTCGAGCAGCCGCATCGACACGCCGGCCTGTCGGGCCAGGGACCGGCAGGCGCGCGTATACGCCCGCCAGAACCCGAACGAATACGACGCCGGCAGGGTGTCGACTCCAACCGACCACAGCGCGCCGGCATCCAGGACGGGGTACGGGTCCGGGTGGGCCAGATGAAGGAGCACCGACGCAGCCGGCATCCCGACGCCGTCCAGCAGCGTCAGGACACCCACGCGGAGCCGCTCGTCCGAGGCGCGGAGCGCGGTGGCGGTGGCTTCCTCGATCAGCGCCTCGCTGTTGCGCGCACACCGGCTCTCGCTGCGTGGCGCCTTCCAGCGGACGGCGGCGAGGAACTCGTCGCGCGTGTACCGTCCGCGCATGCGCGCCCTTCGACCGATGGCCTCGATCTCCACGTCATCGATGGAGGGGTAGGCAGCCGCCCACCTGGGCACGTCCCCGACCGGGAAGCGCAGACGGAACTCGGGGACGGAGGGCGTGCTCATCCATCCCCCATGATGCGCGCGTAGCGAACAGCTGGCTTGACGTAACTCGGGCGCGCGACCTCGACCCCGCATTCTTTCGTCGTTCCACCACTCCACCGTCGTCCGATCCACCGCAGAGGAGCGTTTGACCAATGTGCTTCGACCCGCACGACCGGCCCCCGATCCCGCCGATGGCGGGCGCCGCGCACGACCACCGCACGTTCGAGCTCGCGTCGACCGACGGAACCGGTGTTCGCGCGTTCGAGGCACGCGCGGCGGCGGAGCCAACCGCCGCCGCCGTCCTGATCCTGCCCGACGCGAGGGGACTCCACCCCTACTACGAAGAGCTCGCGCTCCGCTTCGCCGAGTCGGGAGTGGACGCGCTGGCAATCGACTACTTCGCGCGGACGGCCGGCACCGGCCCGCGGCCGGACGACTTCCCGTATATCGAGCACCTCTCGCAGGCCCGCTGGAGCCACCTGTCTGCCGACATCACCGCAGCCGCGACACGCCTCGATGAGGCCGCACCGGGGCGCGCCCTCTTCTCGATGGGGTTCTGCTACGGCGGGCGGCTGGCGTTCCTCACCGCGACCTGGAACCGGCCGCGGTTCGCCGGCTCGATCGGCTTCTACGGCGTACCCGTGGGCTCGCACCGGTTCGGAGACTCGCCCGCGCCCGCCGCCGTCGCCGGCGAGATGCACGGCGCGATCCTCGGGCTCTTCGGCGGGGCGGACCCCAGCATCCCTGCCGCGTCGATCGAGCAGTTCGACGCCGCGCTCTCAGTCGCAGGGGTCCCGCACGATCTGCGCACCTATCCCGGCGCGCCGCACAGCTTCTTCGATCGGAAGGCGACGGAGTTCGCGTCGGAGTCGGCCGACGCGTGGGCCCGGGTGCAGTCGTTCATCGCGGAGCGGACGCCGCCCCGCTGATCGCGCCGATCGCTCACGCGCAGCGGCTCGCCCGCCGCAGCGGCTCGCCCACCGCAGCGGCTCGCCAGCGTCAGCCCCCGATGGCGAACATCTCCACGCGCTGCAGCCCGGCCGTCTCGGCAGACCGCAGCTCGGAGTAGCGGTCGGCACGGCGATGCCAGCGGTCCGCGATGGCGCGGTCGATCTCCTCGTCCGAGGCTCCCTGGCGCAGCAGCGCCCGAAGGTCCATGCCGGACACGGCGAAGAGGCACGTGAAGAGCTCGCCCTTGGCGGAGATCCGCGCCCGCGTGCAGGCGCCGCAGAACGGCTGCGTGACGGACGCGACCACGCCGATCTCCCCGGCTCTGTCCTGGTACGTCCAGCGCGAGGCGACCTCGCCCGGGTACGCCGGAGCGATGGGATCGAGCGGGAACTCGGCGGCGATGGTCTCCACGAGCTCGGACGCCGGCACGACGTCCTCCATGCGCCAGCCATTGGAGTGCCCCACGTCCATGAACTCGATCAGCCGCAGCGTCAGCCCGTGGTCGCGCGCGTACCGCGCCATGGGAAGGACGCTGGCCTCGTTCACCCCGCGCTTCACGACCATGTTGACCTTGACCGGCCGGAGTCCGACGTCCTGCGCTGCGCGGATCCCGCCCAGCACCCGTGCCACGGGAAAGGCGACACCGTTCATCGCACCAAACACGCCGTCGTCAAGGGAGTCCAGGCTCACCGTGACGCGCCGCAGCCCGGCGTCGCGGAGCGCACCCGCCTGTGAACGCAGCAGCGCCCCGTTGGTGGTCATGGCGAGGTCTTCGACGCCGCCGATCACTGCGAGCTGGCGCACAAGGTCGGGCAGGTCCCTGCGCACCAGCGGCTCTCCGCCGGTGATGCGGAGCTTGCTCACGCCGCGGCCGACGAATAGGCGCGCCACGCGGGCGATCTCCTCGAACGTCAGGATCTCGGCGCGGGGAAGGAACGCGAAGTCGCGCCCGAACACGTCGCCCGGCATGCAGTACGTGCAGCGGAAGTTGCACCGGTCCGTGACCGAGATGCGAAGGTCGTGCATGCGCCGCCCCAGCCGGTCCTGGACCGGCGGGTCGACGGTGCGGGTCCCGGCGATGGGAGATTCAGTCATCGTTGTCTCGCGGCTCGCGTTCAGCGTTGTCTCGGAGGAGGGAGCGCCCACCGAGCCGATGGTACCGGCAATCTGCCGGATCCGACGTCAGGCTCGCCTGCGCCGCCAGGCGGGCCGCATCCCTGGCCGGAGCCGAGCACACCTCACCCGGGGCGACGCGACGTTCGAGGCGCGTGCGCCGAGCCCGGGGGGCTCAGCGTGGCTCCCAGCGCACGACGCCCACGCGGCGGGGCTCCTCGCTCCGCAGCCCGACGCGGCCGTCGGCCTCCACCAGGTCGGCCCGGATCAGATCGAGCAGCCGGCGGTCCTTGGCGCCACCGGGCGCGACCCACAGCTGGCGCCGCAGGAACTCGGCGAGAGCAGCCTCGTCGGGGTAGTCGCGTCGGGGCTGCTCGACCATGGTCGGCTCCGGACGGCGGCCGCGCGCGCGCAGCAGGTCGAGGAGCTCGGGCAGAGCCGGCAGGGGGATGCGCGACTCGCCGTGGACCGGCGGCCAGAACGGTTCGGCAAACGACGCGGGCTGCCGCTCGGGCATCACCGCGACGCACAGGCGCCTCGTTGCCCCCTCCATCGCGTCGAGGAAGTCGCCGATGCCCTCGACATCGTGGCCGACGTTGGCGATCAGGCTGACGTCCGCAGACGGGCCGCCGCGCCAGTCGCGCCCCATCGGCCAGCGGGCCTCGACGGTCCGCACGTTGCCGATCCCCGCTCGGCCCGCCTGTTCGCGCAGCGCCGCCAGCATCGCGGCCGACGGGTCGAGCGCGACCACCTCGCGCGCCAGCAGGGCGATCGGCAGGGCGAAGCGACCGGCACCCGCCCCGATGTCGAGCCAGGTGTCGGTGGGCCGCACGAGCGAGCGGAGGACCTCGAGCACGGGGTCATCGGTACGGCGGGGATCCGCGAGGAAACGCGCCGTGACCGGCGCGTAGAAGTCGGCGCCGTCGGGGATCTCGCGCACACGGTCGACCTGCTCGCGGTTGGCCCGCACGCGTGCATCCCAGGCGAGCGCCGCCAGGTCGCCGGGCGTGTCGACGTCGGGGTTCGCGCCCTGCACCGGCACCTCGCGCACCAGGTCGGGGTGCGCCCGCAGCACCGGCCCGAGCCCCCGGTCGCCGCTCGACTCCAGCACCAGCGGCCACGCGGTTCGGCTGAGCAGGACCGGGTTCGGGCCGCCGCCCTCCGCGTGGATCGGCACGGCGGCACAGCGTTCGCCCGGCCTGAGCGCCGCCTCGAGCGCCGCGATCGTCGCGGGCCGTATGAATGGCTGGTCTCCCAGGACGAATAGCGCGGCGTCCAGGTTCGCCTGGAGCGCCTCGATCCCGACACGCAGCGATGACGAAAGCCCGGCGTCAGGGTCGGGGTTGCGGACCCGCCGTTCATTCCGCCAGCGAATCGCCGCCTCGATCTTGTCCGCGCCGTACCCGAGCACCACGATCGTCTCGCCCGGACCGGACTCGGCCACGGCGTCGAGAACGTGCTGGAGGATGGGCCGGCCGTCGAGCATCGCGAGCGCCTTGACGCCGCCGAAGCGCGACGCCGCGCCGGCGGCCAGCACCACGGCCCCGACCCGGCGAGGTTCCACCGTCAACTCGGAGCCAGGAGCCGGCTGGTGGATCCCGCATCGGGGACCCGGGGACCGGCCGCCGGCCGGGCGGCCACCTCGATCTCCCGGCGCACGAGCGGCTCCACCAGCTGCCTCATTCGATCGCCTCCGTCGGACCAGCCCATGATCCACCCACGGGCGCCTCCAGGTCGCGTGCGTACCCCGGGAACCGGAAGCGCATCGCCCGGATCAGCACGCCGCCGTGGCCGAGCGACGCCGCCATCCGCGAGCTCACTCGCTCGCCGGTGAGCAGCCGTGGCAGGAGCAGGTCGGCCGCCGTGGCCCGTGAGTAGGCCCCGCAGGTGGGAAGTCCGAGCAGGTCGGTCGCCCGGATCCGGGCAAGCCAGACCATCGAACCCGGGTGCGCGGGGACGCCGTGGCGGACGACGCGACCGCCGAGGCGCTCGATCGCCGACGAAGAACGGGTCGGTCGGATCGGTGGACGCGGCCCCCGCCGTCAGCACGAGGTCGACCCGTTCGAATCCCCGCGTGAGGCGCCGGAGATGGTCCATCACGTCGCCCGCATCGGCCGCGTACAGGACGGCGGTCAGGGAGGAGCCGAGCGAGCGGACGCGCACGTCGAGCCCGCGCTCGAAGCGGTCCCGGGCCAGGCCGCGGACCGTCTCGTGGACCACCGCCGCCACCCGCCTCTCAACGAACGACGCGACCCGGACGACGGGCGGACGCGCGCGCGCGACCCGGAGTCCGCGCTCGAGGAGCCGCTCCGACATGGCGTGCGGGCCGATCTTGACGCTCGCCACGAGCTGGCCGCGGGCCACGGCCTGGCCGTCGTAGAGCGTGAAGAGCTGCAGGGGGTCGATCCGGTCGATCCGCTCGACCCGGTCTGCCCGCACGCGGAGCACGCCGTCATCGCGCGCCACAAGGTCGATACGGCTCTCGACCGGCCCTCTGAGCTCGATGCCCGGCCCCGCCACGGCCGTCGCGAGCCGGTGGGCGGCCTCGTCCTCGTGAACATCGCCAGGCTCGAGCACCAGGACCGTGAAGGGCGGCTGGTAGGCGCGGCGCAACCCGGCGGCGTGCGCGTTGCTCGAACGCGCGCCCAGGCAGACCGGCACCGCGCGGCCCCGGGTCCACCTCGACGCCGGGGCGACCGATGCTCGCCACGTCGTCGACCGACAGCCGCCGCCCTTTCGCCCACCGTTGTCCGTCCACGGAAAGGTCTCGGACGAGCACGGCGCCAGAGGCCTCCGGCGGGGCGGGCGTTCCGGGTACGATGACCAGCGGCTTCATGGTCCCCATGGTCGAGTGACCACGCGACCACGTCAACCGAGTCGGTGTGGTGGACCGAACCCCGGGATCGGCCACTGTTTCGGGAACGGCCAGTCTGCCGTGAGGTCCGCGTGACACCGTCGGAAGCGAGCAGGCAGAGGTTCCTCGGGCGGCTGGCGGCGGCGCCGTGTTGTGCCGCCATCACGTCCGGCCCTCGCCTGGATGACGCGCTCGCCAGCCCCGTGGCCATCGTGTTCATCCTGCGGGCGAACGGCCTGACGCTGCGTCCCATCGTGCAGCGGATCCACGCGGCGGATCGACTTGTCGCCGTTCACCTCGACCTGGTCGACGGCGTACGGCCGGATCGGGCCGGCGTCGCCTGGCTGGCACGCGCTGGCGTGGACGCGATCATCAGCTCCCAGGGCCAGCTCGTGCCCGCCATTCGTCGCGAGGGGATCGTCGCCATCCATCGCCTGCTGCTGATCCGGCACAGTCTCATGGAGGCCGCCTTTGCGGCCGCGGCCAGGTCCGGCGCCGACATCGTGGAACTGTTGCCCGGCGTGATCCTGCCCGAGATCGCTCCGCTCATGCCTCGGCTCGCGGTTCCCGTGCTCGCCGGCGGGTTCATCCGAACCGAGGCCGAGGCGCGCGCGATCCTGGCCGCAGGCGCCGCCGGCGTGACGACGAGTTCGACGAACCTGTGGAGCATGTCCGTTGGCTAGCGCGGACCCCCGTACCGGCAGGCCGGACGCGTGGCTCCCACGGGTGATCGTGGCCACGGACGGCAAGACGCCGCTCGAGCTGCCGGCGTCACTGTCCGGAGCCCTCATGCTTCGGGACCTGGATCTCCCGGCCCTGGTCGCGGCGGCCGAGTCGGCGCACCCCCCGCTGGCCGTGGACATCGACTCCGTGCAGGGACTGAACGCGGACGTCGCGGCAGTCGAGTTCGTCACCGGGGAACTCGGCATCGGCGTCGTCGTCAGCCGCCGGGCGTTGGCCGCGGGGGCAGCCGCCGACCGCGGCCGTCTCGGCCTCCTCCACGTGTTCGCCTTCGACTCCACCGGCCTGGACCGCGCGCTGGAGGCTCACCCGCCTCGGGTGGGCGTGGGCACGATGATCTCGCCCGGGCCGGTGCTGGCCCACATGCTGCGCGAAGACCTCGACCGGCTGCCGCGGCCCATCGTGGCGTATGGGCTGATCCCGTCGGTCGACATGGTGGCCGGGCTGCTGGCGCGCGCCGATGCGGTCGTGATTTCCGCTGCGACGGCGGCGCGGCTGCCGCCCGACCTGCTCGCCGGCGCGGCGCCACCAGGCGCTCCGTGGCCTCCGATCGACCATCCTGAGTCGGCCACACATCCTGAGATCGGCCCTTGACATGCCACCGCGGCTCGGCTACAACGGCGGCAGCCTCAGTCTCCGGGACTAGGATTTGGTGAAGTCCCGCTCCGGCCGCGTGCCGTGGCGGGTTTTTTGTTGCCGTCGAGCGAGGCCGCCGGGCGGAGGAAGCGCATCGATGGTCGTGAGGACGTCAACGGCGCACGATGTCGGCGCCAACGCGGCAGGCGAGCCGTGGACCGGTTTCGCGATCGACCCGACCCGGGCGATCCCGGCCGAGCTCCGGACTGACCGGCCAGGACGCGGATGACGAATGGCGCCCCCTGCTCGCCGGCGCGGTGGCCCATGAGCTCCGGGCATCGCTGGCGCTGATCAGCGGCTACAGCCAGAGCCTGCTGCACCTGCCGCTCGACGAGGCCACCCGCCGCCGCTACCTCGAGCGGATCCTCTCGGCTACCGAGGCCCTCACGGAGTTCGCCGACCAGATCCTGGACGTTGCCGGGCCGGGCGACGAACGACCCGTTCTCCGGCGTCGGCCGGTCGCAGTCGAATGGCTCGTCTCCCGGCTGGCCCGGGAGATCGACGGCCAGCCCGAGCGGGCGCCGATCGAGTACCAGCAGACCCGGAACCTGCCGCTCGTCGACGCGGACCCGACCTGGGTTGGCCACGTGCTGCGCAACCTGGTGCGAAACGCGTTGCAGCACGGCGCCGCCGCGGTGGTGCAGGTCCGGGCACGCCCGCTTGATGGCGTGGTCGTCGTCACGGTGCGGGACGACGGGCCAGGCTTCGAGCTGGATGAGCGCGACCTGGTCTTCCGGCCGTTCTACCGCGGCCGGATGGCAGGCACGTCCGGACGCGACGGGCTGGGTCTGGGCCTCTTCCTGTGTCGCCAGCTCGTCCAGGCGCATGGCGGCCGGATCTGGATCGACGACACGACCCACGGCGGCTCGATCTCCTTCAGCCTCCCGACCGTCCAAACCGCCCAGGCGCTTTCGGACGAGACGGACGTGAGCGACGCTCTGGATCTGCCCCTGGTGCCCGCAGCGCTCCCTGCCTGCTGAGGGAGGCCTCGCCGCTCGGCCGCAGCCCGTCCTCGGCCGCAACCCGTCAGCGCACCCGCGCGCACCCGCTCAGCCGCGGGCAGCCACCGGCACCCGCTCAGCCGCGGGCTCGGTCGCGCGGAGACAGCGCTTCCAGCACCAGGCGCACGAGCACCGCGCCGATGAGCGCGACGACGACCGCCCCGAGGAATCCCTGCGGGTCGCCGAATGCGAGCTGGCGCCCGATCCATCCCCCAACGATCCCGCCGATCACCCCGACGAGCACGTTCGCAAGGCAGCCTCGAGCGGCGCGGCCCGGGACGAGCATCCCCGACAGCGCCCCGGCGATGAGGCCCACCACGATCCACCCAACCAGGTCCATATCCAGCATCGGCGACCCTCCGGCTGGGAGTGTAGGGTGTCGACAGAGGCGACGACGCGAGCATCGGCAGAGCGGACGACAGGAGCGTCCACCAGGGCGTCGACAGGCGTCCGGCGAGAGCGCCCGACGTGCAGGCCCGCCCCGACGCCCCGATGTGACGCATCGGTCCGCTGCGCGTGGCATCGCGGGATGGCCTGAGACGCGTGGTAGCATCCCGCCAGCCCGTGATGTCGAGCTCGGCGGGGCGACGGTGAGGAGCCTCACATGGCCACTGTGACGTTCGACCACGTGTGGAAGCGCTACGGCGACGTGGTCGCCGTGAACGACTTCACCCTCGACATCCAGGACGGCGAGTTCATGGTCCTCGTGGGCCCCAGCGGCTGCGGCAAGACCACCTGCCTGCGCATGATCGCGGGCCTCGAGGAGGTGTCCGAGGGCACCGTGCGCATCGGCGAGCGGGTGGTCAACGACCTCGCGCCCAAGGACCGCGACGTGGCCATGGTGTTCCAGAGCTACGCCCTGTACCCCCACATGAGCGTGCGCGACAACCTCTCCTTCGGCCTGAAGCTGCGCAAGGTGCCCAAGCCCGAGATCGAGCGCCGCGTGCCGGAGGCGGCCCAGATGCTCGACCTCGGCGGCCCTCCTCGACCGCAAGCCCAAGGCCTTGAGCGGTGGGCAGCGCCAGCGCGTCGCCCTGGGGCGGGCCATCGTGCGCGAGCCGGCGGTGTTCCTGATGGACGAGCCGCTCTCCAACCTCGACGCCAAGCTGCGCACCCAGACGCGGGCCGAGATCCTGCGCCTGCACCAGCGCCTGAGACCACCTTCGTGTACGTCACCCACGACCAGATCGAGGCCATGACGATGGGCAGCCGCATCGCCGTCATGAGCGCCGCGCTGCTGCAGCAGGTGGGCACCCCCCAGGCGCTCTACGACCACCCCCTCAACAAGTTCGTGGCGGGCTTCATCGGCTCCCCGGCCATGAACTTCCTGGCCATGACGGCCACCCGCCGCGACGGGGCCGTGCAGCTCACCACGGGCGAGCTCACCTTCCCCGTGCCGGAGCGCCTGCGCGAGGCGGTGGCCGCGGTGGCCGGCAGCACCATCACGGTGGGCATCCGCCCCGAGCACCTCGAGCTCGGGGAGGCCTCACCCGGCGACGCCGTCCTGCGCGCCACGGCCGACGTGGTGGAGTACCTGGGCGACGAGGAGCAGATCCACCTGACGGCCGGCCCCGACGAGATCGTGGCCCTCATCAGCTCCTCGGCGCGGGTGCGCCCGGGCGACGTGCTCGACCTGCGCGTGCCGCTCGAGCGGGTGCACATGTTCGACGACGCGAGCGGCCTCTCGCTCACCAGCCGCCAGCTCGTCGCGGCGTAGGGGGTCAGCGGGGCGCAGGGCACAGGCCAGGGCGCAGGGTCTCTCGCTCCCCAGCCGCCAGCTCGTCGCGGCGCAGGGGGTCCGCCCCCGGCGTCGGCGCCAGGCGTCCGCCCGACGCGCGTCAGGACCCGATTACGGCTCGGCGACCGGCCGGCGCATCATCCGGATCACGGCCCGCTGCGCCAGCGCCGCCAGCAGCGCGAACCCGGCCGCGAACCCCAGGTCGGAGTACAGGTGCACATCGAAGCCGAAGAGCGGCACGGTCGGCCCGAACCCGATCCGGAACCGGTGCCCGATCGTGCCGAGCGACGCGATGGCGGCGAACACCGGCAGGATGACCGCGGTCCACCGCCGCGGACCCACCAGCCAGCCGATCGCCGACCCGATCGCCGTCCCGGCCGCCATGAAGGTGGCCAGCACTCCGTATGCGTTGAGCGGCATGCCGTCGCCCACCCTACTCCAGGTACTCGCGCACGCTGTCCGTCAGCGTCCGCGGACGGTGCCCTGATCTTCACACTACCCAAAGTGGCACGTGCGGCGGGACCTACACCGCAGGTATATGGTGCCAGAAGTGCTGTCAGCCCTGGCGCGGGGCAAGGTCACCGTGCTCCGGGGCCCTTCTTGGCGGTTCGGCTCCGATTCGGTCGGCCCGGCTGCGCAGGCGTTGCCGGCTGCGCAGGCGTTGAGCGACGGAACCTGGAGAGGAGTCCGGTCGCGTCAGCGGCGCGTCCTCCCTTGCTAGAGGGTCTCACGGCTTTGCTACTGGCCGCGCCCTCGAGGTAGCACGTGCTCCCAAACAGCACCACAAGCACGAAGGTGCCGGCGAACGTCAGGCCCTTCGTGATATTCCAGAGGATCACGAATGTCACCGACGCCAGGGCGATCATGGCCCACCACTCGGGTCTCCTGCCCGCAAACATGCGTCCCCTCCCTCCCTGCCCCGGCTCCTGCTGCCAATCGTGCCGGTAGCCAGGAGCGGCGGCTTCATGCGAGCGCCAGATGTCCGATCAGGCGGGCGCTCCGGGGCGGCCTCGGTGTTCCTCTCGGGGGTCGCCCACCCTACTCCAGGTAGTCCTTGAGCTTTCGCGACCGGCTCGGGTGACGCAGCTTGCGGAGCGCCTTTGCCTCGATCTGGCGGATGCGCTCGCGGGTCACGTTGAACTCCTTGCCGACTTCCTCGAGAGTCCGGGCGCGCCCGTCCTCCAGGCCGAAGCGCAGCTGGAGCACGCGGCGTTCGCGGCCCGTCAGCGAGTCGAGCACGGCCTCGACCTGCTCCTTGAGGAGCTGGTGCGACGCCGCCTCGGCGGGCGCCAGCGCCGCCCGGTCCTCGATGAAGTCACCGAGGTGCGAGTCCTCCTCCTCGCCGATCGGCGTCTCCAGGGAGACCGGCTCCTGGCTGACCTTGATGATCTCGCGGACCTTCTCCGGCGTGACCACGATCTCCTGGCCCTTGGACATCGCATCCGCGATCTCCTCGACCGTCGGCTCGCGGCCGAGCTCCTGGAGGAGGCCACGCGAGACGCGGATGAGCCGGTTGATCGTCTCCACCATGTGCACCGGGATCCGGATCGTGCGCGCCTGGTCGGCGATGGCGCGGGTGATCGCCTGCCGGATCCACCACGTGGCGTACGTGCTGAACTTGTAGCCCTTCTCGTAGTCGAACTTCTCGACCGCGCGGATGAGCCCGATGTTCCCCTCCTGGATGAGGTCGAGGAAGCTCATGCCGCGGCCGATGTACTTCTTGGCGATCGACACGACGAGCCGGAGGTTCGCGCTGGTGAGCTGCTCGCGCGCATCGCGCCCCATCCGCACCAGCACGCCGCGCCGCTCGCGGAGCTTGGTGCCCACGGGGACCGTGGGGTCCCAGCCCATCTCGAGCAACAGCTCGGAGTCGTTGCCGGCCTCGATCCAGCGGCGCATGTAGTCGTGCCCGACCTCGCGCGTCCAGTCGTAGAGCGCGCGCAGCCCGGGATTGTCGCGCGAGTCGAGGTCGCCGTTGTGGACGGACCTGAAGGCGAAGTCGACCATGTCCGTGAACGGGGCGGTCGCCGGACCCTCGTTGTACCCCTGGACCCGGACCTTGGCCTCCTTGAGCAGGGCCTTGGTCCCCTCCCCGGTCGCCTCGCGCTGCGCCTTCACCAGGTGCAGGTCGGGGACCGGCACGAGCAGCCCGTCGGCATCGGCCGCTGCGAACGCCGCGCGGACGATCTGCTCCGACTCCTGGCCGTACGGCAGCCGGTGCTGCGGGTGCAGCGTGCGAGTCTTTCGCTCCGTGTCGTTCCTCGTCCACTCGAACAGCTGGAGCACGCCCTTCCAGGGTTCCTCCGCGACCTGCTCGCCGAGCTCGATCGCCTTGGCCAGGACGACCTCCTCCTCCGCCGTCAGGAGCGGGACCTTGCCGATCTCCTTCAGGTACATGCGGACCGGGTCGTCGATGCCGATCATGTCGGCCGACAGCGCCTCGATCTCCTCGGGGGTGGGCTCCTCCGCCTCCTCTTCGAGTTTCGCCGGGGGTTCCTGCCAGGGCACGCGGTCGGCGTCCTCGACCGCGACGTCCACGCCGAGCTCAGCGGCGGCGATCTCCGGCACCTGGTCGAGCTCGTCGTCGGTGTCCTTCGACTCCACTTCGTCGTCGAGGCCGCGCCGGCGGCGATCGCGCTCCAGCACCGATGCGACGAGCACCTTGTCGGACGGGTCCATGGTCATGCGGGTCCTCCAACGGGGGTCCTGGCGGTTCGAGTCAGCATCGTGGAGGCGGCCGCCCGACGGTCCAGGTCGGCACGCTCCTGCTGCAGCGTTCGGATTCGGTGGTGCAGCGCCTCCAGCGCCGCGGGGTCGCGTCGGGCTTCGAGCCCGGCCGGGTCGTGGCGCGCCTCCAGCTCGGCCAGGTCGGCGCGCAGGAACTCCAGCTCCTCGTCGACGTGGCGCCGGGCGAGGTTGATCAGGCACTGGTCGACGGCGCGGTCCGCGCGATCCGCCGACAGCCGGGGGCCTCCGCGCAGCAACAGCCCGCGCGCGACCAGGCCCACCTCCGGGTCGAGGTCCCGCACGAACGGCTCGAGCGAGACGCCCCAGGCGGTGGGGTCGGCCGCCCTCGCCGACTCGTCGGCGGCCAGCAGCGCGCGCCACAGCTCCCGTGCGGGGGTCGTCAGGAGCGTCTCCGGCGCGAGGTCCGCATGTGCGGCTCGCGACTCGGGGTAGCGCAGGAGCAGGGCGAGCAGCTCCTGCTCGATCTGGTCGAGCGTGCGCACCGCCTCCGCGGGGTCGTCGACGCCGTCGCGGGCCGCCAGCACCGCGTCGGCTGTGAACCTCCCGGAACCGTGCCCGGTCGCCGCCGGGTCCTCCGACCCGTGCCGCGCGGATTCAGGCCGCTGCAGCACCTCCAGGATCGCCCGCTCGTCCACGCCGCTGCGCCTGGACAGGGCCTGCACGTAGGCGCCACGCTCCACCGGATCGCCGATGCGCCGGAGCGTGGGCGCCACTGCCTCCACCAGCCGCTTCCGGCCGCCCACGCTGTGCGGGTCGTGGCGCGCGGCAAAGTACTCGACGAGGTAGTCCATGATGGGCTGCGGGTCGGCCGTGGCGGTCTCCCACGCCGCGCGGTCGTCGCGGATCACCTCGTCGGGGTCCTTGCCTTCCGGCAGGCGGACCACGCCCACTTCGGTGAGGCCGATGCGCGCGCCGCTGCGCTGGATCTCCGCGATCAGCGCCGTAAGCTCGGTGGCGCCGAACGTGCCGGCGCTCTGCCCGGCCGGATCGACGTCGTAGGCCAGCGCGATGGACGGCGCGTAGCGGGTGATCAGCTCGACCTGCCCGGCGGTGAGCGCGGTCCCGAGCCCCGCGACCACGTTCTGAAACCCGGCCTGGTGCGCCATCAGCGCATCGGTGTAGCCCTCGACGATGACCGCCCGGCCCGACTTGCGCATGGCGCTGCGGGCCCGATCGACCAGGTACAGCGAGCGGCTCTTGTCGAAGAGGGGCGTGGCCGGCGAGTTGAGGTACTTCGGGCCGCGATCGCGCTCGGACGTGCTATCCGCGGGCGCTCCGGCCGCGGGCGCTCCGCCGCTCTCCGGCCGCGGGCGCTCCCCCGCCGGCGCTCCGCTGGGGCTCCCGCCGCCGGCGCGCCAGCGTGGTCCAGGATCCGGCCGCCGAGTCCCGTGGCGTGTCCCGACGCGTCGCGAATGGGAAAGATGATCCGGCCTCGAAAGCGGTCGTACACGGTGCCCCGGCGGCCGCGGACCGCCAGCCCCACCGTCTCCAGCTCGTCGTCGGTGGCCCCGCGCTTCGTCCGGAGCGCCTTCGACAGCGTCTCCCACGAGTCGGGCGCCCATCCCAGCTGGTAGGTCGCGAGGGTCTCGTCCGTGAAGCCGCGTCCACGCAGGTAGTCGAGCGCGGGCTGGCCGTGGCGCGAGTCGACGAGGACGGCGTGGTAGAAGGCGATCGCGGCCTCGAGCACGTCGCGGAGGCGCTTCCGCCGCGCGTCTGCGCGGCTCGTGCGCTCGTCGACCTCGACGCCGGCGCGGCCGGCCAGCAACCGGAGCGCGGCGGGGAAGTCGAGCGCCTCGCGCTGCATGACGAAGCTGAAGACGTCTCCCCCAAGCCCGCAGCCGAAGCAATGCCAGCTCTCGCGAGCCGGGGTGACGACGAACGACGGCGTCTTCTCGCCGTGGAACGGGCACAGTCCCTTGAACGTGGTGCCCGCCTTGCGGAGGGGGACGCTCTCGCCGATCACCTCGACGATGTCGAGTTTCGACTTGACGGTGGCGACGACGCCTTCGGACAAGTAACCTCTCGCGAACCCGGCGCGGGGTGGCCGCTCCGGTGCGGCGGCCGGACACGCAACCGGGCTGATGGTGCAGCCTGGGTTAGACCATCCGGATTGCCGGGCGGCCGGCACTTCCGCCGCGCGACCACCCTGACACAGCTAGCGCCGTGTCAAGTCTTGACACGGCTTCAGCGTCGGATGATGCGCCCGCTTGAGGCGCCTGTCAAGTCTTGACAAGACATCTAGACAGGACGATCCGGGTCGTCCACCGCGAGCTGGGGACCCGAAGCAGGGGCGCCGCGCAGGCCGAGCCGCGCATCGGTCGCGTCGTCGGACGCGCCATCGAACAAGCGCTCGAGTACGTGGCGGAACACGGGCTCGTCGGCAGATGCGCGATGGAACAGCGTCATGCACGAACGGAGCTTCATCGCGTCGACCGCGCCGAAGATCTGTTCCGCCGTCCTGCCCCGCGTGGCCGCCACGACCGCGGCGCACTCGCACAGCCGGGGTCCGAGCAGCGGGTGCGCGAGGTAGGCGCGAGCCTCGTCCAGGGACGAGATCGCGAAGAACCTCGACATCTCGCTGGATCCGAGCCCCGCGACCTGCGGGAAGATGAACCACATCCAGTGGCCGGACTTCCGTCCCCGGCGCAGCTCGTCGAGGACGCTGCGGTAGACGAGCCGCTGCGCGTCTACGAACCGATCGAAGTCGTACTCCATGGGTGCAGTGTGCACCGCAGCCGCCCATCGAGACGCGGCCCGGCGTCGAGGGCCGGCCCGGCGTCGAGGGCTTGGCCCGGCGTCGAGGGCATGGCCCGGCGTCGAGGGCGCGGCTCCGGTCGCGGGGCATCTGTCAGGCTCCGTAGCTCGCAATGGCTCCGACCATGAGGTCCCAGAAGCGCCCGACGTCGAGCCTGGTCGCCACGAGCACGTTCTTCGGGAGCCCGAGCACGTCGTGCAGGTCCACCACGGTCCGACCGTATGAGAACTCCGCGTGCGTCTCGATGTCCACGTGCGCGGGTTGCGTCTCCATGATGGTCGGATCGATCACCCAGGCGACGGCGGTCGGGTCGTGCAGGGGCGGCCCCTCGAGACCGTGCATCTTCCGGTACGTGCCGGCAAAGAACCGCAGCATCTCGACCGCGAAGTCGCCCAGCGGCGTGTGCAGGTCGGCGAAGCGCTCGATGATGTCAGGCGTCGCCTTCGCCTGGTGCGTCAGCTCCAGACCGCACATCGTGATGGGGGCCCCGCTCTCGAAGACGATCCGCGCTGCCTCCGGGTCGACGAGGATGTTGAACTCGGCCGACGGTGTCTGGTTCCCGAAGCCCCATGCCCCGCCCATGAGCGAGATGTGGCGAATCTTCGGCACGATCCGCGGCTCGCGGCGCATCGCCATGGCGATGTTGGTCAGCGGACCGGTAGGGACCAGCATGATGTCGCCGTCCGACGCCAGCAGGCTCCCGACGATGAGGTCGACGGCGTGGCGCGGATCGAGCGGCACGTCGGGCTCCCCCGTGAACGTCGGGCCTTCCAGGCCCGACTCGCCGTGGATGTTCGCGGCGACGCGCCGTTCGCGCACGAGCGGCCGCTCGCAGCCGGCCGCGACGGGCACTCCGCGGATCCCGGCGCGGCTGCAGACGCGCCGCGCGTTGAGCGTGGTCTTCGCAAGCGTCTGGTTGCCCGCGACGGTCGTGATCGCGAGCAGGTCGATCGCCGGCGACGCGTTCGCGAGCAGGATCGCCATCGCGTCGTCGTGGCCGGGATCGCAATCGAGGATGATCTTCTGCGGCACGGCTCCTGCTCCTTTCTTCGTCGGGCGGGTCCTGGGGAACCATAGCGTGCCGGTGCAGCCCCGCGGCAGCGGCGGCGTCCGGTGGTCCAGGCGCGCGGCGGCAGAGCGGATGGCGCCCAGGCGGTGAAGTCCGCCACAATGCCCCAGCCATGACCGCAGCGCCACGCAACCCGACCCTGACCGCGGCGCGCCCCGAGCCGGGCCGACAGGCGCTGCCGCCTGTGCGGCTGCCCGCCCTCTACCTGGGGCACGGCGCGCCGACCCTGCTCGACGACGAGGCATGGCCGGGGCAGCTGTCACGGTGGGCGGCGCGGCTCCCGCGCCCGTCGTCGATCCTCATCGTCAGCGCGCACTGGCAGACCGCCCCGATGGCCATCGGGGCGACGACACGTGTGCCGCTCGTCTACGACTTCTACGGCTTCCCCGAGCGCTACTACCGGCTGACCTACGACTCGCCCGGCGCGCCGGAGCTGGCGTCGAAGGTGAAGGGGCTCATGCCCGCGAACGAACCGGTTCTCGATCGGCCCGCGCGGGGCCTGGATCACGGCGCGTGGGTGCCGCTGCTGACCATGTACCCGGACGCCGACATCCCGGTCCTCCAGGTGTCGATGCCCGACCTCGACCCGGGTCACCTGTTCGCCCTTGGCCGCCGCCTGGCGCCGCTCCGCGACGAGGGCGTGCTGATCGTGGGCAGCGGGTTCATGACCCACGGCCTCCCGTACGTGCATGACTACTTCCTCGGCCGACCGGGCGCTCCCGACTGGTCGATCGAGTTCGATCAGTGGGCGGCGGAGGCGCTTCAGCGCGGGGACCTTGACGCGCTGTTCGCGTTCCGCGAGAAGGCGCCGGGCATGCCCTACGCGCATCCGACCGTCGAGCACTTCGCCCCGCTGTTCGTGACGCTCGGCGCCGCCTCCAACGCGGACGAAGCGCCTGACTTCACCATCGACGGCTACTGGTACGGTCTGGCGAAGCGATCGTTCGAGGTGCGCTGAGAGCGGGATCAGCGTCCGGCGCGCTCGAGCGCTCCCCGGTCCGGCCGGTCGCCGCCTGGCGCCCCCAGGCTGGCACCCGGCACAGCCGCACCCGCGCTCACGAGCCCCGCTGCGCGGGCTCGCGCGACGGCGGCGGTGCGAGAGGTCGCGCCAAGCTTCGCGTAGGCGTGCGAGAGGTGCGTCTTCACGGTGTTGGGCGAGACGACCAGGTGCTCCGCGATCTCATCGTTCGAGAGACCGGCTGCGAGGAGGGAGAGCACGTCGACCTCGCGGGCGGTGAGGGGCTCGCCCGGGGGCGCGAACACCGCCGAACCTGTCGCCCTGGACGCGCCGTGGACAACGGCCGCCCCAGACGTGATGGGGACCACGGCCGCCGGGGACGTGACGGGGGCCACGGCCGTCCCAGATGTGACCGGCGCGGCAGCCGTCCCGGACGTGGCCGGCGCGCCGCGCGCCCGATCCGAAGCCTCTGACACCGCGGCCGCCCGCCCGGTGAGGATGGCGACCAGCCCAAACAGACACAGCGCGACGACGTCCAGCGGCCGGCTCGCGGGCGACGCGCTCCCCGGGTAGAGCCAGCCCAGGTCGACCAGCACCGCCGCGACAAAGGTCGTGACGAGGCTGGCCCAGAAGCCCGCCACGCGCGCCGTCACCATGACGGCCAGCACGACCGACAGCAGTGCGACCTCGAGCCGGCCGGGGCCGAAAGCAAGCCGGGCGGCAACCAGGGCAGCCGCCGCCAGGATGGCCCCGAACGTTGCGCGGCCCAGGTTGCGTTCCCATTCCACGGCCGCGGCCCCCACGTCCGGCGCCAGGTGCGCGCCCACCGACGGCCGCCAGCGCACGTGGTCGAGCAGAACCGATGCCTTCACGTCCCGTGATTCAACAGACCGCGACAGGCGACGAACAGGGCCACTCGGCCGCGAAATCATCCTCCCGGGTGAGGACAATCGGACGTCCGGGTGAGGCGCCGAGCCGCCTACCAGCCGACGATGGCGCCCGTGGTTCGGCCGGGGCTCCCTGCCCCCGGAGTGACCACGTTCCGGGAGGGAAGCCCTGATGCGTCGCCTGTCCGCGGTGGCTGCCGCGTTCATCCTGCTGTTGCTCTTCGTGCCATCGGTCCTCGCTGCCGACACGCTGCCGCACAGTGGCCGCGTGCTGATCGCCGTCGACGGCGACGTGACGGTCCCCGCCGGCGAGCACGCTGACGCGGTCGTGGTCGTCCGCGGCACCGCCACGATCGACGGCGAGGTCAACTCGATCGTGGTGGTGGACGGGACAGCCATCCTCAACGGCGCCCGCGCCGACACCATCCTCGCCGTCCGCAGCCCGGTGACGCTGAGCGCGGGCAGCATGGTCAGCGGCGACGTGCTCACGCTCGACTCACCCGTGCAGAAGCTTGGCGATGCCAGCGTGGGCGGGAACGTCCGCGATCTCACCGCCTCCCTGGTCGGCATCGGCTTCATCCTCGGCCCGGCGATCCTGCTGATCGCCCTCGGATTCGCGCTGGTCGGCGTCGTCGCCGCGCTCGCGCTGGCCGGTCTCGCCGCCCGACAGGTGCGCGCCGCCGGCGAGCTCATCCGCCGAGAGCCCGCCCAGACGTTCATCGCCGGGATCGCGGGCGCCATCGTCGCGCCCGTGCTGGCCGTCGCCGCGATGCTGACCATCATCGGCATTCCGATCGGCCTGGTCTTCCTCGTCGCGGTATGGCCGGCCCTGGCGTTCGTGGGTTACCTCGTGGCCGCGATCTGGATCGGCGAATGGATCCTGGCGCGCCTGAACCCGGCCCGCGTTGCGGAGCGCCCGTACGCGGCGGCCATACTCGGCGTCGTGGTCCTCGCCGTGTTCTCCGTCGTGCCGCCCGTCACGGCAGTGGCAAGCCTGTTCGGCTTCGGCGCCGTGATCCTGCTGGGATGGCGGACCTGGCGCGGCGGACATGGAGCGCCAGCCTACGCGCCGGGATCGACGCCCCCGGCTCCGGCCTGGCCGGCCTGAGCACGCCGGCGCATCCGAGTCACGCCAACTCGCTACGGGCGGGGACAGCTCCGCACGTAGTCGAGCACCGCGCTGAACGACGCCGACGCGAGACCGACGACCGTGTCCGCGGCGCCGTAGTACATGTCGAGCCGGTCGGCGGCGAGGTCCACCAGGACGCCGCCTGGGAACACCACCGTCGGGACGTCCCCCGACCGCTCGTACGGCGCCTGCGGCCCGAAGACCCATTCGTCGCTGCGCCGCAGGACCACCCTCGGGTCGTCGAGGTCGAGCAGCGCCAGGCCCACGCGGTAGATCGGGCCGGATGCGGTCATGTGCGCGCCGTGGTACAGGACCAGCCAGCCATCGGCGGTCTCGATCGGCGGCGGCCCGAGGCCGATCTTCCCGGCGTCCCACCACGCTCCGTCCCGGGCTTCGAGGAGGAGCCGATGGTCAGCCCAGTGGCGGAGGTCAGGCGAGAACGAGATCCACATGTGGGATCCGCCGCGGAGCGGCGAGGGGCGATGGATCATGGCCCAGCGACCCCCGAACCGACGAGGAAAGAGGGCGGCGTCCTTGTCCTCTGGCGTCATCACGGGTCCAAGGCGCTGCAGCTCGCGGAAGTCCCGGGTCGTCGCCAGCGACACGAGCGGGCCGCGGCTGCTGTACGCCGTGTAGGCGATGGCCCATGTCCCCTCCTCGGGAAGCCAGGTGAGGCGCGGATCCTCGCAGCCCCAGATCTCCTCGGGAGCGACGTCAGGATCCGAGCGGAGGAGCGGCGCTGCGTCGAACCGCCAGCCCGACGCGCCGTCGGCGCTCCGGGCCACGTGGAGCTGCGAGATCCCCCGCATGTCCTCGACGCGCACCAGGAGCACTGTCTCCCCGTCCACGCGCGCGGCCCCGGGATTGAAGACGGCGTTGGCGGGGTACGGGACGTCGGCCGCCGTCAGTATGGGGTTGGCCGGATTGCGGCGGAACAGCGGCTCCGGGCCGTTCACCAGGCGGCCCTGACGGCGACCGTGCCGGAGCGGCGTCGTCCCCGGTCCGGGCGCGGAGGCGCTGCCGGCGCAGGGTGCGCCGTCGGCGCGATGTCCAGCTTTCCCAGCGCGCGCATGCGCTCCACCGCGGTCAGCCACATGAGCGTCGACTCCGCGCCCTGGTTGGCGTTGACGCCGTCGGGCGTCAGGCCGTCATGGCAGGCTCCCCGTGCCGGATCCGCCACGGGCACGCCCACGTCGTTGTCGCCGAGGAACCACGCGTACGCTCGTTCGGCGGACACGCGGTAGCGCTCCCGTCCGGTGGTCCGGTAGGCCGCATCCGCGGCCAGGAGCAGCGACGTCGCCTCGATCGGCTGCTGGTCGAAGCGGGCGCGCGCGCCACTGCGCGGCCACCAGCCGCTGCACCCCACGGGCGACAGGCGACCGTCCGCCGCCGTCTGGACCGCCAGGAGCCAGTCGAGGGCCCGGAGGCCCGTGCGGGCCGCGTCGGCGTCTCCGAGGTGAGAACCCGCGACGATGAGCGCCTGTGCCGGCAGCCCGTTCTCGTACGTGAGCGCCTCCTCTGGCCAGGGCCACTCGCGTACGTAGCCGCGCGCTTCGAAAGTGCGCCGCAGGCTCGCCGTCAGCCGTCGGTAGGCGGCGGGCAGCGCGCTGTCGATGCCGCCACCCCGGGTCGCCGCGTCGCAGCCCAGCATCGACGACGCACGCGCACGGATCGCGGTGAGCCTGAGCGCGGCCGGGAGGGCCCTGACGAATGTCCTCGATGCCAGCTGGCGCACGGCGGGCTCGGGCGCTCGCCGGATCGCCTCTCCGAGCGCGAACAGCGCCCGCCCATGCGAATCCTCGGAGCCGACCTCGTCCAGCCACGAGCCGTCGGCGCGACGCAGGTTGCGAGCCCGACCCGAGCCGGCGTCGACGGCGTCCGCGAGGAACCGAACCGAGCGACGGGCACTGGTCGCGACGGCCTCCCAGCCCACGACGCGGGCCTGGAGCAGGTCCACGACCAGCGCACGGGCGACGTCGTCGGTGCAGGAACCGTGGGCCGGATCGGGCACGGCGCCCCTGGCGTGCTGGAGGATCCCGAACTCGCCGGCCAGCGCGTCGAGGTGCTGGCGTTGAGCGGGGTGCACGAGCGGGCTCTCAGGCATCCGGAGCCCCGGCCGGCAGGGCATGCAGCAGCGGCGGTGCGAACGGTCGTCCGGCGCCGGGAACTCGCGGACCGCGTCCCGCTCGAGCGATCCGGTCGAACAGCGCCGAGTAGGCAGCCCCGACCTCCGACCAGACCATGTGCCGCCCGAACTGATGGGCGAGCGCGCCCAACCGGTTCCGACCGGCCCGATCGCGCAGCAGGTCAACGAACGCGGCTGCGAGGTGCGGGGCCGATGCCGGAGGCACGAGGATCCCGCGTCCATCGGCCAGCAGCTCGACCGCGTACTCGTACGGTGTCGAGACGATCGCCTTGCCGGCGCCCACGGCGTAGGACAACGTGCCCGAGACGATCTGCTCGAGGTTCGGGTATGGCGTCACGAACACGTCGGCGGCCTGGAGCCAGCGGCCCAGCTCGGCCTGGCCGACGAAGCGGTTGACGAACCGCACGTGGTCCGCCACGCCCAGCGCGGCCGCACGCGCCACGAGGCCTTCGCGGTATGCCTCGCCCTCGCGCAGGAGCAGGTCCGGGTGGGTGGCCCCGAGAATGACGTACAACGCGTTCGGGATCGCCTCGACCACGGCCGGCATGGCGGCGATCGCAAGCTCGTAGCCCTTTCCCGGCCCGATCAGGCCGAAACTCAGGATGACGGCTCGCCCGGCGAGGTCGAGGCC
The DNA here is from genome assembly GCA_963759135.1 of uncultured Chloroflexia bacterium. Classification (GTDB taxonomy): domain Bacteria; phylum Chloroflexota; class Limnocylindria; order Limnocylindrales; family CSP1-4; genus JAJYNJ01. The sequence goes on along the minus strand of CAVWXU010000012.1, from coordinate 40,198 downwards.
CGGCTTGACCAGCTCCGGATCCACGCGCGGCAGGTCCGGCACGCCGTGGGGGATGACGCTGACGCGCATGGGGCTGACGCCGTAGACGCGCGCGAGGAGCGTGGCCGCAGCGTGCGACATGACCGCGACACCATCAACCGCCGCACACAGCTCGACGAGGATGCGGTGCTGGCCGGGGGTAGGCGTCCTGCGGACGGTGTGCAGCGTGGCAACGGACGGCATCGACAGTGCGCGGACGAAGTCGAGCACGTTCGACCCGTCGCTGCCGCCCCAGATCCCGTATTCGTGCTGGATGGAGACCAGCTCGACGCCGTCGTCGGCCAGGCCGACCGCCGCCGTGCGGTAGTCCGCCAGGACGTCGCGCCGAACCTGGTGGTGGACCTCCAGCGGGTAGATCGCGGGCGAGCCCGGCGCGTGGAGGGCGACCACCGACTGGATCCCCGTCGCCCGCACGAGGTCGCGCGTGAACGCGGCGATGCCGCAGTGACGAGGGGGGTAGGTGGCCACGACGGCCGTGCGGAGTGTCAACGGGTCGCTCCTCTGGTGCAGACCTCGAGGAGGAGGAAACCCGGGAGATGGGCCTGAGGATGTCCCGGGGGCCGGCGCTGGCCGGCGCGAGTTCGTGGCTGGGTTGCCGGCCGGTTGGATTCCACCCTCGCTGCAGGCGCAACGATCGCCGTCGTCAGCCCCAGGGCGAGGGTGTGGACGCAGGGCGGACAACGTCCGTCCTGCGTCCACGATCGGTCTCGAGGCGCTATGCCCGCCTGACCTGCGTGGCGCGCGGGCCCTTCGGGTTTGCTTCGATCTCGAACGTGACCTTCTCGCCGCCGGCCAGATCGTCGAAGACGAGTCCGGACGTCAGGCCGTCACGGTGGAAGAAGTACTGCTTGCCGTCGTCGCCTGCGATGAAACCGAAGCCACGATCGGCGATGACCCTGGCAATGCTGCCGGTGTTCACTGGGTTGACCCTATTCTCTTCCCGAACGAAGGATCAGACGCACGGTCCGTTCGAGAAGGGTCGACCACGCGAGCGCCTCAGGCAACTGCCGGCGGCTAACCCACGGTACTCCTTCCGCGGCGATCCGGCAATCGACATCGACATCGTCGACATCGGAGTAGACATCGACAATCAGCGACTGCGCGTCATCCTGCCGAGGCCCGGCCCTCGTCGTCGCGGACCACCTCGCCGCGCTGCAGCACGAACGGGACGCCGTCGGGTTCCGCGAGCGTCTCGATGCGGTCCAGCGGGTCCCCCCGCACCAGGATCAGATCCGCGTCCTTGCCTGGCTCGACGGTCCCGATCCGGTCGGCGAGACCGAAGAGCTCCGCGTTCACGCGCGTTGCGCTGACGAGCGCCGCCATCGGTCCGATTTCCTTCGCCTTCTCGACGATCTCGCCGGCGCGGCGCGCCTGGTCGACGCCCACCAGGTCGGAGCCCGACCCGAGCGGGATCCTGCTTGCGTGCGCGAGGCGGACACTCTCTCGCGAGGCGCCCGACACGCGGGCAGCCTTGGCGGCCTCGGCGGGGCCGAGGGGCGGCAGACGGCTCACGATCAGGAGGGTCGGCACGACGAACGCCCCTGCCGCAAGGATGCGTTGCGCCGTCTCCTCGTCGAGCATCGACGCGTGCTCAATGGACCGTACGCCTGCGGAGAGCGCGTTGCGCATGGCGGCGGACGTGTGGGCGTGGACCAGGACGTACGTGCCCCAGCTGCGCGCGACCTCCACGGCCGCCGCGATCTCCTCGACGGTGAACTGGATCGACTCCAGCGGATCGGTCGGCGAGAGGACGCCGCCGGAGACGAAGACCTTGATCTGCGTCGCGCCGCGGCGCAGCTGCTCGCGGGCCGCCCGCCGCACGGCGTCGGCCCCGTCGACCACCTCCGGGTTGGCCACGAGGCCGGCGATCGAACCCGGCCCATGCACGGCCTGGTGCGCTGCCCGGGCGTCGCCGTGGCCGCCGGTCTGCGTCAGGAAGGAACCCGACGGGAGGATGCGCGGCCCGCGGATGCTCCCCGCTGCAACCGCGCGCGCCCACGCCGGATCCAGACCGCCGGCGTCGCGAACCGTCGTGAAGCCCTCGTGGAGCGTCTCCTCGATGAGCGTCCCGACCAGGAGCGCGTAGTCGACGAGCGAGCCATCGCCCTGGGGCCGGGATGGCGCTCCGACGATCCCGAGGTGCACGTGCGCATCGGTGAGGCCGGGAAGCAGGGTGGCGCCGTTTGCATCGACGACGATGTCGCCTCGAAACGCGGCGCCGCCGGCCCGGATCGCCGAGATCCGGCCGTCCTCCACGATGACGTCACGGCCCGCTACGGGGTCGCTTCCGGTCCCGTCGAAGACTCGCGCATCACGGACGATCAAGCGCTGCACTGCACTCTCCTCGGGATCTCGCGGCCGTTCCCCGCCAGGATCGCGGACATCGGCCACGGCGGATCGCCTCGCGTGGACGACGCCGGGATCGTCACCGATACTACGCGAGTCGGCGCCGCGCGCCGCCGCCTCACGTTACCGCCTCCGGTTGCCGATACCGCCTCCGGTTGTCGCCTCCGGTTGCCGCCTCACGGACGCACGGACGCCCCCGCGTCTGCCGCATGCTGGGGCGGTTGCGCGCCGGGTCCCAGCCGGCTACGAGGACTTCAGCACCTCGCTGACGAGCCCCTGCATGCGCTCGTAGTGCGAGCCCTGCCAGTAGACCGCGGCGCACGAGTCGCAGCGGCCGAACACGTCGTAGTAGCGCAGCGTCCGAGGAGCCAGGCGCTCCGCAACGTCTGCCTTGTCGACCGGCTCGATGCGCCCGTTGCATCGGATACAGCGCGAGAACGGCTGCGCCTGGGCGGCCAGCTCGTACCGCCGGGCGACCTCCGCAAGCTGCCGGTAGGGGTCGTCGCTGCGGAGCAGGTACCCCAGGCGCACGACGCTCCGTCGGAGGACGCCGCGGTCGCGCGTGAGCAGGACTCGGTCCTCGACGGCGGATCGGCGTGCCAGCTCGTCGTCTTCGGCCCGATTGCCGTACGCGCTGTCGAAGCCGAGCATCCTCAGGAATTCTCGCGAGGCGACCGAGGTGCGTGTCCAGGATGAAGCGGGGCGGCCTCGAGACCGGCGGCGTCAGCGATACGAAACCCGCGGGTCGGCCCTCGACCGCGGCATCCCGCGCCGGTTCGCCCGCCGCGCTGCTCCATCGAACGAGTGGGTACACGTCCACGCGATCGCCGTCCCGCACGCGGTAGGCGAAGTCAACCGGAACTCCGTTCGCCACGATGGCGTCCACCTCGGGGTGCGGAGGGCCCAGAGCCTCGAGCGCGTCCTTGACCGCCGGACCTCCGTCGAACGCGTACGAGAACGACACGTGCTGCCGTGTGACAGGCAGGTGGTCATTCAGGTCGCCGTGGAAGCGGAATGTGGCCGTGGAATTGCGCACGACCCGGTCCCGCCGCGGTGTCAGCACGTGACGTGGATGATCGCCGCGGTCTCGTCAGGATCCGACTTCGACAGCAGGCGGCAGGCCTCCGCGGTCGGGACGGCCACCACCTTCACGCCTCGCCGGCCGGCCTCGTCGAACACTTCGTCGAGGATTGGCAGCGCCCCTTCGGCGCCGGTCCCGACGATGAGCCGCCGGCAATGCCATGGGATCGGCTCGGCAAGCGTGAGCGGAGTGTGGCCGAAGTCTCCGCGCCACGGCTTCGAGGCGCGCTTGTCGCGGCGCCCGACCTGCCCACGCTCAACGACCACGTCGTGCCGGTACCGCCGGCCGTCCAGCTCGATCTCGCCGAACTCGACGAACCGCGCCTTCATGTCCTCCTCACCCCCAACGATACCGGACCGGAACGCAAGAAGGAGCCCGACGCGAACGTCGGGCTCCTTCGAATGAGGCGCGGTTGGCTAGTACGAGCGCCGCTGCGTCTGGAAGCAGTCGCTGCAGTAGACCGGCTTGTCGCCACTGGGACGGAACGGCACCTGCGCCTCGCGGCCGCAGCTCGAGCACGTGGCGCTGAACATCTCTCGCGGCCCGCGATCGTAGCCGCCGCCCGAGTAGCCACTGCTCGAGTAGCCGCCGGTCGACGATCCATTCCCCCCGCGCGAAGCCTTCCGGCTCGCCCGGCACGAAGCGCAGCGTCGCGGCTCGCTGAACTGGCGGTCCGCGTAGAACTGCTGCTCGCTCGCGGTGAACACGAACTCCTGGCGGCAATCGGCGCACGTCAGGGTCCTGTCGGATTGTGCGTACAAAGAAACACTCCTTCTCCGGCGGTCTCAGCGAACCTTCTCGCCGAGAACCGAGGAGAGGGAGTGATCGAACCAGCCGGGTCATCAATAGCGCCTTGGTCGACGCCGCAGCGAACGGTACCACGATTCCGCGGGACCTGTCGAACACGCGTTCCGAGACGTGTGGCGTTCCGAGACGGGCTTCGAGGCCGAGGGCGCGCCGGCGGCGAGCCCGCGGCTGTGAAGACGCCGCCTGGCGTTCGGGCCCGTAGAGTACCCGGATGGCCTCCTCGCTTCGCGCCTTCGTCCTGCACCACACCCATCTGCGTCACGTACCGGGACTCGACGAGATCCGCATTCACCTGGCGGACGATGTGCTGTCGCTGTGGCATGCCGTCCAGGTCGCGACCGGCGATCGGGACGCCGCCCTCCCCTACTGGGCGTTCGCGTGGGCGGGCGGACTGGCACTGGGTCGATACCTGCGCGATCACCCCGAGGTGGTGGCCGGTCGGCGCGTGTTCGACCTGGCGTCGGGTTCCGGGTTGTGCGCGATCGCGTCGATGCACGCCGGCGCGGGCGAAGCGACCGGCGCCGACATCGATGCCTTCGCGGGGGCGGCGATCAAGCTCAACGCGCGCGCCAACGGCTACCGCGTAGCCGTCATCCGGCGCGACGTCCTGGACGAGGAGCCTCCCGACGTCGATGTCATCCTGGCCGGCGACTGCTGGTACGACGCGGCGCTCGCGGAACGCGTCCTGCCGTGGTTGCAGCTCGCGCGAGACCGGGGGATCCAGGTGCTGATCGGCGACCCCGGCCGCCGGTATCTGCCGCTCGCCGAGCTGGTCGAACTCGCCTCGTATGAGGTGCGCACGACGACCGAGCTCGAGGACCTCGAGCGCAAGGAGAGTCTCGTCTACTCATTGCGGCCTGACGTCCAGGATGGGTCCGATCCGTCCGCACGCTGGTCCGGCGCCCGTGACGTGGCGCGCGAGCGCGCCCAGCCTCTTCGCGAGTGACGATCAGCGACCGCAGACGTGCACGTGGCGTGGCCTCACCAGACCATGTCGACCTCGTATCGGGCGATCGCAAGGTCAGCGGTCAGGATCGGGATAGCTTCGAGCTGCGCCTGGGCCACGAGCAGGCGATCAAAGGGATCTCACAGGTTCTCGAATTCCGGGAGCGGGGCATCGAAGTCGACGTGGATGACCACACGGTCGTGGCCCGGTGCCCGCTTTTCGCCTGGCTGGTCTGCCGGCGTCCCCCCACCCACCTCCACCAGGCGCGCCAGCGCGTTGGCGAGGCGCATCTGGCGGGGGGTGCGGCACTGCACGCGGATGAGCTCGGGGCTGGCGATGACGAGGGCCAGGCAGCGGGCGCGGGAGGAGGCGACGTTGAGGCGGTTCAGGCTGTACAGGAACTCCATGCCGCGGGGGGCGTCGTCGGCCGAGCTTGAGGCCATCGAGTAGATCGAGATCGGCGCCTCCTGCCCCTGGAACTTGTCGACGGTGCCGACGCGGACGCCGGGCGCCTGCCGCGCGATCTCGCGAACCTGCGCGTTGTAGGGCGTGATCACGAGTGCATCGGCGGTGGAGAGCGGGCGAAGGTCGCCGTGGCTGTCGGCGAAGGTCCCGCCCGCTGCGCGCAGCTCGGCGAGCACCTCGGCGATCCGTGACGCCTCCTCGGCCGACGAGTTCCGGTTGCCGGCGTGCTCCACCGGCACCCAGCGGATCCCGGTGCCGTCGAGGATGCCGGGCCCCGCGAGCGCCTGTCGCGCGGCGCCGTCGGCCGGCGAGAGCAGGCCGTCGTAGAAGACCTCCGACGTGTACCCGCAGATGTCGGGGTGGAGCCGCCAGGTTGACTCGAGCAGGAGGCCGAGCTTCGCGGGCATGGTCTGTGCCCCGTTGAGCAGGTGCCCGAGGGCAGACCGCTCGGCTCCGGGTGGGTGGCTGCCCCTGAGCGGCTGGTCCAGTTGCTGGGGGTCGCCCAGGAGCACCACGCTGCGGGCCGCGGGCGCCACGGCGACGAGATTCGCGAGCGACACCTGGCCGGCTTCGTCGACGACGAGCAGGTCGACCGAGCCCGCCATGTCCTCGCGCGCCCAGGCCCACGCGGTAGCGCCGGCGACGTCGATCTCGCCGTTGGCGAGGGCGTCGCGCAGCTCGTCGGGCGTCTCCAGGCACCGCGCGGCGTCGAACGTGGGCTCGCCATCGCGGGCGGGCTTCTGGCCGATCCGGACGTTCACACCTCGCGTTCCAGCCTTCTGCGCGACCGTCTCGAGCACCTTCCCGATCACTTTATGGCTGTTGGCGGTGACGCCTACCCTCCAGCCGCGCCCGACGAGATCGACGATGAGCTCGGCCCCGGCGGTGGTCTTGCCGGACCCGGGCGGTCCCTGGACGGCAAGGCACGAGTGGTCGAGGAGGGGCGTCAGGCGGCGCAGGGCGTCGACCGCGAGCTCGCCGGGCAGGCGAAGCGGTGCGTCGACCCGCGGCGGGCGCCGCAGCAGGATGTCTCGTGCCGCGCAATAGGCGCCCTCGGCATCGATCCCGTGGTCGGCCACCCAGGTCCCGACCCGCAGCAGGCTCTCGCGCTGCTCGGGAGTGCCGACGATGTCCTTCGGAACGAGCGCGGTCGGGTGCGGCACGTCCGCCAACCGCGGGCCTCGCTTGAGCTCGATCCAGCCGGCGACGTTGTCGACTGCCACGACCTCGCCGGCCGACGCATCCGTGCGCGGATCGATCACGGTCGTGCCCGGCTGGATGTCGTGCTCCTGCTCGGGGAACCGATACCGGTAGACGAGGGACCGCTTATCGGACCGCGGCTCGCCGTCGCGCACGAGACTCCCGATCGGCTCCGGCTCGCCGACCAGCTCCTCGTCGGTCAGCTTCATCTGTGCGAAGTAGCGCCACCAGGCCGACTTGTCCTCCCGACGGTGCCATGCGAGGAGCTGGGCCAGAAGCCAGCGGGCGTGGTCGGCGCCCGACATCGTCGCCGGGTCGGCCAGCTGCTCTGCCGGAATGCCGGCGGTCAACCGCGCCTCCAGGTCCGCGACGCGCTGCAGGTAGTCGGACAGCGGCTCGGAGGGCGCGCCCGACGCCGGCTGCGGACGCGGGAGGTCCCCAACCGGCACGCCGAGCTTCGCCGCCAGCTCGGGCCGAAGAGACTCCAGCCAGTCGCGCAGCTTCCAGTTCGACACGCAGTCGTCCCGGTTGTAGCCCTCGATGTCGGCCAGGATCTGCGGTCCGCTCGCGGCCTCTTCCGGGCCCAACTCCAGCCAGGTCTCGAACTCCACGATCGAAGAGCCCGCGTCGCGCAGGTCCCGCTCGCGCCGGAAGCCGTACAGCGGTTCCAGCTTCTTGATCGAGTAGCTCTCGACCGACGCGCGGAGCCCCTGGCGGACGGCGCGGAACAGGTCCACGAACACGCCGCCGCGCAGCAGCGCGTCGACCTCGGCCTCGCGCGTGTGGTAGCGCTCGCTGAGGCGTCCCATCGCCGTGGGCTCGTACGACGCGTAGTGGTACACGTGCATGCCCGGGTCGAGGCGCGCCGGTCGACGACCAGGTCGACCAGGGCCTCGAACGCCCGCTTCTCGGCGGCGGGCGTCACCTGGTGGTCCGGGTCGAGCGACCAGATAGCGTGGAAGCTGGGCTCGGGGGCGGTCGCCGGCGGCAGGCGGGTCGAGGGCCGCGGCAGTCGGGCGGCCGGCAATCCGGGCGGTCCGGTCGCCGGCAGGCCAGCATCGCCCGTCGCCAACCGGGGCTCGATCACGCCGAACAGGTAGTCGACCCCATCCTCCAGCGCGAACGGGTCGCCCTCGATGTCGAAGAACAGGTCGCCCGGCGACGGCTCGGGCAGGCTGAGCAGACCGCGGTCGGGCTCGAGTGTCCCGTCCTCCAGGCGGGCCGGGTCGAGCAGCTCATGGACGGTGCGGCCTGCGTCCTCTCCCTCGACCTGGATGCGCGCCTGCTCGCGCACGGTCCACAGGCCGGCTTCGCGCACGCCGGCGGTACGTGGGAGGGGCGGATCGAGGGGGATGGTCGCAGCGGCCAGCGCGCGACGGGTCGGAACGGGCGAGACGTGCTCGCGGAGGGCGCGGCGCTGTTTCGTGGTGATGCCGGCGACGAGCGACAGGTCGTCGTGGCGGCGGCGCCATGCGATGCATTCAACCTGCCAGCGGCACACCTCGCAATGCTCGACGGGATCCGGTCGGGTCGGCGGCGGGTATGCAGCGGGACTCTCGACGCCCACGAACGCCTCGAAACGCGCCCGAACCAGGCGGTAGTACGCGAGATAGTCGGCCGTCCGGAAGTGCTCGACGGCGTGCTGACTGCCCCCAAGCGCGACGTGCATCCGGCCGGGTCGTGCACCCTGCAGGCGCTCCAACAGGTCGGAGTAGAAGCACAGCTGCAGGAGCGCGGACGCTTTCGTATGCCGCGCCAGCTTGGTGTCCCACGCTTCATAACTCCAATCGCCCAACGCGCTGGGAGTCTCGACGCGGCAGAGGAAGTCGGCGAATCCGAGCCAGCCGGCACCGGACGGGCTCGCCTCGAAGAACGTGGCCTGGTAGACGGCGTCGACGCCGGCCCGCATGGCAGCCAGAGTCTCGGCGGCGCGGGCGCGGAGCCGGGGGCCGCGGTCCGGTACCGCCGGCGCGTGACCGAGCCGGACAGCGGCGTCCGCCTCGCTCGGAGCGATCTGCTCGTCGTCGGCGATCTCCACGATCGAGCGGCCCTCCGCGCGCAGCGCCTCGAGGAAGCGGCGCTCGTGCTGCAGGCCGCGCTTCGCGATCCGGTCGAGCTCGGGATCGGCGCGCATGGGCCGCGTCGTCAGCCCGGCGACGGCCGCACGTTCGAGATTGGCCAGGTGCTCGCACGCCAGGTACCCGACGAGGTCGGTGGCGGAGTAGACCGGCGTGCCGTCGATCAGTTGCACGACCACTGCCGCCTGGCGGGAACCGGCGTCGGCGGGGCTCGGCGGGCGGGGCGGTCGATGGCGCGGACTACCTGCCCGGCAGCCGGTGGCGCGCCACGAACGCCGGGGCCTGCGTGCGACGCTGCAGGTTCAGCTTGGCCAGGATGCTGCTCACGTAGTTCTTCACCGTCTTGTCCGACAGGAAGATCTCCTCCGCGATCTCCTTGTTCGTCTTTCCCTCAGCCACCAGGACGAGGATTCGCCGCTCCTGCGCCGTCAGGGCCGCCAGCTCGTCCTGGTACGTGCCCGAGGCCACGCGCCGGACGCGGTCGAGCACCTGCTCGGTGACCGCCGGGTCGAGGAGCGATCCCCCCTTCCCGACCGCCTCGAGCGCCGCGACAAGGTCGCGTCCACGAACCTGCTTCAGGAGATAGCCGCTCGCGCCGGCCACGATCGACGCGAAGACGGCCTCGTCATCGGGGTAGCTGGTGAGCATCACCACGCGGGTGTCCGGGTGCTGTGCCCGGATCTCGCGCGTCGCTTCCACGCCCGACCCATCAGGCAGGCGGATGTCCATGACCACCACGTCCGGCCTGTGCGTGCCGGCCTGTGCGATGGCCTCGGCGGCAGTCGCCGCCTGCGCCACGACCTGGAACCCCTCGTGACGCTCGAGCAGCGAGACGATCCCCTGCCGCACCACTTCGTGGTCGTCCACCACCAGGATTTGGAGGGTCGGGGCGACCGGCGCGCGCGTTTCGACCGCGGACCGGGAGCGCCGGCCAGGGGCGGGCATGGCCGTTCAGCCGCCCGCCCGGGGCGGCTTCGTGCCTTCGACGAAGCGGCCGGGAGGCGTCACCGTCTCCGATTGGACCCGCAGGCCGAAGCGGATCGCCAGGCGTGACCACTCGGGGTCGCCGGGCGCCCAGGTGTGCTCCCGGTTGCCGTCGGCGCCGAGGCGCGTCAGCGTTCCGTCGGCGAACATGACCAGCTTGTCGCCGTCGGGCAGCGCGATCTCTCGCCGTCGATAGCGGCGGGTCCGCGGAGCCGGCGCCTTCTCATCCACGCACGGTCCACCAGTCCGGGTCCGCCCCCCCGGGGAACTTCGCCACGCGCCACTCGTGGCGGCAGTCCAGGCACCACAGGCCGCCGAAGTGCTCTCCGTCGATCGCGACGTTGGACGACGCGCAGGCGGGACATTCGCGCCGCTCGGCCATCCAGGCGCCGTACTGGGCCTGCGTGACGTCCTCCCGGCGACGCTCCGGGATCGCTCCGTTGACCAGCATCTCGGGTTGGTTGTGGGGGAGCGAGGGCTTCGGGCTGGCCTGCTCCCTGCGCCGGGAGCCGGGCCCCATCTGGTTACCGGTCACGCGTGCCCCCTCTGCGGCTGCCCTGAGTCGGATTGCAGGCGCACGGTCCGTTCGGCAAGGGCGCTCGACCACGCGGAGCGGCACCGCAAGGGGCGGCGCTGCGTCCACGGTACTCTCCCCGGGCGGATCGCGCACCTGTGCCGGCGGCTGCCTCGACCAGCGCCGACGCCCAGCTCATACCGTTGCCTCGACCTGCGCCGGCAACTGCCTCGACCAGCGCGATGCGGCGCTGGATTGTGGTGCCACCGCCGGCCGAGCGCTGGCTCGGTGCGGGGCGGGCCTGCCTGCAGGTCTGCCTGCGGCGCCCTGCGTCAGCTTCGATTCCGCGGCCTTGCCGGTTCCTTCGGGGGCCGGGGCTCGTGGCCGGGGCGTGGCGGCCGCGGGGCCGTGCCGGGAGCCATGTCGGGTTGCCGCGGCAGGGGGCCCCGCGCGCGAGCGGCCTTGACGGAGCGCGTGAACGCCTCCGCGGCATCCGGGCTCAGGCTTCGCATCCAGGCGTCCTGGATCTCCCGCATCCGCTCGGTCTGGGCGGCGCGCCGTTCGCGAACCAGCAGCGTGTACTTCGACATCTCGCACCCCCAATTCGCTCGACGCCCACTCGACGCCCATGGGCGTGACGCCGGTTGCCGAGCGGGTCGCGCACGCGCGACTCGGCCACGCGTGAGCCGCGCCGCACCAGGCGACACATGCACGGTACGCCGTTCCGCTGGATCGCGCCGCGCAGCGGGCGTCCGCCACTGTCCGCACGGGCCAACTGGCACCTGCACGCGCAACGACATGGCACTCGCCGGTGCCGGGCTCCCCATCGGACACTGACGCCCACGCTGGGAGGCTCGCTCGAGCTGAAGTCGCGAGATGGGAGGCTCTCGGACCGCGATCGCGCGTCGCTCGATCGGTTCCTCGCTGGCGAGTGAGGCAGACTCTGGCGGGTGAGGCAGGCCCTGGCCTGACGGCCGAGTGCCCGCCGTCCTGGATCGGTGGCGGCCCAACTCCGAGCCCCGCAGATTCCGGCCGGCGTTGAACGATTCGTCCGGCACCGTCGTCAGGTGAGCGTGATCGGCACAACGGAGGGACGAGCGGCAGTGGAGCCAGCCAGGCGCAGCCGGCCCGCGGACGAGGACGCGCGCGCCCGGGCCTTTGCCGGGATCGTGGACCGTCGCGCGCTCGACGCCGCCTATCGGTACGCCACGCTGATCCTGGGCGACCGGGCCGACGCAGAGGACGCCACGCACGACGCCGCGCTGACCGCCTGGCGCCGGTTCGCCGAGCTGCGGGATCCGGCCCGCTTCGACGCGTGGTTCGGGCGGATCCTGGTGAACACGTGTCGTGACCGCCTGCGCGTCCGGCGGCGCGCGGTGCTCGCGACCTTCGACCCCGAGACCGCCGGCCCCTGGAGCGATCCCACCGACGCCATCGCCGGACGCCACGCGCTCGCGGGAGCGATCCGGACGCTCAGCACCGATCACCGGGAGGTGGTCGCGCTGCGGTTCTACTTCGACCTGACGGTCGACCAGATCGCCGACCGGACCGGGGTCGGCCCCGGCACGGTGAAGTCACGCCTGCACTACGCGCTGCGTCACCTGCGCGACGCGCTGGGCGTGGATGAGGGAGATGCGCGATGAGCGGTGACGAGCGTTTCGACAGGGAGATCCGGTCGGCCCTGCACGACCTCGCGCCGGACGCGGCCCCCGACCGGCTGGTGGAGCGCGTGGCCGACATTCCCTCGCGCGCCCCGGCATACGCTCCACGGAGATCCTTCATGCGCATCGCAACCGCCCTGGCCGCCGCTGCCGTGATCGTCGTGGTCGCGGCGGCCGTCATCGTGACTCGACCGGGGGGCAACACACCCATCGCCGGCGCACCCGCCACGTCGACCGCCGCGCCGGTCTCGCCTCCCCAGTCGGCCGCGGCGTCGCTGTCGTTGCCATCGAGCGCTCCGCTCGTGAGCCCGGTGCCCGCGAGCTTCGAGCCCGCGTCGGTGACCTTCGCCTCGCCCGACCTCGGCTGGGTGCTGGGGACGGTCCCGTGCTCCTTCCGGCTCGTGCGCCTCGATCCTGCGCACGTCCGACGGCGGCCGGACGTGGACCTCGATCCAGGCGCCGACCACGAAGATCATCGGGGCGATCGGGCCGGGCGGGGCCGGGCAGATGTCCGTGGGCTCCGGCGTCAGCGGGCTGCGCTTCGCCGACCCGAATGACGGGTGGGCGTTCGGCCCGGACCTGTGGGCCACGCACGACGGCGGGGCGACATGGCACCCGGTGACGATCCCCGGCATGGCATCCGCGTCGGTGGTCGCCCTCGAGGCGTCAGGCGGCTCCGTCCACGCCGCGCTCTATGACATGGCGGGAACGGGCGGCCCCGCGCGTGCGGGTCGCGTCAAGTTCAGTCTCGGGCGACGCATGGACGACGTCTCCAGTCAAGGTCGAAATAGGCGCGGGGCCCGTTCCCGTGACGCAGCTCGTGCTGTCGGGCACGAACGGCTGGCTCGTCCAGGTCGATCGGACCGTGGTCGGGGGGGCGCGGCTCGTGAACGGCACGTGGGTGGCCTGGACTCCGCCCTGCGCCAGCGTCGTCGGCCCGGCCGTGCTCGCTGCATCCAGCCCGACCGAACTGGTCGCGGCCTGCGACGTGGGCCTGTGGAGCACGCCGAAGGGCGAGCACCTGTACGTCTCTCACGACAGTGGGACGACGTTCACCGAGACCGGGACGCCGGTGCCGCTCGGCGAAGCGGCTGCGATCGCGAGCCCGGGGACGGGCTCGATCTTCGTGGCGGGCAGCGCCACCGTGGCGGGGAACGCCAATCCCGGGTCGGCAATCGTCGGCTCGTTCGACGGAGGACAGACCTGGGCGACGGCGCTCGCCGCGGGCCCGGTCGTGTACCTCGGGTTCACCACTTCGACGCAGGGCGTGGCGCTCACCGAGTCAGGCACGGGGACCGCCAACGGGCAGACGGCCGGCACGCTCTACGTGACGCGCGACGGCGGCCACACCTGGTCGAAGGTGTCGTTCGCGGGACAGTAAGAGCCCGAGCCGCCGGCCGGGCCTGTTTGCGGCGGAGTTCGGGCCGGTCGCGACCCGGGTGCACCCGCGCGCGGGTCCATTTGCGCGCGGGTCCACTTGCGCGCGGACGGCGAGTCCGTAGACTCCGGGCACCATGGACTTGATCATCCGCGACGCCCGCGCCCACCCGACCGCCGACCGCCGGCCTGAGCCGGTCGATGTCGGCATCGACGGGCGTCGAATCGCGCGAATCGTGCCGCGCGGCTCTCTGACCGCGGACGGCGCCCGGGTGCTCCACGCGGACGGCCGCCTGGTCAGCCCGCCGCTCGTCGACCCCCACGTGCACCTCGACGCCGTGCTCACCGTTGGCGAACCGCGCCACAACGAGTCGGGCACGCTCATCGAGGGGATCCTCACCTGGGCCGAGCGCAAGCGGACCCTCACCCACGAGGACGTCAAGCGCCGTGCCCGCGAGGCCATCCACTGGGAGGTCGCCCAGGGGACCGGCCTGATCCGCTCGCACGTGGACGTCTGCGACCCCAGCCTGGTCGCGCTGCGGGCGCTGCTCGAGCTGCGCGAGGAGGTGCGCGACATCGTCGAGCTGCAGCTGATCGCGTTCCCGCAGGACGGCATCCTCTCGTTCCCGGACGGCCGCGAGCTCATGCGGGAGGCAATGCGCCTCGGCTGCGACGTGATCGGCGGCATCCCGCACTACGAGTGGACCCGCGAGGACGGCGTCGCCGAGGTGCAGTTCATCTTCGACCTGGCGCGAGAGACCGGCAAACCGATCGACCTGCACTGCGACGAGACGGACGACCCGGAGTCGCGCTTCCTGGAGCACGTCGTGGCGAGGACGATGCGCGACGGCATGCAGGGCCGGGTGGTGGCCGGCCACACCACGGCGATGGGGTCCTACAACGACGCCTACGCCTTCAAGCTGCTGCAGCTCCTGCGTCGCTCCGGCGTCACCATCGTCGCCAATCCGCTCGACAACATCGTGCTGCAGGGTCGCTTCGACACGTATCCCAAGCGGCGCGGCATGACGCGCGTGAAGGAGCTGGACGCCGCCGGCGTGAACGTCGCCTGCGGGCACGACTCGATCATGGATCCGTGGTACCCGCTCGGGCGCGGCTCGATGCTCGACGCGCTGTCGATGCTGGTCCACGTGGCCCAGATGACCGGGCGAGGAGAACTCTTCCGCGCGTACGAGATGATCACCACCAATCCGTTGCGTTCGTCGGGGCGCGACGACTGGGGCGTGCGGGAGGGAGCCCCGGCCAACCTCGCGGTGTTCGACTGCGAGGACGAGGCCGAGGCGATCCGGCTGCGGCCGGCGGCACGCTGGGTGCTCCGGGAGGGGCGGGTGGTCGCGGAGACCGAGCCCGCGCGGAGCACCATCCACCGAGCCGGCGCCGACGTGCCGGTCACGTTCGCTCGAGGAGGTTGACCCCGATGACCGCGCTCGTGTCCGCACGCGACACCATGCCCACGCGCGAGGGCGACCTCACCGTCGAGGGTCACGGGATCGACCCGATCCCGGTGGAGGGCCGGTACGGATCGCTGACCCGCGTCTTCACGGTCTGGTTCACGCCGAACCTCGTGCCGGCGGCCTTCGCCATCGGGACGTTCGCGGTCAGCGTCGCCAGCCTGGGCTGGTGGGCGGGCCTGGCGGCGATCGTCCTGGGCAACCTGATCTCGGCGGCGCTGGTCGGGGTCATGGCCGCCATGGGACCGCGCAGCGGCATGGCGCAGATCCCGGCGTCACGGCTGCCGTTCGGCAAGACGATCGTCGTGCCTGGCGTGATCAACTGGCTCAGCACGATCGCCTGGGACGCCGTCAACGCCTTCTTCGGCGCATACGCGATCGACATCCTGACCGGCGGGGCGATCCCGTTCCCGGTCAGCCTCGCCATCGTCATCGTCTGCCAGTCGGTGCTCTCGATCGTCGGCTACGAGGCGATCCACACGTTCGAAAAGTGGGCGGCCCTCGGACTCCTGGTCCTGTTCGCGGTGGTCACCGTCGCGGCGGTGCCGAAGATGGACTTCGCGATGGCGAACGGCAGCGGGGCGTCGATCGGGATGTTCGTGCTGATGACCACCATCGCGGGCAGCTTCAACCTTGCCTGGGCGCTCTACGCCTCCGACTACACGCGGTACCTGCCTGTCGACGCCCCGGCGTCCCGCGTGTTCGGGTGGACGTTCCTCGGCCTCGCGCTCTCGGCCACGTGGCTGGAGGCACTCGGCCTGGCCGTCACGAACGCCCTCGGCAACTCGACCGCCGACAACACGCACCAGATCAACACGATCGTCGGCGGCGGATTCGTCGGGGCGCTGGCCATGGTCGCCATCTTCCTCGGGTCCGTGGCGGTCAACGCGATGAACGACTACACCGGCTCGTTGTCGCTGCTGGCGGCCGGCGTGCGCATCTGGCGGCCGCTCTCCGCGGCGCTGGTGGGCGTCCTGAGCTTCGGGGCGACGCTGTATCTCTACTACGGCAACTTCCAGTCGACGTTCGAGAACTACCTCCTGCTGATCACGTACTGGATCGGACCGTGGGCGGCCATCGTGCTGGTCGACTGGTACCTGCGGAGGGGGCGCTTCGACGCACAGCGAGTGGTCGGGTTCGCCAACCTGCCGTCGGGGAGGAACGCCCTCGTCGCGCTCGTGCTGGGGTTCGTGATCTCGATCCCGTTCTTCAACCAGACGCTGTACGTGGGGCCGGCGGCAACTGCCCTGGGAGGCGCCGACGTGACGTACGTCGTCGGGTTCGCCGTGGCGGCGGTCCTCTACTGGGTCCTCGAGCGGTCGGCCGGTCAGACGTCCGTGCCGGTCGCGGCGTCATGACCCGGATGACCACCGGACGGCCGGCGTGACCGTCCGCCGGGAGGCAGTCGCGGCCATGCCGCAGTCGGAGCCGGTGTGTGTCGATTCAGATGCGGCCCGTTCGTCGTCTGGCTGGCGGGTGGTGGACTTCGCCTCGCAAGCCGTAGCCGCCGCCCGGTACCGGCGGAACCCGGCACTGTCACACAAGGAGTTGCTCGATGCGCTACATGCTCCTCATCTACGGACCCGACCCGGAACCGGGCTCGGACGCGGCGGCTGCCATGCCCGACATGAAGCCGTGGTTCGAGTATGGCGACTGGCTGACGGAACGCGGGTGGCTCCAGGCCGGCGCGCCGCTGGCTCCCACGACCTCGGCCACCACGGTCCGCGTCCGGAACGGTCAGCGGCTGGTGACGGACGGTCCGTTCGCGGAGACCCGGGAAGTCCTGGGCGGCTACTACATCGTCGAGTGTCCCGACCTGGACGCCGCCATCGAGGCGGCGGCGCGCTGCCCGGGCGCGCTGTACGGATCGATGGAGGTGCGCCCGATCACGGGAATGCCATCGGAGGCGTCGGCCTGACGACGGCCGGGGCCCGGCCGGGCGCAAGGCGGCCGAGCCCATGACGGCCCCCGCAGATCCGCGCGCGCTCGCGGAGCGGACATTCCGCGACGAATACGGCCGGGTGCTGGCCACGCTCATCCGCATCCTGGGCGGCGACTTCGACGCCGCCGAGGAAGCCGTCGCCGATGCCTTCGTCGCGGCGCTCGAGACATGGCCCCGGGACGGCCTGCCCGCCAACCCCGGCGCCTGGCTGACCACCACCGCCCGCAACCGCGCGCTGGACCGGCTGCGGCGCGACCGCCGGCACGCGACGAAGCTCGTCGCGATCGAGCGAGACCTGGAGCTCGGCAGCATGGAGGCGACCGTGCGGATCGGCAGCGCGACACGGCTTACGGACGACCGGCTGCGTCTCATCTTCACGTGCTGCCACCCGGCGCTTCCGCTCGAGTCGAGGGTGGCCCTCACGCTGAGGACGCTGGGCGGTCTCTCCACGCCAGAGATCGCGCGAGCGTTTCTCGTACCCGAGGCAACCCTCGCCCAGCGCCTCGTGCGGGCAAAGCGGAAGATCCGGGAGGCGGCGATTCCGTACCGGGTCCCTCCCGACGACGCGATCCCGGAGCGGCTTGACGGCGTCCTGGCGACCATCTACCTGGTGTTCAACGAGGGCTACGCGGCGACCGGGGGCGACGACCTGGTGCGAGTCGAACTCTGCGCCGAGGCGACCAGGCTGGCGCGGCTGGTGGTCGAGCTCATGCCGGAGCGGACCGAGCCGCTCGGCCTCCTCGCGCTGCTGCTGTTGCAGGACTCGAGGCGCGCGGCCCGGATTGCCGGGGATGGGTCGCTGGTCCTGCTCGAGGATCAGGATCGCGGACGGTGGGATCGCGCAGAGATCGCCGAGGGGCTGACACTCGTACAGCGGGCGTGGGCGATGCTGGTCGGCCGGGTCGCCGCCCCCGGCTCGTACCTGCTCCAGGCTTCGATCGCCGCACAGCACGCGCGTACCCTGCAGGGAGGCCCGCCCGACTGGCCCGCGATCGCCGCTCTCTACGGGCTGCTGGCGACCGAGGCGCCCTCCCCGGTCGTCGAGCTCAATCGTGCCGTCGCGGTCGCGGCGGCCGACGGGCCGGCAGCGGGCATGCAGATCGTCGACGGCATCACGGCCAGCGGGGCGCTCGACGGCTTCCACCTCCTGCACGCCACCCGGGCGGACCTGCTGCGGCGCCTGGGGCGGGATACGGAGGCACTCGCCGCCTACCGGCGTGCTGCCGAGCTCGCGGCCAACGGACCGGAACGGGCGTTCCTCCAGCGGCGAATCGCCGAGCTGCAACGGCGAGTCGGGGGCACCTGAGCGGCCCGCAAGTCTCCGAGGCAGGTGCCTCCGCGACGCGCCGCCTCCCGGGCAGTCGCCGGCGGCGGTGAGCATCCCGGTTCGCCTGATGCTGGACGCGCTCAGCCGATGCCGCTGCCTGCCGGCGCGCCGGCCGGGTCACCCTGCCCCTCCGCCGGCGTCACGGCCAGGATGCGGGGCCGGGTCGCGCGACGTCGCTTCATGAGCTTCATCCGGAACCGGTCCTCGCGCTCCCTCTGTTCGAGCGTGAACGCCAGGGTCCGCACCTCGGCCTGCAGCGACGGCACCACCCGGAAGCGCAGCGCGTTCACCCGCCGGCTCGTCTGCCGCGCCTCGCGCGCCAGGCCGCGCACGCGTGCCTCGACGGAGGCGAGCCCGATGGCGAGGGCCAGCTCCGACTCGAAGCGCTCCGCGGCGAGTTCGACCGCCACGCCGGCCGAGAGTGGGTCGCGGCCCCGTTCGCCAGCACGGCGGCGCGGATCGGGTGCGGCGACCGCCGGAAACGTAGCACCCATGACGGTGACGTCGAACAGCTCGGCAGTCGCGCGGCCCGATCCCGCGGACGCGGCGGCGGCTACCGGCTCGCATCCGTGTCGCAGCTCCGCCTCGGTGAGCGCAAGCTGCGCGAGCTCGGCCGAGGCGTCGAGCCTCTCGAGGTCTTCGTCGACCCGGCGCATGCCCACGTGCACCTCTCGCAGCAGCGCATCGCGCTTGTGTTCAAGGAGCGACTGGCCCTGGCGGGCGAGCTCGAGCTGAGCGCGGGCGATCAGCAGCTCTGTCCGGGTCCGGCGGCCGCTCATGGGCGGACTCCAGGCTGGTGTGCAGCGTCGGCCGGCGGCACAGCATCGGCCGGTTGGGTGGTGTCCGCCTCGGCCGCCGGGAAGTGCTCCCGCAGGACCTCGAGCGGGATCTCCGTCAGCTCGTCCGGCGGCAGGCCCGCAAGCACGTTCCACGCCACGTCGAAGCTCGCGTCGAGCGTGCGCCGCCGGACGCCCTGGTCCACAAGCTCGTTCTCGAAGCGTCCGGCGAACGCGAGCACGCGGCGCTCGGACGCCGAGAGGCCCGCCTCTCCGATCACCGCAACCAGGCGGCGCAGCTCGCGGCCACGGGCGTAGAGCGCATACAACTGGTCCGCCACCGCGCGGTGCTCGGGCCGCGTCCGCCCCGACCCGATCCCCGCGTTCATGAGCCGGGACAGGCAGGGCAGGACGTCGATGGGTGGGAAGATCCCGCGCGCATGCAGCTCGCGGGAGAGGACGATCTGGCCCTCGGTGATGTACCCCGTCAGGTCGGGAATCGGGTGCGTGATGTCGTCGTCGGGCATGGTCACGATCGGCAGCAGCGTGAGCGAACCCGGCATCCCGCGGACCCGGCCCGCGCGCTCGAAGAGCCGGGCGAGGTCGGTGTAGAGATAGCCCGGGTAACCACGACGGCCGGGCACTTCCTCGCGCGCCGTGCCGAGTTCGCGGAGGGCGTCGCCGTACGACGTGATATCGGTCAGCACGACCAGCACGTGCATGCCGACGTCGAAGGCCAGGTGCTCACCCAGCGCCAGCGCGCAACGCGGCGTGAGCAGCCGCTCGACGGCCGGATCCTCGGCCAGGTTGAGGAAGAGCGCGACGCGGTCGAGCGGCCCGGAGCGGGCGAAGGCGTCGCGGAAGAAGTCTGCCTCGCGGCGCGTGATGCCGAGCGCCGCCAGCACGGTCACGAACGACTCATCGCCGAGCAGGCGGGAGCCCGTCGCGATCCGCGCCGCCAGCTCGTTGGCGGGCAGGCCGGCGCCGGTGAAGATCGGCAGCTTCTGGCCGCGCACGAGCGTGACCAGCATGTCGATGGCGGTGATGCCCGTCTCGATGAACTCGGACGGCCCAAGCCGGGAGGCCGGGTTGATCGCCCGGCCGTTCACGTCGACGGACCGAGCCGGGACGATCCCGGGCCCTCCATCGACCGGGCGCCCGCGACCGTCCAGGACCCGCCCGAGCATCCCGGCCGACACGCCCAGCCGGAACGGCTCGCCCGTCAGCTCGAGGATGGTGTCCGCAAGGTCGAGTCCCAGCGTTCCCTCGTAGACCTGGACCGCCACCCAGTCGGCGTCGAGCTCCAGGACCTGGCCATGGCGCAGCTCACCATCGCGACCTCGCAGGAGGACTTCCTCCCCCAGCGCGACGTCGGGCACTCGCCTGACGACCACAAGCGGCCCTTCAAGCCGGCCAACCCCGTGCACCCGCCTAATGGAGAGGTTCACGTCCCACCACCAGCAGGAGCGTCGGCCTGCCGGCCCAGGCGCTGGAGCCGCGCCGACAGGTCGGCCAGATGGTCTGCCACGCCGTCCCCCGTCCAGCTCCGGGCCCGTCGCAGCTCGCCAAGCAGCGGCGCGGCCAGGATCGCGTCGACCGGGATGCCCTCGGCGCGCGCCGCCAGCATCCCGTCGCGGCTGCCAGGATCGTCCGCAGCAGGGCGAGCTGTTCCGACAACGGACGCCAGCCGTCCGCGGGGTCGAACGCGTGCTGCCGCAGGAACACCTCGCGGAGGAGCGCCGCCGCCGCGAGCACCAGACGATCCTCGTCAGGCAGCGCGTCTGCGCCAACGAGCTGCACGATCTCGAGCAGCTCACGCTCACGTCCGAGCAGGGCGAGGGCGTCAGCGCGCCGCGCCGCCCAGTCGGCGCCCACGTTGGACGCGTACCAGTCGGCCATCGCCTCGACGTAGAGCGAGTACGACTGGTTCCACCCCACCGCCGGGAAGTGGCGGGCATGGGCCAGCTCGACGTCGAGCGCCCAGAATGCACCCGCAAGGCGCAGGCTGGCCTGGGTCACCGGCTCGCTGAAGTCCCCGCCCGGGGGCGAGACCGCGCCGACCAGCGACACTGACCCGGTCCGCTCGGGGGTTCCCAGCGCCACCGCACGTCCCGCGCGCTCGTAGAAGGAGGCGAGCCGGCTGCCGAGGTAGGCCGGGAACCCCTCCTCTCCCGGCAGTTCCTCGAGGCGGCCGCTGATCTCGCGCAGCGCTTCGGCCCAGCGGCTGGTGGAGTCGGCCAGCAGCGTCACGTGACGGCCCTGGTCGCGGAAGTACTCCGCGATGGTCATGCCGAGCCCGATCGACGCCTCGCGTGCCGCAACCGGCATGTTCGACGTGTTCGCGATCAGCACGGTCCGACCGATCAGCGGACGGCCGGAGCGCGGGTCCACCAGCTCGGCGAAATTGGTGAGGAGCTCGGCCATCTCGTTGCCGCGCTCGCCGCAGCCGACGTAGACGACGATGTCGGCGTCCGACCAGCGCGCCAGGGTCTGCCCGACCACGGTCTTCCCGGTCCCGAAGCCGCCGGGGATCACGGCGGTCCCGCCGCGCGCGAGGGGGAACAGCATGTCGAGGACACGCTGCCCGGTGGTGAGCGGCTCCCGGACACCCGGCCGGGCCGCGCACGGACGCGGGATCCGCACGGGCCAGGGATGCGCAAGGCGCAGCGGAACGGGGCCGGCGGGCGTGTCGAGCTCGCCCATCGGCTGGTGCACGGTGTACTCACCGGCGTCCAGCCGCACGAGGCGTCCGCGCTGCGTGGCAGGCGGGACGAGCACGCGGTGCTCGATCTGGCCCTCGACGACCGTGCCGACCACGTCGCCGGCATCCAGCGTGTCGCCCGGCACCCGGAGCGGGATGAACGTCCACCGCCTGGCGGGATCGAGCGGCGCGACCTGGAGCCCCGGCGCGAGCGCCCATGTGCCGCGGTCGGCGAGCACGCCCAGCGGTCGCTGGAGCCCGTCGAAGGTCGAGCCCAGGAGTCCGGGCCCGAGCCACGCCTGCAGCGGCGCGCCCGAGGGCTCCACGGGATCACCGATGCGGAGGCCAGCCGTCTCCTCGTAGACCTGGATCGTCACGAGGTCGGGCTCCAGGCGGATGATCTCGCCGAGGAGCCGGGCCGACCCGACCCGCACGACCTCGCCGACGGACGGGCCGCGCAGGCCTCGCGCACGCAGGACCGGACCGACGGCGGAGACGATACGTCCGACGGGCTCGCGCGGGGCCTCCTCAGTCGCGGTCACCGGACGGCTCCGGCCGGCGGCTCGACGCGGTAGCCGATCGAGCGACGCACCATGTCGGCGATGAGCGCGCGCCGTGCCCCGGGATCCGCCTGCCCGGCCGCCGGGATGGCCATCACCACCGGGCGCGCCAGTTGCTCGACCTCGCCACACGCTCGATCCTCGAGGCACGCCCACAGATCGGCCGTGACGAGCACCAGCGCGGCCTGCGGGTCGGCCACCACGGCGCGGAGGACGGCGTCCACCGCCGGCCCCGGTTCCTGGACGAGCACGGCGGCGCCGGCGAGGCGAAACCCGTCCGCGAGCGCGGGCGACGCGAGCACGACCACGGCGCCCATCGCTCAACCGGCCGCCACGAATGACGCCGCACGATCGACGTCCCACGCCGCAGCCGGCCGCGCCATGGCCGCGCGCAGCTGCAGCGCCTGGTGCTCCAGGGCCGCACGGTAGCCGACCACCGGGGCGACGCCGAGGGGCTCCCGCCGGGCTCGTCGCCCAAGGCGCGCCATGCGCCCGAGCGCCAGGTGCCGCTCGAGCCTCGCGGCGTCGTCAAGGCCAGCGGACCGCAGCATGTCGCGGACCGCCAGGCGATCCGAGCGCTCCCGCCCGATCTCGTCCAGGACCAGCCGGCCATCTTCGCCGGCGTCCTGCGCCCGCGCCTCGCGTGCCCGATCCCACGCCTCGTGGAGCGACGCCTCCAGCTGCTCGGGAGGCGTTCCGCGTTCGGCGTCCCGGGCGAGCCTTGCGGCGTCGCCGCTCCCGATCACCTCGAGGCGCGCGAGCTCGCGGAACGGCCCGCCCTCGCCGGTCGCTCGCGACAGCAGGACGAGACGGCCCGCGTCGAGCAGAGCTCCGGGAGGAATGCCCCGGAGCACTGCATCCCCGGCGAAGGTGCCGTCCCCGTCGGGCGTGCCCGCCCGCGGCAGCGCGCCGGTCCCGCGTGGCGTGGCAGTACCCGGGGGCGTCCCTTCGCCCGGGGACGTCGGCCAGGGCTCCTGCCCGGCTCGCCGGAGACGAAGCATGGACAGCGCGCGTTCCAGGTCCAGCGGCATCACCACGGCCTCGACCAGCTGCCGGACCGGAGGCACGTACCAGCGCAGGAGCGCCGAGAGCCTCGTCGACCGATGACGCTCGATCGCCCCATCGAGCATCCGCGCGTGCCGCAGCCGCGCTCCGGGGTCGAAGTCGCGAGCGCCGCGGCGAGCGCCGCGCTCCCCGCCGGTGCCCGGCTCCCCCTCGATCCCCGGGACCGGGGCCAGGAACGGCCGCCAGTCGTCGAACGCGGCGAGCAGCGACAGGAACGCAGCCGTCGATTCCGCGTCGCCCAGGCGACGCAGCGCCGCGGCATCCAGCAGCCGGCTGCGCAGGGCAGCGACGCGTGCGTTCCCGTAGTCCCAGCCCGTCACTTCGCCGGCTCCTCTCCGGCGAGGATGCGGACCACCACGTCGGCCAGCAGCAGGCGGGCCCGCGCGAGGCGCGCGTCGATCGTGGCGTCCACTTCGAGCCGGCCGTCGCTCGACCGGGACACGACGCCCGCTCGTGGCTCGTCGGCGCCCCCGGCCCGGTTGGGCTGGTCGGACACGAGGGGTGTGGGGTCCCAGGGCGGGTCGGACGCGAGCTGCGGGCCGCCGTCGCTCAAGCCCGCGTCGTCGGTATCCATTCCCCACGTCGGGTCCGCCGGGGCGGCAGGGCCTGCCGCGGCGGCCGGCCCTGCATTGGCGGCCGAGCCGGCTCCGTCGATCGCCCGGTCGATCGAGCGCATGGCGTACGTCGACCCGGGCCCGGTGAAGCGACGGGCATCCTGGACGAAGCGACCGAGCGACGCCCTCCAGCGATGGTGACGGAAGTCCGCCGCGAGTGCGGCCAGCTGCCGCCCGCCTTCCGCAAAGACGGCGTCGACACGGTCTGCGTCCGCGCGCGTCCGGTCATGGATCGCGCTGCACGCGGGCGGCGTTCACTACCCGGTTTGCCTCGTTAGCGATCCCTGGCTCGGCGTCCCGGCAGGCGCGCCGGACATGTTCCTCCGCGGCTGCCTCCGCCTGCGCCACGAGTTCGTGGCCGCGGACCCGGGCGGCATCGACGATCGCGGCAGCCTGGGCCTCGCTCTCCAGCCGGATGGCGGCCACGATCGCCGCCTCGCCGGGCGGGGTGTCGTCCACGCCTGGGTGGCGGTCCCGGGCCGCTCTGCCACCGACCATCGCCGTGGCGTCAGTGTGCCAGCAGGGTCAGCGTCGCAATGACGAAACCCAGGATCACGAGGGTCTCGGGCAGGGCGATGAGGATGAGGACGAGCCCGGCGAGCTCCGGCTTCTCCGCGATCACCCCGGCGCCGGCCGACCCGATCCTGGATTGGGCCCATCCAGTCCCGAGCGCCCCGAGCCCGACCGCGAGGGCTGCCCCGATGTACCGCAATCCCTCATCCACTCCTTCACCTCCCGGCGCCGTGCATGACCCCATCGTCCACGTCGAGTACGGATGTGAACGGCCGGAAACGCCGGCCTCCGTGCTCGACGAACTTGCTGAAGAACTCCACGTAGTGGAGCCGCAGGGCCTGAATTGAGGCATCGAAGAATGCGAGGCCGAAGTTGAGCGCGTGGAACACGCCGGAGATCACCACTCCGACCAGCACGTTCTCTGCGAGCCCGCCCAACCGGTTGGCGACCACGGCGAGCATCACGGAGGCCAGCCCGATCGCCATCAGTCGGGCGTAGCTCAGCACGTTGCCGAACATCCCGACGAGCTCGATCGGCCCACTGGCGCCCTGCGACGCGAACAGGCCGACCGCAGCGAACGCGAGGCTGGCCGCGGCGGCAGCCGTCAGCGCGGTGCCCATGCCCCCTCCGGACGCTCCGGGCATCGCGCCGGCCTGGACCGCCATCAGCACCAGGCCCGCACCGAGGCAGCAGAGCAACGAGGCCCGGGCGACCGCGACGCGGCGCTCGCGCAGCAACACGGCGTTGAGCACGCCGAGCGCGAGCCCCAGTCCGACCTGGGCGACCCCCACCCCGACCGAGGCGACCAGGAGAGGCAGGGCCGCCTCTGCGCGGTCGAGCCAGAGGGGTCGGAGCCCCAGCCATGAACGGCCGATGTCGCCGAACCACTCGCCGAACAGCACGCCGAAGAACACCGTGGCCAGGCCGGCAAGCAGCGCGATCGGAGCGGCGGCGGCCAGGATCCGGCTCGCCCGCCGACGGCGCCATACGGCAGCCAGCATGGCCAGGAGGACCAGGCCGTACCCTGCGTCACCGACCATGAAGCCCACGAACACCGGGAACGTCACCGCCAGTGCCGGCGTCGGGTCGAGCGATCCGTAGCGGGGCAGGCCCACGAACGCGATGAGCGGCTCGAAGGCGCGCACGACAGGCAGGTTGCGAAGCGACACCGGCGGATCCGGCTGGTCGGCCATCCGCTCCCCAGGACGCGGCACCACCACTGCCTCAGGACCCACCTCGGCCGCCAGATACCGCTGCAGCTCGGCGATGCGGGTCGCCGGCGCCCACGCCGGCAGTTCGAGCAGATGTTCGCTCGTACCGGCCGTGCCCACCGCGTCCGCTTCGGCCATGCGGTCGTGCAGGACGGCCGCCAGCGCGGTGGCGCGAGAGCCAGCGGCGGCACGGAGCCGGTCGATCTCGGCCGCGACCCGTGCGCGCCGATCCGCCACCCGAGCCTCATCCCTCGCCAGAGCGTGCTCGATTTCAGGCAGCGGGCGGCCGAGGACGTCGGGCGGCAGCGTCACCTCCCGGAACTCGCGTCCGTCGAGGAGAGTCCGCATGGCGGCGTGGTGCCGCGCCGGATAGACGAGAACCGCGACCGTCCGGGTCGCGTCGAGCTCGGCGACCAGGGAGCCGCATCGCCCCGCCGTGAGGGTCTCGAGCTCGCTGCGCAGCGATTTAACCGGGGCTCGGTCGCGGCCCTCGACCGCAACCGCGGTGGCGACGTATCCCGGGATGTCCGGGATCCGGTCCGTCACCGTGGCAAGCCCGGCGATCACCTCCCGCCATGCAGTCAGCCGCGCCATCTCGTCGTCCAGCTCGCGTCGCGTGGCGACGGACAGCGTGACGCCGGTGCGGATCGGCTCGAGCTCGTCAAGCGCAGCGTCGAGAGCGGCGTCGTCCAGCTCCCACATCTGCTCAAGCTCGCCGGGTGCCACCGCGGCCCCTCCGAGCAGTCCCACGAGATCGGAGGCGCGTCGGAACCGGGCCTGCCGGCCGGCAGACTCCGGGCACCCGGCGCATGTGCGGAAGAGCGGCCCGGCGCCGGGGATTGGCTCGAACGGCAGCAGCTCAACCATTCCCGCGCGATGAAGAACCCGCAGCAGGTCCAGCGCCAGGACCCGGGGAGCCACGATGTCAACGCGGCGCATCGTGATCAGCACGGCGCCGCCTCGCTCCGGGTCGTTCCGCTGGGCGCGGCGTCACGGGAAGGCGCACCCTCAGCCGCGGGGTCGGGTTCGTCGAGGACAGCGGCGATGACAAGCCGGACCGCGCGCATGAACCGCTCCGAGTCGTCGGGGAGCTCGCTCCGGATCGGCTGCCACACTCCCGCGCCCGCCCCCGCGAGACGTCCTGCCTCGGCACGGGCGGCGTCGAGTGCGACCCGACGCATCTCGGCGACGGCCGCCTCTGCGCGTGTCGTGGCCGCGGCCTCGATCCCCCGCGCCCGGTCGCGCGCGTCGCGGATCAGCCGATCGGCCTCGGCCTCGGCCCTACGGCGCCGGTCCTCAGCGTCCCGTTCCGCCCGCTCGAGGACGGACAGGATCGATGCCTCCACGCCAGCACCACCCCATCTATGGTATCCCTCGCTCCCTAGGGCCGAATCACCTGTGCGGGCGGGGCGCCGCCGGCTGAGGCAGCCGGCCGGAGCCGCACAGGCCCGTGTAGTCTGGCGGCCGGGAACGTTGTCGCCGGGCAGTCGCTCGCCCGGCGGCCGCGTCGGCTGGAGGGCCTCGGGAGGGATGACGACGAAGGCATTCGAGATCGCGTACGAAGGCACACCCACCTGGGACATCGGCCGCCCCCAGGGAGCCGTCGTCCGGCTGGAGCAGGCGGGCCTGATCGGCGAGAGGGTGCTCGACGCCGGCTGCGGGACGGGGGAGAACGCGCTCTACCTCGCGAGCCAGGGCCATACCGTGCTCGGCGTCGATTTCGCCGCCGCGGCCCTGGCGAAGGCGACGCGCAGGGCGGCCGAGCGCGGCCTCGGAGGGCGCGCGTCGTTCGTCGAACACGACGCGCTCCGGCTGGGAGACCTGCCGAGCTCCTTCGACACGATCCTGGACGTCGGCCTGTTCCACACGCTGCAGCCCTCCGACCGAGCGGCGTACGCCGCCGCACTTCGCCGCGTCGTCGAGCCGGCCGGCCGGTGCTTCGTGCTCGCGTGGAGCGACCGCAACCCGTTCGGGTACGGGCCGGAACGGGTACGGCGGCTTGACCTGCGCCGTGCGTTCTCGGGCGCGTGGCGGGTCGAGTCGATCGTGGAGGAGCAACTCGAGACACTGCTCCCGGGGGGGCGGGTGCATGCCTGGCTCGCACGCCTGGCGCCACGCTGACCGGGGGCGCCCGGGACCGGTGGGTGCGGCCGTCGGGAGCGCCCGCCGGGCTGGTCGGACGGCCGGTGCCGGGAGCGGCCGCCGGCCTGGCAACGGGAGCGGCCGCCGGGCTGACTGCGCCCGCCATGGTACGATCGCGGTTGAAGAGAGAGACCTGAGCCTCGACCCACGCCAGGAGCGCGCCCGCGCTCGGCGTGATCGGCCGCCGATCCGGCAGCTTTCGACGACGTGACCATGGACCCGGGCCGCATGTGATCGCCCGCCAGGTCGCCATTGCGTCCCACGACGCGCGCAGGAGCCAACATCACTTGACCTTCGACACACTCGGCCTGTCGGCCGACCTCCTGGACACGGTTGCCCGGGAGGGGTACCTGGAGCCCACCCCCATCCAGGCCGCCGCCATCCCGCTCGTTCTGGCCGGCCGCGACGTCCTCGCCGCAGCGCAGACCGGCACCGGCAAGACCGCCGCCTTTGCACTCCCCATCCTCGAGCGCCTTCGCCGCGACGCCAACACGGCGGTGTCGCCGGCAAGGCACCCGGTGCGCACACTCGTCCTCACGCCCACGCGCGAGCTGGCCGTGCAGGTGGAGGAGTCGTTCCGGACGTACGGACGGAGCCTGCCGCTCCGATCGGCCGTCGTGCACGGCGGCGTGCCGATGAACCCGCAGACCAAGGCACTCTGGACGGGCGTCGAGATCCTCGTCGCCACGCCGGGCCGCCTGCTCGACCACCTCGGGCAGGGCAAGCTGAACCTTGGCCAGGTCGAGGTCCTCGTCCTCGACGAGGCCGACCGCATGCTCGACATGGGCTTCATCCCGGACGTGCGGCGCATCGTGGCCATGCTGCCCGCGCGGCAGCAGACGCTCTTCTTCTCGGCGACCTTTTCCGAGGAGATCCGGCGGCTGGCCCGCGAGTTCCTGCGCAACCCCGCGACGGTCGAGGTCGCGCCCCGCAACACGATCGCCGACAACCTGACGCAGGTGCTCTACCCCGTGGACGCGGCCCGCAAGGCCGACCTGCTGGTGCACCTGCTGCGACGCGACCAGATGTCGCAGGTGCTCGTCTTCACCCGGACGAAAACGGCCGCCGGACGACTGGCCGGGCACCTTGACCGGCGCGGCGTCAACGCCGTGGCGATCCACGGCGACCGGAGCCAGCCCGAGCGCACCCGCGCGCTCGAGGACTTCAAGCGCGGGGACGTGGCAGTGCTCGTCGCAACCGACGTCGCCTCGCGGGGCCTGGACATCGAGGAACTCCCCTACGTGGTCAACTACGAGTTGCCCCACGACCCGCAGGACTACATCCATCGGATCGGACGCACCGGACGGGCCGGCGCGAGCGGCATCGCGATCTCGCTGGTGTCGCCCGAGGAGGTCGAGCAGCTGCGCGGGGTGCAGCGCCTGCTGCGCGTGGCCATCCCCGTCCAGGTGGTCGAGGCATACCTGCCCGGCACCGCCGAGCCCGAGGAGCGCCACCTGCGCACGGATCGCACCGGGGCCGCCGCTCGGCACGGCGACCGCGCACCCGGGTCGGAGCGGACCGCCGGGCGAGAGTCCAGCGCGGCAAGGGGAGCCCGCCAGCGGCGCGTGCCGGCCCCGGCGACCATCGGCGGCTGACTCAGAGTTCAGACGAGCTGATCCGCCTCGCTCGACCGGGCCCTGTCGCGGATCGTCTCGACGATCCCGGAATTCGGCCAGCGTGGTGACGTCGCCCAGCGCCCGATGCTCCATGACGCGGCATTCAGCCGGCGGGTGTCTCCCGGAGGGCCTGCAGCGAGCACTGCAGGGCAGTCCTGGCCGTCTCCAGGTTGCGCTCGACCACGTGCCCTGGCTCTGAGGATCGGAGCGCGGCCGGGTCGAGCATCTCTCGCGGCGGCGGTCCCTGGTCGAAGCGACGGGCGTCGGCGGCCCAGCGCGCGCGCCAGTGTGCCGGCGTCTCCAGGGGGATCTCCACGTGCGCCTGGGCGAGCCAGACCAGGGCCCAGACGCGAGGCACGACGCGGTAGACGTCGTAGCCCCCGCCACCGGTCGCCAGCCATCGCCCCTCGGCGTACTCGTGCGCCACGCCGTCCAGCAGCCGCGCCGCGCGCGACATCGCCGAGGTGGTCAGACGCAGGTCCGCCAGCGGATCGAGCACGTGCGTGTCGCTGCCGTGCTGCGAGACGAGCAGCGTCGGACGGAACTCACGGGCCAGCGCGGGCACGAGCATCTCGAGCGCCGTGAGCCAGGACGCGTCCGAGGTCCCGGGCTCCAGGGGGACGTTCACGACAGCGCGGTGGACCACCGGCTCGCGGCAGTCGTCCACGAACCCGGTTCCGGGGAACAGCGCGCGGCCCGTCTCGTGCAGCGAGACCGTGAGCACCCTCGGGTCGTCCCAGAAGACCGCCTCCACGCCGTCCCCGTGGTGCACGTCGAGGTCGACGTACAGCACGCGGTGCCCGGCGTCCCGGGCTCGCGCCACGGCCAGGGCCACGTCGTTGTAGATGCAGAAGCCGCTGGCGCGGCCCGGCATGGCGTGGTGCAGCCCCCCGCCGGGATGGAACGCGTGCAGGACCTGTCCCGAGAGGATCTGCTCCATGGCGGCGAGGGAGCCGCCGGCGACTGCGGCGGCCGCGGCGTGCATGCCGTAGAAGGGAGGATCGTCGCCCATGCTCGAGAAGCCGACCATCGAGCCGGCGTCCGGGTACTCCGAGAGGAGTTGCACCGTGGAGATGTACGAGGGGTCGTGCACGCGTCGCAACTGGTCGACCGTCGCCTCGGGCGGCGAGGCGAAGCGCGCCGCGCCGACGGCCCGAAGGAGGTCGATCCCTGCTCCGAACCGGCGCGGGGTGAGGGGATGCTGCGCGCCGAAGTCGTACTGCAGCGACGGCGGCCCGTAGACGACCAGCGGCTGCTCGGCGGACGCGTGAGAATCGTGCATGCGCCTCGGGCTGCGCTCCTTCAGCCGGGACGGTCGTGGCGAACGAGTGGCGCGAAGGACTCGACCCGGAGCCTCGTCTCGGAGACTATAGCCGGATGGAAGGCGAAGACGGGATGGAGAGCCCCGGCCCGGACGCGTGGCCAGGCAGCGCCGACAGGGAGCCCCGAGGATGAGCATCGCCGCGAAACCGGAACGAGAGCGCGACGCGGTCCTTCGGGATGGCTCGTCGATCCACCTGCGGGCCGCCCGGCCCGAGGACGTGGCCGCGCTGCTCGCGTTCCTGCAGGGCCTCGCCCTGGAGTCGCGACGCATGCGATTCGCGGGACTGGTCTCCGACCTCGAGGGGCTGGCACGCCGCTGGGCGAACCCGCCCGCAACGGGAGACTGTTCGCTGGTCGGCGAGGCGGCCGGACGCATCATCGCCCAGGCCGGGTACAACGTGGTCGGCCCCGACCTGGCCGAGGTGGCGTTTCTCGTGGCGGACGACCATCAGGGACGCGGCATCGCGACACTGCTGCTGGAGGAGCTGGCCGAGCGGGCTCACGAGGCGGGCATCTCGACGTTCTACGCGGAGGTCCTCCCGGAGAACGCGCGCATGCTCGAGGTGTTCCGAGAGAGCGGGTTTCCGACACGGGTGCGGGTGGAGCCGGGAGCCCTCATCGTCGAGTTCCCGACCGAGCTGTCTGGCCCGGCGCGGGAGCGCTTCGAGCACCGTGAGCAGATCGCCTCCGCGGCCGCCGTGCGGGCGTTGCTGCATCCCTCCAGCATCGCCGTCATCGGCGCGTCGCGCCGCAGGGGCACGGCAGGCGGCGAGCTGTTCCACAACCTGCTGGAAGGCGGGTTCCAGGGTCCCGTCTTCCCGGTCAACCCGAACGCCGACGTGGTCCAATCCGTGACCGCCTACCGCTCGGTGCTCGACATCCCCGGACCTGTCGACCTGGCCGTTCTCGCCCTGCCGGCCGACGCCTGCGTGGCGGCTGCGGGGGAGTGCGCGACAAAGGGCGTGAAGTCGCTGGTCGTGATCTCGCCAGGCTTCGCCGAGACCGGGGCCGAGGGCCTGGCGCGACAGCGCGAGCTGCTCGCGGTGTGTCGCCGGGCCGGGATGCGGCTGGTCGGGCCCAACTGCATGGGGATCGTCAACCTCGAGCCGGACGTGCGCCTGAACGCGACCTTCTCGCCGACCGCTCCCATCGAGGGTCGCGTCGGGTTCATGTCGCAGAGCGGCGCCCTCGGGCTGGCGATCATCGAACGCGCCAACAGCATGGGCCTCGGCCTGTCGAGCTTCATCTCGATCGGCAACAAGGCGGACCTCTCCGGCAACGACTTCCTCCAGTACTGGGACGAGGACCCACGCACGGCCGTGCTGGCCCTGTACCTCGAGTCCCTGGGCAACCCGCGCAAGTTCGCCAGGATCGCCCGCCGCGTGGGTCGCAACAAGCCGATCATCGCGGTGAAGAGCGGCCGGTCCGCGGCCGGGGCCCGCGCGACGTCGTCGCACACCGGAACCCGCATCGGGGCGTCCGACGTGACCGTGGACGCGCTGTTCCACCAGGCCGGCGTGGTTCGCACGGACACGCTGAGCGAGTTCTTCGACGTGGCGTCGCTGCTCGCCAATCAGCCGCTGCCGGCCGGCCGGCGCGTTGCGATCCTCACGAATGGCGGGGGCCCGGGCATCCTGGCGGCCGACGCGTGCGACGCCGACGGCCTGCTCGTCCCCGACCTGCCGGACCAGGTGCGCGAGCAACTGGCCGTGTTCCTTCCGCCCGAGGCCGCGCTGGGCAACCCCGTCGACACGATCGATGCCTCGCCCGAATCATTCCGGCGCGCCATCGCCGTGCTGGCCGCCTGGGAGGGCATCGACGCGATCATGGTGCTGTTCGTGCCGCCCCTTGGCACCCGGTCTGAGGATGTCGCCGCCGCCATTCACGACGCAGTCATCGAGCTGCCGCGGCCGATCCCGGTCCTGACCGTGTTCCTGGCCGCGGAAAGCGGGTCGGAGGCACTGCGCAGTGGCGGCGTCCTGGTGCCTGCGTACGGCTTCCCGGAGGAGGCGGCACGGGCGCTGGCGCACGCCGCCCGGTACGCGGAATGGCGCGCGGCACCGGCCGGGTCCGTGCCCCAGTTCGACGACCTGCGTCCCGACCGCGCGGCGGGCATCGTGGCGTCCGCGCTCGCACGCATCAAGCTCGCCGCCTCACCCGCCGGCGCAACGCCCGCGGGGCCCCCGTCCCGCATCGACCGGGGACGGACGGTCGTGCTGGCTCGACCCCGACGAGGTCGCCGGGCTGCTGGAGTGCTACGGGATCCTGACCGCACCGTGGCGGCTCGTCGACTCACCGGAGCCGCGCGCGGCCGCGCCGACATCGGTTGGCCGGTCGCACTCAGGCCGACGCGCCGGGACCGTGCACGGGACCGACGCCAGCGCGTAGCCGTCGCTGGAGGACCGCCGCCGTCGAGGCCGCCTGCGCGGATGGCCTCCGACCTCGCCGCCGCGGGACATCGGCGGTCACTTCTTCGTGCAGCGGATGGGCCGGCGGCGTGGAGATGCTGGTCGGCGTGGTCCACGACCGCCTGTTCGGCCCGGTCGTCGCGTGCGGGCCGGGCGGTGCGGGGGTCGAGCTCCTGCGAGACGTGGCGGTGCGCATCACGCCTCTGACGGACCGGGACGCCGCGGAGATGGTGCGCTCGCTGGCCACGTTCCCGCTGCTGGACGGCTACCGGAATGCGCCCCGCTCTGACGTCCCCGCGCTGGAGCAGACGCTGCTGCGCGTGAGCGCGATGGTCGAGGCACACCCGGAGGTTGTCGAGATGGACTGCAACCCCCTGATCGTGCTGGAGCGGGGGGCCGTGGTCGTCGACGCGCGCATCCGGATCGAGCTGCCGGAGTCCCGCTGAACCCCGTCAGCTCGCGCTGCGGGCGGCCCCGTAGCGTCGTCCGCGCCGCCGACGGGCGCGCGGCCCCGTCCTGGACGGGTCAGCTCGCGCCGCGGAACTCGTCGGTCGCGCTCACCAGGCGATCGATGGTCGGCAGCTCGCTCGCGGAGTGGCCGGCGTCGGCCACCACCTCGAAACCCGCCTCCGGCCACCTCCGGTGGAGGTCCCACGCCGTCGTCATGGGACACACCACGTCGTAGCGCCCCTGCACGATCCGCGCCGGGATGTTGCGGATGCGGTCGACGCCGTCCAGCAGTTCGTCCGGAGCCGTGAAGAACCCGCCGTTGACGAAGTAGTGGCACTCGATCCGGGCGAACGCGTCGGCGGTCGTCTCGTTCGCATACCGTTCGACGAGCTTCTGGTCGGGGCGCAGCTTGCTCGTGGTGGCCTCCCAGCGGCTCCACGCCTGGGCTGCGGCCGCTCGCGCGACCGGGTCGTCGCCGGTGAGCCGGCGATGGTACGCCGCGACGAGGTCGTCACGCTCGGCCGGTGGGATCGGAGCCAGGAAGTCTTCCCAGGCATCCGGGAAGATGAAGCTGGCGCCCGCCTGGTAGAACCAATGGATCTCGTGTGGGCGGAGGAGGAAGATGCCGCGCAGGACGAGCGCCCGAACCCGCTCCGCGTGATGCTCGGCGTAGGCGAGAGAGAGCGTGCTCCCCCAGGATCCGCCGAACACCACCCACCGCTCGACCCCGAGGTGTGCCCGCAGCCGCTCCATGTCGGCCACGAGGTCCCAAGTCGTGTTCTCCTCGAGGCTGGCATGCGGTCGGCTCCTGCCGGAGCCGCGCTGGTCGAAGACCACGATGCGATAGGCGGACGGGTCGAAGTAGCGCCGGTCATCAGGACTGGCCCCGCCGCCGGGGCCGCCGTGGACGAACACGACCGGGGTGCCGTC
Organism: uncultured Chloroflexia bacterium; assembly: GCA_963759135.1. Taxonomy (GTDB): domain Bacteria; phylum Chloroflexota; class Limnocylindria; order Limnocylindrales; family CSP1-4; genus JAJYNJ01. Next base: position 5,653 of record CAVWXU010000012.1, on the reverse strand, counting down.
GGGGTTGCCGCACTCCTCCCAGTACAGCTCGTGCAGGTCCGAGACCTGCAGACGGCCCGTCCGGTGCGGCTCGATGGGTGCGTACAGCTCGCGCAAGGTGGCCCTCCGCTGGCCCGGTCCGCGAGGGGCGTCCCACCCGGAAGCCGGGTCGTGGACGCATCGTAGACCGTCCGCGGTCACTTCTGGGATGACGGCATCCATCTCCGTCCCGACGGAGCCGCCGGCTACGCCCACCTCATCTCGGCCGCGCTGACGGCCCACAGCCGGACGTTCTTCCGTCGCCGTTCGGGGGTCCGTAGACGCGCGCCCCGGCGTCGGTCAGCCGGCTTCGAGCGCGTGCTCCAACCGGTCCAGGAACGGCGCCTGGGCCTCCTTGATCCGGAGACGCGCCTCGTCCGCGGCGAACCACTCCACGCGGTCGATCTCGGGGAACGACGCCTGCTGCCCGGAACCCGGCGGCCACTCCATGACGAACTCGTTGCTCCGCGACGCCGCGGGGTCGAGATCCCCCTCCACCGCCCAGGCGGTGACGACCTTGCCTCCCTTCTGCTGGATGGACCCCAGGGGCACGCGCGGGGTGCCTGGCAGTGGCATGCCCGTCTCCTCCTCGAACTCGCGCACGGCTGCGTCGGCGAGATCCTCGGCGACCGCGGGTTCCCCCTTGGGGATGGACCAGTCGCCGAGGTCCCTGTTGCGGTGGAATGGTCCTCCCGGGTGCGCCAGCAGGACCTCCAGGCGGCCCGGCTGCCGGCGGTACAGGAGGATCCCGGCGCTCGTCCTCGCGCTCACGGGCTGAAGCCTACCCCGGGGCCGCCGCCCGGTCGTGCCGCGGCCGTCGGCGATGGCCGGGCGAACTCAGAGCAGGGGCGTGTCGACCCCGAACGCGCCGGCGACTGCCCGCATTTCTTCGTTGGTCAGGCGATGAGCCCGGCCGCCCGCGACAAGGTCCATGTACTCGTACGCGGCGGCCGTCTCCGCGTACTCGATGCGGTCGGCCGCCCGGGTCACCGAGCGGTCGGAGCGCGCCATCACGCCATGCTTGCTCCACAGCACCACGCGATGATTGCGCATGCTCGCGACCGTCGCTTCCATGAGCGCCGCCGAACCGGGCACCTGGAACGGCAGCACGCCGATCCCACTCGGCAGGTTGACGATCGTCTCGGGTTCCCAGCGCAGCAGGCGCTGGTTGAAGAACGCCTCGTCTGCGTACTCGGGCACGTGACTCAGATACGTCAGGTGACGGGGCTGGGCGTGGACGATCGCGTGAAAGTTCGTCCCGGTGCGGCTCACGAGATCGTCGTGAACCGCGAGGTGCGAGTTCCATTCGCTGGTAAGTTGCTCGAAGAGACGGCGCGGCGAGGTGTGCAGTTCACCTGAGAGCCCGTCGGCCCCGATGGTCACGATGCCCAGGTTGGCGGCCGGGTCGGAGCGGATGTCGCGCAAGCGACGACCCGAGCCGGTGACGATGACCTGGCCGCCTGCCAGCGCCCGCACCGCGACGGGCAACGCCAGCGGTTCGCTGATCGAAAAGCGGCGGCGGACGTCGAGCGCCCACCCGATGTAGATGGAGACGTTGCCCGCCGCACCCTCGCTCGCGTCGATCTCTGCCATTCGCTGGCCGGCTTCACCGATGGACACGAGGAGCTCATCGAGTTCGGGGAACGGCTCGGGAATGCTCATCGATGTGCCTCGTGGAGCCCCGCCGGGAACGGCCAGATTGGCAGAGCCTCGAACGTGATCAACCCCATCCGGCCGCGCTGCCGCCGACCCGGGCGGCCGCACGACGCTCGACCTCCCCGCTCTCGAGGTAGGCCCGGTATGGATCGGCGGGCAGCCCGCGCCGCGCCCGCAGCTCCGCAAGGAGCGGGCGGACGTCCGTCTGGAAGGCGCCCTGGAGGATCCGGTTCGCCTCGAGCACGTCGCCGCCGGCCTGCGCCTCACGCAGCGCCGCGTGGTCGACGAGCAGTGCCCGCGCGAACGTCTCCTGGAGGGTCATGACGGAACGGATCATCGCCGGGATCTTGGGCTCGATGTTGTGGCACTGGTCGATCATGTACACGACCGCTGCCGCCGTCGAGCGGGCCAGCGGATCGCCCTCGTCGCGCAGCGCGCCGACCAGCTCGTGGAAGATGCGGAACAGTTGGTAGGGATCGATGCTGCCGACCATGAGGTCGTCGTCGCCGTACTTCTTATCGTTGAGGTCGAACGCCCCGAGCCGGCCTTCCTGCAGCAGGATCGCGACGATCTGCTCGATATTCACGCCCATGGCGTGATGGCCGGTGTCGACGCATACCTGGGCTCGCTCGCCGAGGTGCTGGCACACGGACAGCGACTCGCCCCAGTCCTGGACGTCCGTGTGGTAGAACGCCGGCTCGTACAGCTTGTACTCGAGAACCATGCGCGCGCCCTCGGGCAGGGCGGGGTAGACCTCGGCCAGCGAGTCGATGCAGCCGGCGGCGCCGAGCTCGGAAGTCGTCCTGGCCCGGGTAGTTCGTGCCGTCCGCCAGCCACACCTTGACGATTCCGGAGCCCGTCTGGCGGGCGATGTCACAGCAGGCGAGGATGTGGTCGATCGCCTTGCGTCGGACGGCGGCTGACGGATGACAGAGTGAGCCGAGCTTGTAGTCCTCGTCCTGGAATGTGTTCGAGTTGATGCCGCCGATGCGGATCCCCCGCTCGCGCGCATATGCGGCCAGACCACCGAAGTCGTCGACCGTGTCCCACGGGATATGGAGCGCGACCGTCCGGGCGATCCCCGTGAACCGGGCCACCGTCGCCGCATCTTCGATCTTCTCGAACGCGTCGCGCGGGACGCCTGGCTGCGGAAAGACTCGGAACCGGGTGCCGGTGTTGACGAACCCCCAGGACGGGATCTCCACGGCCAGGTCGGTGGCCGTCCACTCGATGCGCTCGAGGTCGGTCGCGGCCCAGGCGCCGGGTCCGCCAGCCGTTTCCACGTGGCTCATCGCTCGTCTCCTTCCGGCCGCAACCCGGAGTACGGGCGCCAGGTGTCGCCCCCGGATCGTCGGACCACTCGCGCCGATACGGCTTCCCGAGTCTGTCATGCCGGCGCCCGCTGCGTCGCGCCGGGTTCTCCCGCCCTGTCGGTGGCCGCGGTGTCTTCGGTCACGTGCACCGCTCGCCCCCTCGACCGCAGGCGCTCAAAGCGCTCGCGAGCCTCGGCCCACTCCCCGGTCGGCTCGTACGTCCGAACGGGGAACGAGCGTCGGATCAGCTCCCGGGCCTCGGCGAGGCTCGCGATCTCGCCCGCCGTGATCGCCTGCACCACAAGGTTACCGATTGCTGTCGCCTCGACCGGCCCGGCCCGAACGATCCGCCCTGTCGCACCCGCCGTGAGGCGCGACAAGAACTCGTTCTGCGTGCCGCCACCCACGATGTGGATCGTGTCGATTTGTCGGTCAGCCACCGCTGCGAGCTCGTCGACAACCGTGGCGTAGCGCAGCGCGAGGCTCTCGAGCAGCACCCGGAATAGGGCCCCGGGCTCCTCGGGTGGCGGTTGACCCGTCTCACGGCAGAAGGCGCGGACGCGCTCCGGCAGATCGCCGGGTCGGAGAAACCGCTCGTCATCGGGATCGATGAACGCGGAGAAGGCGGGCGCCTGTTCCGCGAGTACGGTGAGATCCTCGTACGACGGAGCATCGTCGCGGGCCCAGGTTGCGCGGCGGCTCTCCTGGACAAGCCACAGACCGGCGACGTTGCGGAGCAGCCGGATGGTGTCCGCAACGCCGCCCTCGTTGGTCAGGTTCGCGTCCAGCGCGGCGTCAGACAGAATGGGCGACGGCACTTCGAGGCCGATCAGCGACCACGTCCCGGAACTCAGGAAGGCAGTGCCGCTACCCGCCAGCGGGGCGCCGGCCACAGCCGACGCCGTGTCGTGTGAGCCCGGCGCGATCACACGGAGCGACCCCGCCGCAGTGTCTTCAGCGACTTCGCGGAGGAGCGGTCCCAGGTCCGTGCCAGGTGGCACGATCTCGGGCAGGATGCTGCCCGGTGCTCCCATCCGCTCCACGAGATCCACGTCCCACTGGCGCCGGATGGGGTCGAGGCACTGGCTCGTGCTTGCGATCGTGTACTCGGCGACAGTCCGCCCGGTCAGGAAGTGGTTGAACAGGTCGGGCATCATGAGCAGCCGCTGGGCGTGGTCAAGGAGCGGGTCGGCCGCCTCGTGCATCGCGAGCAGCTGGCACAGCGTGTTGATGGGCATGAACTGGATGCCCGTCCTGCGGTAGATCTCGGCTTGCGGCACCCGCCGAAACGCGTGCTCGAGGATGCCTTCGGTTCGCCTGTCCCGGTAGTGGACAGGGTTCGCGAGCAGCCGACCGCGAGCGTCCAGCAGGCCGAAGTCCAGGCCCCACGTATCGACGCCGGCAGACGAGATCTGCCACCCGGCCACAGCCCTCCGGATCGCCGTGAGCACGTCGCCGAACAGTCTCAGCACGTCCCAGTGCAGGGTCCCGCCGACGGCGACCGGCACGTTGGGGAAGCGGTGGCATTCGGCAAGCGTCAGCTGGTCGCCGTCGAACGACCCGACGATCCCACGGCCGCTCTCGGCACCGAGGTCGATCGCGAGCAGGCGGAGCGGCCTGCTCACAGCGCTCACGTGCGCGCAGCGTGGCTGCCGCTCGTCAGTCAAGGTGGAACACCTCATCGAGCCGGCGGTGGAACCCGGTGGCCGGATCGATGAGCGGGTCGATGAGCGTGTCCATGTCTGCCTGCCAGCGCGCGTTGACCTCGGACGCATTCATGTAGGTCCGGAAGCGCTCGAAGTCCTCCACCTCGAGATACGCGAACAGGTCCGCGCCGCGCTGGAAGATCGAGTAGTTGCGACAGCCCGCCGTCCTGAGCTCGGCGAGCATCTCCGGCCATACGGCGGCGTGACGGTGGCGATACTCCGCCTCAGCACCGGGCAAGAGGCGCATCGCAAAGCCCACTCGTTCCATGTCGGCGCTCCGGGGTGACGATGGCCCCGGCGGCGGCCAGCCGCCGGGGCCGGAACACTACGCCGCTCGAGGCTAAAAGCCGAACGACTTCACATACTGGTCGATGTTGGCCTTGTTGAACACGAATGGCGGGCCGAGCACGACGACGTTGTCGGGGCCGATCGTGTACGGCTGGTTGTTGTTGAGGCCGGTGACCGTGAACGTCTCGCCCACGGCGCCAGTGATCTTGCCGCTGACTAGGTCGGCGGCGACCGCGTAGGCGAGATAGCCCAGTGAGGTCACGTTCCACAGGGCGAACTCGGGTGCCTGGCCACCCTTGACATAGGCTTCCATGCCAACGGGAGTGCCAAGGCCGGTCACAAAGACCTTCCCGGTCTTGCCCGCGGCCTTCACGACCTGCGCCGCCGCCACGATGCCGACCGTGGTCGGCGCGACGATGACCTTCAGGTTCGGATGCGCCTGCAGAAGGCCCTGGGCCTGAGTGGTGCTGATCTGCGGGTCGTCGTTCCCGTAGACGACGCCGTCAAACACGAGTCCCTTGTACTTGGCCTGCTTGAGAGTCACCTTCATGGCGGCGATCCACGCGTTCTGGTTGGTCGCCGTCTCTGCAGCGGACAGCACCGCGATCTCTCCGGTGCAGTTCGGCGCCTCATCGCACGCCATCTGGGCGAGCCCGGTGCCGATGCCGTTTG
>CAVWXU010000011.1:0-78114 GCA_963759135.1 uncultured Chloroflexia bacterium | reverse complement strand
GGGCGGAGATCCGCAGCAGCCGACGTGGGACCTGCTCCCCCGCCGCCCAGGCCTGCGGCCACGGCAGCACCGGCACCTCGATCCCGAAGCGGTCACGCAGTACCACCTGGAGCGGGTCGTCGTCGAGCGGCGACAGCGCGGCGCTCCGCACCGGCTCGCCCGGCAGCAGCACGGCCGCCATCGATCCCAGCATCTCGTCGGGAGCCGGCCGCGCCACCCCGAGCGCCTGGCAATCGCGTCGCGTCCCGGACGCGCCAGCCGGCGGTTGGCCGCCATCACGACTGGCCAGCCGCCCGGGAGCAGGGAGCCGACGAAGCTGATCGCCGCCGGGATGCATAGGTAGGGCGTGGGGTCGAACGTCCCTGTCCAGTCGAACTCGAGGTGGAAGCGAGGGCGGTCCGTGCGGGTGGCGTTGGCCCCGTGCGAGATGGCGAGCGGGCGAATGCCGGACCGGCAGTCGGAGCGCACGTAGAGGAACGCGGCGCCCTTCGGCGCACAGAGCCACTTGTGCGCGTTGCCCGTGTAGTAGGCCGCGCCGAGCGCATCGAGCTCGAGGGGGAGCATGCCGGGCGCGTGGGCGCCGTCGACGAGCGTCTCGATGCCGCGCCGGCGCAGCTCGGGCACGAGCTCCCCGAGGGGCAGGATGAGCGCGGTCGGACTGGTCACGTGGCTGACCATCGCCAGGCGCGTGCGCGCCGTGACGCAGGCGAGGATCGCCTCCAGCGCCTCGCCCGGCGAACAGATGGGGAACGGGATGGGCGCCACGACCACCCGGGCGCCGTCCCGGCGCGCGGCGAAGCGCAGCGCGTTGACGCTCGCGTTGTACTCGTGGTCGGTGGTGAGCAGTTCGTCGCCGGGCGCGAACTGGAGTGAGCGCAGCACCGCGTTGACGCCGGCCGTCGCGTTGGGCACGAACGCGAGGCCCGCGGGATCTCCGCCCAGGAACCGGCCCACCTCCTCGCGGGCGGCGTCGAGGAGCCCTTCAAGCTCGCGCGCCAGGAAGCGCACCGGCTGCCTCTCCAGCCGCTCTCGCAACTCCAGCTGGGCGGCCAGGACCTCGCGCGGGCAGGCGCCGAACGAGCCGTGGTTGAGGAAGTGCGTCCCGGGCTCGATGAGCCAGTGGCCGGCGAGGTCCGGGCCTGGCGGCAGTGACGCAGACCCGGCAAACGCCGGCTCCTCGATGGGACCGCGGGGCTCGTCTACGTCCCGGGCTCGCTTGCGATCGTGCATGGGTCCTCGTTCGGCGGCCTGCAAGTGTCGAGCACGGCGGCCGCGCGACGGGAAGGTACACCAGCCCCCGGCAGAGTGGTCAGCCGGCGGAGCGGCTCAACGGCCGGCAGGACCCGAGTCGTGCGCCAGCGCTGGCCAGCCTCGACGTACGTGACGTCGCCGTGGCCAATCGCGCCAGGCGTCATACACTCCGACGATGACCGATCCCACCGACGCTTCCCAGGTCGCTGCTCCCGTGCTCCGCGCCCTGCGCCGGACGCGGCAGGTCCGCCAGTTCACAGACGAGCCTGTGACTGAGTCCGATCTGCGGGCCATCCTCGAGGTGGCCCGTTGGTCGGGCAGCTCCACCAACCGTCAGCCCTGGACGTTCATCGTCCTGCGCAGTCCGGACGTTCGGGCACGTTTGGCCGACCTCGCCCCCTACGCCCGGCACGTCGGCGGAGCGCCGCTGGGGATCGCCATCGCGATGGCCGGGGACAACCCCGAGTGGGACGCCTACGACGAGGGGCGGGCAGCGGAGCGGATGCTCGTGGCCGCCGGGGCGCTCGACCTTGGAGCCGGCATCGGCTGGGTGCAGGAGGCGCAGCGACCCGCCGTCGCCGCGCTCCTCGGCCTGACGCGCTCCCGCCTTCGTGCGCACGATCATCTCCCTGGGTCACCCGACGGACGCCGCCCGCCAGCCGCGCTCGGCGCCGGGAAAGGCCCGCCGACCCCTCTCGGAGCTCGTCCGGGAGCGCTGAACAGCGCGCAGGTTCGACGGACGCACCGGGCTCAGCAGCAACCTCTCGCCCCCGCACGCTCGAGACGTTCGAGTTCTCCCCGGGCCCTGCGTGGCACGGCTCGCAGCGACCGGCTGGGAACCCACGCGTCGCAGGCCCTCACCGTGATCGGCCCAGTACGTTCGTGTGATTGCCGTCCGCCGCGGCGCGTGACTAGGATCGTCGCTCGGGGTCGACGCCTGGTTCGGTCCTCGCGGGACCTGGAACCCGGGGGCGCAGTTGAGTCACCTCCTCGCTGTCGTCGCCGCACTGGTCACGGCCGGGATCGGTTCGGCGGCCATCGCCCTCGCGGCGAGAACGCTCATCGGGGCGCGCCGGGAGCGGCGCCGAATTGACGCGGACGAGCTGGCAGCCGTCGAGGACGCCGCGCGGGGGCGCATGGCGCTGCTGCTGGGCGTCCCCGACCTCGCGGCCGACCAGCCTGGCGGCAGCCAACAGCCCCCTCTCCCATTCCTGGAGCCCAGGCTCGCGCCGACTCCGACGGCCGTGATGCCTGTCGCGTCGGCTCCGGCAGCCGCCGCTCCTGTCGTGCCAGCCCGAGTAGCGCGCCGCACCTGTCGCGACGTCGGCCCCGGTGCCGATGGCGGCACCCGGAGCGCCGACCCTCCGGCGCGGGACGGCGCGAGACACCCGTTCGCCGCGAGACACCCTTCGGCGGCTCACGCTCGCGCGGGACACCTCGGCGGGCCTGCTGGTGGCCGGGCTGGCGGCTCTCGTCGTCATCAGCCTGCCGTCGCGGTCGGCCTCCCACCCGACGCTCCGCGGCGGGTCGGACGGGGAGGCGATCATCGTCGGGCCCGTCTCGTCGTTGCCTGCGCCCGCTGACAGCATCGCGGGGTACCTGACCCCCGTCCCGAACCTGCCGCCCCTCGCGATGTCCACGGACCCCCTCCCCTCGGCGGACGTTGGCGCCCTGGCGGCCTTCGCGGCCCCCGGAGGGCCGCCGGCGTACTGGACTGCGCCTCGACCGCCGGTCGATAGGCGGGTCCCAGTCAACGTCGCAACACGGACATCGATCCGAGGAGTGTAGCCAGTCGGTCGGCCGGGCTGTCCCAGCCGAGGACCTTGCGAGGCCGGAGGTTCAGCTCGGCCTGGACGAGGGCGATGTCATCGGCGGTGTGGACGGACAGGTCTGTGCCCTTGGGGAAGTAGTCGCGTAGCAGGCCGTTGGCGTTCTCGTTGCTCGGCCGCTGCCAGGGCGAGTGTGGATCGCAGAAGTAGATCTCCATCGCGCCGAGGGCTGCGGCGATCTCGGCATGGCGGGCCATCTCCGAGCCCTGGTCCCAGGTGAGTGACTGCCGCAGGTGCGCCGGCAGGTCGCCGAGAGCGGCCACGACGGCGTCTCGGACGCTCGCCGAGTCGTGCCTCCCGGTCAGGTGTCCGAGCAGCGTGTAGCGGGTGACGCGCTCGACGATCGTGACGATCGCCGAGGCGTTCCCGGCACCGGTGATGAGATCGCCTTCCCAGTGCCCCGGCTCGACCCGCTCGAGGACGGCTGCCGGGCGCTCGGCGATGAGGGTCATGCCGGCCACTGGACCCGAGCGTCGGGCCTGGGCATGCCGGCGGGCGAGCCGCTGGCGGCGGCGATGGTGGAGGACCCGTCCCGGGCAGCTCGCGGGGCAGGCCGCCGAGATCAGGCCGATAGACGGCCTGGTAGATCGTCTCGGCGCACACCCAGCGATCGGGCTCGTCGGGGAACTGCCGGCGGAGCTCCCGGGCGGTCTGCTCGGGGCTCCAGCGGGCCAGGAGCTTGCCCGCGACCCAGTCACGCAACGCGGGATCACGGGCCAGGCGGCTAGGCCGGTGGAGGCGGCGACGGTCCAGGGCTCGCCGGTGCGCCTCGAACGGCCGATACCGGCCGGCCGCGTCCGCGCCACGGGTGAGCTCGCGGCTGATCGTCGAGGGCGAGCGGCCCATGAGGGCCGCGATCTCGCGCATCGCGCGCCGCTCCCGGCGCAAGTCGGCGAGGCGGACCCGCTCGTCTTCGGAGAGGTAGCGCGGCGAATACCGCTTCGCGTGAACGTGGGTGACGGTGATCACGGGAGGCAAGTTCAGCACGCGACCGCCCGACTTGATCCGCCGGCCGTTGCGCCAGCGCGTGCCCGTGCGCCGACAGACCCCGACGATGCGGCACGCCCGGGCCGACGGGACGCCCTCCGCGATCAGCCTCGCGAACGCCTCACGCTTGGCATACAGCGGCTTCCGCCCTCGACGACCCATCGCAACTCCCCAGCCTCATGAGTGTTGCGACGCCACAACGGGACCGATCGAGCCCTCAGAGCCCACTCCAGCCTGGACGTTCGGTCCCCTACCGACGGTATCTTCGTCGCCGCCAGGGTCGACCCCGACCGCGAGCCCGACACCGACGCCAGCACCAACCTGGCAGCCGGGGCCGACGCCGCGGCCCACGGCGGCCCCGACGCCATCGCCGACGGCCGCCCCCACGCCTCCGCCCACGGCCAGTCCGACGCCAGCACCCACCGACACCCCGACGCCCGCTCCCACGGATACGCCGACACCGGCGCCGACAGACACTCCGACACCTGCGCCGACAGACACGCCGACGCCGGCACCCACAGTCACGCCCACGCCCGCTCCCACGGAGGCTCCCACACCGGCGCCCACAGATCCGCCCACCGACAGTCCGACCGACGGGCCCACCGGCGGGCCCTGAAGCGAGACGCCGCGGGGCGAGGCCCGCTGGTGGTCGTCGCCCTCGCGGAGCGAGCCCAGCTGTCGTTCTGGAATGCGCTCATCCTCGAGGCCGCGCGGGCGCGCCGAGGCGATCTTTCGAGCGCCGCATCGCCGGGATCGCGTTCGAGAACCCGTTCGCGGCCGTCCGCTGGCCCGGTCGCGACGTTAGCTCCCGATGGCGTAGGTGACCTGCACGTCGACCTCGACCTGCGTGGTGCCGGCCTGGATCGGCGTCCCGGCGGCCCGCGCCACCGGTGCGGCCGCGGCGAAGGGGATCGGACTTGGGGCACTGAGTTCGGTGATCGAGAGCGGGGCGCCGAGCGTGACGCCGGCGGCCTGGGCCAGGGTCTGGGCGCGCGCCTTGGCGTCGGCCATGGCGGCCGCGCGGGCCTGGATCGTGACGGCGGTCGGGTCGGCCAGGGAGAAGCTCACGCCACCGACCTGATTCGCGCCAGCCGTCACGGCGGCGTCGATGATGGCCCCCGTCTGGTCGAGGTGGCGCACCGTCACCTGCAGGGATTGGGTTGCCTGGTAGCCGGTCACCGTCGCCGGGCTCTTGCCGCTGGCGCTGTAGTCGATCTGCGGCTGCAGGGAGATCCACTGCGTGGCGAGGTCCGCGTCGGCCACGCCGGCCGTCTTCACCGCGGCGATGATCCTGGTCATGGCGGCGCTCGCCTCGGACTGGGCCGCGGCGGCGGTGGCGGCCTGCGTCTGCACGCCTACGCTGACGCTCGCCTCGTCAGGGCTGACCGTGACGATGCCGCTGCCCTCGACGGTGATCCCCAGAGTGCCGGTCGCGCTCCCCGAGCCTCCGCTGGTGATCACCTGGGCCGAGACTTCGGGAGCCTTGGCAACCGAGGGGCCGACGAGCACGATGCCGAGCACGCCCACTGACGCGATGGCCGCCGCGCGAGCGAGGAGATTGTGGCTTGGGAGCATGGATGACTCCTTGTGGCGTGTGGTAGGCGGCGAGGTGACGCCGGCTGCCCGCCTGCGGTTCCGCTGGCCACGCCAGCGCCTCGGATACAGGGCGCGCATCGAGACCCGGCCGGCTGAGACCCGGCTTCTTCAGCCAGGCGCTTCATCAGCTACTGAGGACCGGCGTCGGGTGCCGGGGCGCGCGGCCCACGGACCGGCGCTGCTCGGCCGCCCCCGAGGCGGGCTACGCCTCGGCGATCACCCCGATCGAGACGCGGAAGCCGGCGCGGCGCTGCAGGGGGGGCAGCAGGGTGCCCTGGCCGATGGGGGTGTCGCCGGGGAACCAGCGCGTCCACTCCTCGTTGAAGACGTCGAACTCGGCCGGGTCGCGCAGCGACCAGTTGGCCCACACCACCCGCTCGAGCGAGCTGCCGGCGGCCTCGAGCTTGGCTTTGAGGTTGCGCAGGCACTGGCGCGTCTGGTCCTTGATCTCGGCGCTCACGACCTGCCCCGACTCGGGATCGACCGGCCCCAGCGATGAGACGTACACCATGCCACCGGCCTTGACGACGCGGCCCTGGCCCACCGTGGGCCGGAAGGCGCTGGCCGAGCCCTGCGTCTCGCCGGCCCCCCAGCGGCCCTTGCGGGCGCGCGTCCGGTCGGGCTGGGCGGGATCCTCGGGGGGGATGCCGAACTCGCCGGGGGGCAGGGACACCCCGCTCGTGCGGAACTTCTCCATGAAGGTGGGACGGATGCCGGTGGGCGCGAGGTGGCCCTCGATCTTGCCCTCGCGCACCCCCGTCTGGGCGAAGGCGAAGATGTCCTGGGTCAGGATCTCGTCGTCCTCGATGCCGTACACCTCGGTCAGGTTGACCACCTTGCGCGAGCCGTCCTTGAGGCGCGCGGTGTGGACGATGAGATCGACGGCCGAGGCGATCTGCTCGCGGATGGCGCGCAGGGGCAGCTCGTAGCCGGCCATCAGGACCATCGTCTCGAGGCGGCGCAGCATGTCGGGCGGGGTGTTGGCGTGGCCCGTGGAGAGGGAGCCCTCGTGGCCCACCGTCATGGCCTGCAGCATGTCGAGCGCCTCGCCCGAGCGGCACTCGCCCACGATGATGCGGTCGGGGCGCATGTGCAGGGCGTTGCGCAGCAGGTCGCGGATGGTGATCTCGCCCTGCCCCTCGAGGTTGGCCGGGCGCGCCTCGAGGCTCACCACGTGGCGCTGGCGCAGCTGCAGCTCGGCGGCGTCCTCGACCGTCACGATGCGCTCGTCGTCGGGGATGAAGGAGGAGAGGACGTTGAGGAAGGTGGTCTTGCCCGAGCCCGTGCCGCCCGACACGAAGATGTTGAGGCGGGCCTCCACGCAGGCCTGCAGGAACTCGAACATCTGGGCCGTGGCCGTCCCGAAGCCGACGAGGTCGGCCACCGTGTAGGGCCGCGCGGCGAACTTGCGGATGGTGATCACGGGGCCCACCAACGAGAGCGGCTCGATGATGGCGTTGACGCGCGAGCCGTCGGGCAGGCGCGCGTCGACGCGCGGGCTCGTCTCGTCGATGCGCCGCCCCAGGGGGGCGATGATGCGGTCGATCACGCGCATGACGTGCTCGTCGTCGCGGAAGACGACGTTGGTGCGGATGAGCTTGCCGGCCCGCTCGATGTACACCTGGTGCGGCCCGTTGACCATCACCTCGGTGATCGTCTCGTCGGCCAGGAACGGCTCGATCGGCCCGAAGCCCGTGATCTCGTCGACCAGTTCCCTGACGAGGCTCACGTGTTCGTCCCGCGTGACGACGAACCCGTCCGCCTGGATGACCCGGTCGACGATCGCCGCGACCTCGGCGCGGACGTCGGACACGGCGGAGACCTCGCGCATCGCGTCGAAGGCGCCGATGACCTCGCCCCGCAGGCGATCCCGGATCTCGCGCAGCAGCGCCGGCCGACCGGGAGCCGCGGCCGGCTTGGGAGGCGCGGCAGGCTTGACGGGTGCCAGTGGGCCTGCGCTCGGGGTGTCGGGTCCCCGCTGCGCTCGCTCAATCCGTTGGAGCAGCGTCATGACCTGGCCCGCCGAGTTGCGGCGCGCCAACCTGGGACGAGCGCGGTCTTGGTCGCGAGGGAGGACACTGGAGGTCTCCTGGCTGGGACGCGGTGCCAGTATTGCGTGCCGGCGCTCGACCGACAGCCGTCGAATGGTCCCGGACCGCCGCCGACGATAGTCCGTTTGCCGCGGCCCGACCCGTGACGAGAAGGATCCGGCGCGAGCCGCCCTACCCGCTGCCGACTCGCACGGCCAGCGTCACCGGGGCGACGAGCCAGGCGAGCGAGCGCGCCTGGCCGAGGCGACGAACTCTCGGTGGGTGCCGGTCGCGAGCCGCCAGTTGACCAGGCCGCCAGGCGTGGCTGGTAACCGCATCCCACGCAGGTCCAGCGGAGCGGCCGGACCGTCAGGACCGGGGCCGCCTCCGGGTCCTCGATCGGGTCAGAGCCTTCGTCACGACGTCGCGAACCCACACCTGCCCCGCCAACGGGGGACGGGCATGACCACGTGGCTAGCCGAGAGCTCGGCGCAGGAAGACGACGGCGAAGAGGACGAGCAGCACGCCGCCTGCCACGATGATGGGCGCGCTGCTCGAGGCGGCGCCCGCGGCGCCGTTGAGGAGCCCGCCGATGGTGGATCCCATCGCCCCGAACGCCCCGCCGATGGACGACCCGACCCCTCCGATCGCCGAGCCGACGGTGCTCCCGTATTCCGCCATGCGCGCATTGTGCGCGGGCGACGCAAGCGCCGGGGGATTCACTGGGCTCCGCCGGCGCCGGGGATCACTGGGCTACGACGGCGCCGGGGGATTCACCGCCAGGCGATGCGGCGCCGGGGGACGCCGGACGCGGACCGGACTCTAGGCGCGGGCTGGGACGGCAGCGATCGGGAGCGACTGGGGTACGGACGGGGCACTCGCCACGGAGGTCGAGTTTCCCCTCCCGCTGTTCGGCGGGCACCCACGTGGTGCGGATGAGGCCGCAGACTCGGCAGACGGCGATGACGAACGAGCCGCGACCCTGGTCCGTCGCCGCGAACTCCCACTCGTGCTTCAAGACCGGCGCCCGTCCCTCATGTCCGCGACGGTAACGGGCGCTGCGCCACCCTGGCTGTAGATCAAACGGTCAACGAAGGGACGTACTTCCGGCCGCACTCAGAAGGGCGAGCAGGGTCACGCCGGCGGCTCATCGTCGCGGCGGCGGGGCGGTGCGGCGCAGCACGTCGAGGCGCTGCTGGAACTCGTCGGCCCCGATCTCCCCGCGCGCGAAGCGCGCCCGCAGCAGTTGCTCGGGGTCGTTGGGAAGCGGACCCTGCATCCAGTACCGCCGGCGCGGCCCCCGCGCGACCCGCACGAGGACCGCGACGAGCAGGCCGACGACGAGCAGCCAGAGCAGCAGGCCGAGCGCCACGCGCAGCCAGCCGCCCGGTCCGACCCCCCACCACGCCCACCACATCATCGTGCTGCCACCTCGTTCGCTGTCGCGTCGGCTGGGTGCCCGGACAGCCTCGGCGGCGCCTCTCGCCGCCACGCGCCAGTATCCTCCAGCGCGACTCGGGCGACGTCCGACACCCGCTTGGGCAGGACCTCAGCTGCGCAACGTGCCCTCGGTGGCCGCGGCTCGCCGCTGAGCCTGCGTCGGCACCGCCACCGCGTCGGGGTCCGGTTCGACGCGCGGCCGGAGAAAGCCGAGCTGGATCCATTGGGCCCGGTCGCGGTTCACCACGATGGTCCCGTACGTGGTCACCTGCGTGACGCCGCCCGAGCGGTACTCGATCCATGCGTCCGAGAGCGGGATCATTGGGCCGCCGCCGGTGGGCCCAGGCGAGTGGCTCCATCCCCGGCAGGGCATGCAGGTAGCCACGGATCAGGTGAGGGCCGGCCTCGACCGTGACCGGATGGACCAGCGTGTGCATGCGGCGGTCGGGGTTGCCGCGGGGATCCCCGGCCAGGACGGCGATGAGTTCGTCGCGCGCGATCGGGACCTCGGCCGCATCCACTGAGCGACCGTCCTCGAGGCTCTCGACCTGCACGTCGCACAGCAGGTAGTCCTGGTGGTCGTTGAGGGTGTCGCTCAGCCGGTCGCAGTCGAGCTGGATGCGACCCGATACCCGACAGTCCTCGGTGAACGCCACGAACTCGACCCAGGGCAACGCGGAGGGCGCGGCGTCGTGGCAGTCAGCGGGTTCCGCTCCGAAGACGAGGCGCAGCCGCTCGCGCAGGCCGCGGCTCATCGAACCTGCCGCGAGCGCACAGGCTGGCCCGTCATGCCCGCGGTGTCGAGGGAGCCGTCGCTTTCGGCGGTCCGTGCGCTGCCTCGGTGCTCGGTTCTCATCAGGAACACGGTGCCCCATGCCGCTGGTGTCGGTATCCGCGCGCAACCGACTCTGGCGTCACGGTACCCGTCCGCGCGTGATACGCAAGCTACCCGATGGTCCCAGAGCCCGCTCGTTGGTCGGGTTGGGCAACGGATGGTCGCCCATCGCGGCAGTCCCGGCGGGCTACCCGAACCAGATCGCGCCGTCCTCGGGCGTGATGGCGGACAGCGCCAGCATGGCCCGGATCGTGTGAGGCGACGAGCCCGAGCGGCGGCCGACGAGCCGGGCGATGCAGGCCAGGTCGTGCCGACAGCGGGCCAGGGCGCGACGGTCGAGCCCCGGCCACAGGGCGAGTGCGCGACGGTCGATGGCGCACGGAGCGTCCGTCGGACAGGCGGCGTGGTGCGGCGTGTGACCGGGCATGGCGGCCGCCTCTGCGGCGACGAGCGGTCTCGCTGTTGGCTCAGCGCAGTGCGGGGCGACGGTGGCGCCAGCTTGCGTCAATGCGTCTCCTCGCCGGGCTCCACCATAGCACGGCGCAGATTACCGCCGACTTACTCCGGGACCTGCTGATCGCCGCTCCGCCGTACACTCGCCGACCAATGAACGTCGTCTTCCTCTCGCCGCACTTCCCGCCCAACCTCGCCTTCTTCTGCGGGCGGCTGCGGGGACTCGGCGCGACGGTGCTGGGCATCGCCGACGTGCCGTACGAGGCACTCCGCCCGGAGCTTCGCGACGCCCTGACCGAGTACTACCGGGTGACCGACCTGCACGACTTCGACGCCCTGGTTCGGGCGCTCGGCTACTTCACCCACCGCTACGGGAAGATCGACCGGGTCGAATCCCTCAACGAGTACTGGCTGGAGACCGAGGCACGCCTGCGCACCGAGTTCAATGTTCCGGGCCTGCGGGCCGAGTCCATGGCTCGGGTGAAGCGCAAGTCGGCCATGAAGCGGGTCTTCGAGCGGGTGGGCGTGCCCGCCGCCCGGGGGCGCGTGGCACGCAGCCCGGCGGCGGTGCGCGGGTTCATCGACGAGGTGGGCTACCCGGTCATCGCCAAGCCGGACGTCGGCGTCGGAGCGTCCCGTACCTACCGCCTGGAGAACGACGATGACCTTGCGGCGTACCTGGCGGACAGGCCGCAGGTCGACTACCTCCTGGAAGAGGCCCTCAGCGGCCAGCTCCTGAGTTTCGACGGGCTCGTCGACCGGAGGGGCGCGATCGTCTTCTCCTCGTCCCTGGTCTACCGCGTCCCGGTTCTCGATGCCGTGCGCGGCGCGGACATGTCCTACTGGATCGACCGCGAGATCGCCCCCGACCTGGCCGAGATCGGCGGCCGGCTCGTCCGCGCCTTCGACGTGCGCGAGCGGCCGTTCCACTTCGAGTTCTTCCGGGTGCCCGAGGGCTCCCTGGCGGCGCTCGAGGTCAACATGCGCCAGCCGGGCGGCCTCACCGTCGACATGTGGAACTGGGCGAACGACATCGACTTCTACCAGGCCTGGGCGGAGGTGGTGGTCGCCGGCACCACAGAGGTGCGGACCGCGCGGCCGTACTACTGCTTCTGGGCCGGCCGCAAGAGCGGGCGCCCCTACCGCATGGCGCACGACGAAGTGCTCCGCCGGTACGAGAGCCTGATCGTCCATCACGAACGAATCGACGACGTGTTCGCTGCTGCGATCGGCAACTATGGCTACGTGATGCGCCATCCGGACCTGGCGCCCCTGGCTGCCGCCGGGGCCGAAATCCAGGCCCTCGCCCTGCCGGCGGTGGCGACCGGCCGGTAGGACGATCGACCGAGACGGCGAGCTCTCGCACGCGGCCCGTGGGGCCAGGCGCTGACTGGCCTTCATGAAGGAATCCGTACCGTGCCTTACTTCGGCCACCACCGCGCGCTGGCTACGGTATGTCGCGTCTCGGTCTGGCAACGGAGGGCTCACGACATGCGACGGATGGTCCTGCTCGCGGTGATGGTCGCCGCGTTCCTGATGACTGCCGCCCCCGCGGCGGCCACCGGCTTCACGGCCTGGCATGCGAGCGTCACCGGCCCGGTCCTGCACGGCGGGGCGACAGTCACCGAGCGGCCGGCCGCGCGGGTGCGGTTCGCCGCGCTCGTCAAGGATGCCGCACCCGGCTCGCGCCCAGTCATGGAGCTCGTCAACGCCGCCTGCGGCACGAAGGGCCTCCCGCCCGTCGTGGCGCGCATGACGCCGGCCACGAAGGGCGGCGTCTCCCTCGGACTGGAGATCTTCTCGACCCCCCAGACCGCGGTCTTCGACGCCTGGGTCAAGGCCGGCAAGACCATTTCGGTCCACGTGGTGGCCCGCGGCCCGAACGTCACCCTCACCCAGAGCTGCGGCGACCTTCACCTCGTCGGCTGACCCGAGGGGGTCAGAGCCGGACGATCACGCCCTCGTCGGGCCCCAACTCCAGCACCGTCGGCCGGATCGGGCCGGCGCTGCGGTCTGGGTCTGTCGACACCGCCAGCATGCTGGACCCGGCAGGCCCCTGGTCCACAAGGCGCAGCGCGGCCCGGCTGGCGCGGAAGTTCAGCGCGATCAGCAGCCGTTCCGGGCCGGCCTCCCGGAGGAATGCGAACACCCCCGGCGCGCTGCCAATCGACCGGTATGACCCCCAGCGCAGTGCCGCCGATCCCCGGCGATACCAGATCAGCCGTCGGTACAGCGAGAGTATCGAGCGGGGATCGTTCCGCTGGGCCGCGACGTTGGCGGTGGGCGCCTCGGACCCGACGGGCAGCCATGCGTCGCCCGTGGTGAACCCGGCGCCGTGGCCTGAATCCCACTGCATCGGCGTGCGCTCGGGATCTCGGCCGTCCCGGTCCACGACGCGGTCCGCCGGGACCTCGCCGTCGGCCTGCCCGATCTCCTCGCCGTAGTAGAGGAACGGGGTGCCCCGGAGCGTCAGCAGCAGCATCGCAGCCAGCCGGGCCCGGCGAGCGCCGGACCCGTCGCCCGGGTCGTAGCGCGAACGGGCTCGCGGGTTGTCGTGGTTCGACAGCGTGTAGGTCGGCCAGCCTCCGGCGGGGAGCACGTGCTCGTACTGGTCCACGGAATCCCGGAACGCCTCCGCGCGCCAGGGCTGCGCGAGGAACGCGAAGTTGAACGCGAGATGGAGTTCGTCGCGCGCGTCGCCGAAGTAGCGCACCAGCCGCGCCGCGTCATAGATCCCCACCTCGCCGATCGCCATCCGGTCGCCATATGTGTCGAGCAGCTTCCGGAACTCCCGCAGGATGACGTGGACCTCGGGCCAGTCCTCGTCACCGCGCGGGAGCCTCGGTGCCGTGCCGGATCCGGGCTCGGGTGGGGTTGTCCCGCAGGTCGGGGTCGCGCGCCATCTTGTGGGCGACGTCGATGCGGAAGCCGTCAACACCCCGGTCCAGCCAGAAGCGCAGCACGTCGTGCATCGCAGCGCGGACCGCGGGGTTCCACCAGTTGAGGTCAGGCTGCTGGGGGAGGAAGGAGTGGAGGTAGAACTGCCCCGTCAGCCGATCGAACGTCCAGGCGCCGCCCACCGCGCGGAAGACGCTGCGCCAGTTGTTGGGCGGCGACCCATCCGGCTGTGGGTCGCGCCAGACGTACCAGTCGCGATGGGGATCGTCGCGGCTGGAGCGCGAGGCCTCGAACCAGGGATGCCGGTCGGACGTGTGGTTGGGGACGAAGTCGACGAGGACGCGGATGCCGCGCCGATGGGCCTGCGCGAGGAGTTCGTCGAAGTCGGCCAGTGTCCCGTAGTCGGGGTGCACGCCACAGTAGTCCGAGACGTCGTACCCGAAGTCGGCCATCGGTGAGGGGTAGAACGGCGAGAGCCAGATCGCGTCGACGCCGAGCGAGGCCGGTGTGCCGTCGTTCAGGTGATCGAGCCGGCTCGTGATCCCCGGCAAGTCGCCGATACCGTCCCCGTTCGAGTCCTGGAAGCTGCGCGGGTAGATCTGGTAGACCACCCCGCGCCGCCACCAGTCGCCGACTGCCATCTCGCGCGCGGGTGTTCTGGGCCGACGCAGAGAGCCCTGCGCCCGGTGCCCTGTGCCCCGCTGACCCCTACGCCGCGACGAGCTGGCGGCTGGTGAGCGAGAGGCCGCTCGCGTCGTCGAACATGTGCACCCGCTCGAGCGGCACGCGCAGGTCGAGCACGTCGCCCGGGCGCACCCGCGCCGAGGAGCTGATGAGGGCCACGATCTCGTCGGGGCCGGCCGTCAGGTGGATCTGCTCCTCGTCGCCCAGGTACTCCACCACGTCGGCCGTGGCGCGCAGGACCG
Source organism: uncultured Chloroflexia bacterium (assembly GCA_963759135.1). Taxonomy (GTDB): domain Bacteria; phylum Chloroflexota; class Limnocylindria; order Limnocylindrales; family CSP1-4; genus JAJYNJ01. The sequence goes on along the minus strand of CAVWXU010000011.1, from coordinate 63,869 downwards.
CGTCGCCGGGTGAGGCCTCCCCGAGCTCGAGGTGCTCGGGGCGGATGCCCACCGTGATGGTGCTGCCGGCCACCGCGGCCACCGCCTCGCGCAGGCGCTCCGGCACGGGGAAGGTGAGCTCGCCCTTGGTGAGCTGCACCGCGCCCTCGCGGCGGGTGGCCGTCATGGCCAGGAAGTTCATGGCCGGGGAGCCGATGAAGCCCGCCACGAACTTGTTGAGGGGGTGGTCGTAGAGCGCCTGGGGGGTGCCCACCTGCTGCAGCAGGGCGGCGCTCATGACGGCGATGCGGCTGCCCATCGTCATGGCCTCGATCTGGTCGTGGGTGACGTACACGAAGGTGGTCTGCAGGCGCTGGTGCAGGCGCAGGATCTCGGCCCGCGTCTGGGTGCGCAGCTTGGCGTCGAGGTTGGAGAGCGGCTCGTCCATCAGGAACACCGCCGGCTCGCGCACGATGGCCCGCCCCAGGGCGACGCGCTGGCGCTGCCCACCGTAGAGGGCCTTGGGCTTGCGGTCGAGGAGGGCCGCGAGGTCGAGCATCTGGGCCGCCTCCGCCACGCGGCGCTCGATCTCGGGCCGGGGCACCTTGCGCAGCTTCAGGCCGAAGGAGAGGTTGTCGCGCACGCTCATGTGGGGGTACAGGGCGTAGCTCTGGAACACCATGGCCACGTCGCGGTCCTTGGGCGCGAGGTCGTTGACCACCCGCTCGCCGATGCGCAGGGTGCCCTCGGACACCTCCTCGAGGCCCGCGATCATGCGCAGGCTGGTGGTCTTGCCGCAGCCGCTGGGGCCCACGAGGACCATGAACTCGCCGTCCTGGATGTCGAGGGTGAAGTCGTTCACGGCGACCACGTCGCCGTAGCGCTTCCACACGTGGTCGAACGTCACAGTGGCCATGTGAAGCTCCTCACCGTCGCGACCAGGTTGGGTCGCGATCGACACAACGTCGACTGCCATCGACCCCCGACGGCCCTGTCATCCCTTGACCCCGCCGACCGCGAGCCCGCTGACGATATAGCGCTGCAGGAACAGGTAGACCACGGCCACCGGCAGCGCCACCAGGATCGCGAACGCGGAGAACTGCGACCAGGGCGTGGTGCCGTATGCGCCCACCATCCCGTTCAGTGCCATGGCCAGCGTGAAGTCCTGCGGGTGGTCCAGGAACTCCAGGAGAAGTAGAACTCGGTCCAGCCCGGCAATGAACCCGAAGAAGGCCGTCACCGCCAGGACCGGGGTGGAGAGCGGCAGGATCACATAGCCAGAACGTCTGGAGCTTGCGCTGCGCCGTCCACCCAGGCTGCCTCCTCGAGGTCGCGCGGGATCGTGTCGATGTAGCCCTTCATGTTCCAGATCGCGAACGGCAGCGTCCCCGACGTGACCGCCAGCGCGACACCGAACAGCGAATCCCGCAGGTTGAACGTGCCGATCTGGATCTTGCTCAGCATCACGTACAGCGGCGCCAGCGTCGCCACAGCGGGCAGCATCAGCACCGCCAGCACGCCGATCATCAGCGTCTCGCGGCCGCGGAATGCCATGCGCGAGAAGGCGTACGCCGCGAGGACGCCGACTCCGACGCTCGCGAGACAGATGATCGTCGCGATGAACAGGCTGTTCGGCCGCCAGACGCACGAACGAGACCGGGTTCGCCGTGGGCTGCTGGATCACCTGCGCGAACGCCGCGAGCGACGCGCCGGGTGGGATGAGAGTGAGGCCGTCGGGCCGCGAGATGTTGCGCGGGTCGATCGCCATGCCGACGATCTACACGACGGGGAAGAGGACCGTCAGGGCGATGAAGAGGCAGACGCCCTGCAGGGCGAACTGGCGCCGCAGCGGTAGCCGACGATGGCCTCCCGCGACGACGACGGAGAATGGCCGGGCTGTCGCCCGCGGAACGGCGCCGATCTGCGTGGTCATGGCCGGCTCCTCCAAGGCTGCGGCGGGACGGCGGCGGGTCGGGCGTCAGACATCGAACTGTGCCGTGGCTTTCGCCAGCCGGTTGGTCACGAGCGTGATCGCCAGCAAGATGAAGAACTGGAAGATGGCGAACGCAGCCGCGACACCGTAGAGCTGCTGCTCGTTCACCAGGCGATACGCCGTCGTGACGAGCAGCTCCGTCTGGCCGAAGGGGCCACCGCCGGACATGAAGTAGGACAGGTAGAACAGGTTGAAGGTGATCACGAAGCCGTAGATCGCGAAGGGGAGCATGGCCGGCCGCAGGAACGGCAGGGTGACGGCCCTGAACTTGGTCCCAGGCGCCCGCGCCGTCCATCTCTGCCGCCTCATACAGGTCGTTGGGGATGCTCTGCAGGGCCCCCGTCGCGACGACCGAGTTGAGCGGCCAGCCCAGCCAGACGTTCGCCGTGAGGAGGGCGAAGTACGCGAGCGGCAGCACGAGCGGCCCCGACCGCGATGATCGGGTTGGGCTGGTTCAGCCAGTCGATTGAACGCCGCCCGGCGGCAGCCGGAAGATGATCGTCGATAGGAAGTTGATTGCGCCGTGCGTGGGGTCGAACATGTTCTGCCAGACCGTGGCCACGATGATCGGCGGGATCGCCACGGGGATGATGTAGATGGCGCGGTAGAAGCGCTTCAGCCACAGCCCTGGGGTGTTCGAGATGATCGCGATCAAGACGCCCAGGACGACGTGAATGACGACGTTGGAGAACGCCCACCAGCAGGTTAAACGACGAGCACCCGCAGGAAGTCGAAGTTCAGGATGTCGCGATGTTGTTCGTGCAGGATCTTGAGGTAGTTGCCGATGCCGACGTACTTGGGGGCGGGTGCGCCGGAGCGCAGGTTCTGGAGGCCGTAGTCTGGTGAACGACATCCAGACCTGGAACACGAGCGGGTAGAACGTGATGACTAACATCACGAGGAGCGCCGGCAGCAGGAAGAGGTAGGCGCTGCGGGTGGACTGCGTGCGCCGCCACCAGGAGCGGCGCGGCGGTGCCGCGGCCGATGCGAGTGCACTCATCTCGGGGCCTCCCGCGCGCTCATCGAACGTTCCTCCCTTGCCGGATTTGCAGGGGACGCCGGAGTGCCCGGCGTCCCCTGACGGCTGGGACCGCTGGACCGAGCCAGCGGTCAGACGTTACTAGAATCCGTTGGCCTTATCCATCTGCTGGCACGCGGTGGCGACGGCGGCGGCCGGGTCTGTCCCCTTGTCGATGACCGCCTGGATCGCGTTGCCGAAGGGCGTGAAGTAGTTGTTGAGCTGAGCGGCCGTGGACCGGGGGAACCCGGTCTTGAAGGCGTTCGCGAAGCCCTGGCTGATCGCGGGGTAGGGGTTGTTCGGGGCGGTGTAGGTTATGCCGGCGATGGCCGGGATGTGGCCGCCCACGTCGGCGAAGATCTGCTCGTTGGCCTGGCTGTCCATCTGCAGCGCGAACTGGATGGCCAGGTTCGTGTTAGCGGAGTTCTTGTTGATGTAGTAGCCATCGGGTTCCACCAGCGGGCCGAAGGCTCCCTTGGGCCCGGTCGGGCCAGGGGCCACGGCCAGCTTGCTGCCAAGGGCCTTCTCGAGGGTGGCGGACTGCCAGGGGCCTTCGATGAAGCCAGCGATCGCGCCGGTGGAGAGGTCCGCCACCGCAGGCACGTCACTCTGGTACATGTGCATCCCTGCGGCCTTGGCCTTCTGGAGCCAGGTCAGCGCGTCGGCCACGCCGCTGTTCGCGGTGGCGGTGCACTTGCCGGAGGTGGGGTCAAGGATCACGCCGCCGAACGCCGGGTAGAGGCCCCAGCCGTAATACGCACCGCCACTGGCGGATCCGTACACCCAGCCGAGCTTGCTGGCGTCCTTGAGCCAGTCATCGGTGGTGACCGGCGGGGTGGGAAGCAGCGACGTGTTGTACATAAGCGCGATGCCCTTCAGCGACTCGGGGATCGCGTAGAGCTTGCCGTCGACGGTGTCTCCCTGGATCGCCACCGGCGAGAAACTGCTGAGCTTCGGCAGGTACGAGGTCAGGTCCACGAGCAGACCTGCCCGGGCCTCCTTGGGCAGGCTGTCGGCCGGCGCGATGAAGAGGTCCGGCACGCCGCTCGACGCGGCGGATGTCTCGAACTTCGTGAAGAGGTTGGCGAACGGCACGGTGAGATTGGTAACCGCCAGCCCGGGATTGGCCGCCTCGACGTTCTTCAGGATCTGATCGAACGCGGTCGTCTCGCTCGCTGTGTAGGCCTGCCAGATCGTGAGGCTGCCGGTCAGCTTCGTTGCGCCGCCCGCGGCCGACGCAGCCGTGGGTGCCGTGGTGGCAGCGCTGCTGCACGCCCCGGCGAGAATGACGATCGTCGCAAGGACGCTCGCCAGCTTGTAGGAACGCATCGTCCTGTTCTCTCCTCCCATTCCGGGCGCTGCCCGGCCTTCACACCATCTCCCGCGGCGGTGCCGACGGGAGCCTACCCACGTTGACCCAGCTGGGTCTCCGTGTGTCAGGCACAGTCACTGCGGCTGGCCCACCTCCTCACGCGTGGCGGATGGCGGCGCAGCGGTGGACCGCCGGACGACCAGCCGTGTCCGGAGCACGCGATGCTGAGCGGCGCTGGCCGTGATGGTGCCGATCTCCCGCAGCAGAAGCCTCGCCGCTTCCTCGCCCTTGCGCCGCACCGGCTGGTGGACGGTAGTCAGCGTTGGATCGCAGAACCGCCCGATGGGCAGGTCGTCAAACCCGACGACACTGAGATCGCGCGGCACCCGCAGACGAAGGTGGCGCGCGGCCTGCAGGACGCCGATCGCCATGGCGTCGCTCATGGCCAGAACGGCCGTGGGACGGAGCCCGTCCTCCCATGCCCGCAGGAACGCGCCCTCGCCGCCCTCGAATGATGCGGGCCCGACCACGATCAGCCCGGCCCGAGGGAAATGCCGGTCGCCTCGAAGACGCCGCGGTACCCCTGGAGGCGCCGACCCATGACACCGTCCTGGTGATCCTCCTGGCCAGCGGCCGGCCCCTTGACCGCGACGATGAGGATCTCGCGATGGCCCAGGCCGACGAGGTGCTCGGCCGCAGCCCGTGCGCCTGCCTCGTCGTCGACCTCCACCGAGCTGTGCGCCGCCCACGCGGCCGCGTCGACGAGCACCATGGGGAGGTCGCCTCGGCGGAGTGCCTCCACTTCAGCGTGCGCTTCCTCGAGCCCGAGCGCGATTACCCCGTCGACAGTGGCGCGGTCCAGTGCTCGCGCCAGGGACCCGCGGAGTGGCGAGATGAGCAGAACGCCGTAGCCCTGCTCCTCGGTCACGGCCGATACGCCCTCGGCGAAGTGCGCGAAGAACGGATTGGCGAACACCTCCGACAGCGACTGGGGCGTGAGGACGCCGATGGTCATCGTGCGCCTCGCCGAGAGCATTCGGGCTACGGGGTGGGGTCGGTATCCCATCTCGCCAGCGATACTGAGGATCCGGTTCGCTGTCTCGACTCTCAACTGCTCCGGGCTGTTGAATGCGAACGAGACGGAAGTCTTGCTGACGCCGGCCGCCTGGGCCACGTCTGCGATCCGCGGACGCCGGGGGCGACCTTCCGTCACTGATGCTGCCTCGGACCTCGTCGGTTCTTCATGGCGGCCGTCGCTTCGGGCTGATCAAGCTGAACCGGTTTAGTGGGCAGTCTACGGGTCGCGCGCGCTGTCAAGACCCAACTGTCGATGGTCCGCGAATCTGTCAGCGCTAACTGATCAGTGATTTTGTCAGTCTCCACAGATGGAGACGATCACGATGACCAGCCGCGACCAGCAGCGCGCGCACGTCCTGACCCGGCTCGTGGCCGGCGAGCTTGAGGTCGGCGAAGCCGCGCTGCTGATGGGACTCTCGGAGCGCCAGGCCTGGCGGTTGCGCCGGGCATTCCTCGAGCGCGGGCCGGCAGGGCTCGTCCACGGCAACCGGGGGCGGGCCTCCCCGCGCCGCCTGGGCGAGACCGCCCGCGCCCGGGTGATCGAGCTCGCCCAGGGCCGCTACGACGGGGCCAACGACTGCCACCTCACCGAGCTGCTCGCCGAGCGCGAGGGGATCCGCCTCGGGCGGGTCACGGTCCGGCGGATCCTGCGGGCGGCGGGTATCGCCACCCCCCGCCGGCGCCGGCCGCCGCGCCACCGGAGCCGGCGGGAGCGGATGCCCCAGGCCGGGCTGCTCCTCCAGCTCGACGGCTCGCGCCACGCCTGGCTCGAGGGCCGGGGACCATGGCTGACCCTCGTCGGGGCGGTCGACGACGCGACCGGGGCGCTCGTCGCGGCGACGTTCCGCGACGCCGAGGACAGCGCGGGGTACCTCGAGATCCTGCGCGCCACGATCCGCCGCCACGGTCTCCCGGCCGCGGTCTACCGCGATCGCCACGGCGCCTTCGAGCACGCCGAGCCGCTCCCGGCGCCCGAGCTGCGCCTCGCGGACGGGCGACTGCGCACTCAGGTCGGGCGGGCCCTCGCCGAGCTCGGGATCCGCTCGATCACCGCCGGGTCGGCGCAGGCCAAGGGCCGGGTGGAGCGGGCCTGGGGGACCTGCCAGGACCGCCTCGTCACCGAGCTGCGCCTGGCGGGGGCGACGGACCGGGCGAGCGCGAACCGGGTCCTGGCGCGCTTCCTGCCCCGCTACAACCGGCGCTTCGGGATCGAGCCGGCCGACCCCGAGCCCGCCTGGCGACCCCTGCCCGCCGACGTCGAGCTCGACGCCGTGCTCGCCTTCCGCTACCGCCGGGTCGTCACCAACGACCACACGATCCGGATCGGCGGGATGGTCCTCGACCTGCCCCGCCTGCCCGGCGGTCGCGGCTATGCCGGGCACCGGGTGGAGGTCAGCCTGCGCCTCGATGGCCGGCTCATCGTCTCCGACGGCGAGCGGCGCCTCCTCGTCCGCCGCACGGCCCTCGACCCTGCCCGCCTCCGGAGCCTCGAGACGGCCCGCCCGGTCCTCCACGTCCCCGGGCCGAGCCTGCGGGAGGCACCCGGCTATCCTCCACAGCCAAGCCACCCCTGGCGCCGGGTCGCGCCGGGGACGAAGCTCCACGCCGTCCGCCAGCAGGAAGCCCGACTGACAGATTCACGGACCAGTTGACTGACGGAATCACTGATCAGCGACACGCTGTCAAGACCCAACTTCGTGACTGTGAACGACCCAACGTCGTGACCCAACGTCGTGACCCAATGGGCCCTCTCAGGCCTGTTTCAACCAGGGGCGGCAGAATCAGCCCGCGATGGATCAGTTGCCGTCCCGAGAGACAGCGGTGCCCGTCGGTGGCGCCGTCGCGCTGCGGCGCGGTGCGCTGCTGTTCGCGCTGGCCGCCCAACTCGCCGATGCGGTGACCTTCGTGCTGGCGGTGCGAGCCGGCGTGCCGCTCGTCGACGAGGCGAACCCGGTGGCGCGGGCTCTCCTGCCCGTCGCCGGCCTGGGCGCCGTGGTGGACTTCAAGCTCCTCGGCGTGGCCGCGCTCGTCGGGGTGATTGCGCTCGGTGAACGGCTGCTTCCTGGGCGATCGGGCGGGCGTTTCCTGCTGGCCGGCTGCGCGCTGGTCGGGCTGGCGGGACTCGTCGCGGCCCTGGTCAACGTGGGCGCGGCGCTAGCCTTGGGTCGCGTCCCGGATCTGCTGGAAAAGCACTGACGGCAGAGGCTCCTCGGCGCTCGTAGGTTAGGCGATCCGCTCCTCCGTCTGCGGGACGGCCCGGGCGGCAATCAGGCCGGCGATGGCGTGACGATCGGGCAGCGTGAGCCCGAGGCCGTGGGCCCCGGCGATGACGAGGTCCATGACGGCCCAGGCCATCGTGAGACAGCTCGTCTCCCCCGGGAAGCGCCCGATCACCTTGGTCCGTCTCCGGACCTCCTCTAGGGACCGCTCCAGCAAGTTCGTGCTGCGGAGGCGTTTCCTCAGCCGCAGGGGATAGCGCAGGTGGACCGTGAGAGCGGGGAGGTCGTCGGCCAGGCACGCCGCGGCGGACGGGAAGTCGCCAGCGAGCTCTCCCACGAGGACCCGCAGGCCGTGCTCGGCGTCCTCGGGGCTCATCGCGCTATCGAGCGCCGACCAGTAGGCCGCCCGGACCCGGGCATGGAGCCCTGGCCGATCGGGCAGTTTGGCCAGCACATTCCGCAGTCGGTGCACGGTACAGCGGCCACGGTCGGCGTCGGGCCACAGCTCGGTGACGGCTCGCACCAGCCCGGGAGCCCCGTCGGTGACCACGAGCAGCGGGCTGCGCAGGCCGCGCCGGGTGAGGCCCCGGCCGAGATCGAGCCAGTCCTCGGTCCGCTCGCGAGCGCCGAGGCTCACGTCGAGCAGGACGCGGGCCCCCTCGGTCGTGAAGCCCCAGGCGACGAGCACGCCTTCCTTGGGACCCTCGGGCCGCACGGGCAGGTAGATGGCGTCCAGGAACAGCGCGAGCAGGCGCACCTCGCCGAGGCTGCGGGCCCGGAAGGCCCGGTAGCGGTCGCGCAGCTCCCGGCACACGCTGCTCACCGCCGTCTTGCTGATCGAGCCCAGGCCCGCCTCCCGAGCCAGGCTCTCGATGTCGCGGTCAGAGAGGCCCCGGACGTAGGCGCCGATGACGAGCGCCTCCAGGGGCCGGGTCCGGATGATCGAGCGCGTGTCCGGAATGACCGAGGAGACGAAGCGGGTGAGGGTGTCGCGGACCTGGGGCACCGCGATCGTGATCTCGCCCTCGGCGGTCTGGACCCGCCTGGGGCGGTGGCCGTTGCGCGAGCCCGCGGCGTCGAGGGTCCGCGCATAGCGGGCCCGCCCGAGGAACGCGGCCACCTCGTCTTCGACCGCGCGCTGGAGGACGAGCTGGGCGCCGAGACGGCCGAGCTGGCTCAGCTGGTCGGGACCGCCGATCCCGTTGAGCAGGGCGGCCTCGATGGCGGCCTCGATCTGGACGCTAGGGGCTATTCTTCGATCCACGGCGTGGTCTCCTCTGCGAACTTCCAAGGTCCGCTTTGGAGCCTACGCCGTCTTCACTTTTACAGCGGTCTCAGGACGCCACCCTAGCCTTGCGATAGCACGGCGCACGCCCGGCGATAGCGCGGCGTTGTCGCAACCTGGGCAGCCCCGGCGCGGCCCGCTTGCCGACCGGCGACCGCGGCCCCGCCCGACGCGGTTATTGCGCCGCCTGCAGCAGAACCAGGACCAGCACGACCGCCAGGACGGCGGCGAGCACATAGACCCAGATCGAGATCTGTGGCCGGGCGATGCGCCTGGTGGGCATCGCGTTCCCGCCGCCGCTGTTCAGAGCCGGCCTGCTGCCGGGACTTGCTGGAGCGCGCGCGACCCGAAACGTGTTGGGGGCTCGCTGGTCCCTGAGGGTATTGGGGCGGACCTCCCCGGGTCCGCTCTGCTGGTTCGTCATGGGATGCCTCTCTGCTGCCAGCCCCACAAGCCTGGCGCCAACCAAGCCTGCCACCGCAAGCACGGAATGCAAGAGGGCGATGGACTGAACGCGGCGCGCGACCGCGCCTGAACCAGAACGGGCCGGCACGGACCGGCACGGACCGGCACGGGACGCGAGGCGAGCGTCGTCTTGCCCCCGCCGGGTGGCGAGGACGGCCGGCGAGGCCGGGACGACCAGCGGGGCCGAGGGACGGGCGGCAGCCAGGCTCAGAGCTTGTAGCCGAAGCGTCGCAGCAGGGCCTTGCGCTCGATGACGTCCTCCTCGGTCTCCACCCCCAGCGGTGGGCCGCCGTCGACGACGCCGAGAATCGCGCGTCCCTGCTCCGTCTCCGCCACCACCACCTCCACCGGGTTGGCCGTCGCGCAGAAGATCCGGCACACCTCCGGGACGGCCTTGAGCGCGTTGAGCACGCTGACCGGGAACCCGCCCTCGATGAAGATGATGAAGCTGTGCCCCGCCGCGATTCCCAGGGCATTGGAGACGGCCAGGCGGACGAGCGCCTCGTCGTTGCCTGAGCGGCGGACAAGGCGAGGGCCGGACGATTCGCAGAAGGCCAACCCGAAGTGCAGGTGGGGCCCGGCCTGCGCCAGCGTCTCGTGCAGGTCCTCCACGGTCTTGATGAAGTGTGCCTGACCCAGGATGCAGTTGAGATCGTCGGGCTTCTCGATCGGGACGGTGCGTAGCTCCATGGTGTGCCTCCAGCGTGTTCGCGGTCCGTCGGACACGCTACAGCCACGACGTGCCTGCGTGCCCGCTCGTGTTGCCCCGCGCGGACGACCGCGACCGGGCTGGCCTCGAGGGCTCCCGTCGGGCAACGGCCGGTTTGGGCTAGACCTGGGTGCCGGCCGCCTGCACGACCTCGCGGTCGAAGCGCTCGACTGCGACCACGAATGCCTCGGGCTCGCGGGGTTCGAAGCCGACCGCGAGGTGCTCGACGCCGATCGCGGCGAAGGCCTGCACCTCCGCGAGCATGGCGGCCGGGTCGTCGCCTGGAAGGGACCCGCCGCCTGCGCGCGAACCGTCGCGCACGGTGAGCCGGGCGGAGAGGTGCGGCATGGCCCGCCCGGATGCGGCGGCGGCTGCCTTGATCTGCGGCAGCCGCGCGGCGTAGTCCGCGGATCCCGTGGAGCTCGAGTGATAACCATCGCCCAACGCGCCGGCGCGCCATAGCGCGGCAGCGGAGCGCCCGCCCACGAGCAGCGGCACCCCTGCGCCCTGCGCCGGCAGCGGTTCGAAGGCGAAGTCGTGCAGACGGTGGAAGGCGCCCTCGAACGGCTCGGTCGACCCCGACCAGAGATGGCGCCAGAGGCGCATGGTCTCGTCGAGGTAGGCGCCCCGTCGGGCGAATCGCTCCGCAGCCCCCAGGTTGGCGAACTCGGCCTCGTTCCAGCCGACACCGATCCCGACGAGCAGGCGGCCACCGCTGAGGGCGTCGAGCGTGGCCAGCTCCTTGGCCAGCACGACGGCGTTGCGCTGGGGGACGACGATCACGCTCGTGCCCAGGCGGAGCCCCGGGTGGCGCGCGCCCACCCACGCGAGCGTCGTGATCACCTCGTAGATGCGGCCATATTCGCCCGCCGCGCTGCGCGGCACGAGCACGTGGTCGGTGGTCCATACCGTCGTCCAGCCCAGGCGCTCGGCGGCTTCGGCGCCGGCCTCGATCACCTCGGCGCTCGCGCCCGCCCGCATCGTCGGCAGGATCAACCCGAAGCTCGGCATCGGCGGAATGCTACCCCGCAGGCACGGAACGGCCGAGCGGAGCGGGAGTGGCGATAATCGACCGACGGCCGGCATGGCACCCGGGGGCGCGGCGTGGACCGGCGTGCGAGAGTCCTGCCTCCAGGAGGCGAGCGGACGTGGAGCAGCGCAACAAGGTCCGCGGCGTCGACACCGACCGCAACGTGGCGCAACTCACGTTCGTGGCGGTGCCCGACCGGCCGGGCATCGCCCGGAGCGTCTTCGCCCCATTCGCCGCCGCCGGCATCAACGTCGACGTGATCGTGCAGAACGTCGGGCACGACGGCACGACCGACCTCTCCTTCAGGGTGGCCCGCTCGGATCTGGCCCGCGCGCGTCGGCTGTTGGACCCGCTCGTCAGCGAGATCGGTGCCCAGAGGGTGACCGTGGACGACTCGGTCGCCAAGGTCTCGATCGTGGGAGCCGGCGTGCAGAATGCCCCGGCGTATGCGTCCCAGATGTTCGGCGCGCTGGCCGACGAGGGCATCAACATCGCCATGATCTCGACGTCGGAGGTCCGGATCACCTGTCTCATCGAGGAGTCGCAGCTTCAGCGGGGGACGCAGGCGGTTCGCCGCGCATTCGAGCTCGAGGTTCCGGAGCCGGGCGCTCCCCTGCCCCCGGCGGTCACCCGCCGGCCACCGCCGGAAGCACGTGGACGACCGAGCGATCTCCCGCCGGGCTCGCGAGGTCGGCCGGCTCGCCGTCGACATACACGTTGATGAACTCGCGGAGGACAGGGCCCGGGTCGCACAGTGCGCATGCCGGGCCAACGCGCCTCGAGCCCGACGTAACGGGCGCTCGGTCAGCTCGCGAGCGAGTGCTCGGCGGCGTTCTCCTCGGGACCTTCGCCCAGCAGCTCGGGCGCGCCGCCCGGCGGCCGAACGTCCGAGCGCCATGCGGACGCAATCCGATCGGGAAGCGTGCGGTTCACGAGGAGGGTCTCGTACCGGGAGAGCACCCGGCCGGCGGCCGAGTCGTAGGCGATCGTCGCCTCGGTCAGCGGGACCATCACCTGCCGACGTCCGAAGAAGCCGGCCAAGGGGTCCGTGCCGGGGAGGACGTGCAGGTTGCCACTGACGTCGTAGTGCCCGAGCCGAAGCTCCACCGGGCAGGGCCGGGTCCGCATCCGACGCCTCGGGTTGCCCTGCGGCCCGGAGACCGCCACGGCGCAGAGTTCCTCGCGCAGGACGACCGCCTCCGAGAGCGCAACTTCGTGGCCGTCGTCGAGGCTCTGGACGGACAGGTCCACGAATGTGAATTCGTCAGCGTCGTTCATCAGGTCGGTCACGCGGTCGGCCGAGAGAGCCAGCCGCCCCGAGGCCCGAGAGTCGCCCGAGTAGACCGTCAGCTCGACGAACGGCTCGGACCGGACGTCTGCTGCGAGGGCCTCGATCCCGTTCATCGTGTCGTCTCCTCTGCGGGCCGAAACGATCGCGCATCGCCATCGGAGCCGGCCACATTACCGACCGCCGAGATCGCCGACTGTGCGCTCCGGCCTCCCGGGCGCGCAATCGTCAGGACTGCGTAACCGTCTGCTCCGCGCGATGAGCCGGCTGTGCCCGCGTGGGGGGATGGGGCGCGGTCCGACCCACGTCAGCCGACGACGGCGTGCACCGCCAGGAACAGCAGTATGCCCGCGGCGCCACAGCAGACTATCACGGCGAGGAGCAGCGCGGCCGCAGGCGCGACCACGACGAGGCCCACCCGGACCACAGGCCTCCCGACGGACTCCCGATCACCCTGGGTGCGGACGGCGCCATGTGACACGACATCGGGGGCTCGACATGCCGGGCATGAACCTGACTCGCGACGAGGCGCGCGAGCGGGCCTCGCACCTTCGCGTGGCGTCCTACGACGTCAGCCTTGACGTCACCGCGGGCGACGAGACGTTCGCGTCCACCACGCGCGTGCGGTTCACCAGCAGCCGGCCGGGGGTCGGGACGTTCATCGACCTCGTCGCGCCGCAGGTTCGGCGCGTCGTGTTGAACGGCACCGAGCTGGACGCCACCGAAGTCGCGGACGGGGTGCGCGTGCAGCTTCCGATTCTCGCCGCCGAGAACGAACTGCTGGTCGAGGCGTCCTGTGCGTACATGCACACCGGGGAAGGCCTTCACCGGTTCGTCGACCCGGTGGACCAGGCCGTGTACCTCTTCACCCAGTTCGAGGCCGCCGACGCCCGGCGGGTCTTTGCCGTCTTCGATCAGCCCGACCTGAAGGCCAGCTTCTCGTTCTCCGTGACGGCGCCCTCCGCCTGGCAGGTCGTGTCGAACTCCCCGACGCCGAAACCGTCGGGGGCCGGGCCACGGCCATTCCACCTGGCGTTTTGCGCCGACTCCCCGCCTGCCGCCCTACGTCACCGCCATCGTCGCCGGCCCCTACCACGTCGTTCGCGGCGAGCTCACCAGCCGCGACGGTCGCACCATCCCGCTCGGGGTCTTCTGCCGGTCGTCGCTGGCCGAGTATCTCGACGCCGACGAGGTCCTGGACGTGACGCGCCGAGGGTTCGCCTACTTCGAGCGGACCTTCGGCCTGGCGTACCCCTTCACGAAGTACGACCAGCTGTTCGTGCCCGAGTTCAACGCCGGCGCCATGGAGAACGCCGGGGCGGTCACCATCACCGAAGCCTACATCTTCCGGTCACGGGTGCCCGACGCGATGCGGGAGTATCGCGCCGGCACCATCCTGCACGAGCTCGCGCACATGTGGTTCGGCGACCTCGTGACGATGCGCTGGTGGGACGACCTCTGGCTCAACGAGTCCTTCGCCAGCTACGCGGCCACGGTGTGCCAGGCGGAGGCGACACGCTGGGAGTCGGCGTGGACCACCTTCGCGAGCGAAGAGAAGACGTGGGCCTACCGCCAGGACCAGCTGCCCTCGAGCCATCCGGTGGTCGCCGACATCGTCGACCTGGAGGCCGCGGAGGTGAACTTCGACGGCATCACCTACGCCAAGGGCGCCAGCGTCATCCACCAGCTGGTGGCCTGGGTCGGGCGCGACCAGTTCGCGGAGGGTCTGCGCCGCTACTTCGAGACACATGCCTGGGGCAATGCCGAGCTGTCGGACCTCCTGGCCGCGCTCGAGGCGACGTCGGGGCGCGACCTGCGGCGCTGGTCGCAGCTATGGCTGGAAAGCGCCGGGGTTGTCACGCTCCGGCCCGAGCTGGCCGTGGACGGCGGGGACGTCATCACCTCCCTGGCCGTGCGGCAGGAGGCTCCGCCGGACTATCCCACGCTGCGGCCGCATCGCCTGGCGATCGGCGGGTACGACCTGGTGGACGGCGTCCTCACCCGCACGTTCCGGGTCGAGCTCGACGTGGACGGCGAGCGGACCCCGGTGCTCGATCTCGTTGGGCGCCGCCGCCCGGACCTGCTCCTGCTCAACGACGACGACCTGGCCTACGCGAAGGTGCGCCTCGACGAGCGCTCGATGGCGACAGCTGCCCGCCACATCGGGACGTTCTCCGAGTCGCTCCCCAGGACCCAGGTGTGGTCCGCCATCTGGGACATGACGCGCGACGCCGAGCTGCCCGCCCGGGCCTTCGTGACTGCCGTGCTCGACAACGTCGCGGGGGAACTCGACTCCTCCGCGGTCGAGCAGCTCCTCCGAGAGCTCGCGTCGAGCCTCGCGTTCTACGTCGCACCCGAGCACGTCGACGCCGCCACGACAGTCGCGGCCGGCCGGCTGCTCGACCTGGCCCGGGCGGCGCAGGCAGGCAGCGACGCCCAATGGCAGTACGTCCGGGCGTTCGCCAGGCACTCGGTCACGGACGAGCAGCTGGACGCGATCGCGGCCCTGCTCGTCGGCCGCGAGCGGCTCGAGGGCCTCACGGTCGACACCGACCTGCGTTGGGACCTGCTGATCTCCCTGGCCGCCGGGGGGCGGGCCGGGGATGCGGAGATCGACGCAGAGCTGGCGCGGGACGACACGGCGACCGGCGAACACGCCGCGGCCACCGCCCGGGCCGCCCGACCGACCGCGGAGGCGAAGCGGGCCGCGTGGGCCTCGGTCATGGAATCGGACGAGCTGTCCAACGCCATGCAGTCATCGGTGATCGCGGGGTTCGGTCGCGTGCACGACCGAGCCCTGCTGGAGCCCTTCGTCGAACCGTACTTCTCGGCCCTCGACGGCATCTGGTCGACCCGCACCGACCACACCGCGAGGCGCATCGCGGTCGGGCTCTACCCCACCCTGCTTGCCAGCGCGCGCCTGGTGGAGCGAACGGACCGGTTCCTGGCGTCCCTGGACCCGGACCGGGCCGCCCTGCGCCGCCTCACGCTGGAGAACCGGGACGGCGTCGTCCGCGCCCTCCGGGCACAGGAGCGCGACCGGCGGGGGTGACGGGACGCGGCTCCGATCGATCCTCGCCGCAGCCGGAAGCCGGGGTGGATGCGCCGACCGATCAGTCGTCCGCGAGCCCGGGACGCCCCTTGCGCTCGCGGATCTCGCCGGTGAAGTCCTTGGCGAGGCCGACGCCTTCGATCGCCAGCTCGAGCTCCGGGAAGCGGACACCCTCGCTCGTGGTGAGCCCCATCCAGGTGATCGCGTCGGCCCGGACGAGGAGCGTGTCGCTGTGGTCCCTCTGCGGACCCGCCGGCGTCTCGTAGGAAACGGTCGCGCCCGTGAGCGGCACCATGGCGCCGCGCTCGCGAAACCGTGCGAACGGGTCCGCGCCCGGGAGCGCATGCACCTCTCCACGCACGGCATACGGCCCGAGTGTCATGGTGATCGGGTGGGGACGCACGCGACGCCGCCGGGAGACCAGTCCGCGCGGACCGCCGGCCGTCACGGCGAAGATCTCCTCCCGGGCGACGCTGAGCTCCCGAAGCTCGGCCGCGAGGCCCTCGCCGAGGCTCTCGACCCAGACGTCTCGCAGGACGACCTCCTCCCGCGCATTGAGGAAGTCGGTCAGCCGGTCAGCAAGCAGCTCGAGGCGGCCGACGACGCGGCAGTCCGCCGCGTACACGGTCACGTCCAACAATGGTCCCCGCGGCCTCGCCGCGTGCTCCACCCGGGGCACGCGTTCGTGGCGGCGCAGGCGCACCCCCGTCAAGGGCGCGTCCCGCAGCGCCGCCGCGGGCGCGAGCGCAGCCGCGTGCGCGTAGCGCAGCGCCGCCCGGGGCAGCGAGGAGTCTGGGGACGGTGAACCGGGTTCGACATCGATGGCCCACGCTACGGTGGGGATCACGGGGACGCGACTACCCAGTCGTCAGGTCCCGTCCCAGGACGAGCGTCCGTACGCGACCCGGCCCGGCCGCTGGCTCGCAACTTCCCTCACAGCCCCCGGGTCACGACCGCTCCCGAGAACACCACCACGTCTCCGAGGCCGCCGGCGGTTTGCTCTGCCGACACCACGGGATCTCGCATGCCGGCCCGGAAGGACATCCAGCCGACAGGGCGCACGGAGTAGTAGGCGTAGCCGTCGGCGCCGACCGCCCGGCTGGTAAGGGTCTCATAGGCGGTCCACGCACCAGTGGTACTGCGCTTGGCGACCTGGAACTGGACGGAGCTTCCGGCGAACGCCTTGCCCACCGCGACCCGCAGGGTGACGTACCCGTGGTTCCTGGTCACGATCGTGTGCCCACTGCCGAACGGTCCTTTCTTCGTGATCCCGGCGCCGATGCTCGCGGTGATGCCGTGGAGGGCGACGTTGAGACCCGTCAGGTTCGCCGCGCCCACCGTGACCGGCGTGGCGTGGGCGGCGTTCGCGAGGCCCGCCGTCGAGTAGTACCCGGACAGGTCCATCCCGCTCCACTCGGTGAAATGGAGCACGTAGCTGCCGGGTGCGAGATCGAGGCTGTACGAGCCATCCGCGCCGGTGTACGGGGCCAGGGCGGCGCACGCTGGCGAGGCGCACGGAGCGACGACGATGCCTGCCAGCGGCGCTCCTGCCGGTCCGGTGACGGTTCCCTGCACGAGATACCCGACCGGCAGCTCCACCGCGACCCCGCTGACCGCGCTCGCGGCGACGGTCACGGGCGCGGCTCCGGCGAGGTTGGCCGCAAACCCGACCGGGCCGTAGAAGCCGGCCGCGTGGGCGTTGGTCGGATCGGCGAAGGTGACGGTGTAGCTCCCGGGGGGCAGGCTGTTCACCGTGTAGGTGCCATCGGCGCCCGTCGTGGCGCTGTAGCAGGAGGCCGGAGCGGCGGTCGGGCAGGCGCTTACGTTGATGCCCGACAGTGGTGAGGCAGTGTCATCGGCCACGGTGCCGTCGATGGCCCCACCGTAGCTCGGGGCCGCGGTGAGGGCGACGTCGACGCCGCCGATGTCCGCGCTGGTCACGCTGAGGACAGTGGCTGCCGCCCCGCTCAGGGTCGCCCCCGTGGCCGAGTAGAAGGTATACGGGTAGGTATCCGTGGCGTCGGAGAAAGCGACGGTGTAGGCGCCGGGGAGGACCGCCACCGAGTAGGTGCCGTCGGCTGCCGTCGTCGCGTGACCGCAGTAGACGACCTGGGTCGCCGGCAGCCCGCCATCCAGCGCGCCGCACACATAGAGGTAGATGCCGGCGAGCGGGCTGCCGCCCGCCGTCACGGTGCCGCTGATCGTGTGCCCGGCCGGGATGTGCACAGAGACCTGAGTGCTCGTCCAGCCGACCGTGACCACGGACGCGAGCGGCCCGAACGGCGTGAGGCCGGCGCCGCTCACGTACCCGCTGGGCAGCACGCCGTAGCTGTCACGCACCGCCATCAGGTATGTACCTGGGGCCAGGCCGCTCAGCGTGTAGGTCCCGTCGGCCCCGGTGTTCGTGGACTCGTACACCGACGTGTCGGGGAACCGCTGCGCACTCACGAGCAGTCCGACCGCGGGGGTGCCGTCGGGTCCGTAGACCGTGCCGGTGATGGAGCCCGTCGACGCGTCCGCCGAAACGCTTGCTGGCACGAGCGCGGCCAGCAACGCCATCACTGCCACCGTGCCGACGATGGCGACGAGCCAACGGTGGGTCGAGCGACGTACCGCGTCCGGCTGCCCAACCCGTATCCCAGACCCCCGGCGCATGGCCCCCCTCCTGTCCCTGGCGCGCGGAACCTGACCCGGGCCGGCCGAGCAGGGTCGCAAGGGCCCCTGCTCCCCTTCTGCCGGGATCGCTGCGCACCACGGTACGCTGGATGGGCGGCACGTCAACAGCGGGGGACCATCCTATGGGTGACCATCCGCCTCCGACAACTCCTGCTCGCAAGGAGGCCATGCGCGTCGGGGCCAGGCTCGAAAGATCTCTAGAATGATCGGAGCACGGAGGTGCGATGTTGCTTGCGGTGACCCTCCTGGGATTCAGGTTCTCCGGCCGCGAGGCGGCGATCGTCGGCGTCGTGATCGTCGCCGTCCTGCTCGCGGCCTGGTGGGCCTGGCAGCGGCGCCGCTGAGAGGGCGACGTGAGGACCACGCGGAGCGAGCGCACGACTGCGGTCAGCCCCCAGACCGAGCTCGGCCTGGGCGCGCTCCGCGTACTCGCGCACTGGCCGAGAGACTGGGCGCCGGCAGACCTCGCCGAGGCACTCGGGGCGAGGCCAGACCTGCTCGCCGAGGTGGTCTCACGGCTGGTCGCGGCCGGATGGGTGCACGCCGCGGTCCGATCCGGTCGCCTCAGCTACCGCTACGCCGATCCGCAGCCCGCCCCGACGCTCTACGAGACGATCCAGGCGGTCGAGGGGGCGTCGGTGGCCGACGACTGCGTGCTGGGCCTCGGTCCCTGCGCCGGCCTGTCGGGCGGCGCGACCTGCACCGCGCACAGCGCGTGGCTCCGCGAGCTCGGCTGGAGCGCGCTCATCGCGACCCCGCTCATGCCCACCGTGACGGCCCGATGGCGGATCCCGGACGGCTGGCGCACGTGGACGCCGGGTGACGGGGACGGCGCTCGGGCTCCTGCGCAGGTTGCCACAGTCGCTCGGCATGCAGACGAACCCGCGGAGGTGGTCCGGGGGACCGGCGAGCCCGACGGCACGGCCGAGTTGCGCTCCCCTGGCAGCACCACCGAGCCCCGCGGCGCGGCCGAGTTGCGCTCCCCTGGCAGCGCGGATGGCTTCCCGGAGCGGCAGGCATGATCTCGCGACGGGCCGTGCTGAAGGGGGCGATCACGGTGGGTGCGGCGGCCGCACTCGAGGCCTGCGCCGGTGCGCCGCTCCAGTCAGTGCTCCGGTCACCGTCACCCCAGGCGGCGGCGAAGCCGGGTTCGGGGGAGCCCGCGCCGCCCGCTGGGTCACCTGCGACGGCGCCATCGCCCTCCCCGTTCGTCGCCCCTCCGGTCGCGCAACGACGGACGGCCCATCCCGTGCTGGTGGAGAACGCGCGTGCCGGCGCACCCGGCTGGTGGGCCGGCGCTGCCGGCTACCCGGCCGCCGAGGGGTTCCTATCGGCGGCGTCCGTGGCGCCCGGGGATCTGGCGACGCTCCACGTGGCGAGCGCCTCGCGCACGGTCGACGTGGCCTGGTATCGGCTGGGCTGGTATGGCGGCGCCGGTGGGCGACTCCTTCGGCGCACGCAGATCACGGCTGCACCGGCGGCCTCGCTGCCCCTGCCGTCGCCGCTCGGCCTCATCGAGCCCGGCTGGCCGGCGGCGGCCGAAATCGGGATCGACGAGAGCTGGACGAGCGGCATGCACCTCGCGGTGCTGCAGGCGACCGACGGGGGTGAGGTCGGATACGTCCCGTTCGTGGTCCGCCCGCGCGACGGAGCGAGCCCCGCGGACCGCGCCCCCGTCCTGGTAGTCAACGCCGCGACGACCTGGCAGGCCTACAACTGCTGGGGCGGCAAGAGCCTGTACGCGTACAACTCCTCGGGCGTTCCGATGCCCTCGGGCGCCCAGCAGGCGGTGCAGGTGACCTTCGATCGCCCGCATGCGCTCGACCAGGGCGCGGGCCTCCTCTTCTACTGGGAGATCCAGTTCATCCGCTGGCTCGAGCGCCAGCCGCGCGACGTCGAATACGCCTCCGACGTAGACCTCGTGCTCCACCCCGACGTCTTCTCCGGCCGCCGGCTGGTCGTCTTCCAGGGGCACCACGAGTACTGGTCGCGGGGCATGCGAGACACGGTGGAGGGGCTTATCGCGGCGGGCACGAACGTGCTGTTCCTCTCGGCCAACGAGATGTACTGGCAGGTCCGCCTCGACGACTCGCCCCTCGGGCCGGCACGCCGGGTCACCTGCTACAAGCTGGCGGCCCCCGACCCCGTGCAGCTCACCGACCCGCAGCTCACCACGACCCTCTGGCGCAACCCGCCTGTCCGACAGCCCGAGGCAGCGGTGGTGGGCCAGATGTACGCGCACGTCGTGACCCGTCCGGCCGACTGGCGCGTCGTCAACGCGGGGCACTGGCTCTACGCGAGCACGGGCCTCCGCAACGGGGACTCCATCGTCAACCTCGTGGGGCAGGAGTACGACACGTTCCATCCGAAGCTGGCGCCACCCGGCACGATCCTGCTGGCGCAGAGTCCGGTCGTCCCCGACCACTACGACCCCAGCACGCCTCCGATCCACACGGCCACGATGTACACCGCGCCGTCGGGCGCGACGGTCTTCGCAGCCGGCACATTCCAGTGGTCGTGGGCGCTGGACGACTTCGGCCGCCGGACGTGGGCCGGCATCCGCACGCCGCTCGACCGACGGGTGGGGATCATGACGGCCAACCTCCTCAACCGCCTGGGCGACGGGGTCGCCTGAGGTTTCGGAGTCTGTACGCCGCTCGGGCTGCGTCGGTGGGCGCAGCACGAGACGGCGGCACAGAACGAGGCGGGGCGCCGCACCAGGCGGGGCGCCGCACCAGGCGAGGAGCGCATTCCGTGCCGAGGCGCGCGGGCTTTGCACCATCTTTACGGCCGCCCGGCAAGCTGACGGTCGAGGCAGCGCACCAGGCGCCGCACGGGACCTCGCCGGAAGACCGCAACCTGACAAGCCGTTCGATGTCTCACTCGCGGTCCAAAGACGCGGCGGGTGACCGACTCACCTGAGAGGAGACCACCATGCGCATTCCAATTCGTTCCGGGCTTGCCGGCGCCGGCATCGCCGGGATACTGCTCGTGGGACTGGTCGGCGCCGTCGCCGCCGCCTCGCCGGTCCCGGCCACGACCGCCGGCCCCGCGACTCACGACCCGTGCCGGCCCGAGCGCGTCGCCGCGCGGGGCAGCGCCACCGTCGCCACCCTTCAGGCTCTCGGCGACTGCGAGATCAACCGCCGCTTCACCACCCTTACCGACCTGACCGCCCGGATCACCGACTCGAAGGTGATGACTACACCCGACAGGGCCAGCCTCGGCACGGAGATCTCCAACACGACGGCCGGACTCACCGGCCTCAAGGCCACGATCGACGGGGAGACCTCGATCAGCGCCCTGCGCGCCGACATCGCCGACATCGCCACGGAGTACCGCGTCTACCTCCTCGTCGGGCCGCAGGTCCGCCTGGTGAACGACGCCGACGGCATCCTGGCCAGCGGGACCCACCTCGGCACGGTCGAGACGAACCTCGCCGCCCGGATCGCCGAGGCGCAGGCGGCGGGCAAGGACGTGGGAGCCGCGCAGGCGGCGCTCGCCGCAATGACCACGGCCGTAAACCAGGCCGTCGCCCTGGCCACGCCCCTGCCGGGGAACCTGCTGCCGCTGACACCCGCCGAGTACGACGGCGGCACGGCCGGGCCCGTCCTCACTGGGGCGCGCAAGGCCGTCGAGCAGGCTCGCGACCAGCTGAAGTCGGCCCGTCTTGACGCGCGGGCCGTCGTGGACGCGCTCAGGTAGACGGGCGCCCCATTCCCATCCTGGGCGTCGAGGCGACGCGGGGCGGACCGCCCTACCCCAGCGACGCCTCAACGTCCAGGAAGAAGTCCGCGGTGGGCGGTGTCCACGGGCGCACCCGGACCGGGTGACCCACGATCAGGGCGACGGCGTCGGCCGCTCGGTCGAGGTCGTCGAGACGGTGAATGGCCCGCTCGATCGCGGCCACGTCCACGGCCTCCAGCAGGCCCCTGGGCGACACAACATGGAGCCGGCGGTTGCGCGACCACGCAAGGATGGTCTCGGTGTGCTCCACGTCGTCCCTCCGTGGTCGATTCTGGCGCAGCCGTCAACGGATGCGCCCGCACGATTACGCGCGCACGGAAGCGCGCATCCGTTGTGATTCAGGTCCTCGAGGGAGAACCGGCTGATCGTGAACAACGTCTCGGCCGAACATCAGCCAGCGCTCCTCGGCGAACCCACCGGGTCGCCGAGGGCGACCGCGGTCCGGCCGTCGCGCCCGTAGGCGACGAAGCCGGACCGCGCGGCGCCTCCCTGGGGTCGCACCGCTGAAGAAGGCCTGTACTCGACTCAAACGCGCTGGTCGGTGCTCGGCTTCTCCCACAGGTTGACGCCGCTCTCGACCGCGTGCTGGTCGATCTCAGCCAGTTCCTCGGGGGAGAACGCGAGGTTTGCGAGCGCCGCGACGTTCTCCCGCACCTGTGCCGGCGAGCTGGCGCCGATAAGTGTGCTGGTGACCCGGCGGTCGCGGAGCACCCACGCGTAGGCCATCTGCGCGAGGGTCTGGCCGCGCCGCACCGCAATCTCGTTCAGCGCCCGCACCCGCGCGAGGTTGTCCGCGTTGAGCATCTCCCGCCCGAACGACTCTCCGCCGGGGCGGTTGACCCGGGCGTCGACCGGGATGCCGCCGAGGTACTTGTCGGTCAGCAGGCCCTGGGCGAGCGCCGTGAACGCGATCATGCCGGCCCCGACCTCCTCGAGCGCATCGAGCAGCTCCGGCTCGACCCATCGGTTCAGGAGGTTGTACGAGGGCTGGTGGATCAGCAGCGGCACGCCCTCGGCGCGCAGGATCGCGGCCGCCTCGCGGGTCTTGCGGGCCGAGTAGGACGAGATGCCGACGTACAGGGCCTTGCCCTGGCGGACCGCCGTCGCGAGGGCCCCCATGGTCTCCTCCAGCGGCGTGTCGACGTCGAAACGGTGCGAGTAGAAGATGTCGAAGTAGTCGACGCCGACGCGGCGGAGGCTCTGGTCCAGGCTGGCCAGCACGTACTTGCGCGAGCCGCCGCCCTGGCCGTAGGGCCCGGGCCACATGTCCCAGCCGGCCTTGCTCGAGATGATCAGCTCATCCCGGTGCGCTCCGAGGTCCTCGCGCAGGATCCGCCCAAAGTTGCGCTCGGCGCTGCCGTACGGCGGCCCGTAGTTGTTGGCCAGGTCGAAGTGGGTGATGCCGAGGTCGAACGCGGTGAGCACGATCTCGCGCTGGGTGACAAGGGGCGTGAAGTCGCCGAAGTTGTGCCACAGGCCCAGGGAGAGCAGCGGCAGGCGCAGGCCGCTCCGCCCGCACAAGCGATAGGTCATCGTGTCGTAGCGCCCGGGTGCGGGCACGTAGCTCATCGTCGCTCCTCCGATGTGTCGGGCACCGTCACGGAGTTGTCCATCGGGCGGACCGCACCGGTGCCGCCGAGCTCGACCGGCACCGCCGCTGGCGCTCCCGCCGGAGTCGGGGGCCGGTACTGGTAGACCACCACGAGTTCCCCGGCTGGTTTGGTGGCGCGCATGTAGACGAGGACGAGGACACCCACGAGGATGACCACGCCGAGGCAGGCCAGGACCCATGTCCCCGTGCTCCATGCTCCTGGAACGTAGGTCTGCGAGACAGGGAACCAGTGGTGGAACGCGAACTCCTGCGCGTCCTCCTGGGCCTGGGCCTCCGCCAACTCGAGCGCGCCCGGATAGTGGACGGCGTGGGTCGTGCCGGGGGCTGTGGGCTTCGCAAACCAGGCGAGCTCGTGGTCTCCCGGATGCGACGGCGGCAGGAAGCAGCGATACCCCTCCGGGTCCGTCCAGGCGCACTGTCGCCACTGATGGGCCCCTGCATGCGACAGGAACCGCAGGCAGCGATAGCCCTCAGGGTTGGTAGCGGGGCACCGCAACCACTGACTCGCCATGCCGTGCATCCACCCGTCCGAGACGCACCTGAGACCGCCGGCGCGCTCGCAGACGCCAGTATGCAGCGGTCATGCGGTGAGATCAGGCGGGGCTGCGCTGCGGGGCTGTGGGCCGCGCCGGCGCCGGCGGGTGCCGCCGGTCCGCCAACACCTGGTCGAGCCGCTCCAGGAACGGCCGGGCTCCCAGCCGCGCCAGGATGGCCTGGGCCGACTCGATCGCGGACCCGACTTCCGGGTCGGCGGAATCCAGGAGCGACGCCATGTCGATCCCTGTCAGCGCTTCGTCCCAGGCCAGCCCCAGGTCGCGCCAGGAACGCAGCGCGTCGCGATACCCAGTGAGCGCGTCGGCCGGCCGGCCGTCGAGGGCCGCGAGTCCCGACCGGATGACCACCCGGTCGGCGTCCATCGCCGGACCATGGGCGCCCGTGGCGTCGAGAGCCGCCAGGTCGTCCGCCGCGCCGGAGGCATCGCCGGTCCAGAGGGCGGCCCGCGCCGCACGCGCCATGGCGTCGGGGAGGTTGGACTCGCTGAGCGTGGCCACCCGGTGCCAGGCCTGCCGGGCGTCGGAGTAGCGGCCCGCGGCGAAGGAGGCGAACGCCGCGGCCAGTTCCAGAGTCGTCCGCAGGGTGGGATCCGTGGCAGGACCGAGCACGCGGGTCATCTCGTCGAGCTGGCCCGCCACCGGGTCCCCCATGGCGGCGTGAATGAAGACTGCGGTCTGCAGCAGGATGGCCCGGTCCGACACCTCGAGCTCGTCGGCCAGCGCCGCGTCGAGCTCGCCGATCGCCCAGGGCCAGTCGCCGGTCCGGAGAGCATCCTCGACGCCATTGCCCAGCAGGACCACGGCACCGTGCCGTTGCCCGAGCCGGCGGGCGAGCACCAGCCCCTCCCGCGCCGTCACCAGGGCGGCGCGCGGATCGCGGCTGCCTTCGATGCTGGTCCGGTTGATGAGCCCGCGGAGCTGCGTCGGCCCGAGGCCGCGCGCCTCCGCCAGCGCCTGTCCCCCGCCGAGGACGGCGAGCCCCTCGGTGGCCCGCCCCAGCGTCGCGAGCGCCACGCCCTTGGTCAGGAGCGTGTCGGCGACGATCGCGCTGGCATCGACGTGCTCGGCCGCCTCGAGGACCCGGTCGGCCACCTCGATCGCGCGACGGTGATCGTCGAGCAGCATGTACGCCCTCGCGAGCTGACCGCCGAGACCCATGACGGACGGCTCACTCGCGAGGTCGACGAACTCCGCGGCTGCCGGTTCGAGGACGGCCAGGGCTTCGGCGCTGCGGTAGGCCGACAGGAGGGCCCGGCCCAGGGCGGTGCTTGCGCGGGCGATCGCGCGGCGGTCGCCCAGGGCGCGCTGCGACTCGAGCGCGCCACGCAGGTGACGCTCCGCCGCGTCGTGCCGCCCGGCGGCCGAGGCCGCCTCTCCGGCCCGCTCGCGCAGCTCGGCCCCCTCGTTCGGGTCGGGGGTCACCGTCAGAGCCTGCTCGAGAAAGGCAACGGCCTGCTCGTGCGATCCCAGGGCCGCAGCCCGGTCGGCGGCACCCCGCAGGGCGAGCCGCGCCTGGGCAGCCAGGGCGTCGGCCTCGGCTCCCTGGGCCGCGTTGGCGTGGGCGGCGAGGTAGTGGCCGGCCAGGGCTCCGGCCAGCTCGTCGGTCGCAACGCTCTCGAAGTACCGGGCAGCCGCGAGATGGCGCGCTTTCCGGTCGGCCCGCGCCAGCGTGTTGTAGGCGACCTCCCGGATGAGCGCCTGGACGAACGCGTACTGCCCCCGCTCCGGGGAGCGGGGGTCCGCCTCGAGAGTCAGGAGCTCCCGGCGCACCAGGTCCCGCAACCGGGGCTCGAGGTCGTGCTCGGGTATGCCCGATACTGCCGCGAGGCCCGCGAGGGTGAAGGACTGGCCCAGCACGGCCGCGTCCGACACGACCGCACGGTCCGCCGCCGGGAGGCCGTCGAGGCGTGACGCGATGAGCGCCGTGAGCGTGTCCGGCACGGCCAGCGCGGTGAGGTCCCCGGTCGGGCGGTAGACGCCGTCGGCGAGCTCGAGCTTGCCGTCGGCGACGAGCATGCGCACCGTCTCCACGGCATACAGGGGCACCCCGCCGGCCCGGGCGACGATCGCCTGCGCGGCCGCCTCGGGCAGCCCCGGCACGAGCCCCGCGAGGAGCTCGCGCATGGCGGGCTCGGGCAGGGGTTCGAGGTAGAGGCTGGTGAAGTTGCGCTTGCCGGCTCCCCAGGTCGGCCGACGTTCCAGGAGCTCCGGGCGGGCAAGGGTCACCACGTAGATCGGGACACCCTTCGACCACTCCAGCAGATGGTCGACGAAATCGAGGAGCCCGGGATCGGCGTGGTGAAAGTCCTCGAAGGCCAGCACGACCGGCGCCGACGCCGCAAGGCGCTCGAAGAACGTGCGCCAGGCCCCGAACAGCTGTTCCGAGCCGATGCCGGACTCCACGCCGAGCAGCGCGAGGAGGGCGGGCTCGATCCAGCGGCGCTCGTCGGGATCGGGCACGTGGGTCGCGAGCGTCTCGGCCACCCTGGCCCGGGTTGTCCGCTCGTCGTCGGCCTCGCGCAGGCCGGCCCGTTCGCGCACCATCTCGCCCAGTGCCCAGAACGTGATCCCCTCGCCGTATGCCGGGCTGCGCCCGTCGTGCCACCACACGGTCTCGACGAGGCCGTCGACGTACTTCAGGAACTCCCAGGCGAGGCGGCTCTTGCCGATGCCGGCCGGGCCGATGACCGAGACCAGGCGCGCCCGCTTCTCGCGCCCCGTCGCGTGGAACAGTTCCTTCAGGAGGCGCAGCTCGTCGTCGCGGCCGACGAAGGGGGCCTCCAGGGCGTCCGAACGATTCCGACCGCCACGCTCCGCCACCACCCGGAGAGCCCGCCAGGCCGGAACGGGCGCCGCCTTGCCCTTGAGCAGCTGCTCGCCGGCTGCCTCGAACGCGATCGCCCTGGCGGCCGCACGCTGGGTGGCCTCCCCCACGAGCACCGCTCCCGGCGGGGCCACCGACTGCAGCCGGGAGGCCGTGTTGACGAGGTCCCCTGCCACCATCCCCTGGCCCTGTGCCCCGAGCGTGACCGCGGCCTCTCCGGTGAGCACGCCCGCGCGGGCCTGCACGCCGGGGCCCAGTGCTCGAACGGCGTCGAGGAGCTCCAGTGCCGCGCGGACCGCGCGCTCGGCGTCGTCTTCCCGGGCGGTCGGCGCTCCCCACACCGCCATCACCGCGTCGCCGATGAACTTCTCGATCGTCCCCCCGTGGCGGTCGATCACGTCCCTTGCGAGGTCGAAGTAGCGCGTGAGCAGCTCCCGCGTCTCTTCCGCGTCGCGGCCCTCGGCCATGCCGGTGAACCCGACGAGATCGACGAACAGGACGGTGACGAGCCGCCGCTCGGCGACCGGCGCGGCGAGGGCGGTGACGACGGCGACCGCTGGACGATCGGCCGCGACGGGGGCGCCGGGAGCGAGCGGCGTCGCGCACTCGGCGCAGAACTTTGCGGCCGGCGGATTGGCCGTGCCGCATGCCGGGCACACCAGCGCCAGGCGCGACGCGCATTCGGTGCAGTACTTGGCGCCGACCGGGTTCTCCGTGCCGCAGCTCGAACAGATCACGGCATGCTCCTGACCGCAGGGCGAGAGACGGAGCGTACCCGAACTGCGGCGAGCCCGGAACCGGCCGGTCGTTCGGCCCGAACCGCCGCACGACCTCAGCTCGGCGGCATGCCGAGGTCGGCCCGTACGCCGCCGGCTGGTCGAACGGCCGACGCCGCCGCCGCCCCTTCGAGGATGCGTCGGCCCGGGATCTCGGGGAATGCTGCGAAGGGTCTGGCGTTCATGCTCCCGCATCGGTACGCTAACGGCAATGGCGAGGGAGGCGGACCTCTACAGGGTCCTGCAGATCGACCCCGAGGCCGAGCCCGAGGTGGTCCGGGCGGCCTTCGTGTGCCTGGCCAAGAAGTATCACCCTGACGGGGGATCCGGCGCGCCCGAGCGGATGGTCGAGCTCAACGAGGCGTGGGCCGTGCTCGGCGATCCCGCCAAACGGGCGGAGTACGACCTGACCAGGACCGCGCCTGCCCGGTCCGCGCCGGCCACGCCGCCGGCCTCCCCGCCGGCCTCCCCGGCGGCCCCGTCTCCCGCCTGGTCGGCCGGGTCCCCTGCCCGGTCGGGCCAGGGCGAGTCGGAAACGGTGTACACGCCGCCGCCCGCCACACGATTCGGCGGCACGGGCACGCGGGAGCACGACGCTCGACTTCGGGCGCTACGCCGGCTGGACCCTCGCGGCGCTCGTGCGGGCGGACCCCGACTACGTCGAGTGGCTTGCCCGGGCCCCCGTCGGGATGAAGTACCGCACCGAGATCTACGCGCTCCTGAAGGCGCGCGAGCAGGCCGCCAGCGCTGGATCGGCGCGGGAGCGGGAGCGCGGGGCGCGCGGCGTCGGGTGTCGGGCGCGGGCAGCGGGGGCGGCTGGGCGCCCCCCTGGCGTTCGCGGGGCTGGCGGGACCGCTGAGCGGCGGCCCAGGGACAGGTACAGCCTGCTCCTAGGTCACCGTGAAGGTGACGCTCCGTGCCGCCGTCCCGCCTGCCGCATCGACCACCCGCCAGACGAGTCGATGCGTACCCGGCGCGAGTCGCGCCGACGCGATCGTCAGGCGGAGGGTGCTGTTGCGGCCGCCGTCCGGGTAGCGCCACGTGCCCAGCCGCGTCCCGTCGAGACTGGCCGTCGCGCTTGCCAGGCGCACGTCGTCGTGGACCACGGCGGTGAACCTGTACGGGCGCCCGGGTGCGAGCGTCGCGTGCGATCCGGAGGCCGACACCACGGTCGGCGGCGAAGGATCGACGGGGTCCGGCCCGCCCAGCGAGAAGATGCAGGCGAAGTACGTCTGCCCGCTGCGCGCCTGCGCTGCGCCGCAGCCGAAGCGGTCGTACGCACCCAGGATGATGGCGCGGTGGTCGGACGAGCTCATGAAGGTCCGCTCGACCCCGGCGACCGCTGCGCTCAGGCTGGTCGTCCCGCCCACACAGGTCGCCCCGTCGGTGTCGCAGCCCGCCCGGTACGCGGTCGGGGCGCCCGAGCCGCCCGACCACTCGCCGATGGTCTCGGCGCGGTACGTGTCATAGCCGAACTCGTCGGCGAGCACGTCGAGGATCGTGTAGTCGACGCCGGTCGCGTCGGCACATCCCTTGATCGCGTGCGAGAAGTACCCGCGTTGCGCCATGTCGTCCGCCCGGCCGTCCAGCACCATGGTGCTCGCCGATGGGCAGTGGAAGGGCGCGCTGCCGGCCAGCCCGACGAGTGTCGGGTCGACCGCGAGGGCAGGGTACCCGAGGGCCACCCGGTCGAGGTTGGTGACGCGCATGAGCTCCGATCCAAGGCTGACGGACGCACGAGCCGGTTGTGGGCCGCCGAGCCAGGGCAGCGCGACGGACACCACCGCGGCAGCCACGAGAATCGCGCGAGCCAGGCGGACGCGGGCGATGACCGCCGCGCCGATGCCGATCGTCGCAATCGAGGCTACAGCGGCGAGGAGCAATGCCGCCTCCGGGTGCGCCGAGGTTCACCGAGTCTCGCATTCCGACGCTCGCGTCGGTGCCGGACGCCGATCCTAGGGGCGGCCAGGCCTCTGCCGCAATAGAAAGAAGCACCTAATCTCGTTTCGGTTTCGACACCGGCGGCGCCAGGACCGGCGGGACGCAGCCCGCGCGGGCCGTCCGCGCAATCAGCGGTGCGCGCAGGCAACCGGGGGATAGTCATTCCGGATGCCGGGTGGTAGTACGTACGTCTCATTTCCCGTGCAGCCGCCCCCTCATTCGGTGGCCACGAGGTCCACGACAGGGAGGGCGCCCAATGATGCAGTCGCTATCCGAGCGGTTGTCCCGGTACGAGGACGGCCAGGGTCTCGCCGAGTACGCGCTCATCCTCGCGCTGATCGCAGTCGTGGCGATCGTGGCCCTGTTGTTCCTGGGCGGCGCGATCAGCGACATCCTGAACAACGTCGGCACGTCCATCTAGGCGCGCGAACGCCCGTCGAGCGAGACGGGCATGGCGCACAGAGGAGCTCTATCGGTTCTGGTGAAGGCGGTGCCGCGATGAAGCTGTTGTCGCCGAGGTTCTTGATGGTCCTCGGGCTCGTGGTCTGGGCCGCCGCGATCCTCGGGCTGGTGACCCAGCTGTCCGGCCATGTCAGCTTCCAGTTCGTCTATGCCACGCCGGTCGGCTGATCCAGGGCCGGGCTCTCCAGCGGGACTAGCTAGCGGAGCACCCCGAACAGCAGGTTCGAGGCGGCCCCAAAGAGGCCGATGCCGATCACGAGCGCCGCCGACGGCACGATGTAGGCCGGGAACCGCCGGACGACGCGAGCGAGTGCCAGCAGCATGATCGCGATGGCGGCCGCCTTCAGCGCCGCCGGGCCCAGCGGGCCAGCCGAGAGGTAGAGCGTGCGCGCGAACGGGTTGCTCTCGGCGCCGATCCCCACCCTGGCCACGGCGGGGATGAACGTCGCGAGGTCGAGGAACTGGGCCGCGGCCACGGCGGCGAACACCGCGACGTACCGGTTCGGCACCGGGCGCGGCTTGTACAACGGGCGCAGCACGGACGGCTCCTCGGGCATCGGGCGCGGGTTCTGTCGACGGACAGCATCCGTGCGCGGCACCTGCCCTGTCCCTGGGACCTCAGTCACCCGCGCGGACTCCCGGAGTACCGGCCTACAGCTGGCGTCCGGGGTCGGGCTTCAAGGGAGGCGGGGCCGCGGCGTCGGCGGGTTGAGGGCCCAGCTCATCGCCGATGGTTCCGGTCAGGTCGACTGCGCGCGGCGCTGCGGGTCGGGGGGCGCGCGGCGTCTCCCAGGGCAGGACGACGCTCACCGGCTCCACGGCCTCGAGCGAGCGGGCCAGCTCGCGGTTGACCAGGAGGGTCGCGACGTCGTCGCGAACGACATCCGCGCCTCGAGTGTATGTGACGATCGCGTCGGTGAGCGGCAGCCAGGCCGCACGGCGCAGGGCCAGGGAGAGCGGATCGGACGCCGGCGTGCCGTGCACGTCGCCTTCGACGTGGTAGGGCCCGACGTCCACCTGTACCCGCGTCGTGATGGTCCGGATGCGACGCGCGGGCTCGCCGCGAGGCCCGTCCGCCACGACGGCACACAGCTCGTCGCGGGTGATCGTGAGCTCGGGCACCTCCGCGATGTGGCGGTCGGCCAGATCCTCGAGACGTGCATCCACGACGTGAAGCTCCGTGGTCGTGTTGAGCAGGTCCGTCAGGCGACCATCCCCGATCTCGAGGCGGCAGAACAGTCGGCAGTCTGCGGCGTATGCCTCCAGGTCGAGCATGGCGAGATGCTACGCGATCGCCTCAGACCGCGGGCCCGGTCTCCGCGGCGGTGGCAGCTGGGCCGGCGAGCGGGGGGCGTCGGCGGTGGCGACGCAGAATCGTCCGGTCGCGCCCCGCAAGCGACCACTGGCAACGGCACAGGCCCTTGGGGCATTCGGCGTGAGGCAGGCGGGGCGTGCGCAGCTCCCGGCTGATGCGAAAGATCCGGCCGTCATCCGCCCGGCACGCGGCGCAGCAGTTCGCGCCGACGAGCTCGGCGTCGCGCGCAAGTTCGCCGATGTCGCGCAGCGCCAGGCTGGCTCCTTCTCGGTACAACACCACGATCTCGTGCGGCGGCGGCACGGGCGATCCCGCGAGGCGGAAGAGAACGCGTGCCTGCTGCTGCCGGACCTCCGACGCGTCGCCCCAGCGGCGATCGTGCCGGGCGGCCTTCACGTCGCGATCGAGGGTGCTCATGTAGAGCTTTCGGGCCGAGGTGACGGTCGCGTCGGTGAGCGGGGACGCCTCTAGGCGGGCCACGTGGTCCGCCCGCGCCCCGGCGAGGCTTGCCAGTTCGAGCCAGCGGCCACGCTGGCGGGACCAGCGCGCGGCGTCGGCGATGCGCTGCTGTTCCGCATCGAAGATCGGCAAGACCGCCGCGGCGAGGTAGACGGTGCGCCCCTCGGCCCGCTTGACGACGATGCGCTGTCGACAGCGCGGGCAGCGCCGGCTGGCCGTGGGGGGCGGCAGCAGGAGCAGGGCGCAGTACGGGCAGGTGACGATGGGGGCGGCGACCTTTCGCGCCCGCTTCGCCCGGGTTGTGCCCGACCCGTTGACGGCCCTGCCAGGTTTGACGGCGCGCTCCGCGGCCGGCCGGTTACCCATGGGTGCGGGAGCGACGGCCACGCGTCCAGGCGCCCCCTCAGGGTTCACGGACCGACCACGACGGGACGTCGCCACGATCTTCACGGCTCGATCCAGGCCGGCCGGTACGAGGTCCGCCATGACGTCCGCGACATTCGCCGGCAGGTCGATCGTCGTCGCGGCGCCCGACGCGCGCCTGGCACTCGCGAGTGGCAGATCGTCGAGGTCGGGTGGAACGACTGCGGCGACGCGCACGCGCGCCGATCGACTTGCCTTGGCGTGGCCGATCGACGATTCGTCCGGGGCGCGGGCGGCCGGCTCGTGCGCGGCCAGGCCGAGCACAGCCTCGTTCACGGTGAGGTCGTCCGGAGGCGTCGTCTGGAACTCGCGCCCGGCCCCGCCAATCGCGAACTCGCCCTCCAGGTTCTCGCTACGCGCGGCCTCCGCACGCAGTTCGTCGCCCGGCGCGGCCTCCGCCCGCAGTTCGTCGCCAGGAGCGGCCTCGGCACGCACTCCGTCGTCAGGTGGCGCATCCGTGGAGGCCTCGGCGGGTCCACCGTCGTGGAGGTCCGACAGGCGCGCAAGCGCGCGCGCTCGGAACTCCTCCATCTCCGCTTCGTCCATGTCCGGTCGGCGTTTGAGCAGACGTTGCAGGTTGGGCATCGAGCCACTACCTCTCGCACGGCGCGTCGCTCTTCGGGCGCGCGTGCCTCCGGGTCGCCCAGCGATCCGAACGATCAGCCTACACCGACCCGGCCCGCTCCGATCCAGCCCCGTTTCCAACTACCGGTGCCCGGACGCACCGGCCCAGCACGGCCGAGGGGTTCGTGCGGCGCTCACCGCGGCGTGGGCGAGGCACCCCGATTGCGCACGGAAGCGCGTACGTTCGGGTCATACCGGGTGCTGCGGCAGGAGCCTACCCTTCCGGGATCATGCGCTCCGGACCCGTTCCCGCGCGCCTTTCGCTGGAACTCCAGCGGTTGCCCGAGGACGTCTTCGAGCCCGACTTTGTCGCCGAAGCGCCGCTGGTGCGATTCGTCGCGTACGCCCGCAATCGCCGCATGTTCGGCTGGGTGCGACTGCGCGCGGACCGCCTCACCGACCTGCTCAACGCCCACGAGGAGCTGCTGCTCGCCGACGCGGAGGCCGAGAGCTTCGTCGACGGCGTGACGCGGGCGGCGCGGAGACTGGTCGTGCGGCGTCGCGACCTGGTCGCGGTTCATGCCAGCGGCCCTCGCGGCGACGAGTCGCGCCGCCGGCGCACTCGAACCTATCCGGTCGCCGTGCAGTCGGGGAGCTTCCTGATCGGAGGTCTGCTGCATGCGCCACCGGACGCCGACCCGATGGCCACCTTCTTCTCACGCCCGCCGATGGTCCCGCTCACCGACGCCTGGATCGAGTTCTGGTCGGCCGGTGAGCGGAGGATCGACCTCTGGACCGGCACGCTCATCGTGAACCGGAACCGGGCCGACGCCGTGTGGCCGGTCACCGAGCACGATCTGGCCGACGGACTGCTCCGCCCCGCCGTGCTGCGCGAGCGCAGGCCCGTCGCCTGAGCGGCGCAGGCGTCAGGCGCCGGCCGCGGTGGGCGTCGGTGTCGGAGCCTGGTGACTCGGCCGGACGCCGCTCCACGCGTGGCCCGGACCAAGCATCATGCCGAACGGTCGCCCGAACGCGGCGAACGGCAGCCGACCCGCCGCGAGCGCCTTGTCAAGACGCGCCAGCAGCGCGGTCTCCTGGTCCGCCGTGAGCGTGCCCTTCGTCACCGCCGCATCGAGCTGCGCCTTGACGGCCGCATGGATGGCCGACGTGACCGTGGCGTAGTCCACGCCGTCCTTGGACGCGATCGTCCGAAGATCCTCGCCCCTGGTGAGGGCCGCGAGCTGCTTCTGGAGTGTCGCGCGATCCGTCTTGAGGGCCGCTGCCGCGGCGTCGAGGATCGCATTCTGGTCGATGAAGGCCCCCGGAGCTCCCACACCGAAGCCTCGCGCGAAGGGCAACCCGCCGCCGAAGAACCCGCCAACCCCGAGGCCCATGCGCCCGCGGGCGGCCGTGCACGGCGAAGACGCGTTCGCCGACAGGGCGGCCTTCAGCTTGGTCGCCTGGTCGGCCGTGAGGTGGCCCTGCTGGACGAGTTGGTCGATGGTGTCGCTGGCCGCGCCGCTGAGCGCCGCCTGCAGCGTCGAGACCGTGGTGCCGAGGCGCGCCGCGAGGGCGGTGAGGAAGTCCTGGCACCTCTGTTCGCCCGCTCCCTGGTGCGCCGTCGCGGCCGATGTCGAGAGGGAGGGGCTGCTGCCGGCCCCGGCCACCGAGGCGGTGAGGGGACTCGACGGGAGGCTCAGCACGAGCGCGCTGACGAGCGCGAGCACGACGAAGAGCGCCCCCGCCGCGAGCACCACGGAGAGGTGCCGACGGACGCCCCCTGAGTGGGCCAGCACGGGCACGACGGGCTGCACGGACTGCCACGCCCACCCCGGACCCTCCGGATCCGGCGGCAGGTCGGTCGCGCCGATGCCGATACGAGGATCTGGTTCTGCGCTGGGAGGTTGCTGGCTCATGACGGTGCCTCCGGTCCGAGCGACGGTCTGGTCAGTATGCCGCGGGTTACTCCAAAAGTCCTGAAAGCCCGCCAGATCGCTGGGTCGTTCGGCGCTTTCTGGTGCACGCGGGCACCGCACGAGGGCGGACAGGTGCTTCGGGCCGACGTCGTCGCCCGGCACATCGCGGCCGGCTCTGTCCTACGCTGTCGGGGAGATGGAGCGAACCGCGCCCCTGTTTGCAGTCGTCTTCGACGTCGACGACACCCTCGCGCCCGACACCACGAGCCAGTTCCTCGCTGGCAGGGGGGTGGACACCGACGCCTTCTGGGCGCGCGCCGTGACCCGCGCGCGCGGCGGCGAAGATGCGGCCACGTCCTACCTGCACGAGTTCGTGGTGGAGAGCGCAGGGCCACGTGGGCCCTTCCGGCGGTCCGACATGGCCGCGGCGGCACCGTACATGACACTGTTCCCGGGGGTCTCCGACCTGTTCCCGAGGCTGGCGGCGCGGCTCGCCACGCTCGGGCTGGCCGCCGAGTTCTACCTCGTGAGCGGCGGGCTCGCGCCGATCGTAGGCAACCTCGCGATCGCACGCGACTGTCGGCGCGCCTGGGCGCTGGACTTCGAGTACGGCCGCGATGGCCAACTCTCCGTCCCACGCGACATCGTCGAGGTCAGCGACAAGACGAAACGGCTGCTCGAGATCGCCGGCGGCCTGACGCAGCTCGACGCGCAGGCCGGTCCCAACCCTGCCGGCCCGCGAGGGCAGTCGGAGAGCATCCGCATCCCATTCCGTCGGATGCTGTTCGCCGGCGACGGCCAGAACGACGTCCGGTGCTTCGAGTTGCTGACGGCCAACGGTGGGGCGGCCGTGGCCGTCTACCGGCCCGGCAACGGCACGGCGCGCGAGCAGGCACTGCGCTTCCACAGCGCAGGCGTCGCGGGCTGGGTCACGGAGGCCGACTACACCGAGCACGGCGAGGGCTTCCGAACCCTCTGCGCGGCGCTGGAGCAACTCGCCGGCCGGGCGGTCTGAGGCTGGGCCCGAGCGTGACCCCATCCCGCCGGCCCGACGCTGTGCCACCACCTGGCGGCCGGACCGGGCCCGCCACCGGCGGGAATCGCCGCCGCCTGTGCCGGGGGCTCGGGATGCTCGCGCTGGGAGCGCTCCTGGCCTGCGCGCCGGGCTGGCCGCAGGCGTCGGCCGCCGCCCGGTCGAGCTCGATTCGGATGGCAGCCGAGACGGCGGCCCCGACGGCTACGCCGCCGCCAACGGAGGCTCAGAGCACGCCGTCCCCCGCAGCTCCACCGTCATCCTCGCCCGTGTCGACGCCGACCCCGCCCCCGACAGCCTCGTCCTCGCCGACAGCGGTCGCGACACCCCGGCCGACCCTTCGGCCGACATCTCGCCCGACGCCAACCCCTGCTCGCACCGCCCACCCGACACCCTCCCCGACCCGAGCCCCGACGACGGCGCCGCCGAGCCCGTCTCCGAGCGCACCTGCCCCCGTCGGACCATCCGCCGTGCCGACCAATGGCGGGTCGGCGGCCCTGACCCCCGGCCCGACACCCGCCCCGGCGGCGGCCCCGGGTGCCACGCCTGGTGCGGCAGCGCCGGCGGGAGCCGCGACGAACAGACCTGGCGGTGTCAACCCGCTTCTGCTGCTCCTCGGGGTCGTCGCCCTGGCCGTGGCCCTGCTCATCTCCCGGTCGAACCCGACCCGCTAGCGGATGTCGCACCGGATGTGCACCGGGCTGGACTGCTCGCTACCCTTGAGCGGTCCCGGGTCCCCGACCTCGTGGGGAAGCAACTGCCAGAAGCATCTGCCAGGAGGCACCCTCTCCGTGCCCCACGGGCTCACGGTCGCGCTCGTCGCGGTGCTGGTGCTTGCCGTCTCCTTCGACTACATCAACGGCTTCCACGACACCGCGAACGCCATCGCCACGTCGGTGGCGACCCGCGCACTCCGTCCGCGCAACGCCGTGCTGATGGCGGCCGCCTTCAACTTCATCGGCGCGTTCGCCGGGACGGCGGTGGCGAACACGATCGGCGCGGGCCTCGTCAACGAGCAGACATCCACCACGGCTGTGGTCGCCGCGGCCCTGCTCGGGGCAATCGCCTGGAACCTCGTCACCTGGCGGCTGGGACTTCCGAGCTCGAGCAGTCACGCGCTGATCGGCGGCCTTCTCGGCGCCACGATCATCGCCGCCAGCGTTGGTGCGCTGAAGATCAACGGGATCGTGACGAAGGTCCTGATTCCCCTGGTGACCTCGCCGCTGCTGGGTTTCCTGGGGGCCCTCGTGCTGATGGTCGCGCTTTCCCGGATCTTCTTCAGCTTCCCCCGGAAGCCGCTCGCCCGCGGGTTCCGGAGGGTCCAGGTCATCTCGGCCGGCTACATGGCCTTCGCCCACGGCTCGAACGACGCCCAGAAGACGATGGGCATCATCACCCTGGCCCTGTTCTCGGCCGGCGTGCTGAAGTCGGTGCAGGTACCGCCCTGGGTCATCGTCGTCTCCGCGTCCTCGTTGTCGCTGGGCACAGCGGTGGGCGGCTGGCGGATCATGAAGACGATGGGCCAGCGGGTTGCCGAGCTGGAGCCGATCCACGGCTTTGCCGCCGAGACCACCGCGGCGACGATCATCCTCGGGGCCGCCCACCTTGGGATGCCGGTCTCGACGACGCACGTGATCTCGAGCGCGATCATGGGCGTGGGCTCGGCACAGGGGGTTCGCGGGGTGCGCTGGGGTGTGGCGCGTGACATCGTCGGGGCGTGGATCCTCACGATGCCGGCCGCCGGACTGATCGCGGCGCTGTGCTGGCTCGTGCATCAATGCGCTGGCCGTGAGATGACCGTGCCGTCGCGTCCCGAACCGTGGCTGCGATCGTGGATTGCCGTAGTGTCTTCTGCCCGCGAGATGGAGACGAGGGATGCCGCGCCTGATCCCGAG
Source organism: uncultured Chloroflexia bacterium (assembly GCA_963759135.1). Taxonomy (GTDB): domain Bacteria; phylum Chloroflexota; class Limnocylindria; order Limnocylindrales; family CSP1-4; genus JAJYNJ01. The sequence continues at coordinate 26,245 of CAVWXU010000011.1, read as the reverse complement.
AGATGAACGGTTCTACGACCTCTTCAAGCAGTACGCAGGGTACCTGCTCGACGGAGCGCGGAAGCTCGAGGCGATGATCGCCGAGTACGACCGGCTGGACGAGCGGGTCGCCGAGATCCGGGCCATCGAGCACCAGGCCGACCTCGTCGAACTCGAGATCGGCGTCCGGCTCGAGCGCGCCTTCATGACGCCCTTCGACCGCGAAGACATCCACACCCTGTCGTCGCGGCTCGACGACATCATCGACGAGATCCAGGAGGTGGCCGAGGCCTTTCTGATCTACAACATCGCGCGGCCGACGCCCCAGGCGCAGCGGCTGGCGGGCATCCTGTCGGCCCAGGCGTCTCAGCTCAGCCAGGTGATCGGCAAGCTCGAGTCGCTCCACGACCTGGAGCCGTCCCTCCGCGAGATCCACGAACTCGAGAATGAGGCCGACGGGCTGTCCCGTTCCGCGATCGCCGCCCTGTTTTCGGAGCAGACCGACGCGATGGTGGCCCTGAAGTTCCGCGAGGTATACGCCACCCTGGAGGAGGCGATCGACGCGGCCGAGGACGCCGGCGAGGTCATCGAGCGCATCGTCGCCAAGGCGCAGTAGGCGCGACCGGAGACCCACCCGGTGGCTGCGGCAGTGCCAGGGGCACGCCCGGCGCCCTGGGGTTGACGGGCGCCCTTCGGGTTGCCCGGCGCCTTTCGGGTTGCCCGGCGCCCTGGATTGTCCGGCGCGTCGGGGTTGCGGGGAATGTTCGGGTGTTGCGCCGCGCGGTCCAACTCCGCCAGACTCCGTGAATGCCGGCCGATCCCGCCCATCCGACGACTCGCGGGGCTGGCAGCTGGCCGGTCGTCGAACGGCGGACCCTGATCCTGGCCGTCCTTGCCGCAGCTGCGACGGCGACCACGCTGGCCCTGCGCATTGCCGGGGCCGACAGCGTCGCCATCTTCGCGGTCGCGGCCGTCGCTCTCGGCGGGCTGGCCGGCCTCGTCGGTGAGGGGACCAATCAGCTCGGACGCCACCTCGGGCCCGGCGCCACGGGCGTCCTCCAGTCGGCCCTGGGCAACCTGCCCGAGCTGTTCGTCGGGATCTTCGCGCTCCAGGCCGGCCTTGTGGCGGTGGTGCAGGCGGCCCTGATCGGCTCGATCCTGGCTAACACGCTGCTGGTCCTGGGGCTGGCGTTCTTCTTCGGCGGGCTGCGCCACGGGACCCAGCGCTACAGCGCGGGCCAGACGCGCATGATGGCGATGCTGCTCGTGCTCGCCGCAGCGGCCCTGGTGATCCCCGCCCTGGCGACCGCTCCTGGAGCCCCTGACCAGGGCCACGCCCGGGAACTTTCCGTCGTCGTGTCGCTCGTGCTGCTGGTCGTCTTCGCGACCAGCATTCCCTTCTTCATCCGCTGGGGGTCGGAGGGCGGCGCGCCGAGTGCCGCCGCGGTGGAGGCCGCAGAGGGCTCGGCCTGGCCGATCCCCGCCGCAGTCGGCACGCTGCTGGTGGCGGCCGCGGCGGCGGCCTTCGTCTCCGACTGGTTCGTTGCGGCGCTGCGGCCGGCGATGGCGGCGCTCGGGATGTCCGAGACGTTCGCCGGGCTGGTCGTGGTGGCGATTGCCGGGAATGCCGTCGAGAACGTCGTGGGCGTGCAGGCCGCGATGCGGAACCAGCTCGACCTCGCCATCAGCCTGATCCTCAACTCCAGCCTGCAGGTCGCCCTCGCGCTCACGCCGGCGCTGGTCCTGCTCAGCCTCGTCGTGGGACCGGCGCCGCTGACGCTGGTCGTGGCGCCGCTGCTGGTGGGGGCCCTGGCCGTCTCGGTCGTCCTGGCCGCCCTGGTCGTGATCGACGGTGAGTCGACGTGGCTGGAGGGCCTCGCCCTGGTCGGCCTCTACGTGATCGTCGCCGCCAGCGTCTGGTGGGGGCCGGGCATCGGACGCTGAGTTTCCACGGCCCCCGACCGGAGCAGGACGCCGCCCGAACCGCGGTCGTAGGATGGCACGCTGGCCGGGACGGCGGGCGACCACACCCTGATTGGCTCCCGCGTCGGTCCCCGCGTCGAGGTCCAGATGTCCGACCGCTCGCTCGTCCACCCGCTCGATCCGGCGCGCCCTGGGGCTGCTCCAGGAGGCCGACTACCGACGCCTGTGGGTCGGCGAGACCGTCAGCCAGTTCGGCTCCCAGGTGAGCCTGCTGGCAATCCCGTACATCGCGACGGTGCTGCTGCTGGCCACGCCCTTCGAGGTCGCCCTCCTGGGAGCGCTCCAGTTCCTGCCGTTCCTGCTGTTCACGCTCCCGGCCGGAGCATGGGTGGACCGCCTGCGACGGCGTCCGATCCTCATCTCCGGCGACCTGGTGCGTGTCGTCGCGCTGGGCACGATCCCGCTCACCTGGGCCTTCGGAGTGCTGACGATCTGGCAGCTCTACCTGGTGAGCTTCGTCGCGGGGATTGCGACCGTCTTCTTCGACGTCGCGTACCAGTCGTACCTGCCGGCGCTCGTCGAGCACGACCAGCTGGTCGAGGGCAACTCGAAACTCCAGGCGAGCGAGGCGTCGGCGGCGGTGGTCGGGCCCGGATTCGGTGGGGCGCTCATCGGGCTCGTGGGCGCGCCGCTCGCGATCATCGCCGATGCGCTCAGCTACCTCGCTTCGGCGTTCTTCGTGTCGCGCATCGCGCGCCCGGAACCGCATCCCGAGGCGGCGCGGCTCGCGGCAGGGCTCGCCCGGGAGCCCCTGCGGCGCCAGGTCGCAGAGGGGCTCCGGTTCGTGCTCGGCAACCCCTACCTGCGGGCGATCGCCGGGGCGACCTCGTCATCGAACCTGGGCAGCACCATGATCTTCGCGATCATGCCGGTGTACCTGTACCGGGAACTCGGTCTGACCGCGGCGACGGTGGGCCTGATCTTCGGGATCGGCGCCCTGGGCAGCCTGGGCGGCGCGCTGGTGGCCAACCAGGTCGCCGCTCGCGTTGGGCTCGGCCGAACGATCATCGGCTCCATGGCGCTCGGCGGGCCGGCCATGCTGCTCCTGCCCCTGGCGCCCCACGACGCGCCCATCGCCTGGCTTGTCGCCTCGGTGGCCCTGATGGGCTTCGCGTCAGTCGTGTACAACATCAACCAGGTGAGCTATCGGCAGGCGATCTGCCCGACGGCGATCCAGGGTCGGATGAACGCGACGATGCGTTTCCTGGTATGGGGGACCATCCCAGTCGGCTCGATCATCGGCGGCCTCGTGGCGACCGCGGTGGGCGTCCACGACGCGATCTGGATCGGCGCGTTCGGGTCGTGCCTGCCGTTCCTCTCAGTGCTCCTCTCGCCGGTGCGGTCGCTGCGCGGGATGCCGGAGGCCCTGACCGCGGCCGAGCCGACCGCCGGAGGCGAGGGCTAGGAGCGGATTGGATCACAATGGAGCTCGCGCTCGCGCACGAGCGAGGACGTCCGACCGCGGCCGCCCTCGCGCCGGCGGCGGGACAGACGACGCCGGCCGCGAGCCGTATCCGCACAGCGACGCCGGAGGGGCACCATGGACCAGGCGCTCGGACCGCGCAAGAAGATCGCGCTCGTCGCGCACGACCGCAAGAAGGCCGACCTCATCGAGTGGGTGACCTACAACCGGTCGCTCCTCACGCGCCATGACCTGGTGGCCACGGGGACCACCGGGACGCTGCTCGAGGAGGAGCTGGGGGTCGAGATCCGCAAGCTCCAGAGCGGACCCCTCGGCGGGGACCAGCAGCTCGGTGCGCTGATCGCGGAGGGCGAGATCGATTTCCTCGTCTTCTTCTGGGACCCCCTCGAGCAGCAGCCGCACGACACCGACGTGAAGGCGCTCCTGCGCATCGCCGTCGTCTGGAACATCCCCGTGGCGTGCGACCGCGCCTCCGCCGACTTCATGATCTCGTCGCCGCTGATGGAAAGCGCCTACGAGCGTCGGCTGCCCGACTACCATGCCTACATCGACCGGTATGTGACCTCGCCCTGACGGGGCCGAGGACGCGGTCGAAGCTCGCGGTCGAAGCTCGCGGCGCAGGCCGCTCCGGCGCCGCCGGGGACGATCTACCCTTCGAATCGAGCTCCAGCGCGGCTTGGGCCGCCCAGCCGTTCGGGTCGAGCCCCATCGCCGCAGGGCACGATCACTCCTTCGGGTCGAGCTCCAGCGCCGCCGAGTTGATGCAGTAGCGCAGGCCGGTCGGGTTCGGGCCATCGTCGAAGACGTGCCCGAGGTGTCCGCCGCAGGTGGCACACGCGGCCTCGGTCCGGGTCATGAACAACGAGCGATCCGTCGCGGTTGCGATCGCCGTGGGATCGGCCGGGGCGAAGAAGCTCGGCCAGCCCGTGCCCGAGTCGAACTTCGCGTCGGACCGGAACAGCTCGGCGTTGCAGCCGGCGCAGCGGTACACGCCCGGCCGGTGCTCGTCCCACAGGGCCCCGGTGAAGGCCCTCTCAGTCCCCTTCTTCCGGAGGATCCTGTATTGCTCGGGCGTGAGGATGGCGCGCCATTCGCTGTCCGATCGTGCGGATATGGCGTTCGAGGTGGTTGAGGTTGCGGGTGTGCTGGTGTCGCTCATGGCGGCAGGCTACACGCACCGTGTTGCGCTTCGATGACGAGTGGCGGGGCCGTGGTGCGCTGGCCGCGTGCCCGGGCCGCCTGCTGGCCGTGCGCGGGCCGCTGCTGACCGTGCCCGGGCCGCCTGCTGGCCGTGCCCGGGCCGCCTCACGCAGGTTCGGCGAGCAGTTCCCGGATCACCTGCTCGGAGGCCGCATAGCCTCCTTCGCCGGACCACGTGTGACGGATGTGCCCGGTGCGATCGATGAAGTAGAAGGCCGGCCAGTACTTGTTGTGATAGGCGTTCCAGGTCGCGTAGGCGGGATCGAAGGCCACCGGGAAGGTGACACCGTCACTCGCCACCGCCGCCCGAACGTTGGCGATGTCCCTCTCAAACGAGAGCTCCGGCGTGTGCACGCCCAGCACGACGAGGCCCGCGGCCGCGTACCGCGCATACCAGGCTTTGACGTACGGCTGCACGTGGAGGCAGTTGATGCAGGCGAACGTCCAGAAGTGGACGAGCACCACCTTGCCCCGCAGCGATGCGATCGACAGCGGCGGGCTGTTGATCCAGGCGGTGATCCCCTGCAGCTCGGGCGCCGGTCCGAGATCCTCGAGCGGCACCGTGGCCGGCAGGTTCGACGCAAGCGGCGCGGGCAGGGCGTTCGCGCCCGGCCCGTTCGGCGCAGGCGACGCGGGCAGCGCGTTCGCGTCGGGCCCACTCGACCCGTGTGACGTGGACGCGGCCGGCGCGACCGCCGGCCCCGCGGCGAGCAAGCCGGGCGCAGTGGCCCAGCCGTCCGGCAGAACGCTCGCGACGGCCGTCTCGAGGGGCAGGTCGTACCCTGCCACGACGACAAGACTTGCCGTCAGCATCAGGACGCCGAAGGCCTGCTGGAGCCGCGCTCGGCGGCCCGGGCTGCCTGCCGCTCGAACGACACGCCGACCAAGGGCCGCGATCGCAAGGAGCGGCACGGCCGCGCCGGCGACGTAGGCGATCGCGATGGCCAGGGTCCGTACGGTCGGGCCGCTGGTGACTGCGACAGCCAGGACGGCGGCCATGATGGGACCCACGCAGGGCGCCCAGACGATGCCGATCGCCGCGCCCACCGCCGCGCCGGCGAGGATGCCACCCGGTCGCGCGCCAATGCGGGATCCGAGGCGGCCGAACGGAGCCAGGCGGGATGTCAGCCGGTCGCCAAACGCGGGCAGCGCCAGGGACGCGCCAAGGATCCCCAGAGCCAGGGCGCTGGCGGTCCTCAGCTGGCCGGTGGAGAGCCCGGCGGTCGCAAGCACGGAGGCGAGCAGGACCGAGAGGGTGAGGAAGCTGGCGCCAAACCCGAGGACGATGCCGACTGCACGCCGGCCGTTCCCGCCGCCCGCCGCGCCGAGCACCAGCGGAACCACCGGCAGCGTGCAGGGGGCCAGGATCGTGAGCAGCCCGCCCACGAAGGCAAACGTCAGGACGAGCGGCATGGCGCGGATCGCGCTGGACCGGCTGCGCGGGGCGAAGCAGCGGGGCGGAGGCCGTCAAGGGCCACCACGGCGAGACCCCTGCGGACGACCGAACGAAGCACGGATCGACTCCCTGCGGGACGAGCCTGGGGACACGCTATGGGTCGCGCGTGACGAGATGATGACGAACGACCCGGACAGCGGCGGCGCCGACCTGCGGGTAGAGTCCGCCCGTGGTCTCATCGGACGTGCGCCGCGCGCTTCTCCTCATCTGTGCCGTCGCCCTCGCGATCTCGACGAACTACACGAACCATGGCCCCGTGCTCGGCTTCATCAGTGGCGAGTTCGGGTTGAACGCGGCGAGTGCGGGCGCCATCGCGACCGCGTTCTTCCTGGGCTCGGCGACGCTCATGCTCTTCGGCGGCGCGCTGGCGGATCGCTACCGGCCGCGCCCGGTGGTGACCGCCGGTTTTCTCCTCACGTGCCTGAGCACGGTCGGCTGCGGCGTGCTCGCGCCGACATACCCGGCCCTCCTGGCGTGGCGGTTCGTGGGCGGATTGGGAGGGGGTGTCGCCTTCGCGGCCGGCGCCTCCTACACCAGGGGCGTGTTCGCCGGCCGAGGCCAGCACCTCGCGCAGGGGCTGTACGGCGCCTCCTTCCTCGCCGGGTCGGCGAGTACCCTCCTGTACATGCCCCTCCTCGCCGGGGCGGGCGGCGACTGGCGCCGCGCCTATGCCATCTCCGGACTGGCGGTGCTCGGCATCTGGGCGGCCTGGTGGCGGCTCGCCCCGGCCGGTCCGCCGCGGACGGCGACGACGACTGGCGGGACGGTCGGCCTCCGGCCGGCCCTCCGCGCACGCAACAGCTGGCTGCTGGCGTGCTGTCACATGTGCGGATTCGGCCTCGCCATGGTGCTGGGGACCTGGGTGGTGACCTACGTCACGGACGGCTTCGGCGTTTCCGTCGTGGTCGGAGGGCTGCTGGGCTCCCTGGTGCTGGTGCTCGGGATCGCGGGTCGCTCGGCCGGCGGCCTCGTCCTCGAACGTGGCGTCGCCCCGATCCGCCTGATCCGGCTGGGACTCGCCGTGGCCGTGGCCGGCCTCGTCACGATGGCAGTGGCAGGATCGCTCGCGCTTGCGGTCGGCGGCCTGCTGGTGACCGGCGTCGGTGTGGGCCTGCCCTATGCGGCCGTCTTCAACGGCGCAGCGGCGAGCGTGCCGTCGAGTCCCGCCTCGGCGCAGGGCTTCGTGGGCTGGGGAGGGGTCATGACGGCGGTCGTGGGACCACCGCTGGTGGGCCAGCTGCTCGACGTGACGGGTGGGTTCGCCAGCGGCTTCCTCGTGCTCGCGGCGTTCGCGACGATCGTCCTGGTCGCGACGCTGGCGCTGCGCCCGTTCTCCTTTGCCGCCGACGGGGCCTGAGCGACGACCTACGCGAACGTGCCGAGCTCGGTCACGAGCCGGCGGACTGACTCGACCGACACCTGGAACTCGGCGCGCTCGTCGTCGGTGAGCGCCACTTCGACGATCTGATCGACGCCCGCTCGGCTGAGCCGGACGGGCACACCGACGAAGAGACCCTCCACCCCGTACTCTCCGGCCAGGTACGCCGAACAGGGCAGGATCTTGTGGCGATCCTCCAGGATCGTGTCGACGATCTCGGCGGCTGCGGCCGCGGGCGCGTAGTAGGCGCTGCCCGTCTTGAGGAGCGATACGATCTCTGCGCCGCCCGTGCGCGTCCGCGCCACGAGTCGCTCGATCGCGTCCGGGCTCAGGAGCTGGGTGATCGGGACGCCCCCGACCGTGGAGTACCTCGGGATGGGCACCATCGCATCCCCGTGGCCGCCCAGCACGAAGGCAGTCGTGTTGGCGGGCGAGACGCCGAGCTCCATCGATACGAACGTGCGGAAGCGGGCTGCGTCGAGGACGCCGGCCATCCCGACGACCCGCTGGCGCGGGAACCCGCTCGCCTTCAGGGCGACATGGCACATTGCATCGAGGGGATCCGTCACAACCACGATGACGGCGTCCGGTGAGTGCCTGGCTGCGCGCTCGACGACGTCATTCACGACGTGGGCATTCGGCAGCAGCAGGTCGTCCCGGCTCATCCCCGGGTGACGGGCCCGCCCGGCCGTCACGACCACGACCGAGGAGCCGGCCGTGTCGAGGAAGTTGGTCGTGCCGACGACCGACACGTCGTGTCCGAGCAGCGGACCGGCTTCGGCGAGGTCGAGCGCCTTGCCCTCGGCCAGACCCGGCACGACGTCCACCAGGACGACGTCCGCCAGGCCGGCCACGAGGATGCGCTGGGCGACCGCCGCGCCGACGTTGCCGGCTCCGATGACGGTGACCTGGCGGCGGTGCGCCCGCTGGGGTGCCATACGCGATGCCTCACTCTCCTGGCTCCGGAGCAGACCGTCCCGACGACTCAGGCCGCGCGCGGAGCCACGCACGCTGTCACGGACGAGTCTACGCAGGTCGGCGCGACAGACACCACGGCAACGACCACCGCAGCGCGGGAAGACGGCAGAGGCCGAGGACGGCCAGCCGCGGGTGTTTGATCGCTCGGTCTGGACCCACGTCGGACTTCTCCTCTGCCAGATCGTCGTGGGAGCGCCGGGAACCGGAGCGAGCAGCGCCATCTTCACGGGGGACGATCCGACGGCCATGATCGCGGCGAGATCTAGGCCGGGCGTGGGCATGGAACAATGCGCACTGAAGGAGGGGGATCGATGGCAGTCTGTCACGCGTCGTTCACGATCCAGTCGGACAGGCGTCCCCCGTTCCACGACGTGACACCGGCGGTCCAGAACGCCCTTCCCGCACCGAAAGTGCCGGTGGTGGACGGCGCGATGCAGCTCGGCGAGTTTGGGCGGATCTACTTCGCGGACTTCGACCAGGTCCGAGCCCGTGAGCGGACGGTCCGAGTGCAGATCGTCGGAGAGTGACCGCGGGTTACGGGCTGACGCGCCATGCCGCGCGCCTCTCGTACGCCGGCTTCTTCCTGCTGGGGTGGATCGCGGTCCTCGTCCCGACCCTGATCCTCCTCGTCGAGCACGAGTTCGCCGAGTCCGACAGCGGCATCGGCATCCTGTACCTCATCAGCGCGATCTGCTACGTGGCCGGGTCGCTGGGCGGAGGCCCGGCGGTCGAGCGTGCGGGGCGGCGAGTCGCGTTCCCGGGCTCCTGCCTGCTCCTGGGCGGCGGACTCCTGGTACAGGGGCTCGCTCCGGCGTGGCCGGTCTTCGTGTTCGGCTCGGCCGTCCAGGGCATCGGGGCGGGCGCGCTCGGAGTGTGCGGCAACAGCCTCGTCATCGACACGTACCCCGACGCTCGGAGCAACGCGCTGAGCCGGCTGCACCTCTGCTACGCCCTCGGCGCCCTGACCTCGCCGGTCGCGCTCTCCTGGCTGGTGCAGTCGGCGGTCCCCTGGCGCAGTTTGATGCTCGGGACGGGCCTCGCCGGCCTGCTCCTCGGCCTGCTCCTCGCGCCGCAGGAGATGACATCGGGCCGGTATGCCGCGAGGCGCCAGCCGCGGCCGCCCACCGGTGGGGCGAGGACCCGCCGGCGGCCCCGGCTGCCGCGCGCCGTCGTCGTGCTGGTGGCCGCCACGGCGCTGTATGTCGCCTCCGAGGCCGGAGTCACGGGATGGGTGGTCAGGTACCTCTCGCCGATGACCGCCAGTCTGGCGCCGGTGGCACTGACGCTGTTCTGGGCCGGTCTCGCCGTCGGGCGCATCGTCTCGGCGCGGATCTCGCACCGCTTCGATCTGACCCGCCTCGTCCTCGCCTGCGGTACCGCCGGCGCCGCGACGCTCGTCCTCGCATTGACGGTCCCGGTGCACCCGGTGAGCGTGGCGCTGTTCGCGATCGTCGGGCTGGCCTACGGCCCGATCTACCCGTCGATCATGACGCTGGCGAGCCAGCACTACCCCGAGCGCTCGGCCAGCGTGAGCGGGCTGGTCGGGACGGCGGCGTCGGCCGGTCAATCCGCCTATCCGCCGATCATGGGGTTCCTCTCGCCCACACTGGGACTGGGAGCGGGCATGCTTGGCGCGGCGGCGCTCGTCGCACTGGCCGGCATCGCGACGAAGGTCGCGGGGGTGACCGGGTCGCTGCGGGCCGGCCGCAACGAGGGGGCGTGACTGGGGTGGTCGGCCAGCGAATCCGATGGGGCATCCTGGGCACGGGCGAGATCGCGGCGAAGTTCGCAAGCGACCTGGCCCGGGTGCCCGACGCCGAGCCCCGCGCCGTGGGGTCGAGGAGCACGGAGGCGGGGGCCGCCTTCGCAAAGCGGTTCGGGATCCCCGTCCGCCACGCGGACTACCAGGCCCTCGTCGAGGATCCCACGATCGACGTCGTCTACGTGGCGCTGCCGCACCCGTGGCACCATGCGTGGGCCCTGGCGGCGCTGGAGGCCGGAAAGGCCGTCCTGTGCGAGAAGCCCTTCACGGTCACGGCGGCGGAGGCGCGAGCGCTCGTGTCCGCCGCCCGACGCGAACGTCGGTTCCTGATGGAGGCGATGTGGACGCGCTTCCTGCCGAACATGGTCCGGGTCCGCGAGATCCTCGCCGCCGGGACGCTCGGCGAGATCCGGACGGTGCACGCGGAGCTGGGGTTGCGGGTGCGCCCTGTCCCGGCGGGCCGGATGTTTGCGCCGGCGCTCGGCGGCGGCGCCCTGCTCGATCTCGGCGTCTACCCGGTGTCGTTCGCGTCGTTCGTGCTGGGCAATCCGCAGGTGGTCATCGCCGCGGCGACCCCGACCCCCACGGGTGTCGACGCGCAGTGCTCGGTGATTCTGCGCTATGCGAACGGCGCCCAGGCCGTCCTCCACACGACCCTCGAGGTGGACACGCCCGGGTCGGCGGTCGTCGCTGGGAGCCAGGGCCGGCTCGAACTGTCGGGTCCCCTCTTCGATCCCGCGTCCGTGCGCCTGGTCCGCGGTGTCAACCCGCAGGCGGACGTGGTCGAGGAAATTCGTCGGAGCGACCCGGGCCACGGGTGGCACTACGAGGCGGCGGAGGTCGGCCGCTGCCTGCGGGCGGGGCTTCTCGAGAGCCCGACGATGCCGCTCGACGAGTCGGTTTCGATCATGGAGACGCTGGACGAGATCCGGCGCCAGATCGGCCTGCGCTACCCCTTCGAGCGCTGACAACGCCTGGGGCGCGCCTGCACGGTGCGGGGGGAGCTGGTGATGACCCGGCGAGCGCCGTCGTGGCGGCGCGATCCGTCAGGTTGCCGTAAGGCCCGCGAGGACGCCGTCCGCCTTCGGCGCCGGCAGCTCGGGCTCATTGGCCTGCTCGAGTCCCCGGGCGGCGGTCTCCTCGTCGAGCTGGGCGGCGAGGTTCGCCATCCTGGCCGCGAAGATGTCACGGTACATCGGCTCGAGGCTGTCCATGATCGCGCGCTCCTTCGCGGTCCGCGGTCGCGCGTACCTGAAGTGGACGATCGTCCCCGTGACGGTCGGCTCCAGCTCGATCGTCTCGAGCATCTTCACGGGGCCGCTGTTCGTCAGGTGCGTCCCGCGGTCGCTCAGGTAGTCGTACGGCCGCCAGTCGAGGATCTCCTCGATGACGCCTCCGTCAGCGCCGTGCGCGCAGTGGTTCGTGGCCCCGACGGCGCGCCGATTGCCCGGGCCGTCGATGAGGGTCACCTGCTTGACGCCGACCTGCCACGAGGGCCGCCGGCCGGGGGCCGTGACGAACTCCCAGGCGAGCTGGGGCGGGGCGGTTGTAGCGACCGACTGCGTGAACCAGGACTCCGCCGGCGTGACGAACACGCGCTGCCGCGCCTCCTCGTCCTGCCAGCGCCGCTCGAGGTCGTGGACCCACGTCCGGACCTCGCCGAGGTGCTCGTAGGTCTCCGACAGCGGCTGCATGCCGAGCGCTGACGGATCGAGGGCCATCGCGTCCACGCAGGCCTGTGTCAACACGGCATACGCGGCGATCCCGAGCCGTTCCACGACCTCGTTCTTCAGGAGCCGGTGCACGACGATGACGTCCGATCCGAGCAGCTCCTCGCGGCCGGCGATCCGCTGGCGCAGCGCCAGCCCGTGGTGGACGACGAACTTGAGGTTCAGGTCGGGGATGCGGACGCAGGCGTTGCACGTGCATTCCGTGGCCTGGCGGACGTCGCGGCGGCGCCGCCGGAACCCGAAGTAGCAGCGCTCGATCGTGTCGAGCAGGAGCGACGCGTCAAGCTTGCCGGCCGGCGCGAAGACGAACGCCGCGTCGCCCTCGAGCTTCGCGAGCCGGAACGTCGGGCGCAGCGCAGTGACGACGGTGCCGATGAGGTCGGCCAGGATGTCCTGCGCGTGGTCGAGCTCGACGCCGGCGAGGTATCTCGTGTAGCCGGAGATGTCGGCGATCAGGAGGCAGACGGGCTCAGGTTGGAGCATGGGACCCTTTCGATCGGATCATACGGCGCGCCGCTGGGTCTGCGGCTCCGCGGAGTAGGCGCCCCGCGTGGGCGCGACACTGCCCTCCACGGCCGCCACGTGACAGGCAGCCGAATGGGCGACCTCCAGCATCTGGAGGTGCGGCGTCGCCTGCGAGCACAGATCGATGGCGAGCGGGCACCGCACGCGGAACCGACAGCCTTCGGACGGGTTGACGACCTTGGGTGGTTCGCCGATGACGGCTGACGCGGCCACGGACACCGGCTCGCGTGGATCCGGCACCGCCGACAGGAGCAGCTGGGTGTACGGGTGCCGCGGATGGGCCAGCACCCGCTCGGTGGGGCCCGTCTCGACCAGATGCCCGGCGTACATGACCATGATCCGGTCGGCGACGTACCGCGCGCTCGCGATGTCGTGCGTGATGTAGAGGATCGAGACGCCCTCGCGCTCCCGCAGGTCGACCATGAGGTTGAGGATGCCGGCGCGGATGGACACGTCCAGCATGGACACCGGCTCGTCGGCCACGATCAGCGATGGCTTGGCCGCCAGGGCCTGGGCGAAACCGACACGCTGACGCTGTCCGCCGCTCATCTCGTATGGGAACTTGCGCAGCATCTCCCGTGCGGGGGTCAACCCGACCGCGGTGAAGACCCGCTCCGCCTCGACCATCCGCTCGGCCCGTCCCATCTCCGGCCGATGCAGCGCGAGGCAGCGCAACACACCGTGCGACACGCGGAAGACGGGGTTGAGGGAGCTGAACGGGTCCTGGAAGACGATCGGCACCTGGCGTCGATAGGAAAGCACGTCCCGGCGCGAGCGAAGGCCGTAGATGGAGCGGCCGCGGTAGTAGATGTCTCCTCGTGTCGCTGGATACAGCCGCACGAGGAGACGAGCGAGCGTGCTCTTCCCGCTGCCGCTCTCGCCCACAAGGGCCACGATCTCTCGTTCCTGGATCGTGAAGCTGGCGTCGTCGACTGCGTGGAGCACGTTCCTCGAGAAGATGCCGCCGAGGTGGAAATGCCGCGTGAGGTCGACCGCGCGCAGAAGCGGCTCGCTGGTCCCCAGGTCTGCTTGGGCGGCGGCGGGCGCCTGATCCATCGCTCAGCTGCCTCCGCTGGGGGCCGCGTCGTAGAGCAGGCAGCGCACCTGCGAGTCGCCCACGGCCAGGAGCTCGGGTTCGCGGCTCGAGCAGGCCGCCATCACCACCGGACATCGCGGATGGAATCGACACCCGGCGGGCGGCTGGGTGAGGTCCGGCGGGTTCCCCGGTATCCCGGACAGGGTGCGACGCGGGCCGTGGATGGACGGGAACGCATCGAGCAGCCCCTGGCTGTACGGGTGGAGGGTGCGCTCGAACAGCTTCGTGGTCGGAGCCAGCTCGACGACCTGCCCGGCGTACATGACGGCGAGTCGGTCCGAGTAGTGACTCACGAGAGACATGTCGTGCGTCACGAAGATCACCGCGAACCCCAGGCGGTCTCGGAGGTCCTGGATCTGGCGCATCAGCGAACGCTGCGCCACCACGTCGAGCGCCGACGTCGGCTCGTCCATGATCACGAGCTGGGGGGTGAAGAGCAGAGCCATGGCAATCATGACCCGCTGGCGCATGCCTCCGCTGAGCTGGTGCGGGTAGCTTCTGAGGTGGACCTCGTCGATGCCGACGAGCCTGAGGACTTCGGCGGACCGATCGTGGATCGCCGGGGCGGACAGCGTGCCGTGGGCGCGCAGCGCGTCGCCGAATTGCGCCTCGATCTTCATGGTGGGATTGAGCGCGTTCATCGCGCTCTGCATCACCACGGAGTAGTCGCGCCAGCGCAGGTGACGCAGCTCACGCTCACCGATGGTCACGATGTCGCGGCCGGCGAAGCCGATCTCGCCGCCCGAGATCACGGCGGGGGGCGAGAGCAGCCGCGCGATGGCGAACAGGAGGGTCGACTTGCCACACCCCGACTCGCCCACGATGGCCAGGAACTCCCCGGCATCCAGGGCCAGGTCGACGTGGTCGACTGCCCGCACGTCCCCGGCGTCGGTGACGTAGTCGACCGACAGGTCACGCACGTCAAGCAGGGGAGGCTGCACGGCGTCTCCTCGTCGAGCGAAGCGCGGGGTTCGCGATCTCGTCGAACGCGTAGTTCAGGAGCGCGAACGCCGTTCCGAGCAGGGCCACGGCCGCGCCCGGCGCGAGCGCCCAGAACGGGTTGCCGCTCTCGAGCGCGCCGTTCTGCTGAGCGAAGTGGAGCATGGTGCCCCAGGTGATCTCGCCGCTGTTCCCGAGGCCAAGGAACTGCAGTCCGGCGGCGGTCGCCACCGTGTAGACCGCGGCGCCCAGGAAGTTGGCCACCACGAGCGACAGCATGTTGGGCAGGATCTCGACAAGCACGATGTATGGAGACCGCTCGCCACGGGCGCGCGCCGCCTCGAGGAAGTCCTTGGTCCGGATGGCAAGACCCTGGGCGCGCAACTGCCGAGCGCCAAAGGCCCAGCCCGTGACGCACAGGACGGCGATGATCGCGATCGTCCCGCTGCCTTCGAGATAGGTCGACAGCACGATCAGAAGCGGCAGGGTCGGGATGATGAGGAAGATGTCCGTCACCAGGGACAGGCCGTTGTCCACGAGGCCTCCCACGTACGCGGCGGTGACGCCCACGAGCACGGAGATGATCGTCACGAGAGCGCCGACGCTCACGGTGATGAGGAGGGTGAGCCGCGTGCCCCAGATGACCTGCGAGAACACGTCCTCTCCGACCTGCGTCGTCCCCAGGATGTGCGCCGCGCTCGGCCCGGCCTGCATGGCGAAGATGGCGGCGTGGGGATCGTAGGGAGCGATGAGGCCGGGAAAAGCGGCCACAAAGGAGACCACGAGGAGGAGCAGCAACCCGATGGTGGCCTTGCGGTTGCGCAGGATCGCCTTGCCGAGGCGGCCCGCTGCGTCGCGGTAGCCGGCGCCAGCGCGTTCAGCGACGGGACGGGCCGGAGCCCGGAGGGAAGTGCGCATCACGCGTCCCTGGTCCGGGGGTCGAGCCAGGCCGTGGCGAAATCGGCGACAAGGACGCACACGAGCACGGCGAGTGTGTAGAACAGGAACAGCGCGGCCTGCAGTGGCAGGTCGTGGTTGGTCGTGCCGATGAAGAACAAGTACCCGAGCCCTGGGTACGAGAACGTGTACTCGACCAGGATCGAACCGCCGAGGACGAAGCCGAGCTGCATGGCGAATCCCGTCAGGTTGGGCAGGATCGCGTTCCGGGCGGAGTAGTCGACCATGATCCTCCAGGAGGGCACGCCCTTCGCCCGCGCCATGCGGACGTAGTCCTCCGCCAGCGTGGACACCATGTTGTTCCGCATGGTGTAGATCCAGCCACCCGCCGTCGTGATGACGAGCGTGAGCGCAGGGAGGGTGGCGTGGGCAACGACATCCCAGGCGAAGGCGAGGGTCGGCTCGGGCGTGGCGCCAAGGCTGTAGTTCGACGCGAGCGGGAACCACCCCAGCGCGACGCCGAAGACGTAGAGCAGCAGGAGCGCGATGAAGAAAACGGGAAAGGTCGTGAGGATGAACAGGAACGGGGAGAGGACGCTGTCCAGCGCCCCTCCCCGCCGCCAAGCGCTGACCATGCCGAACAGCGTGCCCAGGACGAACGCGATGACGGTGGTCACGCCGACGAGGCCGACCGTCCATGGCAGCCCCTGGAGGATCACGTCCATGACCGGCGCCCGTGACGCGGTGAGCCCGAACTGGCCGGTCGCGCAGTTGGCCAGATACTGGAGATAGCTGAGCAGGACGTTCTGGTCGGCACTGACGCCGAATTCCACCTGCAGCGCGTGGAGCGCGGCCGGGTTGACGCCGCGGAAGTGGGCGAGGACGGCCGTGGCCTCATTCCCCGGCATGAGCCGGGGAATGAGGAAGTTGATCGTCAGGGCGGCCCAGAGCGTCACGACGAAGAGGCCCAGCCTTCGGGCGACGAACCTCACCGCCGCTGTCCCCGTCCCCTGCTAGCGCGGACCGGGAGCCGTCACTTGGTCGGGTAGAGATGCGTCAGCACCACGCCGTTGTCGGGCACCTGCCAGACCGCCGGAAGGGCATACGGGTCCTCCGGCGTGGGCCAGCCGCCGATCGACGTCGTGTCGTACTGGTACCAGCTGACACCCTCGGTGACGGGGATCATCGGGATGTCGTTGACCATCACCTGCTCGATCTGCTTGATGATGGCGACCTGGTCGGCCGTACCGGAGGCCGCGTACTTCGCGAACAGCGCGTCGGTGGCGGCCGACTTGTAGCGCGAGTAGTTCGTCGACCCGATGTTGGCGCCCAGGAGCATCTGGCGCAGCTCGTAGTACGGGAGCGGGCCGCCGGTCTCCTCGCCGTAGGCCAGCTGGAACTTGCCCGCCTGGAGGTCGGTCGTGTAGGTCCCGGTGTCCTCGTCGAGGATGTTCGAGATCTCGATTCCCGCGGCCTGCAGCTGCTGCTGGATCACCTTGATCGACGAATCCCAGTCCGTGTACCCGCTGATCGTCTTGATCGTGAACGACAACCGCCGTCCCTGGGCGTCCTTGTAGATGCCGTCCGAGCCCTTCGTGAAGCCCGCCGCCTCGAGCATCTGATCCGCCTTGGCGACGTCATGGGCGGTGTTGTCGATCGACTTGTCGTACCACGATTGGTAGGTGGGCAGCACGATGCCCGTCTGGTTGGCGGCCGGCTGGTAGCCCGACTCGCCGCGCTGCGAGACCTCGGCGCGGTCGATCGCCAGGGCGATCGCCTGTCGCACGGGCAGCTGGCTCAGCAGCGGGTCGTCGAGGTTCGGGAAGACCCCGACGTTGACCGTCGGGGGGAACCAGTAGTGGCGATGGGCCGGATCCTTGGCGACGTAGAAGGAGTCGATGTTGGGGATGTACTGCGCGCCCCATTGGGCCTGGCCCTGGGCCAGCTGGAGGTTGGCCGGGTCGTTGCTCAGGAAGGCGGGGTAGTCGAGCTCGGCGATCTGCGGCACGGGGTGGCCCGGCGTGCTCTGCCAGTAGTCTGGGTTGCGCAGGTACTTGATGTTGTTCTGCGTGCAATCGGACACGAGGTAGGGACCCGTGCCGACCGGCGTCGAGTCCGCGAACGCGTCGAGCTTCGCCTGGTCTTGCGACGCCCAGAGGTGCTGGGGGACGATCGGCGTCTGGTCGGCGACGTAGTAGAAGTACGTCTGCGCCGGGCCGTTGAACGTGAAGACGACCTGGTCCGCGCCCTGCAGCGCCACGTTCGTCAGCGGCCCGCCGTTGGCCTGCCAGAGCGCGTTCAGGTCGATGGCCGCGTCGGCCTTGAGGGCGTTGAACGTGTAGAGGACGTCGTTGGCCGTGAACGGCTCACCGTCGCTCCACTTCACCCCGCTGCGGATGGTGAACGTCAGCTGGGTGAAGCCGGCGTTCCAGGACGACCCGGTGGCGAGCCACGGGGTCACGACGTTGCTGCCGTCGGCGTTCGTCTTGAGGGCGTCGACGAACTCGAGCGGCTCGTAGGTGAAGCCGATGGACACGATGTTGACCGACGGGTTGAACGGGTTGAACTGGCACGACCAGGTCTGCCCGCTCTCGTTGTCGATGACCAGCTTGCCGCCCACGGCTCCGGTATTGGCGACGGGAGCGCCGGTGACACGCGCCGGGCCGCTGGTAGCTCCGCCGCCACCGCCGCTGCAGGCGGCGCCAACCAGCCC
Source organism: uncultured Chloroflexia bacterium (assembly GCA_963759135.1). Classification (GTDB taxonomy): domain Bacteria; phylum Chloroflexota; class Limnocylindria; order Limnocylindrales; family CSP1-4; genus JAJYNJ01. The sequence continues at coordinate 8,186 of CAVWXU010000011.1, read as the reverse complement.
GGCCGCGATCACGAGCGCGAGGAACCTCGAGCGTCTCATCGGGAACTCCCTCTGGTTGCGGCAGCGGCGTCCATTCCTGACGGCGAAACCGTCTCGGCCATTGCGCCGCGCTCAGTCCTTTAGGAAAGATACCTATCTGTTGTTGCCTCGTCAAGTCCAAAGTGCTGCCACGTCGCGATCGCGATTGGGGAATAGCCCGTACTTGACGGCGCGGTGCTCCGTGCTTCAGACTCTTGCAAAGAGCAGGATACTTTCCTTAACAAAGGGGCGACTGTGTGATGCCGGGACGCGAGGCGGGTCAACCGAGACTGCTGCGAACGATCAACCTGCGCGTCATCTTCGACCTGGTTCAGGCTCGCGGACCCATCGGCGCCCCCGCGGCCGTTCGTACGTCCGGCCTGTCGCGTCCGACCGTCAGCGAGGTCATCGCACAGCTCCTCGAGCTCGGCCTCATCCGCACGTCGGGGAGAACCCATGGGCTGCGAGGGCCGAGCGCGCAGCTGTACGAAGTGAATCCGACAGCGACCTGGGTGCTGGGCCTCGCGATCGGCCGCCAGTGGGTACGGGCGGGTCTATGCGACCTCACCGGGACGATCGTCGCACGGACCGCCTCGCGCACCTCAGCCGCCACCGCGAGCGGTCTCATCGCGCAGCTGCGCCAGGCGGGCGACCGGCTCACGGCGGACGTCGGGATCACACTGGCTCACGTGGACCAGGTCGTGGTGGGCACACCGGGCGTGATCCGCCCGGGCGAGAACCATCTCTCCCTCGCCCCGGACCTGCCTGGCTGGGAGGAACCTGACGTCATCAGCGACATTCGTCGCGCCCTGATGGCCCCGGTGCTCTTCGAGAACGACGTCAACCTGGCGGCCGTGGGGGAGCACGTCCAGGGGATCGCAAGGGGAGCGGATGACTTCGTCCTGCTCTGGGTCGGCGCAGGGGTCGGCATGGGCGTGATCCTGGATGGCGACCTGCGCCGGGGCTCATCCGGGCTTGCAGGCGAGATCGGCTACCTCGCCCTCGACGTGGATGCGGCCGCGGACGGCCAGCACCAGGCCGCCTGGGGGGCCGGCGCGTTCGAGGCGCTCGTGTCATCCGCGGGGATCGTCGCGCTGGCGCGGTCGATGGGAATGCCCGCCGCGCGGTCGGCGGTCGAAGTGCTCGATGCTGCCCGCGACGGGGACCCCGCAGCGGAGAGAGTGATCGCGGTCGAGGCCCGGCGTTTGGCGCATGCCATCTCGGCGATCGCCGCCGTACTCGATCCCGAACTCGTTGTGCTCGGCGGCGGCATCGGTGCCGGAGGCGGCGACCTCCTGCTCGCCCCAATCGCCGAGGCACTCGCCTCGATTTCTCCGTTCTCACCGCGCATCGCGGTCTCGGCCCTGGGAGAAGATGCCGTGATCGCCGGGGCCAGCGCCGTCGGCCTCCGGCTGGCCCTCGATCGCATCCTCGACCGCGGGGCGAGCGGGGTCCCCACGTTCGAGACCGCTGCAAGTCGCCGCGCCCGCGTCGAGGCGACGGGGTCGGTCGTCGGTGCGGCGGCCGATGCCGCACCATGACCGGACGAGGCCGGGTGTGGTCCCCCACTGGCGAGGAGCGCGTGCATGAAGGTCGTGGTGGTCGGCGGCGGGAGCACCTACAGCCCAGAGCTCGTTGAGGGGCTCGGGCACCTGGGCGAGCGCGTCCCGGTCGAGGAGCTCGTCCTGCAGGACATCGATCCCGAGCGGCTGGCCGTGGTTGGTGGCGCCGCGGGGCGGATCGCGCGCGCGCACGGCTTCAGGGGTCGCCTATCGTGCACCACTGACCTGCACGGCGCGCTGGACGGGGCCGACGCCGTCCTGCTCCAGATCCGCGTCGGTGGTCAGACCGCGCGGCATCTCGACGAAACGCTGCCCCTCTCACGAGGGTGCGTGGGCCAGGAAACGACCGGTGCGGGCGGGTTCGCCAAGGCACTGCGTACGGTCCCCGTCGTTCTCGATATCGCCGATCAGGTCCGACGGTGGGCAGCATCGGAGGCATGGATCATCAACTTCACCAACCCCGTCGGGATTGTGACCCGGGCCTTGCTCGATCACGGACACCGCGCAGTGGGCCTGTGCAACGTCGCCATTGGCTTTCAGCGCCTCTTCGCAGGCTGGCTGAGCGTGCAACCCGAGGAGGTCGAGCTGGGACACGCCGGGCTCAATCACCTGACCTGGATCCGTAGCGTCTCGCTGGACGGACGCGACGTGTTGTCCGAGATCCTGCAGAGCCACGGCGACGAGCTCGCCGCCCGCGTCGAGCTTCCACGCCGGGTCCTCGACTGGCTCCGCGCGGTCCCCTCGTACTACCTGCGCTACTACTACGATCACGACGCCGTGGTCGAGGAGCTGCGTCACAACCGAAGCCGGGCACAGGAGGTGAGCGACCTGGAGAAGCAGCTGCTCGACCTCTACCGTGATCCTGGTCTCCGAAACAAGCCGGAGCTGCTGATGCGCCGCGGCGGCGCCCACTACAGCCAGGCGGCATTGCAGCTCCTGGCCTCGCTGTTCGACGACCGTGGCGACATCCAAGTCGTGGACGTCCGCAACCAGGGGGCCATTCGCGAACTGGCCGCCGACGCCGTGGTGGAGGTCCCCGCCCGGGTGGGTCGAAACGGGCCTGAGCCGCTGCCAGTGCCGCCGCTGCCTGCTCACATGGCCGGCCTCGTGGCCCACGTGGCCGCCTACGAGAAGCTCACGGTGGAGGCCGCAGAGAGCGGTAACCACGACATCGCCGTCGAGGCGCTTCTGACCCATCCCCTGATCGGCCAACTCGAACGTGCCGAGGGCCTGTTCTCCGACCTGCTGGCCGCCAACCGCGCGTTCCTCCCGGCCTTCGCGTGATCGGCGATGGGCTCGTCCTCCCGGTAGGGGCCCGAAAGACCAAACTCAGTTCGAGGGGGCCAGGAAGTCGGTGAGGGACGATCGGTGAGCGCAGCGACCGACGGTGGAGCTGATCTCACGCCCGCCGTGATCGCCGTCGACGTCGGCAACTCGAAGACGGACATCGCCCTGGTTTCGCGAGCCGGCAACGTCGTTTCGGCTCTCCGCGGACCCACGTCATCGCACCAGCAGGTGGGGCCCGAGGTCGGTTTCACACGGCTCGTGTCACTCGTCGACGAGGCCGCGCGGCGAGCCGGGATCCCAGCCGACGTCGGGCCCATGGCTGACATCCTGGTCTACTGCGCCGCCGGCGCAGACCTGCCAAGCGATATTCGGTTGCTCCAGCGCGGGCTTCACCTGACGGGCCTCGCACCGGCCTCGATCGTCGTGAACGACTGCTATGGCGGGCTCCGCGCCGGCACGAGCCGTGGCTGGGGAGTCTGCGTCGTGTGCGGCAGTGGCATGAACTGCCTGGGCGTCGCCCCCAACCACCGGGTCGCCCGCTTCGACGCTCTCGGCGAAATCTCCGGAGACTGGGGCGGAGGCGGCGCGATCGGTCAGGCCGGCCTGGCCGCGGCGGTCCGGGCGCAGGATGGCCGTGGCCCGAAGACGGTCCTGGAGGCAAGCGTCCCGCGTCACTTCGGCCTCGTCCACCCGAGAGCGCTCACTGCGGCCTTCTACCGAGCAACGATCCCGTTCGCGCGACACCACGAGATCGCTCCCCTGGTGTTCGCGGCCGCCCGCGAGGGCGACGCGGTCGCACGCGGCATCGTGGACCGTGTGGCGGATGAAGTCGTGGCCTGGGCCACGGCCGCGATTCGCCGGCTGCAGCTGCAACGCCGAGACCCCGACGTCATCCTGGCTGGCGGCGTCTTCATGGCCGACGACCCCAAGTTCTACGACCGGATTCGCGCCGGTATCACCGCCCTTGCGCCGGCGGCTCGTGTGCAACGCCTTGGGGTGCCGCCCATCGTTGGGGCGACGCTCCTGGGGCTGGATCGAGTCCACGGCATGCCTGCTCCACCGGCCGTAGAGAGCCGGGTTCGCTCCGCGCTGACGACCGGGAGGCTATCCGCCGGTCGCTCAGCGGCCCTTCTTGACGGGAGTTACCCGCGGCTATCAGGAACGCCCCAGCACCACGTCGATCCCGGCTAGCACGAGCTCCAGGCTCGACGCCGACAGCGTGCCGATGCGCTCGGTGAGGGCGGCGCGGTCGACCGTCACGAGCTGTGACACGTTGGCCACCGAATCCCTCGGCAGCCCGGTTGCGCGGGCGGGCAGCAGCACGTTGCCGGGAGCATCCGACCAGTGGAGGTTACTGGTCAGGCTGACGCATACAACCGTGCGGAGCGAGCTGCGGTTGAAGGCGTCACCCTGGACGACGATCACCGGCCGGCGGAACCCGGGCTCCGATCCGACCGGCCGCCCGAGGTCGGCCCACCACACCTCGCCCTGGGCGATCACCACTCGGCCGAGCCGAGGGTCCCGCGGGCGGCGGCCGCGGCGAACCGGTCACCGTCCGGCTGGCCGACCTCCGCGATGACGCGGTCGAGTCCCGCCGTCACCTCGTCGGGCGCGTGCCGGGCGACGTACTCCCGCAGCGCGGCGCTGTAGACCTCGCTGCGCGACCTGCGCGAGCGTCGGGCGAGACGGTCGACCTGGGCGAACAGGTCATCGGGCACCGAGACGGCAGTCTTCATACCGCGAGTATAACCGCCTTCCCTTGTGTGATTCGGGGGTTTGGAGCGGGAGACCGGACTCGAACCCGCGAGATTCTGGCCGGGGAACGGACCGTCAGATGGTTCCGCGAGAAGCGCTCCAGCCGATGGGCTGGCCGGTGACGCTGGCGATGATCTCGTAGTCGCTGTCGTAGTGGACCACCGTGAGGCCGTTGCGCGCGGCCACGGCGGCGATGAGCAGGTCAGGGATCTTGACCTGACGGTGGTGCAAAGGGCCGCGGGCGACGAGCTCGCGGAACACCCGCCGCGCCTCCGCCCAGTCAGCCGGCTCGACCGGGAACCACGGGCAGGCGAGCAGGGCCGCCTCGGTCGCCCGGAAGTCGGCGAGATCCCGAGCGCTCCACAGCCGCTCCCACGACCTGGTCGCAGACGGCGACCCGCCCGTCCTCGAGCGCCGCCGCGAACCACTCGAGCCCGGGCTTGCCGCTGCGCGCCCAGACCGACGTGTCGGCCAGCTCGGACTTGTCGGACGGCGGCTCCATCTACGACGAGGGGAGCTCGCCCGGTCGCTCAACGGCCTCGACGCGAGAGGTTCGCAGGTCGGGCAGGGCTGTCTCGAGCTCAGAGAAGTCGCGGCGGGCCAGCCAGGCACGTCGCCGCCGGGCCACCACGTCGCGCAACGCAGCGTGGACCGTGTCGGTCGTCCTGGTCGTCCCCAGAGCCTCCGCGGCGTCGCGCAGGAGGTCGCGGTCGAGGTCGAGGGTCGTGTGCGTCGTGGCCATCGTTGCCTCCTTCTCGCTCGACCGTCATGCGTGAGACAGGACACTCTTCCAGGCATCGCAGGCAAGTCATCGTACGCAGGCCAACCAGCGACGCCGGCAGAGGAAGTGCGGATCGAGGGAGCTGGGGCCGCCACCCCGTCCCCAATCCTACGTCGTCGCCTGCCGCGCATTGGAACGCCCGATCGAAAAGATCAAAGCCGCTCCAGCGGGCGCATCGGATCACCTCCCCTACCCGCGGCGGAGATCGTCGACGATCAGCTGTACGTTCGAGCCGTTGGAGCTCGCTGACAGGAGCGGAGCGCGACTCGCACTACTTGAACGGGATGGAGCACTTGACGAAGCGAAATACGAGAACGGGCATCAACGGGCGACATCTTGCTTGGGAAGCGGAGGGTCGCGGACGGCTACTCGGCCCGTTTCGCTGCGGTTCGTCCGACTGGCCGTCCGACACGGCGCGTCGCGCGGTACTCGTCGACCCAGCGGCCGCTGCTCAGCCATCGTCCGCTTTGGTCACGCCTGGCACGCAGCGTGCCCTTCTCGGCAGCCGCGCGGAGGGCTCTGACCGTGAGGCCGGGACGGTCGAGAGCGGAGAGCGGGAGCAGGCGCGCCGGACCTGCGAGGTTCGGCAGCAGGAAGCGATCCAGGCTGTCCTTTACCGCACGCGCAAGAATCTCCGCAAGAGGCGCGTACTCGTCGCGGTCGGCGCGTCGTATGGCGCGAAGGTATTGCGTTCGGATGCGCTTGCGCAGTACCGCCGGCGGGTAGCCGTTGCGCACGAGAAGAAGGTTCAAGGCGAGCCGCCCGGCGCGTCCATTCCCGTCGCGGAACGGGTGGATCCGCTCGAACCCGTTGTGGACTCTCGCCAGGTAGGTCACGACGTGCTCGGCCGCCGCGGGCCCCGCGTTCACCGCGGCCAGCCAGCCCGAGACGTGCGCATCGACCTCCGTCCAGGGCGGCGCCGTGATCCCGTCGGGAAACGGCGCGATGTCGTGCCGTCGGAAGCTGCCCGCATGTTCACCGGGGTCCAGCGGGGGATTGTCGGGCGGACAGACATCCCAGGCGAGACCGACCGCGAGGCGGTGGATCTCGCGCAACTCCGTCTTCGAGATGAGGCCAGACCGTCCCCACGCGTCGGCGGTCGTCGCCTGCCCGTAGACCCACTCGGCGGCTCGCGCGTAGCCCTGGACGTCGAGGTACTGGCAGAGCTCCTTGTTCCCAACCGGGCGCCCTTCGTCGAGGAGCGTCCTGACCTCCTTCAGCACGAGCGTGTTGCCCTCGATCGCTGTCGAGTTGTGGGCCTCCTCGAACCAGATGTCCCGCCAGATCTGCGAGTTCTCGTCCGCGCTGGGCAGGCCCCCGGCCCGGGCAAGATCAGCCATGCCGACGTCAACCTGCGCCAGGATGTATCCCCTGCTGGGACGGCCCCGGCCCTGCTTGGTGATGGCCACGCTGCCCTCTCCTGCGAAAGTGTGCCGCTGAGGAAGAAGAATAGGACATGGCACACTTTACCGCCCGACGGCGAGCTTGGGAATGGTGCCCCGTGCTTCGTCGAAAACGACACGCTCGAGACCAGCGACAAGGCGGTCTGAGCGCCTGATCAAGGCCGATCGCGGCCGGATCCGGCGTCCCTCGCGAAGCTCCCCTCGCACCTGTGAGAGGGCCCACACCGGGTCGTTACGGGCGCACTATTCCCAGTCAGATAAAACAGGGGGTGGAGCGGGAGACGGGATTCGAACCCGCGACATCTTGCTTGGGAAGCAAGCACTCTGCCAACTGAGTTACTCCCGCTCGGGAGGACGCCATTGTAACGGACCGCCACCGCGGCGCCAAGGCGCGTCACCCCGGCCTAGTCACCCGCGTCAGGCGATCCGTGCCGCCGCGGCCACGACAGCCAGACGTGCATCGCCGCTGACCCCGAGTCGGACGCCAATATCCATCCCGGCCCAACATCTGGAGCATGGGATCGCCCATGTGATGGGCGACCACGACGCTTGCACGGTGCTCCTGCACGAAGCGGGCGACCAGGGCGTGATGGCCGCCCTCCGTGCCCTCGTCGTGGAAGCGGTCCCAGGCGACGTCATACTCGTCCCACCGTCGGACCTTGCCGCCCACCACCTCGGCGACGGCGACGCGCCCGGCGCGGCCCCAGCGCGGATCGACCTCACCCGTCGTCGTCACGGGCACGCACAGGGACCGACCGCGCCGCCGCCGCCGTTCAGCCTCGCGGGGGCACGCACCGACGTGAGCCAGAGCACACGATCCAGCAGCCGAGCCGGCGGGCGTGCCCCTCACCCGGCCCAGCACGGCAGGCGAGTGATCGAGGGCTTATCCGCCGACCGACGGGCGACGGAGTGTCCACCGGCCACGATCCCCACGCGCAGCGCGGGTCGGGCAGCTGCAACGACCCCGTTTCGGCACCGCAATGGCCATGCCCTGGGCGCGCGTGATCCGGGAGCTTCGACGCCCTCCCCTTTCGGGGCGACTTCGTCAAACGCATGAGCCGCGCCGTGCGGTCCCATTGCAGGGACCCGCGCCCCGACCTGCCTGTTCACCGCCAGGCACACCTCGACCAACATCACGCTCCAGTCTGAACCGCACGCTGCGCGGGGATCCTCGGCCTCATGACCCCCGCCGCTAGACTCGACTACACCGTGGCAGCGGACGGATGACCTCGCGAGGGCGATCGGAGGCAGCGATGCAATTTGCAACAGAGGAGAGCATCGATGGCTGAAGCGCTGGGGATGATCGAGGCCCGCGGGTTCGCGGCGATGGTGGAGGCGGCCGACGCGATGGTGAAGGCGGCCAAAGTCGAGCTCGTGAGC
>CAVWXU010000010.1:0-239764 GCA_963759135.1 uncultured Chloroflexia bacterium | reverse complement strand
GCGGCGAGGCGCAGGTCCACCTCATCCTCGAAGTCTCGCCCCTTGGCGGTCCCTTTGGCGCGCTCCTCGGCACGCGCCTGCCGGGCCGACTCGGCGGCGGCCAGCTTCTCGCCCACCGCCTTGAACTCAGCGCGCATCTCCTCGGCGAACTGGTGCAGGGGGCTGCCTTGTCGGCTGGGATCGAGGAGCGTGGCGAGCGCTGAGGTGTCACCGTCAAAGTACTTGGCGAGCAGGTGCTGGAACTTGGCGATGGCGCTCGTCGTGAGCCGCTCGTCGAACAGATCGGTGGTGAGGTTGGTCAGCCGTCCCTCGGCCCCAAGATAGGCGTCGAGGGTCTTGGGGAGTTGGCCGTCGGTCCCGAGGCTGGCGGTGAGGATCGTTCTGACCTCTTCTTCGGCCCTGCGGTTAACCTCCTCGTTCTTCGCGACCAGCCGCTCGAACTCGCGGCGCACGAACTCGATGTCGAGCGACACCTTCGGTCTGCTCAAGGGCAGTCAGCCCGATCTTGAGGGCGCGGCGCAGCAGCTCGCCGCTCTCCGGACCCGCCCGCTCCACGAAGCGGGCGGCATCGTGGTCGATCAGGTCGAGATCGGCGATATGGATAGGTCCCCCATCACCTCGACGGTCGCTGCCATCGCGCCCTCCCTGTTGGCCGCCGCCTGCTCTTCATATAGCTTCTCAGATCACCGAGGCCAGAGCGTGGCGTCGGCAAGCCGAGATGGGTTCCCATCTGCGACGTGCAGGTTGCTCCGCCACATGGACCGGGCTACTTGCTGGTTCGATCGCGACCGGGGCCTGGGCACCACCCTAGGCGCCCGCGCCCGACCTCGCTGACTCGCGCCACGCCCTTGCTCGCCGCCGCCCGCCCTGGCGCGGCACGTTGCGCCCAGACGTGCACTATTCCCCAGCCACACGCCCCACCAGACGGACGACGAGCGGCTCGACGAGCGCCTTGCCGCGCATGCGCGCCAGCCAGTGGCTCGGGATGCCCGCGAGTCCGAAGTAGATGCCCGCGAGGCCGCCCGCGATACACGCCGTGGTGTCGGTGTCGTGGCCGTACCGGACCGCGCGTTCGATGGTGTCAGGGTAGGTCTCCGCGTCGGCAAAGGCATCCCAGGCCGACCAGAACGAGTCGACGACGTACCCGCTGCCGGAGTGGCCGGGCCAGCTCTCCAGCACATCGAATGCCGCGACGCGTGTCTGGCTGTCAGAGCGCTCCCGATACATGTGGCGCAGGGCCGAGCGTGCCGCCGCGAGCGCGTCGGGCCGCGGCGTCCCCGCCAGGAGGTTGCGTGCGACCAGAACGTAGAGCGCGCACGTGGCCTGGGCGATGGGGTGGCCGTGGGTGATCGCCGACGAGCGGTGGGCGCGCTCGACGAGTTCGGCGTCGCTGATGTCGCGCTCCACGAGCGCGAGCGGCAGGATCCGCATGAGCGAGCCGTTGCCGTTGTCGCTCTCCCGGGTGCCGCCCGCCGACTCGGCTGGCACGCCGTGCCGCAGGCGCGCAAGCGCGGCGGAGGTCGCGCCGCCGATGTCGAACACCGGATCGCCGTCAGGGGTGTACCCGTGCCCATCTCCCCACGCCAGGAACCGCGCGGCCTGGTCTGCGGTGTCGAAGGCCGCCGCGCCCGGCTGGCGGTCGCGCAGCAGCGAGTCGAGGAGCGCGAGCATCAGCGCACCGTCGTCGCTCCAGGTCCCCGGAGGCTGATGATGACTGCCCGTGGCGCCAAAACGCACGGAGGAGATCTGCGCCGAGCTCCTGAACTCGTAGGGGACGCCGACCGCGTCGCCGACGAGATGGCCCCACACCGCACCGGCCAGTTGCTCGCTCAGCTCCGTGCCTTGTTGGCTCGCGACGTCGACGGCGATGATCGCCGCCCCCTCTCGCTCATTGGCCCTCAGGCGGGACCGGCCACGCCGTCGTCCCGGGATCGGCGAAGCGGCACTTCCTCGTCGAAGATCGTCGCGGCGTAGTCGGCCCCCGTCCTTGTCCTTCGGGTCGAACCGGATGCCGTCGTCGCCCGGGTACGGCTGCCGATGGTCGTACTTGCTCAGCTGGATGTCCCACGGGATGCCCGGCGCGTCCGGGAACGCGTCGCAGGCCGCGGGGCGCTCCGGGTGCTTCGGGTCGAACAGGATGCCCCCGGTCAGGTGAGTGCAGCCACCACAGATGGGCGAGACGACGCTGGTCATGTCGTCGAGCCTCCTTGATCTCAGCAAGTATGCATAGACGCGAGCCGCAGCCCGCACAGGCAACTCCGCGACCGGGGGCCGGGCTGCTCCGCGATACCCGCCGTGGCGCGGCACGTCCGCCCCGAGAGGCGCGCACCCCGTGCCGGTGGCCAATGCATGCGCGACCCGGCCATCGGGCGGCACGTGGGCCGACCGTGGCCGCCACTGCCACCCGCCTGCTGCAAGTCGAGTGGAGGCGCCCCCGGCTGGCCCGCCGAGAGGTCGTGGCCGTACCAGGGCGGCAGGGCCAGCGACCCGCGAGGCCGTATTGTCTTGCCCTTCGCGGCTTCCTACCCCAAGGCAGGTCGCCTTGGCGCGATCCCGAGGCTCGCCACGGTAAAGAGCGTCAGCCGTGGCAGTGGCATGGTCCTGTCGCGCTCGTGCGCGCGAGGGGGGTACAGAACTGCAGGGATCCCGGCTCGGTGCCCACGCACGTCCGTCGGCAACGGGCCGTTCACGGCAGCTCGCGGAAGGCCCGGCGCGCCTCCAGCAGTTGTTCTTTTTGGGGGTGGAGGCTTCGCATCCGCGGCTGGCGCGACCCTTGTTGTGTTTGGCGACCGTAACTACGTATTCCCGCCTTGGGGACCCCCCTGCGTTTGTGACATGGAAGCTCCGCACGCTCGCCTTGTCCGCCCGCTGTCTCCCAGACAGCTGTCGCTCGCGTGAGTGCGTGACCGTGGGCGGTGGGTGGCTGGCGGCCATCGGCCCAGACGCCGGGTCGCGGGATCTCCCGCGGCTGTGTGGTTGGCCGGTCATGCGTTTCGTCCGCCTACTGGCCGCCGAGCAACCGCAGGACGGAGCGCTTGTGGGTCTTCAGCGGCCTGGCGATCGGTGAGACGTCGCGGTGGTAGCAGCGGGAGGCAGCGTCAGCGAGGTCGAAGCGACCCCCGATGATCGTGGTCAAGGGATAGTCGTCGTACTCCCAGAGCTTGAGGATGTCGGCCCCGTCGAGGTAGTCCACCGCGGAGACTGCTCCGTACGTCCTGTCGGTGTGAAAGCGCCAGGGGATCGGGAGCGATGCTTCCTGGACGTCGAGCTCGATGGTCGGCGCGACCTGCCCGAGATACCGCCGGAGTTCGAGGACCTCGTGCGGGGCGAGGAACTGGTCGACGAACCGGAGCAGGAACGGGTCCTGGGAGTCCGCGCATGGCCCGAGCAAAACGCGGTAGGCGGACCTCGAGTACCAGAGCCCGCTCTCGGCCCTGGTCCAGGACACCGCGAGCCCGTCGTACCGTTGCCCCCGGAAGCGCACGTGGTCGACGACGGACACCACCAAGGAGAGACCCAGCGGAGCGGGGTGCGTGCCGTACTCGATCTTCATCGCCTGGGTGGTCATGGTGGTTCCTCCTCTGCACTCTCCAGAATGACCGCACTGCGCGGGACAGCCGGGTCGCCGTGCGTTGCGAGACCGGCGCCGGACCGAGGATTGGGAGAATCGACCGCGACGATCGTCGATCATGGCGGCTGGCTCGAACTTGCCGCGGGCTCAGCTTCCGGCCCAGCGGCGACACGAAGGTGGCGCATGCGGTAGTCATGCGCCGAGCGCATCTCGACAAGGCAGCCCTCGTCGGCGATGCGCGACACGATGCGCTCGTACCCAGCGTCGGCAAGTCGGCGCGGCGTCAGGTTGCTCGTGATCAGGATCTGCTCGCGTCTGTCGTGACGGGCAGCGACCAGCTCGAACAGGACGCCCATGCTCCACTCCGTCGCCTTCTCGGCGCCGAGGTCGTCGAGGACAAGCAACCCATGCGATTGCAGCGCCTCGCGTACCAGCTCCTGGGTGGGGCGGTGCTCGCTGCCCATCTCGCGCCGCAGACCGCCGAGCAGGCCCGGCACCGCGATCCACTGGGGACAGGACCGGCGAATCGCCAACTCCGCGCGGTAGCCCGCGCGCTCCGCGCGTTGTCGCTCCTCGGACCGTTGTCCTCCGGCGGCCCGGGCGTCGGCGATAGCGCGAAAGAGCGCCTCGTTGAGCGGCGCAACGATCTCATTGCAGGCGACCGCGGCCAGGAGTGTCTTCCCGGAGCCGACAGGCCCCGAGAGCAGGAGCCCCGGATCTCGCCGTCGATAAGCCGTCGCACCGTAGCGGCAGCCGTGAGGACCGCTCTCCCAACGCTGACGTCGACCATGTCGTAGAAGGAGTCAGAGAAGCGCTCTGGCACGTGGCTGCACCCGACCCGCTGGTCAAACGACATCGGACATCACCTCCTCGCTCGTTCGACCGCCCGGCGGATCGGATGGACCAGCGTGGTCGGGTCGGACCGGATCGGAACGGAACGGAACGGGTCGAGCGCTGCCCGAGCGGCGCCCGAGCGTCGGTCGACCGTCGCTCTGTTCGGGATCGTCACCTTTCCGCAGCGGGCCGTGCGCGGCGCGCCCCCCACGCTGCCGCCTCTCGCGCCGTCTCTCGCGGCGTTCGTAGGCCGGTGCGTACCAACTGCGCCAGGCGTGCGCCGCGATGCGTCCCCGGGTGTCGAGCAGACCGCAGTCCTGCAGGGCGACCGACACCGCGCTGTCGAAGGGCAACCCTGGCGGCCAAGCGTCGTCCAGCGTGACCCGCTCGCCCGCCTTCCACGACGCGGCAAGCACGGCCATGTACGCCGTGAAGGCCGCGGCGAACAGGTCCGGATGGTCCCTCGCGACCCGTCGGAACTTGGGGTCCTGGTGGATGTCCACCGAGACGTCCATGATCGCGAACCCGGCATCGCGGCTCACGGCTTTGTCGCCTCGGCCGTGCGGTTCGCCACCCACTCCCGGAGCGCCGTCTCGGAGGCGAGTCGGCGGCGTCCGGCCTTGATGGTGCGGGTCGGCCCGTCGCAACTTCGCCGTACAGGAAGGTGCGCGAGACGGACAGCAGGGTTGCTGCGGTCGCGAGGCTGTACAGACGATCCGGCGCGGGCGGCTCGGGCACCTTCCTCGCGCGGACCGCGTCCATGATGGCGGCCGCGAGCTGGGCGGCGGCGGCGCTGACCGCTGCCTCGTGGTCGGCTGGGACCGCGATGGTATGGTCAGGGGGTCGTGGGTGTGCCACCACGCACCTCCGACACGAGCGCCGGGGGAGTCACGTTCGCCCCGGCGCTCTTCTGTGCCCGAATAGGAGCCTGGTCGGAGCCCGTGCTCAGGTACGCAGCCACGTGGAGAGCCGTCTGCAGGGCTCGCCCTCGGCCGTGGTTCAGTTCTTCGATGATGGGGCTGTCGCTGACCGGAAGATGATCGAGGAGCAGCTGGGCCACCTTCACCACCACGCCCGGTTCGGCGGACGCGGCGATGAGGCGCCCGGCTGGGTGGTTGCCGTCCTCCTCGTAGACGGCGACATAGGTGCTCATGCCCCTTACAGGGCACGCAGTGGGCGGTTTCTTCAGTCCAGGATCGAAGCGCGTTTGATCTTGGCGCGGATCTGGCTGAGCGTCGCGCCCACGGTCCCGGCGCGGATGCCGAGGCGCTGCGCGATCTCCTCGTACGACAGGCCCGAGAGGTGCAAGGTCAGCACCTGCTGCTGCCGCGGCCCCAACCCCGCCGAGTCGATCAGGTCCTGCAGCTCCACGCGCTCCAACATGTCGCGGCCATCCGGCACAAGGTCGCCGAGCGTCTTCTCAGTGGCATCGGGATCGTCCCCCTCGCCAATGGGAGCGTCGAGTGACGCCACTACCCGCGGTCGCGGCTTGCCGGTCTCTTGGTCCTGGGCAGCCCGGTCGAGGTCCAGTCCGGACCGGCGGCCGTACGCTTCGAGGCTCATCTCGCCGAGGACGGCCTCGAACATGTGGTTCCAGCGGCGCCAAGGGTCGCGACGGGTTCCCCCCGGCGGCTGAGCGGCGAGCAGCCTCTGGCGTCCCGCAGCATCCTTGGTAGCGATCGCCCACGTCAGGCTGGGTGCGGCGTCGTCTTCACCTGCGATCGCCTCATCCCGGGTCAAGTACTTGGTCAGCGCGGCGGCTACGGACGCTCGCAGCACCGATCGGAACGCCTCGAGACCAAGCTGGCTGATGAGGGTCGCCTGGGCCGCCCCGATACGGCCCAGGCCGAGTACGTTCCACGTCGCGCGGCGCAGGAAGTTATCCGCCCGTTCATCGTGAGCCCAGACGACTCCGCCGAGGCCCCTCCGATCCGCGGCGAAGGCCACCATCAGACCAACGGGGCGCTCGGTGTGGCCCGGCACGACGATGCCCGATTGGCCCGCACGCCAGACTGTAATCTCGGTGAGAGGTTCGACCAGCGCGGCGGCCTGCCAGAAGAGCAACGCCGGATCGGGCCGCTCGATCGCATCGACCTGTCCGCCCTTCGCAATGTATTCAGCGGCCCGCCAAAGGGGGACAACATCATCGAAGCGCCCCCCACCGCGGTCGACGCCGCGCACCCGGGCCACCACATCGTTGTCCAACATGATCGGGTCGGCCAGGACGGTCAGGCCGGCGCGCTCTTCAGCCCTCAGCGTATACGCCGCGCTTTTCGCCCCGTCGAGCAGCAGCGCGGTCAGGAGCCGGTCGACACTTGACCCCATCTGCTCCGGATCCCGTCGACCCTCCACTATCCGGCTCCCGTGAGCGCGCGGTCCATCGCGTCGGCGGCGTCGCGCCGCAACTCGGCACGATGGCGCGTAGTGCGACGCCGTGATCCCGAGAGCGGGAGTGGCCCAGCCACTCGGAGATAACCGCCAGCGGCACGCCCTCGCCAGCATCAAGGTCGCGGCGCGAGTGGCGCAGGTCGTGGAACCGCACCCGTGGCAGCCCCGCCGCGGACGCGCGCGCGCCCGAATGCGTACGAGACGTGCGCGGCCCAGCAAGGGCCGGCCCACGCGTCGGTGAACACGAGCCCGTCACGTCCTGCCAAGCTGAACCCGCCGCCGTCTCGTGCCGCATCCTGGCGGTCACGCTGGCGGCGGAGCGCATCGCGCGCCGTCGACGGAGAGCGGGATGGTGCGGCGCGACTTCGGCAGTCTTCGGCTCGGCCAGCGCCTACCGGCCGTCCGCGGTGCGCGCGAGGGACCGGCGTACGGTGAGCGTCCCGGCGGCGAAGTCGACGTCGGCCCAGCCCAGCCCGAGCAGCTCACCCTGTCGGAGCCCCGTGCGCGGCGAGGGCGTACAGCGGCCCGTACTCGTCGTCACGGGTTCCGTCGAGCAGGCGTCGCACGTTGGCCGCGCTCAAGTAGGCGATGGCCGGTGCGGCAGACGCGGCGGGCGGGCGTCACCCGCGGCGTTGCGGCCCACCAGCCCATCGCGCCGGCGTCGGCAAGCGCGATGCGCAACGTGGCTCGCTGATGTCGCGACGGTCAGCGCGCGACGGTCCGGCGCCGCGGGCCCTCGGCGTCTCGCCGCCGTCCGGGCCGTCCGCCGCTCAGGAACGCGCCAAGCGCTCGCTCGACGTCGGCTGGTGTGAGCCGGGCGAGCACGATCCGGCCGAGCGCGGGGATCAGCCAGAGCCGGACGTGCTGCTCGCGGACGAGCCACGTCGATGGCCGGACCCGCGGTCCGGTCGCGCTCGATCCACGCGGCGAGGTACTCCGCCGACCGTCACGACCGCCCGGCCGGGGCGAGAGTGCCGAGATGCAGATCACGGCGGAGGGCGTCGAGCTTTCGCGCGCCTCCTGGGAGGTGCGGCCGCAGACAACGCGCCGCTGCGGGTGCCGTCGGGCTCGGTCCATGACAGGCGCCGCGCCAGCGTCGGCCACCGATCGACCTTGTAGACGGAGCCCTCGCCGGGGGATCGTCGGCGGGTTCGGCGGGCGGTAGACTGGGCCATGGGGGCGGTCCTCCATACCAGGAGCGCGACCTTGACGGCCTCCGGTTTGACCCCGGGGGCCGTCGCGCTTCTGTCCGCCATTGTACGCCTGTTGCTACCCGCGTTGCTACCACGATCTCGGACGCATGACCTCCGCCGACTAGGACCTATGCAGAGCGTCAATTCGTGCGTGAATTGGCTGGCGGAGAGGGTGGGATTCGAACCCACGGACCTTGCAGTCAGCGGTTTTCAAGACCGCCCCGTTAAACCGCTCCGGCACCTCTCCGCGCCCGCGCCCCAAGACTACGACAACACCACGGACGCCCTCGAGGACACCCTGCGGGCGAACAGGCCTGCAGGCCAACGGGCCCGCGGGCGAACTCACGGGTGCGCCCCGGGCGGCGAATCTCGGCGAAGCACGTCCTCAAGAAGCCCGGCGCGAGGGCTCCATTGCGTCGAGGGCGGCAACGTAGGCGGCTTCGTCCCGGGCCTGGTTGCTGGGGTTGTGGACGGCGTAGCGCACGATCCCGTCCGCGTCGAGGATGAAGGTGGCTCGGTCCGCCTGGCCCACCTGCTCGTTCCACACCCCGTACAGCTTCGCGACCTGTCCCACCGGCCAGCGATCGGACAGGAACCGGTGCTGGTACCGCTGGTCGTTGCGCCAGGCTCGCAGCGCATGCACCGAGTCGACGCTGATACCGAGGACGGTCACGCCGCGCCGCTCGTACGCCGCGTAGTCGTCGCGGATGGCGCACAGCTCCTGGGTGCAGGTAGAGCTGAAGGCGCCCGGGAAGAACACCAGCATCACCGGTCGGCCCCGCAGGTCGCTCAGCGACAGGGGCGTCTTGTCCTGGTCCTGGAGGGTGAAATCGGGAGCTCGCTCGCCCACCGATGCCATTGGTTGCCTCCTTTGCCTCGTCCTGTCAGGACGCGATGCGATTCAGGATGCGATGCGATCGCCCAGCATGGGCCGCAGGACGTGCGGCACCAGGACGGACCCGTCGGGCTGCTGGAAGACCTCCAGGATCGCCGCGAACGTCCGCGCCAGCGCCAGCCCGGACCCGTTGAGGGTGTGCAGCATCTCGGGTCGTGCGCCGCGTTCGGGACGCCAGCGGATGTTCATGCGCCGTGCCTGGTAGTCGCGGAAGTTCGACACGGAGCTGACCTCGAGCCAGCGCTCCACGCCGGGCGCCCACACCTCGAGGTCGTATTTCTTCGCCTGCACGAAGCCCATGTCGCCGGTGGCCATCAGCTTCACCCGGTACGGCAGCTCCAGTCGCTGCAGCAGGGTCTCGGCGGCCTGCGTGAGCCATTCGAGTGCGGCGCCCGAGTCGGCCGGCCGCTCGAACAGCACCATCTCGACCTTGTCGAACTGGTGCACGCGGAGGATCCCGCGCGTGTCCTTGCCGGCGGCGCCCGCCTCGCGACGGAAGCACGGCGAGTAGGCGCAGTAGCGGATGGGGAGTCGATCCGCCTCGATGATCTCGTCGCGGTGGATGTTCGTCACGGGAACCTCGGCCGTGGGAACGAGGTACAGGTCGTCGCGCGTGACGACGTACATCAGGTCTTCCTTGTCGGGGATCTGCCCCGTCCCGCGGGCCGAGGCGGCGTTGACCACGGCGGGCGGCCAGACCTCCGTCATGCCGTGCTCGCGGGTGTGGACGCCGATGAACCAGTCGATCAGCGCGCGCTCGAGCGCGGCGCCTCGCCCGCGATAGAGCGGGAAGCCCGAGCCGGCGATCTTCGCCCCGGCCGCGAGGTCCAGCATGCCCAGCGCCTCGCCGATCTCCCAGTGCGGTCGGCGGGTCCAGGGCTCGCCCCCGTCGGGACCCGCGCCGGCCGCCGCCCGGTGCGGAGCCGGTTCGCCCCACGTCCGGACGATGACGCTGGCGTCCTCGCCGCCGACCGGCACCTCGGGGTCCGCGGGGTTCGGGATCCGCAGCAGCGCCTCCTCGAGCTGAGCCTCGATCGACGCCAGTTCTTCGTCGATGGCCGCGACACGGGCCCCCGCCTCGGTCGAGGTCCGGCGGAGCGTCGCGACGTCCGGGCCGTCGGGAGGTGCGCCGCCTCGAATCGCGTCGGCGATCTGCCTGGAGACGGCGTTGCGCTGAGCCCGCAGCACGTCGCCTTCTCCGAGCAGCGCGCGCCGCCGGGCGTCCAGCACGAGCGCCGCGTCTACCGCCGAGGGGTCCTCGCCCTTGTCGATCGCGCCCTGGCGGATCCGCGCGGCGTCGTCGCGCAGTCGCTGCACCCCGACACTCACGCGATCGCCTCCTCCGGCGCGGGGCGCCAGCCTGCCGCCTCGCGCAGCCGCCCGGTCACGAACTCACGCTCGAGTCCCGCGAGCAGCCACCCGGCGCGCGGACCGTTGGGACGGCCCAGGAAGGCGAGGTAGATGGCCCCGAAGGCCCGGCCCGCCGGCAGCGCGGCTTCTTCCGCCACGCGGAAGATCAGGTCCTGCCAGGACTCGCCCGACGCGGGGCGCGCCACGGCGGCCGACAGCGCCAGGGCGCCGAGGTACGCTCGCTGCTCATCGGCCAGCCCGTGGCGGGCCTCCATCGGCAGCTCCTCGCGCACCGCGATCTTCGCCTGTTCCGGTGCGTACGACTCGAGCCAGGCCAGAGCCGCCCGAACCCGATCCGCCAGGATCATCTGCTCGCCGATGTCGAGGGGGGCTCCCTTCTCGGCCGAGAGCCGCGCCTCGACGTCGGCGCCCGGCAGCTGCACGAGCATCGCGACCTGCGAGAAGTCCGGGCGGAAGCGCGCCGCCTCGACGGCCGCGTCGGCGTCCGGGTCGAGCAGGCTCGTGGCGAAGATGCGCTCGTGGTCGGGCGGCAGCTCGCCCTTCACCGTGCGCCCGGCGACCGCCGAGGCGATCCGGTCGAACTCGTCGAACAGGCGCGGGATGGTGTCTCCCGCGGGATCGAACTCGATCGCGTGGCCCGGGCGATGGCGCAGGAACAGGAAGCGCAGCAGCTCTGGCGGCAACACGTCGGCCATGGTGTGCGCGGCCGCCCCCCGGCCCCTGCTGGTGCTCATCTTGCGGCCGGCGATGTTGAGGAATTCGTACGGCAGGTTGAGGGGCGGCTCGCGTTCGAACACCTCGCGGGAGATGGCGTCGGACCGGTCGCGCGAGCCACCGGCGGTCGCCAGGTCCTTGCCGTTCGGTTCGATCGTGACGCCGAAGATGCCCCACTGCGCCGCCCATTCCAGGTTCCACGGCAGCTTGGCGCGACCGCCGAACGGCTCCACCCAGCCCGAGCAGCCACATCCGTGCGCCCACGCCACCATGTCGGGACGGCACTCGTAGAAGACCCGCTGGCCATCCCAGCGGGTGACGATCGTGGTGCCCACCTTGCCGCAGCTCTCGCACACCACGCTGACCGGGTGCCAGTCGGCCGGGTGCTGCACGTTGGCCACGCGCCGGTAGATCTCGCGGACCTGGTCCGCCCGGTCGAGCGCCAGCCGGATGTACCGGTCGACGGCGCCGCCGGGGTAGACCTCGCTCATCCAGTAGGTCTCGGGGTGGATGCCCAGCCCGGCGAACGTCGACAGGAAGAGCCCCGCGAAATGCCGCGCGTAGCTCGCCGCGCCGCTGCCTTCCGGTGCCGGCACGCGGGCCAGGGGCACGCCCATGAAGCGCTCGACCGCGTCGGGCGTCAGCAGCGCCTGGGCGTCCATGGGGTCCATGTCGTCGACGCCGTAGAGGAGGCGGGCCTCGAGGCCGCGGTCTCGCAGCGCGCGCCAGATGGCGT
Source organism: uncultured Chloroflexia bacterium (assembly GCA_963759135.1). Taxonomy (GTDB): domain Bacteria; phylum Chloroflexota; class Limnocylindria; order Limnocylindrales; family CSP1-4; genus JAJYNJ01. The sequence continues at coordinate 228,062 of CAVWXU010000010.1, read as the reverse complement.
CGAGCACCACCGGACCGCGCAGGCTGCCGACGTGGACGGTGCCGGAAGGCGTCTTGGAGTCGTTGACGACCTGCGGTCCGCTCAGGCGCGCCGCGAGCTCATCCGCCCAGTACAACGTGTCCTCCGCCGGCCCGCGGTGCAGTCAGCCGATGCTCTCGATCTTGTACGTGAAGTCGCCGCTTGGCACGTGGATGACGACCTTGTCGCCCTTCCGGTGGCCGAGCAGCGCCCTGCCGACGGGCGATTCGTTCGAGATGCGCCCCGCCGTCGGATCGGCCTCGGCCGACCCCACGATGTGAAAGGACTCCTTGCCGTCCGGCGAGTCGACGACGACGGTCGAGCCGATCTGGACGTGATCCGTCACGTGGCTCTCGTCGATCAGGACGGCGTTGCGGATGAGCGCCTCGAGCGTCTGGATGCGCCCCTCGACGAACGCCTGCTCGTTCTTCGCGTCCTCGTACTCGGCGTTCTCGGCCAGGTCGCCGTGCTCCTTCGCGTCGTGGATCCGGGCCGCGACCTCCGCCCGACGGATGTTGACGAGCTGGTCGAGCTCGGCTCGCAGCTTTTCGAGCCCATCGCGGGTGAGGTAACCGGGCTTGTTGTTCACGGACCGCTCCAGTGGTTTGCCTGCAAGAGAAAGAACCCCCGCCGCGCCCGAGGTCGCGCGCCAGGAGTTCGACCGGTGCGGGATTCTAGGGCTCCGTCGAGGCTGGTGTCAAAGCGACGGGCGCCGTCCCGGCGGCTCCGTCAGACGCACCAGTCGCTTGCGGACCCGGTGAAGCGCGTTCCGATCGGAGAACGCGACGAAGAGCGTGTCGTCGCCGGCGATCGATCCGACGACCTCCGGCCAGTGGACGCGGTCGAGCGCCGACGCGATGGCATGCGCGCTGCCCGACAGCGTGCGCACGACCAGGACGAGGCCGGCCTCACGGACGTCGACCGGGAGGTCGCGCAGCAGCTTCCCGAGACGCTCCTCCCCGCTCGCCTCGGATTCCGTGAGGCGTGCCGGTACCGCGTACACGCGGAGCCCGTGGCGGTGGACCTTGACGAGCCCCAGCTCTGCCACGTCGCGGCTGATGGTCGCCTGCGTCGCCCGGAACCCGCGCTCGCGCAGGGCCGCGGCGAGCTCCTGCTGCGTGCGGACGTCGCGCAGGCCGAGCAGATCGCGGATCGCTCCGTGGCGGAGCTGCTTCATCACTTCCATGCGACGCCCGTCACCTCGCGCCCATCGTCATCGAGACAGCACGAAGACCACCACCAGCGCAGCCAGGACGAGCCGCTCGGCCACGAAGGGCGAGGTGGTGTGTCGCCGGAGGTATCCGAGCAGGAACGCGATTGCCAGCAGGCCGGCCACCGTCGCGCCAAGCAAGCCGGCGCCCAGCGCGACGATGTCCGTCGACGAGAGGGTGGCATGCAGCAACTCCCGCGCCTTCCACGCCGCGGCGCCGGCAATGATCGGTGTGGCCATCAGGAACGAGAACCGGGCGGCGGCCTCCCGCGTCAGGCCCGTGTAGAGGCCGGCGGCGATCGTCATGCCCGACCGGCTGAACCCGGGAAACAGCGCCAGCGCCTGGGCGCTGCCGATGACGACCGCGTCGCGGAGGTTGACGTTGTCGAGACCGCGCTGGAGGAACGCGAGCTGCTCGGCCAGCCACAGGATTCCTGCTCCAACCGTCAGGAAGAGGGCGACCAGGATGATGTGCTGGCGGAAGAACGTGTCGAAGAAGCTCTCGAACCCCACGCCAAGCAGAGCGCCGGGAAGCATCGTCACCACGATCAGCCAGGCGAGGCGGCGGTCCGGGTCGGTGCCGATGCGGCGGTCGCGCAGCGACGCGAGCCACGCCGCGAGCAGGTCGACGAGCTCGCGCCGGAAGAAGACCAGCAGCGCCACGAGCGTGCCCGCGTGGAGCATGACGTCGAAGCTCGCGCTGTTGAGGAACGGGTCGTTCCAGCCCAGGACCTGCGGCACCACGATGAGGTGCGCCGACGACGAGATCGGCAGGAACTCCGTGAGCCCCTGCACGATCCCGATGACGAGCGCCTGGAGCACGAGCGGCATGGCCGTCCCGGTGTGTCCCCGTCAGCCGCGCGCCCGCCCTCGGCTGCGGCGGGAGCGCGCCGCCGGTGCTAGCGGATGAAGAGCGGCGCGAAGACCAGGGTGAGCGTCGCGAGGAGCTTGACGAGCACGTGCAGGGACGGTCCGGCCGTGTCCTTGAACGGGTCGCCCACGGTGTCGCCGACGACCGCCGCCGCGTGCGCGGCGGTCTTCTTGCCCAGCACGTTGCCGTCCGCGTCGAGGAGGTGACCCGACTCGATGTACTTCTTGGCGTTGTCCCACGCGCCGCCGCCGTTGTTCAGGACGGAGGCGAGGAGCACTCCGGCGATGGTGCCGACCATCAGGAGGCCGGCAGCCGCCTGGTAGCCGAGCACCACGCCCACGATGATCGGCGTCGCCACCGCCACGGCACCCGGAGCCACCATCTCCCGGAGCGCGGCCCGCGTCGTGATATCGACGACCCGGGCGTAGTCCGGGCGCTGGGTGTAGTCCATGATGCCCGGCATCTCGCGGAACTGGCGTCGCACCTCGACGATGATCGACTGCGCGGTGGTACCCACGGCCCGGATGGCCAGCGAGCTGAAGAAGTAGACGAGCATGGCCGCGATCAGGGCCGCCACGAAGACGCCGACGTTGGACATGTCCACGGACGTCATGAGGTGGACGCCCTGCTTGCCGGCCGCGATCTGCCGCGACAGGATGAGGTTGATCTTGTCGATGTAGGCGCTGAAGAGCAGGAAGGCGGCCAGGGACGCGGACGCGATCGCGTAGCCCTTCGTGAGGGCCTTGGTCGTGTTCCCGACCGCGTCGAGCCGATCGGTGATCTCGCGCGCGCCGGCCTCGCTGCGCGAGAACTCGGCGATGCCGCCCGCGTTGTCCGTGATCGGCCCGAAGGTGTCCATGGCCAGCACGTACGCGCAGGTCATGAGCATCCCCATGGTCGCGACCGCGGTGCCGAAGATGCCGCCGATGTTCTGCCCCTGGGCGTTGACCAGGTTGGCCTGCGAGCCCAGCCAGTGGCTGAGCAGCAGTGCGATGCCGATGACGACGGCCGTCGCGAAGGTCGTCTCGAAGCCGACGGCCGTTCCGGCGATGATGTTGGTGGCAGGGCCTGTCTTGGACGCCTCCGCGATCTCGCGCACGGGGCGGAATGCGCCCGACGTGTAGTACTGCGTGATGTAGACGAAGGCGATGCTGGTGGCCAGGCCGACCAGGCCGGCGCCGAAGAACCAGAGCCACGTGGGGACCCCGGACGCGCCCGACTGCGACCCGGTCTGCATCATCACGTAGGTGACGATGAGCATCCCGACCGCGCTCAGCCCGGTGGTCAGCCAGTAGCCGCGGTTGAGGATGTTCATGGGGTCCTCGTCCTCGCGGCCGCCCAGCGTCGAGAGCGACAGGATCGTGGCCAGCAGCCCGAAGGCGCGCACCACCAGGGGGAAGAAGATCCACGATTCCGGGCTCGGCCACCCGGCGGCCACGGCGACGTTGTAGATGCCGACCGAGAGGATCATCGCGCCGATGTTCTCGACCGCGGTGGACTCGAAGAGGTCGGCGCCGCGGCCGGCGCAGTCGCCCACGTTGTCGCCGACCAGGTCCGCGATCACCCCTGCGTTGCGTGGGTCGTCCTCGGGAATGCCGGCCTCGACCTTGCCCACCAGGTCGGAGCCGACGTCGGCGGCCTTGGTGTAGATCCCGCCGCCCAGCTGCGCGAACAGCGCCACGAACGACGCGCCGAAGCCGTATCCGACGATGAGGAAGGGCGCCTGGTCAGGGTGACTGAAGCCGCCGTAGACGACGAACATGGCCCACACGCCGGCCAGGGACAGCGCGACCACGAGGAAGCCCGAGACCGCGCCTCCGCGCATGGCCACCTTCACGGCTTCGACGAGGCTGCGGCGTGCGGCGGCCGCGGTGCGCACGTTGGACTTGACGCTCACGTACATGCCGATGATCCCGGAGGCCATCGAGCAGGCCGCGCCGACCAGGAAGGCGACACCGGTCCGGAGTCCGAGGTCGAACCCGTAGATGTCGGTGTCCGACACCTGCTTGGTCTCGACAAGCCCGATGACCACCGCGATCACCACCGCCACGACCACGGCGAGCATGGCGATGGTGGTGTACTGGCGGCGGATGAACGCGACCGCCCCCTCGTAGATCGTGTCGGCGACGTCCAGCATGGCCTGCGTGCCGGTGTCGTGCGAGAGCACGTCGCGCGCCAGGTAGAGGGCGAACAGGACCGTCGCGAGGACGGCGATCGGAATGATCCAGGGCATCACGCCGGCTAGACCTGTCACGTCGGATGCGCCTCCCATGACATGGAAAGTGCCCCGTTCGGGCGGGGCGGACACGTGGCGTTCGGCGGCCCGCAGTGTAGCATGCGCGATCGCGCCGACACTGCGTGCGCTGATGCTCCCCCGGGGCGGGGGGCCTGTCAGGCCGGGGGCGGCGACCGCCTAGTCAGGCCGGGGCGGCGACCGCCCTGTCAGACCAACGACACTGTCAGGCGCGGCGACCGCCCTGTCAGGCCCGGCGCGCGACCAGCAGACTGATGATCGCCAGGATTCCCAACGGGATCAGCAGCACCCCGAACCCGCCGGGGACGACGGTCTGAAACCACACGAAGACGCCGTGGAGGATATCCACCGCCGTGCCGATCGGATCGCTCATGCCTGGTCTCCCTGCGTCCCAGCGGCTGCCTCAGGGCCTGTGCCACCCCCGGCGGCTGGCCTCTCCCTCTTCGTAGCACAGGAACCCGAGCAACACCACCAGCACGACCGTGATGGCGAACGCCCAGCCCCGCGTGTTGAGCCAGAGCATCGCGAGCACCAGCACCGCGAGGACGACGATGCCCCACATCTCGGCCGACCTGCGCGCGATCATGCGTCCCCTTTCCCGCCGTTACGGCTCCTGCTGCACGTAGGGTAGCCCCGGCGCATCCACAACCTGCAACGAGGTCCGCGCGACGGTCCGGAAGTCGAACCTGATCGGCGCGACCGGCGAGTTTCCATCCGTGTCCGCCGCCCGGTCGGACCGTCGTGACACGGGACCCGACGTTACCACGGTGCCATCTGCGGGTCGCGTCCCGGGTTCGCCTATACTCCCGCCTTGTGATCCGACACCTCCGTCACGCGTGACCCCGCGCGCTCGCGGCTGCCTGCTGGAGGCGGTCGAGACACTCGTCCTGACCCTCATCATCTTCCTGGTCATCCAGAACCTCGTCGCGCAGCCGTACCAGGTCGAGCAGATGAGCATGGAGAACACCCTGCTGCCCAACCAGTACGTGCTCGTGGACAAGCTCACCCCACGCTTCGACACGTACAAGCGGGGAGACATCGTGGTGTTCACCCCGCCCGGGGGGTCCACGGGCTCCACCCCATTCATCAAGCGGGTGATCGGCCTGCCGGGCGACGTTGTCGACCTGCGCAACGGCCACGTGTTCATCAACGACCAGGAGATCAGCGAGCCCTACGTGTTCCCGGGCCAGACCACCGAGCCCCTCAGCGGCCAGGATCACTGGGTGGTGCCCCCGGACATGCTGTTCGTGATGGGCGACCACCGCGAGAACTCGAGCGATTCGCGAGTCTTCGGGCCGGTGCCACTGGGGAACGTGATCGGGCGAGCCTGGCTGCGCTACTGGCCGCTCAGCGCCTTCGAGGTCATCGCCACTCCCACGTACCCCAGCCTGAGTCCGCTCACCGGCCCGTCGGCGCTGCCGTCCGGCAACGAGCACGGGCCCAGTCCCCGCGATGTGTCCGCGACCGGCTGGCCGGCGACGGTACGGGAGCGCGGGCCGGCGGGCGCCCGCGCGGCCTGATCGACGCGGGCGCCGTGGACGGCGTGCTCGCAGGCGTCGGCGCGCTGGTCGCCGCGGTGGCCGCAGCCGCCGCTCTCCCGGTCCACACGACACGGGCCGCGCTGCTCGCCACGGCCGCCGTGCTCGTCGCCTCCCCGCTCGCCCTCTCTCCGCTGCCCGCGGCCCTCCCGCTGGCGTTCTGGCTGGTGTCCGCGTTGCTCGCCACGTTCCTGCTGCTGCGCGCCGACCCGGACCCGTGGGGCCGTGTTGCGCCACTCCCGCTGACCGGGTGGCCCGAGGCGGCGTTCGTCGTCGCGGCGCTCGCGCTCGGGCTGGCCGTCGCCCCCGTCGCCGGAGTGGGCAGGGGTGCACCGTCGGCCCTCGCAGCCGGGCTGGCGGTGGCCGCGGGTGCGATCCCCTTGATGTGGTTCGCTCGAGATCCGATCCGGACCGCGATCGGCACGATCCTCTTCCTCGACGGGATGGGGCTGGTGGCGGCCGGACTCGGCGGGACCCCCGGCGCCGCGCAGATCGCCGCCCTGGCCCTGACCGTCGTGGCCGCAGCTGCCGCCGCGCGCGGGGTCATCGCCGCTCCCCTCGCCGTGACGCAGCAGGATCGCGGGGAGAGCGGCCCCGCGCAGGCCGACCCAGGACGCCCGACCCCGACGGCGGACGTCCCCGTGAGCCGAGGTTCTCGCGCGCGGTCGGCACGCCGCACATGAGCGCGACCGTCATCGTCGTCCTCGCGCTCGCCACGGCCGTGATCGCGGGCGGGTTGTCCGGACGCGCCCTGCGAGCCGCCATCGCGGCTGCGGGACTGGCGGCCTGCCTGGTCGTGGCGCTCGTAGCGCCACCCCTCGCGACGATCGCCGTCGCCGACACGGCGTTTGCCCTGGCGTCGCGCGGCGCAGGCGTGGCCGCCATGGCCGCAGCGTCGATGCTGCTCCTGCTCATCGCCGCGGTCTCGCATCGCGAGCGGTCGGCGCTACCGGCCCGACCGATGTCGCTGGCGCTGCCGGTCGCGCTCCCGGTGACGGTCGCCGCGGTGGTCGCCGCACTCGCCGCCATCAACGGCGCGCTGCTGTCGACGCCCGCCGGTGGAGGCGGGGTGCTGGCCCCTGGGACGGCGGCGTCCCCGATTGCGGTGGCGGTCGTGACTGCGGCGTCCGTCACGCTCGCCCCGCTCGCCGCGTGGCAGCCTGAGCCGGCGCTGGTGGCCGGGGCGGTTCGGGCGGCGGCCCGCGCCGTGCGTGTCGCCGTCCTGGCATGCGGCCTCGCACTCGCCGGCATGGCCTGGCTCCTCTCTCCCTCCGGGCTGATCGCCCCCGACCCCGCGGGCGTCACCGCTGCCATGCTGCTGGTCAGCACAGCGGTCGCGCTGACCATGGGCGCACTGCCGTTCCACAGGGTCGCCGTGCGAGCCACGGTGACCGGGCCCGTCGCGCTGGCCGCCGCACGCAGCGTGTGGCTTCCCGCCGCGTTCGCGCTGGCGGCGGTGGCGTGGAGCCAGCGCGTCCTGACGCCGTCCGTCGCGTTCACGGCCGTCGGTTCCGCGCCGCTGTTTGCCGATGCGCGAGCCATCGTCGCGGTGGTCGCGCTGGTGACGCTCGGCGGGGGCGCGCTCGCGGCGACGTTCCACGACGACCTTCGGCACGTGCTGGCGTACGCGCTCATCGGCGACGCCGGCATGGTGTTGCTCGTGTTCGCGTCGGCGGATCCCGCGGCCGCCTCCTATGCCGCGGCCTGGCTGCCGGTCAACGCGGTGGTCAGGACGGCGTTCGTGACCTGGGTGGTGGCGCTGACGGGTCGATGGGGCACGGGTCTCGTCGACGACCTGCACGGGTGGGCTCGCGCCTCGCCCCTGCTCGGGCTGGCGCTCGTTGCGATTGCGGCGGCCACCTTTGGGCTGCCGGGGTGGGGGATCTTCGAGCTCCGCAGCTCCCTGGTCGATGCCGGCGGGGGTCCGATGTGGCCCGTGCTGGCCGGCGCGGCGTGGCTCGGGCTGCTGCCGTACCTGCGCCTCGCGTGGGTGGGAGTTCAGCGAGACTCCCCGGTCGTGGGCGCGGTCGCCGAACCCACCGTCGCCCAGCGCCCGGGGCGCCGACCGGCGCGGCGCGCCGTGGAAGAGCCACTCGCAGGCGGAGGCCTCCCGGGCATCCGGCGCGGGGCGTCACGGCTCGTTGCGGCCTCGGCGGAGCACGTTGGGCTCGTCACCGCGGGTGTCACGCTGGCTGCGGCGATCGTCGCCGTGATCCTGGCGTGGACCGCCGGCGCGGCGGTGACGGCGATCGACTGACCGCGGGAGCGGCGCCCGGGCCTGGGCGTCGCGACAGCCGACCCCGCGTGCCGGCTCGGGCCGGCGCAAACCTGCGGCTACGCCCCCTCCGGCGCGAGCACCCAGCGGTCGATCTCGCGGGCGTAGTCCACCAGCTCCTCCGGCCGGAACCAGAGCGCCAGCTCGGTTTCGGCGGTCTCGGGGCTGTCGGACGCATGCACCAGGTTCTGCGCGGTCTCGACCGCCAGGTCGCCACGGATCGTGCCGGGATCCGCCTGTGCGGGCCGCGTGGCACCGTTCATCGCGCGGACGATGGCGACGGCATCCGGCCCCTCGAGGGCGAGCGCGACCACGGGACCGGACGTGATGAACCGCACGAGCCCCGCGAAGAACGGCTTATCCCGGTGCACCGCGTAGTGACGCTCGGCAAGATCCCGGTCGACCTGCATCAGCTTGAGCGCGGCAATCCTCAGGCCGCGCTCTTCGTACCTCGCGAGGATGCGACCGACCAGGAGGCGCTGGACGCCGTCGGGCTTGACGAGCACCAGGGTGCGTTCGATCACGATGTCTCCTCGGAAGGCCGGGCTCGCAGCGCCCGGCTCGACTGCTGGAACGCCTCTGCCGCAAGACTCTCGCGGCCCATCAGGCGGTACGCGTCGCCGCGCACCAGATGCAGGGCGGCCACCTCCCCCGCGGCAGGCGCTGCGCGCAGCGTCTCGTCCGCCACGGCGAGAACGGCAGGGGCCAGGGCCGGGCGCGTGCGGAGCAGCAGCGCGAGGCGCGTCGCGATCCCCGCGAGGTCGCGGGCCTCAAGGCTGGCCTGGATCTCCGCGAGATCGCCGGACATGACGGGCGCCGCTTGGGCAGGAATGGCGTCGACCGTGGGCAGGTCTCCCATGTGCCGCTGGGTTGGCCGGCTGGGCCGCTGCGCCCGCACCGGGGGGCCAGACCGCGCCACGGGGTTGGCCGGCGAACAGGTCGTCCAGGCGGTTGCGTCCGCGCGCCAGGACGCGCGCCGCCAGGTTCCGCGCGTCGGCCGCGCGACCCGCGGCCGCGGCAGCCTCGGCCGCCACGCACAGCGCGACCAGTTCCTCGCCGCCTGCCTGCAGATGCGCGTCCGCGGCCTCGCCCGCACCGACGAGGTCGCCCGTCCGCCAGCGAACCTCCGCGAGGTCGGCGAGCGCCGGCACATCCAGCCACCCGCGGCCGGCGAGCGTCTCCAGCTCTGCCCGGGCGAGCCCGAACATGCCGAGAGCGAGGTGAACGTGGGCGAGTCGCGCGTCGGTGCGTGCCCGGGCGGCGCCCGTGAACGCGGCGCGCGCAGCGGCGAGCGGCGTCGATTCCGCGGGCTCGGGCGGGCCATCCACGGGTCGCTGGGTCACGGCCGCCGGCTCGTCACTTGTCGGGGCCGCCGCGGGGAGGTCCACAGGAGTGAGGTCGCCGTCCGGCGGTGCCGGCTGGACCTCCGGCTCGACCACTGGGACGGCCGCGCCGATCGCAGACGCTTCTGCCTCGGTCGCAGACGCTTTGCCTCGATCGCAGACTCGCTTCTGCCTCTCGATCGCAGACGTTTCTGCCTGGATCGCGGACGCTTCGGTCTCGGCGGTCCCGCAGCTGTTCGACCTCGCTGGTGACCGGCACGGCCAGGTCGCTCTCATCCGGCGGCAGACCCGGTTCCCCGAGCGAGGAGGCACGACGCCGTCGGGGCCGACTGAGGCTCACGACAGGTGCAGCCGCCGCCCGAGGCCCCGCCCGCGGCGCCCGGGCGCGATCGCGGCGAGCGACAGCGCCTCGTCCGCGAAGAGACGGCCCGCAAGGGCACGGATCTGTTCGGCATCAACCGCCTGGATCTCGCTGACCGCCTCCTCCAGCGTGAGGGTCCGCTCGTGCAGCGCCTCCTGCGCCCCGAGCCACGAGGCGAGGTTGCGTCCCTCCTCGAGGCGCAGCTCGAGGCGCCCGCAGGCGTAGGCCTTCGCCCGGCTCAGCTCGTCGTCGGGCACGGCGTGCTCCCGCAGCTCGGACAGCTCCGCCAGGATCGCGTCGAGCGCACGCGCCAGGTCATGCGGGTCGACACCCGCATAGATCCCGAGCAGGCCGCAGTCCGCGTAGTCCGTGATGAACGAGTGGACGTCGTACGCAAGCCCGGCGTCCTCGCGGAGGTGCAGGAACAGGCGGCTGCTCATCCCTTCGCCCAGCACCGTGTCGAGTAGCTCGAGAACCCACGTGTCCGGGTCGTCGCGTCGCAGCGCGGGCACGGCGACGCAGAGGTGCGCCTGCGAACCGGGGCGGTTCACCAGCCGGACCCGCTCCGCGGACGGCATCTGCGGAGCCGGCTCGAACCGGGCACCGTCTGGTTCGAGCGTCGAGTCGACCCCGAACGCCCGCGCGGCCATGTCGCACACCGCCTCGTGGTCCACGTCGCCGGCCGCGGCGAGCACCACGTTCGAGGGCCGGTACCAGCGCTCCCAGAAGTCCCGCAGCGCGGGCGCGGTCAGCGCCGCAACGCTCTCTTCGTCGCCCGCGATCTCCCAGCCCAGCGGCGTGTCACCAAAGACCGACTGGTCGAGCAGGTTGAAGACGTATTCGCCGGGGTCGTCGCGGTAGGAGCGGATCTCTTCGACGACCACCGCCCGCTCGTGGGCGACGTCCTCCTCACGCAGCAGCGGCCGTGCGACCAGGTCCCCGAGCATGTGCATGGAGAGCTCGGTGTAGCGGGCCGGGACCCGCGTCCAGTAGGTGGTCGCCTCGCGGTCGGTCGCCGCGTTGCTCGTCCCGCCGATCCCCTCGATCGCCTCCGACACCGCGCGGGTGCTGGGCCAGCTGGCCGTCCCTTTGAACGTCAGGTGCTCCATGAAATGCGCCATGCCCGACTGGACACGCGATTCCATGCGCGACCCCGCACGGACGTACGCGACTGCCGAGAACGACCGGGCGGCCGGCAGCCGCACGGTGATGACGCGCAGCCCGCCGGGCAGCGCGGTGCGTTCGAACATCGCCGCGATGGTACACGGCCGGGCCCGGCGGCCGCACCGTCAGCCACGGTGCCGGTGCCGGACTCCCGGGACGCGTCAGCCCATCTCCTGGCGGCCCGGCTCACCGCCCGTGTCCGCGCCGAGACCGCCGAGCTCCATCTGGACGTAATCGTCCGGCACCAGCTCCAGCGTGGGCTGGCCGGTCATCGGATCGTTCGTCTCCGCGCCCGACGGGAGGTATGTGAGCACGACGCGCTCGTCGCCCTGGACCAGCGCGTACGTCACCAGCGCATCGGGCCCCGTCTCGAACTCCAGGTACTCGAACGAATCGACGTTGAGGCAGATCGACAGGGGCGTGAAGTAGGTGGAGACGTCGGCGCGGTCGATCACGATCCGCTCAACAGGGCCGCTGCCGTGTGTCACGACATCGCGGCCGCGAACGTGGACGTACACGATGGTCTGCTTGAGGAGAGGCCGGAGGAGATGGTAGATGTCGGCGGGGCTTCCCACGACACCGCGGTTGACGAAGAACTTGGCGGGCGGAATCGCGGCCACATGCTCCTCCAGCCTGGGCCCGGATGCGCCGGGGACGCTCCGGATGGTAGCAAGGCGCGGCGGGGCGCGACAGCCCAGTGTCGTCGTCAGCACCGACAGCCCCGTGCCGACAGCCCGGCCTGGCGGGGCTGTCGCGTTGTGAACGGCCAACGACCCGGGCGATCGGGCGCGCCGCGGGGCGCGCGTATCATCGGCGCGATGCTGCTCGCTATCGACATCGGCAACTCGAACATCACGCTGGGTCTCGTGCGCAACGGGAGCGTGGCGGGCACGCGCCGTGCCGTCACGCCGCGGCGCACGACGCCAGACGAGATGCAGGTGCTGGTCGATGGACTCCTCGGGCTGGACGGCCTGCGCCTGCGCGACGTCGACGGTGTCGTGGTCGCCAGCGTCGTGCCCCAGGTGGGGCTGGCACTGGGGGCGGCCGTTGCCGGGTATGGCCTGCCGCTGCTCGAGGCCACCGCTGCCAACGTCCCGATCGGCGTCAGGGTGGACCAACCGTCGGAGGTCGGACCCGACAGGCTGGTCAACGCGCTCGCAGCCGGAAGGCTCTACGGCACGCCGGCCGTCGTCCTCGATTTCGGCACGGCCACGACGCTCGACGCCGTCGCCGCCGACGGCGCCTTCGTCGGCGGGGCCATCGCCCCCGGCCTCGAGCTCAGCCTCGAGGCGCTGGCGGCACGGACGGCGCGCCTGCCTCGTGTCGACGCGCTGCGGCCCGAGCACGCGATCGGACGGGACACGGTCAGCGCGCTCCAGAGCGGGGCGGTGTTCGGGTACCTCGGGCTGGCGCGCGAGCTGCTCGACCGCGTCCGGTCGGAACTCGAGCGGCAGACGCCCGAGGCCCACGTGCACGTCATCCTCACCGGGGGGATCAGCCAGGTCCCATGGATCGCCGAGCTTCGCGGCGTGGACGTCGTCGACACGGACCTCACGCTCAAGGGTCTCGCGATCCTCGCCGAGGAAGCCCCCGTGACGGCGTGGACGGGCGAGACGCGACCGGACGAAGCAGGAGACGCGACCGGGCGAGACGCGACCGGGCGAGACCCATGAGGTGGCGCCGTGACACCCGTCGAGGCAGGCCGGCTGCACGGTCGCTTCGTGCTCCTCGGCGTCGCCGGCTCGATCGCCGCATACAAGGCCGTGGACCTGCTGCGGCGTCTCACTGCCGAGGGCGCCTCCGTCCAGGTGCTCATGACGCACTCGGCCGGAGCCTTCGTCGGGTCGTTGACGTTCGAGACCCTGAGCGGGCACGCAGTGCTGCACGACCCGCTCGAGCTGCTCCCCGACGAACGCATCGCGCACGTGGTGGCCGCCCGGGAGGCGGACGCGATCGTCGTCGCGCCGGCGACCGCGCACTGGATGGCCGCCATGGCGAACGGCCTGGCGGGTGACGTCATCACGGCCACGTGCCTGGCGGCGCATGCTCCGGTGGTGGTCGCCCCGGCGATGGATGCCGACATGTACCAGCACCCCGCCACGCGAGCCAACGTCGAGCGGCTGCGCTCGTTCGGGTACGTCGTCGTGGAGCCGGAGGTCGGCGCGCTCGCGTCCGGGCTGGTGGGGCACGGCCGACTCGCGGAGCCCGGGTCGATCGTCGATGCCGTCGTGGGGGCCGTTCTCGATCGCCGCAAGCGGAGCCGCGATCTCGCCGGGCGACACGTTCTCGTCACCGCCGGCGGCACCGCCGAGCCGATCGACCCCGTCCGCTTCATCGGCAACCGCTCGTCCGGCCTGATGGGAGCCGAGGTCGCGCGGGCCGCTCTGGAGCGTGGGGCGTCGGTCACCCTGGTCGTCGGCCAGACGTCGGTCCCTCTTCCCCCGACGCGCTCGTCGTCTCCGCGCCGACGACGTCGGCCATGCGGACCGCGGTCCTCGACGCGCTCCCCGACGCCGACGTGCTCGTGATGACAGCCGCCGTGGCCGACTTCCGGCCCCGCCGGCAGGCGGCGAGCAAGCTGACCCGCGACGCCGCGCCTGTCCTCGACCTCGAGCCGACCGAGGACATCCTGGCCGAGGCGGCTCGGGCGGTTGCCGGCAGGGCGGACCGTCCCGTGCTCGTGGGCTTCGCCGCCGAGACGGGTTCGCTCGAGCGGGCGGCCGACAAGGCGCGCCGCAAGGGTGTCGACCTGCTGGTCGCGAACGACGTGCTGGAGCCCGGGTCAGGCTTTGCCGTCGAGACCAACCGCGTCACGGTCATCGCGCCGGGCGCCGAGCCGGATCCCTGGCCGCTCATGTCGAAGCGAGCGGTCGCGGAGCGGCTGCTCGACCGCGTCGTCGCGTTGCTCGAGGCCAGGGCGGTCGCGCCGGAAGCACGGGATCCATCAGGTGTGCGAGCATCGCGGCCTGCGACGGAGGAGCCTTGATGAGCGCGAGCGGCAACAGCGGGCGGCTGACCATCCAGGACATTGCGAGGATGCACGCGGACGGGCAGCGCATCCCGATGCTGACCGCGTACGACTACCCGACCGCACGAATCCTCGACGAGGCCGGCATCCCGATGCTGCTGGTGGGCGACTCGCTCGGCGAAGTCGTGCTGGGGTACGAGTCGACCGTGCGCGTCTCGATGGACGAAATGCTGCACCACGCCAGGGCCGTCGTGCGCGGGGCCGAACGTGCCCTGGTCGTGGCGGACATGCCCTTCCTGACGTACGAGCGGGCCGACCAGGCAGTGGACAACGCCGGCCGCTTCCTTCGCGACGCCGGCGTGCAGGCCGTCAAGGTGGAGGGCGGCGTGCGGACGGGGCGTGCCATCGAAGCCATCGTGCGGGCCGGCATCCCGGTCATGGGACACATCGGCTGGACGCCGCAGGCCAGGCTGGGCATGGGCCGGGCCCGGGTGCAGGGTCGGACCCGCGAGGCCGCCCAGCGGCTCCTCACCGACGCGCTGGCCGTCCAGGAGGCGGGCGCGTTCGCGATGGTGCTGGAGCTGGTGCCGGAACAGCTTGCGGCGGCCATCACGTCGCGCCTGCGGATCCCGACCATCGGGATCGGCGCCGGCGCCGGTTGCAGCGGGCAGGTCCTGGTGATCACCGACCTGCTGGGCCTGGGCGCCTTCGTGCCACGACACGCCAGGCCGTACGCGCACGTTCGCGACACGATCCTGGAAGCGGCGCGGGCGTACGCCACCGACGTGCTCGCCGGGGCCTTCCCGGCGGCCGCGGAGTCCAGCCGGATGGACGAGGCGGTCCTGGCGGAGGCGCTCGGGCACGGCGAGCTCGATCGGGCAGCGGCGGCGCCATTCTCGATCCCGCTCGACCGCGACCTCTGACCCCGTGGGCCCCGTCCCTCCCCCGGCCGACTCCGGCCCGGCGGCGCACGTCCCTCCCCCGGCCGACTCGCAGCCGGCCCTGCGTCTGGCCCGCGACCGCGCCTCGCTCGAGGCGGCGCGGACGCGTCCTGCCCCCGCCGGTCGGGCTGGTGGCCACGATGGGCGCGCTCCACGCGGGTCACCTGGCGCTGATCGAGCGGGCGCGTGCCGAATGCGCGTCCGTAGTCGTCAGCATCTTCGTGAACCCGACCCAGTTCGGGCCGGACGAGGACTACGCGCGCTACCCGCGCCGGCTCGACGAGGACCTGCGGGCGTGCGACGCGAGTGGCGTCGATCTCGTCTTCGCCCCCGAGGTGGATGTCATCTACCCGCCCGGGCACGCGACGACGGTGGATGCGGGACCGCTCGGCAGCGTGCTCGAGGGGGCCGCGCGACCCGGTCACTTCCGCGGCGTCGCGACCGTGGTAACCGTCCTGTTCGACCTGGTTCGCCCGGACCGCGCGTACTTCGGGCAGAAGGACGGACAGCAGGCGGTGGTGGTGGAGCGCGTCGTTCGAGACCTCGCCCTGCCTGTCGCGGTTTCCGTCGTCCCCACCGTGCGCGAGCCCGATGGGCTGGCGCTTTCCTCGCGCAACGCGTACCTGACGGTTCCGGAGCGGGCCGCGGCACCGGCCCTGCACCGAGCGTTGCGCGCCGCGGCCGACGACTACGCGCACGGCCAGCGGGACGGCGAGCGCCTGCGCACGCGCATGCGCGAGGTGCTCGAGGCCGCGCCGATGGCGCGACCCGACTACGTGAGCGTCGCCGACCGCGCGACGCTGCGCGAACTGGACGTGGTCGACCGACCCGCGCTGCTCAGCGTCGCGGTCCGCTTTCCCTCCGCCCGGCTGATCGACTGCTGGCCGCTGGGCTGACCAGGGACCGCTCGGGCGACCCGGAAGCGACGTCAGGCGTCGGGCACGGCCAGGGCCAGGATCCGGTCCACGTCCAGGTGCTCCGCGACGAGCGACTGGATCAGCGCGATCTTGTCGCGGTCCTTCGGATGGGTCTTGACGAGCAGGTCGTGCACTTCCGACGCGACGCGATACGTGTCCTCCGCAACACGCATCGCGAACAGATCCGCCGACCGGATCGCAGCCACCACGCGAGGGGGCGGGGCGTGCTCGCCGGTGAGCACGAGGCCGGCCACGCCGGGGTGGCGGGGGACCGGCGCGTCCTGGGCGCCTGCGAGCCCCGTCGGGCCGTCGGACCATGGGCCGCCGGCCTGCCCCATCAGCGTTACGGTCACGAGCGCCTGGAGGAGGTCCTCCCGGTCGCCGGGCACGATCAGCAGGCTGCCGGGTCCGAGCCGGTCGAGCAGGTGGCCGGCCTGCATCGCGCCGATGTCGACGCGCTCGATCGGCCGGTCGAGGTCGGGGCCTGGGTGCAGGACCTCGCCCTCGAGTTGCTCGCACAGCATGGAGAGCGTGGGGTTCGACAGGAGCGGCCGGTACGGCAGCACGCCGAGCAACGGGATCCCGTGACGGGCCAGCCCTGCCTCGAGCACGGCCGGCAGCGACGGCTGCGCCTCCACGTCGACCTTGTTGACGATGGCGCCCACAACGTCCACGCCGTGCCGTGCGAACAGTGCCCGGTTCAGGACGATCTCGTCGATCGGCCTCCCGACGCCACCCTCGCTGACGATCACCGCCGGCGCGGAGAGCATCCTCGCCACCTCGGCATTCGACAGCCCGATCACGGCGCCCACTCCGGCGTGGCCCGTGCCCTCGATCAGCACGACGTCTCGATCCCTGGAGACCACCTCGAACGCCGCCACGATCCGGGCTCCGAGGTCCTCCACGACCTCGCCGCGGATGTACGCCCGGGTGAAGCCCCGGGGGATGTGCACGGGGCTCATCGCCGACAGCGGGTCCGCGAGGCTGTAGACGGCCCGTACCAGGATGGCGTCCTCGTCGGCCGGGATGTCGTCGACGATGGCGTAGCGCTGACCGACCGGCTTCGTGAACCCGGTCGCGAGACCTCTCCCGATGAGCGCGGCGAGCAGCCCGAGCGAGGTGGTGGTCTTGCCCCGGTTCATGCCGGTGGCTGCGAGATAGATGCGTCGCACCGGCACGCGGGGGGACGGGGCAAGCAGAGCCTGAGACGCCGAAGAGACCGGGGCCCGGGAGGCGTCCCGTGGACGGGCCACCCCGACCGGGGCAACCGCCGCCATCCCGACCTGAGTGACCGCCGCCATGCCGGCCCGGGAAACCCCCGCCCGGCCGGCCGCCATGCTCAGGCGCGTTCGCGCGGGACCGCGCGCCGCTCGACCAGCGCCACGGCGTCCTTGAGCCGCGTGACCGTCTCGGCGTCGACCGTGTCCACCTCGCTGTGCGCTCCGAGCCGCTCGAGGACGTCGGCCACGAGGCTGTACAACACGCTGGCGTCGGCGACGAAGAATTGCGGCTCGTTGTTGTAACGAACCATCGTCAGGCGGCCCTGCAGCACGCGGCGGTCGTCGACGTGGACGATCTGCGTGCTGAAGTTGTGCCCCTGGATGCCGTCCGGGTTGTTCAGGAAGTTCAGCGCGTTGTCGATGGCGAGCCCGAACCGGGCCCGCCAGGCAACCAGCCGCTCCTGCACCTCGGTCGGGATCCGCACCTCGGCGACCTCGTCGAAGACCTCGGGCGCCACGGTCAGCAACCCCACCAGCGTCGTCCCGGCGCGCGGACCCAGCATCACCTGGAGCGAGCGCTCGAGGGTGAACACCTCCGAGTCGAAGCGGGGACTCGTGATGACGTCGGTGAGCAGGTCCTCCACGTTGTCGAGGGCGCCGGGTTCGGCGAGCGCGGTCGAAAGGTGGAGGATCTCCTCCTTGAACAGGAACTTCTCTTCGTGGTCGAGCATCGCGGGGATGGTAGCACCGGCCGCCTGCGCCGCCGGGGCACCGTCCTCGCCGCGGGGGCCCGCCTCGCCGGGGGCACCGTCCTTGCCGCCGGGGGCCCGCCCTCGCCGCCGGGGGCACGGACTGGGCCCGCCGGCCGGCGCCCCTGCACGGTGCACCAACGCAGAACCGCCGCCGGCGGTGCCGGCGGCGGTTCGAGATGAGCGGGTTGGTCAGCCGATCACGGGTACAGCCCGCGCAGCGCGGTCGCCTGCGCGACGCGGTCGACGGCCAGCATGTAGGCGCCGGTCCGCATGTTGACCTCGTGCAGTTCGGAAAGCCCGAGCGTCTCGGCGAAGGCCCTGGTCATGATCTCCTTGAGCCTGTGGTTGACCTGGTCCTCGCTCCAGTGGTCCCGGTTGAGGTCCTGGACCCACTCGAAGTAGCTCACGGTCACGCCGCCGGCGTTGCAGAGGATGTCCGGGATCATGAAGATCCCACGCTCGTACAGCGTCGCGTCGGCCTCCGGCGTCGTGGGACCGTTAGCGGCCTCGGCCACGATCCTGGCCTGGATACGGCCCGCATTCTTCGCGGTGATCTGGTTCTCGAGCGCGGCCGGGATCAGCACGTCGCACGGGATCTCCAGGATCGCCTCGTTCGACACCGCCGTCGCGCCGGGGAACCCGACCACGGTGCCGTGCTCCTGCTTCCAGGCGATGACGCGCTCGATGTCCAGTCCCCTGTCGTCCCGGATGCCGCCCTGGGAGTCGGAGACGGCCAGGATCTTCGAGCCCTCGGCGACCATCAGCTGCGCGGCGATGGAGCCCGCGTTTCCGAAGCCCTGGACGACCACCGTGGCGCCGTGCAGGTCGAGCTTGAGATGCTTCGCCGCCTCGACGACGCAGTAGACCGTGCCACGAGCCGTGGCCTCGTTGCGGCCCTCGGAGCCGCCCAGGCTGATCGGCTTACCGGTGACGACGGCCGGCACGGTGTACCCGACGTGCATCGAGTACGTGTCCATGATCCAGGCCATGGTCTGGGCGTTGGTGTTCACGTCCGGCGCGGGGATGTCGCGCTCGGGGCCAATGATGATGCTGATCTCGGTGGCGAACCGACGAGTCAGCCCCTCGACCTCGCGCCGTGAGAGCTTCTTCGGGTCGACGATCACGCCGCCCTTGCCGCCGCCAAAGGGGATGCCCACCACCGCGCACTTCCAGGTCATCCACATGGCGAGGGCCTTCACCTCGTCGAGTGAGACGTCCTGGTGGTAGCGGATGCCGCCTTTCGCCGGGCCACGGCCCACGTTGTGCTGGACGCGGTAGCCGGTGAACACGCGAACCGTGCCGTCGTCCATCTTCACCGGGAAGTGGACGGTCAGCTCGCGGCGAGGCTCCCGGAGCACCTTGCGCAGGCCCGGATCCAGCCCCAGCTTCTCGGCGGCGAGATCGAACTGCTGCTGGGCGACTGCCCAGGGGTTGATCACGCCGATCTGCTCTGTCGCCATCTGGCGGAGGTCCTCCATGACCGACGCCCTGCGACGGAACTGGGACTCGCCCGGCCCGCCCATGAGGCGAGACAAACCTTCAGGGCGCCGGTGCGTGGTCGCATGGTCGTCTCGCCGGGGACTCTATACGCCGGGTGTCCAGAACTCGAAGAGCCGGACGGCCCGATCCCCCGGGGCCAGGACTCCGGCCAGGCACGTTCTCTGGACAGTTGCACGTCACTGGTGGCGCCACAGCACGACTGCGCCGTACGCGCCCGGCCCGACGTGCGGTCCGATCGACGCCCCGATGATCTGCGCGCCGAGGGTCGCCCGCTCGATCCCGGCGGCCCGCGCGAGGATGTCGCCGAATGCCTCGACGTCCGACTCGCCGGGGGTGTACAGGAGCGCAATGCGCTCCACCGGCCTGGCGGTGATGAGCTCCACGAGTCGCTGGCGGGCCTTCGAGCGGGTCCGCGGCCTGTCCGCGGTGTCCACGACGCCGTCCAGTACGGTCAGGATCGGCTTCAACGACAGCATCGCGCCCATGAGCGCGCGGCCGCGCCCGATCCGGCCACCGCGCACGAGGTACTCGAGCGTGTCGAGCATGACGAACAGCCGCAGGTCGGGGATTCGGCGCTCCATCTCCGCCGCGATCTCGCTCGCGCTGACGCCGTGGTCCGCCATCTCCGCGCCGAGCTGCGCCAGCATTCCCACGACCATGCTCGCGCCCCAGGAATCCACCACGTGGATCTCCCGGTCGGGCAGAGCGTCGCGCGCCATCTGGGCGCTGTTCAGAGTCGCGCTGAGCGTCCCGGCCACTGTGACGCAGACGACGGCCTCCGCGCCATCGGCGAAGCATCGCTCGAACGCGGCCTGGAAGGTGCCGGCGCTGGCGGCCGCGGTCTGCGGGAACGGCGCGCCGGGCGCGGTCAGCCGGGCCCAGAATTCGCGCGGCGACATGTCGACGCCGGCCCGGTACTGCTCGTCGCCGAAGATCGCGATCAGCGGGACCACGGCGATGCCCGCCTCAGCGGCGGCGGACGTGTCGAGGTCGGACGCGGAATCCGTGACGATCGCGACACGGCGCATGTTTGCCCTCCGAGGCTGGCTTCGGCGGATGATACCGGTCGTCAGACCCGTTCGAACGCCATGGCCACCGAGCCGCCACCGCCCAGGCAGAGCGTAGCCAGGCCGTAGCGGCCCCCGCGTCGCCGCAGCTCGTGGAGGAGTGTCGCGACGATCCGCGCGCCGCTCGCGCCGATCGGGTGACCGAGGGCGATGGCGCCCCCGTTGACGTTGACCCTCGACCAGTCGAAACCCAGCTCCCGCCCGTCTGCCAGCGTCTGCGCGGCGAACGCTTCGTTGATCTCGACCAGGTCGAACGCCTCGATTGGCAGCGCCACGCGGTCGAGCAGCCGCCGCACCCCCGCGACCGGGGCCAGGAACAGCCACTTCGGCGCGACCTCCGCCTGCGCATAGCCCACGATCCGGGCAAGCGGCCGCAACGCGTACCGCTCCACGGCCCGCTCGCTCGCCACGATCGTGGCCGCCGCCCCGTCCGTGATGCCCGGCGCGTTGCCGGCCGTGACCGTTCCTCCGCCCGAACCGGGCGCATCGTCCCCGGCCGGCAGGTCGAATGCCGGGCGCAGGCGTGACAGCGCCTCGAGGGTCGTGTCGCGCCGCGGCGCCTCGTCGACGGAGAACAGCGAGTCCTCGCGGCCCCGGCGAACCGGCACGGGCACGATTTCGTCCGCGAAGCGCCCCTCGTCGATGGCGGCCACCGCCCTGCGGTGGCTCTCCAGGGCGTACGCGTCCTGGTCCTGGCGGCTCACGTGCGAGTGCCACGCCACTCGCTCCGCGTGGGTGCCCATGTGGCAGCCCTCGATCGAGCACCACAGGCCGTCATGCACGGTGGCGTCGAGCAGCTCGCCGGTGCCCAGCCGGTACCCGAACCGGGCCTTCGGCAGCAGGTACGGACCCTGGTTCATGCTCTCCATGCCGCCGGCCACCACCACCTCTGCGTCGCCCGCCCGGATCTCGGCGGCTGCGAGCATGATGGCCTTCAGGCCGGAGCCACAGACGCGGTTGATGGTCGTGGCGCTGACGCCGACAGGCAGGCCGCCACTGAGCGCCGCCTGCCGGGCGGGAGCCTGCCCCGCGCCGGCCTGCAGGACCTGCCCCATCAGGACCTCGTCGACCGAGTCGGGGGGCACACCAGCGCGCTCGACGGCCGCGCGGATGGCGATCCCGCCCAGGGTTGTGGCCGGAACGTCGGAGAGGCTGCCGGCGAACTTCCCGATCGGGGTGCGCGCGGCGGAAACGACGTAGACGCGGCCGGACGCCCCGTCCGGCTGGAACGGCTGGCTGTCCATCCGGGCATGCTAGCGCGGCCCGGTCTGGCAACGCCGCGGTACCTCACGGCCGGGACCGGTCGCCGGATCCGGCCGATCCTACGCCTTCGCCGGCCGCGGGTAGGTGTAGAAGCCGCGCCCGGTCTTCTGCCCGAGGTAGCCAGCGTCGACGAGCTGCCGGAGGATGGGTGGGGGCGCGAACTGCCGCTCGTGGAAGCCCTCGTGCAGGACCTCCATCACGTGGAGGCAGACGTCGAGCCCGATGAAGTCGGCCAGCTCGAGCGGTCCCATCGGATGGTTCAGGCCGACGCGGACGCCGCTGTCGATGTCCTCCAGCGTGCCGAGTCCTTCCTCGTAGGCGCGCATCGCCTCCCCGAGGTACGGCATCAGCACCCGGTTCACGATGAACCCCGGGCGGTCCTTGCTGACGATGACCTGCTTGCCCAGCCCGGCCGCCAGCGCGCGGATATCCGCCTCGGTCGCGTCGGACGTCTCGGCGCCACGGACCAGCTCGACGAGCGGCATGACCGGCACCGGGCTGAAGAAGTGCATGCCGATGAACCGGGAGCGCCGGCCAGGCCGCACCGCGGCGGCAAGCCGGGTGATGCTGATCGAGCTCGTGTTCGACGCCAGGATCGTGTGCTCCGGAGCGCGCTGGTCGAGCTCCGAGAACAGCGAGCGTTTGACGGCCTCGTCCTCGAAGACCGCCTCGACCGCCAGGTCGCACTGGGCGACCGCGCCGCCGAGCGCGTCGGCGATCCGGATCCGCGCGAGCGCCGCGCGACGCTCGTCGGCGCTCAAGCGTCCCTTCGCGACGGCCCGCTCCAGGTTCCCGCCTATGCGGGCCAGCCCGGCCTCGGAACGGGAGCGGTCGGGCTCGAACAGGAACACGTCGTGCCCGGCGACCGCGCACACCTGGGCGATTCCGTGGCCCATCAGGCCCGCGCCGCAGACGAGGACCGCCTTGATGCTCATGGAGCCGAAGCGTACTGCACCGGCTGCGCCGCCGGCGCCGCCGGATCGCCGTCCGCGGCGGCACCGTCGAGCAGCGCCATGACTCGGTCCGCGGCCGCGTACGGGTCCACCTCGTGCCCGGCGATGGCATGCAGCAGCGCGTCGATCTCGGCGCGGTGCCGGACCGCCCGCACCCGTCCCCGCAGGCGTTCCGCCATGACGGCGTCGAGCTGCGCCGCTGCACGCGCCAGTCGGGCAGGGCGAAGCGCCTGCGAGTCGCGGCCGGCACCCCGCCGGTCGAGCGCCTCAAGCAGTTCGGGGATGCCCTCTCCCGTTGGCGCCGTCACGAGGAGCACCTGCGGTCGCTTCGGCCGGCGCCGCCCGCGCGCGGCGGCCTGCCGGGTCGCCTCCGTCTCGTCGGCCGTCCCAACCGTGAGCATGGCGCGGAGCTGTGCCGCCGTGCGCTGCGCGCCGGGTCGGTCGCCCTTGGTCACGACCACGATGTCGGCCACCTCGAGCAGGCCGGCCTTGATCGCCTGCACCTCGTCCCCCATGTCCGGGGCCTCCACCACGACCGTCGTGTCCGCGATCGACGCCACCTCGACCTCGCTCTGGCCGGCCCCGACCGTCTCCAGGAACACGATCGGGAACCCCGCCGCGTCGAGCGCGGCCGCGGCATCCACCGATGCGGCCGCCAGACCGCCGGGGTGACCGCGGGACGCCATCGAGCGGATGAACACGTCGCGGTCGCCCGCGTGCTCCTGCATCCGGATTCGGTCGCCCAGGATCGCGCCGCCGGTGATCGGGCTGGACGGGTCGATGGCGAGCACGGCCACCGGCCTGCCGGAGGCGCGAACGGCGCCCGCGAGGGCGGCGACGAGGGTGCTCTTGCCGGCTCCCGGCGCGCCGGTCACCCCGACGAGGTGGGCGCCCCCTGTGAGCGGATAGAGGATCCGCAGCGCCGACTCGGCGAGGGTGGTCCGGTCCTCCACCTCGGTCAGCAGGCGGGCCAGCGTTCGACGGTCCCCCGCCCGGACGCGCTCCGCCAGCTCGGCGCCTCGGTCCGCCGGCGTCACGCCGACTCGCGAGGGTGCACGTGCTCGCGGAGATACTCCGCGACCTCTCCGATCGTGGTGCCAGGCCCGAACACGCGATCGACCCCCGCCTCGCGCAGGGCCGGCAGATCGGCGTCGGGGATGATCCCGCCCGCCGTCACCAGGACGTCACCCAGGCCCTCCTCGCGGAGCGCACGGCAGACGCGGGGGATCAGCGTCATGTGCGCCCCCGACAGGATGGACAGCCCGACGACGTCGACGTCCTCCTGCAGCGCCGCCGACGCGATCATCTCGGGGGTCTGGCGCAGCCCGGTATAGACGACTTCGAACCCTTCGTCACGCAGGCCGCGGGCCAGCACCTTGGCCCCGCGGTCGTGGCCGTCGAGCCCGGGCTTCGCGATCAGCACCTTGATCGGTCGTTCGGTCATCGTCGCGCATCATACGTCGCCGCAGGGGCGCGGCCGCCCGTCCGGCAGCGACGCACGGGCGTGGATGCCGACGCGCGCGTGGACGCTGACGGGGGTTGGATGCCGGCGCCGAGGCGATCAGTCGCCGGGCGGCCGGCGGTCGAGGTGGGAGAAGAACTCGGCGCGGGTCCGGTCGCGGCGGCGGAAGACGCCGAGCACCGCGCTCGTCGTCATGACGGCGCCGCTCGTCTTGACGCCCCGCATCACCGCGCAGAGGTGCGTCGCCTCGAGGACGACGCCCACGCCCATGGGGTCCACCGTCTCCATGAGGAAGTCCGCGATCTGCTGCGTCATGCGCTCCTGCACCTGCAGCCGCCGCGCGTACATCTCGACGATTCGGGGGATCTTGGAGAGTCCGATGACCCGGCCCCGCGGGATGTACGCGACGGCCGCGTTGCCGAAGAACGGAAGCAGGTGATGCTCGCACAGGCTGTAGAACGGGATGTCCTTGACGACCACCATCTCGCTGTAGTCGACGTCGAAGATGGCGCCGTTCACCAGCCTGGCAGGGTCGACGTGGTACCCGGCCGTCAGCTCGGCGTACATCCGGTGCACGCGCCCGGGCGTGCGCGGCGAGCCCGGGTCGGTCGGGATCCTCTCCGATCTCGACCAGGATGTCCCGGACGGCCTGCTCGATGGCGGCCGCCGAGCCCGCGACCGCGGTGCCGCGACCGTCCGGCCCGGCCTGCCGACCCTCGATGATCTGGGCCGGCGTGGGCGCTGCACGCCCGTCGTCACCGCCGGTTTCGCCGATCTCGTTCTCGATCTCGGTGACGATTGCCCGGACATGCTCCGGCAGCCTGTCCACGGCGTCAGCGGCCGCCCGACTCCGGCTTGGCCGGGGTGTCACCGCCGGGCCGATCGCCGGGCTGCGCCTCCCGCCTGACCGCCCGGATCCCCTCGCCAAACATCCGGCCCAGCTGAGGCAGCGTCTTCGGGCCGCGCCACACCAACGCGACGATCAGCAGCACGATGAGGAGCAGCCCAAGATCCACCACGGCATGGTACGCCAGCGTGCTGCCGCAGCTCTTCGCCTGTCGGTGTCGCACGGCGGCCGGAGGCTCACCGGCCGGAGGCTCACCGGCCGCCCAGCGCCAGGAGGCCCGCCAGCTCCAGCGCCAGCTCGGCGGGCACGTAACGGGCCAGGTTGTGTCCAGCGGCCGGGTAGCGCACCAGCCGCACTCGACCGCGAAGCAGGCCGAGTGCGTCGCACAGCTCCAGCTCGCGATCCCGCGCGGCCTCGTCGTCGGTCGCGACCGAGCCTGCGGTCGCGACAAGCGCCGGCGCGGAGACCAGTGGCAGGAGCACGTCGGGCCGGTACGACAGCATCGACTGGACGCACGCGAGGAGCGCGCCACGGCCGAGGGCCGGTGCGACGTGGCCGGCATGCCGCTGCACGACCTGGGCCCGGGCGGCGCGCTCCTGGTCGGCGTCCCAGCTCGGTGGGTCGAAGGCTTGCCGATCCGCCAGCCACGCGTCCATGGAGCGCAGCACCTCGGGGGGCTCGGCGAGCGACGTCGCCAGCTGCTCCGGGTCGTCTCCGGCGGCGCGACCAACGTCCTCCCAGCCGCCATCGACGAGGGCCAGACCCGCCACGGCACCCTGGCGCTCGGCCGCGGCCGCCACGGCCACCTGCGCCCCGAACCCGTGGCCCGCAAGGACGGCGGCGGGGCCGGACGCGTCCGGCCCCCAGCCGTTGGCGACCATCACGGTCAGCACGTCGATGGCCAGCGACGGGAGGTCGTAGCCGGATCGGGGGGCCTCGGACAGCCCATGCCCGCGAAGGTCGAGCGCAAGCACCCGCGTCACCTGCCGCAGGCTTCGGGCGAGAGGCGCCCACCACCACGCCGTCTCTCCGATCCCGTGGACGAGCACGAGGGGCGGCCAGGGGCGGCCGATCGCCGGGGCGGGCCCGCCCCAGTCCAGGTAGTGGATGCGGACGCCGGTGTCCATCGGGACGACCAGGGAGTCGGGCTCGGCACGCGGGTCGGGCGGCAGCGCGGGCGCCGGGTCGAGCGCGGGCCAGTCGGTTCGCGCGCACGGCTCGTGGGCGGCAGGCACGTGCGTAGGATAGGCAGGTGCCGATGCATCGCCGCGGCAGCCGGGCCGCGCGGCCCCGTTCACGTCATCCACGCCCCTCGTTCGGGCAGTCGTTCTTCGAGCGCGCCCTGGAGCGCGCGATCGACGGCCTCCCGGGGCCGCTCCGGCCGATCCTGGATGAGCTGGCGATCGTGGTGGACGACATCCCGAGCCTCGAACAGCGTCGAACCGCCGGCCTTCGCGCCGGAGAGATGCTCTACGGGCTGTACGAGGGCGTGCCGCCAACCGAGTATGGTGCCGACTGGACGCCGTTCCCGAACAAGATCACGCTCTTTCGGCAACCGCTCGAGGAGGATTTTCGCGACCCGATCGAGCTGGCCGAGGAGATCCGCGTGACGCTGATCCACGAGCTCGCGCACCACGCGGGCTTCGACGAGGATCGCCTCGAGCAGCTGGGCATGGATTGACCGGCGCGGCAGCCGGCCCCGGTCCCGCTCGCAGAGTCTCCTCCGCCGCCGACTACCCCGCACCCCGCCCGAGCGCGACCAGGTCCATCAGGATCGCGTAGGCAGTCTCCTCCACCGACGCGTCGACCAGCGTGAGCTGCAGCCGGCCGCCGAACTCGGACTCGATGCGCAGGGCCATCGAGGTCCCGCGGACGGCCGCGAGCGAGTCACCCAGCGGCAGCTCCTCAGGCCCCACCCGGACGCGCACCGACCGGTCGCGGCCCTCCCCTTCCGGCTCCCCCCGCGCCACCAGGCGCACACGGGCGCCTCGCGACGCCGCCTCCATCGGCCAGGCGTCGGGAACGGTCTCGAGGCCACGCCGCTCGACACGGTCCGGCCGCACGGGCTCCGGTGGATCGAGCAGCAGGTTGGCGATGATGGTCGCCTTCAGCGCCGCATCGTGGCCCTCGAGGTCGTTGCTGGGGTCCGCCTCGGCCAGCCCGGCCCGCTGCGCGTCGGCGAGCGCCTCGGCCGCGCCGCGTCCGTCTGCCATCGCCGTGAGGACGGCGTTCGTCGTGGCGTTGACGATGCCCGCGAACGACAGCACCCGCCCGACCGGAACCAGGCGCTCACGGATGGCGTGGGTGGGCAGGCAATCCATCAACGCCGCCTCGTACCGGAGCCTGGCGCCGGTCGACGCGGCCAGGAGGTTCAGCTCCGGCCCCTGCCACGCGATCGGACCCTTGTTGGCGGTCACGACGTCACGGGCGGAGCGCAATGCCGCGCGGATGTGTCCCGCGGCCGGCTCACCGTCGGCCGGCGACTGGGTCGTGACCTCGACGAGGACGTCGTATGGGGCGGACGGATCGGCGAGGAAGGCGACGAGGTCCGGCCAGGGGCTGGGCGGCGCGGACGCAGGCGATGGAGCCCGGGGCGCGGCCGGTTCGGGACGTGCCGCAGGTGCCAGCGACGAGTCGAGCCGTGTGGCGCGGCGCAGCGAGGCGAGCCGCTCCCTGTCGAGGCCGTCCGGGTCGACTGCCAGTCCGGCGCGACGGGTCGCGACGGCCGTGACCTCGAACGCGAGCCCGTAGCGCTGCGCGACCTCGGCGGCCGAGCGCTGGAGGAGGTCGGTCAGCGCGCGCCCCACCGCCCCGTAGCCCGCGACGGCGAGCCGCCGCCGCTGCGTACCTCGCGTGATCACGAACCCGGGACCGGCGCCGCACGACGGCGGCCACACGCACGATCGGCGGCCGCACGCCCGATCGGCGCCGCGCGCCTCCGTCACGGCCACGCCACGTCCGGCGCAAGGGCGAGGATGCCGGGGAGTCGGGCCAGGTCGACGTTACCGCCGGATCCGACGACGCAGACCACGTCACCGTCGCGCACCGGGATGCGCCCGGAGACCACGGCCCCCAGGGCTGCGGCACCGGCCGGCTCCAGGAGCTGCTTCATTCGCTCGAGGGCGAACCGGACGCCCGCGGCGATCTCACGCTCCTCGACGAGCACGATCCCATCGAGGTAGCGCCGCGCCAGCGCGATGACCCACGGCCCGGCGAACGGCGCCCCGAGGCCGTCGGCGATGCTGACCGGGGTCAGGTCGACGACTCGCCCGGCCTCGAGGGCAAGCGTGAGCGCATTGCTCGCCACCGGCTCGACCCCGAACACGCGAACGCCCGGCCGGAGCTGCTTCACGGCCGCGGCGATCCCGGTCGCCAGGCCACCGCCGCCCACCCCAACCACGATGACGTCGACCGCGGGGAGGTCCTCGACGATCTCGAGCCCGACCGTCCCCTGGCCGGCGATGATCGCGGGGTCGTCGAACGGGTGGACGTACACGAGCCCGCGGGCTCTTCGCAGTTCCTCCATGTGACGGAACGCGTCGCCGACGTGCTCCCCGTGGAGGACGACCTCCGCACCGTACTTCCGTGCGGCGGCCACCTTCGCCTGCGACGCGCCGGCCGGCATGACGACGGTCACAGGGATGCCCCTGCTCGCCGCGACGAAGGCCACGGCCTGTGCGTGGTTGCCGGCGGACAGCGTGATCAGGCCCCGCCTGCGCTCGTCGTCGGTCAGCTGGTCCGCCTTGTTGGTTGCGCCGCGCGGCTTGAACGAGCCGGTCAGCTGGAGGTGCTCGGCCTTGAGGAAGACGCGCGGCTGACCATCCGCGGCGACTCCGGGCGATAGCGTCACGCCCTGGCCGGCGCGCACGATCTGCCCGGCGGTGCGAGACGAAAGCATCGGCGTGCGGAGCACCCGGCCGCGGATCCGGGCGGCGGCGTCGCGGATCCGCTCCAGCGGCATGTCGCCGACCTGCCCGGGATCCGCGATCACGCGGCCCTGATCGTCCACGCCGCGAGTATCGCAGCAACGGGCGGCGCGGTTCCGTCAGCGGTGCGGGCCGATCGCCATGCGGGCGCCTCGCGCCGCCACTCGAGGTGCGCCCCACGCGCTACGATGATCCCCGCCCGGCGCGGAAGCAGCGATGACCGCGCGGTCGAACGGAGGATGGCATGGCCGGGTTCACGCCCTTCACGTCGAACTACTCCGACCTCTCGGACACCAACGGCTACCAGTTCGAGTTCCGCTGCGACATCTGCGGAAGCGGGTACCGGAGCGAGTTCATCCGCTCGCAGCTCGGCACGGCGGGCACCATCCTGCAGGGCGCGTCCGGTCTCCTGGGCGGGCTGTGGGGCGCGAGTCGCGTGGCCGACACGGCGCGCGATGTGACGGACCGAGGCGCACGCGACGAGGCGCTCAAGAAGGCCTCCAACGACATCATGCCGCTGTTCAAGCGGTGTCCCCGCTGCAACAACTGGGTCGACGAGACCTGCTGGAACGATCAGCGCAACCTGTGCGTCAGCTGCGCACCGAAGCTGGCAACCGAGATGGAGGCCGAGCGCACGTCGGTGGAGCTGAACCAGATGCGCCAGGCGATGCAGACGCAGACGGTCTTCTCCGGCGACACCAGCGCGCGGCAGACTGTCTGCCCGAGCTGCGGACGACCGGTCGGCTCGGAGAAGTTCTGCGCGAACTGCGGCACGCCACTCGGAACGCCGCACTGCACGCAGTGCGGGGCGGAGCTGGCGACCGGAGCCCGGTTCTGCGGGAACTGCGGCGCGAAGACCGCAGGCTGACGGAGGTTCGCCGCCGGGGCCCGGTTCCGAGGCCGGGCCCGGCCGCCGTTCAGCCCACCAGCGTTCCGCACGCCGCGCAGAAGCGCGCCCCGGACGCGAGGGGGGAGCCGCAGGTCGGACAGGCCTGCTGAGGCGGCGAGACCAGGGTGGACCGATCCCGGCGCGGCCGCCGCAGGTCCCGGCTCGGCCCCGGCAGGTCCCGGCTCGGCGGGCCTGGTTACCGCATCCGGGGTCACCGGGTTGAACGGCGCCGCGGGTGCGGCGGCAGCGGCCGGCGGCGGAGCCGCCGACACGACCGGGTCCCTCGGCCCCGCGGGTGCGGCCGCAGCGACCGGCGGCGTCACGAGGCTCTGACCGCACTTGGGGCAGGCCACCCAGCGTGGGTCCTCGATCACCGCGCGGCAGTTCGGACACCGGCCTGGGGAGAACGGATCCGGCGACGCGCAGTACGGGCACACGGCCACGTCGCGCATGATGAAGTTCCCGCAGTGCGGGCACGGATGCTTGTACTGCGGCACCTGCGTACTCCTTTCGCTCAGCCCGGCATTCCCGCCGGCGCGGTAGCACCGGCCTCCGCGAGACCCATGATCGTGGCCTCCTGCGCCGCCCGTCCCGCCCATTCCGCCGCGTCGTCGCGGCATGCCGAGTGCCATCGCATGAGATCGCCGAGCGCCGCCGCCCAGCCCGCGTCATGCACGAGGCGCGCCACGAATGCCGACCGTGCCGCGGCGAGGGACGGCAGGGCAGCGATCGCCAGCCTGTACCGGCTGTATGCCGGCGCCCGGAGCGCTGCCTCGGGCAGCCCGATCGGCTCCCGGAGGAAGCGGACGTCGAGCAGTGCCTCGCTGAGAGACGCGACCGCCTGTTCGAGCGCCGGGCGCATCGACGCCGGAGCCTCCCCGGCATAGGACGCTCGGGGGACGGCGCGGAAGCAGTACGTCGCGTGGGCGCCCTCGCTCACCAGCTCCATCGCGACGAGGTTCCCCGGAAGCGCCACGGTGAACCACGACCGCGGCACGTCAGACCCGGGCGACTCTGGTGCCACCGAAAGCCACCTCAACGCCTCGCCCCCGCCGGCCGCCTGCACCAGCGCGCCGTAGCTCTCGGCGAACGTGGGCACCGTGAGGACCGCCGACTCGAGCGGCGCCCACGCAGCCCCGAGCGTCGCCGGATCCGCAGGCCGTCCATCGACCAGGTGCGCCGAAGCACGGTCGCGCGCGTCGAACGGAGCGTCCGGGATGAGCGCCTCGACCAGGGCGGAGGCATCGGCGAGCGCCGCACGCCGCAGGGCGTCCAGTCGCTGACGGTGGCGTACGGCGGCCGCGCCGAGCCGGAGCAGCCTGACCGAGACCCCGCGGGCCGTGTCGACCACGACCTCGCCGATGTCCGCGTGCAGCGTGACGGTCCCGACGTGCGAGCGCGGCACGACCAGCCACGTGTCTCGCTCATCCAGCGGCGCGATGACGAATCCACCGGCGTGGTAGACGAGCTGCCCGACGCCGGTCGCGCCCGGCGCCAGGGCGTCCGGTGGCGCGACCGGCGGTGCCGCGGGCCCCAGAACGGCCGTCTCAGCGGGCAGCCCGGAGGAGGACAGCGTCTCGAACTCCACGAGCTCGATCGGCTCGTCCTGCGGGATCTCGACGAAGCGGTCCGCGAGCCGCTGTCGGAGCCGGCGGTCCCGCAGCTCCCGCACCAGCAGGCCGAGGTGGCTGCCGAACTGCTCGCAGACCAGACGCGGCGCCGCCGGCCCGGATCCGAGCACGAGCAGGGCGCTGCCCGGCTGGGCGGCGATGACGGCGAGGTCGCGGTACGCGGCCCGACGCAGGCGGCCGCCGGCAAGCTCGAGGGTGAACGAGTCGTCCTCGAGCGCGATCCTCAGTGGCTCCGGTTCCGAACGTAGGTGCGAGCCTGGCGGGGCAGCTGCTCCACCCCCCGGTTCCACCAGGCGACCGACGCCGTCGAGCGTCGGTCCCGGCTCGCTCACGCCGCCAACGCGAGCCGCCGGGGAGCGCCCCCGGGGCGAGGGGCGTCGTGGCACCGGTGTGAAGGTTGCCGGCGACGTGCCTGCGCCACGCTCCGCGGCTGACCGACGGTCGCGTCGGCGCTTCCCACGCGTCCTGCGGCCTCGAGCGCCTCGCCCGCGTGCCGGATCACTGGCCGCCGCCCGGCCCCGCAGCCGCTCTCACGAGCCGCCTCCTGCCCATGGAGCCACTCTCACTGGCCGCCGCCCGGCCCCGCAGCCGCTCTCACGAGCCGCCTCCTGCCCAGGGAGCCGCTTCGGCCACGACGTCCAGGTCGACGCTGCACCACAGCCAGGTCTCGCCGGGCTCGATGGACCGCATGATGGGATGGCCGGTCGCGCGATGGTGGGCGGTGGCGTGGCGGTTGGGCGAGGAGTTGCAGCAGCCCACATGGCCGCAGGTCATGCACATCCGGAGATGCACCCACCGCGCGCCGATCCTGAGACAGTCCTCGCAACCCTGCGCGGACGGCGTGACGTCGCGAACCTGGTCCATGTGCGAGCAACCGTCCATGTAACCCCCTGATCCTGTCGCCTCGGTGCACCGACATCCTGCGGCCTCGCGTCCGGCCTGTCGAATCCTTCCAGCATCCCGCGGCAGACAGGGCTCAGCCGCCTGGCGCGGGGGCAGCTGTCCGCGGGGCAGCCCGGCTCAGTCGCCTTCGCGCGCCGTTGACAAGCCGCGGGCCCGCGCGGAAGACAGACGCCCGAGTGCGTGCTGCGGCATACTCGGGGGTGACGGGTACCGGTCCCCCCGGGGCCGGCGGGGTCAGGAGAAGCATCGAGTGGGGCGCCCCTCCACGCTCGCGGCCGCACGCTCGCGCGTCGACCAGGTACTGCCCGTGTCGATGGCGGTGTACGGTCTCGTCCTGGTCGCCCTCGCCGTCGTGCGCGGCATCGAACTCACGCCCGCGCTGCTGGCCATGGCGACCGCGCTCCTCGCGGTGCTCGCGTTTCGGCGCCACCTGCCGCTGCGCGACTGGATCCCGTTCGTCGTGATCGCACTCGCCTACGAACTCATTCGCGGGTATCAAGCGACGCTCTACGCGATGGTCCATGTCGCGGGCGTCATCGACGTCGACCGGTCCCTGCTTGGCGGAAACCTGGCGACCGCGATCCTGCAGGCCGCGTTCCACCCCGCCCACGGGCTGGACGTCCTCGCCGCGCTGTCCACGATCCTGTACGTGCTGCACATACCGCTTCCGATTGCCGCGGCGGCGTTCCTGTGGTTCCGCCACCGCGGAGTGTTCGGGGACTACGTGGCCGCGATGGTGGTCCTGTCGATCGCCGCGTTCACCACGTACCTGCTCCTGCCCGTGGCCCCACCGTGGTGGGCCGCCGCGCACGGCTACATCCCGGGACCTGGCGGGCACCCCCTGATCACGTACCTGCAGCCGCCGGCCTTCACCGCGATCGTCGACAGCGCCGGTCTCGACGGCCACGCCCTGCTCGTGCTGGCCTTCGGCGGCATCAGCCCGGATCCGATCGCCTCGTTCCCGTCGATCCATGCCGCCTACCCCTTCCTGGCGTATCTCTTCGCGCGCCGCGTGCTCGGCCGGGCGCGCTGGGCGGTGCTGGCGTACTCGGTCGCCGCCTGGTTCGCCATCGTCTACCTGGGCGATCACTACGTGGTCGACGTCATCGGCGGGATCGCCTACGCCAGCGCCGCATACTGGGTCGTCACCGGACGTCCCATGGCGCTGGCCCGCCTGTGCTCACGACATGCCGGAGCTGCGATCGGTCGGTGGCTTCCTCTGGGGGGCCGCGCCGGCCGCCTGACAGGTCGGGGGCGAGAACCGGCAGAGTGACTGGTGGGGCCCGGAGCGGGCTCCCGGGACACCCGGCCGGCAGGGCGCCCGCTGTTTCGGTCGGTCAGCCGCTGACGAGCGGCGACGAGTCGGCCACCGTTCCGGACTTTGCCTGCTTGCGCATTTGCGCAAGTTATGGGAATATACGCCCGTGATGACGGGCACGCTTCCTGCCGACCAGGACCTGCAGCGGTACGCCGCGGTGATGCGGGCGCTTGCCGACGCGAAGCGATTGTGCGTGCTCGAGGTGCTGGGCGCCGGCGAGCGCTCGGTCTCGGACCTCTCACATGACATCGGATGCCAGGTGCCGAACATGAGCCAGCACCTCGCCATCCTTCGAAGCGCGGGTCTCGTCACCTCACGGCGACAGGGAAACACGGTGTACTACCGTCTCCGGGATCCACGGGTCCTGGAGGCATATCGGCTCATCCAGACGTTCGCCCGCTGAGGGCACACGCGGTCCGACGGGACAGTTCGGACCGGCCGGCCCCGCGAGGCGGGGGGAAAGGGATCATCGACGACATGGCCAACATCAAGGCGGTCACGGACGCCGACTTCGAGCAGCAGGTGCTCCACAACGACAAGCCGGTGCTCGTCGACTTCTGGGCGACCTGGTGCGGCCCGTGCAAGCTGGTCGCCCCGGAGATCGAGAAGCTGGCCGCCAAGTACGGCGACGCGGTCGACTTCGTCAAGCTCGACGTGGATGCGAACCCGATGACCTCGCAGACGTTCGGGATCATGAGCATCCCGACGATTGCGTTCTTCCGCCCGGGCGAAGCGCCGGTCGGCGTGGTGGGGTTCCGTCCCGCCGACCAGCTGGAGCAGGCGTTCAACCTGGGCCAGTACGCGGAGGCGCCCCAGCCCTCCTGACGTCGGCGCCTCGACGTCCCGGCCTTCCCAGGCCGGGACGTTTCGATTCGTGCCCGAGCCTCGGTCGGCCCCCGACCTTCAGGCCCCGGCCCGGGCGAGGACCGCCTGAAGCTCGGCCACGTGGTCCTCGTAGTGGTCGAGCGTGGTCTCCAGGAAGAACTCGAGGTGCGACGTGTTCTTGACCCAACGGGCCTCGGGAACGACGGTCAGGTAGCCGCGAAGCTCGCCCGGCGTCGTCGTGAACCGCCGCCGGACCTCCTCCATCGGCAGCTTGCGCCACTCCGCGGTCATGCGGTCGTTGATCGCGTCCTCCCCCGCCGATCTCGACTCCGCGTCTACCCGCTCCATCGTCGCACTCGTCTCGCGCAGCGCGAGGTCGCGGGCGGCGTCGAGGGCGACCTGCTGCCACCCAGAGAGGTGCGCCATCAGGTCGCGGCCCGACCAGCCGTGCGCCGGTCCGTCCTCCGGCAGCGCCCGCGCCAGATCTGCATCCGCGAGGCCGGCGAGGGCCTCGAACGGCGCCCATGCCTCCCGCTCGTCCTCCAGGAAGGACAGTGCATCGACGTACATCCTCTCCTCCTGCTGCCTTCCGTCGCGAAGGACGCGCTCAGTGCAACCGGCGCCCCGGCTCCGCCTCGGCCGCGAAGCGTGCGGCGGCGGCGAACCAGCTCGTCGCCCGGTCGAGAGTGAACTGGTCGAGATGCCGGGCCACGAGCTCCACCCATCCCGGGCCCCGATCGCTCGCCCCCACTCCGGGCGTCTTCAGCGCGGCAAGGGCGACGTCCTGGCGCAACCGGAACGAGGCCAGCCCGCTGGAGATCGCGGCGAACTCCACGCCGCCCAGGAGATACCGTGTGCCCTCGGGGACGGCGTGTCGCTCGATCCCCGGGATGGCCGCTGCAATCGCCTCGATCCGTGTCGCCAGCTCGTCCGTCGCTTCCACCGGGCCCTCCTCGCGCGGCGTCGCCGGACCGCGCCGCATCATCAGATCGCCACGTGCTCGCGGTACTCGCCGTAACAGGCCCGGAACACGGCGCACATCTCGCCGAGCGTGGCATATGCGTTGGCGCATTCGATGAGCGCGGGCATGACGTTCGCCTCGCTGGAACCCGGTCGCCCTGCGACGTCACGAAGACGCGCCAGCGCCGACTCGACGGCGCCCGGGTCCCGCTCCCGACGGATCCGTCCCAGCCGCTCGAGGTGGCGGCGCCGGCTGTCCTCGCTGACCTCGAGAAGCGGGATCGCGAGCACCTCGTCCGGGTCGACATGCGCGTTGACGCCGACCACGAGGCGCTCGCCGGCGTCGAACTCCTGCTGGTACCGGTAGGCCGCATCCGCGATCTCGCGCTGCGGGAACCCGGCCTCGATCGCGGCCGGCATGCCGCCGAGCGCGTCGATCTCCTCGATGTACCGCCACGCCTCGCGCTCGACCTCGTCGGTGAGCCACTCCACGTACCACGAGCCGCCGAGCGGGTCCACGGTGCTCGCCACACCCGTCTCGTTCGCGATCACCTGCTGCTGGCGAAGGGCGAGCAGCGCCGCCTCCGCCGACGGCACCGCCCAGGCCTCGTCGTACGCGTCGGTGTGGAGCGACTGGGCCCCGCCCAGGACGGCGGCCAGCGCCTGGGTCGCCACGCGGGTGAGGTTGTTCAGCGGCTGCTGGGCGGTCAGGGAGACGCCGGCCGTCTGGGCGTGGAACCGCATCCAGGTCGACCGCTCCTGCTCGGCATGCCATCGCTCGGTCGTCAGGCGATGCCAGGTTCGGCGGCCCGCCCGATACTTGGCGATCTCCTCGAAGAAATCGGAGTGGGCGTTGAAGAAGAAGCTCAGGCGTGGCGCGAACTCGTCGATCCGGAGCCCGCGGCGAAGCGCGTCCTCCACGTAGGCGATCCCGTCGGCGACGGTGAAGGCGAGCTCCTGGACGGCGGTGGACCCGGCCTCTCGGATGTGGTAGCCGCTGATCGAGATCGTGTTCCATTCCGGCAGCTCCCGGGTCCCGAACTCGATCGTGTCGGTGACCAGGCGCATGGAGGGCCCGACCGGGAACAGGAACTCCTTCTGCGCGATGTACTCCTTCAGGATGTCGTTCTGGGTGGTGCCGCGAAGCACGCCGCGGGGGTAACCGCGCCGCTCGGCCGCCACGATGTACATGGCCCAGATCGGCGCCGCGGGCGAATTGATCGTCATCGAGGTCGAGATCCGGTCGAGCGGGATGCCGTCGAGCAGGACCTCCATGTCGGCCAGGGAGCTGACCGCCACGCCACACGTGCCGAATTCGCCCTCGGCGGCGGGGTCGTCCGTGTCGTAGCCGTACAGCGTGGGCATGTCGTACGCGATCGACAGGCCCGTCTGCCCCGCGTCCAGCAGGCTGTGGAAGCGCGCGTTGGTGTCCTCCGCCGACCCGAAACCGGCGAACATCCGCATGGTCCACGGCCGGCCGCGGTAGCCGGTGGGATGGACGCCCCGGGTGAAGGGCGGCTGGCCGGGGAATCCCACCCTCGCGAGGAGATCCCGCCCGTCCACGTCCAGTGGCGTGTAGACGCGGCCCACCTCGATGTCGCCAAGCGTCCGGAAGTGGGGACGTTGCTCCGGCGCGCGCCGCAGCGCGGGGTCGAGCCGATCGCGCTCCCAGCGCGCCCGCGCCGCTCGCCAGGACGGGTCCATGGCGGCGACTGTAGCACGGGGCGGCGGCGCGTCTGGAGGCAGACCGCTCGGGGAGCGGGAAGCGTCGGGCGATGCGACAATCCGCGCCGTGCCTCGGTTCCCCCGGCGCGTCATCTTCCTGGTCGCGGCCGTCGTCGTGGGCGCGTCGCTCGTCGGCTCCTGCACGGCGGCCGCCAGCCCCAACCCCTCGAGCGCCTGCAACGGGGCGGACGAGCAGAGCGCGCCCGGCTTCTACCCCGGGCTCGAGGCGCTCCTCCCGGCACGCGTGGGCGCGCAGGCGCTGTCGAACGTCCGCAGCGGGCGGTACTGCTCGGCGCGGACGCTCGGGTCGCTCGATACCGTGGGCATCCACGAGCTGGAGTTCGCCGGTGGTGCGTTGCCGGACCCCGCGAACAAGGAAGCCGGCATGGCACTGGTCGTGTACCGCGCCGACGGCATGACGCTCGACCAGCTGGCGGACGCCCAGGCCAACGGCGCCGGGAGCACGCAGGGCGCCGCGGGCCTGGTCGCCCAGCGGACCGCGATCGAGGGCCATTCGGGCATTCGGATCGACGTCACCGTGGAGTCGGGGCCGGAGATGATGTTCTTCTGGCCGACCGCGATCCCCGGAACGTACGACGCCGTCACGGGCATCGGAGAGACGGAGGATCAGGTGCGGGCCGCGGTCGCGTCCTTCGGGACGATCGATGCCGGGACCGTGCCGACCGCGACCTCCGCCACGCCCGCGCCGTCCACCCCGTAGCGCGCTTCCCCGGCGTCGTCGCGGCGTGAGCGGCGACGACGTCCCCGGGCCCGGGACCGCCGCGGACGGCACGTCGGCCGGGGCCGGGCGTCGCAGACCAGCCGGGAATGCCGGTGCGCGGACGCCATCGACCTTCGCCGATTGCGACCCGTACGCCTGTCCCATGGTCCGGCGCGCAGCGGCCGACGACGATGTCCCTGGCCGCCGATCCAACTGGCCGGAGCTACCCGAGGCGTCGACAACCGGGCTGCACGTCATCGCTGCCCTCGCTTTCAGGGGCGGTGGACTCCACCGCAGCAGAGGACGCGTGGCGGGCAGCAACGGGTCGAGTGACTGGAACTGCCGGCCGGCGGGCCGGCCGAACGGGTCGGCGGCCGCCATCTCCGCTGCAGCTCCCGATGCGCAGGCCGGCCGGTCGCGCCGTCAGGCCTCGCGCCGCTCTGCGAAGCCCTGCCCGGCGGGTCGCACGTGCCGCTGGACCCCGCGCGCGTCCATGTCGTCCCGGATCACGCGCGCCCGCACCACCAGGTCATGGTCGCGCGTGATGGTCCGCGCGATCCAGTCGATGTAGGTCGGCTCTTCCAGCTCCACCTCGCCGAGCGTCCTGCCGTGGAACTTGCCGAACGACAGCTGCGTGCGGCGCGCCTCGTCGAGGCTCGGCAGCCGCGGCGGGCGCCCGGGGCCACGCCGCCGGAGGACGGGCCCGCATGGATCGCTGGACCGAAGCGGCGGCTGATCCATCCGACGCTCACGGACGCCGGCAGGGCGGTGGCCATCCAGGACGGGACGGGCTCGGCGAAGCGTGGCGTTGCGACGGTGCAGGATCGGGGAGGTGTCGAACCGTGCGGTCACCGGTCGCGTCGGGCGCGGCCGTGGCGGACCGACGGGCTCGTCGCCCGCGTCGCGCGGGAACCCGCGCGCCGGCTCCGTCCCCTCGCTTCGCTGCCGCGCATCCACCCGCGCACGCCGCTCCGGGTCTCGCAACGCGTCGTAGGCAGCGTTGATGCGCGCCATCTGCTTGGTCAGCCGCAGGGCCTCCGCGGGCTCCGCGGCCCGGTCCGGGTGATGCTCGCGGGCGAGCTCGCGCCAGCGGCGCTTGATGGCCGCCTCGGACGCGTCGAACGGGAGTCCCAGGACGCGGTACGGGTCCCCGTGGAAGGCAGGGTGGGGCATCGCATCGAGCCTACCGGAAGCGGCGTCCGTGCGCTGCCGGCGGGCACGTACCATCGTGGACATGCCACGCCCCACGCCGTCGGAGCTGAAGGCCCACATCCGTGCCGACTACGACGCGGCGGCACCCGCGTGGGAGCCATACATGGCGCCGTATTTCCGCATTCCGGCGGCGCGACTCGTGACCGACCTCTCGCCCCACAGCGGCGACCGCTGCCTGGACCTGGCCTGTGGCAGTGGCCTCGTGGCTCGCGCGTTTGCCGCGCGGGTCGGAGGCCATCTCGTGTCGGCGTGCGACTTCTCGGCTGTCCAGGTGGACGAAGCGCGCGCGGTCCTGCAGGCGGCCGGAATGGCGGAGATCGAGGTCCGGGTGATGGACGCGGAGCGCATGGCGTATCCAGAGGGGAGCTTCGAGCGCGTCGGGTGCGGATTCGGGCTCAGCCACTTTCCCCGACCCCTGGTGGCCCTGCGTGGGGTGCGGCGTGTGCTGTCCCCGGGCGGCCGCGCGGGGTTCACCGTCTGGAACGGCTTCGCGTCGAACATTCGCATGCGCTTCGACGAACTCCTGCTCCAGCTTGTGCCCGCGATGGGGACCTGGACCTCCTCGCCCTGCGAGGTCGCGTTCGGGCGCCTCGCCGACCGGAACGGCCGCCCGGAGCGAATGGCCGAGCTCATGCGCCGGGCAGGGTTCGCCGGGATCGAGCAGCGGACCCATCGGTTCGCCGCCGACTACGTCGACGCCCCGACCTTCGTCGACGCGATGCTGGCGCGGGCGGAGCGGGACCTGCGGGAGGTGGGCCTGGGGGCAGAGGAGCGTGCCGGCGTGCGAGCCGCGCTGGTGGCGGACCTGGGGGCGTACCCGCGTGAGTCGTTTGTGGTGAGACGCGGCTTCGTGACGTTGCTCGGAGCCCGCCCGGGCGGGTAGGATCGGGCGCCAGCCGGCCCGACTGCGATGGACGAACTGCCGACGATCGACGAGCCGAGGGCGATGGACGAACCGAAGTCGAGGGACGAGCCGACCCTGCTCAGCCTCGGCTATCCCGCCGATGAGTCGGACCTGCTGAGAGCGCCAAGGACGGGCGGGCGGCGGCCGCTCGACGAGGTGCTCAGCCGGGAACGCTGGTAGCCCTCACTCGCGGCCGACCGCTGCCGGTTCCGCTGGCCCCTCGCCTCCGCGGTGCGCCCGCGCCGGTCAGAGGCGCTTGCGCAGGTAGACCGCCACGCCGGCCTCGTACCCCACCAATTCGTAGAGCAGCAGCGCGCCCGGCCGGTGCCTTCCGGCGGTCACCTCGATGAAGCCACACCCCTGCTCGCGTGCATGCCGCTCGGCGGCCAGCATCAGCTCGTGCCCGAACCCGCGATCCCGGACGCCTTCGTCGACGACGAGCGCAAGGACCCGCGCGATCCGGTCGCCGTGCTCGAAGCGCGGCATCACGTGGACCGCCACGAACCCCACGACGTCGCCGGCGGCGACGGCCACCAGGACGGCGGACCAGGTGTCGCGGAACGCCTCGAGGCGCTCGAGGATGTCGCTCGGGCCCGCGGGGTAGCCCTCGGTCGTGAGCAGTGCCGCAATGGCGGGCGCGTCCAGGTCGGTCGCCTGCGCGCAACTCCGGCGCCGCTCGCTCGATCACGATCGCCTCCTCGGCACCCGGCCGGCCCAGCGACCGACCAGGCGTGCGGGGCTCGCGGCCGGCCTGAACCAGGCGCTGGGTGGCGGCGAGAGCCGCCAGCACCACGGCCGGCACGACGAGGTTGGCGACGAAGAACGCCCAGAAGCCGGGGTCCGCGAGAGGCGCGCCCGGGCGCAGCATGCCCAGGTCGGCGATACCGGAAGCGATGTACCCCACGCACGCCGCGATTGCGAGCATCCAGCTGGCCGGTGCTCGGATGGGGAGCCCGACCGCTCCACCCAGGGCCAGCAATGCGAACAGCGCTGGCCACAGCGGCGACGGAGGGGCCACGACAACGGACTGCGGCATCGGCAGCTCGAAGACACCGCCCTGCGAGATTGCCGCGAGGTCGGCGAAGCCCAGCGCCGCGCGGGCCAGCAGCGCAAGCGTGAGCGCCGCCAGGATTCCGCGGCGGTGGCGCTCCACGACTCCATCCACACGCGCACCCTAGCACCGGCCGTCAATCCGGCCGTGCCCCCAGGTGGCCGGGTTCCCGCTGTGCGGGCGCGGACCCTGGGCGAGGCAGTCGAGATCCGCGACCGCCGGCCGAGCCTGGGACGCGAGCGCGGTACGATGACCCGAGCGCGGACGCCAGTCCGCGGCGCCGACCGAAGGACACCGTGATGGACCGTCTCGCGCGTCCCGTCGGCCTCGGCCTTGCCGCGCGCGGCGAAGTGGACGAGGTCGTCTCGTGGAGCACCCGGGCCCGTGCGGCCGGGCTCGAATTCGGTGTGGATCCACGACAGCTACTTCGAGCGGGACGCCGTGACGTTCGTGAGCGCCATCGCCTCGGAACTGGGGGCGGACGAAACGCCCGACGGGTTCCGCATCGCGCTCGGCGCGGTGAACCCGTACACGCGCCATCCCGTCGCGCTCGCCATGACGGGTTCCGCGCTCGACGAAATGGCCCCGGGCCGCATCGTGATGGCCCTGGGCACGGGACTTCCTCTGCGCCTGAAGCAGATGGGCATCCCGTACGACCCCGCGGACGCCGTCGCGCGCGTGAGTGCGGCGATGGACCAGATCCGGACGCTCTGGGCCGGAGAACGGGTGCCGTCCGCCACGCCGGGCCTGCCGCCGATCCAGATGATGTTCGAGCCGCCCCACCGGATCCCTCTCGTCGTGGCGGCCTACCGCAGAGAGCTCGTGGCACTGGCCGCCCAGAAGGCCGACGGCTACCTCGCGCGGCCCGCGGAGTCGATCCCGTCCCTGGCCGGCATCCTGTCCCGCCTCCGCGAAGGTGCCGTGGGGGCGGGCCGCGACCCGGGCGCGATCGAGTCGGCCGGGTACCTGCTGTCGCTGGTGGACCGGACGCGCCGCGAGGCGCTCAACCGTGCGAAGCGCGAGCCGTTCGCGATCTACATGCTGTCCGTGCTGAGCGACGTGTCGCTCGCGCGTGCGGGCTTCGAACGCGAGCTGCGCGACCGCGTGGCGGCCGCCTGGCGGGCGGAGGACTACCACGCCGCCGGGAACCTGATCCCTGACGAACTGCTGGACGCGTTCATGCTGTGCGGAACGCGCGAGGACGTCGCCGCGAAGGCGATGGCATTCCATGCCGGGACAGGGCTCGACCTGCCACTGCTCCAGCCGGTGGTCCAGGAAGAGCGCCAGGTCGCCGAGCTGGTCGCGGCAGCCGCGCTGTACGCGGCATTGCCGGAACCGAGGGCCGCCGCGTCCGCGTCCCGGGTGCCGGTCGCAGCGTGGGCGGGCGCCGGAGCGACGTCAGCGGCGGCGGCCATCGAGGCGGTCACCACGGGGGCAGCCCCCGCGTCCGGAGCCCCTGGCTTGACTGGCTTCGAGACCCTGGCGGCCGCGGACTCGGGCGTCGGCCCGCCTCCCGGTTCGGCCGCCGTTTCGGCCGCCGCTTCGACCGCGGGTGCGACCGCCGGTCCGACCGTCGGCTCCCTCGCCGATGATCACCGCCTCGGTTTCGGACCGTGGCTCTGGCGCCGCGTCGCCGCGACATGGGAGATCGTGCGGCCCTTCGCCTACACCGCGTCGGCCGTGCCCGTCGCCGCCGGCGGCGCGCTGGCGTACGCCGACGGCCGGTTCGACCCACGGCTCTTCGTGCTCGCGCTCGTCGCGGGCATGCTGCTGCACTCCGGCACCAACATCGTCAACGAGATCTACGACGTGCGCCAGGGAATCGACACGATCACCTCGCCGCGGGCCAGCCACGCCATCGTCAAGGGGCGCATGACCGAGCGCGGGGCGTACGCGACGGCCCT
Source organism: uncultured Chloroflexia bacterium (assembly GCA_963759135.1). Classification (GTDB taxonomy): domain Bacteria; phylum Chloroflexota; class Limnocylindria; order Limnocylindrales; family CSP1-4; genus JAJYNJ01. The sequence continues at coordinate 185,169 of CAVWXU010000010.1, read as the reverse complement.
CGCATGCTTCGCAGCCGCGTCGCTCCTCGGGCTCGCCCTGATCGCCGCCCGTGGCCTTCCGATCGCCGTGCTCGGCATCCTCGGGCTGGCCGCCGGGTACTTCTACACGGCCCCCCCGTTCCAGTACAAGTACCGTGCGCTCGGCGTCCCGCTCGTGTTCCTGCTCATGGGGCCGCTCATGACGGTGGGCGGCTACTACGCGGCCTCCGGGACCTGGTCACTGAACGCGCTCGTGCTTTCGATCCCGGTCGGGTGCCTCGTGGCGGCAATCCTCCACGGCAACGAGTGGCGCGACATCAGCGAGGACACCCGGGCAGGCATCGTGACGCTGTCGGCGAGGATCGGGAAGGAGTTCGCTCACTACACGTACCTCGGGCTGATCCTGGGCGCCTACATGACGCTGTCGGTGGCCGTCGCGCTGCGCTTCGTGCCGATCGGAGCGCTCGCGGCAATCCTGTCGCTGCCGTTCCTGGCCCAGGTGCTCCGCTCCGCCGAGCTCGGCGCGACCGGACAGGCGCGGGCGATCGCGATGATCGACCTGCAGACCGCCCGCCTCCACCTCGCGTTCGGCACGCTGCTCGTGGCCGGGGTCGCGGTGAGCGTGTACCTGCACTGAGGGATCGCTTCGCGCGAGCGGCGGACGGAGGGTACGGCCCATGGGACGGACGATCGGACGCGGCACGCGGGCGCTGCGCGCGGTACGGGCCGGGCCCCTGGGCTCGGTACGCGCCGGGCCCCTGGCCTCGAGACGTGCCGGGCGCCGGGCCTCGAGCCCCGGCGCCGTCGCGGGCGTCCCGGCAGTCCGTACCCCGAGCCCCGGCTGGGGCGCCGTCGCGTTCGGGCTCGGCGCGGCACAGGCCGCGTTCGCGGCGACGTTCCGAGGTCCGCGGGACCGCTTCTGGCCGCGCATGACCACGACCGGACTGGCGCTTGGGACCTGCGCGATCGTCGCCCGCCCGGCGCTGCGGCACACGCGGATCCGCCCGCTGCACGTGCTGCTCGGCGCCTCGTCGGCGGCCGTCCTGTACGGCACGTTCACGGTCGGCGACCGATTCGCCAGGCAGCTGCTGCCAGGGGGATCGCGGGACATCGCCGACATCTACGCCCTGCGCGAGCTTCGGCCGCGCAGCGAGATCGCCCTGCGGCTGGTCACGATCATCGCCCCGGCAGAGGAGCTGTTCTGGCGCGGCATGGTGCAGGAAGCCCTGGCGCTGCGGTTCGGGCGGTGGCGCGGGGCCGTGCTCGCGACCGCCGCCTACGGAGGCGTCCATGCCGTCACCGGGAACCTGACGCTGGTCGGGGCGGCCGGCGTCGCTGGGGCGCACTGGTCGGCGCTCTACGCGGCGGGCGTGCCACTCGGCGCGCTCATCGTGAGCCACCAGCTGTGGGACGTGTGGATCTTCCTCGTCCAGCCGACGGCGGGTGCCGGCGCATCCGCGTGAGATCGCGCCGGCGGGGGGGCGAGCGCCTGTCGCGCCGGCGGGTGCCGGCGCGTCTGCTTGACATCGCGCCAGCGGGAGGCCGAGCGCCTGTCACGCGCGAGCTCGCATCGACGTAGAGTTGCCGCGGGATCGTGCCCGGGGCCTCGAGCCGCTCGCCACGACCCTTCGACGACGTAGACCGCAAGCCTCCGTCGGCGAAGCCCGGGGCCGGCCCGGACGTTCGCGCCCGAAGGACAGGAGGAGCAGGCCCCATGCGGTCCAGCCTCGAGATCGCCAGGTCCGTCGCGCCGCGGCCCATCGTCGAGATCGCGCGCGAGCTGGGCCTGCGGGACGACGAGGTGGAGCTCTACGGGCCCACGAAGGCAAAGGTGCGCCTGGAGGGAATCGGCCGGCTCGAGGCGGAGGCCCGGTCGAGCGGCCATCGGGGCCGGTACGTCGTCGTCACGGCGATCACGCCCACGCCGCTCGGCGAGGGCAAGACGACCACCACGGTCGGGCTGGCGCAGGGATTGAACCGGATCGGGCGGCGGGCCGCGGTCTGCATCCGCCAGCCGTCCCTGGGCCCCGTGTTCGGGATCAAGGGCGGCGCGGCCGGAGGCGGCTACAGCCAGGTCATCCCCATGGAGGACTTCAACCTCCACCTGACCGGCGACAACCACGCGGTCGGGGCCGCCCACAACCTGGCGGCGGCCTTCCTCGACAACTCGATCACGCACGGCAACCCGCACGAGATCGATCCCCTGAACATCCTGTGGCCGCGCGTGGTCGACATCTCGGACCGCGCCATCCGCCACGCGGTGATCGGGCTGGGCGGACGGGAGAACGGCTATCCGCGAGAGGCGGAGTGGCAGATCACCGTCGCCTCCGAGGTGATGGCGATCCTCGCCCTGGCCATCGACCTGCACGACCTGCGCGCCCGACTCGGACGCATCGTGCTGGCGACCACCCGCGAGGGCCGGCCCGTGACGGCGGACGACCTGCGGGTGGCCGGCGCGATGACGGTGCTCCTCCGCGACGCGCTCAAGCCCAACCTGCTCCAGACGCTCGAGGGCGGTCCGGCGTTCGTCCACTGCGGGCCGTTCGCCAACATCGCGCACGGAAACTCGAGCATCCTGGCCGACCGCCTGGCCCTGGCCACCTGCGACATCGTCTGCACCGAGGCCGGGTTCGGCGCGGACCTGGGTGCCGAGAAGTTCTTCGACATCAAGTGCCGGGCCTCGGGCCTGCGCCCCGACGCGGCGGTGCTGGTGACGACGGTCCGCGCCCTCAAGATGCACGGCGGCGTGGCCCGGGTCGTGGCCGGCAGGCCGCTCGACGCCGCGCTCACCACCGAGAACGTGGACGGCGTGCGGCGCGGCTGCGAGAACCTCGCCGCGCAGATCGAGGTGGTGCGGCTCTTCGACGTCCCCGTGGTGGTGGCCGTCAACAGCTATCCGACGGACACGCCGGCGGAGGTCGAGGCCATCCGGGAGGCGGCGCTCGCGGCCGGGGCACGCGACGCCGTGGTGAGTCGCCATTTCGAGTCGGGTGGCGCCGGGGCGGAGGCGCTCGCGTCGGCCGTGTGGGACGCGGCCTCCGAGGGGGCGCCGGAGTTCCACCTCCTCTACCCGGACGACCTCCCGTTGCGCGAGAAGATCGAGACGATCGCGGTCCGCGTGTACGGCGCGTCCGGCGTCGACGAGCTGCCGGCCGCCACGCGCGCCCTGGACACCTACGAGCAGCTCGGCTTCGGCACCCTGCCGGTCTGCATGGCCAAGACCCACCTGTCCCTGAGCCACGACCCGAGTCGCAAGGGGCGGCCGAGCGGCTTCCGGGTCCCCATCCGGGACGTCCGCCTGTCCGCGGGGGCCGGGTTCGTGACTCCGCTCCTGGGGGAGATGCGGACCATGCCGGGGTTGCCGTCGCATCCCGCCGGGGAGACGATCGACATCGACGAGGCCGGGGAGATCGTGGGCCTGTTCTGAGGGAGCCGAACGTGAATCGGGATGGCGCGCCGCCGGAGCACGAGGTGAGGACCATGGCAGACGAACCAGTCTCCGCCGCCGATCTGCAACGGTTCCGCCTGTTTGCCGGGCAGGCGGACGCCGACCTCGGCGGACTGGCGGGGTCGGCGCGGCGCTCCCGGCTTCCGGATCGCGAGGTGCTCGTCCACAGGGGCGAGCCCTCCACCGACGTCTGGCTCGTGCTCAGCGGGCGCATCGCGCTGTCGATGGAGCACGAGGGGCGCTCCGTGCTGGTCATGACGCTCGGCCCGGGCGACATGCTGGGCTGGTCGACGCTGCGGGACGATCCCTCGGCGCTCACGACCGCGCGGTGCGTGGGAGCCACGGAGCTCATCGCGATTCCCGCCGATCGCCTGCGCGACGCCCTGGCCGACTGCACGCCCATGGCCCACACCCTCGTCCGCCGCCTGCTCGGGATCGCAGCCGCCGACCTGGAGGCCACGCGGGTGCAGCTGCTGCGGGTCGGACGCGAGGGCGCCATCACGGCTGGCTGAGGAGCCGACCGCCCGGAGAAGCCGACCGCGGCGCGGCGAGGGCGCGGCCGGGCTGGCGCGGCCGAGCGTCGGGCCATGCCCCGCACCGGCGGAAGCCACGTCCGGCACCTGCGGCGGGCGCGCCTCGCGCGGCCCTACGCCTCGGCGAGCACAGTCCTGGCCACGCGTCTCGCGAGCGCCATCACCGTGACCATCGGGTTCACCCCGGAAGCGGTCGGGAACAGCGACGAGTCGGCCACGTAGAGCCCGCGCACGGTCCCGCCCGACGTGTCGGATCGCACTCGCCCCCACGGATCGCAGGCGCTCGAGCGCGGGTTGGCTCCCGCCCGGGCGGTGCCCATCTGGTGGGCCGAGAACAGGAACCCGCGGTTGGGTGAGAAGTCGAAGGTCGCGAGCTCCCGCAGAGACGCGTTCCAGGTTCGGGACGACACTTCTGGCCCGGCGCTGGCGAGGACGCCTGGCGTCCCGAGTGCCAGCACCTCCTGCGCCCCTGCGGCACGGGCCAACCGCGCCATCTCCACGAGCGCGCGCCGGGCCGATTGCACATCGGCGCCGCTCAGTTCGTAGTCGATGTGGACGCGTCCCGAACGGGACGTGCCGACGCGGCCGGAACCGGCGTCGCGGACGATCCCGATCAGCGGAGCGTAGGAGCGCATGCGCGTCATCCGGAGCGCGTGGTCGGCCGCGCCCGTCCATGGCAGCGCGAGCGCGATGAGACCCGGGTGTGCCGGGGCCGATTCGATGATGAAACCGCCGTGCGCCGGCGCGCCCGCGTCGGTGTCCGCAGGGCCGGGGCGGACGAACTGGCTGCAGCTGGCCGCCTGCATCGTGCCGCGCCACATCTCGACCGGCCACGGCATCCGGCCGGCGATCACAGGCACGGGGTGCAGCCGGAGGTTGGATCCGACGGACAGGGTGCGCGATTCCGCTCGCCGCCAGCAGGCCCGGCGTGCGGAGGGCGCCGGCGGCGACGACCACCTGCCGGGCCCGAACCGTGAACCGGATGGCCGAACCGTCGGCCCGTTCGACCCCGCCCGTGACCCCGGCCACCTGTCCCTGTTCGATCAGGAGCCGCTCCGCCCGGGCCCGCACGAGGAACCGCGCGCCATCCCGGGCAGCCTGCGCCAGGTGCGCGCGCGGCCCCGACCGCTTCGCCCCGCGCCGGCAACCGAACCCGCACGCGCCGCAATCGCCGCATCCGTCGGCGCCGCGCAGCAGCGGCGCAGTGGCCCACCCGAGCGACGATGCGCCCTCCAGGATCGCGCGGTCTTTCGGGGGAATGCCTGGCGGAGGCGCGAAGGCCAGCTCGGAGCGGAGGTCGGCCACGTCGGCGGCCGTCTGCGGCCCGTCGAACCCTTCCAGGCCGTGCCCGGCCGCCCACTCGGCCCGGAGCCAGTCCGGGGGAGCGAAGCACGTGGCCCAGTTCACCACCGTGCCGCCGCCCAGTGTCGCTCCGGCGAGGATCGCGATTCCCAGGTCGGACGTGGCCGCGAGGCCCCGGTCGAGGTACATCCGGTCGAAGCCGTCCAGCTCGCCCGGGGACATCCCGGCCTCCGGGACATACGGACCGGCCTCGACCACGACGACGGCACGCCCGGCGGCTGCCAGCGCCGCGGCCATCACGCCGCCTCCCGCACCGCTGCCGACGATCGCCACGTCGGCCTCCAGCGTGACGGCCGCGTCCGGGCCATCCGGGGGCTGGAGCGGCCGGATCGCGGGCGCATCCGGCGTCACGGGTTCCTCGGTCGGTACGTACCCGATCCGGGCCCAGAGCGGGTTCACGCCGCCGGCGGGCCCCGGGTCCGCGTACGCCAGGAAGCACGCCAGCCGCTTCAGGGTCTGGAACGCGGTCCGCCGTCGTGACAGCCGGCTCGTCCCCCACGACAACAGGAGCGCCTCGCGACGGTCCGCGGGCAGATCGCGCAAACGGACCGCGCCCCGGCCGAGCAGCGCGTTCGCGGCGCGGCTGTCGAGCGCGCGCAGCGCGAGCCGCAGGGCGCGCACGTCGGCCGGGTCGGCGACCCGCGACAGGGCCGATGCGGCCATCGTCGCGCGTCGGATGGCGGCTCCGCTGACGAACGTCTCGAAGACCGCGGCAAGCCGCGCCAGGTCCCTGGCGCCCCAGTCGGGCGGGGCGACCGGCTCGGCCGGAGCGGGGACGCGGGGAAGCGTCACGCGGGCCGGACCTCGCTGCGCCGGGACCCCGGGACGCTCTCGCGCAACGGGCGACGTTCGGGGGTGGGCGCGCAGTCGGTCACGGGCGACGATCCTCTCGCGCGGTCGGGCGGGGGCGAGGGCACGTGGTGGGGGCGCAACGGCACGTATTCTAGAGGTCGGACGCTGCCCGTATACTTCGGATCCACCGTCCCTGCCTGCTCGGCGCCGTGGCGGACGGCCGCGCCAGAGGCCAGACATGCTCCAGACGCAGACCGCGCCCGAGTTCGTGACGCTCGCCCGCGACCACATCTCGCCGGTGCTCGGTCTCAAGTCCGATCGGGCGTTCGTGCGGGGTGAAGGGCATCGCCTGTACGCCGTGGACGGCTCCTCGTACCTCGACTTCGTCTGCGGCATCGCGACGACCGTCCTTGGCCACGCCCATCCGGCGGTCACCGCGGCCATCCATCGCCAGGTGGACAAGCTGGTGCACATCAACGGGGCGGGGTACGCGGAACCGACGGCGCGTCTCGCGGCCGAGCTGTCCGCGGCGCTGCCGGACCCCTTCGACACCGTCTTCTTCTCCAACGCGGGCACCGAGGCCATCGAGGGGGCCGTCAAGCTCGCCCGGCGCGTGACGGGCCGTCCCGGGGTGGTGGCGTTCCGCGGCGGCTTTCACGGCCGGACCCTGGGGTCGGTGGCGCTCACCACCTCGAACCTGAACTACCGGTCCGGCTACGAACCGCTGCTCCCGTCCGTCTACCACGCTCCATTCCCCGACGCCTACCACATGGGCGGCGACGAGGAAGCGACCCGCCTGGCGCTGGCCGCGCTCCGCGAACTCCTGGTGAGCGAGATCCCGGGACGGTCCGTCGCGGCGCTGGTGCTCGAGGTCGAGCAGGGCGAGGGCGGGTATCGCCCGGCGCCGGCGGGCTTCCTTCGCGGCGTGCGCGAGATCTGCGACGAGTACGGGATCCTCTGGGTGGCCGACGAGATCCAGTGCGGGTACGGGCGGACCGGGACGATGTGGGGCTTCGAGCACGGGGGCGTGGTGCCCGACGTGGTCTGCCTCGCCAAGGGGATCGCCAACGGGCTCCCGCTGTCGGCGCTGGTGACGGGCCGCGCGCTGCAGGAGCGCTGGGGCGTGGGCGCGCACGGGACGACGTTCGGCGGCAACCCGGTCGCGTGTGCCGCCGGGGTCGCCGTCCTCGAGACGATCCGCCGGGAGGGCCTCGTGGCGAACGCGGCCGAGCGCGGCGCCCAGCTGCGAGCCGGCCTCGAGCGGCTGCAGGGCCGGGACGAGCGCATCGGCGACGTGCGCGGGTACGGGATGATGATCGGGGTCGAGTTCGTGACGGACGGCGACACGAAAGCCCCCGACGAGGCCCGCACGAGCCGGGTCCTGGAACGGGCGGCCGCCCTCGGCCTGCTGCTCCTCAACTGCGGCACGCACCACAACGTGATCCGCTGGATCCCGCCGCTCAACGTGACAGCCGCGGAGGTCACGGAGGCCCTCGACATCTTCGAGCGCGCGCTCGCCGAGGCCTGATCCCGGTAGACCGACCCGACCGGACCACGCCCGGTCAGACGATCCGCTCCTCCCCCACCTCTGCGTCAGGGACGGCACCGCCGCAGGTAGGGCAGTAGTAGCGGGTCTCGAGCCGCGTGCCGCAGGTGGCATGCTGCAGTGGCTCGTAGGGATCGGCGGCGGCCGTGGACCGGCGCGCGCCCCAGTCCGCGAGCAGCCGTAGCGCACTCGCCAGATCGCGCCCGTCGGCGCTCAGGGCGTACTCCACTCGCAACGGCCGCCGCGAATAGGGGGTAGAGACGACGACCCCGTCGCGCTCCAGCCGGCGGAGCCGGTCGGTCAGGATGTTCGCCGCGATCCCGGGAACCTCCTCGTGCAGCTCGTTGAAGCGGCGCGGGCCCCCAAGGAGGGCCTCGACGATCAGGAAGCTCCAGCGGTCGCCGACCCGCTCGAGCGCGGTGGCGAGGGGCGTCGGCGGCGCCAGAACCGGGTCGGAAGCCATCGTGTCTATGGTAGGCGAGGGCGTCGATCCGAGATGGCGCTCCATTCGCACCCCTTGCAATCCTGGACTGTCAGTAGTAGCTTGCAATATGCTAGTCCAACGGATCCACCCACTGCACGACGACTTGGACCGGCGCGACACTCAGGACATAGACAGGGGAGCTCGACAGTCATGCGTACCTTCGACGAAATCCAGCAGGCTATCCAGGGAGTCGCCGAGCGAGCCGGTCACTCGATCGTCGGGATCGGCTCGCGGCAGCGCGGCTCCGGCGTGGTGATCGGTGACGGCCGGGTGCTGACCAATGCCCACAACATTCGCGGGGAGGAGGTCACGGTGACCTTCGCCGGGGGCCGCTCGGTGCGCGGGTCGCTGGCCGGCATCGACGTCGACGGCGACCTCGCGGTCGTGCGCGTGGATACGACCGGGGCCACGCCGGTCGCGTGGGCGGCGAGCGATGCCCTCGGCGTCGGTACCGTGGTCTTCGGCGCCGCCTCTTCCCCCAGCGGCGATGTCCGGGTGACCGTCGGCACCGTGTCGGCCGTCGCGCGTGCGTTCCGTGGACCGGGAGGGCGCCGTATCCTCGGGAGCGCGGAGCACACGGCCCCGCTCGCGCCAGGCTCGTCTGGCGGGGCGATCCTCGACGGCGAGGGGCGTTTCCTCGGCCTCAACACGAACCGGCTGGGCGAGGGCTTCTACCTTGCTCTCCCGGCCGACGCGACCCTCCAGCAACGGGTTGACGCGCTCAGTCGGGGCGAGTCAGTCGAGCGGCCACGCCTGGGCGTAGCCGTCGCGCCGGCGCAGGTCGCCCGTCGACTCCGGCGCTCCGTGGGCCTGCCCGAGCGGGACGGCGTGCTCATTCGAGGGGTGGAGGACGACAGTCCGGCGGCTCGAGCCGGGCTCGCCGAGGGCGACCTCATTGTGGAGGTCGGCGGGCGCATGGTGACTGACCCCGATGAGCTGGCCGAAGCGATCAGCGCGGCGGGCGCTCAGTACGAGGTCCGGATCGTGCGAGGCCTCGACGAGCGAACCGTGAGCGTGGGCGGCGCAGCGGCAGCCTCCGGCGAGGCGTAGGGAGCGTGATGGTCGCGCTCGAACGTCCGGGGGACCGGCCAGAGGGAACCTACCCCGCGGATGGGGCGGCGCTCGACGCCTACTCGCGCACAGTGAGCTCGGTTGCCGAGCGACTCATCCCCTCGGTCGCAAGTCTGCGCGTCACTCACACGCAGGGAGGGTGGTCGGCGAGCGGCTCGGGGTCGGCGGTCGTGTTCACCCCAGACGGGTTCCTGGTGACGTCCGCCCATGTCGTTGCGGCGACGGACCGAGGGGTGGCCGCCTTCGTCGACGGGGCGGAGCGCGAGTTCCGCGTGGTCGGCCGTGACCCGATGTCCGACCTCGCCGTCATTCGTGTCGACGGCGACCTCGTAGCCGCCCAACTTGGTGATGCGGCGCTGCTGCGGGTAGGACAGCTTGTGGTCGCGATTGGCAACCCGCTTGGCTTCGGCGGCTCCGTGACGGCCGGCGTGGTGTCGGCGCTCGGGCGATCGCTCGCGGCCGGGGACGGCCGCGCGAGCCGGCTGGTCGAGAACGTGATCCAGACAGACGCGGCGTTGAACCCGGGCAATTCGGGCGGCGCGCTTGCTGACTCTGCCGCCCGGGTGGTGGGCATCAACACGGCCGTGGCCGGGGTGGGCCTCGACCTTGCCGTGCCGATCGATGCCACCACGCGCGGCATCCTCGCCGCCCTCATGCGGCACGGTCACGTCCGACGGGCCTTCCTGGGGGTCGTGGGCGGTACCCGGCCCCTGACGCCGCGGCTGGCGCAGACGCTCGGCCGGAGCCGCGCGCTTGAAGTCGTCCAGGTCGTACGACCAAGTCCGGCGGCGGCCGCCGGACTTGCACCGGGCGACCTGATCCTCAATCTCGACGAGCAACCGGTCGAGGGCGTGGGCGACCTCCAGCGGTTGCTGGACGGACGCCGCGTGGGCCGGCGCGTTCAGCTCCGCATCTCGCGCGAAGGGCGCGAGACGGAGCTGGGAGTGACCCCCACGGAGCTGCGGGCGTAGGGGCGGGTCAGGCGATCGGGACGTCGTCCTGGTCGACGTATCCCTGGCTGACTTCGACGATGTTGCCGTCCGGGTCCGATACCCAGGCCGTCCGCCAGCCGGGGATGAAGTCGTCGAAGCCCATCGGGCCGGCCGTGATACGCGCGTCGGGGCCCAGGGCGGCCAGGGTGGCGTCGACGTCGTCGACCCTGAACGCGAGGTGGCGCCAGCCCGGGTAGTCTGGGCCAGCGCCCGCGGGGGCTGGGGCCGCGGAGTCCGCGCTGGCGCGGAACAGCTCCAGGTAGAACGTGTCGGACTTCAGGAAGACGACCTGGCCGTCACCCGATCCCACGACACGGGCGCGCCGGAACCCGAAGTAGCGCGTGTAGAAGGCCTCGACGGCACCCGGATTCCTGCACGTCAGGCCCAGGTGGTGAACTGCCACGGCTCAGGCTCCCGTCGCCGCGGGAGGGCGCCGGCGTAACGGGCAGAGGACCGACGCCCGCGGCGGCCCCTCCGGCCTCCGTCTGCCGAGCCTCCTCCTTTGCCACGAGCAGGTCGATGATGGCCCGCGCGAACAGGTGGCAGTGGCCGCCGGTCCGGCCCGTGACAAGGTCGCGGTCGATCACGACGTCCTGGTCGGTGTAGAGCGCGCCCATGTTCCGGACATCGCCGATGAGGTTGTTGTGGCACACGACCGGCCGGCCGCGGACGAGCTCCGGCGCTGCGGACACGAGCCACATGCCGTGGCAGATGATGCCTTTGAGGACGTCGGGCTCCGCGAACACCCGGACGAGGAACTCGGTGGCCGGCGACAGGCGGTTGACGTCCTCCGAGTAGCGCAGCCGGTCAGACACGATCGCGGACGGCACGATGATCGCCGAGTAGCTACGGAGCTCCTCGTCGCTCATCCCCTCGAAGCTCTCGGAGACCTCGAACGGCACCTTGTAGTCGTGCCCGTGGAACGTGATGCGATCCTGCCCCCAGAGTCGGGCCAGGAAGTGCGTCTCGAGGCCCTCCTCGGGGAACCGGTGCTGCTCGAGAAGATCTCGTCCTCGTAGAAGTCGGATTCCATGCAGGATCCCGATCTTCTTGCCCTGCAGTTTCATGGCTTCCCCCTAGACTCCGCCGGCCTGGCGCGCGACCGCGTCGAGCACCGACTTCGAGCTCCCCGGCAAGCATGAGCACGTCGATGGCGACGATGATCGGGTTAAATCCTTCCTCGATCCGCCGGCGCGCGCCAGCTGGGTCGAGGGCGACGTGCCGCACGTCTTGCGGCTCGTCGGCATGCGGCGGCACGCGCTGGACGGCCGCCTCGACGTCGGGGTGGTCGGTCTGGCCCAGGATCCCCATGCTGCCCGAGAGGTCCAGCGCGCCGATTATGACGCCGTCCACGCCCGGCACGGCCAGGATCTCGTCATCGATGTTCTGGACGCCACGATGTGCTCGAGCATGACGAACGTCTCGGATGACGTCGTTCGCCATCACGTAGTACTCGCCCATCGCCAGGCCCCACGCCTCGGCGCGCGCCAGGCCGGCGCCGCGCTCGCCCACAGGCGGGTACTTCATCGCCCAACAGCGGCCTGGCCTCGTCGCGCGTGTTCACGAGCTGCACCAGGATCGCGTCGGGGCCCGCGTCCACGGCGCGCTTGATAAGCGTCTTGTCGTTCCAGGGCACCCTGACGACGGTGCTGACATCCGCGCCGTTGGTGGCCTGGAGCATCGCCAGGACGTCCCCGTCCGAGACCGTGTTGTGCTCCATCTCGAGCCACAGCCAGTCGAAGCCAGGGCGCCGGGAGAGCAGCTCCGCGACTACCGGGCTGCCGCTGATGGTAGTGGCGCCGAGCGAGATCTTGCCCGAGGCGAGGTCTCCGCTTCAGGCGTCGCGCGGCGCCGTGTCCGCTTCGCATCCATGCTCTTCCTTCCGCTTCGGTCGATCCGGTCGCCGCCGGGACGGGACGCGTTCAGGCCGGCAGCTTCATCATCTCCGCGTACCGCGGACCGGCCACCCCCGGCACCACGTCAGTACGTACCGGCGCGAGATCAGGCCCATCTGCTCCAGAAGGCCGAACCGGTCCGCCACGCCCCAGTGCTCGCATATCCGGTCGTCGGACGTCCAGCGGACGGACTCGACGACGTAGATGCTGATCGGCTTGCCGGTCGGCGGGACGCCGAGGGTCGGGCCCCGAGAACGTGCCGTAGGAGCGGATGCGCGCCCATGACTCATCACCCGCGAACACGATCTCTTCGATGTCCAACTTCATGTCCGGGAACGCCTGGAGCAGCACCGAGGTGAGCGCACGGACGCCCTCACGACCGGCCGGAACCCGGCCCGTAGTCCTGGCGGTCGAGAAGGTCCTGCACCTCCACCTCGTCCAGGACGCCGCCGAACTGCCCGTGGACGAGCCCTTGCTCGATGAACTGTTTGAAGATCTCGAACCGACGCGCTCCGACCTCGCCAGCCCCGTTGATGAACCTGGTCACGTCGCGACCCTCCGCATCATGCCTCGTAGACGCCACCCGCATTGAACGGTCGCGCTGCCTGAGCGCCAATCTGCTCGTCGTGCTAGAAGTACGCGCACGTTGCCCGGATGGGCAGGCGCTCACTCGAACTCCGATAACGCGCGTCGCGGGACGGGCGCCGGGGGTCAGAGCCGAGCAATCCCGGTGCGTACCTGAAGGGTTCGTGGGTGGCGTTGTAATACTCGATCATGAGGCGGTGCGTTCTTGTCCGACCGCCGGACGATCCAGTGCTGGGTCGCGTCCATCGACGTCCGCTTGCTCTTGGCCGCAGGTGGCTCCCAGAACGACGCCTGCCACGCGACGACGACGATGACGTCCGCCTCGTCGTCCCGGACCTCGCCCTCGACGCTCACGACGTTGTGGCTCTCGTCGAAGAAGATGTTCGTGACGCGGTCGTACCAGGTCTTGAAGCTCGCCATGTCAGTGATGTCGCCGTCCGGGAACTGGACCCGCAGCCCCTCGTCAGCCAGCATCGCGTAGGCGCCTGCTCGATCGGCGCGTGCTGGTCGAGGGCGAGGTACCACGCCGAGGCGAGTGCTCTGACCTGGTCCAGGGTGATCGAGGCGGCTGTCATGGTGTCCATGCGTCTCTCACTATGCCAGGGATGATGCCGAGCTGCTGGAGCAGGCTCACCTGGTCGAAGTTGTACCAGTCCTCGGCGATACGCCCGGCGTCGAACCGGGTGATCGCGACGCCCCACCAGCGCGCGCGCTTGCCCGACGCGGGGGCGCCGAAACCGCTCGCCGGTGTGGGTGCCCTCCATGGTCCAAACCGTGGCACCTGGTCGCCCTCGCCGAAGACCTCGTCCACGGTGATGTGGAGATCGGGGAAGCCCTGCCGCGTCATCGCGACGAACGCCTTACGCCAGCCGGCCCGGGCGGCAGGTGCGCAGGGTCGTCGTGGTGGGAGACGTACTCGGGCGCAAAGATGCCGTCGACCGCGTCGAGGTTGCCCCGGTTGAGGACCTCGTCGTAGTAGCGGCGAAGCAGGGCGATGTTGTCCGCCATCGGGCTGGCCGTGGTCTCCATCGCGCTACGCCTGCGTGATCTGCTGGTAGATGCCGAGGAAGTCCTCGAGCATCCATTCCTCGGTGATCTTCCCTCGACCACGCGGAAGATGCCCGTCCCCGGCACGTGGATCGTGCGCCCGGTGGCCGGAACGCCCAGGAAGGGACCCGTGTGCGTCGCGGTCCATGAGACCTGGAGGGCGAGCCTGTCGCCGCCCGGGTTCACCTCGCGCTCGATCGTGATCTTCTGTCAGGGAAGGCGGGCCTGATGAAGAACTCGTACATCCCCTTGAGACCTCGCGCGGGGCGATCGGCGCGGCGCGGGGGTACTATGAGATTGGCCTCCGGCGACGGTTCCGACCAGCGTCGGGGTGCCGTCTGACAAGTTGGTTCGTTGCAGCAGATTGGGGCTTACTGGCTACACAGCGCTACAAAGAGCTACACGAGCTCACGATCACGCAGCAGAATGCGATCGACCTGCTGGTTGGCGGCACGACAGACAAGGAGGTTGCCGCCGCACTGGGCGTCCACCGGGTGACCGTGACTCGGTGGCGCCTGTATCACCCGGGCTTCCAGGCAGCACTCGGCGCTCGAAGGGCCCTCGTCTGGCAGGTCGCCCAGGATCGCTTCCGCGCGCTGACGTTGGCGGCGATGGACGCGATTGCCGCTGACCTCAAGGCTCCGGACCCCGCCCGCGGGAAGTTGGCGCTTCGCGTGGTCGAGCTCAGCGGGATACGGTCCCAGAACCTCGGCATCACAGGGCCGAGCGATCCCGATGTCATCGTGGACGAAGCCATCGAGGCGGACGAGCGGCGCGAGAAACGGAGAGCGTTTTCTGGCCAGACCGAGGCACGCCGCCGCGAAAAGCGTCTGGAGCTCTTGGCACTCGCGAACGAGCCACCCGATTCCAACGAGGACCCCGTAGCTAGCCCGTAGTACGCCCGGTGCCCGCAGCGCCGGATGCGGCCCTTGAACAGACTGCTCCATCTGCACGGCGCGGTGGCGCCGAGCCCTTGCGCCGACTGTTGGTGGAAGATAGCCTCGTGTAGGGCGTGAAACGCAACCCTGAGACCGGACCGGTTCCGCACCGCGTCCGGCCTCAGTAGTTCTTGGGGTAGTCGCGTTCGGCCCAGCGCGCGGCGCGCGCCATCGGGGCAGCCCGCCCGCCTAGTAATTACCGCTGTCAAGCGCGTCGAGAACGTGCCCGAGGCCGACGCGACCAACGGCGATCTGCTGTTCGTCGGTGGTCCGACCCGGCGCCATCGAGTCAGCCAGGCCTTGCCGCTTGGCTCGCGGGCCTTGGACGCCGGGCGCTCGCTGGTGTCCCGAGCGGTCGCGTTCGACACCCTCTTCCGCATGTCGCGTCTCTGGAGCGGCTCCGCCGCGGGCGTCGTCGCCCGCGGCCTTGGCCAGGCCGGCCGCCGGCTCGTGACAGCGCCGGACGGCTTCTTCATCGAGCGCGACCGACCGCCCGGGGGCCAGAAGCGGCGCCACCACTCGGAACTGCTCGAGGTCGGCAAGGCTGAGCACGCGGCGGCCTAACCGGTGGGACTCCCCTGGCCGCAAGGCCCACAACAGGGCCGGTGCTCGGGACTCAGGTCAGCCGTGATCAACACCGGACGACAGAAGCTCCGCGAATGGCCTTGATAGGCGACGTATGGCGATATAGCGTGATGCAACACAGACAGTCGCCGCTCAAACAGGAGACGAACAGATGACCGGCACCCTCCCCCATCTTGGGGTGTATCAACGGATCGCGAGACCGACGAGGTGGCCGATCCCGAAGGTGACCGCGGCGGCGGCGAGGCCGAACGCGACCTGCCGCAGCCCCGAGCGGAGTGCGCTCTGGCCCGTGACGATCGTGATCGCCGCGCCCACGCCGAACAGGGCGATCCCGGCCAGGACCAGCGAGGCGACGATCGCCGGCGTGCCGCCCGCGACGAGGAACGGGAGCAGCGGCACGAGGGCGCCCGATCCGAACAGCACGAAGGACGTGAAGGCCGCCTGGTACGCCGACCCGCCGAGCTCCTCCGGGTCGATCCCCAGCTCCTCGCGTGAGAGCGTGTCCAGGGCGACGCGCCGGTCGCCCCCGATGATCTGGTTCGCCAGCCGGCGCGCCTGGTCCTCGGGGATGCCCTTCGACTCGTAGATCAGGGCGAGCTCGACCTCCTCCTCCTCGGGGATCGCCTCCAGCTCCTCGCTCTCGACGCGGATCTGGTGCGAGTAGAGCTCGCGCGCGCTCTGGACCGACAGCCACTCGCCGAGGCCCATGGAGAACGCGCCGGCGAGCAGCCCGGCGAACCCCGCCACGACCACGGCCCCGTTGCTCACGGCCGCCCCCGCCACGCCCATGATCAGGCTGGTGTTGGAGAGCACGCCGTCGCTCGCCCCGAGCACCGCGGCGCGGAGCGCGTTGCCGCCGGTGGAACGGTGGCGGCCCTCGATGCGCGCGAGCTCGCCGCCGGCGAGACCTCTCCCTCCGGCGAGCTCTCGGAAGAGGCGGGCGTGCGACCGCTCGTCCTGCGGCAGCGACGTGCCGGCCGCCTCGGGCTGGGCGTCGTACATGCCCTGCGAGCGGCCCTCCTGCTCGGCCACGGTCGCCGCGACCGCCCCGGCGCCCAGCCGCCTCGCGACCATCATCAGGACGCGCGCCCGCCACGACGGCCCCAGCGTGGACGTGTCGACGCCGGCATCCCGCAGCCGCGCGTCCCAGACGGCCCCGTGGCGCTGCTCGGTCTCGGCGAGGCGCCGGTACAGCTCCTTCAGCGGCGGGTCCTTCTCGCCGTCGGCCATCGCCAGGTAGATGGCCACGCCGTCGATCTCGCCCTGGAGGTTCTCGCGGTAGCGGCGGATGTCGTCCGGGGTTGCCGTAGGCATTGGTCAGAGTGTAGAGACGGCCGGCACCTCGTGGTCCGCGAAGTACCCGCGCCAGGGACCGCTGCCGGCGATGAACGGCTGCATGATGGCCCGCTCGGCCTGCACCGTGTGCATCAGGTCGTGGCCGGCCCACTCGTTCAGCAGCTGCTCCAGGGTCACGGTGTCCCAGCTCGGCGTGCCGCGCCGTCCGCCCGAGATCCCCCGGCGTCAGCGCCGTCACGGCCTGCAGGCTCCGTGCGCGCAGCGTCTCGAACTGGGCCACCACCTCCGCGGGATCCGCCGGGCTCCGACGTCGCCCCGGCGGCGTCGGGGTCGAAGGCCTCGAAATCGCGTCCGGCCATGATCGCCGCGACGCGGACGGGGAACACGTCGCGCTCGGTCGCCAGCAGGTGGCGCAGGCAGTCGAGAGCCGACCACTCGCCGGGCGCCGGCGGGCGCGACAGCAGGTCGGGCTGCACGGTGCCGGCCAGGGCGCGCCACCGTTCGGGCGTCGTCGACAGCACCGACAGGACGTGCGGCAGAAGGTCGTCCATGGCGCGTTCCCCCTCGTCTGTTGCGGCATGCCGGGTCCGGCGGCGGTCATCGGCCGCCGTGCGCCGGCGGACGATCTACCGGATGGCGGGCCTCGAATGCAGCGGCTCCAGCACGATCGCGCTCGGCAGCCCGGCTTCCAGGCTCTGCCTGAACGACGCGGCCAGGGAGGCCGGACACGATGTTGCCCTTGCGCTGGAATCGCTCGCTCGCCTGCTCGGCCGCGTCGGCGGCCTCGCGCCTCCGGCCGCACAGGCAGAAGACTTCGGCCAGGCTCATGAGGGCGTTGCCCTGCGACTCGATGTCGTCCAATTCGCCGATGAGGCGAACGCTCTCGGTCGCCAGGGTCACGGCTTCCGCGCAGTCTCCCTGCCTCGCGAGGACCTTGGCACGGACGTGGCGCCAGAGGAATTGCGTCGAGACGTCGTCCGGGGCGGCGACTTCCTGGCTGAACGTCGTCATCGCCTGCGCCTCGTCGTAGCGACCCTGGCGGTAGAGCGCCTCGCTGAGTGACGCCGACGTGGTGGAGATGTACATCCGCTCGCCCATCGCGTTGAGCGTCTCGTAGTCGCCACGCAGCTCCCGCTCGGCAGCCACCGGGTCGCCGGCGATCATCTCCACCCAGCCGGAATCGAGCGAGGTGAGGGCGGCGAGGAGCTTGACGCCCAGCTCCTCGAGGGTCGCCCGGCTGCGCCGGTAGAGGTCGCGCGCCCTCCCGGCGTCGCCCCGCATCGCCTCGAGGTGTGCGAGGACCGCCAGGATCAGGGACTCGGACTTGCGGTCGCCTTCCGCCTGGACGAGCAGCTCCTCGCACCGCTCGATCGCCTGCGGGACGGGTGTCTGTCCCAGCAGGGCGCACATGGCCAGCGACGAGCGCGAGCGTGTCTCGATCAGACGATCCTGGGCGATCCGGGCGTGCTCGATGGCTCGCTCGGCGGCGTTCTCCGTGAAGACATACCGCCCGGTCCCGAACCCGATCATCGTCAGCAGCCGCCACGCGCGCGCGAGACCCTCGTGGTCGGCTTCCGCCTCGAGCACCGGCAGGAGGGCCTGCACCTCGGACGTGACGTCGGTGTCGCCGTCTCCCGACCCGGCCTGGTAGAAGCGGAGCTGCATCCGCATGATCGTCGCCGTCGTCTCCATCCCGGCGTCGCCCAGCGCGGCGGCGCCGGCGCGGGCGGCCACCAGGGCCTCGTCGGCCGCCGCGAACTCGCCGAGCTCCATGAGCGCCTCGCCGG
Organism: uncultured Chloroflexia bacterium; assembly: GCA_963759135.1. Taxonomy (GTDB): domain Bacteria; phylum Chloroflexota; class Limnocylindria; order Limnocylindrales; family CSP1-4; genus JAJYNJ01. The sequence goes on along the minus strand of CAVWXU010000010.1, from coordinate 166,829 downwards.
CGTCGCGCAGCAGCCGGGGCCGGGTCCGATGGTCCTCGGGCACCAGGGACGCCGCCCGTCGAAGGAGGCTCGCCGCGGCCGGCATGTCGCCGCGGGCCATCGCCCGTCGACCTGCAGATCCCAGCCGACGCGACGCGTCGATGCCGACGGCAACGCCGTGCTCGTCGAGCGGCCCGAGGTCCTTGCGGTAGCGGTGGGCCTGCTCGAGGTGCCAGCCCAGGATCTCCTCGAACTCGGTGGCGCGGCCCGCCTCGGCGTTGACCCGGTCGGCCCAGACGACGAACCGCTCGTGGAACACGGCACGGGACCGCTTGAGCAGGCCCTGGTACGCGGCGTCCTTGATCAGGATGTGCTGGAACCGGTAGCTCGGGTCAGACTCCGACTCGGCCTGCCCGGCCTTGACCAGCTGCTTTGCGGCGAGCGACGACAGGTGCGTCCACAGGTCCGCCTTCACGTCGTCCGGCGCGAGCTCTCGCACCGCGGACGGCGCGAAACTCAGGCCGATCACCGAGGCCGGTTCGACCACGGAGCGCTCCAGGGGCGGGAGCTGGTCCAGGCGGGAGGCGAGGAGGGCGTGGATCGTGGGCGGGATCGAGATGTCGGAGAGGTCGACCGCGGGTGCCCATCGGCCGTCCTCGAATCGGAGCGACCCGTTGTCGATGAGCATGGAGAGGAGCTGCTCGACGAAGAGCGGGTTGCCCTCGGCGGCGGCGACCACGCGGGCCCGGACGTTCTCTGCGAGCCCGGCCTGGCCGAGGAGGTTCTCCACCACAAGCCCGGCGTCGGCATCGGAGAGCGGCGTCAGCACGATGCGGGACTGCTTCGGACCCTGGGCCCAGTCGGCGTGGCGCTCGAGCAGCTCGTTTCGAGCAGTGCACAGTAGGAGCACGGGTGCGTCCTGGCTCGTCTCGGTCAGGTAGCCGACGAGGTCGAGGAAGGTCGCCTCGGCCCAGTGGATGTCGTCGATGTGGACGACGACCGCGCCGTCCTGCGCCATGAACTCGAGGAACCTCCGGATGCCCCAGAAGAGCTCCGAGACCGGAAACGGGGTGTCGAGGAGGCCGACGGCCGAGGCCACCCGATCGGCGACGTCTGCGTTGTCCGGTCCGAGCAACGAGACGAGGCGTGCCCGCGCGCCCTCCGTCGGATCCTCTTCCCGGATGCCGGCGGCCTCGCGGACGACCTCGACGATCGGCCAGAAGGTGATGCCGTCGCCGTACGGGAGGCAGCGCCCACGGATCACGCGCGCCCGTCCCCGGACGGAGTCGAGGAACTCCTTCGTCAGTCGCGTCTTGCCGACGCCAGCGTCCCCGACGAGCGTCACCATCCGCGCGCCGCGCTCCCCCATGGCGGCGGCCAGCGCCTCGTCGAGCTGCGCCATCTCCCGTTCGCGGCCGACCATCGGGGCGTCCTGCCGGCGCGCAACGGCGTCGCCGCTCCGCACCGCGATGAGCCGGTAGGCCGGGACGGGCCGTGCCTTGCCCTTGAGCGTGAGGGGTTCCACCTCCTCGACGTCGACCGCGTCGCGCACGAGCCCGTACGTCAGGTCCCCGATGAGAACCTCGTGGCGCGGCGCGGCCTGCTCGAGCCGCGCGGCGACGTTGACGGCGTCGCCCGTCACGAGGCGCTGCCCGAGGCTGGCGTCGCCGGCGACGACTTCGCCGGTGTTGACGCCGATCGCCACGTCGAGGCTGATCCCCTGGTCGCGCTCCAGAGACTCGGCCAGCGCCGCCAGGCCGACCTTCATGTCGAGCGCCGAACGGACCGCCCGCAGGCCATCGTCCTCGTGGCGCACCGGGAGGCCGAACACGGCCATCACCGCGTCGCCGATGAACTTCTCGACCGTGCCGCCGTGCTTCTCGATGACGCGCCTGGCCTCGGCGAAGGCGGTCGCCATGACGTCGCGCAGGCGCTCCGGGCTCAGCGGGTCGCCGTCGAGCGTGGTCGCCTTCAGGTCGGAGAAGACGATGGTGACGGTCTTGCGGCTCTCCTGGACCCGGACCTGACCGGCAAGCCTGCCTCCGCACGCGCCGCAGTACGTGAACGCCTCGGGGTTCTCCTCGCCGCAGTTCGGACAGAGACGCGCGTCCGGCAGTACCGCGGGCGCCGGCGGCGCAGTCAGCACCTCGGCGTCGGTGTTGACGCAGACGAGCCGGTAGGCGGCCACCAGGTCCGTGGCGCCCTTCGGCAGCACCGGGTCGACGGCCTCCACCTGGATGTCGTCGCCGACCATCAGCAGCGTCGGGGCGCCGACCAGCACCTCGTTCACCGGCGCGGACTGCTCGAGCTTGTTGGCCAGCTGCATGACGTCGCCGGTCAGGATGTGCTCGCCGGCGCTCGCCTCGCCGATGATCGCCTGGCCGGTGGCGATCCCCGTCCGGTTGTTGAGCTGCACCCCCCAGGTCCGTTGCAGCTGCTCGTTGAGGGCCGACAGCGCGCGCTGGCTCTCGGCGGCCGCGGCCACCGCGCGCAGTGCGTCGTCCTCGCGCGGCAGGGGAAGGCCGAAGACGGCCACGATCGCGTCGCCGATGATCTTCTCGATGGTGCCGCCGTGCGACTCGAAGACGGCGCGCATCTCGTCGAAGTAGAGGGTGAGGACCTCGCGGAGCGACTCGGGGTCGAGTTTCTCGCCGAGGGCCGTCGAGCCCTTCAGGTCCGACGTGACGATGGTGACCTTGCGGCGGACCTCCTGCGGCGGGCGATCGGCGGCCAGCTGCGTGCGGCAGTAGCCGCACACGCGGTAGCGCGGATCGACCGTCTGGTGACAGTTGGGGCAGGACGCCATCGGCGAAGTTTACGAGATGGGCGCGTGAGAGCAGTGAACGGCCCGGCTCCGCGCACGCAAGAACGCCGCCCCGGGTCGTTCCCGAGGCGGCGTTCTCATCGGTTCAGGTGTTGGGCGCTGGGGCGTGGTGCGCCCCGGTTTACCGCCCGAACGGATCGCCGGCGGGCGCGCTGACCACCACGTACACACCGAGGAGCGGGTACGTCGGGGTGGGTTTGGTCACGATTGTGCGGCTCTTAACGCAGGGCGCAGTGTTGCCGTTGAATGCGCAGTCCGGGAGCAGGCCCGTGTAGTACTGCGCACCGAGGGCTGCTGAAGTGGTTGGGTCAGGCGCCGCAGAGAGCCCGAACACCGTCTTGAAGGGCGTGGGGGACGTGTAGCAGATCATGTAGTAGAGAGCCTGCAGCTTTGCGGCGGTCGTCGTCAGGAGCGACTGGGCGACGAAGAACGTCACGGTCTTCGTGCCGCCACCGACGTAGGTGAACCCGAGAGTCGTCGTGCCCGGGATGACCGGATAGAGGCCGAACTTCAGGGCTGAGCAACTCAGCGAGATGGGGTTGACCGAGGCCGCCAGGAAGCCGGTCCCGGTTGCCGAAAGGCTGAAGCCCGGCGCGGGTGACGTGCCGCAGCTACCCGTGCACAACGTGCCGCTGTCATAGATCGTGAACTTGTTCGACGTGATAGGCGCGATCGCGATGTCCGCTGCAGTGGCGGTCAGCGTGAGGTTCAGGCCCGCATTCGCGTCCACAGGGGCGAACGACGTCGACCCGTTGGAGAGTCGAGCGCGGGGAAGGGTCCGCCATTAGAAAGCCCGCTGGCACTGAGCGTCAGCGTGACCGGCGTTGCCACAGACACGGGGTTGTTGCCGCTGTCCTGGACCTGGACGGCCACCGCTGGCCCGCTCGGGCTACCGGTGGTGCCGGTGATCACGGCGCCCTTGGTCGTGGAGGTCGGCTGGACGAGGTACGCCAGGTGACAGGTCAGCGCTGTCGGGGCGATATCTAGGTCGGTCTCGTCTCTCGTCCGGCTCTCCCGCTCCAAAGGGAGACTCCGAAGGATCCGGCTCGAAGACCACGCGCATCGTCGGCGACGGGCTCGTTGTCGCCGTGGCCATGAACGAGAACGAGGCGGGCCCGGCTGGGAGGCCGGTGGCCACGAGGTTGCCACCCACGACGTTCGAACCGCTGAGGGCGAAGCCCGAGTTGCTGGCGTCGATGCCGACCGACCCGCCGCCAGCTGGCATGCTCACGGTCAGGGTGAAGCTGCCAGGGGTGGAGGTACTGATCGCGTCACACGTCGTGACCGAAGCGGCAAAAGTCACCCATGTTGCGGCCCCAGAGGTCGTGGCCCACGTCCCCGTTCGGCCCTGGCCACTAGTGTCCGCCCAGGTGCCTGACATCGAGCCGTTCGGGGCGATTGTGCCCGTGTAGCTCGACGTGTATCCGCACGCGTCGTTGGCAGTGAGGTGACGGCGGTGCCAGACACCGAGCCGCTCGTGATGGTGAAGAGCGAGCAGAGTTCCCACCGGTGGTGAGGTCGAGGGACGTCCCGGTGATCCCCAACGGTCCGGACTGCGCCAGGATCAGGGTTTCCTGAACATCGTGCCGGAGCAGGTCCTATCCACGTCAAGTTGATCTGGTAGGTTCCGGTGACATTCCAGTAGGAAGAGCTACTACCCGTCGCTCCTGCGGCTCCCGCGATGATCGGGCGCGGTCGCCAGCAGCGTTCCGAGCAGGGCCGCCGAGGTCAGGATGGCGAGAACCCTTGCGCGACCCCGCCGCAGGGACGCCATAGCGGTGTTGTTCAATGTGGTGCCCCCCTTTGAACTATGCCTACGGCTGAGTACTTTGGTACCGCATCGCCCGGGAGTCAACGGGGTAACGCAGACAAAGCGGTGCCAGTTGTCAAGGGCCGAGGGACACATCGTACGTTACTTTCGGCCCTGTGGCGCCCACAGCGGCCCCGGTCGCCGAGAGCTGGGCGGATCGGGCAGGATTCGCGGCCTGCCGAGCAGGACGCGAGGGCCCCGTCGAGAGGTAGAGACCGGCCGGCACTGGCGGCCGCCCGACGCCCCGTCAGCCCGTCGCCGGAACCATCCTCACCATGGGGACCCCGCCCAGGTTGAGCCCATCGACCCTGCCATCGGTCCCCTGGAGGAACTGCGCGGTCTCACCGGACTGGCGGCCGCCACGGACGGTGAACGCGAGCGGATCGGGGGTCGGCTCCAGCACGAACGGATCCCCGGTCGCGTCGGGAACGACGCACACGAGGTCCGGGCCGCGGGACTTCGATCCGGACGTCCCAGGCGAACTCGACCTCCCGATACGCCCCCAGCAGCTCCTGCCAGGCTGGCGGCGCGGGGTCCGGCGGAGCAGCAGGCACCCGGATCGCAGCCCTGGCGTCGCGGTGCGCCGGCAGGACCGCGGCGGCGAGGGCTCGGGCGAGCTTGTCGGCCGGCCCGATCCCGTTGAAGAGCACGATCGCGCCGAGCCCTTCCTGCGGCTCGAACGACACGTTGGTGGTGAACCCGTACATCGAGCCGGAGTGGCCGACCCAGCTCACGCCGTCCTCGCGCGTCACATACCAGCCGAGCCCCTGGGCCTCCGACCAGGCGCGTCGTTCAGGGCCGCCGCCTCATGCATCTCCCGCAGCGTCGAACCGCGAAGCACCTGGCGGCCATCGGCGACGGCGTCGGCGCGGCGGCGGAACTGCTGGGAGACCCAGAGGGCCATGTCCTCGACCGACGACCAGAGGCCGGCGGCGCCCTCCATGGAGAGCGAGTCGATGTCGCGCGCGACCGTGCCTCGGTCGTCGAACTGCCTGGCGTCGTAGCCGACCGCGCAGCGTTCGGCGAGCTGGCCCGTGGCCTCGTGCACCGTCGACGTCATCCCCAACGGGCCCGTGATGCGGTCCACCACGTACTCGGTGAGCGGGTGTCCGCTCACGCGGCGGACCACCTCGCCCAGCAGCTCGTAGCCGAGGTTGGAGTACTTGAACGCGGACTCCGGCGGGATCGAGACCCGCACCCGGTCGAGCATCCCGATGAGATCGTCGACGCGCAGGAACGTCGCCTTCCTCGGATCCATCACCGGCTGCTCGCTCTGCAGGCCGGAGCGATGCAGCAGGAGCCGCCGGATCGTCACGTCCTCGATCGGCCCGAACGGATTGGCGACGACCGCGAACTCCGGCACGTACCTGGTCAGCGGGTCGTCGAGGCGGAGGCGCCCTTCGTCGCGCAGCTGCAGAACGGCCGTCGCGGTGAAGGTCTTGGTAATGGAGGCGATGCGGTAGAGCGTCCGCTCGTTCGGGCGGGCTCCGGTCGCGAGATCGGCGTAGCCCACGCCCGCGACCCAGGCCAGGCTGTCGTCGCGAACGATCCCCACCGACGCTCCCGGCAGGCGATGCTCGTCGACGAAACGGACGACACGGGCCGTCAGGGTTGTTGCCAGCGGCGCGACGACTGGATCGATCTCGACGGTCCTCCATGCGGCCCGGCGACGCCCTTCGGGTGGCCGCCCGTCCCGTCGCGCGAGAGTACATCGCGAGCCCACCACGTATGCTGCCGCCCATGGTCCAGCGCCTCCTGCGCCGCCGAACCCGGAACTCCGACGCCGCCGCGTTGCTCGAGTCGTTCTTCGTGGCCGCCGTCGTCTCGTTCCTCGGGATCCGGGCGTTCCTCGCCCTGACGGGCTACCCGCGGGTCGGCGGCGGCGGGTTGCACATCGCGCACATGCTGTGGGGCGGCCTGCTGATGCTGGTCGCGCTGGGCATGCTGCTGATCTTCCTCGACCGCTCCGTCCAGCACGCGGCCGCGGTCGTCGCCGGACTCGGGTTCGGGACCTTCATCGACGAGATCGGGAAGTTCCTCACGTCCGACAACAACTACTTCTTCCGGCCCGCGGTGGCGCTGGTCTACGTCATCTTCGTGGCGCTGTTCCTGGTCGGGCGCGCCGTCGTCGGACGCAGCCGGCTCACGCCGCGCGAGTCGCTCGCCAACGCGCTCGAGCTGGCTGGCTGGGCAGCCTCGAACGGCCGATCGAGCCCAGCGACCGGGCGCGGATCCGGGCGCTGCTCCGCCACGCGCCCCGGGACTCCTCGCTCGTCCACGACCTGCGTCGGTATCTCGACGATCTGCCCACCGCCGTCGAGCACGACTCGTGGATCGAGGCCATCCCGGCGCGGCTGGCGCGCAGGTACGAGCGACTGGCGGCGAACGCCTGGTTCGACCGCGCGCTGGTGGTGGCCGTCGTGGCCTACACGGTGGCCGCCGTCGCGGGCGTCCTGGCGCTGGCCTTCACGACCGGCGGGTCGTCGAGCGCGGACACGTGGACCGTCTCGCACGTCGGCGAGAGCCTGTCGACGCTGGCCGGTGCGGCGCTGGTGGGGCGTGGCGTCGTCGCGCTGCCGGGCTCCAGGGCGGGCGCCTACCGCTGGTTCCTGCACGGCCTGCTGGTCTGGATCCTGGTCACGCAGGTATTCGTGTTCTACACGTCGCAGCTCGCCGGGCTGGGAGGCCTCGCCGTGGACCTGGTGGCGTACACGAGCCTCCGGCTCGCGCTGGCGAGCGAGGCCTTGGCGGGTCCAGAGCAGGAGAGCGCGACATGAGCGAGGCGCTGACGGCCGACCGCGTCGCCAAGCTGCTGGGCCTGACGCCGCTGGTGCCCGAGGGCGGGCAGGTCGCCCAGACCTGGCGCGACCTTCGCTCCAGCGCGATCTACTACCTGATGGCCCGGCCCGACTTCTCCGGCCTCCACCGCCTCGAACACCTGGAGATCTGGGCGCATCACCTGGGTGCCCCGGTGGGCATGCTCCTCATCGACCCTGACGGCAGACTCTCCGAGCCGGTCCTGGGACCCGACCTCGAGGCCGGCCAGCGCCCGCAGGTGATCGTCCCGCCCGGCACGTGGCAGGCAGCGGAGCCGCTCGGGCAGTGGAGCCTCGTGTCGACGTTCATGGCCCCGCCATACTCGGACGAGGCGGTGACATTCGCGCGGTGGGAGGACATGGCGGGGCGCCACCCCGACCACGAGCAGCGGATCAGGCGCCTGTGCCGGTTCTGAAGCCCCGGGAAAGGAGCGTTCGATGACCGCCGACGCGTCCCGCGAACCCCCGCCCGTCGATCGCCTGCTCGACCTGGCCGGCAGGGTGGCGATGGTGACGGGCGCCAGCCGCGGGATCGGGGCCGGCATCGCCGACCGCCTGGCGCAGGCTGGAGCCGACGTCGCGGTCGCCTCGCGTGGAGCCGACGACGCGCCCGGGAGCACGGTTGCGCGGATCCTCGCACTCGGACGGCGGGCCGTCCCGATCGGCCTGGACGTGACCGACGAGGCGCAGGTGGTGGCCGCGGTGGACGCGACGGTGGACGCCCTCGGCCGACTCGACATCCTCGTCAACTGCGCGGGCGTCCAGCCGGTGCGGCAGCTGGCGGAACAGTCGGTCCAGGACTGGGATGCGATGGTCGCCGCCAACATGCGCGGCGTCTTCCTGTGCACGCGGGAAGCGGCGCGAGTGTTCGTGGCACAGGGTGACGGCGGCGCCGTGGTCAATGTCGCGTCGATCGAGGGCCTGCAGCCGGCCTGGGGGCACAGCCACTACAGCGCCACCAAGGCAGGGGTGATCATGCACACCCGCGCCGCGGCGCTCGAGCTCGGGGCGCACGGGATCCGCGTCAACGCGGTGTCGCCGGGGCTGATCTGGAACGCGGACCTGGAGCGCGCCTGGCCGGACGGGGTGCGCCGCTGGCTCGCCCACGTGCCGCTGGGGCGCCTCGGCCGGCCCGACGACGTGGCGGACGCGGTGCTCTATCTCGCCTCGCCGATGGCGCGCTTCGTCTCGGGGATCAACCTCGTGGTGGACGGCGGGATCCTGGCACACCCGACCTGGTAGTCGGCTCCGGGAAGCGCAGCCCCGTCAGGAGGTGGCCGGGGGCGACGCCACGGGCGCCACCGGGGCGGGGTCCGGGGAGGCGCCGGCCTCCTCCCCTGGAGGTCGAGTCCGTTCCAGCGGTCGCGCGGCAGTGCCCGACGGGTTGACGGCCACCCACCGCAGGCCACCGGCTTCCCCCGGAGCCGCCCGCATCGACGTGGCGAGGTCGCGATTGACGATCAGCACGGCGGCTTCGTCGGCCGCCTGCTCCGCCCCGCGACGGTAGGTGATCGTGGCGTCGGTGAGGGGAACCCACGTCGGTCTGCGCAGCACCATGCCGAGCGCGTCGCCGGCCGGGAACCCGTGCAGTTGCCCCTCGACGTGATAGGGACCCAGTGCGACTTCGACGCGCGTCACGTGCGTCCTCACCCGGCGAGATGCGTCGCCTCGCGTACCCACAACGATGACGGCGTGCAGCTCGTCCCAGCCGACCGTGAGCTCGGGCAGCTCCATCACGTGCCCGTCCGACAGGCTCACCAGCCGGACGTCCTCGATCCGAAGCTCCCGTGCCCCGTTCAGGAGATCGGTCAGGCGACCGTCGCCGGCATCGATCCGGCCGTAGACCCGGCAGTCCGCGGCATAGGCCTCGATCTCGACCATGCTGCGCACATCGTACGTTCTCCGTCCAGCATCCTCGTGCCAAATTCGCCGGCTGCTCCAGCCGCCGGCGCCGCTGCCAGTCGGGGGGCCAGTGGCGGTCCACGGCCTTCGTTGCCGCCGGTGCCGCTCGACCGACCATGCGGCCGGGCCGGCGAATACGTCGAATGTCGGATTGCGGTGCGGGACGGTGGTGCGCACGATGCCGGTGTCGAGGCCGCTGACCTCGACGGAGTCTCAGGGACCCCGGCCGAGGGCACCGGTCGGGGTCCTCGGGGTTATCGAGCGCGGCCGGTGACAGGCCGCTTTGCCGGGCTCAGACAGGGTCGTCCGCGGGCGGGACGATCGCTCACACCTGGGACGCGGCCGGTGCGACGGGCGGCCCACCGGCCGGGGCGGCAGCCGGCGTGCGGAGCTCTCGCAGGTCGGTCTGGTCGAGGCCGGTGAACTTCGGCAGGTCGGTCAGGCTCGTGCGCGCCAGGCGCTCGCTCATCTTGCCCATCACGAGCTCGCCCATGCCGGGCGCCTTCATCAGGCGGCGCAGGGTGGCGGCGGGCACCTCGAGCAGCGTCACCGGCTCCGCCGCCACCACGTTGGCCGAGCGCGTCGCACCCGTGAGCGCGGCGATCTCGCCGAAGAAGTCCCCGGGGCCCATCTCCGACAGCGAGCGGTACACCCCTCCGCTCGGCGTGCCGGCGACGGCCTTGCCGCTCAGGACGAAGTAGGCCGCGTCCCCGGGCTCGCCCTGGGCGACGATGCAGGTGCCGGCCGGCGCCTCGCCGATCTGGCCGTGGACCAGCAGGTCCTCGCGCCAGGACCGGTCGAGGTTTCGCAGCGTCGGCACAAGCCCGACGAGCGACTCGAAGTCCGCCAGTGTCACCGGGCGCAGCGTGCCGAGCGCGCCGGTCGGCCGGAGCCGCGCGAAGCAGCTGCACGATCCGCCGCCACTCGCCCGCCGGCCGGCCGAGACCCGGCAGCACGGCGGCGAACAGCCCGATCGCGACGGTCGCCAGAGACGCGAGCACGATGAGCAGGCGGATGTCGACCACGTCGGCCAACCCGGCCAGCACCATGCCGATGATGCCGAACACGCTGGTAATGACCGAGAACGCGCTCATGACACGCCCGCGATACTCGCGAGGGGTGTTGCGCTGACGCACCAGGCGGCCGGCGGTGCTGGTGAAGGCGTTGGCGAAGCCGCTCAGGGTCACCGCCGCAATCGCCAGGACGATCGAATGGCTCAGGCCGTACGCGATGCCCATGATCCCCATGGCGAGGTATCCCAGGACCATCCACTGACCCTCGCGCAGGCGACCGACGAGCTCCGCGAGGACCAGGCTGCCGACCACGAAGCCCACCGAGGTGACGCCTTCCTGGAGGCCGTACTGGAACGTGTTGGCGTGCAACGCGCGGATCGAGAAGGGCAGCAGGAGAGCGTTCCATATCCCCACGCAGGCCACCGCATACACGATCCCGATCGGAAGCATCGAACGGAGGATCGGCGTCTGGACGAGGACCCGCAGCCCGTCCCGCAGGTTCGATCCCACCGCGCGAACCGACGTGTCCCCCGTGAACGGGATGTGCGGGATGGTGGCGAAGTACGTGCACATGGCGGAGAACGCGAAGCTCGCGGCGTCGAGCACGAATGCCCACTGGACGTCCCCCAGCGCGGCGATCAGCCCGCCGGCCGCGAAACCCACCGCCGTGGAGCCGAACGAACTGATGGCCATCAGCGAGTTGGCTGCGCCGAGCTCTTCGTCGGGTGCGATCTCGGGCAGCGTCGCATCGAGGGCGGGCGCGAAGAACTCGCTGACCGCGGCAGAGGCGGCCACGAGCACGTAGAGGAAGACGAGATTGACGGTGACCAGCACCGGGACCAGGATCACGATCCCGGCTCGGAGCAGGTCGGCCGCGAGCATGATCTTCTTGCGGTCGAAGCGATCGACGACGACGCCGGCCAGCAACCCCACCACGAGGGCAGGCGCTACGGTCGCCGCCGCCATCAGCCCCACGCTCAGCGCGGAGTTCGTGCGCTGGAAGATCAGGATGCCGGCCCCCGCGATCAGCAGAGCGTCGCCGATCGTGGAGACGAACTGCCCGGTCCAGAGGAGCGTGAAGCTTCGGCGTCGAAAGACCGCGAATGCCGAGGGCTGGGACAGCGGCGGCGCCGCGACGGTCGTCATCGTGGGCTCCCTCGTCACCGGCCACGCGTCGGGGCGCTGGCGTCCGGTGGCGCGCAGTGTAGTGGAAGCCTGCCCCCGAATTCACGCGGTGCGTCGATTCCACGCGGTCCTGCCCCGACCGGCCACTTGACGTGCGGCCGGAGCGTGTCAATGTGGGTACGGGCCCAGTCACGCCGCAGCGTCCGCCCACCGAGGGAGACTGATGATGCACACGCCGTACACCCACCGCAGACCTGCCGTGCTCGCCGCCGCGATCGTCGTCGCGAGCCTGCTCGCCGCGTGCAGCGCCGGCGCGACGCCGAGTCCCACGCCTGCGCCGGACCCATCCGCACTGCTCGCCGGGAGCTTCGCGGCCACGTCGAAGCTGTCCGGTCCGCTGGACGTCGCGCTCACGCTCGACGGAAAGCTCGTGCAATCCGACGGCACGACGGCGGACGTTTCCGGATCAAGCCTGGCGGCCACGATCGACCGCGCCGGCAGCCAGGGGGAGCTCACCGTCGATCTCAAGGGCGTCCAGGCCGGAAGCGACGTCAAGGCCGACGTGCGGGTGGTGGACGGGACGGCATACGTGCAGGCGAGCCCGCTCGGCGCGAGCTGGTACTCGCTTCCGCTGGCGGCCGCCCAGGCGCTCGTTCCTTCGGCGCTCCCGGTTCCCTCGGCGATGCCCTCCTTCAACCCGTCGGCCATGCTGGCGCCGCTCCTGAAGAACCCGGGACTCACGATCACGTCCGGCGGCACCCAACAGCTCAACGGGCGTGCCCAGAGCGTCGTGACGGTGACCATTACCGGCTCCACCGTGGCGGCGTGGCTCGCCCAGGCCGAGTCGATGGCCGGCAGCGCCGCGCTGCCCGTGCCGCTGCCGTCGGTCGCCGCCAGCATGCCGGACATTCCGGTGACCATCTGGATCGACCAGCAGACGAACCAGCTCTCGAAGCTGAGCACGACGATCACCGACGCGGGCAGCTCGGTCACGCTGGCACTGACGATCACCGCACACAGCGGGAGCGTCTCGATCCAGGCGCCGCCCGCCGATCAGACCCAGGACGCCTCGAAGCTGCTCCAGATGTTCATGGGCTCGGGCGGAGCCGGCGGTAATCCGTTCGGGAACCTGTTCGGCTCGCCGGCCCCCTGACGAGGGGGGAGGCAACCAGACAGGCCCATGGACTTCCGTCCCTCGCCGCAGGAGTTGGTCACGCTGTTCGAGCGTGTGGCGCCCCGCGGCCCGGATGTCACGCGGCGCAAGATGTTCGGCTTCCCGGCCGCCTTCGTGAACGGGAACCTCTGCTGTGGGACGTTCAACGAGGAGCTGATGTTGCGGCTGCCGGAAGGCGATCGCGTTGAGTTGGAGGCGCTCGGAGGCACGGCCTTCGAGCCCATGCCCGGCCGACCAATGAAGGGCTACGTGGCGGTCGGACCGCAGGTGTTCCGCGACGAGGCGGCGCTCCACGAGTGGCTCGAGCGGGCCGCGACGTTCACCCGCACCCTCCCGCCGAAGAAGTGAGCGCCCGCGAATCCATCGGATAGCGGTATGACCGCCCCGCGGCGCAGGGACCCTTCGACCAGCCCACCCGTCGCGCCTGGGGCCGGCCGGGCCTGACCGGGCTCGTGGCGCGGTCAGCTCGCGACCGACCTACGCGGCCGGCTCGCGAGGCCCGACCTGCGGGCGGGGGTGGGTCGGCTGGTAGATCGCGAGCTCCGTGCCCCCGGGGAGGACGATCTCGGTCACGAAACCCCAGGCTTCCTCGCGCACCGGACGACGCACGCCTACCCCCCTGCTCTCGAGGCCGGCGAGGGTCGCCTGGAGATCATCACAGATGAGGTAGATGGCCTGGCTCGGCGTTTCCGCCGGGTGGACGGCGAGCTCGGCGGGCGGCATGGCGAAGATCGGCCAGCCGTTCCCGGCGTCGACATGTGCCAGGCCGAGCGCGTCGCGGAAGAACTCGCGCACCTCGGTTGCGGCCGGCGTGAACACGATGGCGTGGAGGCCGCTGATGCTGCCGGCACCGGGCGCGGGCGTCGCCTTGGGCGCGGGCGCCAGCTCAGGCGCGGGCGTCGGGTCGAGCGCAGGCACGGCTCTGGCGCGAAGGTGACCTCCGGCGCGAGCGCCAGCTCGGCGCGAGCACCATGTCACGCGCGAGGGTGGCCTCCGGGGTGGGCGCCAGCTCGGGCACGTCTGGCGCCCACGTTTCGACGGGCGGGGCGAACGCAGCCGATCGCACGGGAGCCGGTGACGTCGTGAGCGGCCCCGTCTGCGCGGCGACCGTCGACCGCACGTGGGCCGGCGGGGTCTCGACGTCCCTCCGCGGTCGGTCGCCCTTCGACTCATCCTGCGTTCCCGTCGCGGAGGTCCGCGCCGGCGCGTGGCGCCGAGTCTCGAGCGCCGCTGCGACGCAGTGGCAGCAGAGCCCTCCCCGAGAGCCGCCCGGTTCCGAGCACGACCACGCCAGTTTGCCCGGTCCCGAGCGCAGGTCGACGAGCAAGCGCTCACCGTCCATCGACCCAGGCCCGGACGTGCATTGGGCCGAACTGGTCGAACGTGACGGCTCCGCTGTCGGCGAGCGCCATGCCGATCGCATACGTGTCGGCGTCGGTCAGCGCGCGCACCAGGTGGCTCTCGACCAGATCAGCGACCGAGGGCACGACCCGCCCTCCTGCGACTGTCGTCCTTGCGTCGGGGCGAGTCTGTCACCGATGACGGGCCTTGCCAAGTCGCCCGTTCGGCGGGGCGGGCATGGCCGATTGTGCCAGTCGTCGGCCGCTCAACGCGGCGCCGCGAGTCCCACTGCGAACAGCAGACTGAAGACGAGGGAGAACCGTGCGGTTCCCCGCAGGACCGCGTTGAGTCGGCGCGGGTCGCCGCCCGCCCGGACCCGCCGCCACAGCGGCAGGGCCATCGGGAAGCTCACCAAAGGCAGCAGAACGAGCGGGCCGAAGCGGCTTCCCGACACGCCCACGGCCGCCGAGACGCACAAGACGAGCGGGACGGCCGCGGCGAGCAGCAGGCACGCCGCGTACTCGGCCTGGGCGAACACGTCCCCGAACTGCACCGCGAGCGTGCGCTTGCCGGCCGCCCGGTCGGTGGCGATGTCGCGCTGGTTGTTCACGACGAGGATGGCGGTCACCAGCGCGCCCACGGGAACGGCGGCCGCGACCGCGAGCGGTTCGAGACGACCCGCCTGGAGATAGGCGGTCCCCCCGACGGCGACCAGGCCGAAGAAGACGAAGACGAACGGCTCGCCCAGGCCCCGGTAGCCGTACGGCCACGGGCCTCCCGTGTAAGCCAGGGCGGCGACGACCGCCGCCGCCCCGACGGCGAGCACGGCAGGGCCCCCGGCCAGGGCGAGGTAGCCGCCGGCCAGCCCGGCCGCGACAATCGTCAGCCCGATGCCCCATTCGAGCGCGCGGGGCGACAGGAGCCCCGCTGCGGCCGCGCGGGTCGGACCGACCCGGTCGGACGAGTCGGCGCCACGCCGGAAGTCGGAGAGGTCGTTGGCGAGGTTGGCGACGATCTGCAGCAGCAGAGCCACCACCAGGCATCCGACCGCTGGGCCGGGCCGAAAGGGCGCGTCGTCGGCACGGGCGGCGCCGAGGCCGACGACGACTCCACTGCACGCGGCCGGCAGAGTCGCGGGGCGGATGGCGACGAGCCACGCCGCCAACGACCCTCCGCTGCCGCGACGCTGGGTGGGAGACGCGCCCGACACGGGCCGGATCATGGCACACGTGCAGCCGTGTCGAGCGCGCCCTTCGACGCCATCCGCGACCGAGGGCCGAACGACACTGCCGCCCTCAGAGTCGGGCCGCCTACGCTGAACCACATGCCGATCGACGAAACCGGCCAGCCGAACATGACCGGCGAGCCCGAAATCGCGGGAGAGCCCGAGATGCGCCGGCGGGCCCGAGATGGCCGGCGGGCCCGAGCCCGTCCCCGACGTCCCGGCTGCCCCCGTCGCCGCCGCTCTGCTCGAGCGCGCCACGCTCGGGGCGGGACCCCCAGTTGGCTACGGCCGTGCGCCAGCGCTGGCGCTCTACGTCGGCGGATTTCTCACCTGCCTCGGTCTCGTCCTGAGCGTGCTCGCCCTCAACGGGACCATTCATCCGGCGACACCGGGGACGGCGGTCGCCATGGCCACGCCGTCACCGACCGACACCGGGGCGTCGCCGAGTCCGACAACGAGCGGGGCCGCCCTCGCGACGGTGGCCCCGATCGCGACGCCGACGGCCATGACCCCGATCGACCTTGCGTCCGGCTACGTCCTGGGCAAACCCACCGCGAAGGTGACGGTAGAGGCCTGGGAGGACTTCCAGTGCCCCTTCTGCCGGCAGTTCACCGAGCAGGTGGAGCCGCAGCTCGTGGCGACCTACGTGGAGACGGGCAAGGTACGCCTCGTGTTCCGCGATTTCGCGTTCCTCGGGAACGAGTCGGCCTGGGCGGCCGTCGCGGCGGCCCTGGCCGAGCAGCAGGGCAAGTTCTGGCCCTACCACGACTACCTCTTCGCAAACCAGCTCGGCGAGAACGTGGGCAGCTTCGCGGTCGCACGCCTGGAGGGCATGGCCGACGCCGTGGGGCTCGATCGGACTGAGTTCGACGCGGGCCTGCAGCCCACCGCCGCCGGCGCGCTCTTCGCCCGGATACAGCAGGCGTCCCAGGCTGAAGTGACCAGGCTCGGGATCGACTCCACGCCGACCATCGTCGTCGACGGCAAGAAGCTGCCGAGCGCGGACTGGGCCACCGTGAACGCAGCGATCGAAGCGGCCCTCGGGACAAAGTAGCCGCCGGACGGTGGCTGGTGCGCTGACCGGATCGCGCAGCCGCCTACCTGCTGAGGGCGCCGTCAGCTCGCGGGTCTTGCCGGATCCGCCTGGCGGACGGGGGCGGCCAGCTCGGCGGCGTGTGCGAATAGCCCCGGCAAACCGCCGGTGTGAAGGAAGACGACCGTTTCCGAGGGCTCGATCGAGCCAGAGCGGATGTCGGCGATCAGACCGGCCATCGCCTTGCCCGTGTACACCGGGTCAAGCAATATCCCTTCGCTGCGGGCAAGGAGATCGATGGCCTCGAGGCAACCCGGTGTGGAGCGGCCGTAGCCCGCGCCGATCTGCGACTGATCCGTTGCGAAATCGCCCGGCGTCAGCCGCATTGGGCTGCCGAGGAGCGCTGCGGCCTGAGTAGCAACGTCTGCGGCGCGCTCGGTCTTAGCCGGATCCCCGCCGCTGACGGCCACGCCCTGGACGACGTAGGAGGCATCTGCCAGGCGTGCGCCGAGGACGAGGCCGGCGGCCGTGCCCCGCGAGCCGCACGCGACGTACAGCCGGCTGGGTCGCTCCCCCGACGCCTCGAACTGTGACAGGAGCTCGAGCGTCCCGGCCACGTAGCCCAGTGCCCCCAAGGGGCTGGAGCCGCCGAGCGGGATCAGGTATGGCCGTTCGCCGCGGGCCACGAGGCCGGCCTCCACCTGGGCCAGCATCGCCGCCTCGTCGGGACCGGTCACGATGCGCGGGTCGCTCGCCGGCGCGATGAAATGGACCTCCGCGCCGAAGAGCCGGTCGAGCAGCAGGTTCCCCTGGACGTCGCGCTCGTCCGGCGCGCCGGTCAGGACGAGGCTCGCCTTGAGTCCGACCATGCGCCCGGCGGCGGCCGTCATGCGGGCGTGGTTGGACTGTACGCCGCCCGTCGTGACGAGCACGGTGGCCTGCGCACGAAGCGCGTCGGCCACGATGAACTCGAGCTTGCGCGCCTTGTTGCCGCCCGAGGCGAGCCCGGTCAGATCGTCGCGCTTCAGCAGGATGCGCGGGCAGCGAGCCGGGCCGCCGAGCGCGTCGCGCAGTCGACGCGCCTCCTGGAGTGGCGTGGGCAGGTTCGCCAGCGGAATGCGTGGCAGACGGTCGAGAGCCTGCGCGACGTCCAAATCCACAATCACGATGCCCCAGAGCCCGGCAGCGATGCTGCCCGGGAAGTCTGATGTGGCGTCCCCGGCAGGATTCGAACCTGCGACCGACCGCTTAGAAGGCGGTTGCTCTATCCCCTGAGCTACGGGGACGCAAGGCGGTTGCGCTACCTGAGCGCAACAGTGACCAGTCCAGTCTACGCGAGAACCCGGCGCAAACAGCGCGAGGACTCTGACCGGCAGCCCCCGCGCAGGCTATCGTGACGACAGCGCCATCGTCGGCCCGGGATCGACCCGGCCGGCAGAGGTGTCATGGCGCAAGGACATCGCCTGAGACAGGGGAGGCAACATGCTCGCCCTCGTGAAGGGAGCCTCCGCTCCGGGTCTCGAGCTCCGCGACGTGCCGCTGCCTGAGATCGGGATCAACGATGTGCTGATCCACGTCCACAAGACCGGCATCTGCGGGACGGACCTGCACATCGAGAGCTGGGATCCCTGGGCCGCCCGGAACATCGTCCCGCCGTTGATCGTTGGCCACGAGTTCGTGGGCGAGGTCGCGGCCATGGGCTCCAACGTCGTCGACCTCCAGATCGGCGACCTGGTCAGCGCCGAGGGGCACATCGTCTGTGGCCGCTGTCGCCATTGCCGCGCCGGCCGCCGCCACCTGTGCGCCAACTCCATCGGCCTGGGCGTGGGTCGGGACGGCGCCTTCGCCGAGTACATCGCCGTCCCGGCGGCCAACGTCTGGCACCACTGGCCGGGCATCGACGAGGACGTCGCCGCGATCTTTGACCCGTTCGGGAACGCCGTCCACACGGCCCTCGCCTTCCCCGTCCTGGGCGAGGACGTCCTGGTGAGTGGCGCGGGGCCGATTGGCCTGATGGCCACCGCCGTCGCGCGCCACGCCGGCGCACGCTTCGTCGTCGTCTCGGAGCCCAACCCGCTCCGTCGCGAGCTCGCGGCCAGGATGGGCGCGACCGTCGTCGTCGACCCGGGCGCGCGCGACCTGCACGATGCCCAGCGCGAGCTGGGCATGGTCGAAGGCTTCGACGTCGCCCTCGAGATGTCCGGCAGCGCGCTTGCGCTTCGGACGGCCCTCGCCAACATGGCCCACGGCGGCAGGGTCGCCCTGCTCGGCCTCCCCACCCAGGAGGTCACGCTGGACGTCAACGAGATCATCTTCAAGATGCTGACCCTGCGCGGAATCTACGGCCGGGAGATGTTCGAGACCTGGTACAAGATGACCGTGATGGTCCAGTCGGGCCTCGACATCACACCTGCCATCACTCACCGCTTCTCGTTCCGCGAGCACGAGGCCGCGTTCGCGGCCGCGCGGTCAGGGGGAGCGGGCAAGGTGATCCTCGATTGGAGGACCTGATGCCGGCGCGCCGCCCGAACCGGGGCCGACCTGTGGTTCATGTCCGGGGATCCGAACCTGCCGGCGGCGGCCATGATCTCCGCGCGCTCCGGCACGTAGGAAGCCCTCCCGGGGGACGGGCACGCGGGAACGAGCCGTCGCGGGTCTCGCGTGCCTGCCGGGGGGGCCACGGGCACCGTCTGGGCTACCAGTCCCTCGCTCCGACGTGCATACTGCGCCCATCGGCCGGGAGGCACGAAGCCCGGGGGCTTCACCAGCGCGGCGTCCCCACACGGTCGCCTCGACCGTCGCGCAGGGCCAATGACGAGACCGACCCAGCCGCTGAGGGCGCGCCGCGCGCCCGGAAGGAGTCCCATGTCCGGGCTTCCCACGCTTGGCCACCGCGGCCATCACCTCGATTAGGAGCTCCCAGCATGTTTCCGCTCCTTCTCGGCCTGGTCGTCCTGGTGGTCGTTGCCGGTGCCGCCTATGGTGTCTGGTACCTCTTCTTCCGGCCCGCCGGTCCCGCGCCGGTCAACCTGGGCGCGCTGCCTGGCTCGCCGGCCAGTTCGCCGGCCAGTTCGCCGGGCGCCGCGCTCGACGGCACCTGGAAGGTGGACGCGTCCATCGGGTCGGACGCCAGCGGGTCGTTCGTGGGCTACCGGGTGCAGGAAACCCTGGCCAGCATCGGAGCCAACACCGCGGTCGGCCGGACGTCCACTGTGAGTGGCTCCTTCACCCTGGAAGGCACCACCATCACGGCCGCGACGATCAGCGCCGACCTGACGGCGCTGCACAGCGACAGCGAGGCCCGCGACAAGCAGCTCACCCACCGCGGCCTGGAGAGCTCCACATACCCGACCGCGACCTTCGTCCTGAGCAGGCCGATTGCGCTGGGTTCACTGCCCGCGAGTGGCCAGCTGGTCAAGGTTCAGGCGGCCGGCCAGCTTACGCTCCATGGTCAGACCAGCAGCGTGCAGGTTGCGGTCGAGGCCAGGCTGTCGGGCGAAGTCATCGCGGTCATCGGCTCGCTTCCCATCGCGTTCGCCGACTACGGGATCACGCCCCCGACGTCGCTCATGGCCCTGTCCGTCCAGGACCACGGCACGATGGAACTCCAGCTCATGTTCGCTCGCGCGCCAGGGGTGGTGTGAGGGAGGCGCGGGCCGCGAGGTCCCGCCAGCGTGGCGTTCCACGAGCTTCAGCGACGCCCGAGCCGCGCCACCTCGGCGCGTCGCGAGACGCGCCCATCCGGGACCTCGTAACCGCCCAGCGCGCTGACCGTGTCCGCGACGAAGTCCTCCCACTCCGCCGGAACCGGGCCGCCGATCAGCCAGCGCTCGTCGCGCTGCTCGAGCCACCACGCGCCGGCGCTGCTCGTGAGCACCGGACGGATCGCGCGAACCGCGAGCATGGCCGAGGCGCGATCGGGGAGCTCGACGACGATGACTCGCATCCGCACCTCCCGCGCCGGCCGCCGGACGGCAGGGCCCCGTCGCTCCGTCCCCAGATGAGACGGCCTGCCCGAGGAGGGAGGCCAGGCAGCTCGCCCATCTGATGCGCGCAAACGGGACCCTGCTGCGGGAGTCGCCGTGCTCCGACTGCTCCAGCCCGGCCGTCCAGCCGCCGCGACGACTGGACCGATTGCGCCCCGCAGCTCCCCCCAGGCGAGGGGCGCGAGCGCAGTGTGGTACCAGGACCTCCGCACGTCATGACGATCCGTCATCTCCGGCGCAACGATGCCGGTGGGCGAGGAGCGCGCGCCGGCCTGTCGGCGGTACCATCGTTCGCCCCGCAGCAGCCGAAGGTGCAGAGCCGCAGGGTCCAATGGCCTGTCCTCGGCCGGCTCACCGGGCATACCGTGGTCACATGGACGGCGACCACCTGGCCGATCGTCTCGTCCGCGTGCGTCGGCGGATCGAGACCAATGTGCCGTACAGTCCCGATTGGGCCGCTGCGATCGAGGAACTCGAGGAGCTCGAGGCCGCACTCGACGCCGAGCGTGCTCCGGTCCCGACGCAGGACGCGCCGGCTCGTCCACAGCTCGACGCAACCGCGGCCTGAGACGTCCACGGCCGGGGTCGGCTCCGAACGGGCTTCCCCGATTGACGATGCCGTATGATCCCACTGCGTCCCAACGCTCCGACGCATGTCGAGGACAGGCGTGACCGACAACCAGGTGCCGGCGACGCAGATCGAGGCGCGGCGCGAGACCGAGGCGCGGCGCGCGCTCGTGCTGCACGACCAGCCCCTCGTGGTGGACCTCATCGAGCTGACCCTGAACCACGGGCTCTTCGTCGTGCGGGCGGCGCGCCGTCTGGCCGAGGCGGAGGCGATCCTGGCGGCCTGGCGCCCGCACCTGAGCGTGGTCGACATGGACAACGACGACAGCACCGCCCTGCTCCGGCGGCTGGGCGTCTCAAACACCCTGCGGCCCAGTCGGACCCCGGTCCTCGGGCTCACCCGGCGGGGCGACCTGCCCACCAAGCTCAAGGCCTTCGATCTCGGGGTCGACGACATCCTGACCGTGCCCTTCTCGCCCGAGGAGCTGCTGGCACGCGCCATCGTCATCACCCGCCGGGCGTCGGGCAGCGACCTGCCCATCGTGCCCACCATCACCCTGGGCGAGATCGAGATCGACATCGTGCACCGCCAGGTGCGCGCCGGAGACTCGGTCATCCACCTGTCGGGCATCGAGCAGAGCCTGCTGTACCTCCTGGCCAGCCGCGCGGGCCGGGTGGTGACGCGCGACGAGATCCTCGATGCCATCTGGGGCACCGACTTCGTGGCCGAGAGCAACCTCGTCGACCGCCACGTGCGGAGCCTGCGCAGCAAGCTGCAGAACGATTACCGCCACCCGCGCTTCATCGCCACGGTGCCGGGCCGCGGGTACCGGTTCATCCCCACCTTCTCGAACGAGGGCTGGGGTACGGGCGAACCGCGTCGCCACTGAGCCGCCGGAAGCGGAGCGCCCGCCCCGCGCGATCTCCTTGCGCGCGACCCCAGCGAGATGACGAACCGTCATGACGCGGCGCTCGCGGAACGACACGATACCCGCTGTCCGCCTGACCGGTGGGGCGATGCCGGAGCCTCCGGGGCAGTCAGCACCGCGAGCAGGGTTGGCGGCAGGTAGCGGGAGCCATCAGCGTGCAGACCTCGCTCAGGGAGGATCGACCTCTGTTCCTCGCCAGGGGCCCAGAGCCAGTGGCGGACGCGCAGCTCGCCCTGGTCGCGCGCCCCGTCCTGGGTCGTGCCCATCGCGCGCTCGATCGGCTGCTGCTCCGCGTCGAGGCCCTCGCGGGGGTGACTGGCACGTTCGAAGTTTCCGAGCTCTCGGGCGTCGTCGATGTCCTGCTGCAGGACCTGGACAAGACGCTGCTGCCGCACATGGCGTGGGAGGATCAGGTTTGTTTCCCGGCGGCCGACCGACTGGCGGCCACGCCCTGGGCGACGCAGGTCCTGCGGCTGCAGCACGATCACCTGCGCGGGTCCCTCGACAGGCTGCGAGTGGACGGTGGGGCGCTCCACCTCGGGCCCAGTCGGAGCGCGATCGTCGCGGTCCGGGCGCACCTGTACGCGTTCGACGCCACGCTGGCCGCGCACCTCGAACAGGAGGAGGCCACGCTGTCGGGCCTGCTCGGTACCCCACCCGCCAGGTCTCGCGTCGCAGACGACTAGGACGTTGCGCCGGCCCCTCACCGACCCGATCGTCAGTCGGGCGCAGGACCCACCGGCAAACCCAGCGCCGCCCACGCGGTGAAGCCGCCGATCACGTCCGTCGCGTGGGCGAACCCGAGATCCTGGAGCGTCGCGGCGGCCAGGCTCGACGAGTAGCCATCGGCGCAGAGGAGGACCACCCGGCCCGAGGGGTCGGACAGCCGGGGGTCGTCGTAGCCCGAGGTCGGGTCGAGGCGCCAGTAAAGAACGGACAGGGGGACGTGGACGGACCCGGGCACGACGCCGTTCGCACGTCGATCGTCGGCGCACCGAAGGTCGACGAGAATCGCTCCCTCCGCCTGGGCCTCCAGGGCGGCCGTCGGCTCCAGTCGGTGGAGACGGGCGCGCGCACGCACGAGGAGCTGGTCGATGGTCTGGCGCTCCGACATGCTCGATCCTTGCCTCTGACGAAGGACAGTAGCATGCCGCCGGCCGGGAGCCACCAGGCGGACCGCTGTGGACGCGCCGACCGCGCCTCCGCTCACGAGCAGACGGTGCCGGGGCTCGGGACGGTCAGCGAGATCAGGTACGCATCGACGGCGGCGTCGATGCAGGCGCTCTTGCCGCCGTAGGCGGTGTGCCCCTCGCCGGTGCGCGTGAGCAGGACGCCCGAGGCGAGGTCCGCCGCGAGCTTGACCGCCCATGCATACGGGGTGGCCGGATCGCCCGTCGTCCCGATCACGACGATCGGCGGCGCTCCCTGGGCACGCGGCAGAACCGGCCCGTGGCTCGGGTGGAAGGGCCAGAACGCGCACTGCAGGCCGCTGTACGCCTCCGAGGCGCCGAACCACGGCGCGCGCGCCTCGAGCGTCTGCGCAAGCCGCTCGTAGGTCGCGACGCTGGTCGGCACGACGGAGTCCGCGCAGGTCACCGCGGTGTTCGCCGCGGCGATGTTCGTGAACGTCCCGTCGGGGGCGCGCTGGTCGTATCCGTCGGCGAGGGCAAGGAGGATCGAGCCGTCGCCGCCCTGTGCGGCCGCGAGCCCGTCGGCCAGGATCGGCCAGGAGGTCTCGTCGTACAGTGCCGCCGCGACCGCCGTCAGGGTCTCGCCTGGGCCGACCGGCCGTGGGTCGCCGCTCCGGATGGCCGGCAGTGGCGCCCGGTCGATGCTCGCCATCAGGCTTGCGAAGGCGGCCTGTGGCTGTCCCCCGTTGAAGAACGCGCAGTTGGTGCTCCGCGCACAGGCCGCCAGGAACCGCGACAGCGCCCCCTCGAAGCTCTCGGCCTGCGCGGCGAGGGTGTCGGTGAACGAGAGCGTCGGGTCGATCGCACCGTCGAGCACGAAGGCCCGGACCCGGGTGGGGTAGAGGTTGGCGTACGTCGAGCCCAGGAACGTGCCGTACGAGAACCCCAGGTACGTCAGCGTCGGGTCGCCCAGGGCCGCGCGGATGCGATCCATGTCCCTGGCGGCTTCGAGCGTGCTCATGAACGGCAGCAGCGCACCGCTGTGCGCCTCGCACCCGGCGTCGAACGTCCTCGCCCCGTCGATGATCGCCTGCCGCTCGGCAGGCGTGTCGGGGTTGGGATCGAGGGCGATCAGGCGGTCCATCGTCGCCCCGTCCACGCATTCGATCGGGTCGCTCGCGCCCACGCCGCGGGGATCGAAGCCGATGACGTCGAACTGGGCGCGCAGCCGCGCGGAGAAGACCGTCTGTCCGGCGTCGCGCACGAATGCGACACCGGAGTCGCCCGGGCCGCCGGGGTCCGTGAGCAGGTCTCCCAGCCAGGGGCCGGGGCCCGTGGCCGGCAGCCGGATGAGGGCGAGATCGATCGATCCTCTCGACGGATCGCTGTAGTCGATGGGTACGCGGACGGTCCCGCACTCGAACGGCGCCCCGCACCCGGTCCAGGCGATCACGCTGCCCGCGCCGACTGCCGACGGCGCGACGCTGGCTGCCCAGGGGCGATGCTGGTGCCAGGGGCGAACGATCCAGCCGCCGAGGGGAACGGCCCTTCGCTCGGCGGCGCCGGCAGTCCTGGCGTGGTGACGGGCCCGAACGGCGACAATGTCGCCGGCAGCGTGGCCGGGCCGGGTGACTCGGTCGTCGGCGTCGCACCACAGCCAGCGACGACGAGTGCGACGAGCGCGACGAGGATGCGGCGCGAATGACCCACGCGGAGCACGACCTTCCCTGGCACGCTGGGGCGACGGTGAGATACGCATGCTACGGTCTGCGCGACACGTGGGGTCGGGCGGCCCACCCGACACCAGGGAGCGGGCGATGAGTGACGCGCTGGGTCGCCTGGTCGCGCTTGGCCGGACGGCATCGGACCGAGCGCTCCTCGGCCACGCACTCGAGGCCGTAGACGCCCGACATCGGCTCGGGGCGAAGATCGCCGCCGAGCCGAACCTCGCCGCGATCATGACGGAATTCGTGACACGGCTGCTGAACGCGTTCGGCTCGCTGTCGCTGATCCACGGCCGGGCCGTCCTCGACATCGCCTGTGGGTCGAGCTCCAGCCTGTCGCCCGTCACGGGCCGACAGACCTCCGAGTTCGAGCCATGGATGTGCCGGCTCCTCCAGGAGCTCGGCGGCCGCCCGGTTGGACTCGACATCGGGGACAACGCCGACGAGGCGTTCGAGCATCATCGGGTCGACCTGGGTGTCCCCGGCGCCCTCGACTTCCTGGCAAGCGGGTCGTTCGACGCCATCCACGAGAGCCGGCTCTTCGGTTCGCCCGAATTCCGTTCGGCGCACGGGCGCGAGACCGAGCGCATTCGTCGCGAGATCCACCGCCAGGAGCGCCGGCTGATGCGGCCGGGCGGGGTCCTCATCCACAGCGACGGCCGGCGGAGTGCCGGGGGACGGCGACGCGCGGGACGCCCTGGATTTGGAGAACGCGTCGGCGTCGTGGATCCGGTGTCCGACCGGTGAGGCCCTGGCGGCTGCGCCGTGGAGTGCGGCAGCGACGAAAGCCGGCGCCCGCGCCGGGGTCAGAACATCGCCCGCAGGCCGGGCAGCCGCCGCAGGAGGAGCGCGCTTGCGGCCAGCGACACAACGGCCGTGACGGCGATGAGGACCGTCCACCTGGCGACGTCCGGCGCCGCGAGTCCGACCAGCACGTACGCGAGCGGGAAGAGGATCAGGGGGTGGACGTAGTAGATGCCGTACGAGCTCGCGGCGACCGTGTGCCAGGCGCGTCCCCCGCCGTTCACCACGCGCTGGAACACGGCAAGGCCGGCCATCAGCGCGGTGAAGCAGAAGGCGCTGAAGAGGAGCGCCGCCAGGACCCGAGCGGGCACCGTCTCCGGCGTGCCCATCATCCGGAAGGCCAGGTACGCCACCCCGGCGCCCACGCAGCCCCAGCCCCACGGGCCCGGCTCGGGGCGGAAGCCTCCGGATCCGAACCAGCCACGGCGCTCGGCGTAGATCCCCAGGGCGAAGTAGCCGATGTAGAACGCGACGCGAGCCGGCTGGACCACCAGGAACGTGAGCGGGTACCAGTCGTCCAGCCCCATGGCGGGTGCCAGGAGCGCAGCGCCCGCCGCCGTCGCGAGGACGAAGCCCACCAGCAGGCGCGTCGGCGGCGGCTCGACGCGTGGCGCCGAGGCCCGCAGCCGCGGGCTCGCCTCGTACACCCAGGCGAGCACCAGGAACAGCGCGAGCAGGACGCCCAGGAACCAGTAGACGGACTGCTCGTACAGGGGTCCCAGGAAGTCGGCCGTCAGGAACTGCAGGTACCCGATGTTGACGTGCCGGGACACCTCGGTCATGTACGTCACGAGCGGAGCCAGGAACACGACGCCGAGGACCCACGGCGCAGCGACTCGCAGGGTCTTCTCGCGGAGGAACCCTCGCGTCCCGTGTCGCTGCAGCGACGGGAGGGCGAAGTACCCGGCCACGAAGAACATGGCCGGCATGATCGGCACGTCGACCACCAGGACCAGCATCGTGAAGAGCACGCTCTGGTGCGGGTCGAGGACGTACCACCAGCTCGGGGGATACGCCATGTATGTGATGGACGCGTGGAGCACGATCACGAGGAGGATCACCACCGCCCGCAGGTTGTCGAGGAAGTACAGCCGCGGTCGATCGGTCGATGTCCGGGCGCTCACGCTCGCGTGATTATCGCAGCCCGATCACCGGCTCAAGCGTCGTCGCCGCCGCGTGCGGCACGCGGCCCGAAATCGACACCTGCCGAAATCGACATCGCCGAAATCGACAGCGCGCGGGTGCTAGATTTGCGGGCCCGTGCCCGGCAAGGGCGCGGACGAGGGCCTGCCGATGACGCTCGCGTCGCGTCCCGAGCCCATGCGCGCCCCGTGGTCGCGTCCCGAGCCCATGCGCGCCGTGTGGTCGCGATCCGGGGCGCGCGGCGCGTCGCCGTCGACGCCGCGCGCGGACTGCCGCCGTTCCCGATCCCGCTCGAGTGGAAGGCGGAACGACGCGTGTGGGGCCACGCCTTCCACCCGATGTGCAGCTACCTGGCCTCGTTTCCGGCGGGGCTCGCCCATGCGTTCGTCGCGCGGTACACGCGCCCGGGCGACGTGGTGCTGGACCCATTCAGCGGCCGTGGCACAACGGCGCTACAGGCATGCGCCGAGGGCCGCGTCGGCGTGGGCAACGACCTGAATCCGCTGGCGTACGTGCTGACCGCCGCCAAGGTCGACCCGCCGGAGCCGCCCGATCTGTTCGGTCGGCTGCGAGCTCTTCAGGCCGGCTGGTCGAGGAGATCCGGAACTGGCCGGTCGACCTCGGAGATCACGCCGCCGGAGGTCGCGGCGTGCTTCCATCCCGATACGCTCGACCAGCTGCGGTTTCTTCGCGGCGCGCTCGACCGCGACGATCGAATCGACCGGTTTCTGGCGGCCGTCCTGGCCGGCGCGCTGCACGGGCGCGGGCGTGGCTTCGTGTCCGACCTCATGCCCAACACGTTCTCCATGCCGCCGGCGTATGTGCGCCGCTATGCCCAGGCGATGGGGTATCGCCCCCAATGGCGGGACGTCTTCGAAGTGCTCACGGCCCGGTCGGGGCGCCTGCTGCGAGATCCGCTCCCTCCGACCCGCGGTGTCGCGATGCTCGGCGACGCTCGCGACGCGGGCACGCGGACGCGGCAGATGCTGACGGCGCGCTCGCTCCCGGGACGCGTCCGCCTCGTCGTCACGAGCCCGCCCTATCTGCGGGTGGTGCGGTACGGCGCGGCCAACTGGCTGCGGCTGTGGCTCCTGGGATTCGACCCCGCGGTGGTCGACGCAACGCTCGATCACGCGCACCGCCCCGCCGCCTACCTGCGGTTCCTTCGGACCGTGCTGGCCGACCTGCGCGTGGCCCTCGCCGACGACGCGGTCGTCGTGCTCGTGCTGGGCGACGTGGAATCGGACGGTGGCCACCGCCTGCGCGCGCCGGTCACGCTGGCGGCGCGCGCCTGGGAGGAGGCGGCGGAACCCGAGGGATACCGGCTGGCGGGCGTCGCAGTCGACGAGATCGCCGCTCACCGCAAGTCGACCCGGCTGTGGGGAGACGAGGCCGGGCGGGCGACGCGTCGGGACCGTCTGCTGGTCATCGCGCCGACGGAGCTCGGGCGGCGCCGGGCGCTCGCGGCGGCGGCGTTCCCGGTGGACTGGTCGTGGCCGCCGCGTCCGCGACTCCGCCTGGTCGCCGATCAGGGAAGCCGGTAGAGGCAGGTCACTCCGGGTCCCCACGAGGCGCAGATCTCGCGGACGCGCGCTGCCCACGCCGCAGGATGCAGCGACGCCCACTGCGGAGCTGCCCCGCTGGTGAACACCCAGCGCACATCGTGCGTGACGTACAGGTCGCCCGCGTTCACGTTGGTTGCCGGGCGCGACACGATGGTCTGCCCCCCGGTCCGCATGGCCAGCACGGGCGCGAGGTCGCCCTGCACCGCGGCGCCGGCGGGGATCAGCGCCGCGACCCGGGCCTGCACGTCGGGCAGGGTGGTGGGCGTGGACGCCATCCAGCCGATGTCGAGGGCGACCCCCGGGAGGACGAGCGCGAGCGCCAGGAGGGCTGCCAGCGCCGCGGGAAGCGCGCGCGGCCGGCGGCCGGAGCGTTGCCCTGCGGGAGCCCCCGCGGTCTCGGAGCCGGGGCCGGGGGACTCGCCCTCCGCGCGGCCTGCGAGCCATGCGGCGGCCGCGGCGAACCCGAGGCCGGCGAGGACCGCGAGCGGCGGGAGGAGCGGCACGAGGTACCGGTTCGGACGGTACGGCACGATCAACAGGACGCCCATGCCGGCCACGAACCAGCCGACGCAGGCGGCCGCGAGTCGGCGCTGTCGCATGTCGAGGCCGGCGCGCCGCGCGACGACCACGACGAGACCTCCCGCACCTGCGAGGAGCAGGGGCAGGGCCAGCGGGATGCCGCCGTCGCTGCGGGTGGGGTAGGACGCGATCCGGTCGATCAGTTGCTGCAGACTGCGCGGCAACGGTTCCGGGGCCCAGATGCGCAGGTCCGTGGCGAGGGCGGCCGGCTGCGGCAGCGCAACCACCAGCACCCACACCAGCGCCACGGCCATGGCGGCGACCGCGGCGGCCGCTACGGCCCGCCTGGCGTGACGGTCGGGCCACCCCGCAGCCGCGAAGCCGCCGAGCATCCCGACGGCGGCCGCACCGGCGCTCGCCTTGGTCGCGATCGCCAGCGCGATGGCCACCCCGGCCACCACGCCGCCGGCATACGAGGGTCGCTCGCGGGTGAGCGCAAGCAGCGCCAGGATCAGCCACAGCATCACGAGCGGCTCGAGGTAGGCGAGCCGCCCGTAGTACAGCAGGAGCGCGGAGCCCCCCAGCGCCGCCGCGGCGAGCGACGCACCCATCCCGCCGAGGGGGCGCCGCAGCCCGAGGCCCAGTGCGCCGACGGCGACCGCCCCGATCGCGATGACGAGCAGCCGGGCCTGCACGATCCCGATGCCGGCCACGGCAAGCCAGGCCGCCTCCAGCAGGCTGAACGGGTAGTTGACCAGTTCCATCGCCCACCCGTCCGTCGCCCAGCGCCCGAACAGGACGAAGTTCCGCGCATTGAGCACGTTCCAGCCCTCGTCCGTGAAGGGGCTCGTGCTCGCGGTCACGCCGCGGGCGGGGTCCACGCCGGCGAACACGGCGAGCAGCACGAAGAAGGCGACGGCGATCAGCAGCGGGACCATGATCCCCGCCCCGCCTGCCGTTGCCTGCCAGGCGCGTCGGATCGGCTGAGGGGAGGCCCGTCGCGTGGGTTGCCGGGAAGCGCCGGCCCGCGCCCTGGCGTCCATCGGTCAGCGGTACGCCCCGGATGCGCCGCGCGCTACGCGCGGATCTCGCGCCTCGCCATCTCCCCCTCGATCTGCCGCTCGGCCTCGACGTACCGGTCGATCTCGTCTCGCAGCCGGTTCGCCTCGGGCGTGTACAGGTGCACCTGCTGCTGGAGGATGTAGCTCAGCCGCCGGCTCGTCATCCGGGCGTGGTCCAGGTTCTTCATGAGAACGAGCGGGTCCATCGAGGCGAGGTCGTCGGGGTGGTACATCTCGGACATCCCGGCGAGTATATCGGTGGGTGCGCGCGGAAGGGCGAGCCACCGGCCGAGACGGGAAGCGGCCGAGACGGGGAGCCCGCCGGCGAGACGGGGGAGCCCGCCGGCGGTGACCGGCCCAGGAGAGCCCGAACGCCCCGCCGGCAACGGCGGGGCGTTCTGTGCGGCGAGCGGTTGCCGGAACGATGGCCGCGACCGGCGGTCCTCGCGCGACTCGTGCAGTTGGATCAGCCCGCTCCGGCCGGCGAGGGTGCCGATCGGTGCCCCGTTCTCCTCCCCTCGGCGGCCCTCCGCTCGGCCGCTCGTGCACATTCGGTCCTGGCGACGGTGGCCACAAGCGCGGCGAGCCCGGGCAGGTCCGGGAGCGTGAACCGGATCCCGTGCTCAGCCAGCTCCGTGTACCCCCAACCGCGATAGAGGCCGCGTCCGGCGACGGCGCTCATCTCGTCGTAGAGCTGCGGCCACGACACCGGGCGCCGTGCGTAGCAGAACCGCACGAATTCCATCGCCTCGGACGGTGTTCCCGCACTGCGGGACTCGTCGGGTTCAGTCAATACGAACTCCATCCTCCCCCAGCCCACCTGAACCAGCCCTGGACGGCGGCCCGTCGGTCCTCCGCGCCCGCCCCGGGGCTGGTGCCGTCTTCCTGCGACATGCTAGGAGCGGCCGAGGGGCGGAGGAAGAGGTTTCGTCCACCACGTTGTCCACGAACTTGTCCACATGGCCGGGGGCGGCATGCGCGGCGGCGCGTCATGCGCGCGAGGGCGGTTCCCACTCCCGTTCGTGGACTCCCAGGCCGGGCTCCCGGGACAGCGTCCACCGGCAGTCTCCGTCCAGTTCGAGCCCTTCGTACGGGTCTGCCCCCAGCAGCAGGCAACCGTCCAGGTCCACCCAGTCGGCCAGCGACGCGACGGCGGCAGACGCCGCGATGCCGACGCTCGTCTCCTCCATGCAGCCCAGGAACCGTCTGAACCCGAGCTCGTGCGCGCGCTCCAGCATCCGCTTCGCCGGACCGACGCCGCCACACTTGGCGAGTTTCACGTTGACGCCCTGCACAACCCCGACGAGGTTCTCGAGGTCCTCGAGCACGACGCAGCTCTCGTCGGCGACGATCGGCAGGCTCGAGCGCTCCTGGAGCCAGCGCAGCTGGTGGAGCCGGTGCGCCGGGAACGGCTGCTCGATCAGCTCGACGCCCAGGCGCTCCAGGTCCGGCAGCATGGCGACCGCCTGGTCTGGGATGCCACCCCGTGTTGGCGTCCACCCGGATCGGGCCGCCGTAGACCTCGCGGACCGCTTCCAGCGTCTCGATGTCCGCCGGCCCACCGACCTTGATCTTGAGGGCGGGGAAGCGCGATGCCCTGCTCGCCCGCCAGCCGACCATGTCGGGCGTGTCCAGGCCGATCGTGAAGTCGGTCGGGGGGATGTCCCGCGAGAGCCCGAGAAGCTCGTGGAGCGGCATCCGGAGCCGGCGTGCGCCCAGGTCGTGGAGCGCGATGTCGAGCGCGCACTTCGCCGCACCGTGGTGGCGGATCGCCGCGGCCATCGCGGTCGTCGCATCCGACAGCGCCGCTCGCGTCTCGTCCAGGTCGGCGCCGAGGCGCCCCTCGAACGGCTGGACGGCCTCGAGCAGCAGCGGCAGGACGGCCGCCATGGTGTCGGGGTTCTCGCCGTAGTACGTGTCCGGGAACCCCTCCCCCAGGCCGCGAAGGCCCGCCTCCCGGTCGGCCTCCGAGGAGACCTGCACGACCACGGTCACCGCCACCTCGCCGCTCATGTCGCGGGAAATGCGGAACGGGTCGCGGAACGGGATCCGCAGGGTGTCGGTCTCGATGCGCAGGCTGCTCACGCGGTCACCTCGGTCCGATCGATCCAGGGAAGCGCCTCCACGCGCGTCCGCACCTCCGCGAAGAGCGCGGCGCCGCCGAAGCGGAACGGGTCGCCGCTGGGGAGCCCGGTCTCCGTCGCCGTCCGCTCGATCTCGCGCCGGGCGTCGCCCTCGCCCAGCAGCGACGTGTTCAGGGCGACGGCGACCACGCGGCTGGGCGCGACGAGGCCGGCCATCTCCTCGTGCAGCCGGATCATCTCGGGCAGCGGGTGGAGGGGGAATGAGCGCTCGGGCAGGTGGTCGAAATCGTGCGCGGCCAGGCCGGGCTTGTGCACCAGCACCATCGCGTGCGGCGTGAAGCCGTGGATCAGGCCCAGCGTCACCGAGCTGTAGGCGGGGTGGTCGAGCGAGCCCTGGCCCTCGACGAAGACCCAGTCGCCTCGTTCCTCGCCCTCCTGGCTCATCCACTCGCAGGTGCCCTGCACGAAGTCGGACACCACCCGGTCGATGGCGACGCCCCACCCCTCGATCATCATGCCGGTCTGCCCGGTTGCCACGAACGAGGCGGAGAGGCCCGCTCGGCGGGCCGCGTTCCGGAGCTCGAGGGCCACGCTCATCTTGCCGATCGCGCAATCGGTCCCGACCGTCAGGATGACGCGCGACCCCGGCCGATGCAGCCGACCGACCGACGTGTCCATCCGCTCCGGCGGCCTGCGGTAGTCGACCAGCTCGACGCCTGCGGCGCGCGCCGCGGCCGCGAACTCGGGATCGTCCGACACGAACGTGTGCAGGCCGGAGAGGACGTCGAGGCCGGCGTGGATCGCACGCAGGATGGTCGAGCGCCAGGTCGCCGGGAGACGGCCGCCCGTCGGCGCGATGCCGATCAGCAGGGCGGTCGGACCGAGCGGCAGGACCTCGTCGAGCGTGGCCACGACGGGCACATCGAATGCCGGCCCGAGCAGGTCGCTCGCGTTGGCGCCGGCGCGCGTGGAGTCGACGACAGCGAGCACGGGATCGGCGACCGTAGCGGATGACGCCGAGCGCGGTCTTTGCCGCGTGGAAGCGGAACTCACCTTCGGCGAGGATCACGAGCCGGCGCTGTCTGCGGGTCATCCAACCTCCGACGGGTCCGGGAAGACGGGGGCCACCGCCGCGAGGAGTGTATCGACGTCGCCCGTCGTGCGACTCGCCGCGGTCTCGACTCGCCGCGCGCGCGGGCACCGGCGAGCCCGGCCCCGGGGCGCAGGGGGCGCGGGTCTCGCCTCCTCAGACGGCGAGCGGGCGGCGAAACTCCGCGAGCTGCACGGGGATAGCCTGGAACGTGACGTAGCGGCCGGTCCAGGGCGTGGTGGCGAACCGGAAACGGTAGGGCAGCAGGAACTGGCGCAGCGCTGCGTAGGACAGGCTGGTGTCCGGTGGCGAGTCGTAGCCGCCGACGCTCTGCCGCCCGTAGAGCGGGCCGACGACGCGCACGCTGACAACCCCGAAGCTGGTCGTGCGCGCCGGGTCGGCGGTCGCGGTGAACCCGGTGAGCACCCACGCGTGGCGCCCGGCGGCGACGATCAGCGCCACGGGCTCGCCCGTCCGGCGTAGCTGGGTCACCGCGCAGCGGACGGCCGCGTCGAACGTCGGGCTCGCCACGAGCGCGTAGCTCGGATCCACGAAGTGCCGCAGCCCGGCGAGGAAGCCCTGCGGATCGACCGCCGCGGTGGCTGGGCTGCTGGTAGCGGTTGGCGGCCTGCATGTAGGCGAAGAACTGGCCCTGCTGCGTGCGCTGCTGTGGTCGGTCTGGTCGAGCAGGATGTTGCGGATGATCTGCACGCTCGCCGCCGTGCACCACGTCCACGTGGCCTGCATCGAGTAGACGCCCGGGCGATAGACGTCGAACGTCAGGTTGCCGCGCTGCGCCGGCGCGGCGGCAGCGGACCCGGGGGCAAAGACGGACGCGGCAAGCACCATGCCGGCGATGACGATGATGCGTGAATGCCTGCGCGGTCGAGCCGATCGGGTCACGAGTCGGATGTTCGCACGTCGAGGGAAGTGGTACCGCATATCGGATTCGAACCGATGATCTCCGCCTTGAGAGGGCGGTGTCCTGGGCCTCTAGACGAATGCGGCACGCAGACGAATGGGCACGGCCCGGCGCATCCGGCGCGCCCGAAGCGGCGCGAATGGTACCACAGGGATGTCGGCGAACCGGCCCTTCCCGGGCGGCCGTGAGGCGGCGGTGCACGGCTCGCAGCCGCAGGGCAGTCGGTGGTCGTCTCTACAGCCGATGCGACTCGAGGAAGAGCCGAACCGTTTCCGCGACCTGCTCGAAGCTCTCCGATCCCACCACCAACCCGTAGTGCGAGTGCGCCCCGAACGGCTCGTACTCGGCGCCGAGCCAGGTCGCCAGCCGTTCGCTGTCCGGCTCCGGGAACCAGCGGTCGAGCCCGCCGCCGACCACCAGCGACGGGACGCCGGCGAGCCGCTCGCGGTCGATCGCCACGCCGAGCAGCATGGTCCGCCGGGCGGCCCCGGATTCCCGGCCCATCAGGTGCTGGACCCGCAGGACGTCTTCGATGGTCAGGTCCGGGTTGGTGCGGCGCAGCTGCTCCGGCAGTGACTGCCAACCGAGCAATTCACGGCCGTACGAGTCGGGGATGTCGCGGATCACGTGGGCACGTGGCGGCGTGCGGAGCTGGGCCGGCAGCGCCGGGCTGATCAGCACCAGGCTCCCGACGTGACGCTCCTCCGCCGCGCGCATCGCGATCAGCCCGCCCATCCCGTGCCCGACGAGCACCGGGTTCGGCGGGATGTGGTCGAAGGCCGCGATCACGTCGAAGACGTACGAGTCGAAGTCGATCCCGGACACCTCGGTCGTGTCCGACCAGTAGTGGGCGCGCAGGTTGATGGCGTGCCCCTCCCAGCCGCGATGCGCGAAGTAACCCAGGTACCCTTCCCAGAGCCACGAGCCACCCAGCTCGCCGTGCACGAACACCAGCGGCCGCCGCCGCGATCGGCGCTCCGGCAGCCACGACTCGATGTAGACGCCGCGATCCTCCAGGACGACCTCGTCCTTGCGGATCGGGCGCTCGGCAGGGGTCACCATTCGTGCGGGTTCAGAACCAGGCCCGTCAGTTGCTTGGGGTAGAAGTACGTCGACTTCGGGGGCATCACCTCGCCCGCGGCCGCGACGCGGAGCACGTCGGCCACCGGCGTCGGGTCGAGCAGGAAGGCCGACGACGCCTCTCCGCGATCGACCAGTTCCAGCGCCTCCACCGGGTCCTGCGTGTACGCCAACCGGCCACCGCCCGCGGTTGCGGCGCGGTCCACGCCGAGCAGCCGCTCGAGCGCCACCGCCAGCAGGCTGACGTCGAGCCAGCGCAGGTACGGCGAACCCGTGGGATCAAGCAGCGGCTCGAACGCGTCGCGCGCGCGCGCGGAGCACGGCCGCGAGGTCGCCCGTCCAGAGCCCGATCGCGGTGCGGTCGTTCGGCCGGCGGGAGATCCGCCCGGCGGTCCGCCGCGCCCCCGTGCCCCGAGCGAAGACGGACAGCAGCGCCGACCGCTCCGGAAGCAGCTCAACGTCAAACAGTGCCCCGGCCGCCGTCACGAGCGCCTCGCCGGCCAGCCCATCGCGCAGGACGCGGTGGGTGGGCAGCACCGTGAGTGGCTGGTCTACGGGTACCAGCAGCGCCAGCAGGTAGTCGAACGGCGCGAGCTCGCATCGCTGCCGGTCGCGATGCCGCTCGTCGTGGTAGCGCAGCGCCGTCTCGTAGCGGTGGTGCCCGTCGGCGATGGTGAGCGGTCCCGCCGCGCCCGCCTCGAGAAGCGCCGCCGCGAGCGGGCCGAGGGCAGGATCCTCGACAGGGAGCTGCCAGAGCCTGTGGCGGACACCGCCGTCGTCGGTCACGTCCGAGGTCGGGCCGAGCCGGCTCGCGGTCTCCAGGGCCCGAGCCGCAAGTCCTTCCGCGTCGGCGAAGAGCAGCACGACCGGGCTGGCGTTCATCCCTGTGGCCCGCAGGAGCCGGTAGCGATCCTCGCGGGGACCGCTCAGCGTGCGCTCGTGGGGGATGACGCCCGACCCGGGGCCGAACTCCTCGAGGCGCAGGCGCGAGAAGAACCCGCGTTGTACCCGCCGTTCGGACGACCCGGGCATCGTGTACGCCTCCTCGTACGCGTACACCGACGCCTGGCGGTCCTTGCGGAGCGTGCCGTCCGATCGCCACGCGGCGAGGTCGCGGGCCGCGCGCCGGTACCGCTCGTCGGGCGGATCGCCGGCCTCGTCGAGCGGCAGGTCGAGCCGGACGACGTTGCGCGGGTGGCGGCGCGCCAAGGCGCGCTGCTGGGCGGGCGAGATCACGTCGTATGGTGGAGACACGACGTCACGGAGATCACCCACGGCCCCGTCGTCGTAGCGGAGCGCGCGGAACGGCACGAGTTCGGGCACGGGGCGTCATGGTACGACACGGGGTGGTAGCCTCGCGCCGATGACGAGGAGGGGCGCCGACAGCCAGGCCGGCGGGTCGATGCCAGCACCGTGCACGCGCCCGGCGCCGCGCCCCTGGCCGAGCGGCGGCGTCACCCGGCCGGTCCGGGCACTCGGCATCATCGTCGCCGCGGTCGCCCTGGCGGCGGCGTGCGCGGGCCCTCCAGCGCCCGCCACGCCCGCTCCGGCCACGTCCGTTTTCGAAGCGCTTGCCGTCCAGGGTGGCGTGACGGTCAACCTGACCGCCGGCGATCCCGGGTGCCCCGACAGGAGCATGATCCCGTACGCGCTCCACGCGCAGGTCAGGCTGCCGGCCAACGCCGCCGAGCTGAGCGACGTGTACCTGTTCACCTGGAACGACCACGCTGGTTGGACGCGCGGCGCCGTGGCGTTCGAGTCGTGCCGGGCGGAGTACACCGCGGGAACGCTGGCGGGCGGACGCACCGTCGACGAGATCGACGTCAGCCCGTTCCGGGCGTTCGGCCCGGCCTGGTCGCCCGCCCTCAAGACCGCGCTCACTGCCGCGCTGGTGCAGTCTGCCGGGAGCGGAGGCTGACGGGAGCCCGACGGGCGCCGCGCCGGGAACGCCGGCGCCGGGCCGGAACGGCGGAGGACGGAAGCCGCCACGGGGGCTCGCGCCGTCGCTCCGGCGCGGCCACGAGGTCGTGCGTGGGTGGTAGCCTCGGGCAGAGATGGACGACCGCCCCGCGGACCAGCGGCACGCCCCGACCCGGCAGGCACTGCTGCTCACGCTGCGCCGCGATGGTCCGCTCAGCCCCGACCGTCTCGCCGCCGAGTTCCAGATGAGTCGCACGGCGGTGCTCCAGCAGCTCCGAACGCTCGCTTCGGACGGCCTGGTCGAACGGCGGAGCATGCGGCACGGCGTGGGGCGCCCTCGTCACCTGTACGACGTGACGGAGCGCGCCCAGCCGCTCCTCCCTGCCAGCTATGACCGGCTGGCCGTCAGCCTGCTCGGGGCGGTCCGCGAGGTCGGCGGTGCCGAACTTCTGGGCCGCGTGTTCGAGGCTCGCGGGACGGCGCAGGCGCGGGTCATCCGCGAGCGGCTCGAGAGGCGTGGGCTCGCCACTGCCCCGCTGGCCGAGCGTGCCCGCGAGCTTGCGGTGATCCAGTCCGAGCAGGGCTATGTCTGCGAGCTGCTGGAGGATGGCGGGCTGCGCCTGGTGGAGCACAACTGCCCCATCCACCAGGTGGCGACGGACGCGCCCGCCGCCTGCGAGGCAGAGGTTCGGCTGTTCAGCGAGGCCCTGGGCGTCGAGGTCGTCCGCGAGCGACACATCGCGGCCGGGGCGCGATCCTGCGACTACCGCCTGGTCGAGGCAACGTCCGACCGGGGCTGACGGGTCCTGTTGAAGGTCGCGCGTGCGTCGATGACGCCGCCCGCGCGTGCATCGTTGGATCGACCGCGCGTGCGCAGGGGCGCCCGCCCGCGTAGGGGCGCCGCCCGCGAACTACGCCTCTTCCCGCTCCACCGTCTTGCGGGCGGGCGGGCGGCGGCGGGGCGCACTCACGTCCGGGACCCCTTCGACGAACGAGGCCTGCCGCGCCCACTCGGCCGCCTGCAGCTGCTCCTCGACGGACAGGATCCCGAGGCGAGTCAGGGAAGCCAGCTCGTCGCGGATGTAGGTCTTGAGCATCTCCGGCCCGTCCGTGTTGATGGTGTACTTCACGCCGTTGCGGCGAAACGTGTCGAAGATCCAGCGGAACTCGTCCCACCCGGACACGACGCCCGTGTTGAGGTTGCTGGTGGGGCAGATCTCGAGGACGATGTCTCGTTCGCGGATCATGGCCATGGTCCGCGGGTCGTAGGCGGCCTTGACGCCGTGCCCGATGCGGGCGGGCTCGAGCTGCTCGATCACCTCGGCGATCTCCTCCACCGGGCCGGCCTCCCCGGTGTGGACCGTGATCCCGAGTCCGTGGCGGCGCACACGGTCGAAGAGCCGGCGATACTCGTGAACGCGGAAGGCGGGCGTCTCGGGACCGGCGACGTCGATCCCAACGACGCCGCGCCCGAAGTAGGCGATGGCCTTCTCCGCCATGATCTCGTTGAGCTGGTACGGGAACGCCCGGTCCAGGCACAGGATCAGGCCCGGCCGAACGGGGTACTCCAGGACCGCGCGGTCCATCCCGCGGATGGCGGCGCTGATGATGTGGTCCAGGTCCTGCTCGCCGCCCCGGTTGCGCTTCATGGGGTTGAAGCGCAGCTCCGTGGTGGTCACGTTGTTCTTGCGATACGCGCCGCCGACCACCTCGTACACGGAGCGCTCGACGGCGAGGGGCGATGACTGGATCAGCTCGGTCCAGTGGAACAGCTGCAGGTACCCGTCGAACGAATGGCCCCGGCGCGGCGACACGGTGATCATGTCGCGGAACTCCCAGTAGTCCTTCGTCGGCAGCCTGATGCCCTGGGCGTGGGCGATCCCCCACATGATGGCGGGCGTCACGGCGCCACCGAGATGGCAGTGCAGCTCGGCGAGGGGCAGGCGGCGCGGGAACGAGGCCGGCATCCGGCTCATCGTAGTCGACCCGAGCGACGGAGCGGCGGCCCGGCGGCGGCGCGCTCGCGGCGCCCGGCGGCCCGATGGCGGCCGGCTGAGGCCCCGATGGCGCGGACGGGCAGGCGCCCGGTGGCGCGCCCGGCGGCCCGGCGCCGTTCAGCGCCAGATCGGCCGATCCTCGTGCGCGCCCGCCAGCAACCTCCCCGCGCCGAAGCGTTCGAGGCCGAACGGCGAGATATCGACCGTGCTCGCCCGCCCGTCCACGATGAGCTCGGCCATGCAGGCGCCGATGGCCGGCGCCGTCTTGAACCCGGTGCCGCTGAAACCGCACTGGAGGTAGAAGCCGTCAGGGCCCGCCGGCCCGAGGACAGGCCGCTGGTCCGGCGTCATCCCGTCCTGGCCGCGCTGGGTGCTCTGCAGTTCGGCGTCGATCATGGCGGGAATGCGGCGACAGATCCGCTCGACGACGCGCTCGACGAATCCCCCGGCTGGACGAAGGTCGTCATCCGGCGAGCCTCCAGTCGCCGCGTCGTCCTCGAGCCCGATCAGCGTGAGGTCGCGGCCCTCGGGCCTGAAGTACATCGCGTTGCCGTCGTCGATCACCGTCGGGTGACCGGCAGCGAGCACGCCCGGCCGCCGGACGTATGCCGTGTCGTGTCGCCAGACGGTGAGCGGGACGTCGACGCCGACCAGCCCCGCGACGTCGCGCGCCCAGGCCCCTGCCGCGTCCACGACGACCGGCGCGGAGTACCCGCCCCGGCTGGTCTCCACTCCGGAGACCCGGCCGCCATCGACCCGGATCGCGGTCACCGAGCACCCCTGGACCAGCCGGGCGCCCCGGTCGCGAGCCGCCGCCATGAAGGCCGCCGTGGTTCCGGACGGATCCGCGTACCCCGACTCCGGCTCGTAAGCTGCCACGTCGAAATCGCCGACGTCGAACTGCGGCGCGAGCCGCCGCACGTCGTCCGCCGTCACCAGCAACGTCGGGATCCCCATCCCCTGCTGCATCTCGACGTTGCCGCGCAGCCGAGCCTCCGACTCGCGGGGGTAGAGCTGCAGGAATCCTGTCCGGGTGAACCCGCACTCGCCACCGACTCGCTCAGGCCACTGCCGGAAGTATGGGAACGACGCCCAGGCGAGCCGGGCCTCGGGCTCGAGGTCGTAGTGCATGCGCACCAGGCCGCTGGAACGGCCTGTGGCCCCGCCGGCCAGCGCACCCCGCTCCAGGACCAGCGGCCGCAGGCCGCGGCCGGCGAGGTGGAAGGCGAGGCTGGCGCCCTGGACGCCACCGCCGATGACGATGACGTCCGCGGTCTCGGTCATTGACGGATGGTAGCGTGGTCGGCCTCGAGCGGCTCGTCCTGGCGCGCGGCTGCCGCGCGCATCCGAGGCGCGGGTCGGCTGTCGTCGACAAACGCGTTGTCGACAGACGCGTGTCGGCTGGCTGCAGGCAGGCTGTAGAATGCGGCCACTTCACGGCCACGCGACGATCACCCGTTGGTGGGATGCGCGGTGACGCGCGACTACGCAAGGAGGAGGCGTTGACCCCATGAGGCGCTCGATCGTTCCCGCGACGCTGCTCGCCGTCGTCACGCTCGTCGGCGCGTGCAGCACGGCGGCGACGCAGACACCCACCCAGGCTCCGGCGACGGCGGCTGCCGGCGACCGCAGCGCCGGCCACCGCCGCTCCCGCCACGGCAGCGCCCGCGAGCATGGCCCCGGCCAGCGCGGCACCCGCGAGCATGGCGGCCGCGAGCCCGATCGCCGTCGTGCCGTCCGGGCAGTTGATCTTTCCCGGCAAGCTGGTGATCTGCTCCGACATCCCGTACCCGCCGCAGGAGTTCTTCGACGCGAACGGCAATCCGACCGGATCCGACATCGACCTGGGAGCCGAGATCGCGCGGCGGCTGGGCCTGACCGTGGAGGTTCAGAACTCCGTCTTCGACACCATCATCGCGGCGCTCACCGGCGGCAAGTGCGACATCATCATCTCGGCCCAGAACATCACCAGCGACCGGGTCAAGCAGGTCGACATGATCCCCTACTTCCAGGCGGGCCAGTCGTTCGTGGTGGCTACGGGCAACCCCAAGAACATCAAGGTGCAGAACGACCTGTGCGGGAAGACGATCGGCGCCGAGACCGGCACGACTGAGGTCGACTACCTGAACGGCACCGGCGATTACCAGGGCCAGGGCCTGTCAGCCGCGTGCGTGAAGGCCGGCAAGGCGAAGATCAACACCGTCCAGTTCTCCAAGGACAGCGACGCGCTGCTGGCGCTCCAGACCGGCAAGGTCGACGCATACTTCGCCGACTCCCCGGTTGCCGGCTACTACACCGTCCTGAAGCCCGACCTGTTCCAGTTGTCGGGTCTGACGCTCGGCGTCGCCGACGAGGGCATCAGCGTCAGCAAGTCCAACACCGGCCTCCGGGCTGCGGTGCAGCAGGCGTTGATCTCGATGATCAACGACGGCACCTACCTGACCATCCTGAAGAAGTACGGCGACGATTCCGGCGCGGTCACCGCCGCGATGGCCGCCAAGCTCAACTACATCGGGCAGTAGCGATCCCATGTCGGGAGGTGCCATGACACCCTCCCGTATCTCGCGGACCCTGGGGCCCCGGCCGGCCGTCGTGCTGGCCGGGGCTTCGTCGCTCGCCCTGCTGGTCACCGGCTGCGGTAGCCAGGGCACGGCCACGACGCACGTCGCTTTCGACTGGTCGGCGTTCACGTCGTCCTTGTTCACGCCGGATCACCTGATCCTGGGAGGCCTCTTCCTGACGGTTGTCATCTCGGTGATCAGTCAGGCGATCGGTGTCATTCTCGGCGTCTTCCTGGCGCTGGCCCGAATGGCGAAGGCGGCTCCCATCCGCTGGATTGCCAGCATCTACATCTGGGTGTTCCGCGGTACGCCGCTGCTGGTGCAGTTGGTGTTCTTCTACTTCGGCGTCGGAGCCGTTCACCTGTTCGGCTGGAACCCGATCAATGTCCTCGGCCTCCAGATTCCGGGCGCGATCCAGGCCGGCATCTTCGTCCTGGGCGCCAACGAGGGCGCGTACATGTCGGAGATCGTGCGGGCGGGCATCATCTCGATCGACCCGGGCCAGATGGAGGCCGCGAAGTCGCTCGGCATGACCTACGCCCAGGCGATGCGGCGGATCGTCCTGCCGCAGGCGGCCCGCGTGATCATTCCGCCGCTCGGCAACGAGTTCAACAACATGCTGAAGACAACGTCTCTGCTGTTCGTACTCGGGATCCAGGAGTTGTACGAGACGTTCGTCATCAAGCAGGGCCAGAACTATCTGCCCTTCGAGATGTACCTTGCGTGCGCGCTCTGGTTCCTGCTGCTGACGACGATCTGGGGGTTCATCCAGGCGCGGATCGAGCGCCGGTTCGCGAAGGGGGCGGCCGGGCGCGCCAACAAGCGGGCCGGGCCTTCGCCAGCGGCTGTTCGGAGTTCGACCCGCCGTCGAGCCTTCGCTGGTGAGCGGAGGCCGGTGATGGCCGTCCAGCCGCACGATCTGCTGGCCGCCATCGGCGGGGTGCCCACGCCGCCCACGGAGGTCGTCATCCAGGCCACCGACGTCAACAAGTGGTTTGGCCGGCTGCACGTCCTGAGGGACATCTCCATGACGGTGAAGCGCCAGGAGGTGGTGGTCGTCATCGGCGCGTCCGGCTCCGGCAAGACGACCTTCATCCGCTGCGTCAACCACCTGGAGAAGATCCAGTCGGGGCGCATCTTCGTCAACGGCCACCTGATCGGCTACCGCGAAGTCAACGGCAAGCTCGTCGAGGACAAGGAGTCCAACATCGCGAAGCAGCGCCAGGAGATCGGCATGGTCTTCCAGCGCTTCAACCTGTTCCCCCACAAGACCGCCCTCGAGAACATCATCGAGGCGCCGCTCCTGGTGCGAAAGACGCCCACCGCCGAAGCGACCGACATGGGCAAGGCCCTGCTGACCCGGGTGGGCCTGGCGGCCAAGGCCGACGTCTACCCGGCCCAGCTCTCGGGCGGCCAGCAACAGCGCGTGGCGATCGCGCGGGCTCTCGCGATGAAACCCGCCCTCATGCTCTTCGACGAACCCACCAGCGCGCTCGACCCGGAGATGATCGGCGAGGTGCTCGAGGTCATGAAGGAGCTGGCGCGCGAGGGCATGACGATGATCGTCGTGACCCACGAGATGGGCTTCGCCCGCGAGGTGGCCGACCGGGTGCTGATGATGGACGAGGGCCAGATCATCGAGGAGGGCACTCCCGAGCACTTCTTCACGAACCCGCAGAACGAGCGGACGAAGAGCTTCCTCTCGAAGATCCTCTAGCGCCATGGCGTACGTGAACCCGCTGCGCGAGCGGTGGCGAGCGGGCGAACCAGTGCTGGCGACCTGGCTGAGCCTCGCCGACCCGCTGATGGCGGAATTGCTGGCCTCCTGCGGCTGGGACGCGG
Source organism: uncultured Chloroflexia bacterium (assembly GCA_963759135.1). Classification (GTDB taxonomy): domain Bacteria; phylum Chloroflexota; class Limnocylindria; order Limnocylindrales; family CSP1-4; genus JAJYNJ01. Next base: position 123,663 of record CAVWXU010000010.1, on the reverse strand, counting down.
TGATCGTCGATCAGCAACATGGCGCCGCCGGAGCGCGCGAGCTCGCGTCGCTGTTCATGGCGATCCAGGCGGGCGGATCGTGGCCGCTGACCCGAGTGCCGCCGGCGGACCTCGCGGCGATCGGCCGCTCGCTCGACATGGGCGCGCTCGGGATCGTGGTGCCGATGGTGAACGCGGCCGACGATGCACGCGCCGCCGCCGCCGCATTCCGCTACGGCACAGGCGGTCGTCGGTCGTACGGGCCGATCCGCGCGAACCTCGTCGTGCGCTCGACGGACCCGGTCGACCTGGAGAGCCCGGCGCTGATCCCCCAGATCGAGACGGCGGCCGGACTCGCCGAGGTCGACGCGATCGCCGGCGTGCCCGGCGTCGACGCCCTCCTGGTGGGCCCGGCAGACCTGGCCCTTGCGCTCGACGTGCCCCTCGATGCGTCGCGGCGCACGCCGGAGCAGGCCGGGCGGCACGCGACGGCCGTGGCCCAGGTCCTCGAAGCGTGCGGTCGCGCGGGCGTGGTGCCAGGCATCCATGTGCTCGACGGCGATGCCGCCGCGACCCGACTCGGCGAGGGCTTCCGCTTCGTCTCGGTCTCGACCGACGCGGCGTTCGTGCGGTCCGCGTCGATCCACACGCTCGAGGCAGCGCGGGGCAGGCGCGGACGGGCGTAGGCGCCGGCGAGGCGACCCGTGGCCGGCGGCGACCTGCGGCGGCGACCCGGCCGGGGCGACCCGCGGCCGACGGCAGAGTGGGTGGGCGCGTCTACTCGCCGAACGTGGCGCCCCCGGCCTGGGCCGCGGCGCGCAGCGCGGCACGCTCCAGGGCCCGCCGCTCGGAGTCCGGCACCTGGTCTCGGGCGTGGTAGCTGGAGCGCACGAGGGGCCCCGACTCGACGTGGCGGAAGCCCAGCGCGAGCGCCTCGGCCTTCAGCTCGGCGAACTCGGTCGGGTGGTAGTAGCGCGCTACCGGCAGGTGCTGCTCCGAGGGGCGCAGGTACTGCCCGACGGTGAGGATGTCGCAGTCCACCGCGCGCAGGTCGCGGAACGCCTGGAGCAGCTCGTCGCGTTCCTCGCCCAAGCCAACCATGATGCTCGACTTCGTGTGGACGGTGCCGTCGCGCCCGGCCATCTCCCGGGCGTACGCCTTGGCCCGCGCCAGGACGCCCAGCGAGCGCGCGTAGCGGGCGCGCCGACGGACCGGCTTCTGCAGCCGCGCGACCGTCTCGACGTTGTGGTTCAGGATGTCGGGCGCGGCCGCCATCACCGTGCGCAGGGGCGCCGCCTGGCCGTTGAAGTCGGGGATCAGCACCTCGACCCCCATGCCCGGGCAGCGCGCCCGCAGCTCGCGAATGGTGGCCGCGAAGGCGCCGGCGCCCCCGTCGGGCAGGTCGTCGCGGGCCACGCTCGTCACCACGCAGTGGTCGAGGTCCATGGCCGCCACGGCCTCCGCCACCCGCCGGGGCTCGTCGTCGTCGAACCAGGTGGGGCGCCCCGTCTTGATGGCGCAGAAGCCGCAGGCCCGCGTGCAGACGTCGCCGAGGATCATGACGGTGGCGGTGCGCTGGTCCCAGCACTCGCCGATGTTCGGGCAGCGGGCCTCCTCGCAGACCGTGTGCAGGGTCAGGCCGCGCAGGAGGCCCTTCAGGCCGAGGTAGGCGTCGCCGGTCGGGACGCGGGCGCGGATCCAGTCGGGGTGGCGACGGGGCGCGGACGGGCCGCCGGGCGCGGACGGGCGGCCGGGCGCGGACAGGCCGGCGAGCCCGGCGTCCGGTGCAGCGGTGGCGGTGGCGGGCATCTCGGCGCTCACCAGATCGCCGTCCGCTCGTCGACGGACTCCAGCCATTGCTTCACGTCCTGCATGAAGCGCCCCATCTGCGCGCCGTCGGTGGCGCGATGGTCGAACGCCGAACAGATGTACATCATCGGCCGGATCGCGATCGCCTCGCCCCCCGGCGCCCCGATCACCACGGGTCGGCGCTGGATGGCCTCCATGGTCAGGATGGCGACTTCCGGCACGTTGACGATGGGTGCGCTGACGATCGAGCCGAACCACCCGGTGTTGTCCACCGTGAAGGTGCCACCCTGCAGTTCCTCGATGCGGAGCCGGCCAGAGCGCGCGCGGGCGGCAAGGTCCACCACGCCGCGGTTGATCCCGCTGATGCTGAGCCGGTCGGCGTCGTGGATGACCGGCACGATCAGCCCGTCGTCCACGGCGACGGCGACCCCGACATTGACGTGCGAGCGCCGCACCAGACCCTGGTCTGTCCAGTGCGCGTTCAGGTCCGGGTGACGGCGCAGCGCGTCCACCACGGCCTTCGTCACGATGGCGACGTAGGACAGCCCGATCCCCTCGCGGACCCGGTACTCGTCCTTCGAGCGCTCCCGCATCGCCACCGCGCCCGACATGTCGACTTCGAGCGTGAGGTACGCCATGGGGACGGCCGCGGCCCGTGTCATCTGGGCGGCGATCCCCTTGCGCATCTGGGTCAGGGGCTTCAGCTCGTCCCCCTCGCCGAGCACGGCCGGCGGGGCTAGGAACTGCGGCGGCGCGGCCGTGGCCGGCGAAGGGGCGGCGGGCCGGGCCAGCGAGCCGACCGGGGCGGGTGACTCGGAAGGCGCCGCGGACGCCACCGCCGAGCCTGCGCCGGCGCCGCTCCTGCGCGCCTCCACGAACGCGATCACGTCGTCCCGGGTGACGCGGCCGCCGTGGCCGGTGCCCCGGACGTCCGCCAGGTCGACGCCGTTCTCGCGCGCCATGCGGCGCACCGCAGGCGTGACCGGGCCCTGGTATGCCTCGCGGGGCTCGCGGGGCACGGCATCGCCGGCCTGGGCGACGGCGCGATGCGGCACGTGCAACCTCTTCCGGCGATCGCCGGCCTGGGCCGCCGGGCCGGGAGCGGCTGGTGTCGGCGTCGGCCCGGCGGCCTGCACGGCGTCCGCCGGGGTTGCGGCAACCTGTGACGCGGTCGCGACCGCGGCCGAACCTGCGTCCTGGATCACCGCGATCTCCGCGCCGTTCGGGACGGTCGCGCCCTCCTCGACGAGGATCTCGGAGAGGACGCCCTCGAACGGCGACGGCACCTCGGCGTTGACCTTGTCGGTGATGACCTCGACGATGGGCTCGTACTTCGTCACGTGGTCGCCGACCTGCTTCAGCCAGCGGCCGATCGTCCCCTCCGCGACGCTCTCGCCGAGCTGCGGCATCGTCACCCTGGGCACTCGCTCAACCTCCGAGGTTCCGCACGGGCGTGGAGGCGTCCGCGCCTGGCGGGGTCGTGCTCGCCGCTACGGGCGGCTTGGGGGTAGTTTCGCCGATCTTGGCGGGACGTGGCGCCCTCGGTGTCGTGGCGCCCTCGGCGCCCGCGCGTGCGCCACGGGCCCAGCGTGCTGCTCCACCGACGGCGACGGCAATGGGCGGCACCGGCCGGACCTAGTACGCCGCCAGCCGGCGGATCGCGTCGGCGATGGTGTCGGGGTGGACCATGAACCAATCCTCGAGCGTCTGTGCGTAGGGCACCGCCGGAACGTCGGGCCCCGCCACCCGGAGGATCGGACCGTCGAGGAAGTCGAACGCCTCCTCGGCGACGATCGCGGAGATCTCGGCCCCGTAGCCGCCGAACTTGTTGTCCTCGTAGACCACCACGCACTTGCCGGTCCGGCGCACGCTCGACAGCAGTGTGTCGAGGTCGAGCGGGCGCAGGGTGCGCACGTCGATCACCTCGACGCTGATCCCCTCGGGCTCGACCAGGTCGGCCGCCTCGAGCGCATAGTGTGCCATCAGGCCGTAGGCGACCACCGTGATCTGCGTGCCCGATCGCGTCACCTGCGCCCTTCCGAGCGGCACCGTGAAGTCCGAATCCGGGACCTCGCCCCGCACCGAGCGGTACAGCTTCTTGTGCTCGAAGAACAGCACTGGGTCCGGATCCCTGATCGAGCTCCTGAGCAGTCCCGCGGCGTCGTACGGCGTGGAAGCGACGACGACCTTGAGCCCCGGGACGTGCGTGAAGAACGCCTCGACGGACTGGCTGTGGTACAGGGCTCCGTGGACACCGCCCCCGAACGGCGCGCGAATCGTGATCGGGCAGCCGAAGGCGCCGTTGGAGCGGTACCGCATCCGGGCCGCCTCGCTCACGATCTGGTTGAACGCCGGCAGGATGAAGTCCGCGAACTGGATCTCCGGCACGGGACGCAGCCCGTTGACGGCGGCTCCGATCGACGCGCCGACGATCAGCGACTCGGTGAGCGGGGTGTCGATCACCCGCTCCGGCCCGAATTCGCCGAACAGCCGGTCCGTGGCCAGGAAGACGCCGCCCTTCACGCCCACGTCCTCGCCGAGAACGATCACGGCCGGGTCGCGCCGCATCTCGCTCACGAGGGTGGTGCGGATGGCCTCGATGAACGTCCGGACAGTCATCGGGAGGCACCCTCCGGCTCCGCGAAGACGTGGCGCAACGCCGTGACCGGATCCGGCTCGGGCTGCTGCTCGGCCCAGTCCGTCGCGTCGTCGACCGCGGCCCTCACGTCCGCGACGATCGCGGCCTCGCGCTCCTCGTCCAGCACGCCGGCGTCGCGCAGCTGCTGGCGGAACCACGGCAGCGCATCTCGCTCGCGCCCGGCGCTGAGGTCCTCCGGGGACCGGTACTTGGTCTGCTGATCGTCCGACGAGTGCGGAGTCAGCCTCGTCACCTTGGCCTCGATCAGCGTTGGTCCGTCTCCTCGACGCGCCCTGTCGATGGCGTCGCGCCCGGCGCGATAGCAGGCGAGCACGTCGCTCCCGTCCACGACCACGCCGGGGAACCCGTACGCGGCCGCCCGGTCGGCGATGTCCGTGATGGCGACCTGGAGCGCCATGGGGACGCTGATCGCGTAGCCGTTGTTCTCCACCACGAAGACGACCGGCAGCCGGTGGACTCCGGCGAAGTTCAGACCCTCGTGGAAGTCGCCCTGGTTGCTGGATCCTTCGCCCAGCTCGGTCAGCGCGACCTGCCCGGTCCCGCGGATCTTCGCCGCCAGTGCAATGCCGACGGCGTGGAGCAGCTGCGTGGCGACCGGTGAGCTGGTGGTCAGGACGTTGTGCTCGACCGAGCCGTAATGGCCGGGCATCTGGCGTCCGCCGGACGAAGGATCGGGGCCGCGGGCGAACTGCGCCATCAGGATGTCGCGTGGCGTCATGCCGAAGGTCAGCACGGCGGCGATCGAGCGATAGTACGGGACCAGCCAGTCGAAGCCGGGGCGGAGGGTCGAGACGATGCCGACCTGGGCGCCCTCGTGTCCCTGTCCGCTGATGACGAAGGCCGCCTTGCCCGAGCGGTTCAGGATCCACATCCGCTCGTCGATCGCTCGCGCCAGCGCGACCAGGCGGTACATGCGCAGCAGGTCGTCGTCGTGGAGACCGTGTTCCGCGGCCAGTTCGCTCGTCCTGATCGGCGCGTCGGCCACTGCGGTCCTCCCTTGCCGGAAACCCCTGGACGGTGATCGACCGTCAGACGTTGATCGACCGTCCGGCGACGGCCATGGCAGCCTCGCCGATGGCCTCGGACAGCGTGGGGTGGGGGTGGACGGCCGCGGCGAGCTCCCAGGCCGTCGTCTCCAGCAGCATGCCGACGCTGGCCTCGGCGACCAGGTCGGTCACGTGCGGCCCGATCATGTGGACCCCGAGGACCGTGTCGGTCTCGGCGTGGGCCAGGACCTTGACGAACCCGTCGTGCTCGCCACCGATGATGGCCTTGCCGTTCGCCGTCCAGGGGAACCTGCCGGCCTTGAACGGCACGCCGTCGCGCTGCAGCTCCTGCTCGGAGCGGCCGATCGAGGCGATCTGCGGGCGGCAGTAGGTCGCGCGGGGCATGATCGTGTAGTCCACGGGCTCCGGATCGAGGCCGCAGATGGTCTCGACGGCGGTGATCCCCTCGTGCGCGGCGACGTGCGCCAGCAGCAGCCCGCCGACGAGGTCGCCGATGGCGTACAGGTGCGGCTCGCCCGTCCGCATGTGCCCGTCGACCTTGACCACGTCCCGCTCGATCACGGCACGCGTCCGCTCCAGGCCGATCCCCTCCACGTTGGCGGCCCGGCCCGTGGCCACCAGCATCAGCTCGGCGCGCAGCTCCTTGGGCTCCCTGCCCTCGGGGCCGACGGTGACGCGGACCTCGCCGTCCACGACGGTCACCGCGGAGGGATCGAAGCGCGCTGACGTGACGACGGCGATGCCTCGGCGCCGGAACGCGCGCTCCAGGACCTGCCCAATCTCGGCGTCCTCGAGCGGCACGACCGAAGGCAGGTACTCGAGCAGGGTCACCTCCGCGCCCATGTCGCGGTAGAAGGAGGCGAACTCGACGCCGACGGCGCCGGCTCCGACGACGATGATGCTGCGGGGCAGCGTCCGGCTGCGCAGGACGTCGTCGCTGGTGACGATGTGCCGGCCGTCGGGCACCAGCCCGGGCAGGCTCTTCACCCGGCTCCCGGTCGCCAGCACCACGTCGGTCGCATCGAGCAGGCGCTCCCCGCCGCCGCCCGGCGTGCCGTCCTCGCCGTTGAGGGCGACCCGCACCGACGTGGGCCGCTCCAGCACGCCATGGCCGGCGACGAACTCGACCTGGTTCTTCGCGACGAGACCCATCAGCCCTTTCGTGAGGCGCTCCACCACCTGCGTGCGGCGCTTCGCGATGGTGCCCATGTCGACGCCGGTCTCGCCGACGGTGAGGCCGAAGGCCGTGGCCTCCCGGATCCGCGCGTACAGGTCGGCCGACTCGAGCATCGCCTTGGTGGGGATGCACCCCCAGTGCAGGCAGGTCCCGCCGATGCGGGCCTCCTCGACGAGCGCGGTCCGGAGGCCCATCTGCGCGGCGCGAAAGGCGGTGGAGTAGCCACCGGTGCCGGCGCCCAGCACGATCAGGTCGAACGAGTTGGACGATCCGACGGCCACGGAGTCAGCACGCTCCTCTGCGGTGGGAGGGCGCCGCGGGTCTCCGCGGCGGAAGGTGGACGCGCGTCACGAGCGCGATGGTACGGGTGGCGCGGTAGGCGCGCAACCGCGGACACCGCGCCCGCCGCAGCCCCGCGGGCACGTCCCGTCGCGTCCGGGAGCCTCTCGCGGCGCGGTCATCCGCGCCGGACCGCCGCCCACAGCACACGGCCCAGCACGGCGAGGGTGACCACCACCAGCGCGACGATCATCGTCGGCGGCCGGCCGAGCGCATCCGCGAACGGCGGGAAGACGATGCCCACGAGTTGGAGGCCGAGGACAACGACGACGCAGCCCGCTGCCAGCAGCACCACGTCGCGGTCCCGGACCCGGGCGTGGGCGGAAGCAGGACCGGGGTCGCGGGCCGCCGCGCCATCGCCGGGGTCGCGGGCCGCCGCGCCATCGCCGGGGTCGCGGGCCGCCGCGCCATCGCCGGGGTCGCGGGCCGCCGCTCCATCGCCGGGGTCGCGGGCCGGGTCGCGATCGCCGGCGCGCCTCGCCGGATCCATGCCGGTCACCGCGTCACCCCCGCCCCGGCCCGGTCACGGGACCACATCAGCCGCGGTCGGCGTCCACGGGGATGCCGATGGGGGCCACGAGCACGCGCCCCGCGAGGGCGCGCCCATTCCTGGTCCGGAGCCCGACCTTGGGCCGGTGGAACGTGATCGTCACGTCCGCGCGGACGACCGGGTCGGACGGGTCGCCGCTGGTCAGGTCGAGCGCCGTCGGCGTGTCGACGGCGAGGACCGGGACACCGGCGGCGCGGGCGCGGCGGGCCAGCTCGACCGCGCTCCTGACCGGCTCGCGAAGCTCGCCGCGCACCCCAGTGCCGAGCAGCGCGTCGACCACGACGGCGGCCTTCTCGACGCCCTGGCCGAGCATCTGCAGGTCGCGTGGCTGTGGGGCGTGGATCCGCTCGACGCCGGGCACGGCCGCGAGCGCGTCCCAGTTGCGTGCAGCGTCGGGCGTGCCGGGCCGGGGCTCGCCAGACACGAGCGCGACCACGACGCGCTGGCCGGTCCGCGCCAGAAACCGCGCGGCGACGCACCCGTCACCGCCGTTGTTGCCCGGGCCGGCCAGGACGAGCACGAGTCCCGTGTCCAGGCGCCCGGTGGTCGCGAGAAGTCCAAGCACGGCGGCCGCGGTGGCTGCGCCCGCCTGCTCCATCAGCCAGCGGCCGGGCGTGCCCATCAGCTGCGCCTTGCGGTCTGCTCCACGCATCTCCTCGCCAGTCATGGGAGAGCGCGACGCCGTGGCGCGCCAGTGCAGCGCGAGCGCGTCCAGGTCGAGGGGAACCCCGCGCAGCGCCGGGTCGTCGACGGGAAGCGGCGGCTCGTCGCGCACGGGAGATCGGAACCCGGGCGGAGGGGCGGCGGGGGGCATGGCCCCCATAGCGTGCCACAGCCGCGGCTGTGTCGAGGCCGGCAGGCGGCTCCAGGTAGAGCCGCAGCCAACCATGGGAGGCCCCGCAGGCGGCTCCAGGGGTGCGCCTCCGCAGGGCTCACCCCGTGCCCTGCAGCCCGGCGGCGACGCCGTTGACGGTCAGGCGGACGACGCGGAGCAACCGTTCGCGCTCCGGGTCGCCGGACTCGGTGGCGCGGAGGCGGGAGAGCAGCCGGAGCTGCACCTCGCTCAGCGGCTCCACGTACGGGTTTCGCAGCTCGATGCTGCGCTGCAGGACCGGGGATCCGTCCAGCAGCCGCGATCGGCCAGTGACCGCCAGCAGCGCCGAAACGCTCCGCTCGTACTCGCTGCGAATGGTTCGCCAGATGCGGTCGGCGGCCGGCACGGACCCGGCCAACGCCGCGTACGACGCGGCGACCCCAAGGTCGACCTTTGCGAGTACCAGCTCGGCATTGTCGAGGGTCGTGGTGAAGAACGGCCAGCCCGCGTACATCGTCCGCAGGTCGCGCAGCCCAGCTTCGCCGTGCCGCTCCCGGAACGTCTCCAGCGCGGCCCCGAGCCCGAACCAGCCGGGCACGAACGCGCGGCTCTGCGACCACGCGAACACCCACGGGATGGCCCGCAGCGAGTCGAGCCGAACCGGGAGCAGGCCGGTCGTGTCTGGCGGGCCCGGCGAGGCGAACGATGCAGCCGACCCGCCAATCCCGGCTGTCGCCGGGCCTCCGGCCGCCAGTCCCGATGCGCGCGCCGCGGGGCGTGAACCGAGGTTCAAGCCGGAGATCTCGACGATGGGCGTCGCCGCTGTGAAGTACGCGGCGAACTGGGGCTCATCCCACACCAGCGCGCGGTATGCCGCCCGAGCGGCCTCCGCCAGCTCGTCGATCGCCGGACCCCATCGTTCTGCCGCCTCCGACACCCGTCGATCGTGCTCCGGAGTGGAGGCGAGGAGCACGGCGTGCGCGGCCTGTTCCAGCTCGCGGAGGGCGATGGCCGGGTTTCCGTAGTGCGCGGCGATGACCTCGCCCTGTTCCGTGTTCTTGAGACGGCCCCGCACCGACCCGGCCGCCATGGCAAGGATGGCCCGGTTCGTGGGGCCGCCGCCGCGCCCGATCGCTCCGCCGCGGCCGTGGAACAGGGTGAGCTCGATCCCCTCCTCTGCCGCGACCCGCGCGAGCGCAGCCTGGGCCCGGTGCAACGCCCAGGAGGCAGCCAGGAAGCCGGATTCCTTGTTCGAGTCCGAGTAGCCCAGCATGACCTCCTGGCGGCGACCGCGCCGTTCGAGGTGTTCGCGATAGCCGGGCGCGTGGACGAGCTCACGGAGGAACGGCCCGGCCGACTGGAGGGTCTCGAGCGAATTCGAGCAGCGGGACGACGTCGAGCCGGTCGGCCAGGGCGCCCGACGGGTCCGCCACGCGGGCCAACTCGAGCACGGCGAGCACGTCGTCGGTGTCGTGGGTGAAGCTGACGACGTAGCGTCGACAGGCCTCCTCGCCGAACACGGACTGCAGCTCGGCGATGGCCCGGAACGTGTCGACCACCTCGTCCACCGTCACGCCCGGCGACGCTTCGATCTCCCCCAGCGGGGGCGGCGGCGCAGCGGCGCTCTCCCGGAGGGCCCGCAGCGCCACCGCGTGCACGTCGGAATGCTGCCGAACCTCGAGTTCGGCGAGATGGAACCCGAATGTCTGGACCTGCCAGGCAAACTCCTGGACCTCGCCCCATGCCACCCGCCGCGCACCCGTCGACACCAGCGCGTCCTGGATCCGCCGCAGGTCTCGGAGGAGCTCTCCCGGTGAGCCGTACGCTCGCCCGGTCGAGGCGTCCAGGGGATCCCGGGGCGCCCGAGGTCCATGCGGCTCGCCGGGGTCGGCGCGTTGGCCGCCTGCGTGGTTCGCTCCTGCGAGGACGGCGCCGCGGCTGGCGGTGGCGAGGTGGATACCGGCACGGCTGGAGCCGGCGTGGCCGGACCAGGCTTGGCTGAGCCGGCGTGGCCGGACCAGGCCTGGCATGGAGCCGGCGTCGCCGGGAAGCTCATCGGACAGCGGGGCGACGTCGGCCGCAGGACCGTCGCCCGCGAGCCGCGCACGGGTATGGCGGAGCCGCTCCCCGATGAACCCGAAGGCTCGGCGGTACGGTTCGGTGGCGAAGCGCCGCTGGAGCTCCGCTGCGGCGTCCGGATGGCACTCCGCCTCCGCTTGCAGCCAGGCCTGCAGGTCGGGCGAAGTCACCAACCCGGTCCCGGTCTCGGCGATGGACACCGTCTGCAGGAGCCGCTCTGCGACGTGCTCGTACGCGCGCAGGACATGATCAGCCTGGATCTGCAGCGTCGCCCTGGTGACCGCCGCCGTCACGTTCGGGTTGCCATCCCGGTCGCCCCCGATCCAGGTGCCCCAGCGCAGAAAGGCCGGAGCCCGGGGCGGTCGGGTCCCCGACCGATCGTCGGCTCCACTGCGGGCCTGCCCGGTCGCTTCGGAGACGGAGGACTCACCCCGGCCCGGGGAGCATGTCGAGCGCGGAGTCGAGCGCCCGGAGGACACGCGGCGCGACCGTGAACAGCGTGGCGTCGAAGAACACCATCGCGGACCGGACCTCGTCGAGGGGCGACGGCCGCACGTCACGAAGGTCGTCGGTCTGCCAGAGGATCGTGATCGCCTCGCGCAGCTTCCGGCGCACCTCCCGGTCCTCGCGGGGAGAGAGGCGCGGGTCGTCCAGACGGTCGAGCAAGGCGTAGACGCGACGAAGCGCCACCAGGAAGGTCCGGCGACGTGCCTCCGTCGGGTGGGCCGTGAGGACCGGGTGGATCGACAGGCCTGCCACGAGCGACTCGATTCGGTCCCGGTCCCAGCCCTGGGCCATCAGCTCCCGCACGGCGGCGCCCACGCTCCCTCCCGCGAAACCGTCCGGGGAAGCGCGCTCCCGGCGTCGGAGCGCGCGGACGCGTTGCTTCTCCTCGGCCAGGTTCACGAGCTGGAAGTAGCGCGTGAATGCGCGGGCGAGGCGCTCGCACGTGTCGAGGTCCAGGCCATCCAGTTCTTCACCGAGTCGCCGCCGCTCGTCCGGGTCCGGCACGGTGCGCAGCGCGATCGCCCGGGCGCGGACCCGCTCCACCAGGTCGAGCAGCTCCGTGCCCCCCTGCTCCGCGAGAACCTGTCCGAGGAGCGCGCCCAGCAGGCGGACCTCGAGCCGAAGTGGATCTGCGGCGCCCGCACTGCCGATTCCTCTCGGCTCCGCGCGGACGGCCGGGTTCTGTCGCGCCACCGGGGGATGATGCACGAACTCGCGGCAGGAGGCCGCCCGGGCGCGCACGGCGCACTCGTCCGCTCGCAGGTGGGGGCGCTGGTGCCGGGCGCGAATGTTCCGGGCCGCCGGTGGTGCTGCGCAGGCCCCGAGACCGGGTACCCTCGATTCCGTGGCATTCGACGGCCCGTCCTCGTCGCCCGTCCGCCCCGCAGCGCCGGTCGCCCCTGGGGTTCCGATCGATCCGGGCCTTCTTCGCGCTGCGATCCTCGAGTGGTTCGCAACGCACGGCCGGTCGCTCGCGGGAAGGGACGATCGCGAGGCGTGGCGAGTGCTGGTTCTCGAGGTGATGTCGCAGCAGACGCAGATCGAGCGCTCGCTGGCGGGCGCGGCCGTCTTCTGCAACCGATTCCCGACGCCCGCCACGCTCGCAGCCGCCTCCCCTGCGGACGCCATCCGGGCATGGGCCGGCCTCGGGTACAACCGCCGGGCGCTTGCGCTGCGCGCTGCTGCGCAGCGGATCGTCGAGCGGCATGGCGGCGGCGTCCCCGGCGACGTGGACGCGCTCGAAGACCTGCCGGGCATCGGGCCGTACACGGCGCGGGCGGTTGCGGCGCGCGCCTTCGGCATTCGCGTGATCCCGGTCGACGTCAACGTGCGCAGGGTCCTCGGACGCGTGCTCGGCCGCAACCCGGGCGAACCTTCCGGCACGGGCGGCGCTGGAAGTCTCGCCGGAGTTCGCGAGGTCCAGGCGCTCGCGGACGCCCTGGCGGATGCCGACGGCCCGCCTGCCGCGCCGCGGCGGACCTTTGGACGCCCCGCACGAAAGAGGCGCCCTGCAGGCGGCGAAGCCCAGCACGCGGGGAACGCCGCGCACGCGGGCAGGCTCAACCACGCGAGCCGCCCACCGCATCCCGGCGACATTGCCGACGCCCTCATGGACCTCGCCGCAGCGGTCTGCCGGCCACGCGCGCCGGACTGCGCCGCCTGTCCGCTCGTGCCGTGGTGCGGATGGGCGGCAGCCGCGAAGGGAGCCGCGCCGGCCGCGAACAAAACCGCGCCGGGAAGGCCGTCTGCCGTCACTCCAGACAGCGCCTCGACACGCTCGGGCGAAGGCAGAAGCCTCGGGGCCACGGCCGGCTTGAACGCAACGGAGACCCGGCCCCGCACCGCCGTGCCGCCGTTCGTCACGACCCGCCGGTGGCTCCGGGGCCAGCTCCTCCGCGAGCTCGCCACCGCTCCTCCCGGTACGCTGGCTGGCGATCCACGGTGCGCGGGGCCGGCACGCGCCCGCGTCGGTCCGCGAAACACTGGCGTCGCTCGCGACCGAGGGCTTCGTCGAGCTCGACGAGCGCGGGAACGCCCGCCTATCGGAGGTATGAGCGGCGTGGTGACAGTACGCCGGCGGTCGCCGGCCGCCCATGCCGGTGGTCGCCTCGTGACAGTGCCCTGGCGATCGCCCGGCCGCTCCTGCCGGCGGCTCGCAACCGGCCCGGCCTCGCGACCCGCCGTGGACACGGGCTTGCGCGACTGCCCGAGCGTATGGCAAGGTTCGTGACCTGATGCGCCACCCCTGCACCTGTCGCTGTCGATACGCGGCCTTCCGTCCACCGGACGGGGCCTGAGGCGGCGCGCCCGGCGCGCCGACCGACGGGAGCAGAGGCCGCAGTCCACGAGACTGCGGCCTTCGGTTTTTTAGCAAGCGGCACCGGCAACCACAGGGGATCCGGAGCCCCGACAGACTTCCGGGTCCACGGACCCCGCAGAAGGAGGAACACCGTGAGCGTCCCCACGGCAACGGCCACCCAGCCACTCGTATCACCGCAGTGGGCGAGGGAACACCTCGACGATCCCGGCGTCCGGTTCGTCGAAGTCGACGTCGACACGACGGCCTACGAGCAATCGCACCTGCCGGGCGCGGTCCCCTGGGACTGGACCATGCAGCTGAGCGACAGCGTCAGGCGCGACCTCGCCTCGCGGGAGGACCTGTCCACGCTGCTCAGCACGTCCGGCATCGGCACGGACACCCACGTCGTGCTGTACGGCGACAACAACGACTGGTTCGCGGCGTGGGCGTACTGGCAGCTCAGGCTGTTCGGCTGGCGGAACGTGAGCCTGCTGGACGGCGGCCGACGCTACTGGCTGGACAACGGCTTCCCGGTGACGACCGACGTCCCGACGTACACCCCGACGGGAGTCGAGCTTCCGGAGCCCTCCTACGACCTGCGCGCCTTCCGCGACGACATCCTGCCGCGCCTGGGCCGCGGCGACCTCACGCTGGTCGACGTCCGATCCCCGGCGGAGTTCAAGGGCGAGGTGATCGCGCCGCCCGGCATGACCGAGACCGCACAGCGCGGCGGCCACATCCCGGGTGCTGCCTCCATTCCCTGGTCGCAGGCGGTGGCCGACGACGGGCGGTTCAAGAGCCTCGACGAGCTGCGGGCGCTGTACGAGGGCCGCGGCGTGACGCGCGACCGCGACGTCATTGCCTACTGCCGCATCGGCGAGCGCTCGAGCCACACGTGGTTCGTGCTTCACGAGATCCTCGGGTATCCGAGCGTCCGCAACTACGACGGCTCGTGGACCGAGTGGGGCTCGATGGTCGGGGTGCCGATCGAGAAGTGACCGCCTACGGGTTGTATCTCGAGTCGGGGCCGAAGCACCGCAAGACCATGGTGCACGCCCTCGACCTGCTCGGCTGCGTGGCCGTGGGGCCGACGACGGAGGCCGCGCTCGACGCGACGCCCGACGCGATCCGCGCGTTCCTCCGTTTCCTGCGCCGCCACGGCGCGGAGGTCGACCCGGACGCTGCGTTCACGACGTTCGTGGCTGAGCACGTGACCGAGGGCGACTGGCTGGGCAACGGCTCCCCGTACCTGTCGTTCGCACCGGACCTCGAGGCGCCCGCAGACGAGGAGATCGAGGGCCATCTCGGGCGGTTCCGCTGGCTCGCGGAGGAACTGGCGGCGTGGGCCCGGACACGGAGCGACGCGGAGCTCGACGAGCCACCCGAGGGGTCGGGCAGGACTGCGCGGTCCATACTGCTCCACGTCCTCGGCTCGACCGGACCGTACCTGTCGGCTGCGCTCGGCGGCGCACCCGGGTTCTCTCGCGTCGCGACGGCGGCCGAACGCCACGAGATGGGGATTCCCGAGGCGCTCCTGCGCACCGCGGACCTCGCGCAGGATCGAGTCCACGCGACCACGCCCGAGGAGCGGCGCGGCATCCGGCAGTCCTCGGCGGGTCCACGGACGCTCCGGAAGTCGCTCCGCAGGATGCTCGAGCACCCGTGGGAGCATCTCGCCGAGCTCTCCCGGCGACCCGGGGGTCCACTCCTCTAGCGAATCAGGAAGATGCTGCCGAGCAGGATCGCCAGGACCAGCAACGTGATCGCGACGTACAGGCGGTCGTTTTCCAGGGCGAACCCGACGACGGAGGCGGCCACTCGTGCGACGGGCGTGGCGAGCAGCAGCGCCAGCCCCAGCTGGGTGATCGCGGACGGGCGGAGCGCGACGAGCCCGGACGGCATCGCGGAGAAGTCGGCCAGGTCCGACGGCCCGGGTGCCCCGCCGGCCAGCGAGGTCCGCCAGCCGAACGCGATAGCCAGCACGAACCCGAGCGCGATGACGGCGGCGCTGACGGAGACGCCGATGGCGAGGACGTAGCTCACCACCGCGCGGAAGGTCCCGGGCGACAGGCGCGAGGGGTCCGGACGGCCCGCATGTCCCCCGATCTCCCGCATCGCGTCCGGTTCGCCGATCATGGCGCGCCTCAGATCCCCACGCCGAAGCCGCGGGCGACCATCTCGAGGGCGATCACCATGAGCACGGGCAGAAACACCCGGCGGACCGCGGCGTTCGACATCCGCACGAGCAGCCTGGCCCCCAGCAGGGCGCCCGCCAGGACGCCCAGCGCGACCGGAGCGGCGATGCTCGCGTCGACGTCGCCCCGGCCGATATAGATGCCCGCCGACGCGGCTGCCGTGACGCCAATCATGAAGTTGCTCGTGGTCGACGATACCTTCATGGGCAACCGCATCGCCCCGTCCATCGCGAGCACCTTCAGCACCCCGGATCCGATCCCCAGGAGCCCGGATACGAGGCCGGCGACGCCCATCAGCAGGAACCCGAGCGGGATGCGGCGCGCCTCGTACTCGACCTCGCGCCCGAGGCGCGCGTCGGGGTAGCTCGACGCCAGCCCCAGTCGCGCCGCAAGGCCGGTCGGTTCGATGTGGGGCGGCAGTTCCTCGCGCAGCCGCCAGAGCTGTTGGACTGACGAGAGCACCAGCACGGCGCCCAGGAGGAAGTACAGGAACCTGGCCGACACGGCCGCCGCGAGCAGCGCGCCGATCACGGCACCGGTCGTGGTGGCCAGCTCCAGGAACATCCCGACGCGCATGTTCGTCAGGCGGTCCCGCACGTAACCCGCCGCGGCACCCGAGCTGGTCGCGATGACCGAGACGATGCTGGCCCCGACGGCGTGGCGGATGTCCACTCCGAACACGACGGTCAGCGCCGGGATGATCAGGATTCCGCCGCCGACACCTCCCAGCGCGCCGATCACGCCGGCGGCCACGCTGACGAGGAAGATGCCGAGGTCGGCGGAGATGCTCACCTGGGCCGGAGTCTACCGGCGCCTCGCGCGAGCCGGCGCCATCTGATGGGTCGCCGGCGCCTCGCGGCCGCGAGCCGGCGCCGTCGGGTCCTTCCGACGCCTACTCCCAGCGGTGGTAGGCCGCGTGGCCGGGGCGCACGGCCACGAACGTGCCGCGGAACGTCGCGCAACGTTCGCCATGCGCAACGAGGGTGGACTCCACGGTGGCCCGGTCGGCGCCCAGCTCGACCACGCGAGCCAGCAGCGTCACGGGCCCGTCGGTCGGCGTCGGCCGGAGCAGACGAACCTCGTACGCAGCCGTCACGGTCGCGGGCACGGCGTCCGCGCCCGCCGCGCGCATGAGCGCGCTGGCCGCCGCCCAGTTGCTGTGGCAGTCCAGCAGCGTGCCGATGATGCCGCCACTCAGCGCCCCCGGGAACGCCTCGTACCGCGGCACCGGGCGCCATTCGGCCACGAACTCACCGTCCCGCTCGTAGCTCCGCAGGTGCAGGCCGTCCGGGTTCGCGGGTCCGCACCCGAAGCAGACGCTCTGCGGCGCGAGGGTCTCCTGGAGACTGGCTGGCGCGTCCGATCCGCTCACGCTCAGGCGAGTGTAGCCGGGCGGCGCGAGGCCTTTCGTCGCCCCATGGGGTACCGTCCACGGGTGCGGATGACGGAAGCGGATGTGCGCGGGTCGGGCGGCGAAGGACGGGGCGTGCGCGAATTCCTGCTCGTCGCCGACGAAGTCGCCGCTGCGCTGAGCGACGGCCGTCCGGTGGTCGCGCTCGAGTCCACCCTGATCAGCCACGGGTTCCCGTATCCCGAGAACCTGGCCATCGCCCACGACAGCGAGATCGCCGTCCGCGAGCAGGGCGCCGTGCCGGCAACCATTGCGATCCGCGACGGCCGGATCCGGGTAGGCCTTGGGCCGACCGACCTGGAGTCGCTTGCCACGGCGCACGGCGTGGCCAAGGTGGCGACGACCCACGCTCGCCGCCGCGCTCGCCAGGGAAGGCTGGGGAGCGACCACTGTCTCGGCCACCATGATCGCGGCGCACGCCGCCGGAATCGCGGTGTTTGCCACCGGGGGAATCGGCGGCGTCCATCGCGGCGCGCTCGCGGGCGCAGGCGGAGCGCCGGGCACGCTGGACATCTCGGCCGACCTGGACGAGCTGGCACGCACGGAGGTCATCGTCGTCTGCGCCGGTCCGAAGCTGATCCTGGACGTCCCGCTGACGGTCGAAGCGCTCGAGACGCGTGGGGTCCCGGTGCTGACGATCGGGTCGGACGACGTGCCGGGGTTCTGGGCTCGGCACAGCGGCGTGCGGTCCCCGGTCGTCGTGGAGTCCGTCGCGGAAGCCGCGCGTGTCGCCGACGCGCACCTGCGGCTGTCCATCGGGACCGGGATGCTCGTCTGCGTCCCCGTGCCCGCGCCGGACGAGGTGCCGCGGGAGCGGATCGAGGCCGCGATCGAACGGGCGAACGCCGAGGCGGGCGCGGCCGGCGTTCGCGGCGCCGACCTCACGCCGTGGTTGCTCGCCCGGGTGGCCGAGCTCACCGAGGGCGCATCGGTGCGCGCGAACCTCTCGCTGATCCGTAACAACGCGCGGACGGCAGCCGGGATCGCGGTGGTTCTCGCTTCCTGACGGCGGCCCTTCGGCGCCCGCACCGTCAGTCGCGCGCGCAGCTCGCCCGGCGCGTCACACCGTCGCGCCGGCCACCGGCATCGCGCCGGCCCCCCGCATCGCGTCGTTGCCGCGCGAGGGCCTCGTTCAGACCCCGAGGTATCGCAGGTATTCCACCGTCACGCCGGAGAGCAGTCCCCGCGTCCAGCTCTCTCCCGATAGCTCCTGGAACGTGGCGACGTCGAGGTCGATGACCCGGCCCGGGTACACCTGCTGGTTCGGTCCGTAGTCATTGGTGCTCCGGACGACATACCGGCCGTGCCAGATGATCCTCACCAGCCAGCGGCCGCGATGCGGAACGGCGATGAGGTCGCCGTATCCCGGCCCATACGTGGAGCCAATGCCGTAGGCGGGCCTGGGCATGCCGGGCATGCTCGCGACCCGACCGGTGAACCAGAGCGCCGTCTGCCTGGCCTCTGCCGCGCGCGCGACGGACACACGCGGCGGCTCCGACCTCTGTGCGGGTGCCCGATCCCGGCTCGGGGCCGGCCGGAGCGCTCGACTCGAGCCCGCCGAACGAGCAGGCGCGAGCGGGCCGGTCGCCGGAGCGCGGAACCCGGCCGTGGCGCCCTGCAGCATGAACAGGTCCACCGTGGCTTCGGCCGAGAGACCCGCCTCCGCGGGCCCAAGGGAGGGCGGCGGCGGCCCGATACGGCCGGCAAGCGGTTCCTCGTGCACCACGCCGGGCGCCGGCGCAGCCTGGAGCGCGGCCGGAGGCGACACCAGCGTCACGCTGAGGACTCCGATCGCGGCGAGCCGTCTGGGCGAGGTCGCCAGCCGCAGCACCGCGCATGCCCGCCACGCGGAGCGCAGCCGCCTGCGACGCCGCCGAGCCGACGACGCACGCCGAGCCGTGCCGACGCGACGCCGAGCCGGATGGACGCAAGACCGCGGCGGACGGACACGATACCCAGGCGATGCCTGGCATGCGCGAGCCGCCGGGCGGCATTCCCTGGACGCCGCCACGCGGTGTCCAGCCAGGACGTGACCATCGGGGCGCCGGTCTGGGGACGCTGGGCGGTCCCGGAGACGGACGGCCGCGACGGACGGATCCGTTGTGGTCGCGTTGTGGATTCCCCCTAGCGAGCAGGAGCCCCGCGCCTTGTGGGCGGGTCACCTGCCTGACCGGATGCCGAGGGCGCGAGGGCGCGCCTGCGCCACTCGCGTCTCGTCGGCCGATCGGAGGGGAATGACGTGCCCGGAGCGTCGCGTGCGCGACGCTACTCCCCATCCGATCCCGGACGAACCTATGCGGCCGGAGGTCGCCGGCATCTGCCTGGCCGACGCTTCACGGCCGGGGGATGGTACACGGCCACGCGGGCGGGCGCGCGGAACGGGCATCGGCGCGGCGCCACTCCCTGAACCCGGCCTGCAAACCAGGCCGCGTGATCAGGCCTGTGACGGTGCGCGTCCGGGTCGGCCGGCGTGTCCTACGCCCGGTCGCGCTGGATCCGGTGGCGCGTCGTGACCTCGACCCGGCCTCGCTCGTCCAGGGCGGGATGTTCCACGAGGGCGATGAGCCGGCTGGTCATGAACCGGCCGGTCCGAACCGGCTGGCCCGTGCGGGTCACCTCGCGGACCTCGACCACCCCGCGGGAGGTCACGACCTCGATTCGGCGACCCGCCCGCGTGGCGACGATCTCGAAGGTCTGGACCCCCTGCCCGGTGTCGACCACGGCCTCGACTCGATCGCCTTTCACGCCTCAACGATACTCCCGGCGCCGGCAACGGCGGTCCCGATCCAGCCGGGCCGAAGGACTCTGCCGGGCGGAGGGGTCGGCCAGTACGCTCGGTCGACCAAACTGGCTGGAGGCCCCGCGATGCTGGCTGGCGACACAGACACGAGCGATCCCCTCGACCGCGCACCAGTCCCGGGCACTCCAGCGCCTGCCGGTTGGCAGCCCGCGGACGCCGCCGGCGCACTGGCCTTCCTGGACCGCATTGCCCGCTACTGCGAATACAGCTGTGCGGCGGGGAGCGAGCGCTGCTTCGAGCGACCCGTGCGACGCCTGGAACCTCGAACGCGCGGCGGCGTCGTACGTCGCCGGACGCTGGGTCGACGCCCAGGACTGACGCCAACCCGGCGCTGCCCGCTACGTCGGCCCTCGCGGCGCCCCCATCACCAGTGCCCCGGGACGCCCAGCGCGGCCCGGGCGAGCGCACCCAGGATCATGAGCCCGTCGGCACGGGGCCCGGTGCCGCTGTCCACGAGTGGAGCACGTTGCGGTAGTTGGCCCGCTCGAAGGCGGACGGGTTCTCCACTGCCGCCTGGCTCGCGCTGCCGCGGAGCTGGGCGACCGACTCGTACTCGTGGTCGGCCATCCACGCCAGGATCTCGGCCTCGACTGTACGGATGTGGCCGGGCCCCTGGCGCAGCAGCGCCGAAGTCATCATCGTGACGTCGGCGCCGACCATGAGGGCCTTGATCGCGTCCGTGCCGCCGTGGATGCCGGACGTGGCCGCCAGCGAGACGCCGGGCGGCAGCTGCGGACGCAGGATCGCGATCCAGCGCATCGGCAGGCGCAGCTCGGACGGACGGCTCAACTCGAGGCGGGCGACGACGTCGAGCGACTCGAGGTCGAGGTCCGGCTGGTAGAACCGGTTGAAGAGCACGAGGCCGTCGGCACCGGCATCGACGACCCGGCGGGCGAAGCTCGCGAAGGCCGAGTAGTAGGGGCTGAGCTTGACCGCGAGCGGGATATCGATCGCGGCGCGCACACCGCCAATCACCTCGAGGTCGCGGGCCTCCATGTCGATCGCGGTCTTCGACGGGTCCGCCGCGACGTGGTAGAGGTTGAGCTCGAGCGCGTCGGCGCCCGCGTCCTGCATCAGCCGGGCATAGCGGACCCAGCCGCCCGGAGTGCTGGCGTTGAGGCTCGCGATCACGGGGACGGCGACCCGCGCCTTGAGCCGCCGGAGGCGGTCGAGGTACTGATCGCCGGTTCCCGCGTACGAGGTGATGGCCGGGAAGTAGTCCAGGGCCTCCGCGAACTGGTCGCTCCCCGCCTCGAGCGCGCGGTTGAGCTCGTTCTCCTCCTCGAGGATCTCCTCCTCGAAGAGCGACGGCAGGACGAGCGCCGCGGCGCCGGCCTCAACGAGCCGCGCGGCGCTGTCTGGGTCGCGCGTGAGGGGAGACGGGGAGGCGACGAGCGGGGAACGCAGCTCGAGGCCGAGGTATCGGGTGCTCAGGTCGACGGTCACGTCTCGTCTCCCGTGTCGGTGGGCTCCGCCGAACCGCCCGCAGGCTGCGGCAGCGAACCAGGGCCGTGATGGACGTGCGGCACGCTGCGGTGCATGGCAGCGAGCTGCTCGTAGTAGCGCCAGCGCTCGTTGACGTCGGCCTGGCCGAGCTCGGCGAGCTCGGCGGCCCGCTCGGGCTGCGTTCGGGCCAGGATCGAGAACCGGGTCTCGTCGGCGACGAAGTCGCGGAGCGGGATCGACGGCTTGGCCGAGTCGAGCTTGAAGGGCTGGCCGTCCTCGATGTCACTCGGGCGGAAGCGGTAGAGCGGCCAGTAGCCGCTCCTGGTGGCATCGCGCTGGTGCGACATCGACCGCTCCATGTCGATGCCGTGGGCGATGCACGTGCTGTAGGCGATGACGAGCGACGGCCCCGGCCAGGCGTCTGCCTCGAGCAGGGCCTTGGCCGTCTGGGCGTCGTTGGCGCCCATCGCCACCTGGGCGACGTAGACGTTGCCGTATGAGCGGGCGACCGCTCCCAGGTCCTTCTTTCCGGTGGCCTTGCCGGCGGCGGCGAACTTCGCGACGGCGCCACGGGGAGTCGACTTCGACGCCTGGCCGCCGGTGTTCGAGTAGACCTCCGTGTCGAGCACGAGGACGTTGACGTCCCGGCCGGAGCTCAGGACGTGGTCCAGCCCGCCGTAGCCGATGTCGTAGGCCCACCCGTCGCCGCCGACGATCCAGATGCCCTTGCGGACGAGGTCGCCGGCGAGGGCGAGCAGGTGTCGGGCGTCGGACGCGGCTGCACCGTCGACCCGGCCCAGCGCCTCGCGGAGCTTCGCCACGCGGTCGCGCTGGAGGGCGATCTCCGGCCTCGGTCGACTGGTCGGCACCGAGGATGTCGCGGACGAGCGTCGTCGCCGACGATCGGCGCCAGCCGCTCGAGGAGCGTTCGGGCGTGGTCGGTCTGCGCGTCGAGCGCGAGGCGCATGCCGAGCCCGAACTCGGCGTTGTCCTCGAACAGCGAGTTGTTCCAGGCCGGCCCGCGGCCCTGGGCGTTCACCGTCCAGGGGGTGGTCGGCAGGTTGGCGCCGTAGATCGACGAGCAGCCGGTGGCGTTGGCCACGATGATCCGGTCGCCGAACAGCTGGGAGACGAGCTTGAGGTACGGGGTCTCGCCGCAGCCGTTGCATGCGAGCGAGAACTCGAACAGCGGCTCGAGCACCTGGGCGCCCTTGACCGTGTCGTGAGCGATGAGGCTCCGGTCGAGCGGCGGGATGGACTGGAAGAACTCCCAGTTCGGGCGCTCGGCGTCGCGGTAGGCGTCCGCCAGCTCGAGGTTGATCGACTTGTGCCGGACCTCTGTCTTGCTCTTGGCCGGACACACGTCGACGCAGACGCCGCAGCCGTTGCAGTCGTCTGGCGCCACCTGGATCGTGATCCGGTGGTCGACGAGTTCGCGAGACTTGAACTCCTTGCTCTGGAAGCCGGCCGGCGCGCCGGCGACGGCAGCCGCCGGGAAGACCTTCATCCGGATGGCCGCGTGCGGGCAGACCATGGCGCACTTGCCACAGTCGATGCAGATCGATGGATCCCAGATCGGGATCTCGTGGGCGATGGCCCGCTTCTCGAAGGCGGTCGTGCCGGTGGGGAACGTCCCGTCCACCGGGAACGCGCTCACCGGCAGCAGGTCCCCCCGACCCGCCATCAGCTCCGCCGTGACGTTCCTGACGAACTCCGGCGCGCCGGCCGGGACGACGGGCGGGATCGGGGCGCCGGTGGCGGCCGTGCCGAGCGCCACCCGGTTCAGCCGCTCGATCGCGCGGTCGATGGCGGCGAAGTTGCGCTCAACCACGGCCTGGCCGCGCTTGGCGTAGGTCTTCTCGACGTTCGCCTTGATGCGGGCGATCGCCTCGGCCGCCGGGAGGACGTTGGCGAGGTGGAAGAAGCAGGGCTGCATCACCGTGTTGATGCGGTTGCCCATCCCGACCTCGGTCGCGACGGCGGACGCGTCGATGACCCAGAGGTCGATGGACTTCTCCATGAGCTGCTGCTGGACCTCGCGAGGGAGGTGGTCCCAGACCTCGGTCGGGCCGTACGGCGAGTTCAGGAGGACGGTGGCGCCGGGCTTCGCGAACCCGAGGACGTCCGTCTTCTCGAGGAGCCCGAACTGGTGGCAGGCGACGAAGTCCGCGGCGTCGATCAGGTAGGCCGACTGGATCGGCTCGGGTCCGAACCGCAGGTGCGAGACCGTGAGACCGTTGGACTTCTTCGAGTCGTACACGAAGTAGCCCTGGGCGTGGAGGTCGGTCCCCTCGCCGATGATCTTGATCGAGGCATGGTTGGCGCCGACGGTGCCGTCCGAGCCGAGGCCGAAGAAGACCGCCTGGACCTCGCCCGCGGGTCGCGCGCGCCGGAACTCGGTGTCGATCGGAAGGCTGAGGCGCGTCACGTCGTCGTAGATGCCGACGGTGAAGTGGCGCTTCGGCCGCTCGCTGGCGAGCTCGTCGAACACCGGCTTGATCATCCCCGGCGTCACTTCCTTGGAGGCGAGGCCGTAGCGACCGCCGATGACCCGCGGCATCGTCGCGAAGGGCGGCTCGTCCGCGTCCATCCGCTCGGCGATCGCGGTGACGACCGCCTGGTACAGCGGCTCACCGACCGCGCCCGGCTCCTTCGTCCGGTCGAGGACCGCGATGGCCCGCACGGTGGGCGGCAGGGCGGCCACGACCTGGTCGACAGGGAACGGCTGGAAGAGGCGGACCTTCAGCACGCCGACTCGCGCGCCCGCGGCGTTCAGCGTGTCGACGGTCTCCTCGACGGCGCCGATGGCCGATCCCATCACGACGACGACGCGATCCGCGTCGGGCGCCCCGTGGTAGTCGACCAGCCCGTAGCGCCGACCGGTCCGCGCGGCCAGCTCGTCCATCACCTCCTGGACGATGCCGGGAACGGCCAGGTAGAACGGGTTCGACGCCTCGCGCGCCTGGAAGAAGGCGTCCGGGTTCTGGGCGGTGCCGCGCACGACGGGGGCGTCGGGCGTCATGCGCCGGGCGCGGAAGGCCAGGACATCCTCGTCGCGGACGAGCGCCCGCAGGTCGTCGTCTCCGAGCAGCGCGATCTTGTTGATCTCATGCGAGGTCCGGAAGCCGTCGAAGAAGTGGAGGAACGGCACGCGGGCGCGGAGCGTGGCCGCGTGCGCCACCAGGGCGAAGTCGTGGGCCTCCTGGACCGAGCCGGCGGCCAGCATTGCCCAGCCGGTGGACCGGGCGTGCATGACGTCGCTGTGGTCGCCGAATATCGAGAGCGCATGGGTGGCGATCGTGCGGGCCGACACGTGGATGACCGCGGGCGTCAGCTCGCCGGCGATCTTGAACATGTTGGGGATCATCAGGAGGAGTCCCTGCGACGCGGTGAACGTCGTCGCCAGGGCTCCTGTCTGGAGCGCGCCGTGCATCGCGCCGGCCGCGCCGCCCTCGGACTGCATCTCGACGACGTCGGGAACCGAGCCCCAGAGGTTCGGGCGTGCCGCCGCCGCCCAGTCGTCGGCGTGCTCCGCCATTGGCGAGGCGGGCGTGATCGGGAAGATCGAGATCACCTCGCTCAGCGCGTACGCGACGCGGGCGGCCGCCTCATTGCCGTCGAGGCATTCCCACCGCTGATCCATCCGCGAGCCTCCTCGGGGTCGAGCCGTCGTCCCGGCCGGGATCCCGCCGAGCCCGAGAATGGGAGCGACGGACAGGGCGCTCGCCATGGCATGTCACAGCCCGGTCTCCGCGCCCATGCGGACGACGCACTAGGGTTGCTCGCCAAGACCGTGCGGCACCAGAGCCGATCCGCCCATCCGGCACTGTGTCGAGCGGGGGGTTCCGCGGCACATCGGCATCCGGGCGGAGCGGCGCCGGCCTCCTCGCGCTGTGATAGCCTCGGGCGCACGTGCAGACATCAACCTCGCCGGAACGAGGCGATTTCATCCGCGAGATCGTGGCCGCCGACCTGCGGGACGGCAGGCGGGAGACGATCGTCACCCGCTTCCCGCCGGAGCCGAACGGCTATCTCCACATCGGCCACGCCAAGTCGATCTGCCTGAACTTCGGCATCGCTCGGGAGTTCGGCGGCCGCTGTCACCTGCGCTTCGACGACACGAACCCCACGAAGGAGGAGCAGGAGTACATCGACGCGATCCAGGCGGACGTGCGCTGGCTCGGCTTCGACTGGGGCGAGCACCTCTACTTCGCGTCCGACTACTTCGAGCAGCTCTACGAGTGGGCCGTCCACCTGATCCGGGCCGGCAAGGCCTACGTGGACGATCTCTCGGCCGACGAGATCCGCGACCACCGCGGCACGCTCACCGAGCCCGGCCGGGAGAGCCCCTGGCGGAATCGCCCCCTCGAGGAGAACCTCGCGCTCTTCGAGCGGATGCGGCGGGGGGAGTTCCCCAACGGCGCGCGGGTGCTGCGCGCCAGGATCGACATGGCCTCCCCGAACATCAACCTGCGGGACCCGGTGCTGTACCGCATCGTCCACGCCGCGCATCCGCGCACCGGCGACGCGTGGTGCATCTACCCGACGTACGACTTCGCGCACGGCCAGTCCGACGCGATCGAGGGCATCACCCACTCGATCTGCACGCTCGAGTTCGAGGACCACCGGCCGCTCTACGACTGGTTCATCGAGAACCTTCCGGTGCCTTCTCGCCCGCGGCAGTACGAGTTCGCGCGGCTGAACCTGACCCACACCGTCCTCTCCAAGCGAGTCCTCCTGCGCCTCGTCAACGAGGGGCACGTGCGGGGTTGGGACGATCCCCGGATGCCGACTATCTCGGGGTTGCGTCGCCGCGGTTTCCCGGCCGAGGGCATCCGCGACTTCGCGGCCATGATCGGGGTGGCGAAGAGCGACAGCGTCGTGGAGATGGGCATGCTCGAGCACGCCGTGCGCGACGTCCTCAACCGGAAGGCTCCACGCCGTTTCGCGGTCCTTCGGCCGCTGCGGGTCGTCCTCGAGAACTACCCCGAAGGGCTGGTCGAGGAGATGGAGGTCGCCAACAACCCGGAGGACCCGTCCGCCGGGTCTCGCGGGGTGCCGTTTGCGCGCGAGCTGTGGATCGAGCGCGACGACTTCATGGAGGACCCCCCGGCGAAGTTCTTCCGGCTGGCGCCGGGCCGCGAGGTGCGACTCCGGGCTGCCTACCTCGTGACGTGTCGCGAGGTCGTGAAGGACGAGGCGGGGGAGATCGTCGAGCTGCGATGCACCTACGACCCGGCGACGCGGGGCGGGGACGCCCCCGACGGCCGACGGCCGAAGGCGACCCTCCACTGGCTCTCGGCCCGGCATGCGATCCGGGCCGAGGTGCGGCTGTACGACCACCTCTTCAGCCGCCCGGATCCCGGGGCGGACGGCGGCGACCTCTTCACGGACCTCAACCCGGACTCGGAGAAGGTGCTCGTCGGCTGCGTCGTGGAGCCCGCCCTCGCCTCGGAGACGGCCGGCGAGACGGTGCAGTTCGAGCGACTGGGCTACTTCTGCCCGGACCTCGAATTCGACGCCCGAGCACCCGGTCTTCAATCGCACGCTGACGCTGAAGGACACCTGGGCCAAGCTCCAGGCGCAGGGTCGGCAGGACACCTGACGCGCGGGCGGGCCGAGCCTGCCCAGCGCATTACCTGCCTGCGCGATCGGGGCACGGTCAGGCGCGCCTGTTACGGTCGGGGCGCGATCAGGCGCACGGGCGTGCGTCGGCGGCACCGACTGGGCCGGCTCGCCGGCGCGGCGTCGCAGGCGTGGCCGGGGCGTGGGCGGCCTGGCGGGCGCGGGCGGCGTGGCGTGAGCGGATCGTGCGTGGCGCGCCGGCCGCAGGCCTCGGCACGTTGAGTGCCAACGCGGGCAAACGGGCTCGAGTCGAGGTCGTCCTCGATGGGATCCCGAGTCGGCCCCTCTGCTACGATGTCGATCTGCGCCGGTGGCGAGTGGCCTAACGGTAAGGCACCTGACTCTGGATCAGGGGATTGAAGGTTCGAATCCTTCCTCGCCAGCCACCCTTCCTTCATATCCCGCCCGTCGCCAGTGGCCGCCTCCAGTCTTCATCACGGCCCTGCTCCGCGTCTCGGCGGCAGTCACGCCGGCCGCGAGCCGCAGCGCGTCGGCGTCCGCGCGGCGTGCAGCGACGGGTCCATCTGTTCTAGGCTCTCCGCCGTGAGCGACATCGAGGCCGGCTGGCAGGCGGTGCACGACGCCCTCGACCGTCTGCCGGGCTGGGAGGCCATGCCCCCGAGCTACAACGCCGACGAGCGTCTCTGGCGCGCCTCGGCGTTCTACGTGGGTCACGTCCACGTCTTCGACCGGCGGCCCTCGCTGAACGTCCGCGGCATGACCGAGGCCGAGGCGCTGCATGAGCTGGCGGAGGCGCTCAGCGCTCGCGCCGGCGGGCGAGGGTTGCAGACCGACCGCCTCGACCCTCACGGGAGATTCCCGCTTCCGGACCGAGCGAAGGATTGAGGGTGCGCAACTACCTGTCCTGGCTTGTCGCGTTCGTCTGCGTCGCGGCCGCGCTTGTCGTGCTCGGGGCGCCGCTCCGCTCCTGGGCGGCCTTCGTCGGGATCGCGGTCGTCATCGTCGTCGGGCTGGTGCTGCAGGCCATCGCGCGCCGGCGGCGGACTCGGTAGTTGGCAGCGCGGGCACATGTCATGATCGGCGCGGGGGAGCGCTTCGCGCACCGATCGGCCGACGCGGTGGCCGGGACCGATCCGCTCGACGAGCTCGTGCTCGCGGTGCGCCGCGAGCGACGCCCCGGGGAGCCCCTGCCGGTCGCCTTGCGCCGGGTCTGGCTCCGCGAGCGAGGCCGGCTCGACTGGGCCACGGTGGCCGCGCTCCGGCGAGTGGGCGAGGCCGCGGCGGAGACACAGGCAGGTCCGTACGCCTGCCCCGCGGTGCGGGGCGACAACCTCACCTTCCTCGGGTTCGTCACCATCGCGGGCGGACGGCTGGCGTCGGGGGACACCTGACCGCCTTCCCGTCGGTTCCGACTGCGCCCATGAGCCCATGTCCGGGGCTCTCTCCCTCTCCGGCAGGCATCTCCTGGCACCGGCGTCGCCCCGGGGCTGACTGCGCCGGCAGCGGCGCAGGGCTGACTCGAGCCGAGAGCATCGGGTCCGGGGCGTGCAGGTGTCCGCCGAACCGACCGCAGGTCAGCTGGATGCGTCCTCGCGGTCCAGCCGCTCGGCCGCCCGGAGAGCCGCGTCGCTCGGCTCCCCGACGCTGCTGGGATCGACGGGCGCTTTGGTGTGGGTGCCGTACGGCGCAGCCAGGGCGGCGAGCTCGGCCATGCCAGTGAGGTACGGCGACCCGCCGATGGGGTCCACGCTCGACGGTATCGGCAACGGGATAGGCAGCGGCTCGGCGGCGTAGGCCTCGAGCGCGGGATCCACGGTCGTGACCCCCGGGATGGCGAGATCGCCGATCGACTCGCGCTGCGAGAGAGCGGCGCCGCAGGCGGGGCAGTGCGTCGCGTCGGGCGGCACGGGGGCCGAGCACCACGGGCACTCCCGGCCCGGAGCTGTCGCCTTCGAGTCGGTCATCGCGGAACCTGCCTCTTGATGGTTGTCGTCTACGGGAGCTCGCGAAGGCGGCGCACGAGGCGCTCTGCGTCGGCCCGTCGCGAGGACCGGCCGTCGGGGACCTCGTAGCCACCCAGGGCGCTGACGGTGTCGGCCACGAAGTCCTCCCACTCGGTGGGGACCGGGCCGCCGATGAGCCAGCACTCGTCGCGCTGCTCGAGCCACCAGGGACCGGCCGCAGCCGTGAGCACCGGACGGATTGCGCGCACCGCGAGCTTGGCCGAGGCGCGATCCGGGAACTCGACGACGACCACGCGCATGGGGACCTCCGCGAGAACCGGCGCAGGCTCGGCATTGTACGGCAGGCCCGGCATGCGGCTGGAGCTGCCACAGCACACCGTCGACGGACGCGGCTCGCCCCGTCCGATCGAGCGGCGCTCGGGAAGTTTCCGCACCGCGTCCATGCCTCGCGCACATCTCGGGCCGAGGATGTCGGCATCGGTCCGGAAAGCTTCGGGTCGGTCCGAACGAGAGCAACATGCGAACTGACCGACATGCGAACCGGACCGCCATCGACGAAGGAACGGAGACTGCCGGCATGGTCACGAGCAACCACTACACCGACCCTTCACGTCTCACCCGGGCAGCCTACCGGCTCCTGTACGACCCGCTGCGGGCCGGCTACCTGCGACGGTTCGTCGCGTCCCTCGGGCTCACGGGCAGCGAGCGCGTCCTCGACTTCGGCTCCGGGGCCGGATCGGAGGCCGTCTACCTCGCGCGGGCCCTCGAACGCGGCGGACGCCTGACGTGCCTCGACGTCTCGCCGACCTGGCTCGCGGAGGCGCGCCGCCGGCTGCGCCAGATGAACAACGTCGAGTTTCTTCTCGGCCAGGCGCCGGCGGTGGGCCTGCCGGCTGCGACGTTCGACCTGATCCTCGCCCACTTCGCGCTGCATGACGTGGATCGGGCCGCGCTCGCGGGGACGCTCGGCGCTCTCGCCCGATCCCTGCGGCCGGATGGGCGGTTCGTCGTCGTCGAGCCCGACAGCTCGACCGGGTCGGGGCGGCGGCTGGTGCCGTCGCACCACCGTCTGCCCGCCGACGAGCTGCGCTCGCGAATGGTGGACGTCGGGCTGGTGGAACAGTCGCGCGAGATCGTCCGGCCCCCGCGCGGCACGGCGGTCCGCACCGACTACCGGTTTGGCGGCAGCCCGTCGGCGTCGACGCCAGCGTCCTCCAGAGCCTGAGCCCTCGGATCGGGCCGGCTTCAGGCCGGCTTCGGCCCGTTCTCCCCGACCCCGCACGACGAGGCCCTGCGCCGGAGGCTGGCCTGGCGCCGCACGCCCGCCACTCGCGCAGGCTGGGCACTGCGTCGCCTCCCTCGGAGGGCGGAACGCATGCACTGTGCGAATGGGGCTCGCCGTGGCAGTCTGTCCTCTACAAGTGCTGCCGGAACGGACGAAGGAGATCGGATGCGACTACAGGAGGCTCTCGCCGAGTGGCCGACGACGGCCGAGGCGGCCGCGATGGCGCTCGAGGGGCTGGGGCTGAAGGACGAGGCGGTCCTGTTCACGACGCAGGGGCCCAACGACCTCCGACGGGTCCTGGTGGCCTGCGACGCCGCACTCGCCGAGTTCACAGTCGAGCCGGGCAGTGGGCGGGTGAGCGCCGTCGTCCATGCCTGGTCCACCGTATCCCCGCCGGAACTGCAGGTGGCCTGGCTGATGAGCACCCTGCCGGTGGTAACGACCGTCCAGCTCCATCGGCCGGAGTTCACGTCCAGCGCACCGGGGACCGACGAGGCCCTGGTCGCCTTCTGGGCGATCTGCCGCGACCGGGCCGGCGCCCGCCTCTGACGCCTGCCTGCAGCCTGGCGGTCCTCGTCGCCGGGACCCCTGACCCAGGGCGACCACAACGCGGCGTGCGCGGCGTCCGAGACGTCCGCGGCGTCCGCGATCTCCCGTGGCCCACCGAACCAACGGCCCAGCAGGCCCAGTCAGTCGTCCCCGGGCAGGACGAGCAGCGCTCTCCCCGGACGCCGATCGACGTCGTGCGCCGCGCCCACCGCGTGGTGCCCCACCGCACCGCGGGAGTCGCGCGGGCGCTGAACCGTGCCCATCAGGCGAAGCCTGCGGTTGCGTGTCGCTGGTTGGCCGATCGAGTGCCCCCGAGTAGGACCTCCAGCGGCCTTCCTGTCACCACGCCGACCACATACGATCTCGCGTGTGCAGTCTGCGCGCCGTCGCCGCGCGAGCTACCGCCATGGCCCGGCGCGGTCGAGGCGGCGGACCCGCCGTGACTCGACCCGGGGCTAGCCGCCCATGAGCGCCATCCACCCGCCCGCTGCGACTGCGCGTTTCGCCCTGGCCGCGGCCCTCGGAGAGCCGCGCGGGGACCGCAGGGGCCCGTCAAGCCAGGCACCGCGAGCCGGTCTGTCCGCCGAGGAGCCGGGCGAGCGGATCTTGCGTCGCATCCAGATGCTGCGAGCCGAGCCGGACGCACGCCCTTCGCCCTCCCCGGCGGCCCAGACCGCCGACCTTGCCGGGCGCGACGAAGTCGACTCGCTGGCGCGCGGAGTGGGGCATAGCATCACGCCCGACGGGCTCGAGTGGCTTCTCCGACGGCACCCTTCGAGTCCGGTGACGCCGGCCGCTGCACTCCGCGTGCCGCAACGGTCGCCGGGCTCAGACGGCGCCGCGCGAGCTGACGACGAAGCGGGCCGCGGAGAAACGGCGCCGTCTCCGGCTTCCGCTGCCTGGCCCGCCGAACCGTCCCTGCCGGGCGAGACGACCGCCGAGGCGCGGGTCGCACTTTCAACGGCGCCGCACCCCCTCAGGCCGGACTCGCCAGATCGAGGGTCGCCGAAGCCGGCAAAGCGAAGGCGACGCCGCAGCACGATCGATCTTGATCCCCTGGACACACCCCCGGGCGCGCGTGGCGCCCGCGGCGCGGCCGATGCCCTCATCCGCCATCTCGAGGCGGGAAGGATCGAGCGCCCCCGATGAAGACGATCGCGGTGACGAACCACAAGGGAGGGAGCGCCAAGACGACGACCACGGTCAACCTGGCGGCCGCCCTCGGCGAGCAGGGATTCCGGGTGCTGGTGATCGACATGGATCCCCAGGGATCGGCGACCAGTTGGCTGGGCTCGCCTGCCGCAGGCCGGAATGTGCTCGATGCGTACATGGGCCATGCCGACCTGGCCGCCATGGCCGTTGCGAGCAGCGCGCCGGGCGTGCAGCTGATCCCCTCGACGCCGTGGCTGGTGGCGGCCGACCGCCGGCGGGAGACCGACCTGGCCCTCGGCGTGATTCGAACGATCGAGGCGCTGCCGGCTCGCTGGGACTTCGTCTTCGTGGACTGTCCGCCGCTGCAGGGGTACCTCGCTCTCGCGCCCCTCTCGGCATGCCGGCACGTGCTCGTTCCGGTCGAGGCCCACGTCCTCGCGCTGTCCGGGCTCGTCAGCCTCCTGGACGCCATGGACGAAGTTCGCGCGCGGCTCAATCCTGCGCTGGCGCTGGACGCGATCCTCGCCTGCCGGGTCAGCCAAACACGGCACGCCCGCGAGGTCGTCCAGCGGCTGCGTGGGCACTATCCGGCCCACATGCTCCAGACCGTGGTGCGCGAGAACATCACGCTGGCCGAGGCGCCGTCGTTCCAGCTGCCGATCACGCGGTACGCGCCATCGAGCGAGGGAGCCAAGGACTACCGAGCCGTCGCCCGCGAGTTCCTGGAGCGACAGCAGGGTCTGGACGAACCCGCCGGCGTCTCATCCTTCGCCAGCTTCCCGGACCGCCCCGGCGAGAGCCTCGCGGCCTGGGCGGTGGCTGGACAACCGCAGGAGCCGGCGGGCCTGACGGTCAGCGTCTGAGCGGCAGGCGCCCTCGACCCCCGCGGATCGGCGTCGTCCATCGTCCCGAGCCACGGCGCGCCGGCTTCGGCCTGCATGTCGACCCACGGCCCAAGACCGGTCAGGTCCGTCGTCACGGCCCGACGGGTGCACCTCGACGATGCGCCCGCCGCGCCTGCGGAGCCCTGCGCCTCGTAACCTGATCGCAAGAGTCGGCCGGCGAGACTGCCTGCCATGACAGCAGGCATCTCGCCAGCGACGACCGGCGCTCCCGCGCCCGGCGGTCCACGCGCCGATCGCTTCCATGCCAATCGCATCCGCCGCCTGACGCCGCTCGGCTCGTCCGCGTACCTGCACTGCGCCGGCGCCCCGTGCGGCAGGCCGCCACCTTCGCCGGCATCGGCCTCGCCAGCACTCTGGCCTATGTCGTCGTCCTTCGCGTTTCTCCGAACCGCCTGGCCCGCGGCAGCCGCCAACGCGCTGGCGCTCATCCTCACCGCCGTGGGCAACACGGCCGCCAACCGCCGGCTGACGTTCGACGTGCGCGGTCGTGACGGCCTGGCACGCGACCACGCCGCCGGCCTGTTCGCGCTCGGCGTGGCACTGGCCATCACCTCGGCTGCGCTCGCTGCTCTCGACCTCGTCATCCCCCGGGCCGGCCGCACGGTCGAGAGCGCCGTCCTCGTGGCCGCCAACGCACTTGCCACCATCGTCCGCTTCCTGCTTCTGCGGCTCGCGCTCGACGCGACTCGCCAGCGGCGCGCCGAAACCGCACACGTCGCGGCGCGTACCCACCTCGAAAGGACACTCCGGTGACCACCATCACCCATGAAACCCCGGCCCCGCGGGCCCGGCCGGGCGTCCGCGTGCGCGATCTGGTCCGTTCCCGTGTCCGTTCGCGTGCCGACGAACCCGCGTGGGTACTGCCGTCGCTCCTCGGCGTGACGGGGCTGTCCGCGGCGCTGTACGTGTGGAACCTCGCCGCCAACGGGTTCGCCAACACGTACTACTCAGCGGCCGCCCTCGCGGCATCGAAGAGCTGGTCGGCGTGGTTCTTCGGTTCCCTAGACGCCGGCAACTTCATCACTATCGACAAACCGCCGCTCTCCACCATGCTCATGGGCCTTTCGGTCCGGCTGTTCGGCCTGAGTTCGTGGAGCATCCTGCTGCCGCAGGCGCTGGCAGGCGTGCTGACAGTGGCGCTGCTCTTCGCGATCGTGCGACGCTCGTTCGGCCCGGTGGCCGCGGTCATCGCCGCAGTGGTCATGGCACTGACCCCGGCGGCGGTCCTGATCTTCCGGTTCAACAACCCTGACGCGCTCCTGACGCTGCTGCTCGTGGCCGCTGCCGGGGCGCTCCTCCGTGCCCTCGACCGCGCAAGTCTGCGCTGGACGGCGCTGGCGGGCGCGCTCGTGGGTTTCGCGTTCCTCACCAAGTACCTCGAGGCGTACCTGGTGCTCCCCGGGTTCGCCTTCGTGTACCTCGTATCCGCGACCGCCACGCTGCGGCGCCGCATTGCCGGCCTCATCGTCGCTCTCGTCGCAGTCGTCGCCGCGAGCGGCTGGTGGGTCGCGATCGTCCAGATGATCCCGCTCGGCAGCCGTCCGTTCATCGGCGGGAGCACCACCGGCTCGCCCCTTGACCTGATCTTCGGCTACGACGGGCTGGGCCGAATCTTCGGGAGCGCGGGCCCCGGCAGTGGCGGGGGCGGTGGCGGCAGTGGCGGTGGTTTCGGCGGCGCGGTCGGCCTGCTCCGGCTGTTCAACGCCGAGTTCTTCGGGCAGATCGCGTGGCTCATCCCGCTCGCCCTCGCGAGCCTGGCCGTCGGGCTGTGGCTGCGGAGGCGCGCCGGCCGCACCGACCGCGGGCTCGCAGCCTACCTCCTGTGGGGCAGCACCGCGCTGACCCAGGGGCTCGTGTTCAGCTTCATGTCGGGCGTCATCCACTCCTACTACGCGGTCGCCCTGGCGCCGGGAATCGCGGTGCTCGTAGGAGCCGGCCTGTCCGACCTGTGGGCGCTGCGGACCCGGACCTCGCTGGGCGCGATCGTCCTGGGCGCCGCCTTCATCGGTACCGCCCTCTGGGGCATGGTGCTGCTCGAGCGGACACCCGACTTCGTTCCGGCGCTCGGCCCCGCGGCGGTCGCGCTGGCCGCCGCGGCGTCAGCCGTGCTGCTGGTGGCGTCGGCCCCGCGGCTGCAGACGACACTGCGACGCGCGGCACCGGCCGCCGCCGCGCTCGGCCTTGCCGCCGCACTCTTGGCGCCGGCGGCGTACTCGCTGGCCACCGTACAGTCGCCGGTCACCGGCTCGGACCCCCATCCGGGTCCCGCCGTCGACACTCTCCGACGGCGGGGGCACGGGCGGCGGGCCCGGCGGGTTGGCCGGTGGGTCTGCGGGCGGAGGCCCCGGCCAGGGATTGACCGCGGTCGCCGGCGGCACGCCACCCTCGGGAGTACCGGGTGCCGCGCCGTCGCAGACTTCTGGTGGTTCCGGCGGAGGAGCCGGGCCCGGTACCGGCTCGGCGGATTCGACGCTGGTCAACTACCTCGTCGCGCACCAGGGCGGCGCGACGTGGATCGTGGCGGTGAGCTCCGCGCAGAATGCCGCGACGATCGAGCTTGCCAGCGGCAAGCCGGTGATGGCCATGGGCGGGTTCACCGGGTCGGACCCGGCTCCGACGCTGACACAGCTGAAGCAGGACATCACCTCCGGGAAGCTCCGCTACGTTCTCGCGGAAGATGGGGGCGGCTCGGCGGTCCGGGCGGATCGGGGAGCGCCGCGTCCTCCGTCACGAGCTGGGTAACGAGCACGTGCACGGTGGTCGACTACGGCGGCTCGGGAACGAGCTCCCTGTACGACTGCGCCGGCGCGGCCTCATGACCAGCTCCACGAACGGCGAGTACCCGATCCGCGGGTCACCGACCGGCCGCGTGCAGCTGCTGCGGGCAACGCCGGCAGGCGCGCGCTGGCACCGAGCCGACGGAGACCCTCCGGGGCCGACTCGACCGGTCTCGAACCGTCGACCTCCGGCGCGACAGGGTGGCACGCTCAGCCACCCCGGCCCGTACCAGCCCCACCCTCGCCCGTCGCCGACAAGTCGGGCGGGCGCCGCCCATCACCACGCGACGGGGCGCGCGGACCCGAGCGGGGCGACGATCGCCATCCGACCGTTGGCGTCCACGGCAACCAGCGGAACTGGGATCCGCGCTGCCTGGTACGAAAGCGTGAGGCGGATCGCCCGAGCCCGGACACCGGTGCGCTCCGGGTCCGCCGGGACGAACACGATGCCAGCGCCGGTGGCCACCACGGCCTCCGCGATACCGGCAGGCCCGGCGCGCCGCGAGAGCCACACTCGCACCTGGGGACCCTTCGGAGCGGATCTCGGCCGCCTCGTCGCTGAGCAAGTCGCTGCGCCGGGTGCCCGTGTGAAGGCGGGCGACCCCCAGATCGGACCTTGCACCGGTATCTTCGCGGGCCTGTGGATCGAACAGCCGCGGCGGCCTCACGTGGCCCAGTCCCTCGTCCGGGAGCACGTAGAACAGGAGTACGTTTGCCGCGAAGGTGCGGGCCACCTGCGTCGCCGCCGCCCGAACGGCCGCGTTGCGCTGGTCGCAGTTGTCCTGGGTGACGATGAGTACGAGCCCTCCGGACTGGATCAGCCGGGCAATGTCTGTCGCCGGCCCGTCGTCCGAAACGTGAACGGCCATCTTGTCGCCTCTCGATATCGCCTGGCGTGCCGCGGCCCGCAGGTGCGGAGTCGCGCGCGCTCATGTCGCGAAGTGTCGGCGGGGCACCCTTTCGCGCAGGTTACG
The DNA here is from genome assembly GCA_963759135.1 of uncultured Chloroflexia bacterium. Taxonomy (GTDB): domain Bacteria; phylum Chloroflexota; class Limnocylindria; order Limnocylindrales; family CSP1-4; genus JAJYNJ01. Next base: position 87,400 of record CAVWXU010000010.1, on the reverse strand, counting down.
GAACCAGGGTCCCTACCCGCACCGACGAACCCGGAGAGCCCCCACCGCATTCGACGGTCGGTACGCCGGGCCGTCCGCCTCGACTCCGTGGTCGCACCCCGCAGTGAGTGGAGGCCACACTCCTACGGTCGCGACCACGCTCGCGCCGGATAATGGGAGGCCATGGATGCCGAAGTCGACGCCCATTACCCGGAATGGCGCGCCGGCGCCCGCGGGAAACGCTGACGCCGTGCGGATCCTCGTCGCGGAGGATGACCCGGGGCTGCGTGACCTCCTCGTCGAGGGTCTGCAGGATCAGGGGTACCAGGTCGACGCAGTGGAGCGCGGCGACGACGCGATCCTGCAGATGACGTTCTACGAGTACGACGTGGCCGTCATCGACTGGCGAATGCCGGGCGCGCCCGGCATCGACGTCGTCGCCTGGGCGCGCCGCCACGAACGCCCCACGGCTCTGCTCATGCTCACGGCCCGGGACGCGCCCCCGGACCGGATCCAGGGGCTGGACGCCGGCGCTGACGACTATCTCGTCAAGCCGTTCGACTTCGGCGAGCTGCTGGCGCGGATCCGTGCCCTGCAGCGCCGACCACGCGGCGTGGACGCGCCGATCGTGGTGCGCGGCGCCCTCGCGCTCGACCCGGCGCGGCACGAGATCGCCGCGCACGGCCGACCGCTCAACCTCACGACGACCGAATACAACATCCTCGAGCTCCTCATGCGTCGCTCGCCGGCCGTGGTCGACCGCAAGGCGATCGCCGAGCACGCGTGGCGCGACGAGACCGATCCGCTCGGGTCGAACGCCATCGACGTGCAGCTGAGCCGACTGCGGGCGAAGCTGCCGGGCGCCGGAGTCCGCATCGTGACGGTGCGCGGCGCGGGCTACCGCCTGGAGCCGGCGTGACCTCCCCGCGCGGGCAGGACCTCCGCACCGCCTCGGTCCGCGTGGCCCTCGCAGCTGCGGCGGTGGTCGGCGCCGCCTACCTGCTCGTCGCGATCGCAGTCGTCCTGATCGTGAGCCGCGACCTGACCTCGCAGCTTGACGCACGGCTCACTGCGTCCCTGTCTCGGATCGCCCAGGAGCCGCCCCCGCCCGCTGGCGGCTTCGGGGCGCCACCGCCGGAGCGCCCGTTCGGCGCGCCCGTCATCGTGTGGACCGTCCATGCCGACGGAACGGTCACCAGCAACACCGCCGGCGCCGTGCTGCCGGCTGCGGACCGACACGTGACCGCGCCGCAGACCATCTCGATCAACAACACGGACGTCCGCATCGCCGGAGCGCCGGCCGGCGCGCAGTACGTGGTCGTGGGACAGACCATGGAGAGTGTCTCCCAGGCGCAGTCGACCCTCATCCTCGCAGAGTCGGTGATCGGCCCGATCCTGCTCGCGCTGGTCTTCCTGGGCGCCGTCGGCATCGGGCGGCGGGTAGCGGCGCCCATCGAGCGAGCCCGCCAGCGCCAGCTCGACTTCACGGCCGACGCGTCCCACGAGCTGCGCACTCCCCTCTCCGTGATCGAGGCGCAGACGAGCCTGGCGCTGTCGCAGGAGCGGTCCGTGACCTGGTATCGCGCCGCGTTCGAGCGGGTCGACCGCGAGAACCAAGCGCATCCGCCGCCTCGTGGACGACATGCTGTGGCTGGCGCGCTTCGATGCCGCGCAGAGCCACCCACCGCCGAGCCTGTGGACGTGGGGGTGATGGCGGCGCAGGCGGTCGACCGGTTCGCCGTCGATCGCCGATTCGCGCCACCTCGCGCTCACGGTCCGGGCCGACCCCGGTGGCAGCGTCGTGCCCGTGTCGCCCGACTGGCTCGATCGGCTGCTGGGCGTCCTGCTCGACAACGCCTGCCGCTACTCGCCCGCCGGCGGCGCCGTGGACGTCTCGGTGACGCACGAGGCCGGCCGCGTCCGGCTGTCCGTGGACGACTCCGGGCCGGGCATCCCTGAAGCGGAACGCGGCCGCGTGTTCGACCGGTTCCACCGGGCCACCGAGGCACCGGGCGGGTCCGGCCTGGGACTGGCCATCGCCGACGCGATCGTCAAGGCCAGCGGGGGCCGCTGGCGCATCGGGACGTCGGCCCGGGGCGGCGCGAGCATGGCCGTGAGCTGGCCCCGACTGCTGGCGAACGAGGACCACCCGGTTCCGGGAGCGACGCCGACGAGCGTGTCGCGGCCTGGCTGACGGGGCAAGCGGAGCGGCGCGAGCGACGCAGCCGGCGGCTCCCAGCGCGCGCCGCGCTCTCCCGCCGCACGCGCCGCAGCACGAACACAACTCGGCCCCGCGCGCCAGCCAGCCGACTGCCGTCCACCATTCGCCCCGCCTCGAGCGGCTCGCGCGCAGGGCTACCATGGGGCCTGGATGCGTGCGTGGCAGTCGGCGGCGCGAGCCCGCCGGACAGACATCGGGCGGCGGGTCGTGGTCGCGGGCGGCGTCCTGGCGGCGCTGGCGGTGGCAACCGCCACGATCGCCCTGTTGCACGGCGTCCTGCGAGTCCCGTATCCCGCCCCGGTCTACCTGCTGGCAGTGCTCACCGTGGGCATGGCGTTCGGCACGACCCCGGCGGTGCTCACATCGGTCGCGGCCTTTCTCCTCTACGACTTCCTCTTCGTCCAGCCCCTCTACACGCTGACGGTGTCGGATCCGGATGAGTGGCTCAATCTGCTGCTCTTCCTCGTGGTGGCCATCGCCATCGGACGACTCGCCGCGCTCCTCGCCGAGCGTGCGCAGGAGGCCATCGAGCGGGCCCGCGAGGCGGAGACGCTCTTCGAGATCAGCCGTGCTCTTGCGACGAGCGGCACGGTCGAGGCTGCCGCGCCCCAGGTCCTGGCGCGGCTGGTCTCCGCCACCGGGATGGACCGGGTCTGGCTCGCGCTCGGGCCCGGCCCGGGCGACGAGAGCGTCGTTGCGGACACCGATCCCGGGTTGCCCCGGCCGGCGAGCGTGTGGCGGGTCGTTCTCGAGCGATCATCTCCCACGGCGGCACCAGGATGGGTGCGCACCCATCTCGCGGGCCTGGTCGGACCGGCGCGCTACGCGACCGTCGCTCTTTATCGGGTGCCGATGGAGGTGGCCGGGGAGGCGCTCGGATCGCTCTGGTCGACCCGCGGCCCGGATCGGTCGGCGCCGGATCGATCGGAGACTCGCATCCTGTCCGCCGCCGCGGACCAGCTTGGACAGGTGGTTCGTCGAGACCGGCTCGCGGCCGAGGCGACCGCCGCGGAAGTGGCAAGACAGAGCGACCGGCTCAAGAGCGCGCTGCTGGACTCGGTCTCCCACGACCTGCGGACGCCGCTGGCCTCGATCCGGGCATCGGCGGGAAGCCTCCTCGATCCGGAGATCGAGTGGTCGGCGGCCGAGCAGCGCGCGGCGCTCCGGGTGATCGATGGCGAGGCCGAGCGGATGAACCGCCTGGTCCGCAACCTCCTGGACCTGAGCCGCATCGAAGGCGGCGCGCTCCATCCCGAGCTGGAAGCCCACGATCTGGACGAGACCGTGGCCGGAATCGTGAGCCGGGTCCGACCCACGGCCGGGCAATCCGTCGTTGTGCGTGTGCCCCCGTCGCTTCCGCCGGTCCTCGTGGACGACTTGTACCTGGACGAGATCCTGTCCAACCTTGTCGAGAACGCCGTCCGCCATGGCGGCGACACCATCATGGTGCGCGCGGCCGAGGTCCCCGGCGTCCCGTTCGTTGAGCTGGTGGTGGAGGACAGCGGATCGGGCGTGCCGGACGCGGCGCTGCCGCGGCTGTTCGAGAAGTTCTTCCGGGTCGACCAGGCGAGAGGTGCGTCGCGGCGCGGGATGGGCGTGGGCCTGACGGTCGTGCAGGGCCTGGTCCGCAGCATGGGCGGCGATGTGACGGCGCGGCGGAGCGATCTCGGGGGCCTCGCCGTCTGCGTGCGCCTTCCCCGGGCGGAGGAGGCGCTCGCTGCGTCCGACCACCCTGCGCCCGACCACGCCGTGGCCGACCACGTTGTGCCCGACCAACCACCCGCGCGTCCGTGAGCCCCGCCGGCGTCAGGCTGCTGCTGGTGGAGGACGACGTCCCGACCCGGCGGGCCGTCGCGACATTCCTCGAGAAGCACGGCTACAGCGTCGACCAGGCGGGGGACGCACTCGACGCGCTGCGGCTGTGGGATGCGCACCGGCCCGACCTGGTGCTGCTCGACCTCGGCCTGCCCGATCTCGACGGCGGAGAGGTCGTGCGCCGGATGCGCCGAGACGCGACGACGCCGATCGTCATCCTGTCGGCACGGGGAGAGGAACGCGACAAGGTGGCGGCACTCGAGGCAGGCGCCGACGACTATCTCACCAAGCCCTTCGGCACCGCGGAGCTGCATGCCCGCGTCCGCGCCGTCCTGCGTCGCGCGGCGGGCCCGGCCGCCGATGCCTCCGGCCTGCTGGCGCTCGGCTCGGTCTCACTCGACGTCGCACGACGCGAGGTCCGCGTGGCCGATCGTCCGGTCCAGCTGACCGCCCGCGAGTACGAGCTCCTCAAGGTGCTCATGGCGCAGCCGGGCCGGGTCGTGACCAGGCAGCGGCTGCTGCGGAGCGTCTGGGGTGCCGCCTATGCCGAGGAGGCGCATTACCTCCACGTGTACGTCAGCCGCCTCCGTCGCAAGCTCGCGCAAGCCGATCCGACCGGTGCGGCCGGACGCATCATCGAGGCGGACCCCGGTGTCGGCTACCGCGTGGTGGATCGCTGAGCGCTCGCCACCTCGGGCTGTTCGGCCGCGAGGAGGTGGATCTCCACGCCGGGCAGGAGCGCCAGGAGCCGGTCGATCACCGAGCGCCGGATGAGGCGGTCGACGGCCGTCCGCGGCTCATGCACCAGCACGAGATGGGCGACGCGTCGTGAGCGGGCGATGGCGACGAGTCCGGCCACGAGGTCGGGGGCCTCCTGGCGCACGATCTCCGCGCCGAGGTCGACCGCGTAGTCGACGTTCTCCTGCAGGTCCTGTCGCCGGTCGCGCGACAGCGCCGACCGCCGGCGTCTCCACGGCGGCCGCGATCAGCGGCACGTGCAGGACCCCCGCCAGCGCCGCCCCGCGGCGCACGGCGCGCCGGCACGCCGGGCGGCCGTCGAGCACGACGAGCACCCGCTCGCTGACAGCCGGCAGTGCCCGCAGCCCGCGTTCGGATACGAGTTCTTCGAGCTCCTCGTCGACCTCCCCGGCCACGAACCGCAGACTCAGATCGCGCAGCGCCGCCAGGTTCGGCTCCGTGAAGAACCGCTCGAGGGCTATCGTCGCGCGGTCCGGGGGATAGACGTTGCCGTGGCGCATGCGCTGTCGGAGGGCGTGCGGGCTCATGTCCACGAGCTCGATCTCGTCCGCAGCCCGCACGACTGCGTCGGGCACGCGCTCGTGGACCGGAACGCCCAGGATGGTCTCCACCGCCTCCGCAACGGACTCCACGTGCTGGACATTGCACGTGCTGATGACATGGATCCCGGCGTCCAGGATCAACTCGACATCCTGCCAGCGCTTCTCGCGGGGCGAGCCTGGCACGTTCGTGTGCGCCAGCTCGTCGATCAGTGCCACGAACGGATCGGCGCTCCATCACGGCCTGAGGGTCCATCTCCTCGACCACGACGCCCCGGTACTCGATTCGCGCCCGGGGTACGGCCTCAAGGCCGTCGAGCAGCGCCGCTGTATGTCGCCGACCGTACGTCTCGACGAAGCCGACCACGACATCGGTCCCGCGATCGCGCCGGCGATGCGCCTCCTCGAGCATGCGGTAGGTCTTGCCGACCCCGGGAGCCATGCCCAGGTACACGCGGAGGCGGCCGCGCGTCCCCGGCTGCTCTGCCTGTACTCGCGCCAGCATTTCCTCCGCGGTCGGCCGCTCGGCATCCTCCCGGTGCGCCGTCATCCGTGCCACCCCTTTCGGCCCGCCGTGACACGTGCCGGCGCCGTCATCTCAGCAACCCATCGAGGGCGAGATTGACCTCGAGCACGTTGACGTTCGCGGCCCCCAGGAACCCCAGTGCGGGGCCCTGCGTGTAGCGGTCGACCACGGCCTGCACCTGGGCATCGGACATCTTGCGCGCCTTCGCCACGCGTGGCACCTGGTAGGCCGCGGCCGCAGGGCTGATGTCGGGGTCGAGGCCAGAGGCCGATGCGGTGACGAGGTCGACCGGGATCGGGGCGTTGCCGTTCGCCTTGCGGAGCGCGTCGACTCGCTGCGTCACGGCGTCGATGAGCGCCTTCGACGTCGGGCCGAGGTTCGAGCCGCCCGAGCTCGTCGCGTCGTAGCCGTCCGGGTTCGAGGCCGTCACGCCGGCGGCGGACGGACGACCCCAGAAGTAGGTCGGCCCGTCGAAGTACTGCCCGATCAGCGACGAGCCCACCGTCTTCCCGTCGACGACGAGGAACGAGCCGTTGGCCTGCGTGGGAAACGCGACCTGCGCCACGGCGGTGACCGCGGCGGGGTACGCGAACCCGGTGATCACGGTCAGGAGCGCGAGGAGGGCGATCGCCGGCCAGAGCTGGGTGCGGAGGAACGTGCGCATCGTTCGTCGCTCCTAGGCGAGGTGAATCGACGTGATGATGACGTCGATCAGCTTGATGCCGAGAAAGGGGGCCAGGATCCCGCCCACGCCGTAGATCAGCAGGTTGCGTCGCAGCAGCTCGGCTGCCGGCGCCGCGCGGTACGCCACGCCGCGGATCGAGAGCGGCACCAGGATGATGATGATCAGCGCGTTGAAGATGACGGCCGACAGGATGGCGCTCTCGGGGCGGGCCAGCGACATGATGTTGAGCGAGTTCAGCTGCGGGTAGGCCACGCTGAACATGGCGGGCAGGATCGCGAAGTACTTCGCCACGTCGTTGGCGATGCTGAAGGTCGTGATCGCCCCGCGGGTGATCAGCAGCTGCTTGCCGATCGCGATCACCTCGATCAGTTTCGTGGGGTCAGAGTCGAGGTCGACCATGTTGGCCGCTTCCTTGCAGGCCGACGTCCCGCTGTTCATGGCCAGCCCGACGTCAGCCTGCGCGACGGCGGGCGCATCGTTGGTGCCGTCCCCCGTCATCGCAACCAGGTGACCCTCCGCCTGCTCCGCCCGGATCCGGTCGATCTTGTCCTCGGGCTTCGCCTGCGCGATGAAGTCGTCCACCCCGGCCTCGGCGGCGATGGTCTTCGCGGTCAGCGGGTTGTCCCCGGTGACCATGATGGTCCGGATCCCCATCCGGCGCAGCTCGTCGAACCGTTCCCGCAGGCCCGGCTTCACGGTGTCCTTGAGCTCGATGACCCCGAGGGCGCGGCCGTTGCGCCGGATGGCCAGCGGTGTCGCGCCCTGGCCGGCGATCTCGTCGCTGAGTGCGGCGAGCTCTGCCGGTGGCTCGCCGTCGAGGCTCGCCCGGATGGCATCCACGGCGCCTTTCAGGACGACTGTGCCGTCGACCAGGATCACGCCGCTCGTGCGCGACTGCGCCGAGAACGGCACCACCTCGGCCACGTCGGCTGCCGGTGTGCTGTCTTCGCCCAGCTCCTGGAGGCGCCGCCGGGAGAGCTCGACGATCGAGCGTCCCTCGGGCGTGTCGTCCTGGAGGGATGTCAGTAGCGCGGCCTCTATAGCCTCGCGCTCGTCTGTCCCGGGCAGCGCCACGATCCGTGCCGCAAGGCGGTTGCCGAACGTGATGGTGCCGGTCTTGTCCAGAAGGATGACGTCGACGTCGCCGGAGGCCTCCACGGCGCGACCGCTCATCGCGAGGACGTTGAAGCGCGCCACGCGATCCATGCCCGCGATGCCGATGGCCGAGAGCAGCCCGCCGATGGTGGTGGGGATCAGGCACACGAGCAGCGCGACGAGGACGACGATTCCGAGGGGCGCATTCGCGTACAGCCCAAACGGGCGCAGCGTCGCCGTCGCCAGCAGGAAGACGATCGTGAGGCCCGACAGGAGGATGAAGAGCGCGATCTCGTTGGGCGTGCGCTGCCGCTTCGCGCCCTCGACGAGCGCGATCATGCGGTCGAGGAACGTCTCGCCGGGGTTGGCAGTGATGCGGATCGCCAGATGGTCGCTGGTGATCGTCGTGCCGCCGGTGACCGAGCTGCGGATGTCGGTACCCGGTTCCTTGAGGACCGGCGCCGACTCACCCGTGATCACCGCCTCGTTCACGTAGGCCACGCCCTCGATGACGTCGCCGTCGCCCGGGATCGTCTCGCCCTCGCTGACGATGATGACGTCGCCCGCGCGCAGGGCCGACGAGCCGACGTCCTCGATGGACCCGTTGTCGAGGCGCCGGTGGGCGGTCGTCTCGGAGCGGGTCTTCCGCAGGGTAGCCGCCTGTGCCTTCCCACGGGCCTCCGCAAGGGCTTCCGCGTACGTGGCGAAGTAGACGGTGAACCAGAGCCAGACCGCGATCTGCACCTCGAACCCGGGGGAGCGCCCGACCTCGTGCGCGGCCCCATGGGTGAGGCCGGTGAGGTCGCCGATCCACACGAGCGTGACCAGCGCCGCCGTGACCTCCACCACGAACATGACCGGGTTCCTGACCAGCTGGCGCGGGTCGAGCTTGCGGACGGCGGGCCCAAGGGCGGACCGGAGCAGCACCGGGTCGAAGACGCCGCGCGGGGTGCGCGGCGCGCCGGTCCCGCCTGCCTGCGCCTCGCGCTCGACCCGCTGGATGCGCCGGCTGCCGCGGGTCGTATCGACGACCGAGCGGAGCAGCGGGTGGCCGAGACGACCCGCCAGAGACTGCAACGTCATGGCTAGAACACCTTCCCGGCATGCATGAGGAGCTCCTCCACGACCGGACCCAACGCGTCCGCCGGGAAGAAGGTGAGAGCACCCACGATGACGATCACCCCGAGGAGCAGTCCGACCCACAGGACGCCGGTCGTCGGGAAGGTCCCCAGCGACGGCGCCACGGCCCTCTTCTGGGCCATCGACCCGGCGATGGCGAGCGCAGGGATGATCTCGGCGAACCGCCCGACGAGCATGGCGAACGCGCCGGCCAGGTTGTAGAAGGGCGTGTTGCCGGCGAGCCCGGCGAACGCCGAGCCGTTGTTGCCGGTCTGGCTCGAGAACGCAGTAGAGGATCTCGGTGAAGCCGTGGGGACCCGCATTCAGCGGCCCGGCCAGGCCCGCCGAGGTGGCCGTCGCGATGGCGGTGAAGACGAGGATGCTCGCGGCCATGGCCAGGACGGCCAGCATCGCCATCTTGACCTCGAACGACTCGATCTTCTTGCCGAGGTACTCGGGCGTGCGGCCCACCATCAGGCCGGCGATGAACACGGCCAGGATGGCGCCGAAGACGATGTGGCCGTAGAGACCGGCGCCGATGCCCCCGGGCGTGATCTCGCCGAGCTGGATCAGCGCGAGCGGGACGAGCCCGCCGATGGGCAGGAAGCTGTCGTGCATGGCGATGACCGCGCCCGTGCTCGTGCCGGTGGTCGCCGAGGCGAAGAGGGCGCTGGTGGCCGCCCCGAAGCGGACCTCCTTGCCCTCCATGTTGCCCAAGGCGGCGCTGACCTGGCTCGGGAAGAGCGGGTTGGCCCGTACCTCGCTGGCCGTGGCGACACCGATCGCGACGATGAGGATGACCATCATGGCCGCGAAGAGCGCCCATCCCTGCCGCTCGTCCCCGGTCATGCGCCCGAACGTGTTGGTGAGGGCGAAGGGGATGAGCAGGATCAGGAACATCTCGACCCAGTTCGTCAGGCCGTTCGGGTTCTCGAAGGGGTGCGCCGAGTTCGCGTTGAAGGGCCCGCCACCGTTGTTGCCCAGCTCCTTGATCGACTCCTGGGAGGCGAACGGACCGACCGTGATGGTCTGGTGGGCCCCCTGCAGCGTGGTCACCGTGGTCGAGTTGTTGAAGGTCTGCACCACGCCCTGCGAGACGAGCACGATCGCCGCGACGAACGCGATGGGGATCAGGATGTACAGGGTGCAGCGGGTGACGTCGACCCAGAAGTTGCCGATCGTCGTCGCGGAGCGGCGCACGAGGCCGCGCGCGAGGGCGACGGCGACCACGAGGCCCATGGCCGCCGAGGTGAAGTTCCGCACCGCGAGCCCGGCCATCTGGGTCAGGTAGCTCATGGTGTTCTCGCCCGAGTAGTTCTGCCAGTTCGTGTTGGTCTCGAAGCTCACCGCCGTGTTGAACGAAAGCTGGGACGGCACGGCCCCGAACCCGGTCGGGTTGAGCGGCAGCACGTTCTGAATGCGCTGCTGCACGTACAGGACGAAGATCCCGACGAACGCGAAGACGAGCACAGACACGGCATAGCTGGTCCAGGGCTGTTCGACGGCCGGGTCGACACGCAGGACGCGGTACACGCCCCGCTCCACGGGGACGAACACGGGCGACAGGAACGTCCGCTCGCCGTCCATGACGCGACGGATGTAGCCACCCAGCGGGCGGGTGGCGAGGAGGATGGCGCCCAGCAGCGCCAGGCCCTGGAGGAGGGCCGGAAGGTCGGACATCGTTTCAGAACTTCTCGGGCGCCAGCAGCGTGTAGAGGAGATAGAGGGCGAGGAGAAGGACGATCACGCCGCCCACCAGGTCCTGGAGGGTCATCCGAGGAGCCTCCGACAGAGCCAGATGTAAGCCGCGAACATGGCGGCCCAGGCCGCCATCAGGCCCACCATCGCCAGATCACCCAACGTTGATGTCTCCTTCACTCGGCCGTCCCACCGGGGAGCGCGTGCGCCGCGCCGGTCGCGCGTTCGATCGTGGCCAGCAGCGTCTCCATGGCGAACGGCTTGGGCAGGTACCCGGCCACCCCGAACTCGCGCAGCCACGAGCTGTGCACGTGCGTCGCCGTCATCACCACCACGGGCGGGCGGCCCGCGGCCGCGTATTCCGGCCCTCGCAGGAGCGACCACCCGCTCTCCCCGGGCAGGTTGATGTCCAGGATCACGAGCGATGCACGCGAGGGTGCGGCGAGCGCCGCGCGTGCGTCCTCGGCCGACTGCACGAGCTGCAGCGCATAGCCTCGGGCGCGCAGGTACCGCCCGATGGCCGCGGCGAACGGCTCGTCATCCTCGACGAGCAGGATCCGCGGGACCTCATGTTCAGCCATCGACGCGGCGCACGGTGAGGTCGCACCCCGCATCGTCGGGCCACCACGACGGGATGAGGTCCACGCCGGCCACTGCGCGCCTCGGGCGCCAGCCGCGCCAGCACCTGCTCGCCGAACGTCAGGCCGCTGACCGCGACCCGGCTGGCGGAACCCTGCGCGACGAGTGCGATCGCAGCCCGGACGTCGCCGAGCTCGGCGCCCAGGCGATCCTCGACTGCGTGGGTGTCCATCTTGTCGGTGCGATCCACGAGGCAAGCGTGCGACGGGGCACCAAGAGGTCCGGCACCCCGAGCCTCGCCCGACCCCTCAACAAGGACTCAACAACGTTCGCATCGTGGATCCGGCCTGCGCACCAGAGCGGATCGTGGTCCCGGCGGTGGCTCCCTACCAGACGAAGGGGGCCACGACGGGCAGGCTGACCGAGCGGCCCGCCGGGCCCGAATGGCCCTTACTTGGCGCCGTCATCCGCACGAGGATGCGCGCGAGGCGGACGGGTCGATCTCCGCGGACCGTGCGGACGCGACGCGTTGCCGCGTCGGACTCGATCGCTCCGGGAGGGAGTGCGGTGTCGGTGAGTGGCCTGCCGCAGGCTCGAGGGCGACCCGCGCGTGGCGGACCGCAGGATCTCTTCTATGCCACGAGATCCACGCAGGAGATGCCCCTCATGGTGCGAGGCGAAGGGATCTACCTGTGGGACGACAAAGGGAACCGCTACCTTGACGTCGCCTCGGGCGCCTTTCTCGCGAACCTCGGCCAGGGCAACGAGCGGGTCCTGGGGGCGATGCTCGCGCAGGGCCGGCGACTGACCTACTGCTACGTCAAGAACACGCGGCACGAGGCCAACCTGCGGCTGACCGCGCAGCTCTCGGAGCTCGCCGGTCCCGGCTTTGAGCGCGTGCACCTCTCCTCGAGCGGATCGGAAGCGGTCGAGATGGCCGTCAAGTTCCTGCGCCAGTACGTGGTGTCCGGCGGGCAGCCCGCGCGCGACGTCGTCATCAGCCTGCTGCCCTCGTACCACGGGGCGACCCTCCAGACCATCGCACTCGGCGGCGACATCGGCACGCCGGCGGTGTACGGCCGGCTGGCGACGTTCTCCGAGAAGGTGCAGGCGCCCCTCACGTATCGCGCGCCGAGCCCCGAGGCGGCCGCGCAGGCCAGCGCCGCGGCGCTCGAGGAGGCGATCCTGCGAGTCGGGCCCGAGCGGGTGCTCGCCTTCGTCATGGAGCCGGTGGGCGGACAGGCCAGCGGGGCGAACGTGCCGCATCCGAGCTTCGCGCCCGCGGTGCGCGCCATCTGCTCGCGTTACGGGGTCTTCCTCGTGTTCGACGAGATCGTCTCGGCCTTCCGCACGGGCCGCTTCCTGGCCGCCCACTGGCAGCCCGACGCCCTGCCCGACCTGGCCGTGCTGGCCAAGGGACTGGGGGCCGGCTACGCGCCGATCGGCGCGGTGCTCGCGCCCGCCCGCCTGGTCGACGAGCTCGCGACAGCCGACGGCTTCAACCTGTCGCACTCGGCCAATGCGAACCCCATCGGTTGCGCCGCCGCCTCCGCCGTGCTCGACGAGGTCACCGAGCGGGACCTCGTGGGCAATGCCGCGCGGGTCGGCCGGCGCCTGCGCGCCGGCCTCGAGGCGCTGGCAACCCGATCGTCGCTGGTGGGCGACGTGCGCGGCCTCGGCCTCCTCCAGGCCATCGAACTCGTCGCCGACAGGGCCACCCAGGCCCGTTTCGGCCCCGACGTCGACCCGGCCGATCGCTGCCGGCGCATCGGCGCCCGCCACGGCCTGCTCCTGTATGCCCGCCGTCAGAACGGCGGCCTCTTCGGCGACTGGCTGCTCATCGCACCGCCCCTCATCCTCAGCGAGGCAGGATGCGACGAGCTGCTCGAACGGCTCGACGACACGCTCGTCGAGGCGACGGCCGAGCTCCTGGCCTGATCCGGAGCCCTACAGCGCGAAGCCTGACTCCAGCAACGCCATGCCCGCGTCGACGCGCGCGAGGAACCGCGGCACCCAGTCGTCCTCATCTCCCGCGAACCACGCCGCGATGGCCAGGCCGATCACCGCGCCGGCGAGCGCCAGGACGGCGTCGTCGTCTGCGGGACGGTGCGTACGCTCGGCCACCAGGTCCGCGATCTCGTTCAGCGTTCGGGCGAGCTCACCGAGCATCGCCGACCGCAGTTCCGGCACCGTTCGCATCAGCGCCTCCCGTTCGCGCTGCTGCGCCAGCTCCTCGCCGGCCAGCCCGCCGAAGGCGGAGCGGAACACGGCACGCAGGGCCTGGACCGCATTCAGCCCGGGCGGTTGCGCCCTGAACGCCTCGATCATCCGCTCGTCGAGGTCGTCGTAGATGACGAGATCGGGTTTGGTGGGGAAATACCGGAACACGGTGGACGGCGAAACCTCCGCCGCCTCCGCGATCTGCTCGATCGACGTCTCGTCGTAGCCCTGCTCGCAGAAGAGGCGCAGGGCGTGCTCCTGGATCAGGGAGCGGGTCCTGGCCTTCTTGCGCTCGCGCAGGCCCGGACGTGGTGGGTCGTCGGTTTGCGTCGTGTCCACGGTTTCACTCCTCGCGATGGCCGCGCCGGCGCGGCCCTCACCTCGCTTCAGCGTCCATCCTCTACCTCATGCGAACGCCGCCCGGCTGCGCCAGCGGAGCATCCAGCGGCTGCCCGGCCGGCTTGTGGGCCGGCAGCAGGACGAGCGCGAGCCCGGCACCCGCAAGGGCTGCGACGGCCGCCACCCGTATGGCGTCGTCCATCCCGGCGACGAACGCCGCCTGGACCGATGCGAGCAGAGCCGGCGAGCCGACCTGACGCGCGACCGCGATGCCGCCGAAGACGCTGCCCTGCACCGCGGCGGCGGCCTGCGCAGGCAGACCGGCCACGAGCACGTGGCCCTGGTACGTGGAGTTGAGCACGCTGCCCAGGATCGACGCGCCGAACGCCGGCCCGAGCTTGACGACCGCCTGCAGCAGCGCGGATCCGACGCCAGCGCGCTCGGCAGACAGCTCCACCAGCGCAGTCGAGGCGGCGGTGGCGAATCCGAGGCCGGCCCCGGCGCCGGCCACAAACGTCCAGGCCGCCATGAACGGGTCGCCGCTCGCCGCGGTCATCGTGGTGCCGACGGCCAGCCCGACGACCACGACCGCGAACCCGGCCGCGACCGTGAGCTTTGCCCCCAGGCGCGCCGCCACCCGGTCGGCCGGAACGGCGCCGAGGATGAGCCCGGCAATCACGGGCAGGAGTCGGAAGCCGGAGCCCTGCGGGTCGAGACCCATGATGGCCTGGAAGTACTGCGGCAGCGCGAACAGGACCCCGAACAGCCCGAACACGCCGACCGCCGTGAGGACCATGCCCCAGGTGAAGCTCTGGGATCGGAAGAGCGACAGGTCCACGAGCGGCTGCCCGCCCGGCCGCGCCGTGAGCCGGCGCTCCCAGAGCACGAACAGGGCGAGGACCAGGAGCCCGACGACCGCCGGCGCAACCGCGCTCGCGCTTCCCCAGCCGTTGTCCCCGGCCTCGACAACGCCGTACATCAGGGACACGAGCCCGGCGCTGGAGAGCAGGATGCCGACGATGTCGATGCCGGGTCGCTCGGCCGACCGCGACTCCGGCACCAGCGCCAGCAGCGCGACAAGGCCGAGCAGGGCCACCGGCACGTTCATGAGGAAGATCCAGCCCCACCAGACGTGCGTGAGCATCCAGCCGCCGATGATCGGACCCAAGGGCAGGCCGATGAAGTTGGCCGCGCCCCAGATGCCGATCGCCCTCGGCCGCTCAGCCTCGTCGAACAGCACCGTGACGATCGAGAGCGCCAGGACGATGAGCGCCGCGCCGGCCAGCCCGAGGACCACGCGAGCGGCGATGAACACCGTCGGGTTCGGCGCCAGGGCGCACGCGACCGATCCGACGGCAAACAGGGCGAGCGCCCCGACCATGACGGCCTTGCGTCCGTACCGATCGCCCAGGAGCCCGGCCGGGAGCATTCCCGCCACGAGTGCCAGCGTGTACGCCGTGACGAACCACTGGAGCTCCGACTCCGACGCCTTCAGGGCACCCGCAAGCGTCGGCAGGGCGACGGTGAGCACGGTGACGTCGAGGGTGACGGCCAGTACGGCCAGGGTGATCCCACCGAGCGCCCACCAGCGGCGGGCTCCCCTCTCAGCCATGGCGCGACCTCCGGTGAACAGCGCTGATGAATGTGACACTTGTAAGAGTGTCACAACCAACATCTTGTTGCAAGCATAATACTGTCTCTGCCAAGAGCAAGGCGCTGCAGTGGCAGCGACGGGGAGATCGGGCGTCAGGCTTGCGGCACCCCGCCATTCCGACGCGACGACGACCCTCAGAGAGGGGTCGGCCGCAAACCAGTACGCTGGGCGAATGACCGAGTCGCGTGCGCCAGCTTCGAGGGTCATCCGCACGGCCGAGCTGTTCGCTGTCGGCACCGAGCTCACCACGGGCGAGACGCGTGACACGAACGGCGGTGAGCTCGCGGCCTCCCTGTCCTCGGAGGGCATCTCGGTCCGCCGGATCGTTGCCCTTCCCGATGACCTGTCCTCCGTGACCGCCCACGCCCGGTCGGCGATGGAAGCCGTCGACCTCGTGGTGCTGACGGGCGGCCTCGGTCCTACGCCCGACGACCTGACCCGCGAGGCGGTCGCCGCCGCCCTGGGCGAGGAACCTGCGGTCGACCCCACGCTCGAGGCATGGCTCCGTGACCTGTTCGCGGGGCGCGGCATGCCCCTGCTGGACGTGAACCTGAAGCAGGCGTGGCTCATCCCCTCGGCCACGCCGATCCCCAACGATCAGGGCACGGCGCCCGGTTGGTGGGTGGACGCTGGCGAGGGGCGGGTGGTCGTCCTCCTCCCGGGCCCGCCGCGCGAGATGCGGCCGATGTGGCAGGGTTGGGTGCTGCCGCGACTCAGGCGGCGCGGCCTGGGCGACGGGCGAGTCGTCCGGACGCTGCGCACGTACGGGATCGGCGAGTCGGCCGTCGTCGATCGCCTTGGCGACGCCTGGTTGCGGCGCAGCAACCCGGTTGTCGCCACCTACGCCGGCCCGGAATGGCTCGACATCAGGATCTCGGCGGTCGACGAGGCGACGCCCACCGGAGAGGCCCGGTCTGCGTCGGCTATCGTCGACGCAACGGCCGACGAAGTCCGACACAGACTGCCGCAGCACGTCTGGGCCGAGGGGCGAACATCGTGGGGCGAGCTCGTGTCGGAGTCCCTCGACGCGTCCGCGGCCACCCTCGCCACCGTGGAGGCCGGGACGCGGGGCCAGCTCGGCCTGCTGCTCGCCGATATCGCCGCGTCTCGCTCGGGCCGTCTCATTCGGCGACACCGCGTCTCGTGACATGATGGACCACGGGCTCGAGGCCGCCGCTGCCGCCGCCGCCCGCGACGGCGGCGGTTCCATCGGGCTCGCGCTCGTCGCCCGGGAGGGGCCGGCGTCCACCGCCGTTCACGTCGCCGTCGCGTCTGCCGTCGACGCCTGGGACCGGCAGCTGGAGCTCGCCCTCTTCCAGCGCGGTGCGCATGGCCGCCTGCGGGCGGCCGTCGCAGCGGCGGCGTTCCTGGTCGAGGTGCTGCGCGAGGAGCCCGCGCCCGGCACGCACGAGGCGCGCCGCGCCTGAATGAGCAGCACGCAGCGCAGCCTGTGAGGCTACTGCTGGCCGCCCGCCCCGCGGACGCGGAGCGAGCGAGCCGGCGTCGCGGCTGGCGGACCCGCTCGTTCGTCGGCGGAGCGGCCGCAGGGAGGAGAGGGAGCGATGAGTGGAGACAGGCCGGTTCGCGGCCGCCTCGTGCTCGAAGATCGCGTCGAACCAGGCCGCGTGATCCTGGAAGGGGACCGCATCGCGGCCCTGGAGCCGGACCGCCAGGAGGCGAGCGGCCCGTGGATCATGCCAGGGTTCGTGGACGTCCACGTCCACGGCTGGGGCGGGCACGACGCGATGCGCTCGGGGTCCTCCCTCGACGGCATGTCTCGCGCACTGCTCCGCCGGGGCGTCACGTCCTTCCTGCCCACGGCGGTGACCGCCCCACTCGAAGTCCTGCGCACGTTCGCCGAACGGGTGCGCGCGTGGATCCCCGTCGCGCCGGACGACGGAGCGGCGGCGCTGGGCTTCAACCTCGAGGGGCCGTTCATTTCGCCGCAACGCGTGGGCGCGCAGAACCCGGCATTTGTGCAAACGGCGGCCAACGTAGCCTTCGAGGACCTCGAGCCGCTGCTGGGCAGCCTCCGCCTCACGACCATTGCGCCGGAAACGCCCGGGGCGATCGACCTGATCCGGTGGCTCACGGCGCGCGGCGTCGTCAGCTCGCTCGGCCATTCCGTGGCGACCGCCGCCGAGGCCCAGGCGGGATACGACGCCGGCGCGCGCAGCACCACCCACCTGTTCAACGCGATGTCCGGGGTCCATCAGCACACGCCGGGTCTTGCCGCGGTGGCCCTGGCGCGCGACGATGTCTACGCTGAGCTCATCGCGGACGGTCACCACGTCGATCGGGTGCTGTGGCCGCTGGTCCTGCGCACGAAGCCATCGGATCGACTCATCCTTGTGAGCGACGGGATCGAGCTGGCCGGGACGCCTCAGCGGCATGGATTCCTCGGCGGCCTCGAGGTGGAGGTGCGGGGCGACCGATGCACGCTCGTGTCCAATGGCGCACTGGCGGGTTCCGTGATCGCGCTCGACACGTCCGTGCGAAACCTGGCGCTGTTCGGGGTGGGTCTGCCGCGCATTGCCACCGCCGCAAGCGCCAACCCGCTGGCGCTGATCGGGGTGGCCGACCGCGGGCGAATCGCCCCCGGCCTCCGCGCGGACCTCGTGGAGCTCGATGAGGCGTTTAACGTGCGAAGGGTCATGCGGGGAGGTCGGTGGTTCCCGGGTCCGAGCCCGGCGGCGCCCTCGGCGCGACCCCCTTCCCGCGCGAGGACGTAGGCTCACGATCCCCGGCTACGGACGAAGGAGATACAGAGTGGACAGAAGCCTTGTCGACCAGGTGCTGGACGCCGCCGCGCGCGTGGTCGCGGGTGGAGCCATCTCGGCCAATGGGCACGGGAACGTCAGCGTGCGCGCTCCGAGCGCGGACGAGATGTACTTCACCGCCGCCCCGTCGCTGAAGGGTCTCACGCCGGAAGGCATCGTCCGCGTGGGCCTGGACGGGACCCTGCTCGAGGGCCGCCTGCCCCCGATCCAGAGCGCGGTGGTGGCCATGCACACGGCGATGTACCGAGACGGCCCCGACGTCGGCTGCGTGGTCCACACCCATTCCCCGTACGCGACCGCGTTTGCCGTAGCGAACCGCCCGATCGCCTGCTGGATCGAGGCGCTCGCGATGTTCGGGCTGGCCGACGGCGTGCCGATCGCCGGCTACGCGCCACGGGGATCCGATCAGGCGGTCGCCAGCATCCGCGCGGCCGTCCGGCCCGGCGTGCCTGCCGTGCTACTGGCCAACCACGGGGTGCTCGTCTTCCACCGAACACCGGAGCTGGCCGTCCTGGTCGGCGGGGTCGTCGAAGAGGCCGCGCAGGCGGCGATCAACGCGCTGGCGCTGGGGGGTCCGGTCGAGATCGCCGCCGACATGCGGGCCGCTGCGCTTCAGCGGGCGATGGCGCTCGATGCGGCAGGAACGCGGACCGCCTGACCTGCCGGGTCAAGCCGCGGGGGTGCTAGCGTGAGCCACGATGCACTTCGAGACCGACGATCGCACCGGCGCCGGCGATCGCGGGAGCGCCCGGTGACCGCCGGCACCCGCGCAGAGCTGGGCCAGGGACCCGACATCGTGGAGGGCCTGCTCGCACGGGCGCACGACCAGGTCGACGCCGTCGCCCGGGCGATGCGAGAGCGACCCGTCGACACCGTCGTCATCGCGGCCCGGGGAACGTCGGATCATGCGGCCGTCTACGCCCAGTACGTCCTCGGAGCCCGCAATGGGCTCCAGGTCGCGCTGGCGGCGCCGTCGCTCGTGACGCTGTACGGCGCCCCACCGCGGCTGCGCAACGCGGTCGTGCTCGGCATCTCCCAGTCCGGGCGGTCGCCCGACGTGGTGGCGGTGCTGGCGGAGGCGCGCCGCCAGGGGGCGCTTGCCGTCGCGATCACGAACGAGCCCGCGTCCGACCTCGCCGCCGCCGCAGACGACGTGATCGAGCTCGAAGCGGGCCCCGAGGTCGCGGTGGCGGCGACGAAGACGTACCTCGCCGAGATCGCGCTCATCGCGATGCTCTCGTCTGCGCTCTCCGCAGATCGCGAGTCGGCCGAGCAGCTCGCCGCTCTCCCGGCGGCGCTTCGCGCGGCGTTCGAGGTCGAGGCCGAGGTCGTCCGGCTTGCCGCCTCGTGGGCCGGGGAGAACCGCTGTGCGGTGCTGGCGCGCGGGTTCCACTACGCCACGGCACGCGAGTGGGCCCTCAAGCTCAAGGAGCTCGCCTACGTGCTCGCGGACCCCTACTCCGCCGCGGACTTCCAGCACGGGCCGATCGCCCTCGTCGAGGCGGGGTTTCCAGTCCTCGCGGTCGCCACCTCGGGCCCCGCGATGCCGGGCATGCTCGAGCTGCTCGGCCGGCTCCGCGAGGCGCGCGCCCGGCTGCTGATCCTCTCTGACGCGCGGGCCGCGCTCGACATCGGAGACGGCGTGCTGCTGCCCGCCGTGCCGGAGTGGCTGGCGCCGCTCGTCGCGATCATCCCCGCGCAGCTGTTCGCGTATTACCTGGCTCGGGCGCGGGGCGTCGACACGGAGGCTCCGCGCAACATCTCGAAGATCACGCTCACCCGGTGACCGTCCCGCGTGGCGAGCGTCCGAGGCCCGGACCGGCACGGCCGGCGGCGCTGGCTCGACTCCTCGTCGAACCGCGCGTCGTCGCGCCCCTCGATCCCCGGTTCCGCCCGGCATTCCTCGCGCACAATCGCGCCGAGTCGTTCCTGCGAGCCTCGCCGGGCGTCGAGCCGGTCTCGCTGGCGCTCGAGCAGCCGGGCGGCGGTATTGCCGTGCGCCACACCTGGGCCCTCGCCGACGCGCACCGGGATGCCGCGCTCGGCCACTGGTTGGTGGAGCGGCAGCTCAAGTCCCTCCTCTGGTCGCACGGAGGCTGCCGCGTCCTCGTCGCCGGCCCGTCGCGGCTCGTCGACGCGCTGCGCCGCCACTATGCCGAGGATGCTGCCGGAACCTTCGACGCCGGCATCATGGGCGAGGCGGTGTACGGCGAGCCGTTCGAGATCGTCCGCGTGTCGCGCGACGAGATCCCGGAGCCACGTGACTCGACCACCGCGCTCGGGCGGCACGTCGACGGCTGCCGGATCGGGTTCGACCTGGGCGCCAGCGACCGCAAGGCGGCTGCGGTGATCGACGGGACCGTCGTCTTCAGCGAGGAGATCCCCTGGGACCCGTCGGGACACGGCGACCCGCAGTGGCACGTCGACCAGATCATGGCCTCGCTCCGCGGCGCCGCCGCCCACCTGCCGCGCGTGGACGCGATCGGCGGCAGCGCAGCCGGCGTCTATCGCGACGGCGAGGTGCGGGTCTCGTCGTTGTTCCGGTCGGTGCCCCGTGAGCTGTTCGAGCGCCGCGTGCGAGGCCTCTTCGGCGAGCTGCGACACGCGTGGGGCGACGTCCCGTTCGTGGTCGTCAACGACGGGGACGTGACGGCGCTCGCGGGATCCATGCTGTCGGGCGCGGGCGCGCTGCTCGGGATTGCACTCGGGTCGAGCGAGGCCGCCGGCTATGTCACCGCCGACGGGCGCCTCACCGGGTGGCTCAACGAGCTCGCCTTCGTGCCCATCGACTTCGCCGCCGCCGCGCCTGTGGACGAGTGGTCCGGCGATCTCGGCTGCGGTGCGCAGTACCTGTCCCAGCAGGCCGTTGCGAGGCTGCTCGTCCCGGCCGGCATCGACGTCGATCCGGCATCGTCCCTGCCCGAGCGACTCGAGCGCGTCCAGGAGCTCGCGGCGGCGGGGGACCGGCGCGCGATCGGCGTGTACGAGACGATCGGTGCCTACCTGGGCTATGCGCTGCTCGAATACCGCCGCGCGTACGAGTTCGAACACCTGCTGCTCCTCGGCCGCGTGATGACGGGATCCGGTGGCGAGCTGATCCGCGACCGGGCGCGCGAGGTCCTGCGAGTCGAGGATCCGGACTTCGCCGGCTCCATCACGTTCCACGCCGTCTCGGAGCGGGACAAGCGACACGGACAGGCCGTTGCGGCGGCCTCGCTCGCGCCCCTGCGGTAGTGAGAGAAGACCGACCGACCAGCCGTTGCCGCGCCTGCCAGTCGGCTCCCGAACCTAGCCTGCGCCGGCTCCTGCGAAGCGCATGGCCTCGGCGCTGAGCCGTCCGAACTCGGCGCCGCTCAGTTCGAGGTCCGCCGCGGCGACGTTCTCTTCGAGCTGCGCGACGCTGGAGGCGCCCGGGATGGCCACGACGTTTCCGTGAGCGATGAGCCAGGCCAGGGCAACCTGCCCGGGCGTGGCGGCATGGGCGGCCGCGACCTCGCGGAGCGTGCCAAGGAGCGGCTGCGCGGAGGCCACCATCCGCGGCCGGAACAGTCGATTGCGCCGGCGCACGCCGGCCGGCGCCGGATCTTGCGCACCGTGCTGGCCGGCGAGGAAGCCCTGTCCGAGCGGACTGTAGGCGATGATCACGTGCCCCGCATCGCGGGCATACGGCACCAGTTCCCATCGGGCAGGGGCGCGGCCAGGCTGAAGCGCACCTGGTTCGTGAGAATGGGATGGCCAAGGGCATGCTCGCTTGCCCGCCAGCGCCCCAGCGAGTAGTTGCTGACGCCGACGTGGCGCACGACACCGTGCGCCACGAGCGGGCCAAGTGCCGCCATGGTCGAGCGCGCGGAGACCAGCGGATTCGGGAAGTGGACCTGATACAGGTCGATGGCGTCCACGCCGAGGCGGCGCAGACTGCCTCGAGCCTGCCAGTCCACCACCGACGGCAGGGGGAGCACCGGCACGAGCTTCGTCGCGACGACGAGCCCGTCGCGACGGCCTTCGATCGCCTGGCCCACGATGCGCTCGGAGCTCCCGAAGCCGTACATCTCGGCGGTGTCGATCAGGTTGACCCCGAGATCGATCGCGCGCCGCACGATGGCCGGGGCGACCTCCCCCGCGTAGGCGGGCCCGTACGCCCATTCGCGCGACCCGAATTGCCACGTCCCGAGACCGATCGCCGACAGGCGCAGGCCTCCGGACTCCACGTAGCGCATCGCTCCACCTCCACGGCGCCCGGGTCGTCTCCGACGGGGCGCGATCGCACCGTCGCAGCCGGCCGACCCCGGACCTATCTCTGCTGCGTTCCCGTTCCGACGAGCGTCATCCCGCCGTGCTCAGCGCGAGGGGCCGGGGCGAGGAGAGGGCGTCGCGGCGCCGGCCCCGCCGATCACGACGCCCGCACCCCCGGCTCTACACGGTCGCGCACAACGCCGAGGATCGCCGCCGCCGCCCCGGCGTATCCCACGCGGGCGGTGTTGATGATCATGTCGTACAGGGCGCGGTCATGCCAGTTGACGCCGTACAGCTCCTGCACATAGGCGGCGCGGCGGGCGTCCATCGAGTGGATCTCGCGGCGAGCCGTCGCCTCGTCGCACCCGAGCCGGTCCTGGATCGAAGGCAGCCGATCGCGCTCGGGCGCCCAGAGGAACACGTGGCAGGCGCCTGGTTCGTCACGGAGCTCTGCGGCCCCGCCGCGCCCGACGATCACGGCGTTTCCCGAGCGGGCGGCTTCGCGCAGAGCCGCCCGGGTGAAGTCGAGGATGACGGCGTGATGGTCGAGCAGGTCCGCGGGATCGACCGCCCAGCCCGCGGCGGCCTCACCGATGGGCACGAAGAGCCGCGCCAGGCGATCCAGCGCCGTGCGGCCCTGCTCGTCCTCGGCCTCCACCTCTGCCGGAGCCAGCGAGGCTCGGCGGGCCACGTCGGCGATCAGCGACTTGTCCACGACATCCGCATGCAGCGCCTGCGCCAGGAGCGAGGCCACCGAGGAGCCGCCGGCGCCGTATTCGCGCGCGATCGTGATGACGGGCATCTGGAGCCTCCCGCTCCGAGCGGGCATCGGGTCCGCCTGGCCACCTCCGAGGATGGACCGGCCGACACAGCCGACCAAGAGGCGGGCGAGTGTTCGCGGGGGGCCGAACGGCCTGCCCCGCGGTGGTGCCAACACGCGGCTCCAGGCGCGCATCAGCGCGGCCATCGCCGCGGGCAAGGACACCACGGCAGCCACCGCCGCCCGATCCGCCCCGGGCCAGGCACGCACCCAGCTGGTGGACGCCCGGGCTGACGCCGCCACGGTGCGGGCCGACCTGCGGTAACGTCCGCACCCATTCCGCGGACCACCAGCTGGAGTCGTGAACGCTTGACGTTCCGGCGAAGCAGCCGCAGTCGAGTCCGCGAAACCTCTGGTCATCCGACGCCGTTGGGTCCATCATTGCTCGGTCATCAGGCGGCTGTTGCGTCCCAGGGGAGACGGGTGGGGTGTCGCTCACGCAGCGCCGGGCCGCGTCCGTGGTGCGGCGCGTCTGGAGACAGGAGCGCGGCGACATCGCGCAAGTCGCCGCCAGGGTCGCGCTTGCCGCCGAAGGCGTGGGGAACCTGAGCACGGCGCTCGGCGGAGGCGCCGCGCGCGGCCTGCTCGAGATGCTCCAGCACAACGTGCTCCCGTACCTCGACTGGGAGGAGGCGATCGTTCATCCCGTGATCGATCGCCTGACCGGCACGTCCCAGGCAACTCGCCTGCTGGTCCCGCAGCTCGAGCACGTGCGCGAGATGATCGAGATCGTGCAGGCCGACTGGGAGGGCCTCCCGCGGGCGCCGACCCGACGCCAGTTCGTCGTCGTGCGCGCGCACCTCCGACGACTGGGCGCGGTGCTGCGGGCATACATGGACCAGCAGGAACGGGTCCTCGGGCCGGTGTTCGCGGCGGCGGGGACCTGACGTCGCCGAGGCGCACAAGCCGCAGCGCCCACGCCGCAGCGCACCAGCCGCAGCGCCTGTCGGGTCACGGCGACCCCCGTCCGCGTGGCCCCGCGGATGCATGAAACCGCCCCGCGGTGGCAGAGCCGGCCGTACGGCAGAGCCGCCGGCGCGGCAGGATGGCCCGCGCGGCGGGATGCCGGCTTCGGGCAGCTACACGGCTTCGGCCAGCGGTTCCACGAACTGGCTGTTGTACAGCTCGGCGTAGAAGCCCTGCCGGGCCAGCAGCTCTTCGTGGGTGCCCTGCTCCACGATGCGGCCGTGGTTCATGACCAGGATCTCGTCCGCATCGCGCACCGTCGAGAGCCGGTGCGCGATGACGAACGAAGTCCGTCCGTGCATCAGCCGCGTCATCGCCCGCTGGACCAGCACCTCGGTCCGCGTGTCGACCGAACTTGTGGCCTCGTCGAGGATGAGGATGGGCGGGTCTGCGAGGAACGTGCGGGCGATCGTGAGGAGCTGCCGCTGGCCCTGTGACACGTTGGCGGCCTCGTCGTCGATGGCGGTGTCGTAGCCGTGCTCCAGAGTGCGCACGAAGTGGTCGACCTGGGCGGCGCGCGCCGCCTCCTGGATCTGCTCCTCGGTGGCGCCCTCACGACCGTACGCGATGTTCTCCCGAATCGTGCCGCCGAACAGCCAGGTGTCCTGGAGGACCATGCCGAAGGTGCTCCGCAGGTTGTCCCTGGTCAACTCCCGGACGTCGTTGCCGTCCACCGTGATGCGGCCGCCGTCGACGTCGTAGAAGCGCATCAGCAGGTTCACGAGCGTGGTCTTGCCGGCGCCTGTTGGGCCCACGATGGCGACCATCTCGCCAGGTTCGACGACCACGTTGAGGTCCTCGATGAGTGGCGTCTGCGGCTCGTATCGGAACGAGACGTCTTCGAAGACGACGCGTCCGACCGCCTCTCGCAGCACGCTGGGCTCGGCGGTGTCGGGCACCTCCTCTGCGACGTCGAGAAGATCGAAGACCCGTTCCGCGGAAGCCATCGTCGACTGCAACACGTTCGCGATGCTGGCCACCTGCGTGATCGGCATGGTGAACATGCGCGAGTACTGGATGAACGCCTGCACGTCGCCGAGGCTGATCCGGCCCGAGGCCACCTGCATCCCGCCGATCACGCAGATCGCGACGTAGTTGAGGTTGCCGATGAAGTTCATCGTCGGCTGGATGATCCCGGAGATGAACTGCGCGCGGAAGCTTGCCTGGAAGAGCTGCTCGTTTTCCTCGTCGAAGTGGCGTACCGAGTCGTCCTGATGCCCGAACACCTTGACGATGGCATGGCCGGTGTGGGTCTCCTCCACCCGGCCCGTCAGGGCGCCCGTCTGCTCCCACTGGATGGCGAACTGCTTCTGCGAGCGCCCCGCGATGAGCGCTGTCACCACGCCGGCCATGGGCAGGACGAGCAACGAGATCACCGCCAGCAGGGGGCTGATGGTGAGCATCATGACGAGCACTCCGATCACGGTGAAGACCGAGGTGAGGATCTGCGTCAGGCTCTGCTGCAGCGTGGTGGCGATGTTGTCGATGTCGTTGGTGACGCGGCTGAGGGTGTCGCCGTGAGGATGGCTGTCGAAGTAGCGCAGGGGCAGGCGGCCGAGCTTCTCGTCGACCTCGCGCCGCAGCCGGTAGACCGTGCGCTGGGACACGCCGGCCATGATGTAGTAGGTGACCCACTGGAAGAACGAGCTGAGGATGTAGATCCCGGCCACCACCGCCAGGATGGTGCCCACCGCGCCGAAGTCGACGCCGACGCCGATCGACACGTGCATGCCGGAGAGCATGTCCGCGATCTGGCCCTGGCCGTGGGTGCGCAGCAGTTGCTCTGTCTGTGCCTGTGAGGTGCCGGCCGGGACGTACTGCAAGAGGGCCTTGCCGATCAGGCCCGCGAAGAGATCGTTGGTGGCGTTGGCCAGGACCCTCGGCGCCAGGACTTGGAAGATCACGCCGATGATCGCGGCCACCATGACGACCGAGATCCAGAGCCGCTCCGGGCGCAGTTCCCCGACGAGCCGACGCAGGGCGCCCCAGAAATCGTTGGGCTTGCCGCCTGCCATGCCCCGCCCACCGAACCCGAAGCCGCCGCCCATGGGGCCGCGCCGTGGGCCGCCGACGCCGCCGCCGGGCCGCATCATGGCGCTCACGCCACTTCCTCCCGGGTCAGCTGCGAGTACACGATCTCGCGATACGTCTCACAGGTCTCCATGAGTTCCTGATGGGTGCCGATGCCGGCGATCGCGCCCTGGTCGAGCACGATGATCTGGTCGGCGTGCATGATCGTGCCCACCCGCTGCGACACGATGAAGACGGTCGCCGAGCGGGTCTCGGGCTGGAGTGCCATACGAAGGTTCAGGTCGGTCCTGAAGTCCAGCGCCGAAAACGTGTCGTCGAAGATGTAGATCCGGGGGCGCTTGACGATGGCCCGGGCGATGGCCAGGCGCTGGCGCTGGCCGCCCGACACGTTCGTGCCGCCCTGGTCGATGGGGGCCTCGAGCTCGCCCGGCATCTCGGCCACGAAGTCGCGCGCCTGCGCGACGGTGAGCGCGCGCCACAAGTCCTCGTCACTGGCGTCTTCATTGCCATAGCGCAGGTTGCTCGCCACGGTCCCACCGAACAGGAACGCGTGCTGCGGCACCAGACCCATGAGGCGCCACAGGTCCTCCATGCGGATGTCCCGGACATCCACCCCGTCGATCAGGACGCTGCCCGAGGACGCGTCGTAGAAGCGCGGCAGGAGGTTGATCAGGGTGGACTTGCCGCTTCCCGTGCTGCCCACGAGGGCGGTGGTGGTGCCGGGCCGGGCGACGAATGAGATGTCGCACAGGACCGCGTCCTCCGCACCCGGGTAGCGGAACTCGACGTTGCGGAACTCGACGAACCCGAGCGCGCTCGTCACGGGGGCGGGCTCGAGCGGATCGTGGAGGCTGATATCCGCGTCGAGCACCTGGTTGATCCGTTCGGCCGAGGCGGCCGCGCGGGGCACCAGCACGAACATCACCGTGGCCATCATGACCGAGAAGAGGATCTGCATGACGTACTGGAGGAAGGCCATCAGGTTGCCGATCGGCATCGCGCCGCTGTTGATGCGCAGGCCGCCGAACCACATGATGGCCACGGTCGAGAGGTTCATGATCAGGAAGAGCGAGGGGATCATCAGGGCGAAGAGCCGCTGGACGCGCACCGCGGTCATGGTGAGGTCGGCGTTGGCGTCCTCGAAGCGCTGCTCCTCGTGCTCGGTCCGCACGAAGGCGCGGATCACGCGCACTCCCTCGAGGTACTCGCGCATGACCCGGTTGATGCGGTCAATCTTGACCTGCATCGCCCGGAAGAGTGGCAGCGCCCGCGACACGAGGCCGCCCAGGATCAGGGCCATCAGCGGCACGATGATGATCAGGACGCTCGAGAGCGGCACGTCCTCGTGGAGGGCCATGATCACGCCGCCGACGGCCATGATGGGGGCCAGGATCATGACGGTCAGCGCCATCACGATCACCATCTGCACCTGCTGCACATCGTTGGTGTTGCGGGTGATCAGCGACGGCGTGCCGAAGATGTTGGTCTCCACCTGCGAGAACGCCAGCACCTTGCGGAACACGGCCCCGCGGACGTCTCGCCCGAAGGCCATCGCCGTCCGCGCGGCGAAGTAGATGGCGACCACCGAGCACACGACCAGCAGGAGCGTGATCGCGAGCATCAGCTCGCCCTCGTGCATGATGTAGTTCGTGTTGCCCACCACCACGCCGTTGTCGATGATGTCGGCATAGAGGTTGGGCAGGTACAGGTTGGCGATCGCCTGGACGGTCAGCAGCGCGACCACCAGGAGGAGCGGGCGCGAGTATGGCCGAAGGAACCTGGTCAGGAGTCTGGTCATCGGTCGGCGTCCCTGCTCTCCACTGTTCGCGCCTCCGTGTGCGCCGGGTGCCGCTTCGGCGCTCGACACCGGGTTGGGACCCTGCTCGTGCGCCACACCGACACGTTGCCGGGCCGCCCGGATCGCGCGGATGCCGTTGAGCAGGCCTGCCAGCTCGTCCTCGGTGAGCTCTCCGAACATGCGGACGAGGTGCTCTCGCCGAAGGGCCGCCATGTCGCGGAAGATGCCCGCGCTCTTGTCTGTCAGGTGGACCACCACAACGCGGCGGTCGTCGGTAGCGTGTCGGCGCTCGATCAGCCCGCGATGCTCCATGCGATCCACGATGCCCGTCGCGCTGGCGACCGAGACGTCCAGTTCGTCCGCCAGGCGTCCCATCGGCAGCGGCCCCTCCGCCTCGAGCACGGCCACCACGTTCAGCTGGATCAGGCTGAAGGCCCCACGGTGCCAGCCGCGGAGCATGCCGACCCGGTCGCTCGGCGACCACGCAGTCAGCTCGTCGAGAAGGTCGTCGCTGATGGTCGCGCGGCGTTCGGACGTCGCGTCGTCGCGCGCCTCGACCCGCAATGCGGTCTCCATGGCAGTGCCTGACCTCTGTAACTACAACTTGAGCTTTCGCATTCCATAGAAAGTACACCGGATGTCAAGCACATGGGCGTGCCGCTTGCGAACATGGGCGTGCCGGTTGTGAACATGGGCGTCCGGCAGAGTCGAGATCAGCCAGTCACCACCCGGGTCGCGCCGCGCCGGGCGCCCCTACTGCGCTCGCCGGTCGACGGGGGCGATCGCGGCAGGGGCCGACGGACGAGCCACCGTCCAGCCCAGCAGTTCGGGCACGGTGACGAAACGGAAGCCCAGGTCCCGGTACTGCGCGATGATGGTCGGGAGGATCACTGGGGTGAGGGCCGGACCTCCGTGCGTCAGGAGCACGGAGCCGTTCATGCCCCGCATCGCCGCGTTCACCAGCTGTGCCGGGGTCGCCCGCAGCGACGTGTCCGCATCGCTGGTGTCCCACATGAGGACGGTCGGGAAGCCCTTCGCCTGCGCCACCGCGAGGAGCCCGGCGTCGTACGCGCCGTACGGTGGGCGGAAGACCGGCAGCATGGCCACGCCCGTCATGGCCTCCAGGATGGCGCGGGCCTGCGTGATCTCGGCCGCCTGCGCCGCCGCGGTCAGCTCGGTCATCCAGGGGTGCGTCCGGGTGTGGTTGGCGTAGGGATAGCCGGCCGAGGTGATGGCCCGCCACAAGCCGGGGTCCGAGAGCGTGGCGTTGGCGTAGGGGAAGAAGGTGGCGGGAACGGCGTCATGGACCAGCGTGTCGAAGATCCTGCCAACCCGCGCGGGCGACCAGTCGTCATCGATGGTGAGCGCGATGACGCGTTCTGTGCGCGACCCGTGGAAGAGCGGCTGCACCGACGCGGCGCGCACGACGGGCGCGACGCCGAGCGCGAGCAGCGCCTGGCCCGCGAGGGCCAGGAAGCCCCGCCGGCTGAGGAGGCGCATGGGTGGCTGTCGTCCTTTCCTCTCGCGCGGGCCCGGGCCGAATGCGGCGGCTCAGGCCAACAGCGTAGCCGGAACGGGCGGAGGGACAATTGCCGAATGTCCCGCTGGGACGAATGTCCCGCCCGAACCTCGCCCGCACGGGCATCGGCGAGGGAGGCCCGACGGCCGAGGCTGCACGAGCGCCCGGCGTGCTCGCTGCTCGCGCAGGCGGGCGCAGTCAGGCGCGCGGCTCGAACCGCCGCTTGGCCAGCTCCACGAGCGCAAGGTAGGCGGCCACGACCACGGCCAGCAGGACCCAGTAGACCGGCGGCAGAGGGCTGAAGCCCAGCGCGCTCCCGACCGGACTGAGCGGGACGATGACCGCCGCGGCGAGAGCCGCCACGATCGCGGCGAGCAGTTGCGGGCTCGGGCGACTGCGCCAGAACGGGCTTCGACGGGTACGGATGACCAGGACGACCAGCACCTGCGTGAACAGCGACTCGATGAACCAGCCCGTGTGAAACGCCCGCTCGTTGACCCCCAACACCGTCAGCAGCAGCCCGAACGTCACGTAGTCGAAGATCGATGAGATCGGCCCGAAGATCAGCATGAACCGCTGGATCGCGTGGACGTCCCACTGGGCGGGGACCAGACCCACGTCGGGATCGATCGTGTCGGTCGGGATGGCCGTCTGCGAAGCGTCGTAGATCAGGTTGTTCAGGAGGATCTGCCCGGGCGTCATGGGGAGGAAGGGCAACAGGAGCGCGGCACCCGTCATGCTGAGCATGTTGCCGAAGTTCGAGCTCGTGCCCATGCGGATGTACTTGAGCGTGTTGGCGAACGTGCGCCGACCCTCGATGACCCCCTGGCTGATCGCGGCGAGGCTCGGCTCGAGCAGGATGATGTCGGCCGCCGAGCGGGCGACGTCGGTCGCATTGTCGACGCTGATCCCGACGTCGGCCGTATGCAGGGCGGGGGCGTCGTTGATGCCGTCGCCGAGGTATCCCACTACGGCGCCGCCGTCGTGCAACGCCCGGATGACCTGGAGCTTCTGGTCCGGGTCCACCCGGGCGAAGATCGTCGTGCGCTTCGCTCGCGCCACCAGCGCGGGGTGCGTGAGCGCGCGCAGCTCCTCGCCCGTCAGCACGCCCTCGACCGCCAGGCCGACCTGACCGGCGACATGAAGCGCGACGAGCTCGTTGTCGCCGGTGACCACCTTGAGCGCCACGCCCTGGCGAGCGAGCTCGGCGATCGTGTCGCCGACCCCCGGCTTGGGCGGGTCGCTGAACAGGATCACGCCCTCGAAGACGAGGTCGTGCTCGAGACGGCTCGCGTCGTCGAGGCTGGCCGCCGCCCCTCCCGCCGTCACCGGCCGCAGCTCCTCGGCCGCCAGGGCTCGCGATCCCACGGCCACCAGCCGGAAACCATCGGCGGACGCCGTGTCGACCAGGCGAGCCAGCCGCTCGTGCTCGGCCGCCTCGATGGGCCGCACGGCATGGTCCTCCCGGACGTGGCTCGCCCTCGCGATCACGGATTCGGGCGCCCCCTTGGTCACGAGGAGCGGCGCATCGGACGCGCCCTGCACGACCACGCTCAGGAGGCGGCGCGAGAAGTCGTAGGGAAGCTCGGCGAGCTTGCGGTACGTGGCGAGGTCGGCGGGCGCCGCGGTACCCGAGAGAATGGCGGCGTCGAGGGGGTTCGCGAAGGCGCTCTGGAAGTGGCTGTTGAGATACGCGAACTCGAGCGTCCGGGCCGCCTCGTCCGCATCCTCGCCGTCGATCCCCACCGCGCGCACGTACTCCAGGTGCCCCTGGGTCAGCGTCCCCGTCTTGTCGGTGGCCAGGACCGTGACGCTGCCCAGGTTCTGGATCGCGGGGAGGCGCTTGACGAGCACGCCGCGGGAGGCGAGGGCGTGCGCGCCCTGCGTGAGGTTGAGCGTGACGATCGCGGGCAGCAGCTCGGGCGTGAGGCCCACCGCGAGCGCGATGGCGAAGAGCAGGGAGTCGAGGACCGAGCGGTGGAGCGCCACGTTGATGACGAGCACGGCGATCACGAGAATCGCCGTGACGCGGAAGATCAGGGCGCCGAAGGTACGGACGCCGCGCTGGAAGTCGTTCTCGGGCGCGCGCTCGGCAAGCCGGTGCGCGATCTCGCCGTAGCTCGTGCGCGTCCCGGTCGCCGTGATCACGGCGTGACCGGTCCCGCTGACGACGCTGGTGCCGAAGAAGACCAGGCCGTCGCGGTCGTCGTCGCGAGCGGGATCGAGATCGCCGGCGCGCGGCTCCTTGGTGGCCGGCGCGGACTCGCCGGTGAGCGACGCCTCGTCGACGTACAGGTGGTTGGAGTCGATGATCCGGCCGTCGGCCGGCACGATGTCTCCCGCTCCCAGGTGCACGAGGTCGCCCCGTACGACATCGTGGATGGGGATCTCCAACTGCTGGCCGTCGCGGACGACGGTCGCACGCAGCGTGAGCCGCGCCTGCAGGGCCGCGACTGCCGCCTCCGAACGTGCCTCCTGGACGAACCCGAGGACGGCGCTCATGACCACGATTGCGAGGATGATCGAGGCGTTGACCTTGTCGCCGACGACCAGGCTCACCAGGCTCGCGCCGACGAGGATGAGGACGAGCGGGCTCGCGACCTGGGCGACGAGGATCGCGAGGCGTGTGCGCCGTCCTCCTCCGCCGATCGCATTGGGACCGTCGGAGCGGAGGCGCTCGGCCGCCTCTGCGGAGGTCAGACCCAGCGTCGCGGGAGGTTCCTGGCCGTCCGCCGTGCCTGCCGGCGGCGACAGTGGGGCTGATGCGGGCGGGGGTGCGGGTGCGAGTGGGCCTGGTGCGGGCGGGGGTGCGGGTGCGTCGGCGGGCAGCATCGCGGCCCAGCGTACACGCCGGGCCGTGTTGGGGGATCATCCGGGAGACATGACGCCCTCATACGGCCCAGCGAGACGGCGCTACGCCTGGGGGCGGTGGCTGCTCGTCCCGCTCGGGGCGGCCCTCCTGGTGTTCGTGCTGGGCCAGTTCCTGTCGGCCAGCGCGCTCGATCTGGACCTGACGAAGGCGGACTGGCGCTGGGCCTCGGTGGCGCTCGCGACGCAGGTGCTGTTCTTCCTCCTGTACGGAGGGCTCTATCGGTACGCGTTCCGCGCCGTCGGGGTGACGAGCAGGTCCCTGCACCTGGTCCCCGTCCTGCTGGCGTCGATCTTCGTGAAGACGGTCCTGCCGCTCACGGCTGCTCCGGCCGCCGCGGTCTTCATCGACGACGCCGCAGCCAGGGGCCAGTCCGGTGCGCGAACGGCGGTGGGGCTCGTCGTCGTGCTGATCGTGGACCTGGTGATGGCGCTGCCGTTCGTCGCCGCGGGCGCCCTGGCCCTCGTCCTGAGCGCGCGGCTCGTCGCGTTCGCGCTGGCGGGCACGGCCCTGTTCGTGGCGTTCATCGCGGCCCTGCTGATCATCCTCGCGCTGGCCGTTCTGCGGCCGGCGGTGCTCGAGAGGCTCCTCGGTACGTGCCGCGCGGTCGTCAACCGCGGCGCGCGCATGGTCGGGCGCCCGGCGCTCCTCGCCGACGATTGGGCTCGACAGACCACCCACCAGCTCGTCGCCGCCGTCACGTCCGTCCCGCGTCACCCGCGCGACATCGCGATCGCGTCCGGGTACAGCCTGCTGCTCCACGTGGCGAACCTCGTGGGCCTTGCCGCCCTGTTCGTCACCTTCGGCCAGCGCCTGGACCCGGCGGCTCTCCTCGCGGGCTTCGGGATGAGCATCGTGTTCTTCGTCATCACCGTCGTGCCGGACGGGATCGGGGCGGTTGAGGGCGCGATGGCGCTCGTCTTCGTCCAGCTCGGCATGACGCCCACGGCGGCGATCCTGGTGACGCTGGCATACCGGGTCCTCAACGTCTGGCTCCCGGTCGCCGTCGGGTTCTGGTGCGCCCGACGGGTCCGCCTGTTCGGCGCCGACACGGGCGCGGGGGTTCGGCGGCTCGCGATCGAACCGGAGCCGCTGGAGGCCGTGGTCGAGCCCGTGGAACCCTGACCGGGCAACCGCCTCCGTCGAGGTCAGGGCCGGGGCGGCTCGCAGGCTATGGGCGCCGGGCCGGCTCGCAGGCTATCGCGCCGGGGCCGCGCGCCTGAGCGCGCGCGCCCGCTACCTGCGGCCGTGATCGCGCCCTTCGCGCCGGATCGTGGGAGGATGGATCCGCAGTTCCTGCGCCTGAACGCCCGAGCAACTCGCCGGACGGGTCTCCCGCCCGACCGGCCGCACCACGGAGGCCACGTTCCATGCTCTTCGGCCGCTTCGTGCACCCCGCCCTCGCACCACGACCGGAGGCGCCGGCGGACGAGGATACCGAGGCCGTTCGGCGCATCGTCGCGCAGCTCGAGTCGCTCCCGCCCGAGCGGGCCGCCCACCTGGCAGGGTTCGCGTACATCCTGGCCAGGGTCGTCGCGGCGGACCGCGAGGTGGACCCGGCCGAAGTCCACGAGCTCGAGGCGCTCGTCGCCGACTTCGGTGGGGTGCCCGAGGCGCTGGCCGTGGTGGTCGCGGAGATCGCGCGCAGCGAGTCGCGGCTCCTCGGGGCGACCGAGGACTACCTGGTCACCCGCCGGTTCCGCGAGGTCTCCACGCCCGACGAACGGGCGCGCCTGCTGCACTGCCTCTTCGCCGTCGCCACTCCTGGCGACCGCGCGATCAGCGCGGCGCAGAACGCCGAGATCCATGAGATCGCGGACGAGCTCGGATTCACGCTCGAAGAGCTCAACGAGGTGCGCCGCGGCTACGCCGACCGGCTCGCGGCGGTCCGCTACGCCCGGGAGGCGGCGGGAGGCGCCTGAGCGGCGGGAGGCGCCGAGCGCCCTGGAGCGGCGGTGGCGTCGCGGGCAGGGGCGAGGCGGTGACGTCCGTTGTCGTGGCGCGCGTCCCGCCTGGGCCGGCGTCTACCAGGGCGGCCGGTGGCGGACGCGCCGCATCGTATCGGCCAGTTCGCCCTCTCCGGCGGTCTCGAGCCCGGCGATGACGCCCTCGACATCGGCGTCGGACCGGTTCTGGTTCAGCTTGAACTTGCCCTCCACTCGATCGATCAGCACTTCGACGCCGACGATCGCGCGGAGCTCCGCGGCAATGTAGTCCGTCGGAGCGTCGTCAACCGACCACGGCTCCGAGCGCCGGGCCTCGTGCTCCGCGGTGAGCCGCCGAACGAGCGCCTCGACCCAGGCGGCGTCGTCGTGAACGACCAGCCGGCCGTAGACGTGAGCGGTCACGTAGTTCCACGTCGGCACCACGCGGCCGTGCTCTCGTTTCGACGCATACCAGGCCGGCGAGATGTAGGCGTCGGGACCCCGGACGATCACGAGCGCGTCGCCCTGTGCCGGTTCGCGCCACTGCTCGTTGTTGCGGGCGAGGTGGCCCAGCAGGGCGCCCCATGCTCCGGCGTCGGGCCGGCTGCCGGGCCCGTCGTACGTGAAGGGCAGCAGCGTCCCAAGCAGCCCCCGTGCCGTAGCGGTGACCAGGTCCGCGGCGCCACAGCGGGCCAGGAGTTCGCGGATGGCGGCGTCGGCAGGTCGGAAGTGAGCGGGCACGTACACGCAAGCGGGCCTCAGCGGTTGCGATTCGGTGCCAGTATGCCGCAGCCTTGCGGGTCGGAGGACGGCACGCCGGTCGCCGTCTGCCGTCGCGCAGCCCGCGGCCGGCGCGGAGCTGGCGTTTGGCCTGGAAGGAGCGACGCGATGGCATACGGCTTCATCGTCTGGGACACCATCCCCGCGCGTCCAGACGCGGTCTTCGAGGCCTGGATGTCGAGCGGCGGGCACGCCGCGATGACGGGCGCCGCGGCCGAGATCGACCCGCGAGTTGGGGGTGCCTTTCGGGCCGGGGACGGCTACATCACCGGCGTGACCCTCGAGCTCGAGTCGGGGCGGCGGATCGTCCAGTCCTGGAGAACGACCGATTTCGGCACGGCCGACCAGGACTCCCGTATCGAAGTGCTCCTCGAGCCGGCCGGGTCGGGGACCCTGCTCACCCTTCGCCACACCGACATCCCGGACGGCCAGAGCGGGTACGAGCAGGGGTGGCGGGACTACTACTTCGCACCCATGCGGGCGTTCTTCGGGAAACGCGTGACGCGCGAAGGGACAGAAGACGCCGGCCGTTGCCGGCCGGCGTCCATGAGACCTCCGAGGTGTCTTCAGGGTGACAGGTTGCCTCCTCGGTCGGCCTGGATTCTGCGCCCCACCCAGGGGATGTCAACGGGCAAGCGAAGGAGGCGGTGCGGGCTGGCACCTCCTCCTTCGCACCGCCCCGCTCAGCTGCCGATCGCGAACGTGACCTGCACGTCGACCTCGACCTGCGTCGTGCCGGCCTGGACCGGGGTCGAGATGGCCATGCCCGCTGCCGGGGCCGCGGCAGCCACGGGCACGGGACCGGGCGCGTTCAACTCGGTGATGGAGATCGCAGCGCCGAGCGTGACCCCGGCGGCCTGCGCGAGCGTCCGCGCACGCTGCTGCGCGTCGGCCACCGCTGCCGCGCGTGCCTGGGTGGCAACGGCGGCCGGGTTGGCCAGCGAGAAGCTCACGCCGCCCACCTGGTTGGCGCCCGCGCCTACGGCGGCATCGATGACGGGTCCGGTCTGGTCGAGATTGCGCACGGTGACCTGGAGCGACTGGCCGGCCTGATAGCCGGTCACCCTGGTCGGGCCGTTCCCGTTCGGGCCGTTGTCGTACTGGGGCTGCAACGAGATCCACTGGGTGGCCAGGTCGGCGTCCGCCACGCCGGCTCCCTTGACCGCCGCGATCACTTTGGTCATGGCGGCACTCGCCGCCTGTTGCGCCGCGGACGCCGTGGAGGCCTGTTCCAGAACACCCACGCTGAGGATCGCCTCGTCCGGCGCAACGGTGACGATGCCTGAACCCTCGACCGTGATGCCCGGCTGGATGGCGCTGTTCCCGGACTGGCCAGTGGTGATGACCTGGCCCGCCGCTCGCGGTGAGCTCGCGAGTGCGGGACCCAGCGCGACC
Organism: uncultured Chloroflexia bacterium; assembly: GCA_963759135.1. Lineage (GTDB taxonomy): Bacteria > Chloroflexota > Limnocylindria > Limnocylindrales > CSP1-4 > JAJYNJ01. The sequence continues at coordinate 51,056 of CAVWXU010000010.1, read as the reverse complement.
AGGCCGAGGACGGCCACTGCGGCGACGGCGGCCGTCCGGCCGACGATGACGGAACGAGTACTGGACATGTGCTCTCTCCTGCAAGCTGGGACGATCGGTGGTCAGACGGCCGGCGATCCCGAACGGTTCCCTGCATCCGATGAGGGGGCGCCCCGCGCGCTCTGGTAGGCTGGGGCAGTTCGACGCCCGAGGTTCCGCCGGGGCAGCCCCGCCGGTCGGCGGGTCGCACGTCCATGCGGGACCGGCTGCCCCTCCGCGATCGCCTCCGTGCCGCTCCGAGGTCGTACGTGTCGTCTCAGTCTCGCGCTCCGGATCGCCCGCGGCGGCGCGGAGCCGGCCTCGCGCGACTCGCCCGCGACTGGGGAACGTTCGCGGGCCCGTCGTACCGGACGTATCTCGTCGTCGGGCTCACCCAGGGCGCGGTACTGGCGCTCTCCGGCACCGCGCTGTCGATCCCCTTGCTGCTCACGCTCGGGCTGGGGCCCGGGCTGACCACGCTCGTGGCGTCGCTCGCGCTGATCGGGCCGGCCGCGCAGCTGGCCATGCCCGGCCTGCTCCGGCGCGACGCCGGCAACCTCCGCCGGGTCACCTTGTTGGCCGCGGCCGCGGGAGAGACGCGCGGCCTGTGGCTCGCCGTGCTCACCGTCGTCGGTGCCGCCGGCGGAGCCAACCACGCCGTGCTGGTCGTGGGGCTCGTCCTCGCCACCGCGGCCCTCGGCGTCTTCTCGGGGATCACCGGGGCCAACCTGCAGGCCTGGTTCGCGGCGACACTGCCGCAGGACGAGCGCCGCTTCGTCGCCCCGCGGGTTGTCGGGCTCGGCCTTGGCGTCAGCGCCGTGCTGCTGGCGGGGATCGCGGTCGTCCTCGATCCGGCGGTGCGCACGTACGGGCTGGTCGTGTACGCCGCCCCGTTCTTCGTGGGCGGCCTGGCAGGCGTCATCGAACTGTCGGCGCTCGCCGCGCTGCCGCGTCCCGGTCGCGTACGGGTGGCACGTCTCGCGAGAACGGACCCGCAACCGCCCGGCTGGACCAGCTTCATGGGCGTCGCGGCGCTGGCGAGCCTCGGCTCCGGGCTTGCGCCGTACTACGCCGTGTACATCATCAGCGTCCTCCATGCCACGGCATCGGCGGCGGTGGCACTCTCGGCGCTGACGTCGGCGGCCGCAGTCGCGGCGGCGACACTCGGCGCCGGGCTCCTCGCGCGCCACTCGTCGTCGCGGCTCCTGCGCCTCTCCTATCTCGGCCTGGGCGGCGGCTGGCTGCTGGCCCTGGCCAGCTTCCCGGAGAACGAGGCCGCGCTGCTCTGCTTCATGGCCGTGGCCGTCCTGGTCAGCGCATGCGGGGCGCTGGTCCAGATCGCGACCAACGAGCGGCTGTTCCGTCTCGTGTCGGGGCCGACCGTGTTCACGCAGCAGGGCCGGTTCGTGGGGGCCACGGCGGCCGCCACCGCGGCCGGCCAGGTCGCCGGCGCCGCGCTGCTGTCGGTGGCGCCCGTGGGTTTCCCGGTGTTCGCAGCGCTGTTCATTGCGTCGGGCGGAACCCGCCTTGTGGCCGCGGCACGACTCCCCGTGACAGGTGCATGGTCGGACGTCACGCGCGTCGTGACCGCCGCCGAGCTGGGGTACGACGGCCGCCAGTGACCCCGCCGGTGCCGGGGACGCCCGGCGCCACGCCCGACCCCATGCCCGCGGCAGCGCGCATGCCGCGCCCGACCCCACGCCTTTCCCACGCCCGCGGCAGTGCGACGCCGCGCCCGGCGTCGCACCGGGCCTCACCCCCGCAGCCGCAGGTCCGCTCGAACGAGGCTCCCATCCGCGATGGGCCGAAGCGTGAAGCCCGCCTTCTCGGCGGTGTGCCGCATGCCGACGTTGTCGGCGAGCATCTCGGCGCCGATCCAGTCGAGGCCCTCGTCCCGTCCGATCTGGACGAGCCGGCGGAGCAGCTCCGTGCCCAGGCCGGTGCGCTGGCAGCAGTCGGCGACCACGATCGCAAACTCGGCTCCGTTGAGCGCGTGCCGCTTGCTCAGGCGCCCGACGGCCACGATCTCGCGCTCCTCGCCGGCGGCCGCGCGCTCGACGACGAGCGCGATCTCCCGGTCGTAGTCGTTGAAGCAGACCCGCGTGAGCCGCTCGTGCCCCGTGCGCTCGGCCAGGCCGAGCTCGCGCAGGTAGCGCTCGTAGACGGTGCGCTCGGAGAGGCCCCCGTGGAAGCGCACCATCAGCGGCTCGTCCTCGGGCCGGATGGGCCGGATCGTCACCTCGGTCCCGTCGGTGCTTCGCCACGTGCCGACGTACTGGCGCGGGTACGGGCGGATGGCCAGCCGAGGCAGCTGCGCCTCTGGAAGGTCAGGCTCGTGGAGCACGACGCGCGCGTCGAGGGCGATGAGTCGCTCCGGGGACGCGAGCAACGGGTTGATGTCGATCTCCTTGATCCAGGGCTGCTCGACGACGAGCTGGCCGAAGTGGACCAGGAGCTGCTCCAGGGCGGCGACGTCGATGGGCTGGCGCCCACGGATTCCCGCAAACGCGCCGTAGATCCGGGTTCGCTCGATCATGCGGCGGGCAAGGGTGGTGGTGAGCGGCGGCAGCGCGAGGGCGCGGTCGCGGAACAGCTCGACGAGCTGGCCGCCCATCCCGAACAGCAGCACCGGGCCGAACTGCGCATCGACCGAGCTGCCGACGATCAGCTCGTAGCCCGAGTAGTTGATCATGGGCTGGACGGTGACGCCCTCGAAGTGCCGGGCGCCCCTGCGTTCTGCCACGGCCGCCTGGATGGCGTGGTACGCGGCGCGGACGGCGTCGGCGTCGACGAGGTTCAGCTGCACGCCGCCGACGTCGGTCTTGTGGGTGATCGTGTGCGAGTGGAGCTTGAGGACGACCGGGTAGCCGATCGCCTCGGCAGCCGCCACCGCCTCGGCCTCGGTCGGCGCGATGCGGGTCTCCGTGATCGGTATCGCGTACGCGGAGAGGACCTGCTTCGACTCGAACTCGGTGAGCAGCGTACGGCCCTCGCGCCGGGCGCCATCGATGATGTCGCGCGCCACCGCCCGGTTGACGGAGCTCGCCTCGTCGTCCGGCATGGTGGGCGTCTCGTAGAGCGCGTGGAGGCTGTCGCTGTAGCGCCACATGTAGTTGAACATCTCGGCGGCGCCGTCCGGGTAGGGGAACGTCGGGATGCCGGCAGCGCGAAGGATCGCCGTGCCGGCCTCGACATCGGCGCCACCCATCCAGCTGGCCAGGACCGGTTTGCCCTCGATGTGGGCGAAGGGGACGAGCTGCTCGGCCGTGCGCGTCGGGTCGGTCATGGCCTGGGGCGTCAGGATGACCATCAGCCCGTCGCTGCCCGGGTCGCCGGCTGCGATGTCGAGCGCGGCGGCGTACCGCTCGGGCGGGGCGTCGCCGATGATGTCCACCGGGTTGTTGTGACTCCACGGCGCGGGCAGGATCGCGTTGAACGCCTCCATCGCCGCAGGGGTGATCTCCGTGAGCTGTCCGCCGCCGCCGATCAGGGCGTCGGTGGCCAGGACACCCGGGCCGCCGGCATTGGTCAGGATGGAGAGGCGCCGGCCCCTCGGTCGGGGCTGCTTGGCGAGGACGTCGGCGATGGCGAAGAGGTCCTCGATGGTGTCCACGCGGAGCACGCCCACGCGCCGGAACGCCGCATCGAGCACCTCGTCGCTGCCGGTCAACGACCCGGTGTGCGACGCGGCCGCCTTGGCCGCCTGGGCGGTGCGTCCGGGCTTGATGACGATGATGGGCTTCGTGAGGGCGACCTCGCGTGCGGCCGAGAGGAAGGCGCGGGCGTCGCCGACCGTCTCCATGTAGATCACGATGCTGCCGGTGTTTCGATCGTCACCCAGGTGGTAGATGACATCGCCCCAGCCGACGTCGAGCATCGAGCCGAGGGAGACGACCGAGCTGAAGCCGACCTGCTCGCGCATGCTCCAGTCGAGGATGGCGGTCAGAAGCGCACCGCTCTGGCTGATCAACCCCACCGAACCGGGTCGCGCGATGCCGGCCGCGAACGTGGCGTTGAGACCGCCGATCGGGTTCATGACGCCGAGGCAGTTGGGGCCGATCACACGGATGCCACCGGCCCGCGCCCGCGCGAGGACCTGGCGCTCGAGCTCCTCGCCGTCGGGACCGGTCTCCTTGAAGCCGGCCGAGATGACGATGACCCCTCGCACCCCCGACGCGACGCATTCGTCCATCACGCCCGGGACGCTCTGGGGCGGCGTGACGACCACGGCGAGCTCGACCGGGTCGGGGACCGCGGCCAGGCTCGGGTATGCCTTCAACCCGAGAACGTTGGGCCGTTTCGGGTTGATCGGGAAGACCGTGCCGCCGAACGGGCTGCTGATGAGGTTCCAGAGGACGGTGCGGCCGACGCTCCCTTCCTTCTCGGTTGCGCCGATCACGGCGACCGACCGGGGAAGGAAGAGGGCGTCGAGCGGCCGGCGGCCATACCCGAGCACATCGCTGGCCTTGTCCACGGCCGCCCCGGCGCCCACGTCGCCGGCGAACACGTCAACCATCACCCACCCCTGAGGAAGCTGAACAAACAAGGGAAGTCAACGCTGCGCGACGCGCCGCCTCAAGGGCCAAACAGCCTCGCGACCGGCGCCAGCATGCCGGTATCCGAGGACGTCCTGGGGCCTACCCCTGCGACGTCGTGGGCGTCCCGCCACCGGCATCGTCCGCTCTCTCGGTTCCGTCCGTCGTCCGCGCCGGGGCGTCCTCCTGCGCGGGCCCGGGGCGATCCAGCGCGACGGGAACCTCGTCCCGCGCCCCATCCGGCGCCCGGAAGAAGTCGCGCGGCCGCCATCCCATCGCGCCGGCGAACAGGACGGCGGGCAGCTGCCGGATCGTCGCGTTGTAGAGATAGACGCTGTCGTTGAAGAACTCGCGGCGCGTGGCGATGAGGCCCTCGAGGCGCTCGATCTCCGCCTGAAGGCTCAGGACGTTCTCCTGGGCGTGCAGCTGCGGGTAGCGCTCGACCACCGCGAACAGCGAGCGCACGGCGGCGGTCGTCGCGTCGGACGCTGCCGCCTGGTTCGGCAGCGACGCGCCCGGTGCATACGCCGCGCGCGCGTTGGTGACGTCTTCGAGCACCGCCCGTTCATACGTCATCACGTCGCGCACTGCCTCGACGAGGTTGGGCAGCTCGTCGTAGCGCTGCTTGAGCGCCACGTCGACGTTCGCCCAGGCCTTGTCCACGCGGCGCTGCATCGCGACGACACCGTTGTAGGTGGTGACCGCGACCACGAATGCCGCAACGAGGAGCAGCGCGGCCGCCAGGCCGACGATCGCCAGGGCGCCCACCGTGGTCAGCCCGCCCCGATCTGCAGCACGATGAGCGCGGCGCAGGCCACCGCGAGCGCGGCGCCGGCGACTCCTTGCCAGAAGCGAGATGTCTCGGAGCCGGCTGCCTCGACAGGGGTACCGGCGTAGACGGTCATCCCGGTCGAGCCGGCGGCCAGCACGAGCTCATCCGGGGCGATGGCGAAGTCGAGCGGGGCCCCGGCGTCGGGCGACGCGCTCCCCTCCCCACCCGATGCCATTCCGGGAGCCTCGGGCCGTCCCGGGGGTGACACGGTGGATGCCGCAGGGGGTGACGCGGCGGGACGCGCGGCGGGAGGCCGGCGGGAGGCGCGGCCGGCTCCGGAGCCGCTCCCGGGTCCAGCAGGGGCGTACGCACCGGCCGGCCGATGCCGAACCCAGGGATAGCGGCATTGCCCCACGCGTCTTCCGGCCTGGCGCGAAGCGTCCCCGTCGATTGCGCCGCGGCCAGGTCGACTGCGATCTCGGGGTCGTCGAGCGGGTTCTCGTCCGCGGACCCGACGTCCGAACCGACCATCGAATACGGAAGTGCCGCGGCCACGATGGTCACGACGTCGCCGGGCTCGACGCGCGACTCGACGTAGTGCCGTCCGCCGCCGAGCGACAGGCTCGCGCCGGCCCCGGGCAGGTTCGCCAACCCGCCAGGACCGGATCCGCCGGTCATCCGCTCGAAGAGCGTCGCGTTGTCGTCCTCGGCGCCGCGCACGGTGAGCAGGCGCGCGACCTGCGCGTCGCGGTCCTCCGGAGCGAACTCCTCGGCCGGACCCCGGTTCAGGTCGAGTGACGGCGGCTCGCCGGACAGGTCTGACCGGGCGTCAAGGCGCGGGTCGAGTTCCCACCGCGCTCCGCGTGGCAGCACCACCACGGTTGCCGAGGTGTCCCGGAGCCGGAAGCTGACGGATCGCTCGTCGTCCAGCACGGTCCGGCTGTTCCGGCCGCGCTCCTCGGTCACCCGGGCGCGGTAGTAGACGCAACGAGTGCTCTGCAGCGGGGAGACCAGGATCGTCGTGCCCGGTTCCACGGTCCCGGAGACCCGCACTTCCCCGGCCGCCAGTCCGCCAAGCGGCGACGTCGCGATGGTCGCCACGCGCGACCCCAGGCGGTAGGCCACGAGCCCGCGCCCGAACAGCAGGATCCCGGCGCAGAAGCCCAGGATCCAGGCCGGCAGGAGCTCGCGCACGAGGTCGACCTCCGCGAGGGCACCATGCATCGCGACGGCGAAGACGGGCAGCATGGCGCGCATCCTACGGGTCCGGGGCGCAGGTCGCCTGGACGAGATCCGCGCAGCGCCCGCTGCGGCCGCCGCGCCCCCGGCCTTGCTCGTGCTCGCATCCCGCCGCCCCTCCGGATCCGGCGCCTCCGTCACCGGATCGTCACGCGACCGTCATCGTCGAGTCATCGAGGCGCGCGAGGATCGGGCGAAGGCGACCATCGGTGGCCGATTCGGACGGATATGGGACACTCCGACATCTCGACCGTCATCCCATCTCGACAGCGCACCTGAAGAGAGCCTCTGAGCCTCGATGCCAGCTCTGTCCCGTACCACGAGCCTGGGGCGCGCCGCGGCGGCTGGCGCCGTTGCCGGCGCCGCCGGCGTCGGCGCCAGCGAGCTGATCGCCGGCATCGTTCCGGGCGCCCCGTCACTCGTCGTCGCCGTCGGGAGCCTGGTCATCGCCCTCCAGCCCCCCGGCGCGAAGGACGTCATGACGACGCTCTTCGGCACGAACGACAAGACGGCGCTGAACGTCGCCGTCGTGGCGGTGGCGCTCCTGGTGGGCGCCGTCGCCGGCATCCTCGGCCGCCGGAGCTTCGGCACCGCGTGGCGGATCCTGCTGGGCTTCGGGTTCGCGGCGCTGGTGGCCGCGGTCGTCCAGCCGCTCAATTCGGCACCACTGGCGGCGGTCAGCGCGGTCGTGGCCACGGCAGTGGGAGTCGTCACGCTGCGGGTCCTGCTCGCCGACGCCGGATTCCTGCGCCCGATGGTCCTGCGCCGCGCGGCCGTCGCGCCGCCCGATCCTGTCGCTTCGATGCCCGACTGGAACCGCCGACGGTTCCTCCTTCGCTCGGGAGGCTTCCTGGGCGGCGCCGTGGTCGCCGGGGCGTTCGGTCGGGTCCTCCTCGAGCGCCAGCATCCCTCCGGCGCGCCCGTGTCGGCGACCCTGCCGGTGCCCACCGAGGTGGCGCAGCCGCTGGTTGCAGGCGACTCGCTGGCGGCGCCCGGGATCACGCCGATCGTCACGCCGAACGATCAGTTCTACCGGATCGACACCGAACTCCTCGTGCCGCAGGTGGACGCCTCCACCTGGCAGCTCCGGGTGACCGGCATGGTCGACCATCCCCTGACGTTCACCTACGACGAGCTGCTCGCGCTGCCCCTCTTCGAGCAGTATGTGACCCTCTCGTGCGTGAGCAACGACGTGGGCGGGAACCTCATCAGCAACACGCTCTGGACCGGCGTCCACCTCAAGCAGGTCCTCGCCGAGGCCGGCGTGCACGCCGCCGCCACGCAGATCGTGGGCCGGGCGGTCGACGGGTTCACGGTCGGCTTCCCCACCGCGTGGGCGCTCGACCCCGCCAGGGAGCCGATGATCGCGGTCGGCATGAACCGCGTCCCGCTGCCGGCCGAGCACGGCTACCCGGCGCGCCTGATCGTGCCCGGCCTGTACGGCTACGTATCCGCCACCAAGTGGCTCTCGGAGATCGAGCTGACCACCCGGGAGGCCTTCGACGCGTACTGGATCCAGCTTGGGTGGGCGAAGGACGGCCCGATCCTGACCCAGTCGCGCATCGACCACCCCGCCGAGGGCGCCAGCGTCGCCGCAGGGCCGGTCGATGTCGACGGGGTCGCGTGGGCGCCCGACCGCGGCGTCGGGCGGGTCGAGGTCCGCGTGGACAACGGCCCCTGGCAGGCGGCCATGCTGAGCCGCGCCATCTCGAAGGCGACGTGGGTGCAATGGGTCTACCGCTGGCAGGCCACGTCGGGAAGCCACACCATCCAGGTCCGGGCCACCGACGGGACGGGCACGGTGCAGACGGCCACGCCGGGCGGCCCATCGCCGGCCGGCGCGACGGGCTACGACCAGGTCCAGGTGACGGTGGCCTGAGGCCAGGCGGTCGGACGCCGTCCCCAAATCGTCACGGAACCGCCATTCGGCGGTCATCGAGCGCGGACCACGCTCGGGACATCCCGGGGCGTTCCCGGGGGCACTCGAGGAGATCACGTCCGATGCGTCGCAGACAGATAGCCGGGCTCGGCGCCCTTGTCGCCCTGCTCGCGTTCAGCGTCCCCGCTACGGTCGCCGCCCACAACGCCGCGGCGGCCGGCACGGTGTACACGATCACCAATTCGGCGGGAGGGAATGCCGTCCTCGCATACTCCCGCGCCTCCGACGGCAGCCTGAGCCTGGCCGGGACCTACGCCACCGGCGGTACGGGCACGGGTGCGCAGCTCGCTTCCCAGGGCTCGGTGACCCTCAGTGCCGACGGGCACTGGCTGGCCACCGTCGACGCCGGCAGCAACGACGTCGCGCTCTTCGCCGTTGCGCCCAACGGCGGCCTCTACCTCACCTCCCGCACCGCCGCTGGAGGCACTGACCCCGTCAGCGTCACCATCCACGGCCCGTTCGTCTACGTGCTCGACGCGGGGGACACGGCAATATCGCGGGCTTCCTCAACCTCGGCGGCCGCCTCGTCGCGCTGCCGCGTTCGATCCAGCCCTTGAGCCTGGCAGCCTGGCCTCACCTTCGCCCGAGGAGATCGCCTTCAGCCCGACGGCGCGCGCTGGTCGTCACCGAGAAGGGTCCTCGCCGGTGAGCTCGTCACCTACCGTGTCGGCTTCCTCGGCATCGCGGGCCCACCGAGCGCCTACATGTCCTCCGGCGCTGCGCCGTACGGCTTCGCCTTCGACGGCCAGGGCCGGCTCTTCGACACGGAGGCCGCGGCCAGCGCGCTCTCCTCCTACACGCTCTCATCCACGGGGGTGCCGAGCGTGATCTCAGCCTCGGTCGCCAATGGCCAGGTCGCCGCCTGCTGGGTGGCCCTCACGCCCGACGGCCGCTACGCCTTCACGATCGACGCCCACAATGCCGCCATCTCCGTCCTACGCCATCGCCCCCAATGGCAGCCTGACGCTGCTCAGTGGGACCGCCTTCGGCCCGGCTTCCACGAGCACCCCGCTCCTCGACGCGTCGGTGTCCGGTGACGGGCGCTTCCTCTACGTGGTCGATGTCGGCGCGCAGACCATCGATGCATTCCGCATCGGTCCAGGTGCCAGCCTGAGCGCGATCGGCAGCACCAGCGGCCTGCCGGTCGGGGCCGGGGGGCGGCCTCGCCGCCTCGTAACCGCCGACTCCTCAACGAACCGGAGAGCGGGGGCGAGTGCCCCCGCTCTCCGCCCGCTGGAGCCTCTGGCCAGTGCCACACTCTCACTCTAGGATGCCAGCGTGACCACCCTCCCAGCACCCATCCTCGTCGTCGATGACGATCCGAAGATCGTGCGCCTGGTGCGGACGTACCTGGAGCGCGATGGGCTCAGGGTGGTCGAGGCGACCGACGGCAGGAGCGCGCTCGCGGCCGTCGCCCTGGAGGCCCCGTCGCTGGTGGTGCTCGACCTCATGCTGCCCGAGGTGGACGGGCTCGCCGTCATCCGAGCCGTGCGGCGCACCGACCCCACGCCCATCCTCGTGCTGTCCGCCCGTGGCACAACAGCCGACCGGATTGCGGGGCTCGCGGAGGGTGCCGACGACTACCTGCCCAAGCCGTTCTCCCCCGCCGAGCTCGTGCTCCGCGTGCGGCGGATTCTCGACCGCACCGCGCCGACCGCCCGACGGGCCGGGTCCGGGCTGCCGGAAGCGCCCATCCGTCACCGCGACCTCGTGCTCGACGCGGATCGTCACGAGGTCACCGTTGCGGGCCACGCCGTTCCGCTGACCGCCGTGGAGTTCCGACTCCTCGCCGCGCTGCTCGCGGCGGGCGGCCGGGTCCTCTCGCGCGACCAGCTGCTCGACGCGGTCTACGGCCACGGCGAGGCCGACATCCTGGACCGCACGATCGACGCGCACGTGCGGCGGCTGCGCGCCAAGCTCGGCGACGACGCTGGCCACCCCCGGTACGTCGCGACGGTGCGCGGCGTGGGATACCGAGCCGCGCCGGACGCGGCCGAACCGTGAGACGCCGCGCGCCCGGCGGGGTCGGGCTGCGCATCGCCGCGGCGGCAATCGCCGTCGCCGCGGTCGCCCTGGTCATCCTGGCGGCCGGCGTCATCGTCGTGGGGTCTCAGACGTTCGCGGCCCTGATGGCGAGGCACGGCATCAGCACCGCCTCGAGCAACGCGATGTTCGAGGACTCCGTCGTGCAGGTCGTCCTGTTCGCCGCACTGGTGGCGGTGGTGGTGGCCGCCGTGCTCGCCACCCTTGTCGCCGCCCGCTTCGTTCAACCATTGCGCGAGATCGGGGCGGCCGCGCGGCGGATCGCCCAGGGACGCTACGAGTCGCGGATCGAGCGGCGCGGTCCCGACGAGATCGTCAGCCTGGCCAATTCGTTCAACCAGATGGCCGAGGCGCTCGAGGAGCAGGAACGAATGCGGCGCGAGTTCATCGCCAACGCCGCCCACGAGCTGCGGACGCCCCTGACCAACCTGAAGGGCTACCTCGAGGCGCTGCGCGACGGCGTCATCCCGCCCGACCGGGACACGTTCGAGTCGCTCTGGGAGGAGACGGAACGGCTGGTCCGCCTGTCTCATGGACTCGACACGCTCGCCGCGGGCGACGCCGCCGGGCCGCCGCCTCTCGTCGACCTCGACCTGGCTGCCGTCATTCGGTCGGCCGTCGAGCTCGCGCACCCGGCGGCGCAGGCGGCCGGACTCGATCTCGAGGTCGAGTCTCCGCCGGACCTGCGGGTCCGCGGGGACTCGGACCAGCTTGCGCAGGTGCTGGGGAACCTTCTGCAGAACGCCCTGCGGTACACGCCGGCAGGGGGCCGCGTGCTGGTGACGGCTCGACGGCGGCGCACGGACGTGCTGGTGGCGGTGACCAACCCCGGCGAGGGCATTCCGCCTTCCGATCTGCCTCACGTCTTCGAGCGCTTCTACCGGGTGGACAAGTCGCGCGATCGAGCGCGTGGCGGCGCCGGCATCGGCCTGTCCATCGTGAAGCAGCTCGTGGAAGCGCACGGCGGAGCGGTCGGCGCCGAGTCGACGGGCGGCCAGACGCGCGTGTGGTTCAGCCTCCCGGCCTGACGCGGGCGCCCGACGCCGCGGCAAGGCTCGCCCCGCCGTCGCCCACCCGCGCTCGCCGGTTTCAGACGCCAACATTGCGCAGATTTCGGGCGCAACGACTCTGGCCGGACGGGTAACCGTCGCCCACGATGCACTCGGCCGTGATCCAGCAGGCGGGCACTGCCGACACGGTCGCCGGGACGTGGTCGGTGCCGCCCGGCTCGCAGCCCGAGGGAGGCGTCATGGACGCGCTACACGTCGCACCGCCGAACCTGGCCGCTCGCCTGCGGAGCGCCAGGGTATGCGAGCGAGTGGCCTCGCTCCTGGCGGCGGCGGCCGCCGAGGAGCTCGGAGTCGACCGCCTGGACCACCTCGACGCCGCGGCCGGTCGGCGGCTGACGGAGATCGTGGAGGCCGCGGCCGGCGTGACGGGGACGAGCGCCGTGAACAAGCTCGTCCTCGAAGTCCTCGCCAGGCTCGACGAGGCTCCCGACCTTCGCGACGAGCTCGCCCGCCTGCAGCCCGAGCTGCGGCTCCACTGACCACCCACTGACCATCCACTGACCGCCACGGCGGCCGCGTCCGCCACGATGCCGCGTCCGCCACTTCGGCAGAACAGGGAGACCGCATGGCACACGACGAAGCGCGGCTTCCGCCCGGGACCGACGTTGAGCGCTGGGTACGCCTGCGGCGCCGTCTCAACGCCCCTCCGCAGAGGGTGTTCCGCGCCTGGGCCGACCCGGAGGAGCTCGCCCGGTGGTTCCCCCTGCAGATCGAGGGCGGCCTGGCGGTGGGAGCGCGGTCCGTGCTGACCTGGGCGGACCGGCGCGTGTGGTGGCAGGTGACACGGGCGGAGCCGTACTCCCGCTTTGCGTTCCGCAGGCCGTGGCTTCCGGACGATTCCGTGGTCACCGACGTCCAGGTGGCGATTCGCCCCGCCGGATACGGGACCCGCCTCGACCTCGACGACGGTCCCTTTCGCCTCGACGCGCCCGGAGCGATCGACGCGTGGGCGGAGGCCATCGAGCTCTGGAGCGATGCCCTGGCGATGCTGCGCGCTCACCTCGACTTCAGCGTGGACCTGCGGCCCGGCCGCTAACGGTCGATCACGCCACACTGTGTCCGTCGATCGTTGCGACCGCGAACACCCAGGCGGACACACGCCGCCGACCCGGAGGAGTGATGCGATGCTGGACGCCCCAGTCCCTGGACCCGTGGTCGGTGCGCAGCCACCTCCCGCGATCCGCGCGCTCGGGCTCGAGAAGGCGTTCGGTAGCGTGCGAGCCGTCGACGGCATGGACTTCGAGCTGACGCCCGGCCGCATCTACGGCCTGCTGGGCCCGAACGGTTCCGGCAAGACCACCCTGATCCGGCTGCTCACCGGCATGACGCGATCGACGAAGGGCACCGCCGAGGTGCTCGGGATCCCGATGCCGTCGCGTTCGAACCTCAGCCGCATCGGCTACATGACCCAGAGCGACGGCATCTACCCGGCACTCACCGTCGCCGAGAACGCGCAATTCTTCGGCGCAATGTACGGGGTCACGGCAAGGGATGCCTGGATGGACGCGGTCGCCCTCGTCGATCTTGCCGATCGGCACGACACCGTCGCCGGCACGCTGTCCGGCGGCATGAGACGTCGGCTGTCGCTCGCCTGCGCGCTGATCCACCGCCCCGAGGTGCTGTTCCTGGACGAGCCGACCGTGGGGATCGACCCTCTCCTCCGCGTCCAGTTCTGGGCGCATTTCCGCGCGCTGGCCGACGCCGGCACGACGATCGTCGTCTCGAGCCACGTGATGGACGAGGCCGACCGCTGCGACGAACTGCTGTTCGTGCGATCCGGCAGGATCATCGCCAGGGGGACCGGCCAGGAACTCCGCGCGCGAGCCGGAACCGCCGACCTCGAACAGGCATTCCTGCACTACGGCGGCAACGAGGTGGCGCGATGAACGGCCGGCGCGTGTTCGCCCTGTTCCGCCGCGTCGTCGCGGAGATCCGCCGCGACCGCCCGTCCCTGGCGCTCCTGTTCATCGCCCCGATCCTCGTAACCGGACTCGTCACGTTCATCCTGCGCGAGAGCCAGACGCCTACCGTGCATGCGGTCGTCGTGGACCAGGCGGGCCCGGCCGGCGCCCTCGTCGCGGGCGCGATCGGCGAGGCACTGCGGAGCCAGGGCTCGACGCTCGTCCAGGCCGCGGATGTGGCCGCCGCACGCGCGGAGATCGAGGACGGGCAGGCGTCCATCGCTGTCGTCCTCCCGGCCGACATCGCCTCCGCAGGCCCGAGGACGATCACGGTGATCACGAACGGGCTGGATCCCGCCGGCGAAGGCGACCAGATCGCGAGCGTCCAGAAGGCGCTCCTGGGGGTCACGAGCGCCTTGGCCGGGGTCAGCCTCCCAGCGATCTCGCACGCCACCATCTACGGCGTCCCCAGCAAGGACCCCATCACGAGCTTCGCGCCGGCCATCGTCGGCTTCTTCGCCTATTTCTTCGTCTACCTCCTGACGGGCGTGAGCTTCCTGCGCGAGCGGACGGGCGGGACGCTCGAGCGGTTGCTGGCGACGCCGGTGTCGCGCGGAGAGATCGTCACCGGTTACACGCTCGGCTTCGGTCTCTTCGCGATGATCCAGGTCGCCCTGCTCATGGTCTGGGTGCTTGGCACCGTCCACGTGCCCGCCATCGGGCCGCTGCCCGGGTTCGCGGTTGGGCTCGGCGTCGCGATGGCCGGCAACCCGGTCGTGGCCTTCCTCGTCGTTGTGCTCCTGGCCGTCGGGGCGGTGAGCCTCGGGATCTTCCTGTCGACGTTCGCCCGCACCGAGCTCCAGGTCATCCAGTTCATCCCGCTGGTGCTGGTCCCGCAGTTCCTGCTCTCCGGCGTCCTGTTCCCGGTGAGCACGCTGCCGTCGGTCCTCAAGCCGCTGGTGCCGCTGATGCCACTCGACTACGCCGTCGACGGCCTGCGCCAGGTGTTCATCCGTGGCGCCGGCCTGGACGTGGCGGCGCTGCGGCTCGACCTGGCGGTGCTGGCCGCGGTCGCGATCCTCTTCGCCGCGATCGCCTCGCTCACGATCCGGCGGGAGGTCGCGTAGGCAAGTCGGGTACCATGCCGCCAGCCGGGTCGTTCGCGCGGGTGTGCCCCTCGCCTGGACGGCGCATCACCGGCGGGCAAGTTCACGTCGGCGCCGCCGGGCGCAGTCATGGAGCGCGCCTGTACGATGCTGCACACCTGATGCGGCACCCTCGCACTTGTCTCCAGGTCCTCGTGGCCGTCGTCCTGTGCGCGGCCACCTTGCTCGGCGCGTCAGCCGGCCAGCCGACGGCCGCGCTCGCTGGGAGTGCGCTGCAGAACGCCCTGGCCGCCCAGCGTGCGCTGCAGGCGAAGATCAGCGCGCAGCGCGCGGCGGTGGCGCAGTTGCAGCAGGACGCGGCGCGCGCCGCGTCACAGCTCGCCGCCACACAGCACGCGCTCGCGGGAATCAACATCGACCAGGCGAGCGTGCAGGCCAGCTACGAGCAGGCGAGCGCCACCCTCACCGCTGTCCGGGCCGGCTACACGGCGCTGGTCGGCCAGGTGAACGACCTGGACGCACAGGTGAGCAACCTCGGGGAGGACCTGGCCGCCGCGCAGGGCGAACTGGCGGCCACGCGCGGGACCCTGGCCGCCGACATCGGGCAGGCGTACCTCGCCGCGCAGACGCCGCTCTGGGTCCAGATCCTGAACGCCCGCTCGTTGCTCGACGTCCTGTCCGACGTGAGCAACTACCTCCAATCCGGAAACGACGAGGCGCAGCTGGCCGCCCAGATCGCGCAGCAGGGCGCGTCAGTCGGCCAGCTCCTCGCGACCACCCAGGCGTCCCGGACGCAGGTCCAGCAGGCTCGCCTGGCGCTCTTCGACGAGAAAGGCACGTTGACGGTCCAGGCGCAGGCGCTCGCGAAGGCCCAGGCTCGCCTGGCCGGGCTGGCGGCGCAGGCGTCGGCGGCGCGGGCCGCACAGGCTGCCGCCGCCGTCGCGATCGGCCGGGACCGGTCCAAGGCGGCCGCGGAGCTGGCCCAGGAAGTCGCGGCGCTGGACCGGCTGAAGAACCAGATCAACGAGCTGCTCAGCGCGGCGGCGGTGCCGTCCGTGTACAACGGCACGTTCGAGTGGCCGATGGACGGCACGGTCACGCAGGAGTTCGGGTGCACGGGCTTTCCGCTGGAGGCGCCGCTGGGGAACTGCCCGCATTTCCACCTGGGGATCGACATCGCCGGGCCGATGGACACGCCCATCCGCGCCGCCGGCCCCGGGGTCGTGCTCTTCGTGGGGCCCAACCCGTACGATCCGCCCGGCGAACGCGCCTGGATCGTGATCATCGCCCACTCGCAGAACCTGCTCACGTGGTACGCCCACGTCGACGACGGCTCCCATGCCCCGCTGGTGGCAAAGGGCGACAGGGTGACACAGGGGCAGGTCATCGCCTACGAAGGGAACACCGGGATCAGCACGGGCCCGCACCTGCTCTGGATGGTCGAACTCAACGGGCAGTTCGTGAATCCGCGCCTCTTCGTGTGAGCCGCAGAGGGCCTGCACGGCTGTGCCGGCCCGCCATGCGCTGGCCGTGCCGGCCTGCCAGGCAATGGCTGTGCCCGCTCGCGTGGTGATCGCCGGCTCGCGGAGATGCGGTTGAGCCGGCTCGCAGACGGTGCCGCCGGCGGCCCGAAGGGTCCATAACTCGCCACGACGCCCCGTCCCGGGTAGCATGCCGCCGTCCCGCGTGTCCACCACGAGGTACCCGACCATGGCGTCCACGCCCGCCCCCCAGGACTCGGAACTGCGCAACGACCGACGCATCGTCGCGTACGGCCTCGGCATGATCCTGCTGGTCGGCGTGCTGTTGTTCATCCCGAATCTCGTGCCGTCATCCACGCACGAGGTCGTCTCCGACCTGGTCCATGCCCGCATCGTCTCCCGTACGCCCGCACAGGCGGGCGCACAGCCGAGCGCCACGGTCGTGATCCTGGACGGGGCGCAGGCCGGGGCACGGGTGGAGGCCCAACTGCAGGGTCCCAGCAGCCAGCTGCAGCTTCCCGACTACCGCCCCGGCGACGAGGTCGTCGTGTCGATCGACCACCAGCCGGGCGCCCCCATCGCATACGACGTCGTCGACCGCTGGCGTCTGCCGCTCCTGGGGGTGCTGGCGGCCGCCTTCGTCGTCGTCGTCGCCGCGATCGCCGGCTGGCGTGGCATGCGGGCGGTCGTGTCGCTCGTCCTCACCGTCGGGTTCACCATCCGGCTGCTCATCCCGTTGCTGCTGCTGGGCTGGAATCCGGTGGTCCTCGCCGTCGTGTTCGGGATCGCGGTCACGGCCCTGAGCTTCCTGCTCACGCAGGGTCCCACGCGCACGACCCTGGCCGCCATCATCGGCACGAGCTCCGGGCTCCTGATCACCGGCGCGCTGGCCGCCATCGTCACCGCCGCGGCGCAGTTCACGTCGGCCCAGGGTTCCGAGGAGATCGTGACGCTGGGGCAGCTCGTGGGCAACCGGATCGACCTGAGCGGGCTGCTGCTGGCTGCCGTGATCTTCGGCGGCCTGGGCGTACTGAACGACGTCGCCATGAGCCAGGCAGCCACGGTCGAGGAGCTCGCGCACGCCGATCCCACGCTCGACGCACGTGCCCTGTACGCACGCGCGATGAACGTCGGCATCGCGCATCTCGCCGCGACGATCAACACGCTCGTGTTCGCCTACCTCGGGACGGCGCTTCCGCTGCTCGTGATCCTCTCGATCCAGGTCGGCTCGCTGGGCGACGCCGTGAACCAGGAGGTGATCGCCGTCGAGGTCGTGCGGACTCTCGTGGGAAGCCTGGGGATCCTCGCGGCGGTGCCGTTGACCACGGCGATCACCGCGGCGTGGCAGGTCCGGGAGGCCCGCACCGGACCGTCGGCGCTGCCGGCTGCGGGCGAGTCCGGCGGCTGATCCTGGACACGTGGACCGCCGTGCGGGGATCGCGATGCTCCGCCGCCTGATCGTTACCCTGGTCGCCGTCTCCGTGCTCGCGGGTTGCGGCTCGACCTCCGTGGCGCCCTCCCCCGCCGGCGCGCCCGGCGGCACGGCCGGGGCGCCGACCGCCACCGGCGGTGATCCCGCCTCGATCGGACGGGCCTTCATCGGCGCGCTCGCGACGGGCGACGACGCCGGCGCCGAGGCCATGGAGGACGCCGCGATGCGGGCCGCCGCACCGGCGGCCTCACTCGGGCAGCTCTGGCAACAGTTCGTGGCCCGGTACGGCGCCTTCCAGGGGATCGGCGGCGTGACCACGACGGTGCAGGCGCCCTACACGATTGCCGCCGTGGACACGAACTTCGCGCACAGCACGGTGACGCTGACCGTGACCGTGGCGGCCTCCGGGCAGGTCGCCGGGCTCCACGTTGCGGCGGTGGCGCCGGCGCCGTCACAGGCGGCATCCGAGGCGCCTGCCTCGTACGTCAAACCTGGGTCGTTCACCGAGCGAGCCGTCACGGTCGGCTCGGCCCCCTGGGCGCTGCCCGGGACGCTGACGATGCCCGACGGAACGGGCCCCTTCCCGGCGGTCGTGCTGGTGCAAGGGTCGGGACCAGCGGACCGGGACGAGACGTTCGGCCCCAACAAACCCTTCCGCGACCTTGCCTGGGGCCTCGCCTCGGCCGGCATCGCCGTGCTGCGGTACGACAAGCGGACGCTCGTGTACGCGACGCAGATGGCTGCCGACACGAGCATCACGGTGCGCCAGGAGACGACCGATGACGCAATCGCCGCCATCGCGCTGCTGCGCGGGACCCCGAATGTCGACCCCGAGAGGGTCTTCCTGGTGGGACACAGCCTGGGCGCGTACCTCGCGCCGCGCATCGCGGCCCAGGTGCCGGGCGAGCTGGCGGGCATCGCGATGCTCGAAGCACCCAGCACCCCGCTCGTGCAGCTCATCGTCATCCAGGAGGAGTACCTCGCCTCGCTGCAGGGCAGCCCGAGCCCGCAGGTCGAGCAGCAGCTCGCCGCTCTGAAGGCGCAGGTGGCGCTGGCCGAGTCGCCCAGCCTCTCGCCGTCGACGCCGGCCTCCCTGCTGCCCCTGAATGCCCCCGCCTCGTACTGGCTCGACCTGCGCACCTACCACCCCCTCACGGTGGCCGCGAGCCTCGGGATCCCGATGTTCTTCTCACAGGGCGGCCGGGACTACCAGGTGCCGCCATCGGAGCTGCGGCCCTGGGAGGAGGCTCTCGCCGGGCATTCGAACGCCACGTTCAGGACGTACCCGGCCATGGACCACCTGCTGCTCGACGGCAGCGGAGCCGCCACGCCCGCCGAGTACGGTGTGCCCGGCCACGTCGATCCCGAGCTCGTGGCCGACCTTGGGGCGTGGATCACCAGCCGTTGACGCTGACCGCGGACGCGCAGGCCCGCGGATGCCTGCGCACGCGCCGGGCGGAGCGCCGCGTGCATGCGCGCCGGCCCGGGGGCGCGGCGGTCTGAGCGGCGCGCCGGGCGCATACTCGTTTCGTGACAGGCTCGCCCGCACGCACGCGTCCGGTCCTGGTCGAACTTGCGACGCTCGCCGGCCTGCTCGGCGGCGCGACCATCCTGATCGCGCTGTTCGAGCGCATCGCAGGCGTGCCGAACGCGGACGCGGTCTACCTGCTCGCTGTCGTGACCGCTGCCGTCGTATTCGGCACGCCGGCAGCCATCGGGACCGCGGTCGGATCCTTCCTGCTCTACAACTTCTTCTTCGTGCGGCCGATCCTGACCTTCGCGGTCGAGGATCGCACGGCATGGCTCAACCTCTTCCTGCTCCTGTTCGTCGGCGCGATCGTCGGGCAGCTCGCGGCAATGCAGCGGAACCGCGCGAGGGCCGCCGAGCGGCGGGAACGCGAGGCCCATGCCCTATACGCGGTGAGCCGGGAGTTCGCCAGGCACGGCGACGGCACCGAAGCGATCGCGAACGTCATCGAGAGCCTGTCGGCCGCCGCCGGCATGCGCTCGCTGTGGCTCGGCATCGGCGCGAGCCCGGACAGGGAGCGCGTGGTCGCGTCGACCGGGCCCGACCCGCCTGTGGTACCCCGTCTCCACTGCGTCCTGCGCGCTGCGGCCGCTGCACAGGCCGACTGGGTCGCGCTCCATTCCCTGCAGGGGGCGAGCGAACGGGACCGGGCTCCGGGGTGCCACGGCCTACCGGGTCGTCGTCGAGGCAGAAGGCCAGCCGTGCGGCTCGATCTGGGGGATCCGGGACCCGAAACTAAGTCCACCGGACCCCGGGGAGACACGCGTGGTCTCGGTGGCCGCAGACCAGCTCGGTCAGGCGATCGAGCGGCGACGGCTCATCGAACGAGCAGCAAGCGCGGAGGTCGCACGGCGCAGCGAGGCCCTCATGACCGCGCTGCTGGACTCCGTCTCGCACGACCTGCGCACACCACTGGCATCGATTCGGGCCGCCGCGGGCAACCTGATGGATCAGGACGTGACGTGGTCCCCCAACGAGCAGCGCGAGGTGGCCGCCACCATCGACATGGAAGCGGAGCGACTGAACGAGCTGGTCAGCAACCTCCTGGACATGAGCCGGATCCAGGCCGGCCAGCTCGTGGCGCACCCCGAGCTGTTCTCGTTGCTCGACGTCGTGCGCGAAGGCGTCGCGCGACGACGAGATCGACTCGCGCCCCGCCGCGTGGAGATCCAACTCGATGCCGGCCTGCCCCCCGTGCTCGTCGACGGCCTCTTCCTGGAGCAGATCGTCGGGAACGTGCTGGACAACGTTGCGCGCCACACGCCCGCGGGGACGACGGTGCGGATCCACTCCGAGCCGCCGCCGAGCCCGGGAATGGCGCGCCTGGTGATCGAAGACGACGGCCCCGGCGTGCCTCCCGAGACGCTCTCGCGGCTGTTCGACAAGTTCTTCCGGGTGCAACCGGCGCCACCCGGATCCCGGGGTGGAACCGGCGTCGGATTGTCGGTCGTGCGCGGTCTCGTCGAGGCAATGGGCGGCGCCATCGGCGCCCGCTCGAGCGACGGCGGCGGCCTCGCGATCGTCATCGACCTGCCGGCGGGCAGCGCGGAGCCGTCGAGCCCGGGCGAGGGCGCGGAGCAACCGGGCGCAACCGACGGCGCGGAGCCGCCGCGCCAGCCCGCGGCGCGCGTGGAAGCCACGGTACCGTGACGGACGGCCGGACCGAGGGCGGCAATGTGCGCGTCCTCCTCGTCGAGGACGACGCCGACACGCGACGGCTGGTCGCGCGGAACCTCGAGGCCCACGGATTCGAGGTCGATGCCGCACCCGACGGCGCGACCGCGCTGGCTCGGTGGGACGCCCGGCGGCCCGACGTGGTCCTGCTCGACCTTGGACTCCCCGACACCGACGGTGTCACGGTCATCCGGCACATCCGTCGCGAAGCCAACACGCCGATCCTGGTGCTGTCGGCGCGGGGGCGCGAGGAACAGAAGGTCGACGCCCTCGACCATGGCGCCGACGACTACGTGACCAAGCCGTTCGGGATGTCCGAGCTGCACGCACGCCTCCGCGCGCTGCTCCGGCGGGCGGCCGGTCCGGACCGGGAGCGCGACGGCGTCCTGCGCGCGGGCGCGATCAGCGTCGACTCCTCCCGCCACGAGGTTCGTGTCGGCGAGACCCTCGTGCGGCTGACACCGCGCGAGTTCGAGCTCCTGCGGGTCCTCACGTCCTCCCCGGGCCGTGTCGTGACCCGGCAGCGTCTGCTCGAGGCGGTCTGGGGACGCGCGTACGCCGACGAGGGGCACTACCTCCACGTCTACGTCAGCCAGCTGCGCCGGAAGCTGGACGCAGCCGATCCCGCCCTGGAGGCGGGAGCCGCCATCGTGTCGGAGCCGGGTGTCGGGTACCGCGTGGTGCTGCCCTGATCTCGCGGGCGACGGCTTCCCGGCTCGATTCTTGAGCCGTTCCTGAGCAGCCAGACGCTCCAGCCGCACACCGCCTCTTGGAGCGCGGAGAGATGCTGTGGGCATGGAGACGAAGCTGGGCGTGGACGGTGCGCTGGCTCCGGACGACGCCGACGCCACCGACTTCACCCGGGTCGAGGATCGGCGCCATCTCGACGCCGCCGTGACCATGGTCGGGCGTGGGTCGAGCCGCTGGGTGATGGTCTGTGGACTCCAGGACGCGGCCGCTCTTGCCGGACCCCTGGCGAAGTCGACGGGCCGGGTGGACATCCGGGTGACCTCGCCCACATCGATCCTGGTCATCCGGGCCGACGCAGCCCTCGATCAGGTCCGGTCCCGCCCACTCGCCAACCGCGTCCAGGGTCGGCTCGCACACGTCGCGCAGGTGCTGTCCACCATCCTGCGCTGAGCGTCGCCAGAGGACCCGCCCGTCGGGTTGCGGGGCCGCGGTTCAACCCGCTCGACTGCCGGCCTACGCGGCGTCCTACGCCCCGCTGTATGCGCCGCTCTACGCCCCGCTCGCCCCGCTCGGCCCGGGCCTCCGCCAGGGCCGCCGTTGGGGCTGGCGCCAAACGGGCCGAAACCGCCGGGGCCACCATTGGGGCTGGCGCCAAACGGGCCGAAACCGCCCGAGCCGTTGCTTCCCCAAGAGCCTCTCATGGCCGGACCGCCGCCCATCGGTGCGTAACCGGGCTGACCCGCGGCCCCGACGCGCACAGCGGTCGCGGTGAGCGATCCGTCCGCGTTGAGCGTCCCCTGCGCCTGGATCACGTCACCGACGGCCACGTCGCCGAGGCCGGCGTTCGTCACGCCGCTCACCCAGTACGTGGTGGAGGCGGTCACGTTGACAGTCACGGACGTCCCGGCACGATCCTTCACCGTGAGGCTGCTGCCGCTCTTGGCCGAGACCGTCCCCGCGATCGTCGCTGGCGCAATATCGACATTCGTGGCGGTAAACGTCCCGTCAGAGGCAACCGTCCCCTGGATGTCGACGCGGACCCCGGATACGAGCGCGGACACGGTCGAGGTCTTCCCGGCGAGCCTGAAGGTGGTGGAACCGGTCAGGTTGATCGTCTTCGTCGTGCCGTCGAGCTGCTTCACGGTCACGCTCGAGGCGCCCACCGAGCTCACGGTGCCCGAGACGTGCGGCAGCACGACGTCGATCGAGTTGATCGTGTACGTGCCGTCAGACTGCCGTGTCTCGCGAAACGTGATCTGGTCCCCAGGCTGCAGGCTGGAGAGCGCGATGGTCTGCCCGCCGCTCGTGACGGTCGCGCCGGAGGCGTCGATCGTGCGCGTCCATCCATCGGCCGTCTTCAGCGACAGCTGCGTGCCACTGATGCCTGAGATCGTGATGGCGCCCGGCATCGGGCCGCCGCCCGGGTTGCCGCCGCGCGGCCCCATCCAGCGGCCGGCGCCGTGCGGCCCGCCGGCCCAGCCGGTTACCGTTGACGGCGTCGCCGTGGACACGAGGGGAACAGCCCGTCCCGTGGTCGACGGCTGCGCACCGGCGACCACGACCGCACCGAACGCGCCCACACCGACAACGGCGGCGATGAGAGCGGCGACGAGCAGCAGCCGGTGCGAACCGGAGGGTGGAAGCGCCTGTTGGTCGTACATGTGGATCCTCGCTCCTCGTGAGCGTGCATTGTCTCGGGGCCATGGGCGGGCCGGTACCGAACCATGGAGCAGGCTACTGAACGCGTCCTGAATCGGGCGCGATCGGTCGACCCGCGGGCCTGACGGCTGCCTGGGCATTCACCACTGACTCGCGACGACCCACTAACTCGCAAGTAACAAGCGAGCGCCTAGAATGGCGAGCCACGCGACGGCCAGAAGGAGCCGGGCCTGGGCCGCGAACGGTCGCCCGGGGGACCCGGGCAGTACGGGGAGACAGCGCCGATGACGGCACTCGAGGAACTGCGGGCGGCGATCCAGCTCCGCATCGGCGTCGCGGACGCGGACGTCAGCACGACGCGCTCGCGGCCGCCGACGTTCCGGTCGACCTGACGGTGGTTCGCGGCACCGCGGAACGAACCGTGAAGGTCGACCTGCCGGCGGAGCCGTCGGATGGATGACCACGGCCGGCAGGAGGCCACGGGTCGGCGGGCTCTCTCGGGCACGCTGGCACGCGGCGGCCTCGTGGACATCACCACGACCGGGCGGCGCACCGGCGAACCGCGGCGGATCGAGATCGCGCTGCACGTCGTGGACGGGCGCCTGTACATCAGCGGGATGCCGTCGCTCCGGCGCCGCAGCTGGCTGGCAAACCTCGAGGCGCAGCCCCGGCTGATCCTGCACGTGCGGGACGGGGCGGGCGCCGACCTTGCCGCAACGGCGCGGATCATCGACACCGAGGTGGAACGACGGGCCGTCTTTCCCGCCATCGCACGCGCGTGGGGCCGCACCGACGTGGACGAGATGGTCCTCCACAGCCCGCTCATCGAAGTCACGGTCGAAGGGGTCGGCCCGGGCGCCTGACGTTCACGGAATGACCGGGACGCGGACGTCGCGGCCTTCCCACCGGCCGGCTTCCGGCCAGTAGAACGTGGCGTCGACGGCGTCGCCGGGCGCGAGCCGATCGGAGCCGGGCACGTCTGCGACCCACACGCCCAGCAGTGTGTCCCGCGCCTCGACGTCCACGGTCGTACGCCATCCGTCCACGGAACAGTGGACCCGACAGGGGGCCGGCAGCTCGAACCGGAGGGTCCGGCCGGCGCGCATGGCCGGGCGCGGCGCGGAGGGGCGCCAGGTGTCGCGGCGAGCCAGGGGGGCTTCGCCGTGGTAGCGGTGCCAGGCCGCCTCCGGGCGGTCGATCGCGTGGCCCAGCGCGATCGACCTTGCCAGCTTGACGTACTCGGCGTGCGCCCACGCGAGCGGCATCGCCGAGCCCGACGGGCGGCCGCAGAAGAGCCCGCGTTCCGGGATGTCCTGCGCGTCCCAGTCCTGCTCGGGCAGCATGCCTGCCGGCGAGCCCAGCTTCCGCATGGTGTCGAGGTAGGGCCGGGCGTCCCGGCCGGCCTCCAGCTCGTAGTGCCCGCGTTCGCCGACCAGCAACGGCCAGCCCCGCCCGACGCCGGTCCCGTCGAACGGGCTTCCGTCAGCATGCTCGCCATACCCGTCGCCGGTGTAGCGATGCCACACCGGCCCGCTCGGCGTCTCCGCGCGCAGCGTCGCGTCGGCGACCGCGAGCGTCGACAGGATCCGTGGGTCGTCGGCCCGTCGAAGCCCGAACCGGACGAGCGCCAGGAAGTCCGTCCCCACGACCTGGTCGGCGGGGACGGACGACCGGTCCGGCGGGCAGTTGCGGATCGTCACGGGCGTCGAGAGCGGGGCCCCGGCCAGGACGTCCGGCGAGGCGATCCGCACGTAGTACCCGTCTACGCCGTGCGCCCGCGCCAGCGCCGTGCCGCGTGCGAACGTCCAGTCCTCGATCGCGGCATTCCAGTCGTCGGCCAGTTCGAGGCAGTACGTCGCGGACGGCTCGGGCAGGAACTCCGCGGCGACCACGAGGGCGGCGACGACCGGCGCCAGCGTCGACGGCGTGAGGCCGGGGTTCTCCTCCCAGCGGTCCTGCTGCGTGGCCGGTCCGCTTCGCGCCATGAACGAGGCCGCGGACGCGACCATCCGGTCGAGCGCATGTTCCGTCACGAGGTGCGCGAACGCGGCCGCGTCGTCCCCGGCCCGTCCGTGCATGTGGGCGGCGCCGGAACGACGCAGGGCGCCCACGAGGAGGACCGGGTAGGCTGCCTCGTCCAGCTGGACACCGCTCCAGTAGGCCACGCCGTCGACCCACTGGTTCTGCACCCAGTGGCCGTCCGGCTCCTGGGTCGCGACGAGATACGCCAGCGTGCGGCGCGCGGACGCGTGGGCTCCCAGGGCGACCAGCGCGCCGGCCGCTTCGACGAGGTCGCGCGACCACACCAGGTGGTAGCCACCCAGGTCGTTCCGGGAGTTGCCCCACGGGATCGACAGGCTCGCCACCGTGGCGCCCGGCGCCGCGCGGTCCTGGTGCACGCGGAGAACGGCGGCGGAGTCGAGGTAGAGATCGCCGAGGTCGTCGCCAAGCTCCCGGGGCGGCGAGGTACAGGTCGCCAGGAACGAGCGCCAGTTCGCGACGTACTCGTCCCACGCGACATCGAAGTGCCCGACGAGCGCCGATGTGGCCTGCAGTGCGGCCTCCTCGGGGCGGGTCCCGAAGGCCAGCGCGACCTGCGCGACGCCGTCCTCCAGCGGGATCTCCGTCATCCCGGCGACGTTGCCCTCGCCGGTCGTGTCGTACGTCCACGTCATGCGGCCATTCGTCGCGAAGTCCTGCCAGCCGTCCGACCGTCCGACGTACCCGACCGACTGACGGCCGGGGGGCGGCTCCGACGCCAGCGCAAGCGCGTAGGGCTCGTCCTCTGCGAAGAGCATCGGGCGCCCCTTGTAGGATCCCGTCCACGCCCGGTTGCGGGTGCCGCTGAAGCCCAGGTGCGGCGCCAGGAGCGGGTAGAGGCGCAGCGGATGCGACGCGCGCCCGCCGTCGTCTGCCTGCCGCAGGTCTTCCAGCCGCGCTTCGATGCGGATCACGTCGGCATGGTCATCGGCGCAGATGCGGAGCGTCAGGACGTAGCGCGGGTGCCGATGGACCGCGATGACCGCGGGGACGCCCGGCTCCAGCAGGTCCACCTGCGAGTCGGCGTCGCGCTTGACCTCGCTCCAGAACCCGGCGCCGTCGGCGACGACGAAACCGAGGTCCCGGATCTGCGGACGGTCCACGCGCGGCCAGTAGACCTCGTTGAGGATGCCGTGTCCGATGGTGAACCAGACCCGGCTCGCGTAGTGAGACGTCCCGACGGCGTCCTTGGCACTGCTCGACCACGTGGGGGAGATCCCGGGGGAGCCCGGCGCAGGGCCGGAGAGTGGGAGGCCGTCGTCGGACGGGATGCCACCGAACAGGTCGGCTGTCATCCTCGCAGGGTAGCGCCACCCGGGATCGGGTGCCCTCGAGGCGTCCGCGGGGTGCGCCGTGATGGCGGCTGGGTGGCCGTAATCGAGAGGGGAAACGTCGGGGGCGCGGCGTCCGGAGGGGGGATCCGGGGGCCGCGCCTCGAGTACTGAGTCAACAACTGTGCGCCTCGGGGCTCAAGGGCCGCTCGGCCCCTCGAGCACGGACCTTCCGGCGGGCTCGCACCTGGTCGGACCTGCTCGTCCGGGCAGTGCCCGGTGGGTCGGCGTTCCCGGGCAACCGTCCGCGGCTTCCGCGGCCAAAGTCCACAGGAAACGGTACGTGGCTTCCGCGGCCCCGGGGATCGAGTCCGTCGAACCGGCAGGCTACCATTCGACGGTGCCCACGCTGCTCCTGGTCCGCCACGGCCTCACGGCCACGTCCGGCCGAACACTGTCCGGCCGCACGCCCGGGATCCACCTCGACGAGCGCGGCGTGCGCCAGGCCGAGGCACTGCGCGATCGCCTTCGCCCGGTACCGCTCGCCGCCTTCGTCGTGTCGCCGCTGGAGCGCTGCCTGGAGACCGCCACGATCGTGCGCGGCGATCGCGAGCTCGAGCTCACGATCGAGGAGCGACTCGGCGAGGTGCACTACGGCGACTGGACCGGCCGCGACCTGAAGGCGCTCGCGAAGGAGCCTCTCTGGAAGGTCGTGCAGGCACACCCGTCCGCCGCCGAGTTCCCGGGCGGCGAGGCGCTCAGGGACGTGCAGGCCCGGGCCGTCGGCGCCGTGCGCTCGTGGAACGCTCGGCTCGGCAGGAACGCGACGTGGGCGCTGTGCAGCCACGGCGACGTCATCAAGGCCGTCCTCGCCGACGCGCTGGGGATGCACCTCGACCTGTTCCAGCGCATCCACGTCGATCCATGCTCGCTGAGCGTGGTCCACTACACGTCGCTGCGGCCGTTCGTCGCGCGCGTCAACGACGTGGGGGGCGGCGTGACCGACCTGCTGCCGGGAACCGGGCGCCGCCGCCGCTCCGCGGCAGCCGTCGTGGGCGGCGGTCCGGGCGGAGCGGGGTAGACTCGCGGACGCGAGCTGCTCCCACACCACTCGGAGGACCGATGCCCCCCCGCATATTCCGTTTCGACGCGCCGGACCGTTTCACGACCGGGACGGTCGGCGAGCCGGGCAACCGGACGTTCTTTCTCCAGGCACGCAGCGGACCGCGCGTGGTCAGCGTGGTCGTCGAGAAGGAGCAGGTCGCCGTTCTTGCCGATCGAATGGGGCAGCTCCTCGAGGAGATGCGGACCCGGGGCGTGGACGTGCCGCTCGAGCTCCCCGAGGGATCGCGAGACACCACGCCGCTGGACGAGCCGCTGGTGGAGCAGTTCCGGGTCGGCTCGATGGTGCTCACCTGGGACGGCGAAGAGCGGGAGATCGTGGTCGAGGCGCGCGCGCAGGTCGAGGAGGGCGAGGAGGCCGCCGACGACGGGGACGACGACGACGATGCGACCGATGGACCCGACGTGCTGCAGGTGCGCATGCCCGCTGAGGCCGCCCGAGTCTTCGTGGACCGCGCGCTGCGGGTGGTCTCGGCAGGCCGCCCGCCCTGCCCGTTCTGCGGGCTCCCGTTGAACCCGGAAGGGCACATCTGCCCGCGCAGGAACGGTCACATCCACTGACCATGTCGCCGCCCGGCTCCGGCCCGGAGCAGTCCCCGGGGACGGGCGATCCCTCGCCCCGCTTGCCCCGGCCGCCGGCCCCGACGTCGGACCCCTCGGTGATGCGTGTGCTGCGCGAGGGGACGCTGGAGGTGCTGGGCCGCCTGGTCGACGCATCGAACGCGACGCTGTACTGCCGCGCGTCGGGGCGCTCCGCGGACGGCTCGACGGTAGACCTGGCGTGCGTCTACAAGCCGGTGCGCGGCGAACGGCCCCTCTGGGACTTCCCGGATGGGACCCTCGCGAATCGCGAGGTGGCCGCCTTCCTCGTCTCCGATGCCATGGGGCTGTCGATCCCGCCGCCCACGGTGCTGCGGGACGGGCCCTTCGGTCGCGGCATGGTCCAGCTGTGGGTCGAGGTGGACGAGCGTGTCGACGTGATGGCCCTGGTCCGCCGGTGCGATGACAGGCTGCGGCGCATCGCGCTGTTCGACGCCGTCGTGAACAACGCCGACCGCAAGGGCGGCCATCTGCTCCCGGTGCGCGGGGGCCACATCTACGGGGTCGACCACGGCATCTGTTTCGCCGTCGAGCCCAAGCTGCGCACGATCCTGTGGTGCTGGAGCGGCGCGCCCATCGACCAGGAGGAGAGGACCATCCTGGCGCGTGTGCGAGCGGCCCTGCGCGGAGAGCTTGGGTCGCGACTCCGCGAGCTCCTCTCGGGTCCAGAGGTCACGGCCACCGCGCGGCGGATCGACGGCCTGCTCTCCGGTGGCCGATTCCCCGAGCCCGATCCGGAGCGGCCCGCTGTCCCCTGGCCTCCGTTCTGAGCGGCCCGCTGTCCCCGGCCCCCGACCCGATATGCGCTAGCCGCGGGCGAGCTCCAGGAGCCGGTCGACCCGGTACCCGGACTGGCGGCTCGCGCGGTCCAGGTCGCCGGCGACCCGGTAGGCGGCCGCCGCAGCGGCGCGGAAGGCCGAGTCGGACGGCAGGAGTAGCCGCAGCTCGACCACGGCGAGCAGGAACGACCAGCGCACGAGACGGTCGAACGCGTCACGATCGAACCACGTCACACCGCCGAACTGGTTCACGCCGAGGTACCGCGCCGTGACGGCGTCGTCGAACCACGCCGGCAGACGGGCGGTCGCCCCCGCGGGCGAGGATCCCGGGCGTTCGACCAGCCAGCTCACGGTCGCCGCTTCTGGCAGCGCCAGGACCACCCGCAGCGTGTCGAGGACCCGACCGACCGACGGCTCGTCCAGGCCAAGGTCACGCAACCCTTCCGCCACCGGCCGGGCCAGGTTCCACTCGTCCAGCCAGGCACGGCTTCGCCGGCCGGCGGCGTCGGCACCGCCGACGCGTCCGAGAGAACCCAGCAGCGTCCAGCCCAGCAGCACGGCCCACGTCGGGAGATCGTCCGGGAAGTCGTCGCGGAGCCTGGCGGCAGCCGCGACGAACGTCGCGTCAGCGTCCTCGTCGGGCTCCGTGGGCGTGGCCCCCGGCGTCCGCTGTTCCGGCGAGGGGGTGCTCCTGCTGTGCGCCCGGGCCGCTGCCGGGCCCCTCCGCCGGCACGCGTCCGGACAGAAGTCCGGGCAGGCCGAGCACGACCGTCATCCGGCGCCGCACCTCCTCGGCGATCGGTCCGGCATCCGCCCAGCCGCCTGCGAGTCGGGTGGCGGCCTCCAGCGTCGCTCGTTCGCGCGCCTCGACCTCGTCGAACACGGCGTCGAAGGCCGGCGTCGGACCCCCCTCGGCGGCGTCTCGACGGGCCGCCAGCAGACGCCGCAACATGTCGCCGGAGACCAGCCCGGATGCCGGTTCCTGCACCGGCCGCAGGGCCAGGTCGCGCAGCGCCGCGTCGAGGCTGGCGACACCCCCGCCGTCCAGCTGTCGTGCCAGCTCGCGGTACAGCCCGACGTCGTCGCGCAGCTCCCGCACGTCCACGAAGACGTGGCACTGGTACGCGCCGAGCTCGACGTACATGCCTCCCTCGCACAGCTCCCGGCTGGCGCGGAGGTATTCGAGGCCCGTCCGCTGGTCGCGGAAGGCACAGTAGTGCCGGTCGTCGTTGGTGAGCCCCAGGCCCTCGCCGAGCGTGCGCCGGGCGATCGTCCTGTCGTCGCCCGCGCCCTTCACGGCGTACCCCACCGACTGGCGGATCCAGCCCCGCGCCTCGGCGTACCGGTTGTGGTAGACGACCAGGCTCCGTTCGCCGCCTGAGCGGTTGGAGTAGGCGAAGACGTCCTCGTTGACGTTGCCGGAGGCATCGACCAGGTCGTACAGCAGGAAGTCCCGCACCTCGGCGAACAGGTGGCGGCGGTGCAGCAGCGGGAAGATCTCGCGCTCGTGGCGGGCCACCAGCCACTCGTTGGGACGCTCGTCCCAGTAGGCGCGCCGGAACTCCATGCCGTACCGTTCGGCGTACCCCTCCACCTGCCCGTGGCCGAACATCGGCAGGCCCGGCATCGTGACCATCAGCGTCGCGACCCCGAAGTACTTGTCCCCGGTCCCGAACTGGTCGATGGCGGTCCGCTCGTCGGGGTTGTTCATGAAGTTCACGTAGCGCTTCAGGATCTCCGGGTCGAACTCGAGGGTGTTCTTCATGACGCTGCGGTAGTTCGCGTTCTCCTCGTCGCGCAGCATGTTCATGAACGCGCTGTTGTAGACGCGGTGCATCCCGAGGGTCCTGACGAAGTAGCCCTCCATGAGCCAGAACGCCTCGGCCAGCAGGAGCGTGTCGGGCGCCTCCGCCGCCACCCGGTCGACGACCTCGCGCCAGAACTCCACCGGCATCGCGGCGTCGAACTGCGCCCTGCTCATGCCGTGCTCCGCGCGCGAGGGGATCGCGCCGCCCGACCCCGGTTCGGGGAACCAGAGCCGCTGGTAGTGCTTCTTGGCCAGCGTCATGGCGGCGTCGAAGCGGATGACCGGGAAGCGCCGGGCCACCGCCAGGATCGTCTGGATGACCGCCTCGCGGACCTCCGGCTGCAGGTAGTCGAGCTGCGCCGTGTCGTTCCAGGGCATGCTCGTCCCGTCGTTGCCGTGGTACACGAAGCGGCTCTGGCCGGTCGACCGATCCTCCCGCCGGAAGACGACCGACGCGTCCGAGTTGTCGTAGTAGTGATCCTCGATCCAGATGCCGACGCGCGGGTCCCGCGAGAGGTCCGGCCCACCGAACGCGTATGCCGGATACGGGGGCTGGTCAAGCGAGATGAACCAGTCGGGGTGCTCCATCACCCAGTCCGAATCGATCCCCATGTGGTTGGGGACCATGTCGCTGGCGAGCCGGATGCCGCGCCGCCAGGCGCGCTCGCGCAGGTTCTCGTACGCCGCTTCCCCGCCCAGGTCGTCCGCGATCCGGTAGTCGAGCAGGGAGTAGGCCGACGCCACGGCGTCCGGGTTGCCGCGCAGCTGCTTGATCCGCTCCGACGCCCGGCTGCGCTCCCACAGGCCGATCAGCCAGAGCCCGGTGAAGCCCCAGCGCGCCAGCCGGTCCAGCTCCTCGTCCGGGACCTGGTCGAGGCGGCGCACCTCGCGCTGATACTGCTTCGCGAGCTGATCGAGCCAGACGTACGTGCTCCGCGCGAGCAGCACCAGGCGGGGCATCCAGTCGCGGTCCGTGCTGAATCGCTCGGGCTCCAGGTCCTGGTCCCCGAACTGGTAGACACCGACGCGCTGGCCACGCGCGAGGGCGGCCGCCTCGTCCGCGCCGTGGAAGCGCAGCCAGAGGGCTCGCTCCTCCTCGCTCAGGACGTCCAGGCCCAGCGCGAGGCGGCCCCCGAGGAGCCCCTCCAGCAGCAGCCCCCAGCGCTCGCGGATGTAGCGCAGCTGGCCGGGCAGCGAGTCCGGCGAGGCGAGGGCCGGGCTGCGGAGCATCGCGACCAGGTCCTGGTTCTCGGGCCCGAATGGCGGCTGCTCGGCGAAGAACGCGCCGAGCGCGCCGATCATCTCCGCGTACGCCGAGTCGCGGGCAAGCGGCGCGTCGTCGAACAGCTCGAGGAAGGGCGCGAACGCGGGGTTGACGTTGGCGAGCCAGAGGTGCGCGAGCTCCTCGAGCGCGACCTCCCGATTGGGCCGCCCTTCGGTCGTCCCGGCCAGCCAGGCGCGCGCGTCGACTTCGCCGCGGTATACCGCGGCCGGCGGGTAGCGGTCCACGAACATCTCGAGCGTGGCGTCGAGGGCGTCCGCGCCGAACCTGTCCCGCAGCGTCGAGAGAGCCGCCTCGAGCACCGTCGCAGAGCGACGCTGGCGGTACAGGGCGGACACGTGATGCAGGATTTCGTCGATGAGCCCCATCGCGTTGAGCTGCCCCGGCTGCACGGCTAGCTCGGGATGCGCGGCGACGTCTCGTGCGGCGTTCATCTTTCGCGCCACGTCCCGCGTGGCGCGAAAATCGGGCAGGACCACGTTGCCGGTCAGCGAGAAGAGGGCCTCGTCGAAGCCGTACCGGTCACGCGCCTCGCGCGAGACGTGAAACTCCATCGGGGCCGAGCATAGCAGCCGGGAGTCGAGGGGCCGCGATCCTGGCCTGCGTTGCCGCGATCCTGGCCTGCGATGGCGCGATCCTGGCCTGCGTTGCCGCGATCCTGGCCTGCACGCGTACCGCCCCGGCCGGCCAGGGGCGCGTCTCGACGGAGCGGCCGCGCCACGTTCCGACTGCCGCGCCGCGTTCCACTGCCTGCCGCGGGGTATCGTGTCCGGGTGGATGTCCACCACGAGAGACAAGTGCGGCGCGCGGGCGGGTCGCCCGCGGAGGCCGGCGTTGACTGAGCAGTTCGACGTCGCGGTCATCGGCGGCGGGATCGTCGGGCTCGCCACGGCCCATGCGCTGGTGCGGCGTGTCCCGCACGTCCGGCTCGCCGTGCTCGAGAAGGAGCCGGATCTCGCGACTCACCAGACGGGGCACAACAGCGGTGTCCTTCATTCGGGCCTGTACTACCAGCCCGGGTCGCTCAAGGCGCGGCTGTGCCGCACCGGGAAGACGGACGTCGAGCGGTTTGCCGACGCGCACGGGGTGCCCTGGGAGCGAACCGGGAAGCTCGTCGTGGCGCTCGACCCGTCAGACCTTCCCCGCCTGTCGGCGCTTCGCGAACGCGGCGACGCCAACGGCCTGCAGGGGCTGGAGGAGATGGGACCCGAGCGCATCCGCGAGATCGAGCCGCATGTGACCGGACTCCGCGCCCTGTGGGTCCCCCAGACCGGCATCGTCGACTTCCGCAGGCTCGCGCTCGCGCTGGCTGGCGACCTCGAACTGGCCGGCGTCCGGATCCTGACGAACCGGCGTGTCGTCGGCCTGGCCCGCCTCCCCGGCGGCGGCGACCGAGGGGCGGCGTGGCTGATCTCCACCCCACGCGACGCGTACCGCGCGGGTGGCGTGATCGCATGCGCGGGACTGCAGTCGGACCGCGTCGCCCGGCTGACCGGGCACGAAGGCGGGGAGCGCATCGTGCCGTTCCGCGGCGACTACTACCACCTGCGCCCGGCCGCGCGTCACCTGGTGCGCGGACTCGTGTACCCGGTGCCGGATCCCGCCTTCCCGTTCCTCGGCATCCACTTCACGAGGCGGATCGACGGCGAGGTCTGGGCCGGCCCCAACGCGGTCCCGGCCCTGGCGCGCGAGGGGTACGCCCGCCGCGACGTGTCGTGGCGGGACCTCGCGTCATCCGTCACCTGGCCTGGCCTGTGGCGGCTGGCGCTGCCATATCTGCGCACGGGGCTTCAGGAGGCGTGGCGCGACGTGTCGAAGGCGGCCTTCCTGCACGGGCTGCAACGCTACGTGCCCGAGCTGCAGGCGGAGGACATCGAATTCGGACCGTCCGGGATCCGAGCCCAGTCACTCGGCGCGGACGGGCGGCTCGTGGACGATTTCAGCCTGGGAGAGGGCGAGGGCATCATCCACGTCCGCAACGCGCCGTCCCCGGCTGCGACGGCGTCGCTCGCGATCGGCAGCATGCTCGCCGAGCGTGCCGTCGAGCGCTTCGATCTCGGGGCCGCGCGACCCTAGCGCGGCGTCGCCGGCCCGCGGGTCGGCCGAACGGGGGCCGGCGTCACGGCGAGCAGGCTCGTGACGCGGGCCAGCGGCACCAGCGTCGCCGCCTCGGGCTCGAGCGCCGCCAGTGCGGCCGCGATCCACGTCCTGGTCGCGGAGACGTCGACCGAGACGAGCGCTTCACCGAGCGGCCCCGAGGTCGTCGCCGGGACGCGCGCCAGCCGGGCGGCCGCCCCACGGAGGTTGCGACGCACGCCCTCCGGGTTGCCGCGGACCGCGTGGACGCCGGCGGCAGCGAGCTTGATGAGCCCCTGGTACAGCGCTCGTTCGGCCTGGTCGTCGGTGCCCATCCAGGCCGGCTCGAGGATCTCGTGTGCGGCGAAGAAGTCGCCCGAAACGTACGCCGCCTGCGCACGGCTCAGCGCATCGAGACGCGCCGGCGGCGCGAGAGGCCGGAACGCCTTCATCCGGCCGTCGGGGTCGCGCACCCGCGCGCCTGTTCCGCGGGTCCGATCCGGGGATCCCGCGGTACCGGGGCCGGCCACCGGTGCCGTTCCCGCCGTGACATGCTCGCCCTCCCCCCGTCGTGATCCCACGGCGCCGTGCTGGTCGGGCGCGCGCGCGGCCCACCGGCCATCCCGGGCATCCACCACGAGCGGGAGCCCGAAGCATGCCGTCAGCGCATCGCCGGTCATCACCTCGGCGATCGGGCCCGCCGCGATCACGCTGCCGGCACGCAACAGCAGCACGTGGGTGAAGCCGGCCGGGACTTCCTCGACATGGTGCGTGACGAAGACGACGGCCCGCACCCGCCGGTCGGCGGCCAGTCCGCCGAGGCTGCGCACCAGGATTTCGCGCGCCCCGAGGTCGAGCCCGGCGCCCGGTTCGTCCAGCACGAACAGCTCCGGCGCGGCCATCAGGGCGCGCCCGATCTGCACGCGCTGACGCTCGCCCTCCGACAGCGTCCGCAGCTCATGGTCAACCAGCTCGGCGCATCCCAGCCGCCCCAGCAGGTCGCGGGCCGCCGCAAGGTCCGCGTCGGTCGGCACCGCCCAGTACGGGTCGAGTACCCCGGTCCGGCCCGTCGCGACCGCGAGGAGCGCCGTGGCGTCCGGGTGCAGCAGCCGGGCGAGCGCGGCGCTCGCATACCCGATCCGGGCGCGAAGCGGGCGGATGTCCGTTCGGCCGTGGACGGCACCGAGGACGGTGACCCTGCCGGAGGACGGGTACAGGTAGAGGCTGGCCACTTCGAGGAGCGTCGTCTTGCCGGATCCGTTCGGGCCCAGCACCACCCACCGCTCGCCGTCGCGGACGGTCCAGTCCACGTCCCGAAGGATCGGCTGGCCGTCACGCGTCAGGCACACCTGCTCGAGGACCACCACGTCCGACACGACCGGAATGGTAACGGTGAGTGGCACAGTTGACGTTTCGGGGGAGAGCGCCCAGAATGCGACTACAAATCAAACGCCGCTGGTGCCCGCGGCGGGTCGAGCAACGCTCCCCGCGCGCACCGCGGCACGCTCTCCCCGTCCACGAGGACGGTCGGGAGCCAGCACACGCGCCGCCGCACCCATCCCGCTGGTGGCGCAAGGGAAACACGATGAACACGACCACCAGCTATCACCAGGCCGATGCACGACGCCGTCTCCGGCGTCGCTCGCTGCAGGGTTTCGACCGCCGCCTCTTCTGTGGCACCAACGGGTGCGCGACCCGCCTCGACGTCGATCCCACGGCGGGTATCGCCCGCTGCCGCATCTGCGGCTACCAGCGCCGCGTCCAGCCGGTCGCGCACTGACGCGCCGCGTCCAGCCGGTCGCCCACTGACGCACTGACTGCGGCTTCCCAATCCGTCGCCTCCGCGCGACGAGACCGTCGTACCTCGACAGAGGGCCGAGCGGCCCATCACGGGTGCACGCCTGCGCACCGACACTGGCGGCATGCGTGTCGACGCGTCGCTGCGTCCCGGACCGGCGTCCCCGGAGGCGTGACGATGGCCGATCTGGCGTCCGTGACGGTCGGCGAACTGATGCACGCCCAGCCGATCGTGGTTTCCGCGACTGCCGGGCTCCCCGATGCGGCGCGGCTGCTCGACGAACACCGCATTCACGGCCTGCCCGTCGTCGACGAGGCGGGCGTGCTGGTCGGCGTGCTCAGCCAGACCGACCTCGTGCGCGCGCGGGCCACCGACGATCTCTGGGCAAGGTGGTCCGTGCTGCAGGGTGCGCCATCTCATGACGGCCCCCGCGCTCACCTGCCGCGCCGATACCCCGGCTCGGGAGGCGATCGGGCTCATGGAGCTCAACCGGGTGCACCGCCTCGTCGTCGTGGACGAGGACGGCCGACGCCCCGTCGGGATCTTCTCGACGACGGACGTGGTCCATCAGCTGGCGGGGGCGAACGACCCCTGAGCGTCCGGACACCGCACCGGCCGTCGCCGACGGCCGTGGGTGGACGGAGGACTGAAGCCGACAGCCGATGGAGCGAGCGCCCGGCGGGGCTCGCCGCCCGGAGATCGCCGCGATCCCCTACGTCGCCGCGACAGACTCCCGTGCGGCGGCCTGCAGACCGAGGTCGAACGCCCGAAGGTCGACGTCGAGCGCCTCCGGGCGCTTCTTGCCGACGATCTCGCGCAGCGCCTGGCGCACGCTCTCCGGGCGGACGATGGCCGTCCGCGCGACCAGCGCACCCAGGGCCACCACGTTGATGAGCCGGTCGTCGCCCGCCTCGCGTGCGAGAGACGTGCATCGGACGCGAACCTCGTCCACGTCGTCTCGCCCCGAGACCGCCTCGACCAGCGAGTCGTTCACGACCAGGACGCCTCCGGGCGCCACGATCGGGCCGAACTTCGCGAGGGACGGAGGGTTGAACACCACGGCGCAGTCGGGGTGATCCACGACCGGGGAGCCGATGACCTCGTCACCCACGATGACCGTGCACGAGGCAGTGCCGCCGCGCATCTCCGGACCGTAGGAGGGGATCCAGATGACCTCGGCACCCTCGCCCATGGCGGCCTGCGCCAGCACGTGCCCCGCAAAGAGGATCCCCTGTCCGCCGAAGCCGGCGAAGATGATCGAGCGCTCCACGGCTCAGCCCTCCTTCGCGACGGCCTGCGCGGGGCCGCCCTCGGCGCGTGCCTCGCGTGCGCCCGGGGACTCGCCCGCGGCGTTTGGCCGGCCGCGCCCCGTGCGGTCCACGAGGACCCCGAGAGGGTAGGTCTTGACCACGACGTCCTTGAGGTGCTGGATCGACTCGGTCGCGGTCATCCCCCACCCGACCGGGCAGTTCGACAGGACTTCCACGATGGCGAAGCCGTCCCCGTGCAGCTGCGCCTCGCACGCCTTCCGGATCATCGACTTCGTGCGGCCGATCGACGACGGATCCGCGATGGATCCGCGCCCCGCGAAGGCAACCCCGGGGAGCACGGCCAGCATTTCCGTCATCGGCACCGGATAGCCCGCCTCGCGGGCGTCGCGGCCGGTGGGTGAGGACGTCGTCCGCTGTCCCAGCAGCGTCGTCGGGGCCATCTGCCCCCCGGTCATCCCGTAGATGCCGTTGTTGACGAAGATCGCGGTGATGAGCTCGCCGCGCGCCGCTGTGTGCACGATCTCGCCGGTTCCGATCGCGGCCAGGTCGCCGTCACCCTGGTAGGTCAGGACAAACGCGTCCGGCCTGACGCGGCGGATCCCGGTGGCAACCGCCGGGGCGCGGCCATGCGGAGCCTCGCACCAGTCGAGCCCAAGGTACTCGTACGCGAACACGGAGCACCCCACCGGCGCAACCGCGATCGTGCGCGGCCCCAGGCCCAAATCCCCGAGGACCTCTGCCAGGAGCCGGTGGACGATCCCGTGGCCGCAGCCTGGGCAGTAGCGAGTCGAGACGTCCGTCAACAGCGCCGGCCTGCTGTAGACGACCCGCGGTGCGGCGGGCGCGATCGCGGTCATCGCTTGCCTCCCGAGTTGCCCGCCGGGCCACGCTTGCCGCGCCCCGGCCCGTCGTGGCCGCTGCGTGACGGGACCGGCACGGTGTACCAGAGCGGCATCCAGGCGTCGTCACCGAAGATGCTCAGCGCCTCGTGGCCGGGCTCGGCTTCCGGCAGCGGCTGCCGCTCGTGCAGGTGCTCCACGCCCGACACAGGGCCGGGCTGGCGGCGTCTCGCGCGCCTCGACCGGCGTGCCGACACTCCGCTGGCATCGAGCTCGCGGAGCGCCTCCAGGACCTCGTCTGGCGATGGGACCATACCGCCCATCCGGCCGTCGAACGCGACCGGGACGCGACCCTCGACGGCGAGCCGGACGTCCTCCACCATCTGCCCGGCAGACAGCTCGACCACGAGCATCCCGCGCACGCGCTCGGCCAGCGAGGCCAGCTCGTCCGCCGGGAAGGGCCAGAGGGTAATCGGGCGGAACAGGCCGGCGCGGAGGCCCGTCGCGCGCGCCCGCGTGATCGCCGTGCGGGCAACCCGCGCGGCCGTCCCGTATGCCACGATCACCAGGTCGGCATCCTCGAGCCGCTCGCCGTCCCATCGCACCTCGCGCTCGGCGATGGCGTGGTACTTCTCCTGGAGGTGAAGGTTGTGCTCCTCGAGCGCCTCCGGCTCCAGGTTCAGCGACCGGATGACGCGTGGACTGCGACCGTCCGCGCCCGTCAGCGCCCACGGCGTGTCGAGCCGTTCCGGCGTCCGGAACCGCAGCTCCACCGGCTCCATGGCCTGTCCGAGGATGCCGTCGGCCAGGAGCATGGCGGGCGTCCGGTACCGCTCGGCCAGCTCGAACGCCGTGGCGACGAGCTCCATTGCCTCGCCGATGGACGCGGGCGCGAGAACAGGCACGCGATAGTCGCCGTGGCCGTGGCCCTTGGTTGCCTGGAAGTAGTCGCTCTGGGACGGCTGGATGCTGCCCAGGCCCGGTCCGCCGCGCATGACGTTGATGAGCACCATGGGCACCTCGGAGCCGGCCATGTAGCTCATCGCCTCGGCCATCAGGCTGATCCCCGGGCTCGAGGACGAGACGAGGACCCGCGCGCCGGCCGCGGCCGCGCCCAGGGCCATGTTGATCGCCCCGAGCTCGCTTTCCGCCTGGATGAACACGCGGCCCACTTCGGGCATACGACGGGCCATCCACTCGAGGAGCTCTGCCTGGGGGGTGATCGGGTATCCGAAGTAGGCGTCGCATCCTGCCTGGATCGCCGCTTCGGCGATCGCCTCGTTGCCCTTCATGAGGACGCGCCGAGGGGACTCGGGCGTCCCTGCTAACGAGAAGGCGGGGGCGTCCCCTGGGGCGGGTGTGGCAACTGCGGTCGGGACGGCAGTCATCGTGCGGCCTCCTTCGGCGCCGCGTAGACGGTGAAGACCGCGTCAGGGCAGACGCGTGCACAGAACGCGCAGCTGGTGCAGGCTGCCGGGTCCGTCAGCTGCACCGGGTGATATCCGAGCCTGTTGACCGCGCCCTGATCCAGCGCGAGACAGGCCTTGGGACATGCCGTCACGCACAGCTCGCAGCCCTTGCAGCGGTCCGTGGCGATTGCCAGCGGCGACCACCGGACGGGGCCGAAGGCGAGCCCGCTGCGCGACGGCGCGGGCAACGAGAGCGTCATGAAGCACGCCTCCATCGCGGTACTGACGCCCGCAGCGTTGGTCGGGGTGACCCGTGCCGCAAGGGCCGAACGGTCCCCTGGCGCGGGACCCACCGCACCCTGCCGGTCGGCGGCGGCTCCGCGGGGCTGTGCACAGGCCGCTGACCGGTCGGCCTCGGCGTCCGGCGTCTGGCGTCCGGCGCTGTGCCAAACGGCCCGGGCATCCGGGCCGCGCGGCTCCTGCGAATATGCCCGTGCGGTCTAGTGCGCATGTGCGCATATCTCGATACTCAGCGCGATGGACGAGATCTTCACGCTGCAGGCCGAGATCCTCAGGACGCTGGCCAACCCGCGGCGGCTCGAAATCGTCGAACGCCTTGCGCACGACGGCCCGTGCGAGGTCCGGCGGCTGGCGGAGGACGTCGGCATGAGCCAGCCCAACGTTTCCCAGCACCTGGCGGTCCTGCGCGGGACCGGCCTCGTCGAGGCGGTGCGGAACGGCCGCGAGGTGCAGTACCACCTGGTCGACCCCGAAGTGGCCGATGCCTGCCGGATCATGCAGCGCGTCCTGATGCGCCGGCTCGCGCGGCTCGGCGCCCTGTCGACGCGAGCCGCCGACCGCCTGGACGACCCGGTCCCAGTCTGAGGTCACACCGAATGGACGATTCGATCTCCCTGGTCCTCTTCTCCGGGACCGACGACAGGCTGCAGGCGGCCGCGGTCATGACCGCCGGGGCCGCCGCGCTCGGGAAGACCGTCCACATCTTCCTGCAGTACTGGGCGCTCGACGCGTTCCGGGCCGACCGGATCGGCCTGGACCACGGGCTGTCCCCGGAGGCGGGACCGGCCGGCGCGGCCGCAGTCGCGGCCGCGGCGAAGGCCGGCCAGGCGAGCTGGGCGGACACCCTGCGCCAGGCCAAGGACCTTGGCGGCGTCGACATCCAGGCGTGCTCGCTGTCGATGGACATCCTG
The DNA here is from genome assembly GCA_963759135.1 of uncultured Chloroflexia bacterium. Classification (GTDB taxonomy): domain Bacteria; phylum Chloroflexota; class Limnocylindria; order Limnocylindrales; family CSP1-4; genus JAJYNJ01. The sequence continues at coordinate 10,464 of CAVWXU010000010.1, read as the reverse complement.
CACATCGAACCGTCCGACCTCGACCCGCTCGTCGACGGCGCCGAGGGTGTGACCGCGTTCTACCTGAACGCGGGCGATAGTCCGATCATCTTCATTTGAGCCCCAGGCATCGCACGGCGAGATATCGTCGCCCGAGCACCGGGCGAACCGGCGGCGACCGCTCGCCCAACCCGTGAAAGGAAGGGACCATGACGACACTCGAGATTGCCCAGCGCGTCGACGCCAAGGGACTCTCATGCCCCATGCCGATCGTCAAGACGGCCCAGGCCATGAAGGCGCTGACCAGCGGGCAGCTCCTCGAGGTCCTCGCCACCGACCCCGGATCCGTCAAGGACTTCGAGGCCTGGGCCAAGAGCACCGGGAACCCGCTCGTCGAGGCGGGCGCCGAGGGCGGCGTCTACCGCTTCGTCCTCCAGCACAAGTAGGAGCCGCGCCATGACGCTCACCCTCGATGCCCCGGTCGCCGCTCCGGTCCCGATCCCGCAGGCGGCACCGACCGACGACGGAGCGGTCCAGCACCACGACATCCTGCTCATCGATTACAGCGGTGAGCTCGAGAAGGTCTGGGCCACGATGCTGCTCGCCTCGACTGCCGGGGCGATGGGCGTCCAGTGCAAGGTCTTCGTGACCTTCTGGGGCCTGCTTGCCTTCGTGAAGGACTCCCGGCGGATCACCGGCAAGAACTGGATGCAGAAGATGATGTCCTTCATGCAGCGCCCGGGAATCAGCCATCGCAAGCTCTCCAAGATGAACTTCATGGGCATGGGGCCCTGGATGATGGGCCAGCTTGCGAAGCAGCAGAAGAACGCGAGCCCCAAGGAGCTCCTGGAAATCGCCCAGTCGATGGGCGTCGAGTTCATCCCCTGCCAGATGACCATGGACATGTACGGGCTCACCCACGACGACCTGATCGAAGGCATGGGGGAGCCGGTCGGCGCGGCCACGGTGATCGGCCTCATGTCCGAGGGCTGGTCGCCGCTGTTCATCTAGAGGCTCGGGGCAGGGTCTCCCCGGCAGCGGCTGAGACCGGGCCTCTCCGGCCGTACGGCAACGACATCAATCAGAGAAGAGGCGATTCCCATGACCGAAACAACCACCGTGTCGCGGACGATCGACGCCAGGGGAAGCTTCTGCCCCGGGCCACTGATGGAGCTCATCCGGGCCATCCGGGAGGGCCAGGTCGGGGACGTCATCGCCGTCTGGTCGGCCGACAGCGGGTCGAAGACGGACATCCCGCGCTGGGTTGAGAAGGCCGGGCACCGGCTGGTGGGCGTCTTCGAGAGAGTCGGGTACGACGAGATCGTCGTCGAGAAGCTCCGCTAGCCGGACGGGATCGAATGCCGCAGGGGGGCCGAGTGCAGCGCATCCTCATCCTGGGCGGCGGCGTCGGCGGGACGCTGACCGCGAACCTGCTGGCGCGGAAGCTCCGCACCCGGATCGACCGTGGAGACGTCGTCGTCACGGTCGTCGACGCCACCGGGGAGCACGTGTACCAGCCCGGCTTCATGTACATCGCCATGGGCGGTGAACGTGAGCAGGGCCTGCGCCGCGCCGAGCGCGGGCTCCTGGACCGTCGCGTCGAGCTGGTCGTTGGCGAGATCGTCAGGATCGACGACTCCGCCCACGCCGTGGAACTCGCCGACGGAACGCGCCTCATCTACGACTACGTCGTGATCGCGGCGGGGTCCCGGATCACCCCCGAGACCATCCCGCACTTCGCCGAGGAGGCGCACCACTTCTACACGCCCGAGGCCGCGCGCCGGCTGCGCCGTGCGCTCGACGCGTTCACCGGTGGCCGGCTCGTCATCGGGATTGCCGGCATGCCGTACAAGTGCCCGCCGGCACCACTCGAGGTGGCCTTCCTCATCGACTCGGAGCTGCGTGCGCGCCACCTGCGCGACAGGACCGACATGCACTTCTGCTCGCCGATCGGCCGCGCGTTCACCATCGAGAGCGTGAGCGAGATGGCCACGCCGGTGTTCCAGGAGAAGGGGATCGAGGTCCACACGTTCTTCAACGTCGAAGAGATCGACCCGGAGAGGAAGGTCGTCCGGAGCCTCGAAGGCGAGGAGCTGCCGTACGACCTGCTGATCCTGGTGCCGCCTCACAAGGGCGCGCAGGTGCTGATCGACAGCGGGCTGGCGACCGGGTCGGGCTGGCTCCCGACCGACCGCGAGACGCTGCAGGTGAAGACGGCACCGGATGCGCCCGACGGAACGCAGTCTCCGCGGCGGCCGCACATGTACGCCCTGGGCGACGCGACCGACCTGCCGCTCTCCAAGGCGGGCTCCACGGCCCACTTCGAGGCGCCCGTGGTGGCCGAGCGGATCGCGGCCCAGGTCCGGGGCGTCGAGCCCGAGGCGAAGGCGGGGCACTACACCGGCAAGGTCATGTGCTTCTTCGAGATCGGTGGCGGCAAGGCCACGCTGCTCCAGTTCGACTACAACCACCCGCCCCACCCGCCGAAGCCGAATCGCGTCTGGCACCTCGGCAAGATCGCGTTCAACAAGACGTACTGGCACACGGTTCCCCGGGGCCGCGTGTAGCTGAGGACGCACTGGGGGCCGACAGGAGGGGCGATGCGCAGCGACATGCCGGCGATGGCGACGTTCGACTGCTACGGCACCCTGGTCGACTGGGAGGGCGGGGCCGGGGCGTTTCTGTACGACCTTGCGCTGCGCCGGGGAGACCCGGTCCTGCGGCCCGGGCAGGAGCTCCGCGATCGGTGGGAGGCGATCCAGTTCGGCCTCCTGCAAGGCGAGTATCGGCCGTATCGAGACATCCTCCGCGAGAGCCTGCGACAGTACGAGGCGGAGCGCGGGTACCCATGGGATCCCGCGGACGGTGAGGCGCTCGTGCGGTCGATGCGGTCGTGGCAGCCGTTCCCCGATACCCGGCCGGCGCTGCTGCAGTGCCGCCGGCTGGGCCTGCGGCTGATGATCGTCTCGAACACCGATCGCGACATCATCGAGCACACCCTGCGGCATCTCGACGTGCCGTTCGACGACATCCTGACGGCGGAGGACTGTCGGGCGTACAAGCCGGCCGAGGCGGTGTTCCGGCAGGCACTCGAGCGGATCGGTCAGCCCCCGGAGCGGGTGCTGCACGTCGCGTTCGGATTCCGCTACGACATCGGACCGGCGCGGAGACTGGGGATGCGCACCGCGTGGGTGAACCGGCACCTCGAGGCTGCGCCTGGTCCGGAGCGACCTGACCACGAGTGGCGGGATCTGTGGGGGCTGGCGGAACTCGTCGGCGGGGCAGGGCCGCGTCGCCGACGGGCGAGAGACACCTACCCGACGCTGACCGGAGGGGCCTACCCGGCCGGGTGGCGGTCTCCGCGCGTGGGACGGCGGCCAGCAGGCCATTCGGCAGGTTGGCGCGCGCGGCGCGGTCGCGACAATGGCCGCGAACGGCCCGCACGGCAGAACCATCCCCATGTCCTCAGGTCTTCCAACCTACCCATCCGGCGAGCACCCTGTCCACCTGCGGCTGGCCCAGCCGTGGGGTGGTGACCTTGCCACGGCCCGGCAGCGGCTGGAGGAAGGCGCCGCCGAGTGGCTTGGCAACCCGCTCGACGGCCCCGCGGACTCCCCGATGCGGCGCTTCGAGAGCGACCTGGCACTCCCGATGCGCGAGCAGGCGCGGCACATGGTGCTGCGAAAGGCCGCCGTCGTGGAGCTCGGGCGGCCGCGGGAGGCGCCGAACGGATTCGCCCTCGAAGTGACCTGGCGATCGGCGAACCTCGCGCCGGTCTTCCCGGTCTTCGTCGGCACGCTGCTGGTGTCCCATACCGAGCTCGCGCTCGACGGGTACTACGCGCCACCGGGTGGCGAGCTGGGCGTGATCCTGGACCGCGCCCTGCTCAACATCGCGGCCCGCGGCACGGCGCGATGGTTCCTCTCGCGGGTTGCGGCTGCCATCGACACCGGGCCGCAGGGCGCCGACTCACCGCCTGTGCAGCCCGATTGACGCCGTGCCGTCGCCGACGGCCTCTGACCGCCCCGGCGGTCACGCGGTCAGCGAGAACGGGCTCTCAGGGTCGACGCCCAGCTCCGACATCGCGGCGACGACTTCCGCGCGGTCGATCCGCTCGCTCTCGGCGAGCGCAGCGAGCGTGGCGATCACGATGTGCTCGGAGTCGATCTCGAAGAAGCGCCGAAGCGCCTCCCGGGTGTCGCTGCGCCCGAACCCGTCCGTGCCCAGCGAGACCCATCTGCCCGGGATCCAGCGAGCGACCTGGTCCGGAACCGCGGCAAGTGAGTCCGAAGCCGCCACGATCGGCCCCGTCGCCCCCGCCTGGGAGAGAGCCGAGGTGACGTACGGCACCCGCCGGGGTTCGTCCGGGTGGAGCCGGTTCCAGCGCTCGACCGCGAGCGCGTCGGCACGGAGCTGCTGGTAGGAGGGAGCGCTCCACACGTCCGCGGCCACCCCGTACCGCTCGGCGAGCAACTCCTGCCCCCGCAGCACCTGCTGCATGATGGCGCCGCTGCCGAGCAACGTCGCGGTGGCACGCGGGGCGAGGTTCGCCGCGGGGGCCGCCCGGAAGCGATACAGCCCTCGCACGATCCCCTCTGCGACCCCATCGGGCATCGCCGGCATCACGTAGTTCTCGTTGTACAGCGCGATGTAGTAGGAGACGTCCTCGCCACCCAGCATGCGGTCGATGCCGTCGCGGACGATCTCCGCCGTCTCGTACGCGAACGCGGGGTCGTACGCCCGGACGGCGGGATACGCGGAAGCGAGCAGGAGACTGTGGCCGTCGTCGTGCTGGAGCCCCTCGCCGTGGAGCGTGGTCCGCCCCGCCGTCGCGCCCATCAGGAAGCCGCGGCCGCGAACATCGCCCAGCGCCCAGAACTGGTCGCCGGTTCGCTGGAATCCGAACATCGAGTAGAAGATGTAGAAGGGGAGCATCGGTTCGCCGTGCGTGGCGTAGCTCGTCGCGGCGGCCTGGAGCGACGCCGTCGAGCCCGCTTCCGTGATCCCCTCCTCGAGCACCTGCCCGTCGGTCGCCTCGCGATACGACAGCACCAGGTTCGAGTCGACGGGCTCGTAGCGCTGGCCGTGCGCGGCGTAGATGCCGACCTCCTTGAACAGCGGGTCCATGCCGAACGTGCGCGCCTCGTCGGGGACGATGGGCACGACACGCGAGCCGACGGACCGGTCGCGGATCAGGTTGCGCAGCAGCTTGGCGAAGGCCATCGTGGTCGAGACGGCCTGTCCCCCGGAACCGGTGCGGAACTCCGCGAACGCGGCATCGCCGGGCGCGTCCAGCGGCCTCGGAGCGACGACGCGTCGAGGGAGCGGACCGCCGAGCGCGCGCCGCCGGTCGACAAGGTACCGGATCTCGGGGGCGTCCGGACCCGGGTGGTAGTACGGCGCCTCGCCGAGCCTGTCGTCCGGGATCGGCAACTCGAGGCGGTCGCGGAAGATCCGCAGCTCGGCCTCCGACAGCTTCTTGGCCTGGTGCGTGATGTTCCGCGCCTCCACGCCGGGACCCAGGGTCCAGCCCTTCACCGTCTTGGCGAGGATCACGGTGGGAGCGTCGTGGTGCGCGAGTGCCGCGGCATACGCCGAGTACATCTTGCGATAGTCGTGCCCGCCACGCCGCAGGTGCTGCAGATCGTCGTCGGACAGGTCGGCGACCAGCGCCTGCAGGCGCGGGTCACCGCCGAAGAAGTGCTCGCGAATGTACGCGCCGGATTCCACGGAGTACTTCTGGAACTCGCCGTCCAGCGTCTCGTTCATGCGATGCACCAGGACGCCGTCCACGTCGCGCGCCAGCAGTTCGTCCCACTCGCGGCCCCAGATGACCTTGATCACGTTCCAGCCGGCGCCTCGGAAGAGGCCCTCCAGCTCCTGGATGATCTTGCCGTTCCCGCGCACCGGACCGTCGAGTCGCTGCAGGTTGCAGTTCACGACGAACGTCAGGTTGTCGAGCCCGTCGCGGCCGGCCAGGCCAAGTGCCGTGATCGCCTCGGGCTCGTCCATCTCGCCGTCGCCGAGGAACGCCCACACGTGGTTCGGGGTGGTGTCCTTGATGCCGCGAGCGTGCAGGTAGCGGTTGAAGCGCGCCTGGTACACCGCGGCCAGCGGGCCAAGGCCCATCGAGACGGTCGGGAACTCCCAGAAGTCGGGCATCAGTCGCGGGTGCGGGTATGAGCTGAGGCCCTGGCCCGGCACCACTTCGCGCCGGAAGTGGTCGAGTTGCTCGGCGGACAGGCGCCCCTCGAGGAACGCCCTGGCGTAGATGCCCGGCGCCGCATGCCCCTGCACGAAGACCTGGTCGCCCATGCCCGCGGCATCCTTGCCGCGGAAGAAGTGGTTGAAGCCCACTTCGTACAGGGTCGCGGCGGACGCGTAGGTGGCCAGGTGTCCGCCGATGCCGGCGGTACGGTTGTTCGCGCGGAGGACCATCGCGACGGCGTTCCACCGCACCATGCGCCGGATGCGGTGCTCCATCCTCTCGTCGCCCGGGAACGGCGGCTCCTGCTCCGGGGAGATGGTGTTGATGTAGCGGGTCTGGGTGAGCGGGGGCAGCCCGATGTCCAGCTGCCGTGCACGCTTCAGGAGGCGATACAGGATGAACTGTGCGCGGTCGGCGCCCGACGTCCGGGCGACCGAATCGAGCGCGTCGATCCAGTCGAGCGTTTCCTGGGGATCGCTGTCGGGGAGCTGGCGCTTGAAGTCGCCATAGGCGTCGAACATGTCGGCGGAATGGTAGAGCCGGCGCGTGGTTGATGCCGCCGGTGGGCTCTACGCGGATCCGCCCGGGGCGACGCGGATCTGCCACCCGGCCCGACGCGGATCCGCGGGTGGCGACGTCGATCAGCCCGCGGCGACGGGGTTTGGCCTGGGTCGCACGGGGCGGCGACTGGCGTCGGGCACCGATGATCCCTGTGCGGCCACCAGGCGCTCGAGCAGATCCGCGAGCGCCTCGAGCTCGGTCGCTCCGAGAGGCTCGACGAAGTGCCGGCGGACGCCCGCGAAGTGCACCGGCGTGGCCCTGTGCAGTTGTGTCAGGCCGGCTTCCGACAACACCGCGAACGAACCGCGAGCGTCGGACTGACACACCCTGCGCTCGACCAGCCCATCCGCCTCGAGGCGGTCCACGACCCGGGTGATGCCGCTGCGGCTCAGCAGCACGCGCGCCGCCAGTTCGTGCATGCGCAGCCGCCGGCCGTCTGCGAGGGCGAGCTGCACCAGCACGTCGTAGTGCGCCAGCGACATGCCCGTCTCGCCGACCAGGTCCGCTTCGAGCCGACGCAGCAGCAGGGCATGCGACTGCAGGTACGTGCGCCACGCGCGGAACTCGCCGTCCGACAGGTGCGCGCGGATCAGGTCCACGAGGTGGTCGCGCGTCGCACTGGGGCCCGATAGCGCAGCCGCGTCACCCGTCCGCGCGTCGCCGTCCTGCGTGCTCGAGGCGCGATCATCGCGACCGAGCGGGGTTCCGGGCCGACCGCCATCCACCTGCTGCTCCCCTGCGTGCGAGGACTGGCCGACATCATACCGCCCGCCACAGGTAGTTGCACACGCAACCACTACCGCGTGTGGTCCTCGTGCCCTTCCCGCCTCGTCCCCGACACTCGTGCCCCTTCCCGCCGCCGCGCCCGCTAGACTGCACGAGAACGAAACGGCGACGTACGACCCGAGGAGCGCACGATGGACGAGACGGTACAGTCGGGCGCGGGCGCGTTCGATGCCGGCGTGGGCGCGTTCGATGCGGCCCGGCCCGGCGAGGGGCAGCCTGCCGGAACGGGCGGCCCGGCCCACGACGGCCCTCTCGGGGTCGGGGTCGACGTCGGGGGGACCGGCGTCAAGGCCGCCGTGGTCGACCTTGCCACCGGCTCGCTCGTCTCGGCCCGCATCCGCGAGAAGACGCCGTCGCCGTCCACGCCCGTCGCGGTCGCCGAGGTCATCGGCCGCATCATCGGGAAGATCGAGGCGGCCGGACAGGACACGAGCGGGTTGCGGGCCGGCGCCGGGCTGCCCGGCGTGGTGAAGGACGGCTGGCTCAAGACCGCCGCCAACATCGACCACGCGTGGCTCGACACGCGCGCCGAGGACGTCCTGGAGCGCGAGCTGTCTCGGCCGGTGCTCATCATCAACGACGCGGATGCCGCCGGGCTGGCGGAGATGCGGTACGGCGCAGGCGTCGGCTACCACGGTGTGGTGCTGATGCTGACCATCGGGACGGGCATCGGGAGCGCGCTCTTCGTCGACGGCTGTCTCGTTCCGAACACCGAGCTGGGGCACCTGGAGTTCCACCGGCACGACGCGGAGACCCTGGTGAGCGGCGCCGCCCGCGAACGCCGGAAGCTGGGCTGGAAGGCCTGGGCGAAGGAATTCGACGCATACCTGGACGGCGTGTACCGCTACTTCTCGCCGGACCTGATGATCCTTGGCGGCGGCGTGAGCAAGGAGACGGCGCGGTACCTGTCGTACCTGACGCCGCGTGGACCGCTCGAGGTCGCCCGGCTGCTCAACTCGGCCGGCATCGTGGGAGCCGCCCTGGCCGCTGCCGAGGCACACGGCTACCGGCCCCCCCAGTCTGCCGGCCCGCGGGAAGCCGCCGGCGGCTGAGGGCTCAGGCCACCCAGCGCCGGTGGAGCACGCCGCGCACCGTTTCCGCGACGAGCGCCGGGAACAGTGCGACGGCGGCGACGAGCGACCAGTCCGCGAGGTCGAGCGGAGTGGCGTGGAAGGCGCCGGCGACCGGCGATACGTACGGGATCAGCGCCTGGACGACCACGGTCGCGACCCCGCCGACGAGCAGCAGCGGGTTGGGCCGCAGGCCGAGGACCGGGTGGCGCAGGCTCCGGTTGGCGTTGGCCCGGACGGCCTGTCCCGCCACCAGCGCGGTGTACGCGAGCCAGCGAGCGTGCTCGAACCCTCCGGGGTGCCACTCCATCGTCGCCAGCGCCGCGACGGCACTGAACCCGCCGGCGAGCGCGATCCGCGCCAGGAGCCGGTCGTCGAGCAGCGGCAGTGTCCGGGGCCGCGGCGGGACGCGCATCGCGTCGGGCTCTTCCCGCTCGATCTCGAACGACATCACCGTAAGCATGTCGATGAAGACCTCGAGCCAGAGGATCTGGATCGGCAGCAGCGGCTGCGAGTAGCCGGCGAGGGTCGCGATCAGGATGAAGCCGAGCATCGCCACGTGGGTCGAAACCAGGAACACGAGTCCCTTCTGGACGTTGGCGACGATGCGCCGGCCCTCGCGGAGCCCGTACAACAGCGTGGCGAAGGAGTCGTCCCCGAGGATCAGGTCGGACGCCTCGCGGGCGACGGCGGAGCCGCTGCCCATGGCCACGGCGACATCGGCGTGCTGGAGCGCCGGGGAGTCGTTGACGCCGTCGCCGGTCACGGCCACCGTTCTCCCGGCCGCGCGCGCCACGTCCACCAGCCTCAGGGCCTGTAGCCGAATTCTTCCGCCGCAGCCAGGTCCGTGGTCGGCGTGTCCCTGGCTGATCGGTGCGGCGTCGTTCCGCCCGCCGGCATGGGTACACGCCGGAGCGTGGGCTGCGGAGCGGACGTCTGCCCGGCGAGCATGGCTGGCGGGATCGATCCGCCGGATCCGTGGGCCGAACGGGAGGAGGGCTCGGCGGGCTCGACCCGCATCCGCGCGAAGAGGTAGCCCAGGGCGGCCACCCCGAGCCAGGCCTGGGCCGACGCCTCGGTCTGCTTGTAGCAGCGCGATAGCCGCCGCCAGCGTCCCAACTGGGCGAAGGCGTGCTCGACCTTGTAGAGGGGACGGATCGGCACGAAGCGGCTCAGACCCTTCGGTGGCGCCTTGATGTCGAGCGCGAGACCGCGCTTCGCGGCGAGTCGGCCGAGACCGCGGTAGGCGCGGTCGGCGACGACCGCCCGGAGGCGCGGGAGGGCCGGCAGCTCGTCGGTGAGGAGCAGGCGGGCGGAGGCCACGTCGTGCGGCCGGGCGGGATCGACCCGGCAGGCGAACGGCAGGCCCAGGATGTCGACGAGGATCGTGCGCTTCGAGCCGAACGTCCGTCCGCCCCGTCCGCCGGCGTCGTGGAACGTCGGACCGGCCCGGCCGCCCTTGGCGGTCTGGGCGTCGACCATCAGCATCGAGGGCTCAGGGTGGCGATCCTCGTCCATCCGGATGGTCCGGGCGAGTCGGCCCGTCGCCTTCTCCCAGACCGTGTTCGCCCGCCAGCGCCGCCACTGGCTCCAGACCGCCGTCCGGGCAGGAAGCGGGCCGGCAGATAGCGCCACTCGATCCCGGTGCGGGCCATCGACAGCATCGCCTCGACCATCAGCCGGCGGGGATAGACTTCGGGCGCACCCCGTCGCCCAGGCGGGTCGAACAGGTCAGCAACCTGGTCCCACTCCTGGTCAGTCAGGTCGATGACGGCGCCCATGCCGCCATCCTCAGCCCCAGCCCGTGACACCTTTGGTGGCACGAACCGGGCCCTTCGTGCGGGAGAATTCGGCTACAGG
>CAVWXU010000009.1:0-87962 GCA_963759135.1 uncultured Chloroflexia bacterium | reverse complement strand
TCATGGTGTCTGGGGTCACCCCTTGACGCACGGGACTGCGGGGGCGCATACAGGTGGCTCCCTGACGGGAGGCCACGACACGCGGCCCGCATACCGGTCGCCTGAGCCGCGTCGAGCCACTGGCGAGCCCCGCCCGTCCCCTACCGGGCGCGCACGCCCAGGAAGGATCGTGGCATGGCGGCCACTCTCCCGGCCGAACCGCTGCACGATCGCCGAGGGCACCTCCCGGACCGGCGCGCGGCAGGCCGCGCGCAGACCACGATCCTCATCGCCCACCAGCAGGGCCTCGTTCGTCTCGGCATCTCGAGCATCCTTGACCGCGAGCCGGACTTCGAGGTGGCCGGTGAGGCCGCGGACTCCCACTACGCCGTGGAGAAGGCGTGCGAGACCGCACCGGACATGATCCTGATCGACCTCGCGCTGCCGCCCCTGGGTGGGATCGAGACCATGCGACGGATCAAGCACGACGTACCCGCGGCGGCGATCATCGCTCTCGCCGTGGAAGAGGACGAGAACGCGCTCTTCGACGCCCTCAAAGCAGGCGCCGCCGCGTTCATCGGGAAGGACGTCGACCCGGACGACCTGGTGCCCATGATCCGCCGGGTCGCGCACGGCGAATACCCCATCAACGAGCAGGTCTTCTCCCGCCCGCCCGTCGCGTCGCGCGTCCTAAGGGAGTTCCGCGAGTTGGTCATCCAGGGTCCGGCGGCCGCCCCGATCTTCGCTCCGCTTTCCTCCCGCGAGGCGGAGATCCTCGACCACATCGCGCAGGGTGCGTCCAACAAGGAGGTGGCCTTCGCGCTCTCCTTGAGCGAGCAGACCGTCAAGAACCACATGAGCTCGGTCCTGCGCAAGCTCGCCGTCAACGATCGCACGCAGGCCGTGGTGTACGCGATGCGCGAGGGCTGGATCAGGTTCAGCCGAGGACTGAGCAGCCAGGCTTCCGGGCTCGCCGCGACGAGCGGGCCTGCGGCGACGGCCGGTGTCAGGCGAAGTGGGCGGGGGGCTCGACGCCCGAGGCGATCAGAGCTCCAATCGGGAGAGTCCGCCCCGCCCACGGTGGTTGATACCCCTGCGGGGCAGGTCGGTCAAGGGCCACGGGGCCGTGCCGCATGCGGGGTAGCGACATCGCGGCGTGCTCGCCGGCGCCGGAACCGCGTGGGCCCCAGGTCTCGCGATAACGTGGGAGCCCCTCGCAGTGACCCAGCAGCCGCGAGCACGATGCTTGCGCTGGTGGGGCGTGCAGGCACGGGCTACGATCGCGCTCACGATCGCTGCGAGGAGGGACACCGATGAATGCGTATCTCATCACGGCGGAGGATCGACCCGGGGTGCTCGCGCGACTCTTGGAAGCCGCCGCCAAGCGCCATGTGAACGTCGCGCCGGCCTATGGGCTGGCGGATGGGACAACGGGCCTCATCGCGCTCGGCTCCGATGACGAGGCCGGACTGCGGGCGGCCATCGCCGACGCCGGCTACACCGCCACGGCGATTGAGCTCGTGGTCGTCGACCTGGAGAACCGGCCGGGGACGGGTGCCGAGGTCACACGCAAACTGGTCGAGGCCGGCATCAATCTGCAGATCGCCGTCCCCGTAGGCATGAGCGGCGACCGGGTCCAGATGGGATTTGGAGCGCGCGATGCGGGCCTGCTCAAGCACGCCCTCGGCGTCTGACCGGGGGAGGGGTCCCGGGGCTCCAGACTTGCTGATGCCAGGCTGACAGCGCGTCGACGACGGCGCGAGCGTCGTGTGCGTGTCGACGGCCGCGCGGACCCGCGACGCGCGCCAGGTGAGGGTGCCGGGGATGGCACTGGCCACATCGGCTGGCACCATCCAGGGCGCTGGCCGAGGAAGCGCAAGTCCCGCGAACTCGCGGACGTGTTTCCGCACGGTGATGGACAATCGCTCGATCAACGGCAGGGGGCTGCACCATGGTCGAGCCTCGCGAGCTCATCGCTCGCCACATCGACGATCAGGCGGAGTGGCGGCGCCAGCTGGCTCAACAGTACTCCGGACGACACGCGCAACACGTCGAGCGCCGAACACCTCGATGCGCTGGCTCGGCACGTCCGGTCGCTGGATGCCAACAAGGGACGCCTCGGGCAGCTGTGGGTGCTCGACAGCGGGAACGCTGCTGGCACCGTCTGGTCCCCGGGGCCATACACCGCACGGGCGATCTCCCAGCACGGCTTTCACGGCGAGCCGCCGCCGCCTGACGCGTTCATCGACACCCTCGTCGCCATCGCTGAGGGCGACGCACGCGACGGGGTGGTCGAGGGCCGCGAGTGGCGCGACGCAGACGATTGAGGTGGAGGACTTGGCGATGCAGCGCCTGACGGTGACACTCGAGCAGGTCAAGGAGACGAAAGGGACCTACCGCTTCGACAGCCCTGACCCGGACGCCGCCGTCACCAACGTGTACGTCCGCAAGTCGGCCTTCGGCGACGCGCCCGCGCCCCGTCGGATCACCCTCGTCATCGAAGCGGCCGAGCCGTCGACTCCTCCGGCGCGGTAGGACGGGAGCGTCGTCGTGGAGCCCGTCGCCAGACGGCGCAGGTCCTGCCGCGTCCTCCGGGTTGGTGCAGTCGAGCGCGGCCGGTGTTGATGCAATGGTGCAGGCCGCCGGCGCCCGGCAGAGCCAATTCCGCTGCGACGCGAACCACGGTCACGCGCTTCCCGGCGACCCGGTGATGACCGACCGACGTCACTCGGCCACGCCGGCACCCGCTGCGACGGCAACCAGCTTCGGCCGCAGCCAGTCAGTTGCGATCCCCAGCGCCTGCTTGCCCTCCCCGAGCTTCTCGAGGGCCGTCGACTTGGCCGGCTCGACGAGATCGGCCACGAGCTCAGTCGTCCGGGCGCTGACGGCCTCGGGATCGGCTGGCTCCGGCGCTGGCATCCCGTCGAGCTCGGCCAGCCGGCACGCCATGGCCGCCAGCATCTCGGTGCTTCGGACCTGCTCATACCACGCGGTCACGGTGTCGGGGAAGAGTGCGGGGTGTCCATCGAGGTAGCGCCCTTCGACGATGCCCTGGCCTCCCGCGCCGCACGCAGCTCGTTGACCCGGAAGAGGAGCAGGTGGCGCAAGGTCGCGAAGCTCTCCAGGTAGGTGGCGTCGCGCCGGCGTGCCTCCCGGCCTTCGCTCGTCAGCAGGGCGATGTGTGCGGAGATGGCGGCGTCGATTAGGGCCTCCTTCTGCAGCAGCTCGTGCACCGTGACGTTGATGCGCATGACCAGCTCGAAGCGGAACACCGTCTCCCGAAGCCCGGCTCGGATGGCCTTGTCCACGACCTCCGGCCGTGTGCCGCGCTGCCCCGCCCGGGCGCTCCGCTTGGCTCCCGGCACAGCCGGTCGAGCGGGGGTTCGGGCGGGTCCGCCTCGAGCAGCGAACGCACGTAGGCTCGAGATCACCGTAGGCGTGTGCCTCGTCCAGCCAGCGCAGGACGAGCCCGCGTGGCGGAGAGGGCGGTCTCAAGGGCGGCAACCCGGCGGGCGAGGGTCATACGAGTTCCTCGGCGGGGAACGCTACGTCCTCCTCGGCCTGGCGCGAGGCCGTGCAGCCGCGCCTCGATGGCGGCCACCCGGGTCGCCGAGGTCGCCCAGCTCCATACAGCTTGGCCCCGGTCGCTACGAAGGCATGATCGCGCGATTGCGGGCGATGGAGTTCTCCAGGGCCAGCGTCTCCACCGCGATCGTCTCGAGGAGCGCCTGGTTGTCCTCGATGGTGCGCAGGCCCCCGAAGCCGTAGATCGTGGCCACGGTGCGCTTCTTGCGCCGGTGGAGCCCGCCCATGCGGCGGGCCTCGGCAGCTCCTCTCTCGTCTCCGGGGTGTGCCAGAAGCAGATAGGGCTCGCTCGCGCAGGGGGTCGGCCCGACACGGCCCTCCATCGGGCATCTGGTAGGAGCACGCCCGCGCCTACCATCGGCTACCTTTGGTAGCCGAAGTGGCCATTGGTAGTCCCCAGCGCGGCACCATCTGGCGATGGTGGAGGTGGCCGCTGGGCGCGTAACCGCAGGCTGTTTGGGACTGGCCGGTGCGTCCGCGCACCGCTAGGCTCAGGGCATGGACGAGCGCGTGTTCGACTGGTCCCGGGGCCGGCGCGTCCGTATCGTCGTGATGAACGTGCCGGGCGACTACGAGTCCCTGCTCGAAAGAGTCGCCGACGACGCGCAGCGCATCGACGACCGCGACCTTCTGGCCGACGACGTGAGCGCCATCTTCGGCACGTACGTGCGGCTCGGACACGACGAGGTCGACGGCGCCGAGGAGATTGTCCTCAAGGTCGGCTAGCGCTCGTGGCGACCACCGCGCGACCGACACCCCGACCTCACCCATCGACCCGCACTGCCTGCTGCCCGCTGAACCGCTCCCAGCGCCGCAGGGCCACCTCGACGTACAGGGGGTCGATCTCCATCGCATAGCAGCGGGCGCCCTGCCGCTCGGCTGCGATGAGGCATGTGCCTGACCCGAGGAACGGGTCGTAGACACCTTCGCCCGGCTCTCAGGTGGTTGCGGATCGGCGTCTCGAAGAGGACGAGCGGCTTCTGCGTTGGATGGTCTTCCTTCCCCTCCGAGGAGCCGCCCATGATCATCTTGGGCGAGGGCACCCGCCAGATCGTGGCCTGGTCCCGCGACCCACGGAACGGGACCTTCGCGCCGCGTCTTCCGCACCACCCAGCAGGGCTCGTGGCTACCAGTGGTACCAGCTGCGTCCGATGGCGAAGAGCGCCTTGTCCCAGATGACTTGGGCGACGATCTCGAAGCCGATGCGCTCCAACCCCTGCGCCACCATGCCGGCGTGCACCCCGGCATGCCAGACGTAGCCGACCGTGAGGGAGGGGACGAGGGCGAACGCCTCCGACCAGTCGACCCGAGTGTCACCGCTGATCGTGGTGTGGCGATGGCCACGGGTGCGCCCGTGGGCGCCAGCGTTGGCCTGTGTCGCGTCACCGGCGTCGGCTTGGCCATCCCATCCGCATGTACGTTTGCTCCGCCGGACCCAGGGCGTTGTACACGCCGTCGCGCCATGACCCATCGAGGCTGACACCGTAGGGCGGATCGGTCGCCAGTAGCGTCGGTGTCGCCCCGTCGAGCAGCCGCACAACGTTGTCGGCGTTCGTCGCGTCCCCGCACAGGAGCCTATGGTCGCCGAGCACCCAGAGGTCACCGAGCTTCGTGCGTGGGGCCCGGCGCGCCTCCTCCAGTGCCTCGTCGAGGTCGAATGCCTCCTGGCGCTCCCGCTTCTCTCGCACTTCCAGCGAGCGCAGGAGCTCCTTGACCTCGTCCTCGTCGAAGCCCGAGAGCGACAGGTCGAGGTCGGGCACAGCTTGCAGCTCGCTGAGCAGTCGCGCCAGGAGGGTGTCGTCCCAAGAGCCCGAGATCTTGTTGAGTGCCAGCCCAAGGAGCCGGGCCTGCTCGGCGCTGATGTCGAGCCAGATGACTGGGACGCTCGTGAGCCCGAGCCGGCGCGCCGCGACCAGGCGCTGATGGCCTCCGATGACGGTCTGGTCGGCCCGTAGCGCCACCACTGGTTGGACGAACCCGAACTGCCGGAGGCTGCGCTCCAGGGCGTCGAGCTCATCCTCGCTAATCCGCCGCGGGTTGGACGGATCGGGGCGGAGCTGGTTGATGGGCACGTCGACAACATCGACAGACGTCGCTAATTCGCCTTTGTCGCGGCCTTGATTCGACTGCTGAATTGTTGCGTCCACGGGCGCAATTGTGCCACTGCTAGTCCCGTGCGAGCAAGGGTGGTCCGGCTCGGCAGGACCTCGTGTGGGGCTTATCCGTGCCCAGCTGACCCCTACGCTGACCCCTGCGGGCCTAGGCGTCTGGGGTCAATGGCAACACAGGATGGAATGAATTCTGCGCGACATTGCGTGGGTAGCACGCAGCAATTGGCGGTGGACAGTGATCCTGCGATTTCGTAAACAGCAGGTCCTCGGTTCACCGATGAAAGCGTCAAGCCCCGTTGGTGTCGGCTGAGTGACCTTGGTACCGTTCGCGGGCGGGCCGCCTTAGCTCAATGGCAGAGCAGCCGCTTCGTAAGTGGCAGGTTCTCGGTTCGAGTCCGAGAGGCGGCTCCATCACCTGGCGGATGGCTGACCATCGATGCTGGCGGGCGTATCCTCGGGCTGGACGCGGTCGACCCCGAAAGCGAAGCGCGGAGCGTGGGGTTGAGCTCCGCCGCGCAGCCGGCCTCTGGCCCTTGAGTCGCACCCCGTTGGCGGCGGGCGCGTCCGCCCCTCTGGCGTCGACGAAGGCGACGTAGGCCGCCTCAGCTTCGCACAAGTGCCGCCGCTCGATCTCGGGATCGATCCGCCGCGACCCAGCAGGCCGGCCTCGCCGAGACGAAGCTCCGGCCGCACGTTCGAGGTCGTGCAGCTTGCGGGTCGTCCGGGCGGTGGGTGCCCAGCGATAGTCGGTCTCGTCGGCGAGCAGGTGCCAGGCGAGGACGGTGAGCTTGCGGGCCACGGCGACCGCGGCGATCCCGGGCCCCCGGCGGGCAAGAACCCGGGCATGGAAGGCGTGGAGCGGGCCAGGCGTCCGGACCGCGACGTGGGCGGCCTCCGTGAGCAGGCCCCGGACGTAGCCCTGACCGGCCTGGCTGATGTGGCCGATCAGGCCGGGCGGCCCCCCGACTGGCGCACCCGCGGGTCGAGCCCGAGATAGCTCACGAGCTTGTTCGGGCGCGGGAAGCGCCGAACGTCGCCGATGCACGCGACGAGCCCGATCGCGGTCATGGCTCCGACGCCCGGGATCGTCATGAGGCGTCGGACCCGGGGGTCGTCGGCCACCAGCCGGGCGAGGCCCTCCTCGGCCATGCTGATCTCGGCCTCGAGCGCGTCGAGGAGCCGCAGGTCGGTCTCGACCCCCTCGCGCTCGTCGGCCGGCAGCGCGACAGTCGCGAGCCAGCGCCGGCCGCTGCGGCCGAACGGGTCGCTCCAGGGATTGACGACGAGATTCCGGGCGAGGACAGCGCTGATCCGGTTGCGGAGTCGCGTGCGGAGGCCCACGAGCGCGGACCGGGCGGCGACCCGTCGGCGGAGGGCCTGGGTGGCCGGGTCCGGCTGCCAGACCTCGGGCAGGTAGTCGGCGGCCAGGAGCTCGGCGAGGGTGGCCGCGTCGATCGTATCGGTCTTCGTCTTGGCATCGGCGATCGCCCGAGTCCGCAACGGATTGGAGACCACCACCCGTCCGGCATGCTGCCCGAGGAGCTCGGCGATCGGCCACGTGTTCGTCGTGGCCTCGAGACAGACTGCGTCGGCGGGGCCGAGAGTCGCCGCGAACGCCCGCAGGCTCTCGGCTGAGACGCCGATCTTGCCGAGCGAGCGCGTCGGACGACCACGCTCCACAACGGCGACCTCGGCCGCGCTCCGCCCGACGTCGAGCCCGAACCAGCGCATGGCATCGTCCTCCCGAGTTTCGTCCCTCGGGGACGCCGGCGGGCGACACGACACTTACCGATCCGCGCTCATGGCGCACCCGGGTGAGTCGCAGGGGCGGCCAGATAAATCCACGGACTCGGAGTCCAAGAACCGACCGGCCTGCCCGTCCGGTGGTGTCCCCACTAACTGCCCCTTGTCCCGGTCCGAGGAAGATACCTCGGGCCGGCCCTTGGGGCCGGCCCTTTCATACCCGATAAATCCGAGTGTCGGCTCCAGACGATCCTCTAACCGAAGCGGGCCGACGGGCCCGCTTCTTCGTCCTCTCAGGCGGCCCCTTTCACGAGAGTCACATCATCGACCGAAGACTGGGGGCGGCAGTCGTGCGGATCAGGATGCGCCCGTCATCCAACACCATTCCACGATCGTGACAGGCCTCCGCGTTGTCGGCACCCCACGCAGTCAGCCGGGTCGCGTCCCCTCGGCCTCGTCGAACGCCCAGAGGTCCATGTCGGGCGGTGTGACTCCAAGCTGCGTGAGGATGGTCGCAACGTGGGTGCGGTGCTCGCGCCCGTGGTCGATGGCCTGGTCGAGGACGACCCAGGCCGGCAGTCGGCGCGGCGGGTACGGGCCTCCGCCCACATCGAGCACGGCCGTCTCGCCGACCGTTCCGGCGAGCTCGACCAGGGCGGCTCCGGACCGCTCGCTCGAGGGCAGCAGCTCCTCGATCGGCGGCACGGTTGGCGAGTCTGCTGACCAGCGGAAGCGGCGGGGTTGCCCGGTCAGTCGAGCGACGTAGCCGTCCTCCGCGCTGACGAGGTGGGCGAGGGTCTGGTCGATCGGTCCGTACGTCCCGACGCAGTTCGCCGCCAGCTGGTCTGGGTCGAGCGCCCGGCAGGCTTCGAGCAGCCGCCGGTTGGCCCACGCATTGTGGCGAAACAGCTGCTGGAGGTTCGTTGTCATCGTCGCTCCAATCGGTGTGCACGGATCGAGGAAGGGTCGGCCAGCGCGCTCTCGGCGGGCTCACCGAGGGCAGCGGGCCCCGGCCCGGCCGCGGCTGGACCTCGCTCGCCCAGCTCCTTTAGCCTCGCACCAGGCGCGCAAGCGCACGCAGGATCAGCGCCGCGGCGACGCTGGAGGCGAGCACGAAGAGCGGGCTCGGGTATGGCTGCACGATCGGCTGGAAGCTCGCACCCGACGGCCGGATCTCGAGGTGCCCGAGCGGGTCGGCGGCCACCCCGCCACCACCGCCGGACCCCGAGCTGGTCGCACCTGCGCCGGTTGGGTCACCGCCTGAGCCGGACCCTCCGCCGAAGAACCAGCGCACCCGCGCGACGGGTACCACCGTCAGCTCGCCGCGCTGGATAGGCTCGCCGAAAACGGCCTGTACGCCGGCGCGTGCGCCGATGCGGTCTGCCAGACTTTCCAGGAAGCGCTCGGTCGCGCCACCCTCGGCGGCGTGACGGGCTTCTTGCCTGGCGTTCGAACCTTCGCTCTCCATGGTCTGCGCCCCTCCGATGCGGAGCCCCAGCCTACCTCCGCGGACAGACGATGACGCACCCGACGTCGCGAGGCGCGGATGGCGGCCACGGCCGTACTATGCGTGTCCCCATCCAGTCGTTGTGGCAGGTAAGGGCAAGGGATGGCCCTGCGATTTGGCTTCGGCATCAATCCCGGCTCGACAGCAGAGGCGGTCGCGGCCGCGCGGGAAGCGGAGGCGCTCGGATTCGATCGGATCGGCATCTGGGATTCGCCCGCGCTGCACCGAGAGCCGTGGGTCGTGCTGGGGGCCGTCGCCGCAGCCTCCACGCGAGTCCGACTGGGACCCTGGGTGACGAACCCCTCGACGCGTCATCCCGTCGTCACCGCCTCGGCCATCGCCACGCTCGACGACCTGGCGCCGGGGCGCGCCATTCTGGCCATCGGCAGCGGTGACAGCGGCGTGTACCCGCTTGGGCAGCGGGCGGCACTACTCGCACACCTCGAGGACTACGTTCGGACGGTCCGGCGCCTCCTCGAGGACGGCGCGGCCGACTGGGGCGGTGAGCGGGTGACGCTGTCCTGGGCCCATCGGCAGGTCCCGATCTGGATGGCCGCGCACGGCGAGCGCAGCCTTCAGCTCGCCGCTCGAATCGCTGACGGGGTGGTGGTCGGGCTCGGCGTGAGCCCCGAGGTCGTCACTGGCTGCCTGGATCTCCTTGATGCTGCTGCTGGCGAGGGCGCTCGCTCGCTGGCCGACCTGGAGGTCTGGTTCACAGCCCCGTGGTACGTCGACGCTGAGCCGGGCGTGGCCCGCGAGGAGGCGGCCTGGCATGTGGCCAGCCTTGCCCACCACGTGGCCCGCCACGGCGTGGACGGGAAGTTCGTCCCGCCCGAGCTGGCGGATGGGATCGTGCGGCTCGGCCAGACCTACGACCTGTCGACGCATGGCGCCCCGCCGGTCGACCAGAAGGCCGCCTATGCGCGCTTGGCCCGCGACCTCGGCATCCTGGAGCCGCTGCTCGATCGGTTCGCCTTCGCCGGCACGCCCGACGAGGTGGAGGCGCAGGTCCGCCGTGCCATAGCAGCCGGCGCGCGGAACTTCGACGGCGCCAATGACGCCACAGTCGGGTCGGTGATGGACCGGCCGCGGACGTGGGCGAGCTCCATCCTGCCGCGCTTCACCGGCGACCTAGCGGCCCTGGTCGGGACGGCGACGGAAGGGCCCGCGTGATGCTCGACCTGGTGGTCCGGGGCGGGACGGTCGTCACTCCGGAGCGCGAGGCGACCCTCGACATCGGCGTCAGCAACGGCAGGATCGCATTCGTCAGCGAACCCGGCGCAAATCTGGCCGAGGCTGCCCGGGTCATGGACGCCCGCGGGCTGCTCGTCCTGCCTGGCGGTGTCGAGCCCCACGCGCACATCGCCGAGCCCGCCCACCGGGGCTGGACCGGCGGCCGGACAGTCATGCTGCAGGGGCCCGAGGGAGCGAGCCGTGCGGCGGCGTTCGGTGGCACGACGACCGTGGCGAGCTTCGCCTTCCTGGGCGTCCATGCCCCCGAGTCCTTTGACCCGGCGCAGGCCGTCGAGGAGCGCCAGGCGCTCTTTGCGGGCCACAGCTACGTCGACTTCACGTTCCATCCCGCGCTGGTGGGCAATCCTCCCCCCGTGGTGATCGGCCGCCTGCGCGAGGCGATCGCGGCTGGCATTCCGACCTTCAAGGCGTTCACGACCTGCGTCACGACGGCTCAGCAAGGGGTGAAGATCGACGACGGGCCGTTGCTCGACGTGATGGAGACGCTCGCGGAGCACGGCGGCCTCCTCCTCGTCCACGCCGAAGATGACGAGCTGGTCACGCACATGGAGGCCAAGCTCAAGGCGCAAGGCCGGGATGCCTGGTACAACCTGCACCTTGTCCACTCGAGCCTGTCCGAGGAGCTCGCCTTCCGCAAGGTCATCCGGCTCGCCGCCGAGCACGCCACTGCCACCTACTTCGTGCACGTGACCGGGGCCAGCGGCGTCGACGCGATCCGCGAGGCGCGCGCCGCCGGTGCGCCCATCTACGGCGAGGTGCTCCACAACTACCTCGTCTTCACGTCCGACGACTACCGGCGGCCCGACGGCGGCAAGATCCAGACGTACCCGGCCTTGAAGTCGGCCGCCGATCGCGACGCGCTGTGGGCCGCCCTCGCCGACGGCACGATCTCCACCCTCGCCACCGACGAGTACACCACCGACTACGCCACGAAGGTCGCCGGCAAGACCGTCGAGACCGCCTGCGGGGGCCACGCGGGGATCGAGACGCGCGGGCTCATCGCGTACACCGAGGGGGTCGCAAAGGGCCGCCTCAGCCTGCGGCGTTTCGTCGAGGCGTTCTCCTCGGCGCCGGCCAAGATCCTCGGCCTCTACCCGCGCAAGGGGGCCATCGCCCCCGGCAGCGACGCCGACCTCGTGCTCTGGGACCCCGAAGTGCTCTGGACGATCTCGCTCGATGACCTTCACCACGACTCCGACTACAGCATCTGGGAAGGCTGGCCGTGCGTGGGCCGTCCGGTTACGACCATCGTGCGGGGGGTTCCCGTCGTCGAGGATGGCTGTCTCGTCGGCTCGTCCGCGCACGGGCAGTGGCTCGCGCGCGCCATCGCGCCGTCGGTCCTCGCAGGTCCCGCGGCGTAGGCTCCACCACACCGGTTCGCCACAGGAGGGAGACCATGCAAGCGGTCGTCTACGACGCGCCGCGCTCGTTCCGGGTGCGGGAGGTCCCGACCCCTGAGCCCGGGCCCGGCGAGGTGCGCGTCCGCATCGAGCTCGCCGGGGTCTGCGGCACCGACCGCCACATCCACGACGGCGACTTCTTCGCCGTGTTCCCGTTGACCCCAGGGCACGAGCCCGTGGGCATCGTCGACGCGGTGGGCGAGGGCGTGTCCGAAGTGGTCGTCGGGCGGCGCGTCGCGGTCAACGGGATCGCCGCATGCGGCACCTGCTTCTACTGCCGGCGCGGCGAGCCGCTGCACTGCCGCAATCTGGTGGCCCTCGGCGTCACGGGGCCGGGTGCCTTCGCCGAGGCCATGGTTGCCCCCGCCTCTGGTGTCTACGCGGTCGACGACCTCACGCCGGACGTGGCGGTGCTGGCCGAGCCGACCGCCTGCGCCATGCACGGCATGGAGATCCTCGCCGTGCGCCCGGGGTCGAGCGCGCTCCTCTTCGGCGCTGGGCCGACCGGGCTCATCCTTGCCCAGCTCCTGGCCCATGGTGGTGCCGCCCACGTGACGATGGCGGCCCCGTCGGAGTTCAAGCTTGAGCTGGCGCGCTCCTTCGGGATCGACGAGACGGTCCTCACCGATCGCCGTGATCCGGCGGATGCCGCGACCCAGATCCGCCAGGCCCACCCCGACGGCTTCGACGTCGTGGTCGACGCCACCGGCGCGGCGGCGGTGAGCGAGCAATGTGTCGCCCTCGCCCGCGACGGAGGCACGGTCCTCTTCTACGGCGTCACGAGCCCGGCTGACCGGATCGCCGTCAGCCCGTACGACATCTACCGGCGCGAGATCACGATCAAGGGCTCCTTCGCGCAGAGCCATTCCTTCGAGCGCGCGATCAGCGCCCTGCGCAGCGGGCGGGTCAGGACCGAGGGCATCATCAACCGGCGCTTCCCCCTCGAGCGCTTCGGCGATGCTCTGGAAGCGTTGCGCGCGGATCGGGCGGCGCACAAGGTGGTGGTGCAGCCGTGAGCGCCGAAGTGGGGTCGTCCGGTCCCCCGCCCGGGCGCGGCCGAGTCCGAGACTCCGGCCTGCTCGTCGGTTCCCTGCCGCCCGGGCCGGCCAATGCCATCACCGACGTCGCGGGCGTGCGGGTCGGGCAGCGCACGGTCTGGACGGGCGAGCCCGGCGGGGCCGAGCCGGTGGTGCGCTCCGGTGTCACGGCGATCTGGCCCCACGACGGGGATCTCTTCCGGGAGCGCGTGTATGCCGGGGTCTCCGCCTTCAACGGCTATGGCGAGATGACGAGCAACCTCGTCATCGACGAGTGGGGCCTCATCGGCTCGCCGATCGTGCTCACCGACACGACCCACCTCGGCCTCGCCTACGACGCCACCGTGCGCTACCTGGCCGCGCGCGATCCCGAGATGCAGGACCTCGATATCGTCATCCCGGTTGTGGCCGAGACCGACGGCGGCTTCCTCAACGACAACCGCGCCTTCGGGCTGACGCGCGAGGACGTGTGGGCTGCGCTCGACACCGCCACCGACGGGCCCGTCGCCGAGGGCGTGGTGGGGGCGGGCACCGGCACCCAGCAGTTCGACTTCAAGGGCGGCATCGGCACCGCCTCCCGCGTCGTCGAGATCCAGGGCAGTCCTTACACCGTTGGCGTGCTCGCCCAGACGAACTACGGCCGTCGCCACCAGCTGCAGGTCGCGGGCGTGCCACTGGGCCGGCTGATCGAGGACCTCATGCCAGTGCGCCATCAGGAAGGCTCCTGCATCGCGGTCGTAGCCACCGACGCGCCCCTGCACCCGCGCCAGCTGCGCCGGCTCGCGCGTCGGGTTGACGTGGGGCTCGCCCGGACGGGCTCGGTGGGCAACGACGGGAGCGGCGAGATCTTCCTCGCCTTCTCCACCGCCAACCGCATCCCTCGCACGACACCCCACGCGGCGTACCCGATCGAGGTGATGGTCGAGGGCCAATTCTGGACGCAGGGCTCGCCCTTCGACCTGCTCTTCGAGGCCGTCGCCGAGGCGTCCGAGGAAGCGGCGCTCAACGCGCTCTTCCAGGCCGACACGGTGGTCGGGCGCGACGGCCATGTGCTCTATGGCTTCCCCATCGGGCGCGCCCTTAACCTCATGCGTGCCTGGCGGCCGGTCGACCGCTGACGGCACGGGCCGCGGCGGCCACCCGCGGTTAGCACCCTGCTGCGTGCTGCCACGCCATTCGCCTGAATTCGCTGTGGGGGCCATGCGCTCTGTGTTGGCCTCAAGGCACACGACGTGGTGATGGTGTGGGCCTGAACGAAGGTGACCTCCTCCGCACCAGCCGAGGCACCTACACTGCGCTCGGGAGGTGCCGGCACCGATGAACGATCTCGCGGCGGCGTTGGTCCACGTGCGCGACCGGATCGCGAAGTTCCGGGGGCAGGCGATCGGTGAAGAGAACACCAAGCACGCCCTGATCGAGCCGGTCCTGCGAGCCCTCGGCTGGGACGTCGAAGACCTCGACGAGGTGCGCTGCGAGTACAAGCTCAAGCAGCCGACAACCCCGTCGACTACGCCTTCTTCGTGCACGGCAACCTGCGCCTCTTCGTCGAGGCGAAGGCGCTGGGCGAGAACCTCGACAAGTGGGCGAGCCAGATCATGGGCTACGCCGGTGTCGCGGGCGTCGTCGAGTGGATCGTCCTCACCGACGGCAACGAGTACCGCATCTACAACGCGCACGCCCAAGTGCCGGTCACGCAGAAGCTCTTCAAGCGCGTCGTGCTCGCCTCGGATGACCCGGACGTCCCGCGCGACCCTCCTGCTCCTCTCCAAGGCCCAGCTGCAGGGCACGGTCATCGATGACTTGTGGCGCCAGTACTTCGTCGATCGGCAGGTGAAGCAAGCCGTCGAGGGCCTGTCGGGCATCGAGCCGTCCACGGACTTCCTCCGCCTGATCCGCAAGCGGGTCCCAGCGCTGTCCGTGGCCGACGTGCGCCAGAGCCTCGGGCGCGTCCACCCTGTCTCTCGACTACCGGGCCGCTCAGCCGGTCGTGACCGTGGCGCCTGTGGGCCACAAGGCGCCGTGCCCAGCCGACTGCGGGCACGACTGGGCCGTCCACCGAACAACCGGCCGGCGCCGACAAGACCCCGTGGCGCCACGTGACCCTCGCGCGACCTGATCTCGTCGGGGAGCATCCCGCTGCCACTCGACATCGAGACGACCTACAAGGGCCACCAGCTCACCGCCCGCATCGAGGCGGACGGCAACGTGACGTGGATCGGCGCCACGTACGACTCGCTCTCGATTGCTGGCGGCATGGCCCGCAAGTCAGGGCCTGTAGCCGAATTCTTCCGCCGCAGCCAGGTCCGTGGTCGGCGTGTCCCTGGCTGATCGGTGCGGCGTCGTTCCGCCCGCCGGCATGGGTACACGCCGGAGCGTGGGCTGCGGAGCGGACGTCTGCCCGGCGAGCATGGCTGGCGGGATCGATCCGCCGGATCCGTGGGCCGAGCGTGAGGAGGGCTCAGGCGGGCTCGACCCGCATCCGCGCGAAGAGGTAGCCCAGGGCGGCCACCCCGAGCCAGGCCTGGGCCGACGCCTCGGTCTGCTTGTAGCAGCGCGACAGCCGCCGCCAGCGTCCCAACTGGGCGAAGGCGTGCTCGACCTTGTAGAGGGGACGGATCGGCACGAAGCGGCTCAGACCCTTCGGTGGCGCCTTGATGTCGAGCGCGAGACCGCGCTTCGCGGCGAGTCGGCCGAGACCGCGGTAGGCGCGGTCGGCGACGACCGCCCGGAGGCGCGGGAGGGCCGGCAGCTCGTCGGTGAGGAGCAGGCGGGCGGAGGCCACGTCGTGCGGCCGGGCGGGATCGACCCGGCAGGCGAACGGCAGGCCCAGGATGTCGACGAGGATCGTGCGCTTCGAGCCGAACGTCCGTCCGCCCCGTCCGCCGGCGTCGTGGAACGTCGGACCGGCCCGGCCGCCCTTGGCGGTCTGGGCGTCGACCATCAGCATCGAGGGCTCAGGGTGGCGATCCTGGTCCATCCGGATGGTCCGGGCGAGTCGGCCCATCGCCTTCTCCCAGACCGTGTTCGCCCGCCAGCGCCGCCACTGGCTCCAGACCGCCGTCCAGGGCGGGAAGCGGGCCGGCAGATAGCGCCACTGGATCCCGGTGCGGGCCATCGACAGCATCGCCTCGACCATCAGCCGGCGGGGATAGACTTCGGGCGCACCCCGTCGCCCAGGCGGGTCGAACAGGTCAGCAACCTGGTCCCACTCCTGGTCAGTCAGGTCGATGACGGCGCCCATGCCGCCATCCTCAGCCCAGCCCGTGACACCTTTGGTGGCACGAACCGGGCCCTTCGTGCGGGAGAATTCGGCTACAGGCCCTGAGTCGTCGGGGCTCCGCCAGGACGTGAGTATCCGCAGACGAACGGCTGGACCTTCTGGCGCTTCCGCGACGCGGACGGCAGCCTGGTCTTCGTGGACGTCCTGCGCCAGCGGTACTTCGCCAAGTAGCCGCGAAGGCTGTCACCACTAGAGTGTCCGCCGTTTGAGGCGGCAGCGAGTGAGTCGGGGGAGATGGATTGAGCGACTCAAGTTACATGGCGCCGCGGCAATGAGGCTTTGGGTGGTGCGCGCCGGCTCGGATCTGGAGTATTGGCCGTCCTTCCTGGACCTGGGCGTCGTCGGCATCCATTTCGATTGGGTTCGTGGTTCGGTTGACTTGCTCTTGGCCGACCAATCGGAGCTTCGAGCGGAGGCGGCGCGCCTGGCGCCGGCCCGCTCGGTCGCATCGATCAGATCGGTAGCCGGGCAGACGTGGGCCTTCGCGCACGAGATCGCCGTTGGCGACCTCGTGGTGACTCCCAGAAGCGGCGGTGGCAACTTGTCCATCGGTCGGGTCACAGGTGTTTGCCAGCCAGCGCCGTCAGATGTCGACCTCTTATTGGTGCGCGCGGTGGAATGGACGAGGCACGATGTCCGGGCGCAGGACCTCGGCGCCGACATCCAACGATCGCTGAAACCCCGCATGACCGTCTTCAAGCCTGCGGCTCCGGGTTCGGTGGAACGTCTCAAGGAGGTCGCCGACGGAGCCGCGGACCCGGGCCCGGCTGGATACACGCCTGACGACCGCGTCGGCGGCTGGGTCTTCCAGTGCAACCCCGACCGATACGACCTGATTTCCGCCATCGACTCGGGCTGGGGCGATGACTGGGCGATGAACCAGCAGCGCGACCGCGTCTCGGTCGGCGACAGGGTCTGGTTCCGAATCACCGGAATTCGGGCCGGCATCTACGCGGTCGGCCGGATCATCTCTCTGCCATACGAGCGAGACCTCGAGACTGAGGGCCTGTAGCCGAATTCTCCCGCACGAAGGGCCCGGTTCGTGCCACCAAAGGTGTCACGGGCTGGGCTGAGGATGGCGGCATGGGCGCCGTCATCGACCTGACTGACCAGGAGTGGGACCAGGTTGCTGACCTGTTCGACCCGCCTGGGCGACGGGGTGCGCCCGAAGTCTATCCCCGCCGGCTGATGGTCGAGGCGATGCTGTCGATGGCCCGCACCGGGATCCAGTGGCGCTATCTGCCGGCCCGCTTCCCGCCCTGGACGGCGGTCTGGAGCCAGTGGCGGCGCTGGCGGGCGAACACGGTCTGGGAGAAGGCGATGGGCCGACTCGCCCGGACCATCCGGATGGACCAGGATCGCCACCCTGAGCCCTCGATGCTGATGGTCGACGCCCAGACCGCCAAGGGCGGCCGGGCCGGTCCGACGTTCCACGACGTCGGCGGACGGGGCGGACGGACGTTCGGCTCGAAGCGCACGATCCTCGTCGACATCCTGGGCCTGCCGTTCGCCTGCCGGGTCGATCCCGCCCGGCCGCACGACGTGGCCTCCGCCCGCCTGCTCCTCACCGACGAGCTGCCGGCCCTCCCGCGCCTCCGGGCGGTCGTCGCCGACCGCGCCTACCGCGGTCTCGGCCGACTCGCCGCGAAGCGCGGTCTCGCGCTCGACATCAAGGCGCCACCGAAGGGTCTGAGCCGCTTCGTGCCGATCCGTCCCCTCTACAAGGTCGAGCACGCCTTCGCCCAGTTGGGACGCTGGCGGCGGCTGTCGCGCTGCTACAAGCAGACCGAGGCGTCGGCCCAGGCCTGGCTCGGGGTGGCCGCCCTGGGCTACCTCTTCGCGCGGATGCGGGTCGAGCCCGCCTGAGCCCTCCTCACGCTCGGCCCACGGATCCGGCGGATCGATCCCGCCAGCCATGCTCGCCGGGCAGACGTCCGCTCCGCAGCCCACGCTCCGGCGTGTACCCATGCCGGCGGGCGGAACGACGCCGCACCGATCAGCCAGGGACACGCCGACCACGGACCTGGCTGCGGCGGAAGAATTCGGCTACAGGCCCTCAGTCCGGGCGCTGGGCCGTCGACCTGGTCTACGAGGCGTTCGTCGATCCGCCCTTGCTCTCGGCGGAGATCGCGGAAGATCCACGTTTCGCCGCGTCGCGAGCCCTCACTGGTGCGATGGGGACCAACCTTCCCATCGACGCACTCACGGATCGAGCTCTCTACGACGCGCTGATGGATCGGCTGCGCCCCGTCACGTCCCGTCCGCTCAAGAGCCGCGAGAGCGGAGCGGAGGTCAACCGCGTGCTCGGCCGCCATCGCGAGAATGTGGTCGAGGAGATCATCGCGGCATTGCACGAACTTCATCCCGACGACTTCGAGAGCCTCTGCGAGGCGCTGCTGCAGAAGCTTGACTTCGAGGACGTTAGCAAGGTTGGAGCCCATTGGGCGGGAACGCTTGGGGACGGCGGCGGCGATCTGACGGCGAGGATGAGTCGCCCAGGTCTGCCACCACTCGTGGTTCGTGTGCAGGCCAAACGCCAGCGCGCGAACGTTGGGCCGGGCGCGATCCAACAGCTCCGGGGAGCGCTTCGAGCTGGGGAGCAGGGGATCTTCATCACCACCAGCCGGTTCACCCGGGCTGCCGTGGAAGAGGCAGTGGCCGAAGGCAAGCCACCCGTCGGTCGCCTCGACGGCCCCGCGATCGCCGCTTACATGATTGCCAACGAAGTCGGCGTTCGAACGGCGACGCTCTCAATTCCTAGGTTCGATCGGCGTGCGCTTCAGCGCATCCTGCGCTCCGACGAGGATGCACCGGCCTCGTAGAGCGACCCTGCGCCCAGCTGCTCGGTCCGATCCGTTCGACCGCCCCGTTGCCCCACACCATGGGTGCATGGTGAGTTTGCCCAAATCGAGACGAGCCTGCCCTACGCGGAGCGGATGTCGCGCCGGTCGAAGGCGATCACCCCGACCGCGGCGAGGAGCACGGCCGGGCCGCCGAGCAGCAGATAGCGCCATGCCTCGCCGCCGTTGACGAGCGGGTCGCCGCCGAGCGCCCAGCCCCACGGGGCGATCTGGCGCCAGGGTGCCAGCAGCGAGCTGAGCGGGAAGAGCGCGAGGATCAGGTAGCTCATGTAGGCGACGCCGAACCCGACCGAGAGCAGCATCTGCGGTCGGGCCACGAAGCCCGCGACGGCGAGACAGAGGCCCGCGAGGAAGGCGCCCAGCAGCCCGCAGAGCACGACCGTGGCTGCCACCCGCCCGGTGGCAATGGACACCCCGAACACCTGGTCGGAGGCGAGCTGGAGGGCCAGGGTGACGAGCGTCAGCACCACCAGCCAGGCGAAGACGGCGATGGCGCGCCCGGTGAAGAAGGCGGCGCGCGAGACGGGCTGGGAGACGTACAGCTCGAGGCGGCCAGCATCCTCCTCGGCCGCCGTCGCGCTGTTGGCGAACAGGACCCCGGCGGCGGCGAAGCAGAGCGGCATGACCAGCTCATAGAGGCCGCCTCGCAGGTAGCCCGCGGGCGTCCCGAAGCCCTGCATCCCGAAGGCCGAGAGCAGCGGCGCGGGCAGCTGATCGATCGCGGTGGTGATGCCCGAGGAGCCCCGGAAGGCGGGCCAGAAGGCCATGGTGCTGACGATCAGCACCACGAACGCCACGCACCAGCCCAGGGCGGCGCGCCAGGAGGCCCGGAACGGCCCGCCGATAAGCTCCCCCCAGCGCGCGCTCACGAGGCCGCCTCGTAGAGATCGAGGAAGGCTTCCTCGAGATCGGGCTCTTCGACGAGCAGGCTCACCACGCGCTGGCGGGCGAGCAGCGCGAGGAGCGGCTCGACCGATCCCGCCAGCACCGCGCTGAAGTGATGGTCCTCTACGTGCTGCTCGACGAGGCCCGACAGCCCGGCGAGCTCCTCGACCGGGGGCGGCCCGGTGAACCAGACCTCCACGCGCTGGCGCGCCCGACGCCGCAGCTCCTCGACGTCGCCGAGCGCGAGCAGGGTCCCCTGGCGCAGGACGGCCACGCGGTCGGCGGCCCGCTGCACCTCGCTCAGCACGTGGGAGGAAAGGAAGATCGTCGTGCCCCGCTCGCGCGCCTCCCGTACGAGGGTGAGGAACTCGCGCTGCATGAGCGGGTCGAGCCCGTTCGTCGGTTCGTCGAGGATGAGCAGCTCGGCATCGGCGAGGAAGGCCAACAGGAGGGCGACCTTGCGCCGGTTGCCGCTCGAGAGGTCCCGCAGGCGCCGCGTGAGATCGAGGTCAAGCCGGGCTGCCAGGTCATCGCGGCGCCGCACGTCGAAGCCCCCGCGCAAGCGCCCGATTGCGGCCACCAGCCCCGCGCCCGTCATCCGCTCGGGCAGGCGCAGCTCGCCAGGCATGTACGCCACGCGGCGGCGCAGGGCCACGGCGTCCCGGCGCGGGTCGAGGCCCAGGACCTCAAGATGTCCCGCGGTCGGGCGCAGTAGGTCGAGCAGGCAGCGGATCGTGGTGGTCTTCCCCGCGCCGTTTGGACCGAGGAAGCCGAACACCTCGCCGCGCCGCACCTCGAGATCGATGCCCCGCACCGCCTGCACGGAGCCGTAGTTCTTGACAAGGCCCTCGATGCGAATGGCGGTGTCGTCTCGTGACGCGGTCGGCTGACTACCTGTCAGGTCCACCCGACAAGGGTACGAGGACGCGATCGGCGGCGCAGCTTCGGCGTGACCGAGGGCTCGGTCACGATCCACTGATCGTGTCCGGCACGCAGCCGGGCTGGCCGCACAGGACTCCGGGCCGCCCATGCCGCGCGGCACTTTCGGGGGATGGCGCAGCCTGACGCTGGCGGCCTACGGTCCGCCGGTGGTCGAGCCCGAGTCCGGCCTGGGACGCGCGCGCGGTCGGGCCGTGCGGCACCGTGCGTTGGTCGCGAGACGATGAGCCGCAGCGCCGGGCTCCTGCTCACGCTGGGCGTCGCGCTGCTGGTGGGCCTCGGCGCCTTCGGGATGGCGCGCCTGGCCGACGCCTCGTGCAGCCCCTTCGCCCGCTCCCCCTGCGTGCGGGTGCTCTTCCTCGGCAACAGCTACACGTTCGTCAATGATCTGCCCACCGTCTTCCGCCATCTCGCCCGGGCCGGCGGCCGGAACGTCGAGACCGGCATGGTCGCGAACGGTGGCGAGACGCTCGCCCAGCACGCCGCCTCAGCCGACTCGCTCGCCGCCATCCGTGGCTCGCGCTGGCAGTTCGTGGTCCTCCAGGAGCAGAGCGAGATCCCCGCCTTCCCGGCACTCCGCCAGGACGAGATGGACCCCGCGGCACGCACGCTCGTCGCGGACATCCGCGCGGCCGGCGCCACCCCGGCCTTGCTCGAGACCTGGGCGCACCGGGATGGCCTGCCCGCCGACGGCCTCGACTACGCGGCCATGCAGGTCGCCCTCGACCAGGGCTACGCGGAGCTCGGGCAGAGCCTCGGGGTGACCGTGGTGCCGGCCGGCCAGGCCTGGGCGGCTGTGCTCCGTCTGGCTCCCACGACCGCCCTGTGGCAGGCCGACGGGAGCCACCCGAACAGCGCCGGGACCTACCTCGTCGCCTGCGTGCTCTACGCGCGCCTCTTCCATGCGACTCCGCTGGGCATCCCCGACACCGAGGGTCTCGCGCCCAGCCTGGCCGCCATGCTGCAGGCCGTGGCCGGGCAGCTGTGACCATGCTGGGCGGGTCAGCCAGCACCTACCCACGCATGACAAGGATACTTGACAGCCGCCTCCTGACAAGCTAGCTTGACAGGGTGACGAACGAGGTGCGCCTGCTGCGCGAGCGCCGGGGCCTCAGCCAGGGCCAGCTCGCCCAGGAGCTGCGTGTCTCGCGCCAGACGATCAACGCGATCGAGACGGGACGCTACCTGCCCTCGCTGCCGCTGGCGTTCGCGATCGGCCGGTTCTTCGGTCGACGCATCGAGGAGATCTTCCATGAGGACAGCCTTGTCTAGGTGGGTCGTGCCGGCGCTCGGCTTTGTGCTCGGACTGCTCTTCGCGGCGGCGGAGATGGGCCGCCATGCCACCCTTCTGCAAGCCGGAGTGGCCTTCGTGGTCGTGGCCGGCTACGCGATCGCGCTGCGCATGCTCCAGTCACGATCGGACATGGCGAGCCTCCTCTCGGGCCTGCCCCGCGACGAGCGCTGGGAGTCGATCAACCTGCGCGCCCTCTCGCTCGCGGCCCAGGTCGTGGCCGTCGCCCTCGTCGGCGCGTTCCTCGCGACCCAGTTCGGGGGCGGCGACGCGACCCCCTACGCCTGGGTAGGGGCCCTCTTCGCGGCGGCCTATCTCGGCGGCCTCGTCTGGTACCGCAGCCGCTCCTGATCTCGGCCACGACGGCTGCGCGGGCCGCCGCAGGATCGCTTGCTGGTGCAGGGATCGGGGAAACCGTCGCGGGCGCTCTACCGCGGGGTGCCGTTGGTGCCCGGCCGGCCCGGCCCAATGGTGGCGGAATGCTGACGGCGCTGGCCGTCGCGCCGCGATCGGGCCGGCAGCGCCGCACTGGGTGTGGACGGCCAGCTCCGGCTCATCTACGGTAGGCGCGACCGAGCCGCATGGAGGTCCGCAGCAAATGCGCATGGCCGACCTGAAGGCGGGGTGGGCCGTCGTCGGGAATGACGGGCACCGGCTTGGCACGGTGCAGGACGTGGGCCAGGCGTACCTCCTCGTGTCGCGTGGCGCCTTCTCCGGCCACCTCTACGTCCCCGCGTCGGCGATCGCGAACGTCGAGCACGAGGTGGTGCACCTCAACCTCGCCAAGAGCGAGGCAGAACAGATGGGCTGGGAGCAACCGCCACGAGAGCCCGACGCGCCTGGTGAGCCTCCGGACTCCGGCCGGCTACACCGGCACGTTTGAGGATGCGCGATCGCGTCGCCGCCAGTCTGGCGCGATGTGTACGAGAGGAGCATCAGCTGGCCGCTCAGCAGACGATGCAGCGGCGAGCGCAGGACGGCACGCATGAATGGGTTCATGAATTCGTAGATGGCTGGGGCCGAGCGCCCAGCCGAGGGATCGAGGCCGGTCGCCTCAGTCACGCGCACCACCTGGTGATAGCGGACACGTCAGACGCCCACGGACTCCCGGACGAGGATCACGGTGGTCCGTCCATCAAGCCATTCTCGCCGGATGACGAGGATCTTGCCGACGAAGGTGCCGCTGGGCACGCCGCGGTCGGACCATGGCGTCCTCGTAGGGGAAGACATGCTGCTCGATGCGGCGGAGCGCCTCGTCGAGGTCTGTGACGATCTTCTGGCTGCCCACCACGAGGATCAGCCGGCCGGCACCGCTGGCGTAGGGCCCGAGCTGGCTGGCCGTCGCCGAGGCCAGCACAAGGTCGCCGGCTTCGGTCAGGGCATTGACGCTGCCCAGCATGACGTCGGGGCCCGCCATCAGCTTGCGGATCTCGCGGGCCTGCGTCTGGCGATCCATGGCCATGTAGCGTGCCCGGACGGAGTCGTAGCGACCGGACTCGAAGAGCTCCGCGAACACCCCGATGTCCTGCAGAGTCTTTGACTTGCCCGAGTGCACCTCGGCACCCTCGGGCACGAGGTCGAGCACCAGGCCCCTGGCCTCCGCCGCGGTATCGACGACGCGCACGTCGATGTGATTGGCGCGCAGCGCCGCCGTCACCGTCTCGATCGCATGCTCCGGCGCCGCGGCCGTGAAGTCTCGAGGTTCGTCGGGGATGCCCATCGCGGCGCTAGGGCACCACGACGAGCTTGCCCCGGACATGGTGCCCGGCGATCTCGGTCAGGGCCTGTCCTGCCTGTTCGAGGCCGAAGGTACGGATCTGGGGCCGCCGCAGCGTGCCCGCCGTGACGAACGCGGCCAGGCGCTCGAGCTTGTCGGTCGTGGCCTGCGTCCGCACGTTGACACCCGTGATGCCGCGTGCGGCGAGCGCCTCGATATCGGCGCCGCTCAGCATGGAGATCAGGTGTCCGCCCGAGCGCACGAGCTGCGCGAGGTGGGCGTTGGCTGCCTTGTCGCCGACCAGATCGAAGATGGCGGCGATGCCCTCGGGATGCGCCGCGCGGACCGTCTCGAAGACATCCTGGGTCTCATAGTCGATCGCGTCACTGGCTCCGAGACCGCGCACGTAGGCGTGGTTGACCGAGCGCGTGACCGCGATGGGCCTCGCACCGGCGGCCGCCGCGAGCTGCAGCGCGGTGCTGCCGATGCCGCCCGCCGCCCCGATGACGAGCACGACGTCGCCCGCATGCAGCGCCGCCGCGTCGAGCACCTGCAACGCCGACACCCCGGCGAGCGAGAGGGCCGCGCCAAACGCGGCGTCGATGTCCGAGGGGCGCCGTGCGAGTGTCCCAGCCAAGGCGACGACGGACTCGGCCAGCGTGCCGGCCCCGACGACCATCTTGCCGTGCACACCGAACACGGGGTCGCCCACCTGTAGCCCTTCGACAGCGGGCCCGACCGCGTCGACGGTGCCCCCGAGATCGAGGCCGGGGACGAGCGGGAAGCGGTGCTCCATGAAGTCCTTGTATGCACCGCTGAGCATGGCGACGTCGGCGGGGTTGATCGAGGCGGCCTCGACCCGCACGCGCACCTGTCCCTCCGCTGGCACAGGCACCGGCAGCTCGCGGACCGAGCCGGGCGCTCCAAACTGATCGATCGCAAATGCGCGCATCTCGTCCCTCGTGAGTCGATGGGTCTTAGTTGCACACGCAACAGTACGTCATGCAACATTGCGTTGTCAACGGTTCGGGCGTACAGTGCGCGCGTGCTTGACGAGGAGCGGGTCGCCGCCTGGGTGAACTTGGGGCAGGCGGCGCATGTGGTCCAGGCGGCCCTCGATGCGCGGCTCGAAGCCGCCGCGGGGATCTCCGGACCCGAGTTCGAGCTCCTCTGGCGCCTGCGCGCGACGCCGGAGCACCGGCTCGGAATGACCGAGATCGCTGGCCTGCTGCTCGCCAGCAAGAGCGGTGTCACCCGCTTGGTCGACCGGCTCGTCGACGCCGGGCTCGTCGCCCGCGAGACCCCGCCGGACAATCGCCGCGTCGCCTACGCGGAGCTCACGCCCCGCGGGAGTGCGGTGCTAGTGCGGGCGCAAGAGGCGTTCGGGCAGGCGTTCGAGGTGGCGTTCGCGAGCCAACTCTCCGATGCCGAGGTGCGCACGATGCGGCAGGTCCTGCGGAAGCTCCTGGAAGGGAACGGCGCCTGGGCCGATGCGCGGTGCGAACCCGCGCTGGTCGCGCACGACCCGCCGAGTCCGGGCTGACGGAGAGCGCCGATTCGAGCCGACCATCCCTGAAGCCTGACCGCTGCCGTCCATTTGACGGAATGGCGCGCCGGCCCCATGGTGGGGTGACACGTCGCTGGCGCCGGGCTCCCATTCCGTTGGCCCGCAGCGCGCGACAGATCGGAATCTGCGCCATGGCTCGAACGCCCTTCTCTGCGCCGGCGGCGGACATCGTCGTCTCCAGCGACGGTTACTTCGATGTCTACCCGCCGGCCGCGCGGTCGAACGGGGACAAGCCCGCCTATCGCGGTCAGCTTGCGGAGCTCGGCGCGGGCATCCGCGGTGCCAACGACCGGCTCGCGGTGCGTCCCGATTCGGTCGCCCTCGTCGCGGCCGTCAGCGCCTGGTCCGCCGTCCATGGCGCGGCCGCCGTTCGCGGCGAACTCGGCCGTGGCCGCGACGGCAACCAGGCGGACACGGCGACGGTGCAAGGGACCCCCCGGAGCAAGGCCGTCTCGACGAAGTAGCGAAGGCCATATGCGCTGACCCGTGACTCGGCACTTCGCGGCGAGGCGGTTCAGTGTCGTCCCTCGAAGGCGCGCACCCGGTCGGGGGTGATGACGAAGATCTCGCGCGCCCCCGGGCGTGGATATGGCGCCCCAGCGTAGCGCCGGGACATCCGGTTGATGAACGCGAGGCCCTCATCGTCGTGGATCTCCGTAACCCGCCCGCTGATCGAGAGACGCCGCCAGGGGTCCGCCGGATCGACTACAGAGACCGCCACCTGCGGACGGGCCCGCAGGGCGCGGCTCTTGTAGGACGCTGTGGGCGAGCTTGTCAGGATGTGCTCGCCGTCGAAGTCGACCCACATGACGTGGGTCACGATGGAGCCGTCTGCCTCGGTCAGCGAGACGTGCGCAGGCACGTTCGTCTGCAGCAGGTAGGTAAGCTCACCTGGTATCGCGTCCACGCTGGCACCTCGCTGTCATTCGCATACGGGCTCGGTCATCCAGACCACGACGGTACCGCCGTCGGGGCAGAAGTGCAGAGCGCACCAGCAATGCAGTGCCAAGGGCACGACTTACGTGCAGCCGCCTGCCGGGCCAACCAGCCACGATCCGATCATCGTGTGGGGTCCGGATGCACGCATCCGACCGAGTCGGGCAGGGTCGAGCGGCCAGTCGCCACGGCATCGGCCGACGTTCGGACGTCGTCAGCGGGCCCTCGGGACGCGAGCGGACGAGAAGCCGCGGGTCACGGCACCGACGACGCGTTCCGCGAACTCGGGGGTCAGCTCCCCGCCGAACATCAGCCGGAAGTAGACCGGTCCGACGAGCAGCTCGGTCGCGACGTCCGCCTCGGTGTCGGGGCGCAGGTCGCCGCGAGCGATCCCGCGGGCGACGACCTGGGCGACCGCCTCTCGCCGGCTCCCGACGACGGCGGCCCGGAACGGATCGCCGAGTGCCGGGTTCGACGCGATCTGGGAGAGGAGCGCCCGGATCACCGGGCCGAACGGGGTACCGGTGACGGCGGTCATCGCGTTGGTCGTCGCGGCGAGCAGCTCGGCGTGAGTATCGCCCACGTCTTCGATCTCGATGTGGGGGGCGGCGAGCTCCATGAGCAGCTCGAGCACGAGCGCCTCGCGGGTCCGCCAGCGCCGGTAGATCGTCGCCTTGCCGACGCCGGCCCGGGCCGCGACGTGTTCGAGGCGCAGGCGCGAGAAGCCATCCTCGACCAGCAGGTCCCGCGTCGCGTCGAGGATCGCCCGGCGGGCGCGGTCGCTCCGCGGCCGACCCCGACGGATGAGCGGGAGTCCCAACGTCGGAGCAGGAGCGTCCAGACCAAAGTGCGGTTGCGGCTCGCTGCTCATGCAGTTATGATACGAAACGTACCGTATCTTCTCAATGGATGACTGACATGCTCAACAACGATCGCGCCCTTGATCTCATCGAAGGCGCCACCCGGGCCAACCCATCATGCTGGTGTGGCTCGCACACCGTGGCGGTCGCGCGCGAGGGCGGCATCTGGCTCTCGTGCGCAACCTTGGCTCAGCGCAAGCCGCGACTGCGCCGGCTCCTGAGTCTCGATCTCATGGGTGCCCACCTCGACCGCGAGATCCTCGACTTCGCGGAGTGGCAGGCCGCCTAACGGTCACGGAGGACGATGCCTCGTGGGGCCGAGTCTGCTGGCGCCCACGGGCCGTAGGCTCGGCCTCGCGAGCGCTACCTGCCTCAGATGACCTGTGGCGCCGCGTCGGCGATCCGATCGCGGATGCCCCCTGGGGTGCGGGTTGGGCCGTCGCTCGAGCCTGCGCGCGTCATCGAGCCGGCTTGCCGGCTCGACCCATGAGCGCGAGGGCGCGGCGGTGGTATCCTTACATCGTGTTCCTTGTAAGGAGTCCCAGCATGGAGGTCTCAGCGCGGCTCAGCTCCAAGGGCCAGGTAACCGTGCCTCGCGCGGTCCGTGAGGCACTCTCGCTCGAGGAGGGGGACCGGCTCGTGTTCCGCGTCGAGGGCAATCACGCCGTGCTCGCGCGGACCCCCGATCTCCTTGCCATGGCGGGATCGGTGAGCGTGCCGGCCGCAAAGCGTGGCACCCAGTGGACGGAGGTCCTTCGCCAGACCCGGCGGGCCCGGGCGGCCGAGCGCCGGTGACGGCGTTCGTCGACACCAACGTCCTGGTCCGGCACCTCACCGGCGATCCGCCCGATCTCGCCGCGCGGGCGACCCGCTACCTTGCGACCGCCGACGAGCTGCTGCTGCCGGACCTGATCCTCGCCGAGGTCGCCTACGTCCTGGAGTCGTTCTACGAGACACCCCGGTCGCTGGTGGCAACGACGCTCCGAGCCGTGCTGGCGTTTCCCGCCATCCGCGTCGTAGACAGCGACCTGCTCCAGCGGTCCGTCGAGGTCTATGAGGCCGACCGGCTCGACTTCGCCGACGCCTACCTGGTCGCGAGCGCGGAGCGGACCGGGGTCGGCGTCATCGCGTCCTTTGACCGGGACATCGATCGGGTCAAGACGGTCCGTCGCGAGGAACCGGCCTGAGAGCCGGCTGGTGGCGGTCGCCCGGCTCAGGCCTCGGCAGGGGGCGACTCCAGGATATTGCCGCGGGCCGGCCGCGTGAGGGAGGCGAATTGCGCCGACGACGGCGATGCCCGCGCCCGCCAGCATCGCGAGGTGATAGCCGGATACGTAGGCTGCTGCCGCTCCCGTGCCCTGGGCGTGCCCGGTCAACAGCACTGCCTGGCCTCCCGCGCCCAGGCGCGAGGTGGCGAGCGCTCCGAGCACGCCGAGTGAGAGGGTCTGGCCGAGAAAGCGCATCGTCCCGAGCGTGCCCGCGGCGACCCCCAGCTGGGCTCTGGGCACCGACCCCATCACCGCGGACGTGTTGGGAGAGCTGAAGCACGCCATGCCCACTCCCACGATGACGAGGTCGCCCACGAGGCTGGGCAGGCTTGGCTGGGCAGGCAGCGCCGAGAGCAGGATCAGGCCGGCACCGATGATGGCCATGCCTCCACTGGCGAGCCAGCGTGTGCCAACCACGTCCGATGCCCGCCCCGCCAGCCAGGAGAGCGCGACCATGGCTGCCGGAGCGGCGACCAGGAGGAGCCCGGCCTCCTCAGGGCTGCGTCCGCTCACCACCTCGAGGAACACGGAGGTGAGCACGGTGACCGCCGAGAAGGCGATGTAGCTGGCCAGCGCGGCGAGGTTGGCCGTCGCGTAGAGGCGGCTGCGCCGGAACAGTCCCACGTCCAGGAACGGCTCGGTGCGCCTGGACTCGTAGGCGACCAGCCCGACCAGACCGCCCACGCTGCCGACCAGGAGCGCCAATGACGAAACGGCGGTCCAGCCCCAGATCGGCGCCAGGCTGACCCCCACCATCCCGGCTGCCAGCGCGCCGACGAGCAGTGCCACCCCCGGCAGGTCCAGGCTGGCCCGTGCCCGATGGCGCTCGGTATGGCGCCGACTGGTGAGCCGCCAGCCCCACACGAGGCTCGCAGCCGCGACAGGGACGTTGACATAGAAGATCGACCGCCAGCCGACCTGCTCGGTGAGGAGCCCACCGAGTGCCGGTCCCAGGGCGAGACCGAGGTACACCGCCGTGACGTTGAGACCGAGCGCCTTGCCGCGTTCAGCCGGGGGAAAGGCCTCCGTGACGAGGGCCGTCGACGTCGCCGACAGCAGGGCGGCCCCGAGACCCTGGGTGCAGCGTGCGGCGAGGAGCCACGCGGTCGATGTCGATGCCCCTGCGGCAGCCGATGCGAGCGCGAAGACGACCAGACCGATGCGGTACAGGCGCAGACCGCCGTAGGTGTCCGCGAGGCGGCCTGCCGGGATCA
This sequence comes from uncultured Chloroflexia bacterium, assembly GCA_963759135.1. GTDB lineage: Bacteria > Chloroflexota > Limnocylindria > Limnocylindrales > CSP1-4 > JAJYNJ01. The sequence goes on along the minus strand of CAVWXU010000009.1, from coordinate 58,528 downwards.
GCGCGACGGTGAGCACGAGCAGGTAGCTGAGTTGCACCCAGAGCGCCCCGACGAAGCTGAGGTGGAGGGCTGGCCCGATCTTGGGCAGTGCGATGGCGACCACGCTCCCGTCGAACGGCGCGACGAACGCCCCGATGGCTGTCGCACCGAGCAGGCGCCAGCGGCGCTCCGAGAGTCCGTCCGTGGCACCTGCGCGTGGGTCGCCGCCGGCTCGGACCATCACCAGTTCCGGCAGAAGGCCGCCGCATCGGCCGGGCCTGGGTCGCAGGCCAACAACAGATACGAGCCGGGAGCCGGCGAGACGAGCGTCCAACGCCGCGCGATCGACAGCAGCTGGCATGCCGGCAACGGTACCCGACAGGCGATGTGGGTGACCACGCCGGAACCCGCGGAAGCCCCTGTTGATGCCCGTCGTGGCGCGTGACACGTGGCGCGTGACCGTGACGCCGAGGGTGCTAGATTGGGCGAGTGGATGAGGAAAAGCCGCCGCCTCTCGGCTCGCAGCGCGCCGTCTTGATCATCGAGACGGGCATGCTCGAGTGGGAGTTCCGCTCCGAGTGGATGGACCAGGTCTGGGCTGACTTCCTCCGCGACTGGCTCGCGGACGGCGCGACGCTCACGGTCAAGCACGCGCGCTTCGAGACCGCGCGGGAAGGAGACCAGGGTGGCTAGGTCCCTGCTCCCGGTCGAGGAGGAGAAGATCCGTGCCGAGACCGCCGTCGAGCGCCTGAAGGAGCGCCTCTACGCGACGAGCGTCGAGAGCGCTGAGCGCCAGGCTGCCCAGGCGCGCGCCAGCTTCGAGACGCACCACACCTGGTACCTCACGGACTCCATCAATCACGTGTCGTGCCGTGTCTGCATGGATCGGCTCCACCAGTGGGACCTCGAGGACCCGACGTGCGACATCGAGCTCATCGTCACGTCGCCGGGCGGGGACGCCCTGCAGGGCATGGCCCTGTTCGACTACATCGGGGAGATGCGGCGGAAGGGTCACCGCATCACGATCCACGTGCTCGGCTACGCGGCGTCGATGGCGTCGATCCTCCTCCAGGCGGGGAGCTGGCGGGTCATCGGGCGCGAGTCCTGGCTGCTCGTCCACGAGGTCGCGGCCAATTCGTCCGGCAAGGTCGGCGAGATGGAGGACACGGTCAAGATGCTCGAGAAGATGTGCGCTCGGGTGGCGGACATCTTCGTCCAGCGTGCCGAGGGCAAGATCGACCTCGAGACCTTCAAGGACAACTGGAGCCGCAAGGACTGGTGGATGGACTCCGAGGAGGCGCTGAGGCTCGGCTTCGTGGACGAGGTTCGCTGACGCTCGTCTGGTGTTCCGCCGTCAGCTGGTCGAGCCGGCCGCTCCAGGCCCGCTCGACGAACATCGACCCGCTGCGTCGCGGCGTCGCCGGGACGCGCCGCGCCCCTACGTGCCCTCCGTGTTCGTCATCCGCCGCGTGGCGAACCCGCTCACGCTCTGTCCTCGTCGATCGCGGCGGTCAGGGCGCGCTCGGCCCGTGGCGGTCGCAGTGGCGAGGGCGCTACCTCGTGCTGTCGGGGCTCCGACTCGATGTGCACGTACCGTCCCCCACGCAGCCACGAGGCGGCCGCCGCCAGGAGGGTGAGGGATGCGGCCGCGACGAACACGACGGTGAGCCCCTGCTGGAACGGGGCGGCGATCAACTGCGGGAAGAACGTCTTGCCGGTCAGGATCGCGGCCTGTCCGGGCGGGAGCGTGCCGAGCACGGAAGGCGGAAGCAGCGAAGCCATCGGGTTGTATCCGAGCAGCGCTCCGAACAGGCTCGACACCGGCGGCAGATGCGACACCTGCGTGGCTACCGCCGTGGGCACTCCATGGGCCACGAGGCCGCGGTAGAGCGTGGACGGCAGTGATGCCGCCAGCCCAGCGATCATGAGCGAGAAGAAGAGCCCGATCGAGAGCACGAACCCCGAGTTCATGAACACGGCCCGCATACCCGATGCCGCGCCGCGCTGGCGGGCCGGCACGCTGTTCATGATCCCCGCCATGTTGGGCGACATGAACAGACCCGCGCCCACCCCGCTCACGATGAGCAGAGCCGCGAAGGCGGGATACGCGAAGTCGACCGGCAGCAGGAGCAGCCCGATGAACGCGGCCGCCACCACGAGCATGCCGCCGGTGGCAAACGGGCGCGCCCCGAAGCGGTCCGAGAGGTAGCCGGAGAGCGGACCGGCCACCAGGAACCCGAACGTGAGGGGCAGCATGGCGATGCCGCCCCAGAGAGGCGTGTCGGCGTAGCTGTACCCGTGAAGGGGCAGCCAGATGCCCTGCAGCCAGATCACCAGCATGAACTGGAGGCCGCCGCGCCCGACGGAGGAGAGCAGACCCGCGACGTTGCCCGCCGCGAACGCCCGGATGCGGAACAGCGACAGGTCGAAGAAGGGCTGTGCGACACGCCGTTCGAGCGCCACGAAGAGCGCGAGCAGGACGATCCCGCCCCCGATCATGGCCATCACGAACGGGCTCGTCCAGCCCATGGTCTGCCCGCCGTAGGGCTGGATGCCGTAGGTGATGCCCACGAGCAACGCGGTCAGGCCGGCGCCGAAGGTGAGGTTGCCGGGCCAGTCCATGCGCGCCTTGGAGGTCGTGCCGAGTTCCTCGAGGCGCAGGTATGCCCAGATCGTGCCGGCCACGCCGATCGGCACGCTGACGAAGAACACCAGGCGCCAGTTGATCACGGCCAGGACGCCGCCCGCCACGAGGCCAATGAACTGCCCGGCGATGGCGGCGATGCCGTTGATCCCGAGGGCCAGCCCGCGCTGGTGGACGGGGAACGCATCGGTCAGGATGGCAGCCGCATTGGCGAAGAGGAATGCTCCGCCGACGCCCTGCACGAGGCGCATCACGATGATCCAGAGCGCCCCCTCGGAGCCCATGAACGGCGTGCCCGCCAGCAGCAGCGACCCGACCGTGAAGATGACGAAGCCCGCGTTGTACATGCGGACCCGCCCGTACCGATCGCCCAACCAGCCGAACGCCACCACGAGCACGGCGGTGACCAGCAGGTAGCCCATGAAGATCCACAGCAAGTAGCTGGTGCTGCCCGGGTCGAGGGGGTTGATGTGAATGCCGTTGAAGATCGCCGGGAGCGAGATGATGACGATCGAGCCGTCGATCGACGCCATCAGCACGCCGAGGGTGGTGTTGGAGAGCGCGACCCACTTGTAGCGAGGGTCCGCGCGCCGCGACCGACCTCGCCCGCGGCCACGATCCGGGGCCTTCGGGGCGCTCGGTGACGCAGGGTTCGATGAGATGCCAGGCGTCGCGCTCATGCCTCGCCGACCTCGCTGCGAAGCGCGGCTCGGAGGCGCGCTGCCGCGGCGGCGAAGTCGGCCCGCCCCTGCTCGTCCCACCCGAGCAGCAGGCGCTCGAACAGGGCCCGGCGGGCCGCGCGCAACCGCGCAAGGGCCGCGGCGCCGTCTGATGAGAGCCGCACCTGGCACGCGCGTCCGTCCGCAGGGTCGGTCAGTCGCTCGATGTAGCCATCACGCTCGAGGGCCTGGAGCCGATGCGTGATGGTCGACGCGTCGACACCCAACGACGCCGCCAGCTCCGAGGGCCGGCAGACGCCGAGGTCATCGATGCGCACGAGAGCCCAGTACGCGCCGACCTCGATCGCGATGCCGGCATCGGCCATCAGCCGGCGCTGGACGGCCGGGCGGTTGAACAAACGGATCAGGTCGCTCACGGCGACCTCCACGATCTCCGAGGTGTCGGTCGCGACTGATTGCTGCCATTAGTTGATTGTATCAAGCAACCGGTCGCAGCCCCTCTTCACCGACCGTCGTCCGGCGTCGTTGTGATGACGTGCCACCCAGCACCACAGGCGGCACGGTGGCGCCGAACGCTTCGCTCCGCAGCGTGGCATCCTCCGATGCATGACCTGGTCCATCTGGTCCTGGCTTGGGGCCCGGCTCGCCCGCCCAACCAGTCCGCATGAGACGCGCGGCGCGAGCGTGCTGCGCCCGGCCGTGTTCGGCGCGACCGACGGTCTCGTGGCCAACGCGAGCCTGATCATGGGCATCGCCGGGGCCTCGTCCGAGGACCCCCACGCCATCGTCCTCGCCGGCGTCGCGGGGCTCCTGGCGGGCAGCTTCAGCATGGCCGTGGGCGAGTATGTCTCGGTCCGTTCGCAGCGCGAGCTGCTCGACTACCAGGTCGAGCTGCAGCGCCAGCAGCTGCGCCAGACGCCGGCCCAGGAACGGGCCATCCTCATCGAGATCTACGAGTCGAAAGGCCTCTCGGGCGCCGAGGCGGACCTCATCGTGGAGCGCATCCTGGCCAACCCCGAGCGGGCGCTCGACACCTTCGTGCGCGAGGAGATCGGGCTCTCCGCCGAGACGATGGGCTCGCCGGTGACGGCCGCAGTCGGCTCGCTCGTGTCCTTCGCTGTCGGGGCCCTGGTGCCTCTCGTGCCCTACCTGCTGCTGGCCGGGGCGAGCGCCTTCACCCTCAGCCTCGTCGCCACGCTCACCGCGCTGTTCTGCGTCGGGCTCGGCGTCAGCCGGCTGACACACCGCCACGCCCTGCGCTCGGGCCTCCGCCAGGCCGCCCTGGGCCTCCTGGCGGCCGCCGTCACCTACGGCGTCGGCACTCTGCTCGGGACCGCCGTGCACTGAACGGCTGGTCGGCTGTGGGACAGGGCGGACGCCACTCCGCGGTGCTCGAGCGGGCTGCCGGGCTACGCCAGCTGGCTGCCCGCTAGCCTCCCGCCCGGATCGCGGTGACACCGCGCATCGTGCCGACGAGCACGAGGCCGTCCCAGAGGGTGGGCGAGGCGAAATGGGGCAGCGGGCCCACGTCGATGCGCGCCAGGACGCTACCCGTCGCAGGCGACAGGGCCAGGAGTGTTCCGGCTGCGAGATCCAGGCTCCAGACGGCGCCTCCGCCCACGACGGGCGGCCCGGTGGCGCCCGAGTTCGTGTGCCATGCCACGTGGATCGCGCCGCTCGACCCGATCACGACCATGCGAAGCCCGTCCGAGCACGGCACGTACACGGTCGCGCCGTTCTGCGCGGCGCCCCCGAACGCGGGGCACACCGCATGCGACGCAACCTGGCCGCCCACCCCGCCCAGCGCCCCCTGGCGCAGGACGTACCCGATGCCGCTCTTGCCGGCGATGAAGACGAAGCCGCCCGGGACGAGCACCGGGCTCAGCGAGCCGAGGTCGAGGTCGTGAGCGTTGTCCTCGGCCCACCGCGACGGCGCGAAGCGGGAGCGGAGCTGGAGCGTGGGCGAGAGTTCGAGGACGGAGTCGCTGCCGTCGTACGTGGTCGTCGAGCTGCCGTTGCCGACCGACACGTAGAGGTTGCCCGACGCGTCGAGCACGGGGCCGCCGGGGGCCCACACGGCCCCTTCGCGCGCCACGGGCACCCGGTAGGCGATGGTCGCGCCCTGTCCGCTTACCGGCACCCCGACGACCTCGCCCCGGTATGCGCCGCAGTCGCCGGCCAGGCCGCCGAAGCCGATGTACACATAGCCGTTGCCGAGGGCGAGCGCCGCCCGTTGCTGGTGCGTGGTGGGGTCGTCGCCGGGCAGGTCCACGCCCCGTGACCAGCGGACCGCGCCGGTGGCCGGGTCGAGCGCGACAAGCACGTGGTGCGGTCCGCTGACCTCGGCGACCACGAAGAGCGACCGGCTGCTCGCATCGTAGACCGGGGTGCTCGTGATCCCCAGTGGGTCGATGTTGCCGCAGGGCAGCGATGCGAGCGGCACGGGGGTACCCAGGTTGCGCCGCCAGAGGACGTGGCCGGAAGCCGGGTCGAGGGCGTAGACGCTGTCGTTCTCGGTCGCCACCAGCACCCGGCCGCCTACCACGAGCGGCTCGCCATAGACCGCGCCATCCAGTGTCGCTGCCCAGGCAGTGACCAGGCCACCGACCGGCGCCGGGAAGTCTGTCGCAGCGCCGGTCCGTGCAGCATTGGCGTGGTAGGTCGGCCAGTCCGGCGGGGTGGACGCGGCAGCCGACGGGACCAGCGGGTTCGCCGTCGAGCTGGGGCCGCTGGGCGTCGAGGGGACAGCGGCCGATCCCGTCGAGGCGCCCGGCGAGACCACTTGCGAGGCGACCGGCGAGACCACTTGCGAGGCGACCGGCGAGCTCGCGGGAGGGGTCGGCGACGATACCCCGCCGCACCCGACGGCAAGGACGCACAGCGCGGCAAGACAGGCGCGCCGGTACGTGCTGGTCACTCCCCTATGGTGGCACCACATGTCCGATCGGGCTGTAACTGCCCCCACTGGCTCCGTCGAGCTGGAGGGTTTCAGCGATCCAGCAGCGGGTCGATCACCGGCGTCCACAGGACGCGCCCGTCGGCGGTGATCCCGTAGGCACCGTAGCCCGGGTGCGACGCCACCCAGGACAGCCCGTCCAGGCCCATGGCGAAGGCGGCCGTGGCATACGCGTCGGCATAGGTGAGGCTGGGCCCGACGACCGACACGCTGAGGAGGTCGGCCGGAGGTCTGCCCGTGTGCGGATTCACGATGTGATCTCCCCGCTCGTACCCTCCGGACGTCGCGATGGCCGCGTCGCGAAGCAACACGACTGCCGCCACGCGGTCTGGCTCCCGGGGATGCCGGATGCCGACGCGCCAGGGTTCGGCCGCGCCCACCCCACCACGGACCACGATGTCGCCGCCCGCGTTGATCGCGAACCGACGCGCCCCGGCCTCCGCGATCATCCAGGCCGCCTCCTCGACCGCCCAGCCCTTGACGATGGCCGTCGGGTCGGGATGTCCATCGAGACGGTGGCCGCGGACGTCGAGGTAGCCATCGCTGGTCCGGAGCAGGTCGTCACCCAGGGCCAGCACCTGCCGCACCTCGGGGCTGCACGCTGCTTCGGCGAGCTCGCCCCTCCCGAGCCGACTGATCTCGCTGTCCGGGCGGTACGTGCTGAACAGGGCCTCCACCGCCCGCAGGCGATCGAACGCGGAATCCAGGTCGGCCGGTCCGAGGTCGCCCTCCCGCACGTCCACGGTGATCGCCGTGCCCATGATGTGCTCGACCCGCCGGAACGCGCCGGGCACGGGATCAGGACCCTGCACGGTGGGCGCGCCCTCCTCGCTCATGCGGCAGCCTGGTCGAGTGCCCCCTGGAGCGACTGGGCATACGCCTCGCTCGTGTAGGTAGCGCCCGACACGAGATTGATCTGGGCGCTCTGCGCCTGCAGGGCCTCCTGGCGCAGGATGGGCGACGCATACTGGCCGATCTGCTGCGAGCGCGCGTGGGCGGTGGGCAGCTGGAGCGCCTGCACGTCGACGACCTTCCCGCCCTGCACCGTCACCTGCACCTGCACATTGCCGAACGGGATCTGCTCGACCGGCCCGGTGTACTGGCCGTTCTTCAACGACTTGGCCTGCGCCTGGCCGGCGGCTTGCGACTGGCCGGTGGCCTGCGCCTGGCCGGTGGCTTGCCCCTGGCCGGCGGCCTGACTCGAACCCTGTCCGGCCGACGACGAGCCGACCGACGACGAGCCGACCGACGCGACGCCGGCCCCCGCCTGTGGGCCCGGCTGGCCGACGGCGAGCGAGGTCGGTCCGAAGGTCGGCGCGGATGGCGTCCGGAAGTTCAGCAGCAGAGCCAGGGCGATCGCCGTGGTGGTGATCGCGATGACGGCACGTCGGGGAAGCACGATCTGGTTCTCCCGTGTCAGAACGCGAAGCGCTCGTCGTGGATCTGGGAGGCGGGCACCTGCAGCGCCTGCAACGTTCGGCGGACGGCCTCCATCATGGGAAGGGGGCCGCAGATGTAGACATCGCGTTGCTTCACGTCGGGGACGAGCCGGCGCAGGGGTCCCGGCCCGAGCGGATCGGTCGGCTGCTCGCGCGTCCCACGCGAACCGCCGACGTAGTGGACGGTGGCCCCGCGCAGGGCCACCAGCTGGTCGAGCTCCTGGCGGAACACGATGTCCTCCGTCCGGCGCGCCCGGTAGACCAGCGTCAGGTCGCCGCGCCCGGCCGGCAGCTCCTCGAGCAGCGCCCGCAGCGGCGTGATGCCGATGCCCCCGGCGATCATGAGCACGCGCGGCCGCGTGCGACGGGCCCCGGTCAGGTTGCCGTACGGCCCTTCGACGAACACGCGTGTGCCGATCCGCAGGCGCTGCAACGTCCTCGTGTGGTCGCCGAGCTCCTTGACGGTCAACCGGAGGAACTGGCCGTTGGGGGCGGCGGAGAGCGAGAACGGATGGCTCCGCCACCAGTCGTCGGCGGTGAGGAAGCGCCAGCGGAACCACTGGCCGGCCCGCACGGCGAGCTGGTCGAGGTCGCGCCCGGTGACGTAGATCGAGATCACGCCAGGCGCCTCGGGGACGACGTTGGCCACCCGAAGCTGGTGGCGGATCGAGAGGCGGACAGGCTGCCCGAACCGGAACACCAGCAGCAGGGTGCCGGCCGCGACGTACAGCGCGATCCAGTAGAGCCGCGCGAGCGGGTCGCCGATGAAGTCGGTACCCACGGCGAGCTGGTGCAGGAACGTGAGCGCAATCGCCAGGTACGCGTACAGGTGGATGCCGTACCAGGTCTCGTACGACAGACGCCGCCGCGCCAGGCGCACGGAGCTGATCCCGACGACGACGAAGAGGCCGAGGCCGACGGTCGCCATCAGGACGTAGGGGTAGGTGGTCACGATCGTCGCCAGTTCGGCTGGCAGGCTGCTGCCGTCCGCGAGCGCGTACCCGGCGGTGGTGAGAACCCCGTGCCCGACCAGCAGCAGGATGGCGGAGAAGCCGACCCAGCGATGGAGCTCTGCCAGGCGATCCGAACCGAAGATCTGGTCGAGCCACGGGCTGCGTGACATCAGGACGAGCTGCAACAGCACCAGGTACGTGCCGTACAGGGCAGCGAGCTGGCCGGCGGCCGTCAGGATTCCCGGGATCGAGTGGAGCTCCACGAGCTGGCCGTGGCGGACCCACATCGCCGCGATCAACAGGCCGTTCCCGAGCACCAGGGCAGCCACGTCCGTGGCGCGCACGGACCAGGTCCGTGGGTAGGGCACACGGCGGAGCGGAAGAGCAGGAGCCGGCATTACCTCGTCCAGTGGGGCGGCGCACCCGGGGGTGGGCCGCAGGTCTCGATCAGCCAGGACGGTCGGGGAGCGGACCTTGCCTGCGAACCGATTTCACCAGGGTACCGGGCCACCGGAGCCGCTCTCCGACGACGGTCATCCTGCCCCTCGTTTCTGAGACGTTCCTGAAGGCAGCGTCCGCCCCCGGGTAAGGCGGCGTGAACGAACCTTCACCGACAATGCTCACCGCGGTATCCTCCGCCCCTGATGCCCGGCCACAAGCGGCTCCCCGGCACGCTGATTTTGTTGATCGCTCTTGTCGCGGTTGCGACGGGACCGTCGGTCCGGACTGCTTCGGCCCCCGGGCCCGGCGCAGCCGCCCCGGCGATGCCTGGTCGCGCGGGGTCGACAGCGCGGCCCACGCTCGCGTCCGTGCAGGTCCTCGCGTCCGTGCAGGTCAATGCTCCGCTCGCGGCCCCGCTCGCGCCCGCGTCGGTCAGGACGGCCGCGGCAGCGCTCCTGGCGGCGAACCGGCCGGTCCGGATCGACCTGTACACGCCCGGCATCTTCGTTTCGCAGACCAACCTCGTGCAATGCGTCGGCGCGAGCATGCAGATGATGCTGAACATGATCGACTCGACCCACGACCAGACGGCGACGACGCAACACCGCCTCTTCGAGCTGGCGGTGGCGATGGGCAACCCGACGAGCCCGTACGCGGGCGGCACGCACGGCGCCAGCGCGCAGGGCTGGGCCACCGGGTTGACGGCTGCAGGCGCCGGCCTCTATGCCGTACGGAGTGCGCCCACGCTCCAGGCCGCCCTCGCGCTCGCCGCGGCGGCGATCGTCGAAACCGGTCGACCGGTGGGTTTGCTCATGTGGCAGGGCGCCCATGCCTGGGTCATGAGCGGTTTCGAGGCGACGGCCGACCCGGCGACCGACCCGTCCGCACGGGTCACCGCCGTGCGGGTGCTCGACCCCCTGTACCCGAGGCCGGTCGGCTCGCCTTGGGGACCGGGCCCCGCACCCGATGCCCGCCTCAGCGTGGCCCAGCTCGGCCGTGCCTTCGTCCCGTACCGCCCGCACGGCCGGAACGCCGCGCTGCGCAACCAGTTCGTGCTGGTGCTGCCGCTCCAGCCGACGCTCCTCGCGACACTCCGGCCCCTGGCCGTCTGACGCGCCTTCGCGGTCATCGGCCAGCCCATCGGGCGCCGCTTCCCCGGTTTAGGCCGTATGGCACGCCCTCCCGGGGCAAATGGCCCCTGTTCCGGTGCTTCCTGGGTCCCCAGCATCGCCGCAGGGGCCTCGGTGTGCTCCCGGACGCTCGCGCGCCGAGACGCATGTCGTGGCCATGTGCCCTGGGTTAGAGGGAAGGGGGAGTCTGGTTGGACGCGCCCGCGCAGTACCTGTCGTGGAACTTCATTCTGATCTCCGTGCCGAACATCCTGATGATTGCCGGGATGGTCGTCGTGTTCCTGCTGGCGCTCCTGGCGCCGTTCCCACACGAGGAGTCCACACGGGAGCAGTCGGAGGTCCACGATGATTGAACGCGGCTCCTCGCACGACGACGAGGCCGGGAACTGGACGCTCGCGATCCGGCGGTGGCTGGAGAGCCGCCTTCCGCTCGACTCCCTGTTGCCTCACCGCATGCCGTACTACGTCGGGTCGTGGGTCTACGTGTTCGGCGTGGTCGCCATCGCCGGCCTCGCGTGGACCATCGCCTCCGGCGTCGTGCTCGCGTTCTTCGGGCCCCAGTGGTGGCACATCTCCAGCGCCGGACACTTCGTGAACAGCCTCCACTTCTGGGCCGTTCAGGTCTTCTTCGTCTTCATGGTGCTGCACCTGTGGGGCCAGTTCTTCATGGCCAGCTGGCGCGACGGCCGGGCCGCCACGTGGATGGTCGGCGTGGTGATCTTCGCCGTCTGCGTCGTCACCGCATTCACCGGCTACGTCTCGCAGCAGAACTTCGATGGCCAGTGGATCGCGGTGAATGCAAAGGACGCGACGAATGCTGCCGGTATCGGCGCCTTCTTCAACGTTCTGAACTTCGGCCAGATGTACGGGCTGCACGTGATGATCTTCCCGATCCTGGTCACCGTACTGGTGGCCCTCCACGTGGTACAGGTCCGCATGCGCGGCGTGGTGAAGCCCATTGACCCGGCGGGTTCCGCGCAGCAGAGCGCAGAGGCGTCGAAGTGAGCGGCGCGGCATCCTCGCAGGAGCGCTACTACGCCGGAGTCCGGATGGTCCGGTATGACCTGGTCAAGGAGGCGGTGCTGGCGCTGCTCGGCACCGCCATCCTGGTGGTGGTCCTGGCGGCCGCGTTCTCGTCCCCCGATGACCCGTCCGTCACGATCCAGAGCTGGGCGCATAACGACCCGGTCGACTTCGTGACCACCGCCGTGTCGGAGCTGTCCGGCCAGAGCGACACCGCCGGCTACGGACAGCCGTACAACGACACGGCCGGCGCCGCGCAGGCGGTCGGACCCATCCAGCCTGCAGTCTGGGCGGGCGTGAGCACCCCCATCGATCCGGCCCAGGACTTCGTCCTGAAGCCGCTCGCCCTGGCCTCGACCGGCAACCCGACGCTCACCGCGGCCCTGCAGACCTATCAGCAGGCGAGCTCGACCCAGCAGGGGACGTGGCTCGACGCCTATACGAAGGCGCTCGCGGATGCGACCGTGACCGGCGGACAGGTGGTCGTCGCCGCAGGCACGTACGGGCCGCTGCCGACGCTCATGGGCAACCTGCTCGGGGTGGCGCGAACGGGCGGGCTCGACAGTCTCCTGCTCAACAGCGGCCACTTCTTCCAGACCGACTTCACCCGGCCTCTGCTGTTCATGGGCGACGGGTCCTACCTGTCGAACCTGGCCGCCGCCGCGCACCTCACGGGCGACCAGTGGGGGATGATGAACGAGACGGGCAGCTATCCGGGCCAGACGTGGCTGTGGCTGTTCACGTTCTGGTACCAGATCCCGCCCTTCTCCACCGCGGCCAATGCGGACCTCGCCGTCATCATCCTCATGATCGTGCTCACCGCGCTGCTGGCCCTGGTGCCGCTCATCCCGGTGTTGCGTGACATCCCGCGCTGGGTGCCCGTGCACCGCCTGATCTGGCGGACCTACTACCGGAGGCGGGACGCGTAGGAGGTCGCGGGCCAGGCGACCCCGACCGCGACCGCACGGGGCGTCGCGCGGGCGTCCGCGAAGCGACGATCCGCGCCTCCTCGACCACCCTCCGCTCAGGGTGCCTGGACGTGGGGATAGAGGAAGGACCACGTCACGAAGAACCACTGGGCGAACCCAAAGAGGATCACGACGACGAGCGTGCCCCGGCGGCCCAGGCGCTCGGCCAGTCCCGCGAACGCCGGGAAGGCCACCACGCTGTAGCGGGGCATGGAGGCGATGAGCCCACCCGGCAGCAGGCCGAGCGCGACCGCCACCAGGGCATACACGCCCAGCTCCCGGTCTCGGCGCAGCACGAGGAGCGCACCGACAAGCACAAGGGCCGTGAAGCCCAGGGCGGCCAGTCGGCGCAGGTCCGGGTGGCGGACCTGGGCGAGAATTTGCACGATGCCGCTCGAGCGGCCCCAGCTCGGCGAGCCGTGAAGGAAGCCCAGGGGGTCGTGCACGAGCCAGGCGATGAAGAGCCACCAGGCGGCGAAGGCGGCCGCGCCGAGGATCACGGTGAGCAGCGCCGCCCGCCGCTCGCGCCCGCGCGTGACGAGGGCATCGAGGGCGGCCGAGGCGACGATCGCGGCGCCACTGATCCGGGCGGCCATGGCGACTGCGGCGGTGAGTCCGCGCCGCAGGGGGTGAGTCCGACTCAGGAAGTAGCCGGCCGCAAGCAGCAGGAAGAGGGGCTCCGAGTAGGCGAGGGAGAAGACGTAGGCGGGCGGGCTGAAGGCGAGCAATGCGACCCCGCCTGTGGCGAGGGCGGGCTCGAAGCGCTCCGCCAGCAGTTTCCAGACGAGGACCGCGGCGGCGATGAAGAGCAGGTTGGCCAGTACCACCGACGTCGCGGCAGCGGGCAGCACACCGAGCGTCGAGAGGCGGATGACGGCGGGCCAGAGGGGGAAGAACGCGAAGTCGTAGTGCGCGTTCGTCGCGCTCAGCGTCACCGGCGCCGCGTGGTAGCCGCTCCTGGCCACCTGGAGGTACCAGCCGGCGTCCCACGCACGAACGGGTTCAGTCGGTGCGGATGGCCAAGGGCGTTGGCCAGCCACACCAGGGAGCCTGAGAAGACCCGCGAGGCGGTCGCGATCGCCAGCGGCGTCAGCATCCAGGGCCACGGTGCCCCAGCCGCTGGCCGCCATCCACGATGTCCGCGCATCGCGCTCATGACCCCGCCCGTCGCCTGTCCTCCCGCACTTCGCCGGCGGCATCCCCGCGACTCGCGCGGATGGCCTGCCTGGGCGCATCGCGGACTCTAGCGGACCGGCGGTCGGGACCGTGGTGAAACCTTCACCTCGTCGCCGCTCGGCCCACAATGTGCGTCTGCCACACTCGGGGGGCAGCTATCAGGAGCTTTGGCAGTGGCGCGTTCACGGCGAGGCGGTAACAGGCGATCGGTCGAGGCACGCGGGGCCGGCACGCCGCTGCCGTTGACATCCCCGCAGGCGGCCCCGGCGAGCATCGGCGCACCCGTCGACTCCGACGGGCCGGAGCGGCCCACCCTCCGCCCCACGACATCGCGTCAGCCGGCACCGGCCGTCCGGCCGGGCATGCTCCGGGGTGGGTCCGGCTCGCCGGGATCCATCGCCGTGACGGCCCTGCTCCCGCTTCGGCTGTTCGCGGGGTTCACATTCCTGTACGCGGGCATCGACAAGATCGCGCTCGACCGGACCTTCCTCGACCTCTCGTCGCGCACGAGCATCCTTGTCCAGCTTCAGGGGTATGCCCACGCCTCGCCGCTCGCACCGCTGCTCACGGCGCTGGCCATCCCGAACGCCTGGCTGATGGGCGTGTTGATCGCCCTCGCGGAGATCGCCGTCGGCCTCGGGATCCTCTCCGGCCTGGCGTTCCGCGCCGCCGCGTGGGGCGGCGCGGCACTGTCGCTGCTGTTCTTCCTGACCGCATCCTGGAACGTGCACCCCTACTACTTCGGCCAGGATCTGCCCTACGGCCTCGCGTTCCTGACGCTCGCGCTCGCCGGCCATGGCGACCGCTACGTGCTTGGGCCATGGCTGGAGCGGCAGGTTTTCCCGGCCCGGGCGGCGGGCCGCCATGCCCCCGTCCCTGCCCCGGTGTCGGCCGAGCGACGCTACCTGCTGCAGGCGGGCGTGCTCGGCTTCGGCGCCCTCGTCCTCGCCGCCGTCGCGCGGCCGCTGCGCGATCTGCTGCTGCCGGCCTCTGCCGCAGACCTCTCGGCCCCCACTGCCGGGGGCGCCGGGGCCACGTCGAGCGGCGGCACGGCCGCGGCGCCGTCCGGCTCCAGTGGGTCGTCGGCGGGCACGCCGGGCGGAGCATCCAACCCACTGGCCATTGCCTCGACGGCTTCCGTGGTGCAGGCGGGCGCCGTCGGCTTCCAGGTCCCGACCGCCATCGGGAATGCCGCACCGGGCGATCCGGGCATCGTGGTCTCGCTCGGCGGTGGCAAGTTCGCCGCGTTCGACGCGGTCTGCACGCACGCCGGCTGCACCGTGGGCTGGGACTCGGGTGCCGGCATGCTCATCTGTCCCTGCCACGGCGCGACGTTCGACCCGCGCAACAACGCCCAGCCCGTGGCCGGGCCCACGAACGTCCCGCTGACGGAGCTGCCGATCTCCATCCAGGCCGGGGAGATCACCCTCCGCGGCTGAGAAACCCGGCACCGTGGTTGGTTGACGTGGGTGGTTGACGACATGGGTGGTTGACGTTCCCCGCCCGCGGCCGAGAATGGCGCAGCATGAACGAGACCGCAGCCCGGCGCCCCGCCACGCCCAGGCGGCGGTCCGGAAACGGGCGCCGGCCCATCCGGGCCGCCCGGCCGGAGCCCTGATGTCGGCCCCCGGCGCCCGCACGGCGACGTTCCTCATCACCGACATCGAGGGGAGCACGCGGCTCTGGGAGGAGCACCCCGAGGCGATGGCGGTCGCCCTCGGGGCGCACGACGGGCTGCTCCGGGCGGCCGTCGAGCAGGCCGGCGGGACGGTCGTGAAGACGACGGGCGACGGGCTGCTGGCCGCCTTCGACCGACCCGCGGCGGCACTCGCTGGCCGCCCTCGAGGGCCAGCACGCCCTCGAGCGCCACGCCTGGCCGGCCAGCGGGCCGCTGCGCGTGCGCATGGCGATCCACTCTGGGTCCGCCGAGTCTCGCGACGGCGACTTCTTCGGGCCCGCCCTCAACCGGGTCGCCCGCCTGCTCGCCATCGGGCACGGCGGCCAGGTGCTCGCCTCGGGCGCCACCGCCGTCCTGGTCGCCGACGAGCTGCCCCCGGGCGTCGAGCTGCTCGACCAGGGCGAGCATCGCCTGCGCGATCTCGAGCGGCCCGAGCACGTCTACCAGCTCGCCGCGCCGGGCCTGCGGCGGGCGTTCCCGCCGCTCCGCTCGGCAGCCCGGCCCACCACGAACCTGCCGCTCCAGGTCACCTCCTTCGTGGGACGCGAGCGGGAGCTCGCCGAGGTCGCGCGCCTGCTCGACGCCGGTCGCCTGGTCACCCTCGTCGGGGTCGGCGGCACCGGCAAGACGCGCCTCGCGCTGCAGGCCGCGACCGATCACCTCGAGCGCGACGGCGCCTGGCTCGTCGAGCTCGCCCCCGTCAGCGACCCCGGGCTCGTCGTCGCCGAGATCGCCCGGGCCCTGGGGGTCCAGGCGCAGCCCGGGCAGCCGCCCCTCGACACGCTCGTCGACTACCTGCGCGCGAAGGAGCTGCTCCTGCTCCTCGACAACTGCGAGCACCTCGTGGGGGCCGCCGCCGAGGTGGCCCATCGCCTGCTCGGCAGCTGTCCCGGCCTGCGCGTGCTCGCCTCGAGCCGCGAGCCGCTCGGCGTCGAGGGCGAAGCCGTCTTCGCTGTGCCCTCGCTGGCTCTGCCCGCGGCCCTCGGGACCGACGATGGGCACGGCGCCCTCGACGCCACCGAGCTCGCCGCGGTAGCCCGCTCGGAGGCCGTCCGGCTCTTCGTCGAGCGCGCCACCGCCATCGCTGCCGGCGTTCTCGCTCGATGCCGCGACCGGGCGCGCCGTGGTCGAGATCTGCCGGCGGCTCGACGGCATCCCCCTCGCCCTCGAGCTCGCGGCCGCGCGGGTGACCGTCCTCTCGCCCGACGAGATCGCGCAGGGCCTGGGCGACCGGTTCCGCCTGCTCACCGGCGGCCGGCGGACGGCCGCCCCCCGCCAGCAGACGCTGCAGGCGGCCATCGACTGGAGCTGGGACCTGCTCGACGAGGCGGATCGCCGGCGGCTGCGCCGGCTGTCGGTCTTCGCCGGCGGCTGGACGCTCGAGGCCGCGGCGGCGGTGACGCGGGAGACGGCCGGTGGCGGAGACGCGGGAGCCGCCGTGGCGGAGGGTGCCGCGGACGCGAGCGCCGTCGACGGGCTGGCCCGCCTCGAGACGCTCGATGGGCTCGGCCGCCTCGTCGATCGCTCGCTTGTCGTCGTCGACCGCGCGGGAGCCACCCGCTACCGCATGCTGGAGACCATCCGCCAGTACGCCGGGGACCGGCTCGTGGCGAGCGGCGAGGCGGTGGCGCTGCGCGACCGGCACCTGCAGGCGTACCGCCAACTGGCGCTCGATGCGGAGTCCGGTCTCGAAGGCCCCGCCATGCCCGCCTCGCTGGCGCGCCTCGACGCGGACATCGACAACCTGCGCGCGGCGCTCGACTGGGCCTTCGAAAGCCACCCCGAGGCGGCCCTCGAGATGTGCAAGGCAATGAGCCGGTATTGGCGGTCTCGGGCCATGGGATCAGAAGGGCTCGACCGGACGCTGCAGGCGGTGGATCGCGTGCGGGCCCTGCCCGACCCTGAGTCGGAATCGGCAGGCCGGGCGCGATCGATCCTCGTCGCCCGGGCCCTCGCAGGTGCCGCGATGATGGCGGTGTCGAGCGGCCGCGGAGACGCGGCTTCCTTCGCTGAGAAGGCGGTCGTTCTCGCCCGGGAGTGCGGCGATCCCGTCGCCATCACGGATGCCATCGGGTCCCTCATGACGGCGAGAGTTCTCATGACGACGGGCCGAGAGGCCGAGTGGCGAGCGCTGGCCGAGGAGGCGTTGCGTCTCGCCACCGATCTGGGCGATTGGGCCCGTCTCAGTGGCATCCAGGCGTCGTTGGCGATGATCGAGGCCCCGCTCGACCCGGCCTCCGCCGACCGCTGGCTGGAGCAGGCGTCGGACGCGGCCCGCCGGTCGGGCAACCCGCAGGCGATCGGATCCGTGATGCAGGTTCGCGGACGCGTGGCCAGCCGCACGGGCCGGCTGCTGGAGGCGCAGCGATGGTTCCGCGAATCCCAGGCGCAGTTCGAGGCCATCGGCGACCGCCGGTTCGCGCTCTCCGCCCAGAGCGAGCTGGCCCATGCCCTGCGACGCACGGGGGCGTTCGACGAGGCCGAGGCGGAGTATCGCCAGACGATCCGGGGGTGGCAGCAGAGCGGCAACCGCGGGGCCGTCGCGAATCAGCTCGAATCGCTTGCGTTCCTCGCGGTGGCAAGGGGGCACGGAGTTCGCGCGGCGCGCTTGCTCGGGGCGGCCGAGGCCCTCCGCGAGGTCGCCGAGGCCCCCATGACGGCCCCTGAGCGCGTGGAGTACGACGCCGAGGTCCGTCAACTGAGCGATGCGCTCGAGGCGGGAGCCTTCAGCGCCGCATGGGCCGACGGCCGGCGGATGACGACAGATGAGGCGGTGGCGTTCGCGCTCTCGGCTGACGCGACAGGCGACACCGCTCCGCGAGCATGAGTCGCTGGAACCGGGCGGGGGGCGGGCAATCCCAACCGGCTCCGTCGGCGCAGGGGAGGCACCCATGAACGTCCGGCTCGACCGCATTGCCCGTGTGCAGGCCCGCATGCGCGAGGCTGGCCTGATCGCGATCGTGGTGATGAACCACGACGACTTCCGATACCTGTTTGGCACCGACCGCTGGCAGCCGCGCGCCATCATCCCGTTCGAGGGACCGCCCGAGCTGATCGCCTTCACGGGCGAGGAACCCGAGCTGCGCGCTGCCCTCTCTGACGGCCGTGTGCGGGTCTTCGGGTCAGTGGGGGGCCAGATCCACGACATCGTGGGCCGACTGCGCGAGCTGGTCGCAGCGGCCGGGCCAGCTCCCGGCGCGGGGCGTCGCAGGGTAGGGATGCAGTTCTGGTTCGAGACGCCGGCCTTCCTCGTCGACCTCTTCCGGCAAGTCAACCCCGAGGTCGAGCTCGTCTCGTCGGATCCAGTCATGGACCCCCTGCGCGCAGTCAAGGGCCCGGACGAGCTGGCTGCCATGACCGAGGCCCAGCGCATCGCCGGCATCGGCATGGATCGCGCGCGTGAGCTGCTGCGCCCGAGTGTCACGGCCCACGAGGTGGCGACCGAGGCCCTGTACGCGATGCAGCGCGCCGGCGCCGAGGGCACCAGCACGCCGATCTTCGTCACCTTCGGGATCGAGACCTGCATGCTTCACGGCCGCCTGAGTCCGCGGCCGCTGGCCGTCGGTGAGCTCGTCCTGATCGACCTGACGCCGCGGGTGGAGGGCTACTGCGCCAACCTCGCGCGCACGTTCGTGGTGGGCGAGCCCGACCCCCGCCAGCGCGAGCTCCTCGCCACGTACACCGAGATCGTCGAGCGGGTGCGCGTCGCGCTGCGCCCGGGGGCCACCGTCGGGCAGCTCGACGAGCTGGCCGGACGGGTGCGCACGCGGCACGGGCTCGCGGAGTTCGGCGTCTACGGCATCGGGCATGGCATCGGCCTGCGCTTCGAGGAGCCCCCGGCGTCGACAATCATTCCGCAGCACCGCAGCCTGCCCCTCCAGGCGGGCATGACGGTCACGATCGGGCACCCCGTGCTCGCCATCCCCGGCTTCGGCGGCGTCCGGTTCGAGGACGTCTACCGCGTCACGCCGGAGGGCGGAGTGCCGCTGGCGCCGTACCCCATCCTTCCGGAGGTCGGTGAGTGACGGCTGCGGTTGCCCATCGGGCTCCCGGAATCCGCCGACGAGCCTTGCGTGTCAATGCCGGATCGAGACGGCAGCCCGCGGCTGTGGCGTTTCCAAGCGCGTGGGGGTCGGCTCGTCCCAGCGTGCGGCGGTCACCGTTGCGCGTGCCGTCGTCGCGACCCAGCTCGCGATCTCGGCGCGTCGCGCGGCTCCCAGCTTGGCGAGGACGTGCTCCACGTGCGCGCTCACGGTCCGCGGGGCGACGGACAGCTCGGCCGCGATCTCCGCGTTGGTGAGACCAGTGGCGATCAGCCGAGCGACCTCGAACTCGCGGGCGGTGAGCGGGTGCCAGGCCGTCGCTTCGGCGTCATGCCGGCGGTTGAGGCGGCTGAGTTCGTCGACGCGCGCGAGCAGCGGCCGGCTCCGCAATCGCTCTGCGACCGCGCGGACGTCCGAGATCAGGCTCGCCGCGTCGACGTAGCCGCCCGAGCGCATCCGGCACCCGACGAGGTCCAGACGGGCCCACTGCGACTCCCAGGTGCGGGGCCGGGCGTCCCACCCGACCACGGCCCGCTCCAGCAACTCTCGAGCCGTGCCGGTGGACCCCGCGGCAAGGCTGACCAGGCCCGCAGCATGGTCGACGGCCGGCGAGCCAGCCCACCCTGAGCCACCGAGGAACTCGGTCACCCCGGCCAGCCAGCGTTCGGCGTCGGCCGGACGGCCGGCGGCCAGGCGGGCCCGGGTGCCAGTGACCGCAAACGGCGCGAAGCGCCCGCGCTCACCGGTGCGCCGCGCGAGCTCCAGCGCTCCCTCGCTGCGTGCGATCGCGTCGTCAGGGTCACCCACGAGGACCGACAGCTCGGCCAGGCCCCACGTGGCGGCGAGCAGGAGGTCTGGGGCGCCAGACGCCTCGCCGAACACCTCGGCCGCCCGGAGGTGCATGGTCGCGAGTTCGACCTCCCCCCGACCGAGCGCCACATAGCCCAGGGGCCACCGGGCCATGCCGGCGGCGCGCGCGCACCCCCGGTCGGCGAGGGCGTGCTCCCCGCGGGCGACGGCTTCATCCCAGCGCCCGTCCGCCCAGGCCACCAGCGCCCCCGTCGCGGCCATGACGTGGGCGCAGTGGGACTGTTCGACCGCGTCGGCGTAGCGCAACCCCTCGTCGATCCAGTCCGCGGCGCGGCGGTAGTCCATGACCCGCGCCGCCATGACCGCCGCGTCCCGGTAGGCGGTAACGCCGGCGTCCTCGAAACCCTGCTTTCGGGCCTCGTGTGCCGCTGCGGCCATCCGCTCGAGCCCCTCGGGCACGTATCCCTCGACCACCTCGAGCATGCCCTCGAGGGAAACCGCCTGAAGAAGCGCGGCCTCGTCGTCTGCCTCCTGCGCGGCCTGGCGCCCCGCTTGCAGTGCGGCTCGAGCGCCATCCAGGTCCAGCGCCTCGATCGACGCGTACCCGAGTTCGATGGACAGCTGCGCGCGAATTCGGCTGGCGCGAGGGCCGGTCGGGAGGTCGTCCACTTCGGCTCGAGCCGACCGGATCGCGTCAAGCCGTGCCGCCAGTGGCCGTGCGCGGCGGCGTGACATCTGAGCGACGAACACGAGCTGGTCTGCCGCGTCGGTCGGGTCGCCGGCCCGCGTGAAACGCTCGCGTGCTTCTCCAGCCGCCCACTCGCAGGAGTCGATCTCCTCGATCGCGGCAGCCTCGATGGAGAAGGCTCCAAGGATCTCCGCCTGCTCGGCCAGGGCGAGGTCGGCGGGCATATGGTCGACGGCGCGGCGGTACAGCTCGAACGCCTCGCGATGCGACGACAGTCGAGCGGCGGTCCGGGCACCTTGGAGGGCCGACCGGAATGCCTCCGACGACATCCCTGCGCGCTCGTAGTGGAGGGAGGCGTGGATCTCCGACGCCCCCTCGAGCGCCTGTCCGAACTCACCGGCGCGAGCGTGCAGCCGGCGGCGCTGGCCGTCGGGCAGGCTGCGGTAGACGGCGTCGCGCAGCAGCTGATGGCGGTAGTCGTACAGCCCACGCAGCCCGGGCGGCTCGAGCACGTGCTGCTCGACGAGCTCGCGCAGCGGCGCGTCGAGACTATCGGCGGGCACGTCCATGATGCCGGCCAGGACACTCGGAACGAAGCACCGCCCGATGACCGCGCCGGCGCGGGCGACGGCCTGCGCTTCGGGCGAGAGCCGGGCGATGCGCTGGAGAATGGCATCTTCGAGGGTATCCGGCACCGCCGCGTCGCGGATCGCGCGGCCGTCGATTCGCTCGGCCTCCGCGATCGCCCCGAGCAGCTCCTCGATGTGGAGCGGGATCCCGTCGGTGCGCTCGTAGACCGCGTCGACGACATCGCGCGGCGCCGGCAGGCCGGTGCCCAGGATGAGTGTCGTCATGAGCGCCGTCTGTTCGCGCGTCAGCGGGGCGAGTCTCGCCTCCTCGGCGATGCGCTGGGTGAGGAGCCTCGCCCGCCACTCGCGCAGGAGGGCCCCGGGAGCGAGCTCGTCGCTGCGATAGGCACCGACGATCAGCAGCGGTCGATCTCGGGTCGCGCGTGCGAGTTCGGCGAGGATCTCGAGGCTCAGGTTGTCCGCCCACTGCAGATCATGGAAGGAGAGCACCGTCGGGCCGTCAAGCGCGCCGAGGATGAGATCGACGGCGGCTGAGGACGAGCGCCCGGCGCCTCGGCTGCGGCGCGGCGACAGTCTCGGCCGCGAGAGCGAGGAGCTGTCGGCCGAGGTCTGCCCAGGACTCCAGGCGCGTCATCGAGCGCGCCATGTCGAGCAGCG
Source organism: uncultured Chloroflexia bacterium (assembly GCA_963759135.1). GTDB lineage: Bacteria > Chloroflexota > Limnocylindria > Limnocylindrales > CSP1-4 > JAJYNJ01. The sequence continues at coordinate 36,673 of CAVWXU010000009.1, read as the reverse complement.
CAGCCGCGGGCACGTCGCGGTCCTGGGGAGCGAGGAACCCGCCCGCCGTCCGGAAGCCGGCGCCGCGCGCCTTCGTCTCGACGGCGTCCATGAACCGGGACTTCCCGATGCCGGCTTCGCCGGCCAGCAGCAGGAGCTGCCCTCGACCCGCTGCCACCTCCGCCAAACGGCGTTCGGCGAGGTCGAGCAGGTCGTCTCGTCCTATCAGGATCGGCGAGAGGCGTGGTCCCAAGCGAGTCATGTGACCGAGTGTACGCGACAGGCCTGCCGGGTCATCGGTCGAATGACCGATGCCGCCACGTGATTCTGCCCCGACCCGCGCCACGGCATCGGTCGACCGTGCACGGCCACATGGGCCGGACGCTCGATGACGGCCGGCCGTGACATCGCCACCCTGTTATCAGGAACCACCGCATAGGAGAAGGTGATGAGCAAGTTCATGGACGTTCACTCGGGGTTCGTGGGTGTCACGGCGCAGCAGCTCAAGGAGGCCCACGGACGCGACCTTGTCATCGAGGCCGATGAGGGCGTGCATTTCGAGCGCGCCTGGCTCGATCCCGAGCGGGGCAAGGTGTTCTGTCTCGCCAGCGGACCGAGCCGCGAGGCCGTCCTGCGCATCCACGAGCGCGCCGGCCACCCCACGAGCGAGATCTACGAGCTCCTCGTGGAGGTGGCGTGACGATCGCGCACGGACACCGGTCGGACCGAGACCGCCTCGGACGGCCCGGCGACCGGAAACCCCGAACAGAACTCGGCACAGCGATGGAGCGGACGCCGCCGCAGGCACGCGTCGCTCCCCAACGACAAGGAGACACTGAGTTGACCGCAGGACAGATCGCAACACCATATCGGCAGGTCCGCATCTCGCTGCTCGTCGCAGCCTTGGTTGTCACGTTTGGCGTGGGACTGGTCACGGGCCTGGCGGCCCATGCGCACCGTCGGTCTGGGTGCCCAGACCGCGGCGAACCCGGGGGCCGTCGCGGTCGCGACCGGCAGCGGCACCTATGCCGACGCGCTCGCCCTCCATTTCGCGAAGCGCGACCTCCAAGCCGCGGCCAACGCCGCGGCCGTCCCACCAAGCGCGTTCGTGGCGGCGCCGGCGGCCGTTGGCGCCATCCGGTCAGTCATCACAGCGGACGGACAGGACATCCAGCTCGGGACTCGGTTTGGCTCAGCTGCGCTTCCCGTGGCGGCCGGTCCGGTCGTCGTTCGGTCGGCCATCTCGGCGGACGGGCAGGACATCAGGCTGGGCGCCCTCGTGAGCACGGCAGCCGGACAGAACATCCAGCCGGCGACTCGCTACGGCGGGCCGTAGGATCGACGCCGGCAGACGCCTGTCTTTCCCACCGCCCCTCCCGGAGCCAGCAGCTCCGCGGAGGGGCGGCGATTCCCGGGGCCGTGGGCCTTCGATTGAGACCATCGGCATCCGCTCGAATGGCGCGCCGACGCTCGACCAGTCCACCCGCATCGCACTGCAGGCCGAGTCCGGGGAACTGGCAACAAGAGCGACCGTTGGCACAGGGGGACTGTCGCTGCAGGATGGGGCCAGAGGATCGGCGTGGTCGGCGCCCCTGCGTGGACCTCAGCGCGCGGTCGTCGACTCTCCCGCGAGAGGCACGTGCCAGCCGATCAGCTCGCAGCCGAGATAGTGCAGCGCGCCTTCCCCGGGGGTGCACGCCGGGCAACCCCACGACGTGAGGCCGCCCTCGTCGGGGAGGTAGGCGATGTCGCACACGTTCTTCGTCGGATCGCAGTACCGCCCGTGGCAGGCGCAATCGCAGTGCGGCCAGTGGGTGCAGGTGCACCGGGCCGACGGCGACGGCGCCCTGAGGACGCTCGCCGGAAACGGAACCGCCATCTGCATCGCAGCCCTCCCTGGCGCTCCCACCAGGTCACGGTTAGCCCCGCTGAACCCGGGTGGTCTCGATTGTCGCGGGCTCGTCAATTGCCACGCTGCCAGGTTGCCACGCTGCCAGGTGTCGTTGCTCCGTGGGCACCTCGGGCAGTATTCGGCTTCCGGATCAGCTCGCCGGCCGATATCCTCTGGAGACACCGGCTCGTCGGTGCCGGAGACCGGCCTGTCCCTGCCGAGCGTGCCGGACGCAGGACGCCGGCCGCCGAACGGCCGCGACCGAACGCCGGAGTCGAGCGGCCCGACACGAACGGAGGGGCCGAGCGGCCTCATCGGCCGAACCGCCAGAGAGGACGGAGATGATCAACGAACGTGTGCGCGACCTCCTCGTCGCCCAGGTGGGCCATGAGCTCAGCGCTCACCAGGCCTACATGGGTATCGCGCTCTCCTTCGAACGTCAGAGCCTGAAGGGCTGGGCGAAGTTCTTCCACGAGCAGGCCGTCGAAGAGGCAGGCCACGCCGCCAAGATCATGGACTTCCTGATCGACAACGAGGTGCGCTTCGATCTCCCCGTCGCGGGCGGCGCGCCGACGACCTACGAATTGGCCCGGGCAGCGGTCGAGGCCGCCCTCGCGAGCGAGATCCGCGTCACCGGGCAGTTCAACGCCCTTGCAGACGCCGCGCGCGCCGCGGAGGACCACCGCAGCTTCCAGTTCCTGCAGTGGTTCATCGAGGAACAGGTCGAGGAAGAGCGCACCATGCGTGCCCTGCTCGATCTCGTGGCCGGAAGCACCGATCTCTTCCAGGCCCAGGCGTTCATCGAGGGGATCGGGTAGCAGCGCCGGGCACCTCGACCTGGACGGCTGCGCAGACCTCCCGCGCCAGCTCGACGAACGCGCGGTTCGCCGGCGACCGGTGACGGTCGCGGTGCCAGGCGAGGCCGATGATCCGGGGCGGCACGTCCGCCCGGAGAACGGTCACCGCCGGGTCGTCTGCGTCCACCGTGAGCAACGGTACGAGCGCAGACCCCACGCCCGCGGCCACCAGCCCCTGGACCGTGCCGTTGTCGTTCGAGCGGAACACGACCCGCGGCTCGACTCCGTTGCTGCGCAGGTGCGCCTCCGCGAGCTCAGTCGTGCGGCCGCCCCTGAAACCGATCAGCGGCTGGTCGGCGATCTCGCGGAGCACGGGTCCCTGGGTCAGCCGCGCCAGCGGAGAGCCGCTCGCGACCATCAGGACGTACGGGTCGCGAAGCAACTCGACCGCATCGAAGGGTCCGGCCGGCAGGGGGAACACGGTGAACGCGAGGTCGAGCTCACCCGACTCGACGAACGCCAGCAGCCGGACGTCATCGTGGTCCTCCCGAAGGCGAACTTCCACGCCCGGCCATGTCGTGGAGAACCGGCTGACAAGAACCGGCAGGATGCGGGCGCCCACGCTCTGGTAGGTCCCCACGCGCAGCACGCCCGACGCTCCCTCGGCGTACGAACGCAGATCGGCCTGCGCGGCGCTGAGGCGGGCGACGATCGCGTCGGCGTGTCGCAGGAGCAGGCGCCCGGGCTCCGTGACCTCGACGGTCCGGTGTCCCCGCGAGCGCTCGACGAGCCGCACCCCGACGATGGACTCGAGGGCGGCCAGGTGCTGGCTGACCGCCGACTGCGTGTAGTCGAGGAGGTCGGCCGCCGCGTGGAACGAACCGGTCTCGGCGATGGCACGAAAGCTCTGCAGGTGGCGGAGTTCGAGGTCCGCCCAATGATCAGTCTCCATGATCACCTATTGAACTACTTGGATTTGCTCTGATCAAGGGCCTGGAATATCGTTGTGGACATGGAAACCCTCGCGTTCATCGCAATTGCCCTGATCGTCTTCGTGCTCCTCGCGCTCGACCTCGGGTACGACTCGCGCCCGGTGGACGACGCTCGTCACTGGTGGCCCGGCACGCGCAACGACGACGCCGCGTACCCGCAGCACCACGCCTGATCCGACCGGGTGACGGCGAGCGAACCGCTCAGCCGTGCAGCCCGAACCAGGCCACTAGCCCGGCGCCGACCACCAGGCAGTAGATGGCGAACGGCGTCAGAGTCCGCGTCGTGAAATAGCGCGTGAGAAAGCGCACCGACACGTAGGCAGCGACCGCTGCGGCGGCGCTGCCTACGAGCACCTGGCCCAGGACGCCGTGGCCGTCGGGCCCGAGCAGGTCCGGCAGCTTGTAGACGCCGGCCGCCAGGATGATCGGCGTGGCCAGGAGGAACGAGAAGCGCGCCGCGTCCTCGTGGTCCAGACCCCGGACCAGGCCGGCCGCGATGGTGATCCCGGATCGGCTGATACCGGCCAGCAGGGCGAACACCTGTGCCACGCCGACGACGCCGGCTTCGCGGAACTCGAGCGTGTCGAGCCGGCGAGCGCCTTCCGGGTTCAGGCCATGCGCGAGGGCGATCGAGCGAACCTCCGCGCGCCGTCGGAACGCCTCTGCCGTCGCCAGCACCAGCCCGTTCAGGAAGAGGAACGCGGCGGCCGCCAGAGGTTTCGCGAACAGCGTGCGCAGCGGATGCTCGAATGCGACACCCACGAGCCCGGCGGGGATCGTGGCCACCACGAGCAGCCAGCCCAGGCGTTGCGTCGACGTCTCGATTCGGCGCGTGCGGAGCGAGACGAGGATCCCGCGGACGATGTCGACCCAGGTGCGCCAGTAGAAGACGACGAGCGCCAGCGCCGTCGCGACGTGCAGCCCCACGAGGAAGGCCAGGAAGAACGACTCGTTGGCGGACTGCGCCGCGACAAGGTCGTTCCAGCCCAGCAGCTTCGGCAGGATCACCGTGTGGCCCAGGCTGGAGACGGGGAAGAGTTCCGTCACGCCCTGGAGGAGCCCGAGAAAGACGGCCTGGAAGTAGGTCACCGGCGATCTCGCATGGCGCCACAGTGTACCCGGGGGCCGTCGGTCGCCGTCCTGTCGTCGTTCCCCGGCCTGCGTTCGTTCTCCCGGCCCGCGTTCGTTCTCCCGGCCCGCCCTCGCTCCGCCGGCCGGCCCTGGCCGGCGACGACCGCTCGACCTCAGACCGGCAGTGGAATGACCCGCTCGCGATCGCTGGGAGCACGATGGCCCGCCCACAGGTCCGGGAAGAACCACCGGAACGCGTCGAGGACGCCGTCGTCGTCCGACGAAGGCACGACGATGTCGGCCGCGAAGCGCACCTCCGCGGGGGCACCGCCCATCGCCGCCGAGCGCCCCGCGATGCGCAGCATCGCCACGTCGTTGGGCGCGTCGCCAACGGCGGCCACTTCGTCGAGGTCGATTCCGCGCGCGGCCGCAAGCCATGTCACGGCCTCGCCCTTGTTGGTGCCCGGCGCGAGGATCTCGATCCCCGAGAGGTCGCTCCACACGAGCGACGCCCGTCCGTCGAAGAACTCGTGCGCGGCGATCAGACGGACCGATGGCGTGCGGGTCCGGTGGGCAGGAAGATGCGGATCGGACCCTTGTCGGCCAGCCGTGCCAGGTCGGTGGAGTATCGGAACCTGCGCCGGTCGGCAGGGGGAACGGCAAGGAAGTCGATGCCGTCAGGCAGACGCTCGGCCCGGTGCCCGTCGAGGAGCGCGACCACCGGGTCGAGGCCCAGCTCGTCGGCGAACCGAAGGGCGTCCAGGTAGAGCGCAGGATGCAGCGCACGAAGGCGGCGGATCGCCCCCGTGGCGGGCACCGAGATGAGCGCGCCCTGCATCGTGATGTGCGGGCCCAGCAGGCCGAGTTGGGCGGCCAGCTCGGGGACGCCGCTCCACGGCGAACGGCCGGTGACGAGGACGACGTCGACCCCGGACGACGAGACCCGCGCGATGGCATCGCGCACGGGAGAACGGAGCACGCCGTGCGCGTCGACGATCGTGCCGTCAACGTCGCAGGCCAGGAGACGCGGTCGAGGCAGGGCCTCGGGCGCCGGAAACGCGCGCGCTTCTATGAGGATCTCCTTTCGGCTGCGGATTGCGGCACCGGCTGCCTCGCGAGCAAGGCACGCCACGTGGGGCGGCCGGACTCCACGCCGGCGGCGCCGCAGGGGAACTCGTGATGTCAGCGCAGGGGGACGAGCACCCCTGTCCTGGCTGAGAGGGCCGGGCGCGCTTCCTGTTGCATCTGCGTGGCCAGGCGGCGCCCCGCGGAGAGGCGTCGGCAGCGCGCGCAGGCCATCACAAGGCGTGCGCCGGCGTCACGAATTGGAGCGACTTCCGCGGATGGGCGGTAGCGTCCGCACGTCTCGCAGTCCATGATTCGGCTCCCGGATCAGCGTCGATGTCGGTCTCCCGATCGCCCCGGACGCCGTCGGCCGATGGCCCCGGTCCGGGCTGCACGTTCATGGGATCATCCGGGCCGGCGTGATTCCACCCAATCCGCGTGAACGCCACGTCAACGTTCTGTGTGGGGATGGTCGTTCCGCGACCTGCCCGGCGACTCGCATCCAGTCCGGTTCACGCAGCGTCGCCGGCCGAGGCCGCCTGTTCCAGACCCGAGCGCAGCACGGCGATCCCGAGACGGTACGCCTCGTCGACGTCGCCGCCGAAACGGAACGCGCCCGCGGATTCCATGCTCACGAACCCGTAGGCGAACGCCGTCAGCACGCGGGCGGCGGCCAGCGCCCGGGCCGGGCCGACGATCGTCTGGGCCACGTCCACGACAGGCTTCGCGGCCTCCGCCTGGGCTTCGGGCGTCGGTGCCACGCCGGGCACAGCGGGTGCAAAGAGGAGCGCGGAAGCCCGGGGAGTCGCGAGGGCAAACGAGCGGTAGGCGACGGCGAGCGCGTCCAGACCTTTCGCCGGATCGGCGCCGGCTCCGACGACGGCATCCGCCAGCACGCGTCGGAGGTCGAGCGCGACGTCCGTCGCCACGGCGACCAGGAGGTCGGCCCTGTCGTTGAACCGATGGTAGAGCGAGGGGGCCCTGATCCCGACGCGCTCGGCAACGCCGGCCATCGAGACGGCGTCGAGGCCGCCTTCCTCCAGCAGATCCCGAGCCGCGGCGATGATGGCCGGCTGCGAGGTGCGGGCCTGGGCGGGGCTCATCGTCCGACTCCCCCGCCTGGCTCTGCCCTGCCCGGGCCGGAGCGGCCCACCCAGCCCAGGTGCGTGTCGGCGAACGCCGTCGGGTACTTGAGCCCGTAGCCCGCGACCCGATCCATGCCCGTGTGCGCGACGAGGATTGCGCCCGCGAGCGCAAGCGCTGGCGATTCGAGCCACCACGCGATCCCCAGCGCGGCGATACCGACTGCCCAGTTGTGGGCGATGTTGTAGACGACGGAACCGGGACGGGGCCCGCCGACATACCCGACCATGGAAGCGTCGACCGCGAGCAGCAGCGGGACGAGCCAGAGGAGCTGGCCGCCGAGATGGAGATAGAGCCCTACGCCACCGGCGAATGCCGCCGCGGCCTCCGCGCGGAGCCAGAGGCGCGGCATGCCCACCACCGCGGCGGGGCCACCGCCGGCCCCGGAACCAAGCCCCCTTCGATCCACCGCAGTTGTCCGCATAACCGCCCCCACCCATCGCGATCTCGTGTCTTGCCCCGATTGGAAGGCTACGATACTTCGCCTTGATGGCTATCGTCAATAACCTTCCGCGCCGGCGCCCATCGCGTGACCGGGGAGGACGCCATGTGGCACGTCGAGCACGTGGGCACCCGACGCGACCAAAGCCGCTTGCGCGCTGCCGGCCAAAGCCAGAGAGCGTCGGGATTTCGGGGTGGCCGACCGTCGCGGGCGACTCGGTCGCGCGCATCCGGAGGTCCGTAACGATCCCGGAACGATGCATCCGCGACAATCCCCTTGTCGACCCCGTGCGGAGATCCCCCGAGTGAGCGTCCCCACTCAGCAGGCGCCCCGAGTTGCCCCAGACCAGACCGGGCTGGCCCGCCCGCCGACGCTGGCGGTGTGGGGTGTCTGGCTGCTCACCGTTGCGCTGGTCGTCGTCGGCGTGGCGAGCGCGCTGCCGAGTACGCCCGACGTGGTCTCGATCATCGCTGGTCTCTCGGGATCGGTCGCGGCGCTCTCGCTCGTGACCGTCGGCGCGGTCCTCGTGGCCCGCCTGCCTCGCCACCGCATCGGCTGGCTGCTGTGGGTCAGCGGGGTCCTGCTGGGGTTCTCGTTCGCGGTGACGGGCCCGCTGGTCGCTGGCCTCCCCGGCGCCGTCTGGTTGCTCTGGCTGGTGAACCTGACGTGGCTCCCACCGGTCGTGCTCGTCGGGGTGCTGCTGCCACTGCTCTATCCCACCGGTTATCTGCCCTCGCCGCGCTGGCGCACCGTCGTGGTCGTCGTGATCGTGGCCATGGCCCTCGCCCTGACCCAGGCGGCGTTGAGCCCGTTCAGCCCAGGCAGCGCACCAGCAGGCATGCGCAACCCGCTCGCCGTGAGCGGTGCGCTGGCGAGCCTGCTACCGCTCATGAGTGCCGCTTCCAGCCTGGCCGCGGTCGTCTGCTTCCCGCTCGCGGCGGCGTCCCTCGTCGTGCGCTACCGGCGCGCCGCGGGGGTCGAGCGGGCGCAACTCAAGTGGTTCGCCGCCGTGGCGGCACTCATCGGCGTCTCGTTCGCCGTCGCCATCCCGACCGGCTCGGCCACCAGTGGCGCCCTCGTCGTGGTCTCCAACGTCGCGTGGCCGTGTCTCTTCCTTGGGCTTGCCCTGCTCCCCCTCGCCATCGGCATCGCCATCCTGCGCTACCGCCTGTACGAGATCGACCGGCTCATCAGTCGCACCATTGGCTACGCCCTCGTGAGCGTGGCGCTGCTGGCGGTGTTCGGAGGCGCCATCCTGCTCCTGCAGGCACTGCTCGCCCCGCTGACGGGTGGCAACACGCTCGCCGTCGCGGGCTCCACCCTCCTGGTGGCGGCCCTCTTCCAGCCCCTCCGGCGACGGGTGCAGGGGCTCGTCGACCGGCGCTTCAACCGCTCCCGGTACGACGCCCAGCTGGCCCTTGACGCCTTCTCCGCACGCCTGCGCGACGAGGTCGATCTCGACACCCTGCAGGGCAGCCTGCTCACGCTCGTGGAGGCCACCCTGGAGCCGACGACGGTGTCGCTGTGGTTGCGGAAGGGTGACGCGATGAGCGCGCGCCAGACGGGCGTCGCCCCTCAGTGCTGGTCTCGCGACCACCGTCGCAGCCTGGACGCTGCTGGGCGGTGCTGCTCGTCCTGCGTCGCAGCTCAGTCTCGTGACGGCGAGGTGGAAGGTGGCGCCGAGGACTCCCTGGTGGCGCTATCGTGGGCGTGCGCTCGCCGTGGTCTCGCTCGTGACCATCGGCGCGTCCGCCGAGCCGCCTGCCGCGCCACCGCATCGGCTGGCTGCTCGTGCTCGGCGGCCTCGTGCTCGCGAGCGTCGGGAGCGACGTCCGGCCTGGCCGGACTCGGCTTACAGTCCACCCCGGAGCCGTCCGCTGGCCGAGCGATCTGCTCGCCTGGGTGAGCGACGTGGACCCGGGCACCGAGATTCGCCTGCCTCTTCATCCTGCTCGCCCCTCTTCTACCCGACTGGCCGCCTGCCCTGCCGCGCTGGCGGGCGGTGGTGGTTATCGGCGCCGCGCTCGTCCTCGTGGGCGGTGTGGCGAGCGCGCTGATCCCCTCGGGCCCCGATCCGTTCCCCGTTCGATAATCCGCTGACCGTCGGCGGCGGTCAAGCCGCCAGTCCGTTCGCCCTCGTTCCTTGACAACGTCTTCGGGACCGTGCTCGGTGGTGAGCGGCGGGGTGCTCGCGGTGCCGTCACTCGTCGTCCGCTACCGGCGGCGGTTCCAGCATCGAGCGCGCGGGCTCAAGTGGTTCGCCGCCGTCGGCATGCTCACGCGGTGGCCGGTGGCCACACTCGCCGCTGAGCTCGGCGAGTGGCGCTGCCGTGGCCGCGGGCACGCTGGGCACGGTCGCCGCTGTCTCCTTTGGCGTCGATCTTCCTTGTCTTCGCCACCATCCCGATCGCCATCGGGATCGCCATCCTGCGCTATCGCCTGTACGAGATCGACCGGCTCATCAGCCGCACCATCGGCTGGGGCGTGCTGACGGTCATCCTGGGCGGCGTGTTCGTGGGACTCGTGCTGGGACTGCAGGCGCTGCTCGCTCCACTCACGCGCTCCAACACGCTCGCCGTGGCAGGTTCCACGCTGTTGGTGGCGGCCCTCTTCCAGCCCCTCCGGCGACGGGTGCAGGGCCTCGTGGACCGGCGCTTCAACCGCTCCCGGTACGACGCCCAGCTGGCCCTCGACGCCTTCTCCGCACGCCTGCGCGACGAGGTCGATCTCGACACCCTGCAGGGCAGCCTGCTCACGCTCGTGGAGGCCACCCTGGAGCCGACCACCGTGTCTCTGTGGTTGCGAGACGCGGAGGCCGAGCGATGAGCGAGCGCGATTACCACTCGACGAGCTTCCAGATCTCCGGCTCGAGCTCGCCCGGCCGACCACCGATCTCCGCGAAGAGGGCGACGGCACGCTTGAGGTGGTCCATCGCCTCCTCGGCCTGACCGGTCGCGTGCAGGAGGTCGGCCAGGTTGTTCTCCAGCGCCGCCTGACGATGACGGTCGCCCTGTCGTTCGCAGCGCACCAGAGCCTCCCGGGTCAGGTGGATCGCCCGCTCGCGGTCGCCAAGGTCGGCGAGCACCAGCGCGAGGGTGTTGAGGGCGGCGATCGCTACGCCGGGATCGGGAGCCCCGCCGGATCCGGCGCTGCGCCCGGGTGTTTCCACGATCGCGATCGCGCGTTCGAGGTGCTCTCGTGCAGCGGCGAAGTCGCCGCGCCGGCGCGCCAGGATACCGAGGATGTCGAGCGAGCGAGCCGTCCCGATCGCGTCGTCGGCGGCCTGGGCCAGCCGAAGCCCTTCGACAGCCAGCCGCTCGGCGGTGTCGTGGTCGCCTGATCGATCGGCGATGGCGCTGCGGTCGGCCAGCATGCGCGAGCGCATGGCCGGGTCGTCGGTCGATGCCAGGGCCACCTCGAGGTGGCGATCCGCCCGATCCCAGTCCCCGCGCCGAGCGTGGACCAGGCCCTGCCGATGCTCGAGGACCGCCTGGCTCTCGGGTCCAGCGAGCGCAGACGCCGAGGCCAGGTGGAAGAGCGCCCCTTCGTAGTCGCCGAGCAGCGTGAGCACCTCGCCGAGCGCCGCGTGGAGATCGGCGGTCGCCGGGTGACCGAGCGCCAGGGCCGCCTCGAGGTGCGCTCGGGCTTCGTCGTTGGCGAAGACCAGGCGCGCGTCGTCACCCGCGCGCCGATGTGCCTCGGCAGCCGCCTCCGTCCGTCCCGCGAGCGTCTCGTGGTAGGCGATGAGCGGCCATCGGGCTCGGCCATCGCGGGCGAGGCTCGGGGAGCGAGCCAGCGCGTCGGCGACGCGGGCATGGAGCAGCCGGCGGCGGGTGAGGCTCAGTCCCTCGTAGGCGACGTCGCAAAGGCGGGCGTGGGTGAAATCAAGTCGGAGATCGTCCGGCGCAGCCGTCTCGACCTCCCGCACGAGACCGCGGCGCATCAGCTCCTCGAGCCTTGCGACCGTCTCGTTCGTCGCTCCTCCCGCTCGTGCGCGCGCACCAGAGAAGGATCGAACGAGCGGCCGACGACCGCGGCGGCCGCGAGGATCTGGCGGCCGACCTCGCTCACCACCGCGATCCTCGCCCTCAGAGCGCCTGCACGCCGCTGGGGGTCGCCATGAAGTCCGAGTCGGGTTCCGCGAGGGCTTCGACCACGTACAGCGGGAGCCCCTCGGAGGCCGCGAAGAGCGCGTCGACCCGCTCGTCGGTCGCTGACCGGCCGAGGGCCGCGCCGGCCAGCCTCGCCACATCGGATTGGTCCAGCCGCCCAGGCTCACCCGGGTGACGGGGCCTGTCATCGAAGCGGCGTCCAGGATGCGCTCGCGAATGCCCGGCTCGAGGTCCTCGACCCGCCAGGCCAACAGCAACGCGAGCGCGTAGTCGGGCAGGCGCCGAGCGAGATATCCGAGGAACTCCACGGTCGAGGCATCGGCCATGTGCAGGTCGTCGATCCAGAGCAGCCCGGGGGTCGGGCCGTCGACGAGCGCGGCAATCAACGCCTGCGATTGCCTCGAACATGCGCACGCGCCCGAACGGATCGGCCTCGGCAGGGATCGCGTTCGAGCGGATCCCCGGGACGGGCAGCAGGCGCCCGACCTCTGTCAGCGACCCGGGTTCCACGGGCTCCAGTCGGCCAGGCGCATCAGTGCGGTCCATCCCGGAGCGGAGGAGTGTCTGCCATGACGCTCCAGCGGGATGGCCGCTCCGCCGGCATACCCTCTGGCCTCGAGGACGACGCCGCCCCGCGCTCGCACGACGTCCGCCACGGCCGTCCCGAGTCGGGTCTTGCCGATCCCGGGCTCCCCCTCGATGGCGAGGAGGCGACCGGCAGGGCCCACCTCGTCGAGGGCACCCGTCAGCGACCGGAGCTCCACCTCGCGACCGACGAGCGGCGGTCCGGAGATCGCCTCCCGAAGTCGGGCTGCCTGTGGCGGCACGTCCGGCCTGCGACGTGGCACGACCTGGTCCGCTCCAAGCGAAGCGGCGACGGCGCGTGGTGGCGCGAGCCGACCGGCCCGGATCGCCTCGGCGAGGTCCGTCGTCTCGGCCAGCGGGGCGACGCCCAGCTCCTGGTCGAGGACCCGGACGCAGTCCCGGTACTGGGCGAGCGCAGCCGCCGGCTCGCCCGAGCGGGCCAGGATCTCCATGAGCAGACGGTGCGCGGGCTCATGCAGGGGGTCGAGCTGGAGCCACCGACGGGCGGCCGAGGCCGCCGGATCCCAGGCTCGAGCGGCAGCTTCGCCGCGGGCCAGTCGTTCGAGGACGGCCGACAGCCCCATCCGGTACGACCCGGCCTCGGTGCGCAACCATTCGTCGAAGTCCTCGCAGTTGCGCAGGGAGAAGCCCGCCATGAACTCGCCGCGGTCGAGGTCCGCTGCCGTCCGGAGCGCTCGCTTGCACCCGGGGCAGAGGTCGTCGCCCGGGTGGACATGGCCCCTGGCCAGCGCCAGGGCCTCCTCAAAGCGCCAGAGGTCGACGTCCACGACCGACGGTTCAAGCGCAACCGTGGCGCGGTCGACGACGAGCCCCCCGCCACCCAACCCGGCCCTGAGCACCGAGAGGGTCCGGCGGAGTGCGCCGCGCGCGTCCGGGCCGTCGGCCTCGGGCCAGAGCAGTGTGGCGATCGTTTCGCGGCTCGCCGGTCGACGGGTCACGGCCAGGTACGCGAGGAGGGCCAGCGCCTTGCGGGTGTCCACTGCCAGCAGCGATCCGTCGACCTCGACGCTCACCGGCCCGAGCAGACCGATCCGGATGCGCGCCGACGCGCGAGACGGTGACGGGGTCGACTGGGACATCGAACGTCACGGTACTCCATCCGGGGTCGAGTCCGTAACGGCGGCCGTGCAAGCCGGCGCGCGCACGCTCGCCGGGGCTCCCGTAACAATTCCCGGACGATCGGAGCGTAGAACCCGGCCATGACGTTCATCGAATCGATCAGGCGCACCATAGGACGGGGACCCCGGGCCGACCCTCCGGCGACGGGCCCGGCGATCGAGACCGCGGCCTTCACGCCCGCCTCCCCCTCCGTCGCTATCGCCACGGCAACAGGCACGGCCATCGAGATCGCGCCGACGGATCCGCTGTTCGCGTACCTCCAGGCCACGAGCGGGGTCGTGGATGCCGAGCGCCTGGAGCTTGACTCGCCCGCACTCGCCGAGCTGCAGGCAGCCCACGTGCGGGTGATCGTCCCGCTGGTCGCCCAGGGCGAGCTCATCGGCACGCTCTACCTCGGCCCGCGCCTGTCGGACCAGGACTACAGCGCCGACGACCGGAAGCTCCTCACCACCCTCGCCGCCCAGGCCGCGCCGGCGATTCGGGTCGGCCAGCTCGTCCGCGAGCAGGCCCTGGAGATTCAGACCCGGGAGCGCCTGGAGCAGGAGATGCGGGTCGCCACCCTCATCCAGCAGCAGTTCCTGCCACGCGAGCTGCCCGAGCTGCCGGACTGGCAGGTGTCGGCCTACTACGGCCCGGCGCGTGCGGTCGGCGGCGACTTCTACGATTTCATCGCGCTGCCCGACGGCCGCATCGGGATCGTCGAGGGAGATGTCACCGACAAGGGCGTCCCCGCCGCCCTGATCATGGCCCGCACGCAGTCCGTCCTCCGGGGCGAGGCGCCCCGGGAGACGTCGCCGGCGAAGGTCCTCGAGCGAGTCGAACGAGATCCTGCTGCCGCGAGACTGCCGGCCCGCATGTTCGTCACCTGCCTGTACATGATCCTCGAGCCGGAGACGGGCAGGGTCGTCTTCGCCAACGCCGGCCACAACCTGCCCTACGTCCGGACGGCGGATGGGGTCAAGGAACTTCGGGCGACGGGCATGCCCCTGGGACTGCTGCCCGGCATGGACTACCCCGAGCACGAGGCGGTCCTGGCCCCGGGTGAGAGCATCCTCATCTACAGCGACGGGCTCGTCGAAGCGCACGACCGGGGCGGCGAGATGTTCGGGTTCCCGCGGCTACGCCAGCTCATGGCGACCGAGCGGCCGGGCAACGAGCTGCTCGACCACCTGCTCGACGAGCTTCACGGGTTCGTCGGTCAGGGGTGGGACCAGGAGGACGACATCACGCTGGTCGCGCTCCAGCGCACGGGCGGATCGGCTCGACGAGCGACGAGGCTCCTGCGGAAACGGCTGCGGAGACATCCGTCGCGACCTCGCCGGCCGCGGGGCCCCCCGGCCGCGTCCTGCTCCGCGCTTCACTGCCCGGCGAGCCGGGCAACGAGCGCGAGGCCATGGACCGGGTGGCGGAGGCGGTCGCCCCGCTCGGGATCCCGCTGGCCCGACTCGAGCGGCTCAAGACGGCGGTCAGCGAGGCTGCCATGAACGCGATCGAATACGGCAGCCAGAACGACCCGACCATCCCCATCGAGGTCGAGGTCTCCGGTGGCCGGGCGACGACCTGGTCGTGAAGATCACGGATCGCGGCCTTGGCGGGCCGCTCGGTGACGCGGAGGAGCCCGACATCGAACGGAAGCTCGCCGGCGAACAGAAGCCGCGCGGGTGGGGTCTCTTCCTGATCAAGCACATGGTGGACGCGATGGAGGTCTCGACCCACGGCACGGGCCAGACCGTGTCCCTGACCCTCCACCTGGAAGGAGCCGGCGATGCCAGCCATTCCGTTCCGAGCTGAGGTCCTGGGGGCCGGCGAGCTCGTCACCATCGAGCTCGCACGGCGACATCAACGTCGCGGCCGAGGCCGGCCTTGCCGCGGCCTACGCGCGGAGCGGCCGCCCGCGAGCCAGCACGGTCGCTCCTGGACTTCACCGACGCCGAGTACATCAACAGCACGGGGATCGCGCTCATCGTCCGAGTACTGGCAGATGCCCGCCGCGACCATCGCGAGGTTCGGGCGTGCGGCCTGAGCCCGCACTACGTCGAGATCTTCCAGATCACCCGGCTGTCGGACTACATGCGGATCATCGGCGACAGGGAAAGCGTCACGGCCGCGGACCTCGCGGCCACCACGGGAGGTCAGCGATGACGACGGGGACCACGTTGGCCGAGGTCCGGCCGCTGGCGGTCGGCGCCTCGGCGATCACGATCCGGGGGGACGTCACCTCCGCCAGCGAGAGCGCTCTGATGGAAGCGTACGGCCTCGCGAGCGCCGATGGCGCGAACGTCATCGTCCTCGACTTCCGCGGCCTCGACTACATGAACAGCGGCGGCATCGGACTCCTGGTCACCCTGCTGGTCCGGATCCAGCGCCAGGGTCAGCGCCTCATGGCCGTGGGCCTGAGCGATCACTACCGCCAGATCCTGGCCCTGACTCGCCTCGACGAGGCGATCGGCATCTTCGACGACGAGGCGGCCGCAGTCGCCGCGATCAGCGCCTGACGGGCGCCAGCGTCCCGACACGGAGGTCCGACATGAACCAGGTGCACTCGACCCCGACCGAGGGGCCTGGACCCGATCCGACCGTATCGACTACGAGCGCCCCGTCTGGCCAGCAGCGGGTGCGGGGCTCGAGCGAGGCAAACTGGTCGCAGCCGGTCGACCGCTTGACTCTCGGCCACGTGCCCGCCGAGGCGATGAACCTCAACGTCACGGGCAAGCGCCTCTCCGGGCCCCTCCAGGGGTTCGGCCAGCTCTGGCAGAAGACCTACCGGGTGCGGCTCGACGGCGCGACGGTGAGCCCGCAGGAGGTCGTTGCCGTCTGGAAGCGCGAGTTCGGCTCGTTCTGGCCGAAGGGAGCGCGCTTCTACGCGCCGTTCGCCGAGATCGCCCCCGGCGAGGTCGGGCTGATCAACCAGGACCTCGGCGGCCGCCAGGTCCTGTCGACGGGCGTGATGGTCATCTACGCCGACGACGTGTCGTTCACGTTCATGACACCGGAGGGGCACATCTTCGCCGCGATGATCACCTTCAGCGCCGATGTCGAGGGCGGTGCCACCGTGGCGCAGGTGCAGGCGCTCCTGCGCGCGAGCGATCCGTTCTACGAGGTCATGCTCATGGCGGGCGGCCACAACCGCGAGAACACTCATTGGCAGGGCACGCTCGTCAACCTCGCCGCGAGGTTCGGCGTCGAGGGGGCCCCCACGGTCAGCCAGGTCTGCATCGACCGGAGCCGGCAATGGCGCCACGTGTCGAACATCCGCCACAACGCGGCGATCCGGTCCGGTCTCTGGTCGATCGCTCACCCGATGCGGATGTTCCGGCGGCCGAAGGACTGACCGGGATCGCGGCGCGCGGCCCCAGGACTGACCGGGATCGCCACGCGCCGGCGCCCCGCGCGGATGCGAAGATGATCGCGTGACCTCTCAAGAGCGCACGCCCGACGCGGTCGTGGTCGGGTCCGGGCCGAACGGGCTCGCTGCCGCCATCACCCTCGCCCGAGCCGGCATTTCCGTCGTCGTCTACGAAGCGAGCGCGACGGTCGGCGGCGGGATGCGCAGCGCGGAGCTGACGCTCCCCGGCTTCGTCCACGACGTCTGCTCGACCATCCAGGGGACCTCGGTCGCATCGCCCTTCTTCCAGGGACTCGACCTCGACTCCCGCGGCGTCCAGCTGGTCCACCCGGACGCACCGCTGGCGCACCCGCTCGACGACGGCCGGGTCGCCCTGCTCGAGCGCTCGGTCTCGGCCACGGCGGCCGGCCTCGGCGACGACCGACGCGCCTACCAGCAGCTGCTCGGGCCGCTGGTGCGAGAGGCCGATCGGATCGTCCCGCTCGTCCTCGGGCCGATGCTGCGGATGCCGGCTCACCCGCTGGCGGCCGTCAGGTTCGGCCTGCCGGCACTGCGCTCCAGCGTGGGGTTGACACGGAGCCGGTTCCGCGACGCGCCGGCCCGGGCGTTGCTGACCGGGCTCAGCGCCCATTCGATGGTGGACCTTCGTCAGCCGACGACGGCGTCGTTCGGCCTCGTGCTCGCCATCACCGCACATGCCTATGGCTGGCCGCTCGTCCAGGGCGGCACCCAGCGGCTGGCGGACGCCCTGGCCGCGGAGTTCCGGTCGCTCGGAGGGACGATCGTGACCGGCCGTCGGATCGCGTCGCTCGACGAATTGCCACCGGCGCGGGCGGTCCTGTTCGACACGACCCCGCGGGCGCTCGTCTCGATCGCGGGCGATCGACTCCGGGGCCGGTATCGACGCCGGCTGGCCGGGTTCCGCTACGGCCCCGGCGCCTTCAAGGTCGACTGGGCGCTCGACGGGCCGATCCCGTGGCGCGCGCCGGAGATCGCCCGGGCGGGGACGGTCCATCTCGGCGGGACGGCCGAGGAGATCGTCGCCGCCGAGGACCAGGTGGCCCACGGGCGCCACGCAGACCATCCCTTCGTGCTCCTCGTGCAGGGCAGCCTGTTCGACCGCACGCGCGCGCCGGAGGGCAGGCACACCGGCTGGGCCTACTGCCATGTGCCGAACGGGTCGAGCGTGGACATGACCGACCGGATCGAGGCCCAGGTCGAGCGGTTCGCTCCGGGGTTCCGCGACCGCATCCTCGCCCGGGCCACGTCCGGACCAGCGGACCTCGAGGCGTACGATCCGAACTACGTCGGTGGCGACATCAACGGCGGCATCCAGGACCTGCGCCAGCTCGTCACTCGCCCGGTCGCCCGACTGGATCCGTACTCGACGCCCGCCCGTGGCGTGTACCTGTGCTCGTCGTCGACGCCTCCGGGTGGCGGCGTCCACGGCATGTCCGGCGTCTTCGCCGCTCGCTCGGCCCTCCGACGGGAGTTCGGCGTTCGATCCTGACAGCCGACCGGGCCCGGGCAGCTCGCCCTGCGGCTCGACGGGGCACCTGCCGCGTGCCGCCTGGCCCGCCGGGCACCTGCCGCGTGCCTCGTGGCCCAACGGGCCGCTTGCCGCCTGCCGCGCGCGCCGGCTCGTCCTATCCTGTCGGCTCACGGAGGGCCGGAACAACCGGACGGTCGTCCGGAGCGGCCGGACAGACGGCCGGAGCACCCTGCCGCGTGGCCGGAACAGTGGGACAGTCGCGCGAGCGACTCCGACCCCCGTGAAGGAGACGACATGCTCGACCTGGCGACGGAGTTCGGAGCCCGTGCCGATCGCCGGCTCCGGGCGGAGGAGATCGCCTGGTTCGTGACGGTCCGGCCGGACGGAACGCCGATCCCGGTCCCGGTCTGGTTCGTGTGGGACGGCGAGACCATCCTGCTGTACAGCCAGCCGCGCGCCGGCAAGGTGCGCAACATCGCGGCAAACCCGAGGGTTTCGCTGCACCTCGACACGGACGCCCACGGCGACGACATGATCGTGGTCACGGGCGAGGCCCGCGTCGACCCCTCCGCACCCGCGATGCACGTCTTGCCGGCCTACGCCGAGAAGTACCGGGCTCGCGTGGACGCGGCGTTCGGCGGTCGCTTCGCCGAGGTTGGCACCGACTACTCGACGCCGATCCGCATCGTCCCGGATCGCATCTCGGGGTTCTGACGCGCCGTGCCCACGCGCCACGAGACGGTCGAGATCGCGGGCCGCACGGTCGCGATCAGCAACCCGGACAAGGTGTTCTTCGCCGGCCCGGGGTACACGAAGCTGGACCTGGTGCGGTACTACCTGGCCGTGGCCGACGGTGCGCTGCGCGGCGCGGGCGGCCGGCCCATGGCCCTCAAGCGGTACGTGCATGGAGCGGCGGGCGCGTTCTTCTTCCAGAAGCGCGCGCCCGACCCGCGGCCCGACTGGATCGAGACGGTCGAGCTCGCCTTCCCGTCCGGGAGGACCGCCAACGAGATCGTCGTGCGTGACGCGGCACAGCTCGCCTGGATCCTCAACCTCGGCTGCATCGACCTGAACCCGCACCCCATCCGGGCCGACGACGTGGACCACCCCGACGAGCTGCGCGTGGATCTCGACCCGGGGCCGGCGGTGCCGTGGGACGACGTCCGCCGCGTGGCCCTCGTCGTCCGCGACGCGCTGGCCGACCACGGGCTGACGGGGTGGCCCAAGACGTCCGGGTCGCGCGGGATCCACGTCAACGTGCGGATCGAGCGCCGCTGGGAGTTCGGCGAGGTCCGCCGGGCGGCCCTGGCGCTCGCCCGCGAGGTCGAGCGACGCGCCCCGGAGATCGCCACGAGCCGCTGGTGGAAGGAGGAGCGGCACGGCGTGTTCATCGACTACAACCAGAACGCGAAGGATCGCACCGTTGCGTCGGCGTACTCGGTCCGGCCGATGCCGGACGCGCGCGTCTCCGCGCCCCTGACCTGGGACGAGGTGCCCTCGGTCGACCCGGCCGCCTTCACGCTGGCCACCGTGCCGGCCCGCTACGCCCGGTTGGGAGACCCGGGCGCGGGGATCGACGATGCCGTCGGCTCTCTCGACGGCCTGCTCGACCTGTCCGCGCGCCAGGAGGCCGAGGGCCTGGGCGAGGCGCCGTGGCCGCCGCACTATCCGAAGCCGGCCGACGAGCCGCCGCGGGTCATGCCGTCGCGGCGGCGCATGACGATGCCGCTGATCGAGATCGCGCGCGCCGCCGAGAAGGACGATGCGCTCGCGGGCCTCGCGCGCTGGAGCGACCGGCATCCGGAGGCGGCGCGGCACCTCGAGCCGGACGACGTGCTGGTGGACGCCATGCGCGGGCGCTACACGACGTGGACGCGAATCCGCGTCAACCTCCGGCACGTGCCGCGAGGCGGACCGGCCCCCGCAGGAAGCCCTCGACCCCGATTACAGCCCCTGGTAGACCTGGCGGGATGCCGCCCGGCCTGACGCGCGTCAGCGCCCGAGGATGGACCCAAGCTCCGCCCGCATGCTCCGAGGACATCCTTGACATCCGTGGCCTTTGGTGGCTAGATGTGGCCATGAGGCGCGTCGGCGTGGCGAAGTTGAAGGATCAGCTCTCGACGCATTTGCGCGCGGTCGAGGCTGGCGACGAGGTCGAGGTGACGGATCGGGGTCGCCCAATCGCGCGGATCGTCCCGGTGCGCCCGGCCGCGCGGGTCGCCGTTCAGCCACCCCGCACGTCCTTCGCGTCCATCCGTGGGCGAAGCTACCCGCCCGCTGGATGGACAGTGAGCTCGACCGAGCTGCTGCTGCAGGAACGCCAGGAGCGCCCGGAGACCCGGGGAGGAGAGGAGCCCCAGGAGGGCCCAGGAGCATTGAACGCCTACCTCGACTCCTCGGTGCTCCTGAGGATCGTCCTGGGCGAGCCAGAGCCGCTGCCCTCCTGGGGCCGCATCGACGAAGCGCTGTCGAGCGAATTGATCCGTCTCGAATGCCTGCGGACGATCGACAGGGCCCGCGTCCAGCTTCGGCTCGGCGACGATGTTGTCTCGCGTCAGCGGGCCGACGTGCTGGAGGCGATCGACAGCCTCAGCCTCATACCGCTCACCAGGCTGGTGCTCGAACGGGCCGCGGAGCCGTTTCCGACCCTGGTTGGATCGCTTGACGCAATCCATCTCGCCAGCGCGCTGCTCGTCCGGGAGCAGTACGACGAGCTGCTGTTTGCCACCCACGACCGGCAGCTGGCGGTCGCGGCGCGCGCGATGGGGCTTTCCGTGGCAGGCAGCCTGATCTAGGACGCGGCGACTGACGCCCGATCTGCAGCCCCTGGTAGACCTGGCGGGATGCCGCCCAGCCTGACGCGCGTCAGCGCCCGAAGACCTCTGCGAGCTCGAACGCCGGCGTCACCTGCAGCTGGTCGTAGCGGCAGTCAGCCGGTGTCCGGTCGGGGCGCCAGCGGCGGAATGTGGTGGCGTGGCGGAACCGGTCGCCCTGCAGGTGATCGTAGGCCACTTCGCACACGCGCTCGACGCGCAGCGGTTCCCAGCTGAGGTCCCGGCCGCGGTTCCACCGGCTGGTGGCGCCCGGAAGCCGCTGCCCGCTCGCGGCCGCCTCGTCCTCCCACTCCTTCCAGTGCGCCCACGGATGGCCCTCGAGCGCGCCCTCGCGGAGCGGGGCCAGCGCGCCGGCCAGGGCCCGCCGCTCCTCGCGGGTGAAGCTCGACGTCACGCCCACGTGGTGCAGCGTGCCCGCGACGTCGTGCAGGCCGAGCAGGAGGGACCCTACCAGCTCGCCGGGCGCATCCCGGTACCAGCGGAAGCCCGCCACGGCGCAGTCGGCGGTGCGCTGGTGCTTGATCTTGATCATGGCGCGGCGGCCGGGCTCGTACGGGCCATCGAGCCGCTTCGCGACGACGCCGTCCAGCCCGGCACCCTCGAAGCGGTCGAACCAGCCCGTCGCGACGCCCCGGTCGCGGGTGGCCGGCGTGAGCGACACGACGCTCGGCCCCGCCACCGGGCCCGGCCGGAGCGAGGCCGCAAGGATGGCCCGCCGCTCCTCGAACGGCGCCGCCCGCAGGTCGCGGTCGTCGAGCGCGAGCAGGTCCCAGGCCACGTAGGAGGCCGGCGACTCAGCCGCAAGCCGGGCCACGCGGGACGCGGCAGGGTGGATCCGCAGCAGCAGCGCGTCGAAGTCGAGCCC
The DNA here is from genome assembly GCA_963759135.1 of uncultured Chloroflexia bacterium. Classification (GTDB taxonomy): domain Bacteria; phylum Chloroflexota; class Limnocylindria; order Limnocylindrales; family CSP1-4; genus JAJYNJ01. The sequence goes on along the minus strand of CAVWXU010000009.1, from coordinate 14,919 downwards.
GTGGGGACCCGCGATGACCACTTCGCCGTCCACGACCGCCCGATCCGGCAGCGCGGCGAGGAGCGGCGCATGCAGTTCGGGAAAGTAGCGATCGAGTGGCTTGAGATCGCGGCTCTGGATCAGCAACTCCGGACCGTCGCGGAAGACGATCGCGCGGAACCCGTCCCACTTGGGCTCGTAGAGCCAGCCGTCGCCCTCCGGGATCGCGTCGGCGGCCTTCGCGAGCATCGGCTCGACCGGCGGGCTCACCGGCAGGTGCACGGGTCGCGTCCCCCTGTGCGGACGAACCTATCCCTCCGCCGGCGTCTCGCGCCTCCGGGCTCGTCTCCTCGGCGACGGGGGCCGCCTCGGCCTCGCGCTCGACCTCGGCGCGCGACGGCTGGACGTGCGCCACGGTCTCGTCGAGGTCCGTGAGGAGCGTGACCTTCGCAGGGATGGGCAGGTCCCGGACGCGGATCACCGCCTCGAACGAATTGAGGACGCTGACGTCGTACTCGATCACCTGTGGCATGGCCCCGGGCAACCCGCGGAGGCGCACGTGCTCCAGCGTCTGCAGCAGCGTGCCGCTGTGCTTCTCCACCGCCAGCGAGACGCCCACGGGCACGAGCGTGACGTCCATGGTCATCTCCTCGGTCATCCGAACGAGGTAGAAGTCCACGTGGAGCGGTGTTCGCCTGACCGGGTGCTCCTGGACACCGTGCACGACGGCCTGGTGCGTGCGCTCGCCATCGACCTTGAGGTCGATCAGGGCATGCCGGCCGGCCGCTCGACTCATCGCCTCGAACGCCTTCGCATCGACCTGGATCGCCTCGGACGCCTCGCCGTGCCCGTACAGCACCGCGGGCAGGATCCCCTGCCTCCGCAGGCGGGCGACGTCCTTGCCTGTGATCTCGCGCCGTTGCGCGGCCAGAACGGGTCGGGTCACGATCGAGTCCTCAGTGTGGCGGCGGCGGACCGGGCGACTCCAAGGAGCCCGCGCCGACGAGCGCGTCGGGCATCGCGCGCTCGCGTGCCCCGCGACCACGCGATGGTAGCAGACCATCCCGGATGTACGATTCCCGTCCATGAACGCCACGATCCTCATCGTCGAGGACGAGTTCGCGGTCGCTCGGGGCGTCGAGTACGCGCTCCAGCAGGAGGGGTACGACGTCCGGATCGCGCGGAGTGGCGAGGAGGGCCTGGAGTTCGCCACGCAGCAGGCGCCCGATCTGGTCGTCCTGGACGTGCGACTGCCGGGGATGGATGGGTTCGAGGTCCTGCGCCGCCTGCGGGCGTCGGGCTCCAAGGCGCCTGTCCTCTTCCTGACGGCCCGGGACGACGAGGTCGACAAGGTGATCGGCCTGGAGCTGGGTGCGGACGATTACCTGACCAAGCCGTTCGGCCTGCGCGAGCTGATGAGCCGCATCAAGGCGCTCCTCCGCCGCGCGTACGGGGACCTCGCGGACGCGACGGGCGGGCGGGTGATCCGCTTCCGGGACCTGGTGATCGACCTCGAGCGCCGCCGGGTGTCCCGAGGCGACCGGCGGATCTCGCTGACCGCCACGGAGTTCGAGATCCTGCGGCACCTCGCGGCGCGGCCGGGTCGCGTCTACTCACGGCGCGAGCTGCTCGAGCTCGTCCGCGACTACGAGTCGTCGCTCGACCAGGACGAGAAGACCATCAACGTCCACGTCAGCCACCTGCGCGAGAAACTCGAGGACGACCCGTTCGCGCCCGCCTTCATCCTGACGGTGCGAGGTGCGGGGTACGCCTTTGCCGAGCGCTGAGGCTGCGCCGGCCTCCCGTCTCCAGCGGGAGCTGCGCCGCGCCCGTCGCGTGCTCCCCCGGTCGTTTCGCGCGCGCCTCGCGGTGGTCATCTCCGCGGTGGTGGCGTTCGCGCTGATCCTGGTCCTGGCCGTGCTCCCGCGCCTCCTGGACTCGTACTTCGCGCAGCAGGAGACGCAGAACCTCCAGGCGCGTGCGGCGGCCGTGGAGCAGCTCCTGGCCGCGCAGCTGCGCCTCACGGCGCGCGCCGGCCTGGTGCCGATCGTCGAGCCCACCACTCCGCTGCGTCTGTCCGACGACGTCATCTCGGCGCTGACCGGAGCCGACGAACCCGGCGAGCGGTCGTTCCTGTCGGTCGAGGCCCAGGTGGTGGCGCAGGCGGACCTGACGGTGGCGATCTACCCCACGGCCAGCGCGACGGGGAACCCGGTCGCCACGCTGAAGGCGCCGCTGGCGGCCGCACCCGGCGACGGGCTCACGAGGGAGGCGGGAAGCGTGTCCGGCTCCTTCACGGTCCCGGACCTCTACTGGTCGCAGTTCTCGGGCTCAGCGCCCGTGCGGGCCGTGGTCGTCACGCTGTCGTCGCCCTACACGCTCCGCGCAGAGACGCTGCAGACCCTCTTCACGGTCCTCATCGCGGTCGCGGTGCTCGCGCTGCTGCTGGCGGTCGTGGTGGCGGCGATCGTGGCCGATCGACTGACGACGCCGATTCGACGGCTGACCCGGGCGTCGCGCGCTCTCGCCGAGGGCGATTTCTCGGCGCGCGTGAAGGCCTCGCCGAGCGGGTCTCCCGAGATCAACGAGCTGGCCACCGCGTTCAACCGGATGGCCGACGAGCTCCAGCAGTCGATCGAGTACATCCGGCGCGATCGTGACCGGGGCCGCGAGTTCCTCGCCGACGTCAGCCACGAGCTGCGCACGCCGATCGCCGCGCTGCGCATGTTCAACGAGCTGCTCCGGGAAGGCGCGGCCGAGGACTCCGCCACGCGAGCGGAGTTCCTCGAAACGAGCCGGGTACAGATCGAGCGGCTCGACTGGCTCTCGTCGAACCTGCTCGAGCTGTCGAAGCTCGAGTCCGGGCTCGTTGCGCTCGACCTGCGCCCGGACGACCTGCGGACGGTGGTCGAGAACGCGATCGAGCAGGCGAGTCCGACGGCCGAACGGAAAGGCGTGACGCTCACCGCGGACCTGCCCTCCTCCCCGTTCAGGTTCCCGCACGATCCGCCGCGGCTCGGCCAGGTCCTCGGCAACCTGGTGGGAAACGCGGTCAAGTTCACGCCGGCAGGAGGCCGCGTGACGGTGACGCTCGCGCGCACCCGGGAGGGGGCCCGCTTCACGGTCCAGGACACCGGCGTGGGGATCGACGCAGAGGAGCTGCCGCACGTCTTCGATCGCTTCTACCGGGGGTCGCGCGCGAACGAGGTCCGTGCGTCGGGGTCCGGGCTCGGGCTCGCGATCGCCCGATCGATCGTGGAGATGCACGGCGGCCGCATCAGCATTGCGAGCCGGCTCGGGCAGGGCACGCAGGTCGACGTGTTCCTCCCGCGGCACGCCGAGCCCGGGGAGATGATGGAATCTTCATCCCGCCCAGCGCTGCCGTGAACACAGCTGTGGCACAGTGAGCACGGTTAGTGATCACCGGCAGAGGATCGGGCCGGTCCGTGCGTCCCCATTGAACCGATCCGAGGCACACTGCGCAGATGTCCGAACAACGTCCTGACGACACGGTGTCGTATTACAGCCCGCCGCCGGAACCCCGCCCCACGTGGTCCCAGGAGGCGTGGAACGCCGCCGCCACCCCGAGCCAGTGGATCGAGCCGTACCCGGCACCGGTCCAGCCGCGCCCAGCGCCCACGCGCTCGCCCGGGCTCGCCGTCGTCGTGACCGCGGCACTCGTCGCCGCGACGCTGGCGTCGGCGGGAACGTACGCCGCGCTCGACATGTCGGGGAACCTCAACCGGCCCGCGCCGATCGCGGCGGTGGGGGCCAGCCCGGCGTCGTCCGGCGCTCCCACCGAGCAGGTCGTGACGGTCAACGAGCAGTCCGCCATCGTCCAGGCCGCGCAGACCGTCAGTCCGGCCGTGGTGACCATCACCACCCAGGAGACGAGCTCGCTCGACCCGTTCTCGGTGCCGGCCACCGGCGTCGGGTCGGGCATCATCTACAACTCGAACGGCTGGATCGTCACGAACCACCACGTGGTCGCCGGCGCCTCGGGGCCGGTGCAGGTCCAGCTCAAGGACGGCCGCGAGTACACGGGCACCGTGTACGGGACGGATACGCTGACGGATCTCGCCATCGTGAAGATCAACGCGACGGGCCTGCCGGCGGCGCAGATCGGGGACTCGTCGACGCTCGAGCCGGGACAGCTGGCCATCGCCATCGGAAGCCCGCTGGGGACGTTCACGAACAGCGTCACGTCCGGGATCATCAGCGCGCTGGGACGACAGATCCAGGTCACAGACGACCAGACCGGCCAGCCCGTCACGCTGCATAACCTGATCCAGACGGACGCGGCGATCAACCCGGGCAACTCCGGCGGCGCCCTGCTCAACTCCAGCGGCCAGGTGATCGGGATCAACACCGCGACCGCCTCGACGGCACAGGGGATCGGGTTCGCGATCCCGATCAACATCGCGCGGCCGATCATGACCCAGGCCGTGGAGGGCCAGAAGCTGAGCCGGCCCTGGATCGGCATCCGCTTCACGTCGCTCGACCCGCAGGCGCAGCAGCAGCTCAAGACGCCGATCGACTACGGCGCCCTCATCGGGCCCCCGGATGCGACCTCGGGTCAGCCCCTGGTCGAGCCGGGCAGCCCCGGGGACGCTGCGGGACTCAAAGCGGGCGACATCATCACCGATCTCAACGGACAGCGTGTCGACGTGGCGCACCCGCTCGACATGCTGCTCGTCACGCACATGCCGGGCGAAACCGTCGAGCTGCAGGTGCTGCGCAACGGCCAGCAGATGTCGATCAAGGTGACGCTCGGGACCCGGCCGGCAAGCGCGGCGCAGCAGTAGGGCGCGGCAGTAGGGCGCGGCAGGCCGGCGGGCGCGTCAGCCCCGCCCCGGCCGCGCGACCGGCATCGAGCCCGGCCCAGCGGGCTTGCTGCATTGCCGCGCCCGGCGCCTGTCAGCGGCGGCGGTCTCCGTCCGATCGCGTCCGCCAGATCTCCACCTCCGCGTGGTCGATGCGCCCGCTGACCGGGACCCGCATCTTGCGCACGCGGACGCCGACCTCGTTCACCGGCAACAGCCGGAGCAGCTCGTGTGCGATCCCCTCCGCGATCGCCTCGACGAGCTTGAAGTTGGTGGACTCAACCAGCTCGCGCGCGATCTCGAACGCCCGGCCGTAGTCGACCGACCGCTCGAGGTCGTCCTCGACGCCGGCGGGCTGCAGGTTGAGCACGAGTTCCACGTCCACCTCGAACGGCTGAGGCTCCGCGCGTTCCTCGTCCGTGTACCCGTGGCGCCCCTGGAAGACCATGCGCCGCAGCACGATCCGGTCCGTCACACCCGTGCCTCCCCCTCGAGCCGCACGATCGCGTCGCACATACGGGCGACGCGGAGGTTCGGCAGTACGTCATGCACGCGCACGATGTCGACGCCGGCCGCGATCCCCAGCGCAGTCGTGGCCAGCGTCCCCTCGAGCCGCTCGTCCGGCGGGACGTCGCCCAGCACGCGACCGATGGTCGACTTGCGGCTGGTCCCCAGGATGATGGGCCGCTCCAGTACCGACAGCTCCGCCAGGTCCCGCAGCAGGACCAGGTTGTGCTCCATCGTCTTGCCGAAACCGATCCCGGGGTCGATCACGATCGAATCCCAGGGCATGCCCGCGGCGAGTGCGCGGTCGAGGCCGCGTCGCAGGTCGGCGAGCACCTCGCGCACGACGTCGTCGTACCGCGCCTCCTCCCGGTTGTGCATCAGGACGTAGGCGGCGCCGTGCTCCGCCGCCAGTCGCGGCAATGCGTCGGACGGCCCGGTCCCCCAGACGTCGTTGACGCAGTTCGCGCCGGCGTCGAGCGCCTCGGCCGCGACCTCGGTCTTGGTCGTGTCGACGCTGATCGGAATGCCGGGCAGGGCCCCGCGGATGGCCCGGATCGCCGGCACGACGCGCGCTCGCTCCTCCTCGACGTCCACGGGTGCATGCCCGGGCCGGGTGGACTCCCCGCCGACGTCGACGATGTCGGCGCCCTCGTCGACCATCCGGCGCGCCAGCGAGCGGGCGAGGTCGGCTCGGGCGTCGAGCGTGCGGCGCGCCTGTGGGCGGCCAAGGTCGGCTCGCGTCGACGTCGACGCGCCTGCGCGCGGCCAGGGCCTGCGTGAACGACGCGCTCATCGCCGGCCGCCAGGAGCCCGTCGCCGCTGAACGAGTCGGGCGTGACGTTCACGATCCCCATGAGATATGTCCGTGCGCCCCACTCGAAGGTCACGGGTCCGATCCGGGTCGAGCCGAGGCCCACCGTCTTCACACTCGCAGCCCCCTGGCCACGAGCAGCCCACGCACCGCACCGACGAGGTAGAGCGATCCCGCCACGACCACCGGTCCACCGGCACGTGCCGCAGTATCGACCGCCAGGTCGAGCGCTTCCTCCGGGCTCTCGGCGGCGGTCACCTCGGCCGGGCGCCCGTCCGACCGCGCCGCCCACGCGTTGCGGACCCGTGCCGCCAGCTCGCCACCGTCCAGCCCGCGGGCGCCGATCCGGACCGTCACGATGCGGGCGCCGGCAAGCGCGGGGCTCGAAGCCAGCCGGTCCAGCATCTCGCCCGCGTCCTTGTCGCGCATGATGCCGATGATCGCCGTGACGGGGCCGGGCGCAAGTGTCGGACGGAGTTCCTCGAGCGCGTCGAGCAGGGCGCGGACGCCGTCGGGATTGTGCGCGCCGTCCAGCAGCACGTCGACGGAACCCCGGGCGACGGGCGCGTTCCCGACCGCATGCTCGGCAGACAGGCGCACCAGCTCGAGCCGTCCGGGCCAGCGCGCCCGCTCGAGCCCGTCGCGTCGCGCCCCGGCGGGCACGCGAGCGAGGCCGGCCTCCTCGAGGGCGTCCACGACGCCGAGTGCCACGGCCGCGTTCGCCGCCTGGTGCCGCCCGAGGAGCCGCATGTGCACCGGGCCCACTCCGGGCGCGTCGACGCGCAGCCCGTCGCGGTCCATGCCCAGCACCGCCAGCGGCGCCACCTCGGCGAGCGGGATCCCGAGCCGGCGGGCTCGCCGTCGAACCACCGCGAGCGCCTCTCCGGTCGCGCCCGTCACCGCCCGGTCGCCGCGCTTCAGGATTGCCGCCTTCTCGCGCGCGATCAGGGCGATCGTGTCGCCGAGCACGGCCGCGTGGTCCATCGCGACGCTGGTGACTGCCGCCACGCCTCCGTCCCACGCGTTGGTGGCGTCGAGGCGGCCACCCAGCCCGACCTCGACGACGGCCAGGTCCACGCGCTGCTCGTCGAACCAGGCGAACGCCGCCGCGGTGAGCAGCTCGAATTCGGTGGGCGGGCCGAGCCGGCCCGGCACGCTGCGGCTCAGGGCAAGGACGCGCGATACGAGGCGTGCGAAGTCGTCGGGCGCGATCGGCTCGCCGCCGACGACGATCCGCTCCCGGTACTCGACGAGGTGCGGCTTCGGCGCCTGGCCGACACGGTACCCGGCGGCGGACAGCATGGACGACACCAGCGCCTGGACGCTGCCCTTGCCGTTGGTGCCGGCGATGAGCGCGCCCTGGATTCGCTCATGCGGATCGCCCATGGCGGCGAGCAGCGCACGGGTCCGCCCCAGGCCGAGGTGGATCCCGAACCGCCCTCGCTCGACAAGGGCCGCGACGGCGGCCGGGTACGAGAGATGGCCGGCGTCGTCGTCGGACGGACGCAGGGCCGGACCGGGCGGCACGCGGGCCGGCAGCGGCACGCTCAGTCCCCGCGCGTCAGCTCGTCCTCGTAGAAGACGCACTGGTTGAACCGCGCGGCCAGGCACACGTCCGCGACATAGCCCTGCTCGAGGTGGACGCCGCCGCGCAGCTGGCATCGCGACACGGTGGTCTCCTGCCGGGAGAGCGCCTTCATGAGGTGCGGCGCATGCACCGGCATCGCTCCCCGGGCGCCGGTCATGTAGAAATGCGGGCAGACGTTGCGGCGGAGATTGGCGATCCCTAGCCGGCGCGCCTCCAGGGGGAGCGGCGGACGCCCGTGCAGGGTGCGGACGTTTCCGGGAACCGGCGAGACCATGGCGCGGGGCCGCGGGCGCGCACCGGGCGAGGACATCGGCGCCGACGCCGACTCGGGCGCACCCGATCGTCGCGCCAGCGGAGGCTCGGGCCTGCGCGCCGGACGTTCCACTTCCTCTCCTGGCTGGGCTCGGGCCAGATCCCTGCCGCGGCCGTAGCGTACACCAGTACTGGGCCGTGGTGGCAGGTCGTACCCTCCCAGGTCGTACCGCCCCTGGAGGAGGGGCTGGCCGTCGCCGGCCGCCCTTCGCGAGAGGACCGGGGGTCCGTGGCGTGCGAGAATCCCCCCGATGGCCGATCGACCGACAGGGAGAGACCGCTCGCGCACCAGCCGCGGCGCAGCCAGCCCAGGATCACGCGGCGCCCCGCGGTCGGCAGCCGCTATCGGTCGCCGACCCCGCCGTCGTCGCGTCGTCCGCCCGGAGACACCGGCGGGCTCCCCTGGCCCGCGCGGCTCGTCCTGGTCGTTGCCATCCTCGCCCTTGGCGGGTCGGTCCTTCTCGTGGCGTCGGGCATGATCGGGTCGGCCGTGACGGATTTCGGACACACCCTCCAGAGCATGTTCGGCGCCGTGACCGGCCCGGGCGCCACAGCCGCGCCCTCCGCCGTGGCCAGGCCCAGCGCGCCGCACCTGGTGACGCCCACCGAACGCGTACACGAACCAGCCGGCGTGGGACGTCAGCGGATTCGCACCGGCGTCGGAGGTCGGATCGGCCTACTCGGTCCGCGTCTACGTCGACGGGCAGATCGCGGGCCAGCTGCAACTCGGGCCCACGGCGGATTTCACGGTTCCCGCGGTGCCCATTCCCAAGGGCCGGTCCAGCATCACGGCCACGATCGTCGGCCCCGGAGGCGAGAGCGATCAGAGCGCGCCGATCAGCGTCGTGTTCGACAACGTCCCACCGGCCGTGCTGCTGTCGGCCCCGACGCCGACGGCGGGGGCGGTGATCAACGGCGGCACCATGACGATATCCGGCCGCACGCAGACGGGGTCGACGGTCGTCGTCCGCAACGACAACACGCGCAAGTCCACCAACGCGGTGGCGACGAACGGGTACTTCTCCATCCCGGTTGCGCTGGGCCCAGGCCCGAACGACCTCACCATCACGGCGACGGACCCGGCCGGCAACACGACGACCAAGACGCTGACCGTGGTCGGCGGCAGCGGCCAGACCACCGTCAGCCTGCACCTGTCGAACGCGCGGCTCGCGCTGACCTCGCTGCCACGGATGATCTCGATGGCGGTGACGGTGCTGGACATGAACGGCGCCCCCCTCGAGGGCGCCCAGGTTGCCTTCACGCTGCAGGTCCCGGGCGTGGCGCCAGTGACCTTCGAGGGCACGACCGTCGGCGGGCAGGTGACCTGGGAGACGACGATCCCGAAGGACGGCGTGACGACGGGGAACTCGCTGGTCACCGTGCTTGTCACGACACCCGACGGCAAGCAGTTCACCAAGACGGGCAGTTTCGCGATCATCTGAGCTGGGGCCCGGTTCCGGGCTTCGTGCTGGCGCGGGCGGGAACGGTGCCGCGCTCGCGATGCATCCCGGTCAGGTCAGCGCGACGCCGGTCTCGAATCCGAACAGATCGTCGGGTTCGCTGTCGGCCGACACCCAGCACACCCGCATCTCTTCACCCCGGAGCGGCGCGCGGCGGGCGTCCCTGCCGCAGTAGCCCAGCTTCCCCGCTACCGAACGGCGGAACCAGCGGCAGGTCGAGCAGGTGGTCGACGAGCGAGCGCACACCCAGCAGCGGGCGGATTCGGCCTGCGGCGTCGAGCAGTGCGGGCAGCGCCAGGTCGGCACGCCGGTAGTGTAGCTGCGCCGATGCCCGGGCGCGCGGCCGATGTCTCGAGCGCGCGGCCGATGTCTCGATGGGCGCCCGCGGCCGATGTCTCGATGGCGCGCGGCCGATCAGATGGACGGGACGGGCGTGGGCGACTCCGTCGGGGGCGGCGTAGGCGACTGCGTCGGGGGCAGGGTGGGCGGCGGTTCCGTCGGAGGCGGCGCCGGCGACTCCGTCGGAGGCGACGTCACGAGCGGCGTCGGAGCGAACGTCGGCGAGCTTGGGACCGGGGACGGCCCGCTCGACACGTTGAGCGCCACGGCCGTGCCCGCCGTGACCTGGATCCCGGCGCTCGGGTTCGTGCTGACGACCTCACCGACTGGGATGTTCTGGTCGGTGACCTGCGTGACCGGCCCAACCGCCAGGCTGTTCTGCGCCAGGCTGGCCCCGGCATTGGCGAGCGACATGCCGCGGAGGTCGGGCACCGTCTGCAGGGCCTGGACCGTCTGCAGCGTCACCGTGATGGCCGAGCCTCGCCGCGCCGATGTGCCGGGCGCCGGGTTCTGCGCGGCCACCGTGGTGATCCCCGCCCCGCCGGGGCTCGCTCCGGAGATCGTGATGGTGAGCCCCTGGTCCGCCGCGGTCCGCTGCGCGTCCGCAAGGCGCATGCCCAGCACGCTCGGCACCTGTACCGTCGCCGGCGCCGCGGTCGGCGTGGAGAAGAAGCCGCGGGATGCGAGCAGCGCGACTCCGCCGGCCGCGAGCAGCAGGATCACCACCGCGAGCAGTCCGGCAGCCCACACCCAGCCGGTGCCGGTCTGACGCTCGGCGGGCTCTGGCTCGATCGGGGCGCCGCCGACGGGCGCTGCTGGTCGCGCTGCGTGCAGCGCGGGCGAGTACGTGCCGGCGGAGGGCCGGACGACGCCCGGCCGGGTCCCGGCAGCCTCGCCGGCCGCACCGCCTACCCGGCACGGGCAACTCGATCATGCCGGAATCGCGCGGTCCGGGCGCGCCGGGCGGAGCCGCAGGCCCGGGCGGCGCCGCGGCTCGGGGGGCGGCGCGGCGCCGGAGGCCCGGGCGGGCACGACGGCCCGGGACGGGGGCGCCGCGAGGCCCGCGACGGGGCCGAGACGAGGCGGGGCCGACGGATCGGCAAGGAATGACCGGAGCGCTGCCGCCATGGTCGCGGCGGACGCGAAGCGATCCTGCGGATCGAGGGCGAGCGCCCGCGCCACGATCGCGTCGAGCACCGGCGGGACGTCAACCTGCAGCGACGACGGGAGCGGCGGCGGGTTGGCAAGCCGGGCCAGCGCGACGGCGCCGGCCGTGTCGCCCGTCCACGCCCGCCGGCCGGTCAGCATCTCGAACAGGACGAGCCCCAGGGAATAGATGTCGCTCGCGGCCGTCACCGGCTCCCCGCGCGCCTGCTCGGGACTGAAGTAGTGGACGCTGCCGAGCGTCGTGCCGGGGAGGGTGAGCTGCGCCTCGACGAGCGCCCGGGCGATCCCGAAGTCGACCACTTTCGCGCGCCCATCCCGGGCCAGCAGGATGTTCGACGGCTTGATATCGCGGTGGACGATCCCGCGCTCGTGCGCGACCGACAGCCCCTCGGCGACCTGCTCCGCGATCCCCGCGGCGGCAAGCGGCGGCAGGAACCCCCGTTCCCGGAGGATCTCGGCGAGGTTTTCGCCGTCGATCAGCTCCATGACGATGAACGGCCCGGCCTCGTCCGTCCCGTAGTCGTAGACGTTGACCACGTTCGGGTGGTTGAGGGATGCCGCCGACTGCGCCTCCTGGCGGAAGCGCGCGATGAACCCCGCGTCGCGCCCGTACTGCGGCCGGAGCAGCTTGACGGCGACATCCCGGTCGAGCTGCCTGTCGTGGGCGCGGTAGATGGTCGCCATCCCGCCCTCGCCGAGCAGCTCGATGAGGCGGTAGCGGTCGCCCAGGACGCGACCGACCTCGGGCATGGTGTCCCTCTCAGGCGCCGGGCGACTAACCCTTCAGGTTCAGCCCGGCCAGGTAACTCCGGAACTCGGGGCCGACGTCCGGGCGCTGGAGCGCAAGCTCCACTGAGGCCTTCAGCCAGCCCATGGTGGTGCCGGCATCGTACCGTACGCCGTCGAACGCGTACCCGTACACGTCCTGCTCCGCCATCAGGCTCTGGATCGCGTCGGTGAGCTGGATCTCCCCGCCGGAACCGCGGGGCGTCTGCTCGAGCTTGTCGAAGATCTTCGGCGTCAGCACGTAGCGCCCGATCACCGCGAGATTGGACGGGGCGGTCCCCGGCTTCGGGCTTCTCGACCAGGCCGCGCAGCTTGTACAGTCGCGGGTCCCCGGTGCTCGGCGTCCGGCGCAGGGTCGATCGCCCCGTAGCGATGCGTCTCGTCGGGTGGGACTTCCATGACGGCCACGATCGAGGAATGGACGCGCTCGTACGCATCGATGAGCTGGCCGATGCACGGCTGGTCGCCGATGACGACGTCGTCGGAGAGGATCACGGCGAAGGGCTCGTGGCCCACCAGCTCTTTCGCCACGAGCACGGCGTGCCCCAGGCCGAGCTGCTCCTTCTGCCGGACGTAGCTGATGGTCGCGAGGTCGCCGATGTGGCGGACCCGGCGGAGCATGTCGATGTCGCCCTTCTGCTCGAGCAGGTGCTCCAGCTCATACGAGATGTCGAAGTGGTCCTCGATGGCCCGCTTCTGGCTGCTCGTGACGATGATGACCTGCTCGATGCCGGCCGCGACCGCCTCCTCCACCGCGTACTGGATGACCGGCTTGTCGACGAGCGGGAGCATCTCCTTGGGTTGTGCCTTGGTCGCCGGCAGGAACCGCGTGCCCCAGCCCGCCGCGGGGAAGACAGCTTTGCGAACGCGCATGGAACTCCTGGTGAGCCGACGTCGGGCGCCAACGGCCGCGGGACGGTGAGGGCTTGGCGCAGCGGCAAGTATACCGGCCGGTCCCTCCAGGCAGGCCGGTCGAGTCTCGGCAGGCCGGTCGAGTCTCGCAGGCCGGTCGAGGGACTTTCCGGCGCGAGCGCTTTGCGGTCAGTGGGCCGCGCCGGCGGCCGCGCCGCCCCCCGGGGTTTCGTCAGGGAACGGGCGCTCGACCCGCCCGTGGAACAGCACGATTCCCGTGAACGGCACGCGGATGTCGGCGAAGACCTCGATTGACACCAGGAAGCCCGCGAAGATGAACACGATCGCCAGGAAGTGCCCCAGCTCGCGGAGCCCCGTGTCGCCGAACCGGCTCGCGCTGTCTGTCACGGTCGGGATGAACGCGCCGATCGCGATCAGGATCGTCGACGGCACACGGCTGTGGAGGTTCCCGGCGACGAGGGCCCGCGCGGCCCCGGGCAGCGACCCGACCAGGTTCACGGCGATGGCAACCGGAGCGAGCAGCAGGTTGAACAGGAACTGGTCACCGGGCTGCGTGGGGTCGAGCGAGTACGGCAAGACGCGGCGCTTCGGCATGAACACGTAGGTCGAGAAGACCGCGCCGAGGAGCAGCGAGAAGGCGCCCGTGACGTTCATGTAGGGCGTCAGCAGGCGCAGCGTGCCGGGCAGCAGGTCGAACACCGGCTGGTGGGAGGTCGGATCGAGCTGGTAGCCGGGCGCGGGCAGCGCCGTCGTCAGCATGAGTGCCAGGCTCAGGAGCGTGGCCCCGGCGACCGCGACGGTCGCATACACGGGCCACCGATGGCTCTCGAAGTAGGTGTCGACCGCGACCGCGACGGCCAGCGCCGCCGCGGCGGCGAAGTAGAGTCCGGGCGCGAGCCCGGAGTCCGGGTAGTGGTACCTCGCGTCGGTCAGGAACGTGAAAAGCCCGGCCAGGAAGAGGCTCGCCGAGAACGCGTACCCGAAGCGCGTGCGAGCGAGCAGGTACGCGGTCCCCAGCCCGAGCCAGGCCACCGACCAGACGGCGCCGGTGAGGTAATAGGTCCGGTAGAGCGTCTCATTCCACCCGGACGCCGCCGCGATGGCCTCGCATCCCGCCGCGATTCCGTAGAAGAGCATCCCGAGCGCCCACACGATCTGGAACGTGTGCCTTCGGGACCGGTACTGGTCGAGCAGCGCCACGGCGAACACCAAGCCGATGACCGAGGTGGCCGCCGCCAGCAGCACGGACATGCTCATCGCGTTACTCCTGGGTCGTCCTGGTGCGCAGGACCACGCTGGTGGACGGAACGCGAATCTGCCGGAAGACCTCGATCGAGGTCAGGAACCCGAGGAACAGGAACACGACGCCGAGGACCATGCGTTCGAGCGCGCGCCGGCTCAATCGACGGTGTCCCCCCGGAGTGACGAATGCCTCGACGCGGCCGACGTCGGCCCAGCGGCGGAGCGTATCGGGTCCGACGCCGACGAGCCGGGCTGCGGGTCCAAGCGAGAGCCACGCGTCCATCGATGACGCCTGTCGAGGGGTCGCCATGCGCGATCTTCGGCTCCAGTCGCGGTCCCGGAATCTCGGCAAATCTGGGTATGCCGCCTCGGCGGGTTCGCGCATGGTAGAGGGCAGGTGCCAGGCCGTCAAACAACGCCCCGGGCACGCTGACCCCAGGCGACGCGCGTGGACCCCAGGCGACGCGACGCTGCGCTCGCGGTTGTGGATGCGGCGCTCCCGGTTCGCCGGCAGCCGGGTCCCCCAGGTCGGCTGGGGCCGCCAGGGTCGGGCCCGATTGGCCAGGGTCGGGCTCAGCCAGTCCAGCTGCCGCGGGAGCGTCCGCTACGCGGGCACGAACTCGTGTGCCTCGCGATGGACGCCGTCGCACATCCCCCAGCGCCGCGGCGCGCCGGGGATGACGACCGGCCGCATGATCTCGTGGATGCCGGACAGCCGGCACACCAGGTAGTGACGCTCCCGAAGCCATGCCAGCACGCACGTGGGGTCGTCGTGGAACTGGTGCGGGCCTGGGTTGAGGCCCACCGTCCTGTCGGCCCACTCCGGGCTCTCCGTCGAGACGATGTCCATGATCGAGACGCGGAACGGCGTCCCGTCGATGTGCCCGCCACACCCCGCGCACCGTCGAGCGTCCGCTTCGCCGAAGATCGTCGGGATGCGGATCCCCAGGTACTCGTTGCCGCGGAACGTCCTGTCGGCCATCTGCCCTCAAACCGCGTGCGGCAGCTTGCTCGTCCACCGAGTCGCTGGTA
>CAVWXU010000008.1:0-79358 GCA_963759135.1 uncultured Chloroflexia bacterium | reverse complement strand
TGCGACACGCGGAGCTGAGGAAGCGCGTCTGCGAGGCGAACCGCGGCCTCGCGGAGGCGGGCCTGGTGGTGCTGTCGTTCGGCAACGCCAGCGGTATCGATCGCGGTGCCCGAATCGTCGCGATCAAACCGAGCGGCGTGGACTACGCGACGCTTCGCCCCGAGGACATCATCCTCGTCTCCCTCGACGATGGTCGCGTCGTGGAGGGAACCGGACGCCCTTCGTCGGACACGCCCACTCACCTCGTGCTGTATCGCAGCTTCCCGGACGTTGGCGGCGTCGTGCACACGCACTCGGTGCACGCTGCCGCCTGGGCGCAGGCTCGGCGCGAGATCCCGTGTCTGGGGACGACCCATGCGGACCACTTCCACGGCCCGGTGCCCGTCACGCGGTGGCTTACCGACGCGGAGATTCAGACCGACTACGAGGCGCACACCGGGCGCGTCATCGTGGAGCGCTTCGCCGAGTCCGGCATTGATCCGACCGAGGTGCCGGCCTGCCTGGATGCCGGTCACGGGCCGTTCTCCTGGGCCGCAACGCCCCAGGAGGCGCTGGTGAACGCCATCGTGCTGGAACAGATCGCGCTCATGGCAATCCACACCCTGGCGATCGGGCCCGGGACGGGACCAATTCCTCCATCGCTCCTCGACAAGCACTTCAGGCGCAAGCACGGCCCCACCGCCTACTACGGCCAGCCGCGATCCGAAGTCCCAGCGGGCACGTGACGGTGACTGCCCGAGTGCGTCATGGACAGCCACTTCAACCCGCGGTCGAGCCTGATCCACGTTTCTCAGAACCGCTGACCGGTTTCTCCGGCACGGTGAAAGACGGACGCGCCGCAGCGACCGCAGGTGTGGTTCTCCGTGAGCGTGCAGAAGACGGGGCAGAACGATGACTGACCTTGACCGCGGCGACCGGGGGTCGGTTGGCGCGGATTGCCGCTTCGTGCTCGCATCGGCGTCCGGTGTGACCGTTGTCCTGAGCAGCCTTGGCGCCCGCCTGGTCTCGGTCGTTGCGCCGGACCGGCGCAACCAGTTCTCAGACGTGGTGCTCGGCTACGAGTGCAGCGCCCATTACGTTGACAACCAGGACATGTACGTCGGGGCGACGATCGGGCGCGTCGCCCAGCGCATCGGAGGTGCGCGGTTCGCGTTGGAGGGCAGGGAATACCAGTTGGCCGCGAACGAGGGCCGGAACGCGCTCCATGGCGGCGCTACACGCAGCTTTGACAAGGTCTACTGGGCGGCTTCATCTCGGACGGTTCAAGGCGTCTCCGAAGTCGAATTCCACTACACGAGCCCTGATCTCGAAGAGGGTTATCCAGGCCGTCTCGACGTGGACGCAACGTACAGCCTCACCGCCGACGGCGAGCTGTGGATCGGCTACCGGGCCAGAGGCGACCGCGCAACCCCTGTGAACCTGACCAACCACACGTACTGGAATCTCGCGGGGGCAGGGTCTGCTACCATCCTCGATCACGAACTGACCGTGTGGGCCGACCGCTACACACCGACCGACGACGAGTTGATCCCGACCGGGGAGGTGCTTCCCGTGGGGGGAACTCCGCTCGATTTCCGTGTGCCAACCGTGATTGGCGAGCGGATCGGCGCTCTGGAACACACCGCGAGCCGGGGTTACGATCACAACCTCGTTCTCGAGCCCGAGCGGCCGGAGGGCCTCGCTGCCCGGCTCCGACACCCAGCAAGCGGCCGGATCCTCGAGGTGCGGACGAGTCAGCCATGCGTCCAGCTTTACTCGGGCAACCTGATGCATGAGTCGGTTGGCAAGCTCGGACGTCGGTATCCACCCCGGTCCGCACTCTGTCTCGAGCCCGGCGGGTACTCGAACGCGCTCAACCGGCCGAACTTCCCCTCGATCATCCTCGCTGCCGGAGAGACGTACCGGGAAACGACGCGCTATCGATTCCTCACCGACGAGGGCCGAGAGTAGGCCACAGATGCGTTCGCCCGGCGAAGGCGCCGTCCAGTGACCGCCACCAGCAAGCGGGCCAAGGCAGTTCGCCTTCGGCGCCGTAGCTCGGCTATCTTCGCGCAGCCCCACCGGCGGTACAATCCGCTCCTCGACGAGTGGGTTCTGGTGTCTGTGGAACGCACCCGTCGCCCCTGGCAGGGTCGTGAGGAGGCACCACCGCCGGAGTACCTGCCCACCTACGACCCCGCCTGCTATCTCTGCCCCGGCAACGCACGGGCCAGCGGCCAGCGGAATCCCAGGTACGACGAGACGTTCGTGTTCACTAACGACTTCGCCGCCCTGCGCCCCGACGTCTCATCCGAACGTGTGGAACGCGGCCTGCTCGTGGCGGAGGGAGAAGCTGGCACGTGCCGTGTCATCTGCTTCTCGCCCCGGCACGACCTGACCATGGCACGGATGAGCCAGGCCGAGGTGCGCCGGATCATCGACGTGTGGGCGAGCCAGTCAGCCGAATTGGGCGCTAAGTACCGCTGGGTGCAGGTGTTCGAGAACCGCGGCGAGACTATGGGCGCGTCGAACCCGCACCCGCACGGGCAGATCTGGGCCGGGACCGCGCTGCCAGTCGAGGGTGCGCGGGAGGGCGCGGCGCAGCGCGGTTGGCACGCGGCGAACCGAACGAGGCTGTTGCTCGAGTATGCCTCGCAGGAGCACGGCGGTCCGCGCGTGGTGGGCGAATGCGACGACTGGTTGGTGCTCGTGCCCTTCTGGGCGGTGTGGCCGTTCGAGACCTTGGTGATCCCGAAGCGACCGGTAGAGCGCCTACCGGATCTCGACGACGTCCAGCGGCGAACGCTCGCCCGTGCGCTCATCGACCTGTTGGGCCGCTACGACAGCCTGTTCGATGTCCCGTTCCCATATTCGATGGGATGGCACCAGGCACCTTTCAATGCCGCGACCCACGACTACTGGCAGCTCCACGCGCACTTCTATCCGCCCCTGCTGATGTCGGCCACCGTGCGCAAGTTCATGGTCGGCTATGAGATGCTGGCCGAGACACAACGCGACCTAAGCGCCGAAGACGCTGCGGCTCAATTGCGGGCTGTAGCGGCCGGGGCGTCGCATGTGCCCGAGGAGACGGTCGCAGGATGAGCCGACGTCACCAAGTTGGATGGGCCCGACCAACAACTGGGCCGGCCCGGCCCAAAGAAGGCGACGCTGCCGGCCGGGGTGGAGCTGACCGGCCCACCCTCGTTGTCGCCAACATGCATGTGATGACGCGGGTGGGGACCCCCGTCCTGGACGCGCTGGGTACCGATGGCGGTTCTGTGCGGGGCCTCCACTCGGTCTGCTGGCCGAAGTCGCAACTTCGCCGACGCGTGCGCCTCGAGACGACCTTCGTGAAGTTTGGGCCAGCGTCGACGAGGACGCCCGGGTGCATATCGGCCCCCAAGAATGTCCGGGCTAGAAGTCGACGTCCTCCTTCGCGCCACTGCGCTTCGGACTTCTCGGCGGCGGGGAGACCGATGGCCCACAGAGAGCGCTTGACGATCCGGGATGTCGCCGCCGCGGCCGGGGTCTCGATCCAGACGATCTTTCGCGTTCTCAACAATCGGCCGGACGTCGCCCCAGAGACGCTGGAGCGCGTCCAGGGAGTCATCAGTGGCTCATGCTGAACTCCAGCAGGCTACGCCGGATTCGAGATCGAGCGGATCATCGAACCAAACGCCGTTGGAGAGGTGCGTCTCGTTGCGCCGATCGTGCGAGGGCAGATATTCGACGACGCGAGCGGCCTCTCGCTCACCAGCCGCCAGCTGGCGGCAGCGTAGGGGGAAGAATGCGCTGGTCCGCGTTGTCCTGATGATCGGCCGGTGTGCTTGACCAGGCATTGCACGGCCGACAGGATTAAGCCGGCCCCCAGCAAGCTCAGAGTCGGGCGCTGGACTCTTATCAAGGGCTTGCCGCCGGCGGACATGGCGGCCGAGCTGCACAGTTTGCGCCGCGCAGTCTAAGAGGGCGCCAGTGAAGACCGGACAAGGGCAGGCGAAGGCGCGGGCCGTTCGGGTAACCACGGGTAGAGCTCGCGAGCGGCGACTGCGAGAGGCGCTGGCCGAGCGCGAGCGGGCGGTGGCCGGCGTTGGCCTAGGCGGTGGCGGAGGCCGGCCGGCGACTCGGACGACCGGACTGGTCGCGGTCGAACTGGTCCGCGCGCCCGGCCGAGTCAACCTCATCGGAGAGCACACCGACTACAACGAGGGCTGGGTGTTGCCGGTAGCGATCGAGCTCGAGATCTGGATCGCTCTGCGGCCCCACGCCGACGCGTGGGTCGAGCTGACCTCACTCGATCTCGGCACGACGGCGCGCTTCGAGTTCGACAGCCTCGCCCCTCGCGACGGACGGATAGGGACGTGGGTCGACTACGTGGCTGGCACTGCCTGGGCGCTCCGGGAGGCGGGCCTGCCGGTCCGCGGCTTCCGTGGCGTGCTCGATTCGACGATTCCCATCGGTTCCGGGCTCTCGTCTTCGGCGGCGATCGAGATGGCCTCGGCGATGGCGTTCCTGCCGCCGGAGGTTACCCGCCCGTCAGCGCTGGCACTTGCCGCCGTCGGCCGACGATGCGAGAACCGCTACGTTGGTGTCAAGACCGGGATCATGGACCAGTTCAGCAGCGTCGCCGGTCGGGCTGGCCACGCCATCCTGTTGGATTGCCGCAGTAGCGAATTCTGCTACGTCCCGTTGCCGGAGGGCGTGGCGATCGTCGCTTGCCACACCGGGTTGGCACGCAAGCTCGAAAGTTCGCGCTACAACGAGCGCTGGGCCGACTGCCAGGAGGGCGTCAGCCTGCTCGCCGAGCGCAATCCGTCCGTGAGGGCGCTACGTGACGTGGATCAGGCGATGCTCGAGCGCCACCGTGACATCCTGCAGGATCGGGTTTGGCGGCGCTGCGCCCACGTTGTGGCCGAGGATGCCCGCGTCCACAAGACCATGGCCGCTCTGCAGGCGGGCGACCTGGCCACCGTCGGCCGGCTCTTTGCCGCCAGTCACGCCTCATTGCGTGACCTGTACGAGGTGAGCTCGCCCGAGCTCGACGCCTTGGTCGAGATCGCCAACGGCGTGCCAGGCGTCTTCGCCGCGCGGATGACCGGCGCGGGTTTCGGCGGCTGCACGGTCAACCTGGTCCAAGTGGACGCGGTAGAGGCGCTCCGCGCGGCGGTAATGCGCGAATACCCGTCCCGCACCGGGCTCGTCCCGCAGGTCTACGTAATGCGCGCCGTCGACGGCGCGGGCCGGATCGTTTGAGCCACTCATCGCGGGCCGGGCCGCAATGTCATCGCACCGGTCTACTGACGCTGAGCCTCTACGGGCGACTCGGCGCGCGCTGGGACGGGACGCGGCGGGACGGGCAGATGCAGCTTTTGCCCGCACACCATCACCACGTCGTGTCCGGGTCGCGCAACTATCTCCCAGACGGGCCCGAACGCGGAAGACCAGCGGAAGGAGACCCGACGGCCCCCGGATGACATCAGGCCCAACAGGCCGCGCGACAGTGCGTCGACGGCGGGTTCCGGAACCTGAGCTCGAGGCGTCCGTATCTCGTCAGGTCCCGATCGAGAAGAGCGGCTTCGGCGGCGCGGCCTGGCGAGCCTGACAGCGATTGATCAGTTCCGCGAACCTGACCTCACCGACCGCGTCGGCGGGGTAGCGACGAACACCGTACAGGCCGGCCTGGATGAACCTCGTGTAGATCATCCACGCCTGCGTGGCGTTGAACACACGCCGGATGACCATGACCGCTAGAACATCGATCGTCGTGCCGATGACGATCCCCTCGCGCTCGGCGTCCCCGATCGCATTGTGGTCATGGCTCAGTAGCGGCATCCCCGTGTCGAGACACACCTCGAGGCACTCGGCCTCGCCACGGTCGGGCAATGGGTCGGCCTCGGCGGCCTCCTTGCCACGCCATCGGCGCTGGCGATCTAGGACGCGTTCCGCCATCGCATCGTCGGTGATCGGTTGGATGCGGAAGAAGCGCGGGTTCCGCAACAGGGTCACTGGGGTGCCCCGACCCCGCAGCTGTCCCTCGAGCTCCCGGAATACGGCCGGGGGCATGTGAGAGCGATCTTTGAATAGGCCCTTGAACTTGTCGGCGATGCAATGGATCTCGAAGTACAGCGGGACCATCGTGTCGAGGCAGACCGGGCCGGTCATGAAGCAGCCGAATATCCGATCGACTTGCTCGTCGAGCTCCGGATCGACCGACTCGCCCGCTGGCGAGGCCATCAGCCGAGTGCTTCGTTGAGGTCGATTACGGCCTCGTAGTTGGGAGCGGAGTCGGCCCTGGCGGGTTCGTCGCGGATTTCTATCTGCTTGCGCCGAAGAAGTGCACGGGTGTCGTCGATCGGTAGGGCCAGCGCGTCGGCAAGGCCGGCCAAGGTGAACCCCCCCACCTGATAGAAACGCATGGCCCGGGCGCGGTGTCCCGTGTCCAGCCACTCGCTCGGCAGCAGCTGGCTGGTCGCCGCCATTCTGTAGCCGTATTGGGCCAACAGCTTCTGCGGTTTAACCCAGCCCTGGTCGAGATCGACGCATAGCTCGTTCAGCGCATCGTTGCTGATGTGACCGAGGTCGCGTAAGTGGATCGCGGCGGTCTTCGGGCTGACCGTGAAACGACTCGCGACAGCCGCTACCCGCTGGCGCTCATCAGGCAACGCCTCGACGATCTCGCGCACCCCGCGGGCGTCCATGAGCAGGTATGCGGCAAAGATGTTGGCCTCACGCTCGTCGCCAGAGGTGCCCGCGGCCGACTCCACATTGTTCTCAACGAACTCAGCCCCGTCGATCAGTGGCTCAAGGCGGGCGTGGCCGAGTTCGTGGGCTGCCGTGAAGCGCTGGCGGGTGATGGCGACCGCGCCATTGATGAAGACGAAGCGCACTCCGTCCTGCTGCCGGAGGGCACCATCCACGTTGTCGTCCGGGAACCGGCCGCGGTAAAGCTCGTACCCAAGGGTCCGGATGACCGCGAAGACGTCGATCGCGTCGTAGCCCAACCCGAACTCGTGGCGGAGTGCCTCGGCGGCCTCTTGTCCTCGCGGCTTGACCAGCATGGTCAACCTGCTCCGGTGTACCCGGCGACGCGGCGGACGAACAGCGAGTTGTCGATGCAGCGGTCGAACCACGCCTTCGCCTCGCCCGTCGAAGGGCGGTCGCCGGTCAGCCGGTACCGGGTGACCGGCTCGGGCGCCATGAGCGCCTCGACAGTCGTCCGCAGGGCGCGCGCGAGCACGGAAGCCTCCTCCTGCTGGATGGAGCGAGTGCCGGTCTCGATCTTGCCGATCTTGTCGCGGTCGATGCCAGTCTCCGTGGCCAGCATCGCCTGAGTCATCCCCCATTTCGCTCGCTGGTGTCGGACGCGCTGACCCGTCGCGTTCATCGGTCCGTCTCCCCTGGGTCGGGCCTCCCTTGGCCGATCCTTGTGCGATTATCGCTCAATGAGAGCCGTCAGTGGTAGGCTCTAACGGCATGCTCCGAGGTACGCCGGCCCAGAGCATGCGCGGCCGACACGGCTCCTGAAGAACACGACGTGCCCATCGTGGCGCCCCCCAACGGCCACGGCCCGGACTCTTGTGTGCCCTGGCAGCGGCGTGCCACCCTGACGGGCATGAGGGATGCGGGCGACCAGCCCGTCGAGGGCGCGGCCTACTGGAGCGCGCAAGTAGCGCCACTGGCCGCGGCGTGTGTGCAGCACGCCGAGCGGGATGGCTTCCGCCTCGAGCTGCGCCCTCACACACCCGTCGTCCCCGATGCGAGCTGCCTGCCCCCGCAGCACCTGTCTGGCACGTGGGGCGAGATCGAGACGCTGTTCCGCCACTGGGCGGCGGTCGGCTGCCGGTGGGTGAACCTGCGCTTCGTCGTCGAACCGGGCGGGCGCGCGCTGATCCGCTACGAGGTGCGGCCCGAGGGGGCGCCACTGCGTCCTGGACGAGTGACCTACGCCAACGGCGGCTTCGACTGCGCGCAGCTGCTCTCACCCGCGGAGTTCAGGCGCCTGCATCCCGCCGGCAACGCCGACCCGATCTAGGGCCGCGCTCCCCAGACGGTCCGCCGTGCCCACTCAGGCAACTGCCACCCATTCGGCCACCATCGAGGAATGGTGTTGGCCGACGGGCGCAGTCCCGCGCGGCACGACTGCCCCGCCCCAGTCTTCGACCGCCGTGCGACTCTCGCGAATGAGGCGGCCTGAGAGGACGAAGAAGCGGGCCCGTCGGCCCGCTTCGGTTCGAGGATCGTCTGGAGCCGACACTCGGATTTATCGGGTATGAAAGGGCCGGCCCCAAGGGCCGGCCCGAGGTATCTTCCTCGGACCGGGACAAGGGGCAGTTAGTGGGGACACCACCGGACGGGCAGGCCGGTCGGTTCTTGGACTCCGAGTCCGTGGATTTATCTGGCCGCCCCTGCGACTCACCCGGGTGCGCCATGAGCGCGGATCGGTAAGTGTCGTGTCGCCCGCCGGCGTCCCCGAGGGACGAAACTCGGGAGGACGATGCCATGCGCTGGTTCGGGCTCGACGTCGGGCGGAGCGCGGCCGAGGTCGCCGTCGTGGAGCGTGGTCGTCCGACGCGCTCGCTCGGCAAGATCGGCGTCTCAGCCGAGAGCCTGCGGGCGTTCGCGGCGACTCTCGGCCCCGCCGACGCAGTCTGTCTCGAGGCCACGACGAACACGTGGCCGATCGCCGAGCTCCTCGGGCAGCATGCCGGACGGGTGGTGGTCTCCAATCCGTTGCGGACTCGGGCGATCGCCGATGCCAAGACGAAGACCGATACGATCGACGCGGCCACCCTCGCCGAGCTCCTGGCCGCCGACTACCTGCCCGAGGTCTGGCAGCCGGACCCGGCCACCCAGGCCCTCCGCCGACGGGTCGCCGCCCGGGCCGCGCTCGTGGGCCTCCGCACGCGACTCCGCAACCGGATCAGCGCTGTCCTCGCCCGGAATCTCGTCGTCAATCCCTGGAGCGACCCGTTCGGCCGCAGCGGCCGGCGCTGGCTCGCGACTGTCGCGCTGCCGGCCGACGAGCGCGAGGGGGTCGAGACCGACCTGCGGCTCCTCGACGCGCTCGAGGCCGAGATCAGCATGGCCGAGGAGGGCCTCGCCCGGCTGGTGGCCGACGACCCCCGGGTCCGACGCCTCATGACGATCCCGGGCGTCGGAGCCATGACCGCGATCGGGCTCGTCGCGTGCATCGGCGACGTTCGGCGCTTCCCGCGCCCGAACAAGCTCGTGAGCTATCTCGGGCTCGACCCGCGGGTGCGCCAGTCGGGGGGCCGCCCGGCCTGGATCGGCCACATCAGCCAGGCCGGTCAGGGCTACGTCCGGGGCCTGCTCACGGAGGCCGCCCACGTCGCGGTCCGGACGCCTGGCCCGCTCCACGCCTTCCATGCCCGGGTTCTTGCCCGCCGGGGGCCCGGGATCGCCGCGGTCGCCGTGGCCCGCAAGCTCACCGTCCTCGCCTGGCACCTGCTCGCCGACGAGACCGACTATCGCTGGGCACCCACCGCCCGGACGACCCGCAAGCTGCACGACCTCGAACGTGCGGCCGGAGCTCCGTCTCGGCGAGGCCGGCCTGCTGGGTCGCGGCGGATCGATCCCGAGATCGAGCGGCGGCACTTGTGCGAAGCTGAGGCGGCCTACGTCGCCTTCGTCGACGCCAGAGGGGCGGACGCGCCCGCCGCCAACGGGGTGCGACTCAAGGGCCAGAGGCCGGCTGCGCGGCGGAGCTCAACCCCACGCTCCGCGCTTCGCTTCGGGGTCGACCGCGTCCAGCCCGAGGATACGCCCGCCAGCATCGATGGTCAGCCATCCGCCAGGTGATGGAGCCGCCTCTCGGACTCGAACCGAGAACCTGCCACTTACGAAGCGGCTGCTCTGCCATTGAGCTAAGGCGGCCCGCCCGCGAACGGTACCAAGGTCACTCAGCCGACACCAACGGGGCTTGACGCTTTCATCGGTGAACCGAGGACCTGCTGTTTACGAAACAGCTGCTCTACCGCTGAGCTATGTCGGCGCGGAAGGGAGTGTAGCAGCCGGACGCCCGGGAGCACCCTCAGCCGGGCAGGAAGCTCAGCCGGACCGTGCGGATCGCGTTTTCCGCGTTCGTGTCGAGCAGCGCGATCGACTGCCACGTCCCGAGCTGCAGCCGGCCGCCGACCACGGGCACGGTCGCGCACGGCGGCGCAAGCAGAGGGACGATGTGATCGGCGCCGTGGCCCGGCGACCCGTGACGATGCGTCCAGCGCTCGTCCCGCGGCAGCAGCCGGTCGAGCGTCGCCAGCAGGTCCGCCTCGGACCCCGCCCCGAGCTCCATGAGCACGATCCCGGCTGTGGCGTGGGGCACGAACACGCTGAGCAGGCCGTCCCCGGCATCGGCGACAAAGCGCGCGCACTGGTCGGTCAGGTCGAACAGGCCGCGCCTCGAGCCAGTCCGGATCGTGATTTCGACGGTCCTCACGGTCGCGACCCCAGGGCGTCGCGATTCGGTGGCGCGGACCGTGGGACGATGGGCGGGAGCTGGCCCGCGCGGAAGCTCAACCTAGTTGAGGTCCTCCACCACTCCGCCCGCCAGGAACAGCACGTCCTCGGCGATGTTCGTGACGCGGTCGCCGATCCGTTCGAGGTAGTGAGCGGCAAACAGGATGCGGGTGCCGCGGTCGACGTTCTCCGGGTCGGCCCGCATCAGGTCCAGCACCACGTCGAAGCTCGCGTGGTACAGCCGGTCCACCTCGTCGTCGCGGCTCGCCACCGCACGGGCGCGGGCCTCGTCGACCTCGACCAGCGCCTCGATGATGTCGTGCACCATCGTCGCCGCCAGCTCGCCCATCCGCGGCAGGAAGACGTAGCGCCGGAGTGGTGGCTGCTGCGCGAGCTTGCGGACCTGCTTCGCCACGCTCGCCGCGTGGTCGCCCATCCGCTCCAGCTCGTGGGCCACGCGGTCCAGCGCGAGCAGGTACCGGAGGTCGCGGGCGACCGGCTGCTGCGTGGCAATGACCGTCGTGATGAGCTCGGAGAGCCGCTCCTGGACCTCGTTGATGCGCCGGTCGCCGTCGATGACCCGTGCGGCCATCTCGGCGTCGTGGCCCTGCATCGCCTCCGTGGCCGTCCGGACCGCCTCCTCGACATAGGCGCCCATCTGCACGATCTCGACCTGCACTTCGCCCAGCGCGCGGTCGAAGCCCTCGCGGGTCGGGTGGGGCGGCGTCGCCAGCGTGTGCTCGGTCACCTCTGCCTCCATCACCCGAACCTGCCCGAGATGTAGTCCTCGGTGAGCTGCTCCGACGGATTGGTGAAGATCCTGGCCGTCGGACCCATCTCCACCAGGTAGCCGGCCCGGTCCTCGGCCATCGTGAAGAACGCGGTGACGTCGCTGACCCGTGCGGCCTGCTGCATGTTGTGCGTCACGATGATGATCGTGTACTGCTCCCTGAGCTCCTGCATCAGTTCCTCGATGCGGAGTGTCGATACCGGGTCGAGGGCGGACGCCGGCTCGTCCATCAGGATAACCTCCGGCTCCGTGGCAATGAGCCGGGCGATGCACAGGCGCTGCTGCTGACCGCCTGACAGCGCCAGCCCGGACTTGCGGCGCAGGTCGTCCTTCACCTCGTCCCACAGCACGGCGCGCCGCAGGCTCGTCTCCACGACCTCGTCCAGCCGAGCCCGATCCTTCACGCCCCGCCGTCGTGGCCCGTAGGCGACGTTCTCGTAGATCGACATCGGGAACGGATTCGGCCGCTGGAAGACCATGCCGATGCGACGGCGCAGCTCCACGACGCTGACGTCGGCCGCCATCACGTCCTCCCCGTCGAGGCTCACCCGCCCGGTCATGGTGGCCCCCGGGATCAGGTCGTTCATCCGGTTGAAGCAGCGCAGAAAGGTGCTCTTGCCGCTCCCGGACGGACCGATGAGCGCAAGGATCGACCGCTCCGGCACCTGGAGCGAGACGTCGCGGACTGCGGCCCGCCCACCATACCGAACGCTCACGTCCTGGGCGTCGATCTTGACCGGCACGGCGGCGTCGCCCGTCCTGGCCGCCGGCGCAGCCTGGGCGGTCACCTCCACGCGCGGGATGACCCGCTCGGACGGTGCGGTGGTCGCGAGCATGTCGTCTCCCGAAGTCATGCGGCGGTCAGCCGCCTGGTGAGGATCCGGCCGAACAGCCGCGCCCCCAGGTTGAAGATGAGGACCATGGCGAGCAGGATGGCCGACGCGCCATCCGCGATCTGCTTCACGTACTGCCCGATCCCCTCCGAGTTGATGTTCCAGATGTACACGGACAACGTCGTTGCCGGGCGGAACGGACTCCACGGAGACCGCGGGTCCGCGATATTGAGGTTCGCGAAGTTGTAGCCGGTCGGTGTCGACAGCCCGGCCGTGAAGAGCAGTGCGGCCGCCTCGCCGAACACCCGCCCCGCCGTCAGGATGACGCCCGTGACGATGCCGGGGATCGCGAGCGGCACGACGACGTGCCGGATGGTCTGCCACTTGGTCGCCCCGAGCGCGAGGCTCCCGGCCCGCTCGTCCGCCGGCACGGCTCTGAGTGCCTGCTCCGCGAGGCGGGACATCAGCGGCAGGTTGAAGATCGTCAGCGCCAGCGCGCCGCCGAGGGCGGTGAAGCCCCAGTGTGCGACGTCCACGAACGCGATCAGCCCGAACAGGCCCACGACGATCGACGGGACCGAGCTGATGGCCTCTTCGGCGAAGCGAATCGCGTTGGTGACGCGGCCTTCGCTGGCGTACTCCGACATGTAGATGCCGGCCAGGATGCCGAGCGGCACCGAGATCAGCATGGTCAGCACCAGCATGTAGACGGAGTTCCAGAGCAGCGGCCCGACGCCTCCCAGGGACGTGCTGCTGGGGTTGCCGAAGATGAACGACAGGGAGATCACGCCCGCCGACGCGATCGCGAAGTGCAGGATGATCGCCCCGAGGATCACCAGCACGAACGCGCCCGCGGCCCACAGGAGGCCGGTCGCGATCCGGTCGACCAGGACCGCCCGCCGCGAGCTGGCCGCGCCGCGCAGGGACGGTCTGGGAAGGGACGAAGTCGTCACTGGAACCTCCGCCGACCGTTGAGCACGCGGACGAGGACCACGAACGTGATCGATATCACCAGCAGGATCAGGCTCATCGTCCAGAGCGCGTCGTTCCACGGCTCGCCGAAGACCGTGTTCCCCATGTCCAGCGTGATCTGGCTGGTGAGCGTCGTCATCGGCTGCGCGATGCTCGTCGGCACTACCGGGCGGTTGCCGATCACCATCTGCACCGCCAGCGCCTCGCCGGCCGCGCGGGTCATCCCGAGGACGATCGCCGTCAACGTCCCGGCAAGGCCGGCAGGTATCAGGATGTGGCGGATGGTCTGCCACCGGGTTGTTCCCAGCGCGAGCGAGGCGGTGCGCTGATCCTGTGGCACCGCGCGAAACGCGTCGAACGTCACCGTCGTGATGGTGGGAAGGATCATGAGCGACAGCACCAGCGACCCCGCAAGCCAGCTGAACCCGACGGTAAACCCGGCGCCGGAGAGATTTTCGCGAAGCCAGGGCACCAGGACGGTGAGTCCGAGCCAGCCCCAGACCACGCTGGGGATGCCGACGAAGATCTCGAGTGCCGGTTGCACGATGTTCCGGGCCCACGCTGGTGCGACCTCGGACAGGAACAGTGCGAGGCCGACCGACAGGGGAGCGGAAATGAGGACGGCGAGCGCCGTGACGCCGACGGTCCCCGCCACGAACGGGAGCATGCCGAAGGTGACCGCTCCCGCGGTGTTGTCGGGCTGCCAGGTGGCCGACAACAGCGAGCCCGGCGCGACATGGGCCGAAACGAAGAGCTGGACCCCCTGCCAGGTGATGAAGCCCA
Organism: uncultured Chloroflexia bacterium; assembly: GCA_963759135.1. GTDB lineage: Bacteria > Chloroflexota > Limnocylindria > Limnocylindrales > CSP1-4 > JAJYNJ01. The sequence goes on along the minus strand of CAVWXU010000008.1, from coordinate 65,528 downwards.
GCATCAAGACCACGATCGCGATCATCGAGAGCGCCGCGATGAAGACGACTCGACGCGGGATGTCGAGCCGCTCGCGGAACGTCGTGGCGGGACGCAGGCCGGTGATGCTGGTCGTCAGGGGGGCCATCTCATGCCGTGCATGGCAATGCGGGGCGATCCGCCCCGCATTGCCACTGGAGTGCCGCTACTGGGTGACGGGAGCGTAGAAGAGCGACGGGATCAGCTGCTGCTGGACCGCGGGGCTCAGCATGTAGTGCGAGGAAAGCCGCGGCGAGTCCGCTCGGCTGTCCCTTCGTGTACATGTGGCCCTGCGCCGACAGCTTGTAGGTACCGCTCGCCATGTTCGCGACGGTCGCGTCCACGCCGTCGAGCTGCAGTCCGGTGAGCCCGGACTTGTTCTGCTGATAGTAGGCGAACCCGATCACGCTGGTGCTGCCGGGCGTCTGCTCGACCGCCGTCGTCACCGCGCCGTTCGAGTCCTCCGTCAGCGCCTTCCCGGCGGCCTCGGCCGCGCCGCCGAGGACGATCTGCTTGAAGGTCGCACGCGTGCCCGACGACGCCGGGCGAAGGATCAGCACGATCGGCAGGTTGGGACCGCCGACGGCATTCCAGTTGGTGATCTTGCCGGTCCAGATCGCCGTCGCCTGGGCTGTGGTCAGGTTCGAGACGCCGGTCACATCGGGGTTGTCGACCATGATCCAGCCCTGCTTGGCGATGATGTGGTCGACGAGCTGCGAGGCCTGGTCGGCCGGCAGCTTGGACGCGGCCGTGACGTCGGAGTCGCCGATGTCTGCGCCGCCGCCTGCGACCTGCGTGAGGCCCGTGCCGGAACCGCCCCCCTCGACGTTGATCGTCGAGCTGGTGCAGGCCTTCTCATACTGCTGGGCGGCCGCCTGGATGAGCGGCTGGAGGGCGGTCGAACCGACCGTCGTGATGCTGCCGCTGACGCATTGGACGGCCGCTGCCGCGCCGCTGGCGGCGGGCATCGCGGACGCTGCGGGAGCCGCGGCAGAGGCGGCGGGCGCTGCCGCGGACGCCGGCGCTGCGACCGATGCGGGCGCTGCCACCGACGCGGGCGCCTGCGTGGCAGATGATGAGCAGGCGCCGAAGGCGAGCGCGGCAACCACCGCGACGGCTCCCCAGCGGGCTCGAGATTGACTGAACACGAGTGCCTCCTCGAAATCCGACTCCTGCCCGGCGCGGCAGCCACGCTGGCTGCCGCAGGTCTCCCCGACACGAGCGGGCAGAGTCCTCCTTGTAGGGTTCCGACTCTGGCGGCTGCCCATCAATGCGCCGTGGGCCTCGTGTTAGCCGTCGGTAAAATCTGCGAGGATGTGCCCGGGAGGTGCGCATGTCGCAGACGCTGGACGTCCGAGGCCGGTGAGCCCGGGCGCAACCCGCGGCGCGATCGCGCCAGGCCGGAGCTCGCGAGCCGGGGCGCCGGAGTGACCGGGACCCCGGGCGAGCACCGTCGGCGGCGACAGGCCACGCGCGTGGCCGCGGTCGCGATCGGCAGCACGAGCGTCCACTTCACGGCCGCGTCGGTGACGGAGCGTGGGATCCGGATCCTGGCGGACGAGAGCACCCTTCTCGAGCTCGGCTCGGCAGTAGACGCACACGGACACGTTCTGCCCGACCGGCTCGACCAGCTGGCCGCGACGTTGCGCCGGTACGCGCAGACGGCGGAGGTCCTGGGTGCGCGGGCGATCACCGTGGTGGGGACGGAGCCGCTCCGCCGTGCGACAAACGTCGATGCCGTCGCGGACGCGGTTCGAACGGCCACGTTGAGCCCCCTCCGGGTGCTCGGCCACGACGAAGAGGCGCTGCTCTCGCTGTACGCCGTGCTCGGTGGGCGGCGCCCGGCGGTCGAGACGCTCGTCGTCGACATCGGCGGCGGGTCGTCGGAGTACGTGCTGGCCGGGCCGGGCCGGGCTCCGCTGGTGGACGTCGTCCCGACGGGGGCCGCTCGCCTCACGGCGGCCCTGGTCGATCACGATCCTCCCACCGCGGACGAGTTCGACGTCCTGCGCGCGGCCGCCAGGCGCGCGGTCGGGAGCGCCGTTGTCGCGTCCCCGGGCAGGGCGATCATGGTCGGCGGAACCGCGACCAACCTGCTCCGGCTCGTGTCCGGCACGTCGAGCTGGCGCTCCCTGACGCGGAGTCGCCTGGAGGCCGCCATCCGCATACTCGAGGCGACGCCGCTGGCGGCGCTCACCGACGGGTACCCGATCCGCCCGCAGCGGGCGCGGATCCTGCCCGGCGGTGCGGTCCTCGCCGAGGCGTTCCTCGAGCACTACGCGCTGACCTCGGCCACGGTCTCGCGGGCGAGCATCCGCGAAGGGATCCTCATGGCGGTGGCCCGGGCGGGCGAGGCGTGGCGGGACCGGTTGGCGGAGCTCGTGGACGGCGAGTGACGTCGCGCTACCATGCGCCCGTGACACGCACCGTCCTGGTCGTCGACGACGAGGCCATCCTGCGCGAGACACTCCAGTACAACCTCGCCCGCGATGGGTATCGCGTCGTCACCGCCGCGGACGGTCGCGAGGCCCTGGCCCGCTTCGCGGAAGAGCGTCCGGACCTGGTCGTCCTGGACGTGCTGCTGCCGGAGCTGTCCGGGCTCGACGTGTGCCGCATCATCCGGCGCGAGTCGGACGTGCCGATCCTGATGCTCACGGCGAAGGATTCGGAGATCGACAAGGTCGTGGGGCTCGAGCTCGGCGCGGACGACTACCTGACGAAGCCGTTCGGGCTGCGCGAGCTGCTGGCCCGGGTGCGTGCACTGCTGCGCCGGACGGAGAGCCACGTGCTGGAGGAGGAGGACCGCAAGGCCGCAGCCCTGGCCGACTCGTCGGCGACCGTGTCCCTGCCTTCGGCCAACGGTTCGCACCCGTCCGCTGCCGGACGGGCCCCGGCCAGAGGGTCGGCCCCGACCGCAAGCCCCTCCTCGGCCCCGGCCGCAAGCTCCTCCTCGGCTCCGACCGCAGGATCGGCCTCGGCCGCGCGCCCTGCCGCGGCCCCCGTCTCCGTCGCCCTCGCGGGCCCTGCGCCCGCCTCAGGCGCCGCGCCGACCGCCGGCCCTGTACTCGCCCCGGGCCCTGTGTTCGCCCCAGGCCTGGTCCCGTCCGCGGTGCCCGAAGGCGTCGAAGGCTCCGCGTCGGCTCTCGGATCGGCCGGGGATCGACCACCCGCGGAGGAGCGACTCGACGACGTCGCCGTGGACCACGCCGGCCACCGGTTGCTCCGTGACGGCGTTGAGTTGCCCGTGACCGCCCGGGCGTTCGAGTTGCTGGTGTTCCTGATGCGGCACCCGGGGCAGGTCTTCACGCGCGAGCAGCTGCTGGACCGCGTCTGGGGCTACGAGTACGCAGGCGAGACGCGGACTGTGGACGTTCACGTGCACCAGCTGCGGAGCCTCGTCGAGCGCGATTCTGCCGAGCCGCGCTTCCTGCACACGGTGCGGGGAGTGGGCTACGTGTTCCGGCGGCCGACTGTTCCGACGGCCGAGCCAGTGAGCGCGCCGCAGCCAGTGAGCGCGCCGCAGGCAGGTGGCGCGCCGCGACCGTGAGCGCCGAGGGCATCGCGGTCGCGGTCCTCTTGGCGGTCGTGGCGGTGGTTGCCGCGTTCGCGATCGGACGCGAGCTGGCCCTCCGCAGGATCCGCGAGATGGCCGGCGGGCGCCCGGACGAGCCGCCCGCGTCCGCCGTGCGCAGCCTGCTCGAGCGAACCGAGCAGGCCGACCGCCGCGCTCGCCAGGAAGCCGAGGACCTGGTGTACCTGACGGGGCTGGTCGGTTCGGGCATCGTGCGCCTCGACGACGAGCTGGTGGTGACTTCGGCGAACCGCGCGGCCGACCTGTACCTCGAGGTGGCGCAGGGCTCGCTGGTCGGCACGCGGCTGCCCCACCGTCCGGCGGGGCGACTGGCGGGAGACGCAGATCATGCCGCGGTCGGGCTGGGCGACGTGCGGCTCGACGCGATCGTGCGGACCGCGTGGCGCAACGGGAGCGCCGCCGACGAAGTGGCCCTGGGCGGGCCCGACGGCCGGGCGCTGTCGGTCCGCGCGCGGCGCTCACCGGGCGGCGGCGTGTGGGTCGTGATCGACGACCTGTCGGAGCTGCGGCGGCTGCAGCGCATCCGGACCGAGTTCGTGGACAACCTGTCGCACGAGTTGCGGACGCCCCTCACGACCGTTCGCCTGTTGACCGAGACGCTGGCACGCGACCTGGAGGAGATCGAGGTGCCGCCGCGGGTCGTGGACATCGTGCAGAAGATCGACGTCGAGACCGGGCACCTGGTGCAGATGGCCACCGAGCTGCTGGACCTGGCGAAGATCGAGCAGGGACAGGGCCAGCCGCTCTATATCGATGACGTCGACGTGGGGCCGATCGTCACGAGCACGCTCGAGCGCCTGCGGCTCTTCGCCCAGCGCCAGGGCGTGCGGCTTCGGTCCGAGATCGACCCGGACGTGCCGCCGGTGCTCGGCGACCCGGAACGCCTCGGGCAGCTGCTGATCAACCTCGTCCACAACGCGATCAAGTTCTCGCCGTCGGGCGGCGCCGTGGTCGTACGTGCCCGGGGGGAACCGGCGGGGGACACGCCCGGCCTCGTCACGTTGGAGGTCGAGGATCGCGGCGTCGGCATTCCGGCCGAGGACCTGCCCCGGGTGTTCGAGCGCTTCTACAAGGTGGACAAGGCCCGGGTCCGCGGAGCGGGGGGGACCGGGCTCGGCCTGTCGATCGTCCGGCACATCGCGGAGGATCACGGCGGCCGCGTGTCCGTCGACAGCACCGAGGGTGCCGGCTCGACGTTCCGGGTGGTGCTGCCGGCGGCCCCGCCCGTTCCCTCGAGTACGCATCCCTGACGATTGCGCGCCCGCCGGCGCGGGACGTAGCGTGCGTTGGCGCGCCAGGAACGTCGCACTGCTGAGGCCCCGGCTGGTTTCGGGCCAACGACAGCCGGGGTCTCGGCATGTCCGTCAGATTTCCTCGGGTGCCTCCGCCGGCACGGCGAAGGCGAACGCGGCGCCGTCGTCGCATGGCTCGACCCAGATGTCGCCACCCATCGCGTTCAGCAGACCGCGGGCGACATTCAGGCCGAGCCCGGTTCCCCCGCTGGGCCCGGGAGCGAACCTGTCGAAGAGCCGCGCCTCCACCGCCGGCTCGATGCCCGGGCCATGATCGCGGATGACGACCACGAGCCGGTCGCGTTGCGCGATGGCGTGGCTGCCGGCGGCGGTGCCGCTTGCCGGCATCGCACGGATCGCCAGCTCGACAGGCGTGCCGCCCCCGTGCTTCACCGCGTTGTCGAGCAGCGCCCAGACGACCTGGTCCACCCAGTCGCGGTCCGCCAGCGCCAGCCAGCCGCCCGCGTCGTCCTGGAGCGAGAAGGAGATCTCGTCGTGCGCCAGGCTCTCCCACGCCCGCCGCACGAGCGGGGCGAGCGCGACCACTTCCTCGCGCGGCCGCAGCGTCCCAGCCTCCAGCCTCGAAACGGTCAGCAGCTGGCCCACCAGCCGCGACAGGCGGTCCGCCTGCTCGACGATGATCCGCAGCGCCGGATCCCGGTCGCGGTCGGCCAGGCGCTCGGCGAATGCCCGGATGCTGGTGAGCGGCGTCTGAAGGTTGTGGCTGACGCCCCGGAGAAACTCGCTCTTGAGCTCCGACAGTGACCGGGTCTCCTGGTACAGCTCCGCGTTGCGGACTGCTGCCGCCAGCTGCCGCCCGTACAACGCCAGCAGGTCCGCGTCGGCCGCGCTCCAGTCCTGCATGGGCGGAACCACGGCAGTCAGCCACCCGACGTCGTCGTCCTCGAGCCGCAGCGGGGCCACGACGGTGAACGCCTCGCCGGGCACCCGCTCGTCCTGCGTGGGGACGGTGGCAGGTTCCGCACCGGCGAGCACGATCTGGACGGAGCGAAACCCGAACGCCCGCGTGGCGGCGCGCTCCGCGTCGGCCACGAGCGCGCCGGGGCCCTCTCGTTGCGAGAGACCGGCAAGCGCCTCGAGCACCTGGTGGAGCGACCGGTTGCGCTCGTCGAGTGCGGCGGCGAGTCGATTGTGACTGTTCGCCAGGCGGCCGAGCTCGTCGTCGGCCGGTGCCACGAGCCGCGCGGACAGGTCGCCCGCCTGGAGCCGGTCGAGGGTGACCGTCAGCTCCCGCAGCGGCTGGATGAGCGCGCGCGCCAGCGCGAAGCTCAGGAAGACTGCCCAGATGACGGCGACGACGAGTGCGACGGCAAGCACGACGCCGACGTCTGCCGGACCGGCCTGCGGTTGCACGAGGGCCAGGTACCCCGCCTGTCCGCCGGCAGCGCCCACGAGAGGCACGACCGCCACCAGCAGCGACCCTGCCCGCGTGGTCGATCCTCCGGGTCCCGGTGCCAGGCCGGAGGGCAGCGCCGCGATCGCCTCGGGTCCGGAGCTGGCGACCGCGCGGCCGTCGATGCCGAAGATGGTGACGCTCCCGCCGGTCAAGGCTGCGAGCCGGGTCGCCGCCGTGACGTCCGGAAGGGTGCCCTGCGGCGACTCCGCGGCGGCGAGACGGGCAAGGTTGAGGAGCGAGGACTGCTGCTGCTCGGCGGTGGACGCGGTCACGCGCACGATCGCCACGACCCCGAACAGGACGACGGGGAGGAGCGCGACCGTCGCGAGGGCCAGAAACAGGCGCGACCGGAGCGGCAGCCTGCTCATCCGCCGAGCATATCAGCGGCGTGAGCGGGTCAGGACCGGGTTCCGCCGCCGGCGCGCCCCTCAGGCGCGGGTGGCTCAGGCGCCTGGCGCGGGTGGCTCGGGCTCATCCACGCGTCGCAGCCGATAGCCTGCCCCCCGCACGGTCTCCAGGTACGTCGGGTGGTCCGGGTCGGTCTCGAGCTTCTGTCGGAGCCGGCGCATGGTCACCCACACGTACGAGGGATCCGGCACCTCCACCTCCGACCACCCACGCGCGAGCAGCGTCTCCGTGGAGACCACCCGCCCGATGTTCGCCGCGAGCGCGTAGAGCAGCCGCGACTCGGTCGGCGTCAGCGACACCACGCGCCCGTCCACCAGGGCACGCCGACGCTGCAGCTCCAGCACGAGCGACGGCCCGAGCGGCAGCGCGCCCGCCGGGACGTTGTCGCCCACCCGCCTGAGCACTCGGTGGATCCTCGCGCGCAGCTCGGGGTAGTGAAACGGCTTCGTGACGTAGTCCTCCGCCACCTCTTCCAGCGCGCTCGCCTTCGAATCGCCGCTGTCGATGGCCGAGAGGACGATGACCGGCAGGTCCGCCCGCTCCTTCACCCGATGTGCCAGCGTGAGCCCGTCGATCCGCGGCATCATGAGGTCCACGATGAGCAGGTCGGGCCAGGCCCGCTCCAGGCTGCGCAGCGCTTCCACGCCGTCGCGCGCGGTTGCGACCTCGAACCCGTCGTCCCGCAGCTGCTCGGCCACGAGCGCCAGCAGGTTCGGGTCGTCGTCGACGAGAAGGATTCGCTGCCGCAGACCGGCCATCAGGGGCAGAGCCTAGCAGCGTCGCACTCCGAACGGCGCATGTCGGCGAGGACGCAGGCGGCTCGCGTGGCTTACGATCCGGACTGGCTCACGACGAGGACGAGGTGCTCACATGGCCTACGATCCCACGTTCTTCTCGCCCGGAGGACGGATGGCGGACGCCGACATGCGGACCGAGGAGGTCGAGCTGGTCGGTCCGCACCTCCGCCTCGGTGGCCGCGTGGCCGTCGGCCGGTTCACCCGGCTCTCCGACCTGATCAATCACAGCCGCGGCTACGTCCTGCTGCGCGACGCGCGCCTGCTTCGCCGCAACGGCGAGCCCACGAACCTCGTGGTGGACGAGCTGATGGTGAACCAGGACGAGATCACCTTCATCGGCCAGGTGCCCGGCGCGGAGCGGTCGGCCCCGGTCGAGACGTCGCCCATGTCCAGCTTCGATCGGCCGACGCTCGAGCGGGAACCGCGGCGCTTCGTCATCTTCACCCCCGGCCACAGCCTCACCGGGACCGTGCACGTGTACCGCGAGATGACGCTCCCCACGTTCGTCGACACGACCGACCCGCGGTTCGTGACCATGACCAACGTGACGGCCCGCTCCCTGGCCGACCGACGCGTGATCAGCCATTTCGACCTCCTGCTGGTGAACCGGACGCAGATGACTGCGGCGGCCGAGGCGAGCAAGGCGCGGGCGGTCAGCGACTAGCTGACGCTCATCAGGCGCCGGGCTCCGCGCCAGGAGGAGACGCCGGTTCGGGTGCGGGTGCGGGCTCCGGAACGGCAGCGGCGCGCCGGCGCCGGACCCGCCGCTTCGCCGCCTTCGCGTCGGGCAGCGGATACCAGTCGCAGGGGCACAGGCCCCTGGGGCAGCCTTCGTGCGGGAGCCGGTGCGCACGCAGCTCGGCCGCGATGCGGAAGGCGTGCCCGTCGTCGCGGTCGCAGATCTCGCAGCAGCCGGCCGCGACCAGTTCGACGCGTCCCCCGAAACCGACGGCCGAGCGGAGGGCGGCGGCCGACCACTCGCGGTGCAGCGCAAGGAGCTCTTCTGGCGGCGGGACGGGGGAACCGGCGGCCAGGTGCAGGGCCGCCGCCTGCTCCCGCCTGACTCGCGCCACCTCTTCCCAGCGCTTCTCCCGCCGCGCCGCCCGGACCGCATGCTCGGCGGCGGCGAGGTAGAGGTCGCGTGACGCTTCGACGGCGGCCGCCGACGGCGGCGCCGCGGCCACCCGGCTGATCCGGGCGCCCGGTGCCGAGACGCCCCTGGCCAGCGCCAGCCACCGGCGGCGCGCGCTCCTCCAGTTGCGCTCGTTGGTCTCGCGTTGTCGCTCGGCTTCGAAGACCGCGAGGGCCTCTTCGGTCAGGAGCACACGCCGGCCGTCGACTCGCCGGACGACGATCCGGCGCCTGCACCGCGGGCACAGCCGGCCGCGCTCTGGTGCCGGGTCCAGCAGCACGGCACAGTACGGGCAGGCGGCGGGTGCAGGGGTCATGGGCTCGGGCGAGGCCGCAGGGGGTTCGGCCGGCGCGACGCTACCCGCCCCGGGCAGCGCCTGATCGTCTCCGCGGGGCCAGCTGTCCGTTCCGGTGTCTGGTCTGCCGCCTCCGATGAGGCGTCTCAGGAAGCCGATGGCCGTTTCCCCGAGCTGCACTCGCCGCTCTCAGGGTACTCCGCAGGTCGGCCGCCGCGCCCGACGCTCGCGGGCCACTCGGCGGCTGCGCCAACGCCCAGGCGGTGATCAGGGGACGACGAGGTGCACGGGGTTGCCGCTCAGGTTGACCTTCCACGTAGTCAGGTCGGAGGCGGTGTCCGAGCCAGTCCCCATCGAGTAGACGACCTTCCACCAGCCGCCTCCGGCGTTCGGGTTCGTCTCGGTTGCCGGCTTCGGGGCGCTGTAGTCGTCCGGCAACTGGACGGTGATCGTGAGCCAGCAGCCGTTGTAGTAGCTGGTACTGCCGTTGGCCGATTGGACGGAGGTCACGTTCTCGCCATGTCGGCTGGTGCAGTTGGCGGCCCCCGAGGCGGCCTTGCTCGCGGCGTAGGAGAACGTCGCAGGGACGTAATCGCTGGTGGTGGGCTTCAAAATCTTGAGCGTCGCTGTCAGCCCATTGGTATCTCCGGGGTCGTAGAGCAGGATGCGCATCGTCTTCCCGGCATGGACGGCCGCGATCTGGGCCATGTAGAACTGGGTGTCCTTCCCGCCCGGCAGAGGCGAGAACGCGACCATCGAACCCAGCCCGTACACCCTGGGCAACTGGGAGTCGGCGGTGGCGAAGATCGAGAAGTTGTTCAGAGCGTTCGTCCCGGACTGCTGCGTCGGCGCGTACGGGTCGGTGGACGTGACATGGACCCGGTACACCCTGCCCGACCCGCCTGCCGCGCCGCCGGTCAGGCCAGTGGCGAGCGTCCACCAGCGGTCGTGCCAGTACATGCCGCTGGTCTGATCGTTGATGACGCCCTTCGTGCAACTGCTGACCGATGGCGCCTCAGACGGTGAGTCGAAGAGTGTTGGATCGGCCGCGCGGACCTGGCGGAACAGGCCGTACAGCGGGTTGCTCGCGCCCTGGGGGCCCGTGTTGCCCCGATCCAGATGTCGTCCGAGAGATCGTACGGCGTGTTGTTGGTGTCGTAGATGTCATAGAAGGCGCTGACGCTGTTCGTTCCCGAGTACCAGTGGTCGCCCATCCCGTACTTCATCTCCGTGTCGGTGGCGCAATACACGGGGTCGAAGATGGAGACGGCGCCATTCGTCGTGCCGGCAGCCATCTCCACCGCGTAGTCGTAGTACGGGGTGAGGGTCGCGCCGGGTGCCCACGAGTACGGCGAGACGTACGGCTTGTACGAGCCGTTCGAGCCACTGCCGTTCACGCCGGACAGGTATGGATCGCCATTCACCATGTCGGCACCCTGCGACAGCATGCCGGCCCACGAGCCCTGCGGCGTCAGTGTTCCCTGCGCCGGGCCGTCCACGTTCGGATCAGGCACCTCGTAGTAGACCTGGACCTGGACGTAGTCGACGTACGTCACCGAGGCCCCACAACCCAGCCCACCCTGGATGCGCAGGGCGAAGTTCACGTTGCTGAATTCGCTCGCGGCCCACGAAGGATTCATCGAGGTCGAGTTCCACCAATTAGCGAGGTCGGTGCCGCCGGTTGCCTGGTTCCCTCCGAGTGTCAGCCACTGGTCGCTTCCGGTGAGGTTGGCGGTCTTCTGCGCCGTCCAGTGCGCGCCGGCATCCCAGGACAGCTCGATCCCGACCTTGCAGCCCGTGGAAAGCGACGAGCGAGCCTTGACGAAGACCTGGATGCCGCCGTTGGTGAACCGCGGCGTACCGCTGTCGGTACGGATCGCCAGGTTGAACATCTGGTATCCCTGCTTGTTCGTGCTGCTGCCAGTCCACGCGTACATCGGGGTCGGCGACTCTGCTGCGAAGGCGTATTCGGGCGTCGCCCACGTGACCGTGCCCTGGGTCGCCGAGGCGAACCTGCGCCCCGAATCCCAGTCCGACCAGGCCGAGGGCGTCCGGTGCTTCCCGTACACGCCGAAGTAGTTCAGGGGACTGCCCATCGGCACGGGCAGCACGTATTCAGCCTTGGCGGTGCGGCTTGCCTTGAGCGTGTTGATGCCGAAGACCCGCATGAAGAATGTCTGCACTGGAGCGCTAATCGTCACGATCATCTGGTCGTCGTTGTTCGGGTTCGGGCTCGCGACCACGCAGGTCCTGTCCACTCCGCACTGGGTTCCGGCAGTCACGGTATAGCCGTTCTTGGTGGCTTCCAGGCCGGCTTTCGTGATTCCTGTCGTCGGGTCGCCGGGAAGCCAGACGGCCCCCGCCATGGCCGCGGCATCCGCGGCTCGCTGAACGCGCAATGTGTTCGACCAGTACCACGAGACGTCGATGACGATCGCCATGAGACCCACCAGCATGGTGATCGCCATCGCGAAGAGCACGAGCGCCTGGCCGCGGCCGAGCCTTCTGCGAACGGGTGGCTGGGGCAGTGCGGTGCCGGGATCCGGCGTGCTGCTGTTCATCGCTGCTCCTACTCGTTCGTGGGGTTCAGCTGCATCACCGTGCGGTCGCTCATCGGGAGCGTCAGCGGACCGGACGCGTTCCCGCCCACCAACGCGAGCGCGGACGCGAGCGGGGTGATGTAGTGGTACTGGTAGGTGATGGATACGCCGATCGAATCGGGATCAGGGGTGGAATTGGTGCGTGAGCACGCGCTCCAGGTGCTCGCTCCAGCCACGAAGTCCAGGTTCGCGCCGTCGACGAGCGGACCATCTTCCGGCGAGTATGTCCAGGTGTTCGCGGGGCCCACTTCCGATCCGTTCGCCGCCGCTTTGTAGATTCGAACCTGCCCGATGTCTCCGAGTCGAACGCTGGACCCCGGCGCCTTGAGCACGCGTTGAACCGCCGCCATCACGTACTTGTCGACGTCGTTGCATGAGAGCGCCGAGTTGCCGGACGCCAGCGCCGCCCCTGTGCGGGCGCCCTCGCGGGTGGCGTACTCCAGCGTCAGGTTGTGACTGAAGGCGAGGCCGAAATCGAGGAGCGAAAGGAGGAGCACGAGGAACACCGGGAGGATCAGGGCGAACTCAACGAGCCCCTGGCCGATCGACCGTGCGCCTGCGTGGTCTGCGTGGCCGGCCGCGCTCACAGCACCGGCTCCATCCGCATGACGTTCGACTTGATCACGTAGTAGTCGTCACCGCGAAGTTGGAGCATGACGCCGAGGAATGGCATCGTCATCGGCACGTGCGGTGTGTACTGGTACGAGATCAGCACCCCGATGTGGTCGACACCGGTGCGGTCCTCCGGGCACGTCTCGCCGTTCAGAACGTTGCAGCGCCGCGTGGGCGGGTAGGTGTCGTTCGCCGTGTCGAGGGTGTAGGGCACGGACGTGGCATCGCATCCGGGCGTCGATCCACCGCGCGTGTAGTGCCGTGATTCCGGCGCCGTCCAGGGACTGAGCGCCCCCCCGATGGGCATGCCGACGTTGTCCGCGCGGTAGATCCAGACCTCCGAGATCTTTCGGCGATCGACGGGCGGCGCCATGTCCTCCTCGATCTTGGCGAGGATCACGCAGTCGGCGTCCTCAGCATTCCCGGCCTCCGCCGCGATGAGCGAGCCGTCCCGCGTCGCGTAGTCGGCCGCGATGATCGCGTTGAACGTGAACATGAATTCGATCAAGGCCATCAGGAGAAACACGAAGAGAGGCACGATGAGCGCGAACTCGAGGAGCGCCTGCCCACCGGCCGACTCGGGCACAAAGCGCGCCCCGAGCCGGACGGGCCGTGGTTGAAGATGCCAATCGTGCGGGCGCCGTGCGGTGCGGGGTCGATGGCATTCGCCGACTCGCTCTGCGGGGGCACGGGCCATGAGGGCGACGTGGCGTCCGTCGGGCCCCGTGAACCGGACGCTCACCCCGGCGGCGTTTAGGCCGACCAGGCGTGGCTACCCTAACGAGGGAACCTTGCCGACCACCTTGCTACCCGGTCGAGTAGGTGCCGCCAAGGCCATTTGGCGGTGCCGGTGGGCACCACATGTCGAGGGGGTAGTGCCGAGGGGGTATCTGCGGCCCGAGCGGGTCCGCGACGGTCCGGGGCGGGTCCTCGGCCGACCGGGACGACCGGTGCGGTGGTGCAGGTACGGGCTACGTGGCGCGCAGCGCCCGCTCCGCGAGCCCCAACGGCAGCGCGCCGCTCCCGGCGATGGTGTCGTGAAACTCGCGCAGCGTGGACACCGGCACGTCCTCCGCGGCAACGTCCGGGAAGCCATGCGCGTCGAGCCAGGCGCGCCGAATGCGCAGGATCTCCAGGCAGCCTGTCAGGTAGGCGGACGCCTGGGTCGGCCATGTGCAGTAGCGCCCGACCTCGGCCCGGGCCGTCGGCTCCGGCAGGCCCGCCTTCGTGCGCATGAAGTCCACGGCCTCCTCGAACGTCATCTCACCGAGGTGGAGGCTGGTGTCGACCACGATCCGCGCCGCCCGGAACAGCGAAGCCTTCAGTTGGAACAGCTCCTGGATCGGGTCCGTGAAGAAGCCGCGCTCACGCATCATGCGCTCCGCGTAGAGCGCCCAGCCCTCGGTGAAGTACGGGGTTCCGAAGACCCTTCGCACGGCGCTGCGGTTCCGCTTGCGCATCACGAGGTGCCAGTGGTGGCCGGGGTACGTCTCGTGGACCGAAACCGAGGGGATGTCGCCCCAGCTGTTCCCCTCGAGCCGCTGCTGGATCTCCGGCTCCGGCGTGCCGTCCGGGGCGAACGGAACGAAGAAATGCCCCGTCCACGAGTCCGAGAACGCGGGCGGCGAGTTGTACGAGGCCACGCCCAGGACCGGCCGCTGGAACACCGGCGACGGCTCGACCAGGCAGCGTTCGCCGGGCGGCAGCGTGACGAGCCCGCGCTCCGCGAGGAAGCTGCGGGCGCGCGCCGTCCAGTCGGCGTACCCCTGCCGCATCGCCTCCTCCGTCGCCGGGTGATCCCGTGCGGCCTCGCCGAGCACTGCCGGCCAGTCGTCGGTCCCCCGCGCGCGTCGGGCCAGCTCCGCCATCTCGCCGGCGAGTCGGTCGTACTCGACCCGACCGCGCTCGCGCAGGCCGCGCGCGTCGGTGTCAAGCAGCTCCTTCTCGCGCAGGAGCCGTGTGTAGCGCTCCTCGCCCAGCTGCCAGGTTCCCGTCGCAGCGCCTGCCAGGCGCTCCAGGTGCGCCGCCCAGTCGTCCATCGCGCGCGCGCCCTCGGCTCCCTCCGCCGCCACGCGCTCGCGATCCGCTCCGGGCGCGAGGTCGAGCGCCAGCAGCTCTCTGAGGTACCGGGCCCCGCCTCGTGCCGCCCCGGCCCCGCGCCGCAGGATCAACGGGTGGGCCAGTGACGGGTCCAGGTTTGCGATGCCCTCGCGGACCACGCGCGGGACCTCGCGCAGGCGCGCCACGGCCGAGCCCACGAGATCGGCCTCCGGGCGCAGCCGGTGCAGGAACAGCGTGAAGATGCCGTCGAGGGCCACGTTCGTGTACGTCGCCGGGTCGCGGCGCCAGTTCTGCCAGTCGGCGAGGATCAGGCGGCCCTGCAGGACCGAGCGCACCAGGTCGCGGTCCACCCGTTCGTCGAGCGTGAGTCCGTCGTCGGCGATGGCGTCGAAGCGGGCCATCCATTGGGCCGCCTCGGCGTCCCGCGTCGCAAACGACCCGGCCGACAGGTCGTCGACGCGATCGTCGTACTCGGTGAGCCCGAGCTGGCTGGCGCGCACCGGCGACTGTGCGAACTCGCGCGCGAGGAACTCGGCCGCGATGGACTGGAAGGTCATCTCCTGCTCCTCTGTTGGGCGCCGAGCGCCCTGCGGCCTCGCTTCGCTCACGGCGCGGCCGGGTCGACATGCCGACAGCGCGGCGCGACGGGGCACCGGCCGCAGGCGGGGTTGCGCGCCGTGCAGGTCCGGCGCCCGTGCGTGATCAGGTTCACGTGCGCCTCGTAGATCCGCCCGGGCGGGAACACGTCGAGGGCGACGTCGTGGGCACGCTCCGCGGGCGTGCGAGCGGGCACGATGCCGATCCGGGTCATCACGCGGTGGACGTGCGTGTCCACGGGCATGAGCGGCTGCCCGAAGCAGAACAGCAGCACGACGGACGCCGTCTTGGGCCCCACACCGTCGAGCCGGACCAGCCAGTCGCGGGCCGCGCGCGGATCCATCCCGCCGAGGAAGTCCAGCGCGAAGTCCCCGCGCTCCTCGCGGACCCGGCGCAGGGCGGCCTGGATGCGGGGCGCCTTCTGCCGTGCCAGCCCGCCCGAGGCGATCGCCGCTGCCACGTCGCCGACCGGCGCGGACGCCACCGCCTCCCAGTCCGGGAAGCGCGACGCGAGCTCGTCGAAGGCGCGCTCCGCGTTGAGGTCGCTGGTGTGCTGCGACAGGATGGTCAGGACCAGCTCGTCGGTCGGGGGGCGGCGCGGCGCCCAGTCGGGCAGGCCGTAGAGTCCCTGCAGGCTCGCCAGCACGAACTCGACCAGGCCCGGGCGCTCGCGCTCCAGCGACCCGGCGGCGGACAGCGTCACCCGACGAAACCGGCCGAACTCGTTGCGCGGCGGCCACGCGCGGTCAGCGCGGCGCCGAGCGAGACCAGCCGTGCCACGCGCTCGGCCGCGCGCTCGACCGGCGCCGCCCCGGCGGCCATCGCCGCCTCCAGCCCCCGGTGATCCTCGCAGGCCGAGACGACGACGGCGTCGAGGTCGGCGAACGCGGCGACTCCCTCGAGCTCGATGCCGCCACCGATCACCACGCATGGCCGACCGGCCTCCCTGGCGCGGCGCGCGACCCCGTGCGCCGTCTTGCCGAAGGCCGTCTGCGCGTCGACGCGACCCTCGCCGGTGATCACCAGCTCGCAGGCCGCGAGGCGCTCGGGGAACCCGACGAGCTCCATCACCTCCCCGATCCCGGGGCGGACGGAGAACGCGGCCACGTGGCCGGCGATGGCCAGGAGCCCGGCGACCGTGCCGCCCGCGGCTCCCGAACCGGGTGCAGCCGCGATCTCGCGGCCGGTGGCCGTCGCGAGCACGTCCGCGTAGTGGGCAAGCGCGGCGTCCAGCCGGCGGACCTGCGCGGGCGAAGCCCCCTTCTGCGGGCCGTACACGGCCGCGGCCCCGTCGGGTCCGCAGAGCGGGTTTGTGACATCGGACGCGACGACCAGGCGCACGCCCCGCAGGAGCGGCGAAAGGCCGGCGAAGTCGACCCGGGCCAGCCTGGCGAGTGCGTTCCCGCCCGGCGGGAGGTCGCGGCCGTCGGCATCGAGGAACCGCACGCCGAGGGCGGCCAGGAGGCCCGCGCCGCCGTCCGTCGTGGCGCTCCCACCGACGCCGAGGATGATGTCCCGCACGCCCAGTCCGATCGCCGCCGCGAGCGTGAGCCCCGTCCCGAACGTGCTCGCGGCGCCCGGATCGCGTTCCTGTGCGGCGACGCGCCAGAGCCCCGACGCGTCCGCCAGCTCCACCACCGCGCGGTCGCCTGAGCGCAGGAACCGCCCGTCGACGGCTCGCCCGAGCGGATCCTGCGACGCCGCGGGCAGCTGCTGCCAGGAGGAATTGGCCGCCCGCAGCGCATCGAGCAGGCCGGCGCCACCGTCGGAGATCGGGCACCGGTCGACGGTGTCGTGCGGGCGCGCGCGAGCCCACCCCAGCGCAATCGCGTCGGCGACCTCGACGCTCGTCAGCGTGCCCTTGTACGAATCCGGGGCCGCGAGCACGCGCAGCGGCATGCCCACGGCGACCTCTCGGGCCGCGCGCTTCGTCTCGGGCATCACTGCCTGCCGCCCCTGGCCCTCACGATCGGCCGCCCTCGGCGTCACTGCGCGCCGACCTCGGCCGTCACGACCCGGCGGCCCTGCGCCGCTCCAGGTACTCCGGGATGCGGATCATGGGCGGTCGTTCCTGGTCGGCGAGCTCGATCACCTCGAGCGACAGACGGGTGGGCGACGAACGGGGCAGCTTCATCGTCGAGCCGAGCTCGGCGAAGAGGTGCGCACGGTGCCGCTCCTCGAGGCGTTTCATGATCGCCTGGAGGATCACGAAGCTCATGCGGCTGAGCCCTTCGAGCTCCTGGTTGCGGTGGACGCGCCGTTCGAGATCGACCTGCCCGAGCCCCTCGAGGCCGACCCGCTCGATCGCGTCGATCAGGTGGCCGATCTCGACCGCGTAGCCGGTGAAGAACGGAAGCGCCTCCAGCAGGCTGCGCCTCCCCGCGTACTCTCCCGCGAGGGGCTGGATCATCCCCGACAGCTCGGGGAAGAAGAGATTGATCAGCGGACGCGCGACGAGCTCCGTGACGCGCCCCCCTCCGCCTTCGCGCAGCACCCCGCCCTCGACGATGGGCCGCTGGTAGTACCCCTTGACGTAGGCGATGCGGGCTTCGGTGAGCAGGGGGCCCAGCGTCCCGTACGCCATGCGGGGCTCCCAGTCCTGCACGTCCGTGTCGCACCAGACGATGATGTCGCCGCTGGTCTCGTACAGGCTCTTCCACAGCGCCTCGCCCTTGCCCCGGTAGGAGCCGTAGCGGGGGAGCACGTCCGCGTGCTGCACCACGCGCGCGCCCTCCGCCGCGGCGATCGTCTGCGTGCCGTCCTCCGACGCCGAATCGATCACGAGGAGTTCGTCGACCAGCGGCACGCGCTCCATCAGCTCCGCCCGGGCGCTCCGCACGATGGGCCCGACCGTCGCCGCCTCGTTGAGGGTGGGCAGGACCAGGCTGATCGTGACGCCCTGTCGTTCCTTCAGGGCCACCAGCCGGGCCAGGTCGGCGAACTCCCGGTGGTGGAAGTTCGACTCGGCGAACCAGCGGTCGACGCGGACCGCGACGCTGCGCTCCTCCTCGACGGCGCGGTCGATCGCCTCCAGCGTCTCCGTGTGCCGTGCCGCCTGCTCGAACGCCGCGTGCGTGGGCGCCTCCTTCGTCTTCACCACGATGACGGTCGTCCGCGCCTTCTGGGCGATGTGCTCCGGGAGGGCGCCGAACAGCCCGCCAGCGGCGGAAGCCGGACCGGACGGGGCGGGCGCATGCGACCCGATGCCGGGTGCGGCGCCCGGCACCGATGCACCCAGCACGAGCAGGTCGGCGCTCTCGGCCTCGCGGAGGATCGCGTTGCGGACGTTGAGCGCCTCCCGGATGATCGGCACTGAGCGGCCGCGTGCCTGCCGGCGGATGAACGCTTGCAGGGCGCGCTCCGCCTGTGCGCGGACCTCGTCACCCACGCCGGGCGGCAGCACGTGCATCACCTCGACCTCGGCGTCCATGCGCCGCCCGAGCGCGTCGGCGAAGCGCAGCGCGAGATCGGCATGCGGCCCGCCCCGGACCGGGACGAGGATGCGGCGCACCGCGTCCACGCCGCGTTGCTTGACGACCGCGATGTCGCACGGCGCGTCGTGCACGACCGCGTCGATCGTCGGCGAGAACGTGGCGTTCGTGCCGCGGCGCCCGCCCGGCGTACCGCTCCACCCGAACACGATCAGGTCGGCGTCCTCTTCGGCGGCAGTCTCCAGGATCCCCTCCGCCGCCCGGCGGCCGATGCGGACGAGCGTCCGCAGCTCGACCCCTTCGGGCACGAAGTCCATCACTCGCTGCAGCAGGCGCCGGGCGTGCCGGGCCCGCGTCGCCCCCTCGGACAGCGGCTCGCCTTCCGGGATCTCCACGATCCCGAGCACCACCAGGCACCCGCTGCGGTCCATCACGGACGCGCCGATTCGGACGAGGTCCGCCGCCGTCCGTGGGTTCGCCAGCGGGATCAGGATCCTCTCGGGCAGGTGGGCGCTCACGCCGGCCGCTCCGGTCTCGGGTCGGCCTCCTGCAAGCGGGCGACTGCGGCGTCGGCCTCCTGCCAGCGTGCGACCAGGTAGGGCTTTGCCAGCTCGAAGACCCGGGCCTGCCGTTCGACGACCGCCTCCGACTGCTCTCCCGTCAGGTCGTGCACCTCCAGCAGGAGGCTCGCGACGCGGCCGAAATAGAGCGGCACCAGCGCGGCGACGAGCCGGTCCACGGGCAGCACCCGCCGGCGCGCAGCAACGCACACGTCGTACACCACGTGCGCCCAGGCCGTATCCGGGAAGCTGAACATCCCGACCTGGAGCGCGCGGGGAGCGTCCGCCCGCGCGGCGCTCTGGGCGGCGGAACCCGCGTCTGCGGCCAGCTCATAGACCAGCGCCGCGGTTTCCGGCGCCAGCATCCGGTCCCACTGCTCGCCCTGCCCGAGGCGGCCGCGATGGAATTCCTCGAGCAGCCGGAGCACGTCCACCTCGAGTGGCGGCGGCTCCACGATCCGCTCGAAGCCGTACGCGGGCACGTCGCGCGACCCGCGGACGGGGAGCCAGCGATCGGCATGCCGCTCGGTGAGCTCGAGGATGGTGCTCAGGACCTGGCTGAACATGGGTCCGAGGTCGGCGCCCGGGTCCTTGGGATCGTGCACCTTCGCCCCGAGCCGCGCCTGGCACACCGCGAAGCCGCCGGCGATCGCGGTCGTCGTCATCCAGATGTCGATCCCGAACCGGCTGACCTCCGACGTCCAGTCCTCGCGTTGCAGATAGTGATCGACCAGGTCACCGCTCACGCCGAAATCGCCGCCGATCGGCTGGCGGATGCGAAGCCCGTACAGCGCCCTGGTCAGCGGGTAGGTGACGGTGTTGGTGATGGTGCCGTCGTTCCGGTGCCGCGCGTAGAGCGGCGCCACGAAGTCGAATCCGCCCTTCAGGATGGGCCCGGCGAGGAGCTCGATCCACTCGGGCAGGATCGAGCGCAGGTCGGAGTCGACGACCACCAGCGCCTGCACCCGGAGCGCGCGCGCGACCTGGAAGACGGTCCGGAGCGCGGCCCCCTTGCCTCCCACGCCGTCCACTTCCGGGTAGGTGAGGCTGATCCGTTCGAGGCGGTTGCGGGGGCGCACCAGCAGGATCCGCTCGACGTAGTCCGGCGGCTCGGTCTCGACGACGACCCGTTGCGTCCCGTCGGGCGAGCCCGCGTCGGCGTTGACCAGCACGGGACGCAGGTCCGGGAAGTACTGGACGAGGCCGGCCTGGGCGGCGCGGGTCACGTGGCCGATCGTGGCCGCATTCCGGAAGCTCGGGATGCCGACCATGATGTCAGCCCGTCCGACACGCTCGACAGCGTCGCGCAGGGCTGGCGGGAGGGGCGACGACATCGTCTCCACTCTACCCGACGGCGCCAGCCGGCGGCCTGGGGAGTGCCCGCGGCCCGGGAGCGCCCGCGGCCCGGGAGTGTCGGCGGCCCGGGAGCGCCCGGTCAGCGTTCCAGGCGGGGCGCCACCGCGACGCGACGCGGAGGCTCTTCGAACGTCACCGCGCCCGGCGGCCCGACGTCGATCGCATCCCCTGCCGCGATCTCGCGAGCCAGGATGTGCAGCGCGCCGTCCGACGGCGGGAAACCCGCCGCCGAGAGCGTCTCCGCGCGACCCTCGACCGCCGGTGCACCCTCCGGTACCCGCAGGCGGATGGGCACGTGCAGGGCATCGCGGATCGCCGCGGCGAGGCGCGACGATCTCGTCGCCGTCGCCCGCGACGAGCGCCGCCCACGGCCGATCGCCTGCAAAGCGCGGCTCTTCCAGGGGCACGACCGCGAGGCCCCAGCGGTGGGCAGGCCCGGCCGCCGACGTCCCAGCGCCTGCCCCGCGCACCATTACCTCCCCCGAGCGCACGTGTCCCGCGAACCGGTCGGCCGTGAGCTCCTGGAAGGCCCAGCTGCGGAACTCGTACAGCCGATCGCCGGCCAGGAAGGTTCCGTCGTCCGCGAGGCGGGCCCACCAGGCCGTCACCGCGTCGGCGGAGGCGTGCGGGTCGAGTGCGAGTCCTGCCCGGCGCAGGCGGCGCCGCGCGCCGGCGGGAGACAGGCGTTCCTGGTCGAGGTCGAGTGCCTCCACGTCCCCGGACTCGCCGGAGTCGCCGACGCCGCCGAACTCGTCAGACTCGTGGTCCAGCGATGCCTCCCGCGGGGCGCGAACCGCTCGCGCGGCGACGTCCGCCGGTACCTGGCCTCCCACGTCGTCGCCCAGGTCGGCGAACTCGTCCTCGTCCGCGGCCTCGGAGTGCGACTGGCTGTCCTCGTCGTCTGCGTGGGTGTCGCGCGGAGGCTGGTAACTGCGCCACGGCCGAAGGAGACGGAAGCCGTGTCGCGCCCCCAGGCGGTGCGATCCCTCGTTGCCCTCGCCTGTGGCGTAGCGGACGGTCGTGGCTCCCTGCTCGCGTGCCCACACGAGGCACGCGCCGTGCAGCAGCCGGGCCACGCCGCGGTTGCGGACGCCCGGGTCGACCCGCAGCCCCTCGAGCCAGGCCTCGCCGGGCGCGAGCATCGCGACCCGTCCGATGCCGATCGGCCGGCCGGCCGACAGCGGCCTGCCGAACAGGTCGAGCTCGTGGGGCGCGTCCGGAGTCGCCACCAGCAGAACGCCGTCCGGAGCCTCGAGCCAGGATCGCCAGACCGCCGGGATGTAGTCCCAGCCCTCCCAGGTCGCCCGCGTGAAATCGAGCACCGCGCGGGTATCCCCCGGCCGCGCCCGCCGGACGCGTATCGGCAGCTCGGGGAGCGACTCCCGCTCGGCGAGCGACTCCCGCTCGGGGAGCGACCCCCGCTCGGCGCCAGTCACCGCTTCGCCGGTCCCGCGAGCCAGACGATCCAGTCCTCCGCCTCGCCGCCCGGCCGGTAGCGGCCGTTCGAGGCCTTCAGGACCACGCCGTCGAAGCCGGAGGCGCGCCAGGTCCGCATCCAGGGATCCGCGGGCGGCCGTGCGTACGGGGAGACCCGCACGAGCTCGCCCACCTCGACGACCGAGTCGAGGATTTGTTTGCGCTCGAGGAGCGGCACGTCGAACAGCGCGCGTCCGTCCACACGCAGCAGGTCCACGGCCACAAACGCCACCGGTCGCACCTCCCCGTCCTCGATCGGCGTCGCAACGTCCGGGTCCATGCGTAGGCCCATCACGATGTTGCCGCTCCGTCGCCCGATCGGGAGCACCGACACGGTTGTCCCCGGTCGGGTGGCCTGGTCGGTCAGGAATCCGTCGATGACGGCGTCGTCGGCGTGCACGGCCGAGCGAAGGGCGGCCGTGACGGCCGGCTCCTCGTCGGTGATGTCATCACCGTACGAGTCCAGGATCACGCACCACGCGCCACCGTCCGGGCCTCGCCGGTCCGCGTCGACGTGCACGAGCACGTGCGCACCCTGCCAGTGCGGCTCGATGATGGGGTTGCTCACGGACCGCGCCCGTCGGCCCGGATGGGCGACCTGGGGTCGCCAGGCGAGCGGGTCGGGCGGGGTCGTGTCGACGGCGGCCACGCGGAGATGCTACCCCGGGTCGGCCGCCGATGGGCCCCGCTCACCTGGGTACCCCCGGGGATGCGCCCGCAGCCAGGCCCACGCCGAGCCGATCATCTCCGGGAGGCTTCCCCTGTGAGGGGTCCAGCCCAGCAGTTCCCGGGCTCGGGCATTCGACGCGACGAGGGCTGAAGGATCGCCCGCCCGCCGTGGACCGAGCGTATGCGGGATGGCGCGCCCGACCACCGCTTCTGCGGCGCGGACGACCTCGAGGACCGTGAAGCCGGATCCCGAGCCCAGGTTGCAGACGGTCAGCCCTCCCGGGGTCGAGGCGCCTGCCGACGCGCCCCCGCCGATCCGGGCGTCGGTCTCGCCCGCTCCACCGCTGCCGCGCCCCGTCAGCTCGAGTGCGGACAGGTGCGCGTCGGCGAGGTCCTCCACGTGGATGTAGTCCCGCACGCAGGTCCCGTCGGGCGTCGGATAGTCCGTGCCGAACACGGTCAGCGATGCGCGCCCCAGGGCCGCCAGGAGGACGTTGGGGACCAGGTGCGTCTCCGGGAGATGCTGCTCGCCGTTTCTCTCGGACGCGCCGGCGACGTTGAAGTAGCGCAGCGCCACCCCGCGCAACCCGTACGCCTCGCCGTACCAGCGCATGGCGCCCTCGAAGGTTCGTTTCGTCTCTCCGTACGGGTTGATCGGCGCGAGCGGTGCGTCCTCGGCGATCGGCACGGACTCCGGCGCGCCGTACGTGGCGGCCGTCGACGAGAACACCAGTCGCCGGACCCCGGTGGCGACCATCGCGTCCAGGAGCCCGATGCCGCCGGCGACGTTCTCCGCGTAGTACAGGGCGGGCTCGGCAACGGACTGCCCGACCAGCGACCGCGCCGCGCAGTGCAGCACGGCCTCGATGCCCTCGTCCCGAAGCAGCCTCTCGAGCGCGTCGCGGTCCAGGAGCGTCCCGCGTACGAACCGCACGCCCGGGATCACCGCGTCACGATGGCCGGTGACGAGCGAGTCGAGCACCACCGCGTGGTGGCCGGCCCGCACCAGGCGCTCGACCGACACGCTTCCGACGTACCCGGCCCCGCCGGTGACCAGCACCCTCATCCGACCAGCACCCTCATCGCCGGCCGAGCATACGGCGCAGCAGGCCTGGCTTCGGCGCAGGCTGCGGCACGCGCTCGTCCTCGCGGTCGGTGCGAGTCGCGGCTGCGACCCCGCTCGGCTGCTCACCGGGCTGCACGAACGCGGGCCGCTCGACCGGCTCGCCTCTGGTCGCGAACACCTCCGACAGTCGCGCTTCCATCCGCAGCGCGGCCGCGTCTTCGGGGTCGATGGCCAGGGCCCGGACCGCGAGCCGGTACGCGCCGCGCTCGTCGCCGTGTTCGAGCGCGCACCGTGCGAGACCGACGACCGCGACCGCGTTCTGCGGATCGGCCTCCGCCAGCCCGCGGTAGATCGCCTCGGCCGTGTCCACGAGCCCCACCGCGAGGTCGCGCTCGGCCTCCAGCAGCCGCTCGATCACGTCCCGTCGGTCCCGGCGTCCGGCGATGCCCCGGGTGCGGCGGCCTGTTCCAGCAGCTCCGGCAGCCAGCCGCGCGCGTCCACGATCGACTGCCGGTACGTGTTCCGGGCGGGGTCCGCGATCGCCGACTCGAGCAGCCGGGACAGGAGGGCCCCGACGATCGGGCCCGGCTGCAGGCCCAGCTCGCGCTGCAGGTCGTGGCCGTCGACCGCGAGGTCGGTAACGGACGTCGCGAATCCGCGTCTCTGCTGCTCGGCGATGCGCCGCCGCAGTTCCAGCAGGTGCCCCTGGTCGGCCCGCTGTCCGCTCCCCAGGTTGTCGGCCTCCCGCAGCACGAGCAGGTCGTCGATTGCGTCCGGCCCGACCCGCTGCACGAGCCTCCGAACGGCCGCGTCGCTCCACGAGGGCTCGTAGTTGAACATGTGGTGGCGGACGAGGTGGGCGACGGCGTCGATCTCCTCGCGCGGCGTGGCCATCGCGCGCAGGACGTCCTGGGCGATCTGGGCGCCGACCAGCTCGTGGCCGAGGAAGTGCCCCTCGCTCAGGGTGCGGGGCTTCCCGGCGTCGTGGAACAGCGCGGCCAGCACGAGGATCTCGCTGGCGCCCGCGAGCCGCCTGGCGGCGTCGACGGTGGCCAGCGTGTGCTCCCAGCAGTCCATCGGGGGAACCTTGTTCTGCGCCACGCCGCGCTGTTCGGCCAGCTCCGGGATGGCCGCCGACAGGATGCCGGTCTCGGCCATGATGCGCAGGCCGCGGGACGGTTCGCGGGAGCGCAGCAGCTTGCGCAGTTCGCCGCCGATTCGTTCGCGGGAGACGTGGCGCACGAGATCGGCCGTCGCGCACATCGCGTCGAACGTCCGCCCCTCGATCTCGAACCCCAGCTGCGCCGCCAGGCGTGCGGCGCGAACCAGCCGCAGCGCGTCCTCGTCGAACCGCCGGAGTGGGTCGCCGACGGCCCGCAGCACGCCGCGGCGCAGGTCGTCGACGCCGCCGAACTCGTCGACGAGCGCTGCCTGCGCCGGCGACCCTGCGGCACCCTCGGTCGGCTGCCCCGGCCCGGGGCGTCCCCATGCGAGCGCGTTGACGGTGAAGTCGCGCCGCGACAGGTCGTCCACCAGGTCGTCGCCGAAGGTCACGTGGTCCGGACGGCGGTGATCTCCGTACCGGTGGTCCCGCCGGAACGTCGTCACTTCGACGAACCGGCCCGTGCCGTCCGGAACGAGCACGGTCCCGAAGCGGTTCTCGTAGCGGCTGCCGGGGAACAGCGACAGGATCCGGGAGGGTCGCGCGTCGGTGGCTACGTCCCAGTCGGTCGGCGTGCCCGACAGGAGCGCATCACGCAGCGATCCTCCCACGACGTACGCGGCGTGCCCCGCGGCCGCGAGCTGTTCGAGCAGCGCGCGGATCGACGCGGGGACCATGGCAGCGACGACGTCCGCGTCGGTCAGGCGGGAACCCGCCGGGGCGCCGTGGGCGGCCGGAACAGACGAGCGGGGGGCAGGCTCGGCCATCGCCACCCTCCTCAGTCGTGGCCGAGGAACAGGTACGAGCGCCAGCCCGAGTTGCGTGGATCGACCAGGTACGGGATGAACAGCGAGTACAGGTCGCTGCGGGGCTCGGTCGGCGGCCGCACCAGGCGCATGCGGGCCTCGTCCGGCAGGCGCCCGCCCTTGCGGTGGTTGCACGTCCGGCACGCCGTCACGAGGTTGTCCCAGGTGTGCTGCCCACCGCGGTGCCTCGGGACGACGTGGTCGACGGTCAGGTCGCTGCCGTGATGCCCGCAGTACTGGCAGGTGTGCCCGTCGCGGGCGAGGATCTCGCGGCGCGACAGCTTGACTCTCGGGCGGGGCCGGCGGATGCGGTATTGCAGCCGGATCACGCTCGGAGCCCGGAACGTGGTCCGCGGCGTGCGGATCTCGAGGTGGTCGTACTCGAGGATCTCGGCCTTCTCGCCGAAGAGCAGGCGGAACGCACGCCGCACGTCGCACACGTTGAGCGGTTCGTAGTCCGCGTTCAGGACCAGGACGTCGCTATCCATGCAGAGTCAAGCATGATCACCTTGGTCCGCATCGTAGCAGGAGCCGCCCCGGGCGGCCCGTGGCCCCGTCCGAGCGTCCGGCAGCACCCGGACCCCGTCGCCCGGCCGCACGGTCCCCTCGGCCAGGACGCGCGCGTACAGTCGACTGTCCAGCGGATGCGCAAGGATTGAGATCCGGCCGATGCGACCGTCGGCGAACGCCCCCCGGATCGTGTCGCACGGGCTTGCCGGCCGGGTAATCTCGAGCACGACCGTCCCACCGACCGCCAGCCGGTCGCCCGGTGCCAGCGTCGACAGCTCAAGCCCTTCGAGCGTCAGGTTCTCGCCGACGGACCCGGGCGCGATGGGGTGGCCGTCCGCACGAACCCGCCGGATCGCCTCCATCGAGTACAGGCAGACGGCGCGAAACGGGCCGCCGTGCACGTTGCGGTCGTTGTGGTCGTCGCCCTCGAGCCCGAGCGTGCGCACGCGCGCCGAGTCGACGGGCAGCTTGGGGACGCCGCCTGGGGAGACGCTGACCTGGACGACGCGTGCGTCGGACACTCCGCGATGATAGGGGGCTCGGCAGGTCGTCAACCACCCGGTTCGACCGAGACCCGGGGGACGACGGAAGCCGCGGTCAGCGCGCACATGCCGGTCAACAGGAGCGACAGCGCCGACGTCCCGGTCGCCGGCACGCCTCCGTCGCATCCGGCCATACCGCCCTGGGTCGACCAGCAGATCGCCGTGGTGTCGACGATGGGGAGGAACCATGCGGCCGGCAGCCAGGCCCACCACCATGACGACCCCGGCCACGATCCGGGCGGCATCCAGCCCTCGGCGTGTTGCTCGCACGTCCCGCGCCAGCAACCCGATCCCGGCGCCGGCCAGACCCACGGGAAGCAGCCAGACGGCCGCGAAGGCGCCGACTGCCAGTGCGGCTACGATCGCAGGCAGCACGACCACCGCGCCGATCGACGCGGCGAGGCGGAAGCGTCGTGTGCCGCCGGCCGCCCCGAGGAACAGGATGGCGGGCGGCACGAGGACGAGCGTCACGAGGCTGAACGCCGTGAAGGAGAGCGCCCCCGCGAGCAGTCCCGCTGCGACGAACAGCGACGGGCGTCCACGCAGGGCGATCGCGCCCACAATGGCCGGGGTCCCGTACGCGGCGGCGATCGCGATGGAGCCGAGTACCTCCACCGGTATCGGCGGATGCGGCGACGACGTGCGGGCGGCCAGTACGAACACCGCCAGGCACGCGTCGACAAGGATGGCGGCACCCACGGCGATGCCCCCTGCTGCGGGACGACGTGGCGGGTCCGCGTTGGTTACGCTACCTTCTGATAGCATAATGAACGAGTAATGGCACAGAAACACGTTACTGTCAAGGAGCATGTTTGGGCGGCCTGGGACGAGGCCCGCCCCGAGCCCGCCCGAACCGCCCCAACCACGAGCCCGGCGACGCACGAACCGAAGGTCATCGCCTCCGCCGGGGAGCCGTCCCCGCCCGAACCCGCGCTTCCGTCGGTCGCTCCCGGCTCCTGGTCCGCACCCCGCCCGCCGGAGACGGCGTCGGCGGCCTCGTCGGGGGCGCCGCCTGCTGTCTCGTCGGGTGGGCCTACCGGCGGCTGCTGCCTTTACAGGGGAGGCGGAGTCGATCCGTCGTGACCTGGCTCTGGCCTGGGGCGAAATCGGGTCGGCGTGGGGGGTGCCGCCCGCCACCGCGCGCGTGCACGGCTACCTGCTCGCTCACCGGCGCGCGTTGACAGAACGGGAGATCAGGCTTGCGCTGGGGTTGAGTCACCGTGCCGCCAGCCTGGCGCTCGCCGACTCGGCGGCCTGGGGCCTGGTCGGGCGTGTGCCGGAAGTCCGGCGCGCCGGGCGTCGCGGTCCGGCGGGCACGGCATGGGTGGCGGTCGGAGATCACTGGCGCTGGTTCGGCCGGGTGGTCGAGCAGCGGCGGCTGCGAGAGGGCGACCCGGCCGTGGCGGCCATCGCGCGTGCGGCGGCTCTGGCACGCGGGGCTGCCGAACGCGCCCCGAATGACGCCGAGCTCGCCGACCTGAGGGGCTGGCTCGATGGCTTCCTCGACTTCGTGCGGCTGTTCGATCGTGTCGCGTCGCTCGTGGCCCGCGTGCCGCCCGCCGACCTGGAGCGAGCCATGCGCGTGCTCGGTGAGGTGCCAGACGAGGAGGCTCTGCGAATGCTCGCCCTGCTGGCCGCCGTTCCGGACCGGGACCTGCGGCCGCTGGTGCGGGTCCTGGGACGCCTGTCTCCGGCGATGGCGTCGCGGGCTGCGCGTCTCGCGGTCCGGGTCCTCAGCGGGCTCGCCCGCTGACGGTTCCAGCCCGACGGTTGCCCGCTGGCGGCCGCGTGGGGCCCAGCCCCGCCAGGGCCCGCGCCTCCCTGAGCACGTCGTCGATCATTGCCGGCGTCAGCCGCCCGGTGAACGTGTTCTGCTGGCTGGGATGGAAGCAGCCCAGCAGCGCGAACGGGCCCACGTCCGCGCGCGCCCCGTGGCCGAACCGCGGCTTCGGCCGGACGTGCCGGCCCAGCACCGTGAGCGCGCGCAGCACGGCGTCCCACCCGAAGGCGCCGAGGGCGACCACCACCCGGACGTCCGCCAGCAGCCGCAGCTCGGCGGCCAGGTACGGCAGGCACCGGTCGCGCTCGGACGGCAGCGGCCGGTTGTCCGGCGGCGCACAGCGCACGGCCGCCGTGATGTACGCGTCGCGGACAACCAGACCGTCGCCCACCGACGTCGACGTGGGCTGGCTGGCCAGGCCGGCGCGGAACATCGCGGCGAACAGCACGTCACCGGACCGGTCGCCGGTGAACACCCGCCCGGTGCGGTTGCCGCCGTTCGCGGCAGGCGCGAGCCCCACGAGGGCGATGCGCGCGGCTGGGTCGCCGTACCCGGGCACGGGCCTCGACCAGTAGGTCCAGGCCGAGTAGCGCGCCGGCTTCTCGCGCCCGGCCCGCTCGCGCCACTCGACGAGGCGGGGGCACGCGTGGCAGGCGACGATCTGCGACGCGACGTCCCGGAGGCCGCGCTCGCGCGCGCCTGGCAGCTCGGGGTACGCGCCCTCCTCCGGGTACGCGCCCTCCTCGGGGTACGCGCCCTCCAGGCGGGCAGAGTCGGGGAGCGGCCGCCGCATCGGCCGGTTCTACACCCACCAGCCCGCGCGTGCACGAGGCGGCGCTCCCCAGGTCGCGCGATGCGCCCCTGCATGCAGGACGCACTTCCCGTCGCCCGGGGGCCGCGCGGGCGCATTGCTTGCCGGCGCTCGCCACGGCTTGTCCGTCGCGGTGCGGCGACCGGCCATGCGATAATCCCGGGTGAGTGGCGCCCGGTTCGTATCGCCAGGGCGGTGAGCCGCAACAGCGACCGGCTCCCCGATTGCCGCACCAGGCGATGCATGGCACCGCACGGGAGTGTCACCCAAGCCTCCGAGGTCAGCGCCTGAGCCATGACTACCGAAACGTCCACGTGGGCGACCAAGAAGGGTCTCGCCCAGATGCTCAAGGGCGGCGTCATCATGGACGTCGTCACGGCGGACCACGCCCGGATTGCCGAGGACGCCGGCGCGTGCGCGGTGATGGCCCTCGAGCGGGTCCCGGCCGACATCCGTGCCGCCGGCGGCGTCGCCCGCATGAGCGATCCCGTCCTGATCGAGGAGATCATGGGCGCGGTTTCCATCCCGGTGATGGCCAAGGCGCGGATCGGGCACTTCGTCGAGGCGCAGATCCTCGAGGCGCTGGGCGTCGACTACATCGACGAGTCGGAGGTCCTGACCCCGGCGGACGAAGCCTTCCACATCGACAAGCACCAGTTCAAGGTGCCGTTCGTGTGCGGCTGTCGCGACCTCGGCGAGGCCCTCCGCCGCATCGCCGAAGGGGCGGCGATGATCCGCACGAAGGGTGAGGCCGGGACCGGCAACATCGTGGAGGCCGTCCGACACATCCGCGCGGTGCAGTCCGGCATCCGCGCACTCGCCGCGAAGCGCGTTGACGAGCTGTTCACGGCGGCGAAAGACCTGCAGGCACCGTACGAGCTCGTGGCCGAGGTGGCCCGCGCCGGCAGGCTGCCCGTCGTCAACTTCGTCGCGGGCGGCATCGCCACTCCCGCCGACGCGGCGCTGGCGATGCAGCTCGGCGCCGAGGGCGTCTTCGTCGGCTCCGGCATCTTCAAGTCGGACGATCCCGCCCGCATGGCGCGAGCCATCGTCCAGGCCACGACCCACTTCGACGATCCCCGGATCCTGGCCGAGGTGTCGAAGGGCCTCGGCGCGCCGATGCGCGGCCTGGAGCTGGCGACCATTCCGGAGGCCGACAGGCTGGCGGTTCGCGGCTGGTAGCTGGAGAGGGGCCGGCGGTCATGACCGCCATGAGGATCGGCGTGCTCGCCCTGCAGGGCGGTTTCGCCGAACACATCGACGTGCTGCGCGAAATCGGCGCGGAGGGCGTGCCCGTCCGCCTGCCCCGGGACCTCGAGGGCGTGTCGGGACTGATCATGCCCGGCGGCGAGAGCACGACGATGCGCAAGCTCATCGCGCGGTGGGGACTGCGCGAGCCGCTGGAGCGCCTCATCGAGGACGGCGTGCCGGTGCTGGGGACCTGCGCGGGGATGATCCTGCTGTCGCGGCACATCGTCGACGGCGACGAGCCAGTGTTTCCCGTGCTCGACGTCGACATCAGGCGCAACGCGTTCGGCCGGCAGCTGGAGAGCTTCGAGACCGACCTCGAGGTGCCGCTGCTCGGCGAGCGTCCCGTCCACGCGGTGTTCATCCGCGCCCCTGTGGTTGAGCGTGTCGGGCCGTCGGTGGACGTGATGGCGAGGCTCGTCGATGGACGCGTGGTGGCGGTCCGCGACCGGAACGTGATCGCCACGGCGTTCCACCCCGAGCTGGCAGGCGAGACGCGCTTCCATCGCCTGCTGGTCACCATGGCGACGGACCACGACGAGCCCGGCGAGGGCTCCGAGCGCCGGCACCACCCGCTGCGACGCGACATGCGCGGTCGGGCGGCGGCGCCGTGAGCGGGCGCCCCGGGAGGGTGCGCGGTGCGCGGCTGACCGACCTGGCCGCGCTCGCCGAGCTGTCCCGGCTGTCCCACCAGTCGGACGAGCGCGAGTCCGGCGTGCGCTCCCTGGGGCTGCCGGTCAGCCGAAGTCAGATGAGTGTGTTCCGGCTGTTCCGGCTCCCGCTCGGCGGATTCCGGCCCAGCGATCAGCTGTACGTGTACGAGGACGACGGCCGGCTCGCCGGCCTGGCCCGGGTGGAGCGCGACCCGCAGCGCGACGAGTGGACCATCGTGGAGCTCGACGCGGTGGGGATTCTCGAGGCGGGCGACATCCGTCTGCGCCTCGTGCAGCACCTGCTTCGCGACGGCGCCCGGCGGGGCGCGGTCCGCTTCCACGTTGCCTGCGCGGACTCCGGCGGTAACGTGGAGCTGCTGATGCAGGCCGGGTTCATTACCTACGGCCAGGAGCACATCCTCTACCAGGCACCCGAGGCTCCGCTGCCGCGGGTGAGCGCGGAGGACGCGGCGCTCGTCGGGATCCGCCCGGCGGTGCCGCTCGACGCGCTGCTCCTGAGCCGGCTGTACGCGCAGGCGACGCCTGCGCCGGTGGCGCGGCTCGAGGCGTACCGGTTGCCCGATTGGGAGCGCCCCGGCCAGCAGGCTCGCATCCCGCGCAGCAGCCTGGCCCCGATCCTGCGGTTCGCCGAGGTGGAATCCTTCGTGCAGGAGGGCGGCGAGGACGGCGCCGACGACCTCGTCGGGCTGCTGCAGGTCGGGGTGGCGCGCGAGGAGCAGCCCCACTACCTGCGTGTGCTGGCGCGGCCGGGCCATGACGCGAGCGAGCTGGTTCGCTACGGGCTGTCGATCGTCGGCGAGCGCACGAGCGGCGGCCGGGGGAAGCCCGGGCGTCACGACCAGGGCGTCATCTCGCCGGTGCGGACGTACGAAGCGCCGCTCGACCGCTGCTTCGAGGAGTGCGGGTTCACGAACGTCGCGACCGTCACGCTGCTCATGAAGGAAGCCCTCGTCCGCGTCGCGGAGCCCGCGCTCGTGCCGGCGATCCGTTGATCCCGGACCAAGGAGAACCGTGACACTGCAACGCCGCCACGAACTGACCGACGATCTCGACGCGATGCTGGTGGCGATCCCGCCCGAGATCGCCGACCGCCTTCGGCGCCTGCCGCCGGACCGCGAGCTGATCGAGGTCGTCCTCGACCTCGGGCGCCGGCCGGAGGCGCGGTTCGGGTCGGGCGGCGAGGAGGTCCTGCTCGATCGCGAGGTGACCGATCGCGACATCCAGTGGGTTGCCGACCATATCGGGTCGTTCGGCGACGACAACCGGGCCGGCGTCGAGCGAACGCTGCACCGGATCAGCGCCATCCGCAACCGGAGCGGCAAGATCGTCGGGCTGACCTGCCGCGTGGGCCGCGCGGTGTTCGGCACGATCGAGATCATCGAGGACCTGGTCGAGTCGGGACGGTCGGTGCTGATCATGGGGCGGCCGGGGATCGGCAAGACCACCATGCTGCGAGAGGCGGCCCGCGTGCTCGCGGACGACCTGGACAAGCGCGTTGTCGTGGTGGACACGTCCAACGAGATCGCGGGCGACGGCGACATCCCCCACCCGGGGATCGGACGGGCCCGGCGCATGCAGGTGCCCACCCCGGCGCTGCAGCACGCGGTCATGATCGAGGCGGTGGAGAACCACATGCCCGAGGTGATCGTGATCGACGAGATCGGCACCGAGCTCGAGGCGATGGCGGCGCGCACCATTGCCGAGCGCGGCGTCCAGTTGATCGGCACGGCGCACGGCAACAACCTGGACAACCTGATGCTGAACCCCACGCTCTCCGACCTGATCGGAGGGATCCAGAGCGTCACGCTCGGCGACGAGGAGGCGAGGCGCCGCCGGACGCAGAAGAGCGTCCTGGAGCGCAAGGCGCCGCCCACGTTCGACGTGGTGGTGGAGATCCAGGATCGCGACCGCGTGATCGTGCACGCGGAGGTCTCCGACACCGTCGACGCCCTGCTGCGCGGCGACCCGGTCGCACCGGAACTGCGCTGGCGGGACGAGGGCGGCGTGCACCGGTCGCAGTCGCGGCCCCGGCCCCGCCCGGCGCAGGGCGTGGCGGACCGGTTCGCCGGGCTCGTGGGCACCGGGCAGGGCGGCTGGCGCCCGGAGCCGGGGTGGCGAGGCGAGTCGGAGTACCGGACGGGCGGATTCCGCGAGCCGGAGCCCGGCTATCGCGGCGTGTTCCGGCCCGGCACATCGGGCGGCTGGCGGGCATCTCGCGCCCACGCCGGGGGCCGGTCGGTACGCGGGCGCGCCCCGGAGGCTCTGCCGCCGGCCGGTCCGGCGGGAGAACCGGGACCGTCGGGATCGGATCGCGACGCGTATTTCGCGGCGATGCGAGAGCCGGGCGTCACCTTCCGTTCCGGAGAGATCGCGGATCGAGGTCCTCTCGAGCGCGGGTCGCTCCCGCCGGTCCTCGACCAGCGCGCCCGCGATGCGCGCGAGATCGAACGGCACCGGTCGTGGCGCGAGTCGGCGGCACGGGCGCTGGAGGCGGCAGGCGCAGACGAGGAGCCCGCGGACGACCTGGGCGCCGGGCCGGCGGTCCTTGCGGCAGACGAGCCTGACTCCACGCTCCCGGCCGAGGCGGACCAGCCGGGAGCGCCGGTCGGGGACGAGGACGACGACGCGGACACGGACGGGCCAGGGGAAGGCGATCGGCCGACCGGCGACGCGTACGACCGCCTGGGGCCCCGCGCGCCCGACGGCTACCCCACGTCGCTGCCCACCATCCGCGTCCTCGGGTTTGGCGTCAGCCGGAAGAAGCTCGAGCAGGCGATCAGGGAGCTCCAGCTGCCGGTCGTGATCGTGCCGGACCCGGAGGAGGCCGAGGTCGTCATCACGCTGCGCAACTACTACAAGCAGAAGCCGCCGGCGCTGCGAGAGGCCGAGGAGCGGGCACTGCCGATCTACGTGCTCAAGTCGAACACCATCATCCAGATGGAGGCGTGCCTGACATCGCTCTACTCCATCGAGGTCGACCCTCGTGAGGCGGCGCTGCGCGAGACCGAGGAGGCGATCGGCCTGGTCCTGCACGAGGCTCGACCGGTCGAGTTGACGCCCCAGAACGCGTACATCCGGCGGCTGCAGCACCAGATGGCGGAGCAGGCGAACGTCGTCTCGCAATCACGCGGCCGCGAGCCGTACCGCCGTGTGCGGCTCTACCCCGACAGGGCCCGGGCCTGGCGGTAGCCCGGTCGACGTGGAGCGGCATGGGAGGTTCATCACATTCGAGGGCCCGGACGGGTCCGGGAAGTCGACGCAGGCCGGACTGCTCGCGGGACGGCTCCGGGCGCTGGGGCTGGACGTCGTCCTGACACGAGAGCCCGGCGGCACCTCGCTGGGTGAGCGCGTTCGGCAGGTGCTGCTGGCCCGCGACCAGACGCCCCACTCACCGCGCGCCGATGCGCTGCTCTTCAACGCGGCACGCTCCGAGCACGTGGACGACGTGATCGCCCCCGCTCTCGGTCGAGGCGCCATCGTCGTGTGCGACCGCTACGCCGAATTCGACCGTCGCCTACCAGGGATACGGCAGTGGGTTGCCGCTCGACAGGCTTCGAGAGATCGGCTTGTTCGCTACCCGCGGAATTGTCCCCGATCGAACGATCCTCCTCGACCTGTCGGTGGAGGCGGGGCTCGCCAGGCGGTCCCGGGGGGCACCGGACGGGATGACGCGATTCGAGGCCGACGAGTCGTTCGACGCCGCCTATCACGAGCGGGTCCGCAGCGGCTTCCTCGCGCTCGCCCGCGACGAGCCCACTCGCTGGTCGCTCGTGGATGCCGACCGCCCGCCCGACGTCATCGCGCGAGACGTGTACCTGCTCGTCGCACGGTTCCTCGGGATGACGCCTGAGCTGTCCTGACGCGGGGAACGGCCCGGATCAGGTGGCCGAGACGATCGCGGTGCCGCGCTCGCGGGCCTGCGCGAGCGCACGCTCCGAGGCCGCAAGGAGCTCCTCGACGCTCGATCCGTCGGTCGGGAAGACCGCCACCCCGACGCTCACGCTGATCGGAGCCTCGTCGTCGCCCGGCGCCATCCGCCCAATGGCCGCCGTCGCGCGCTGCGCCATGGCGAGTCCGGCCGACCCTGGGGCGACCACGACGAACTCCGCTCGTCCGTACCGCGCCACCGTGTCGACGAGGCGGACGGTCTCGGCCAGCGAGGCGGCCACGCGCCGCAGCACGTCGTCGGCGGCGTGCGCACCGTGCCGCTCCGCGACGGCGTCCTGCCCATCCACGCCGAAGATCGCGAGGCAGAGGGCCGTGCCCTGACGGGCCGCGCGCGCCAGCTCGAGATCGAGGACGCGATCGAGCGTCCGCCGGTTCGCGAGCCCGGTCAGCGCGTCCGTGTGGGCCAGCCGATCGAACCAGTCGGAGCGCTCGCCCAGGGCCGCCTCGAACCGCGCCAGCGCAGACACGAGTGCTCCGAGGGTCGCGAATGCGCGGAGGGTCTCGAGGCCGTCGTTGTCCGGAGGCGCCGATGGGCAGGCCACGGCCAGCACGCCCTCCACGCCGGGCCCCTGTCCCGGCCGATCGAGCAGCATCGGCAGGTGCACCACTGCGTGCGCCGACGGGATGGCCCCCAGGATCGCGGAGCCGATGGTTTCTCCCGCCCGCGACACGACTTCGCGGCGGTCGCGCACGGCGCGCGCAGCCGCGTCCGCCTCGGCGGCGCCGCCAGGGACGATGATCACCGGGAGGGTGTCCGGGGAGGGTGGATGGGCGGCAATCGGACGCAGCGTCCCCGCATCTTCGTCGAGCAGGAGGAACGCGACCACGGCGTCCGGCACGATGGCGCGGGCATGCCGCGCGATGCTGTTCGACCGGGCCTCGAGGCTGCTCGTGCCGGCCAGCGACAGCACGCACGCCGCGAGCGGATCGCGTGGCACCGATGGTTCGCTCGACATCGCAGTCTCCACCGCGGGCGACGCGCCGGTCGTCTCGTCGACCCGGCGGTCGGCCGCGCCTCCGCGGCGTCGACCGAAGACGCACGCCTGTGACCCATCATACCCGTCGCGCATGCCGTCCGGAGCGATCGCGCAGGCGCCGACTGGTCGCCAGGACGACGTCCCGCGGCGATCCGGAGCGCCTATCGTGCGCGCGTCCGGCCGCAGCGCCTCGCATATACTGCCGGCCGTGAAGCTCGTGGTTGCCATCGTCCACAGCGAGGATGGCGGAGCGCTCGTGGACGCGCTGCTCAAGCGGGACTTCCGGGCCACCCGGCTCCATTCCTCGGGCGGGCTGCTGAAGCAGACCAACGCGACGGTCATCGTCGGCGTCGACGACGACCAGGTCGACCGGGTGATCTCCGTGGTGGGCGAGCAATGCCACGAGCGCACGCAGGTGGTCAACCCGATGCCGCCGATCATGGAGCCCGGCGAGTTCTACCTGCCCTACCCGGTCGAGGTCGAGATGGGCGGCGCCGTCGTGTTCGTGCTTCCCGTCGAGCGGTTCGTCCGCCTGTAGGGCGGCTCTGCCGCCGTCAGGCGCGTGGTCAGTCCGCCATTCACTGGTCACGCGCCGGGGGTCGCTCAGCCCGCCGCGCACCGCTCCCCCGCCGGCGGGTCGCGCAGTCCGCCCGCGCCGCTCACCCGCCGGCGGCCACGCCCCGCGCCAGCAGTTCCTCGTAGCGCGCCGGGTCCACGTTTCCGCCGCTCAGGATGCACACGACCCGCCCATCTCCGCGCAGCTCCGAGGCGTGGAACAGCCACGCGGCCAGCGTGGTCGCCCCCGAAGGCTCAAGCACGAGCCGGGCCTCGCGGGCGGCGCGCACCATGGCGCGGGCGATCTCGTCCTCCGAGACGGTCACGATGCCGTCCAGGTAGCGGCGGAGGTGGGCGAACGGGATCACGCCGACGTGCGCCGTCCGTTGCCCGTCGGCGATGGTCTGCGCAACCCGATCGGCCGGCCACGTCACGATGCGGCCCTCCCGGAGGGAATCGCGCGCGTCCGCCGCCAGCTCCGGCTCCACCCCTAGGACGGTCGCGTCGGGACGCAGCGACTTCACCGCCACGGCCACGCCGCTGGCGATACCGCCGCCCCCAACGGGCACCAGGACGGTAAACGGTCGCCGGGCCCCTCGCCGTGCAGGCCGATCTCGCCGGGCGCGCCCGGCTCGCCGCCCGGCGCCGTTCCGCGCATGCCGCCGCGCCGGGCGCCTCGCCGGCCGACGGGGCATCCGGCGCCTCGATCCGGGCGAGCTGCTGCACGATCTCGAGCCCGATCGTGCCCTGTCCGGCGATCGTGGCCGCGTCGTCGTAGGGAGCGACCATCGCGAGCCCGTCGCGTTCCGCAAGCTCTGCAGCTCGCTGGGCGCGCTCCTCGCTCGACGGCCCCACCAGCACGATCTCCGCGCCGTCCGCCCGCACCCGCTCGAGCTTCACGCGCGGGGCGTCCGACGGCATCACGATCACGGCGCGAACCCCGAGGAGGCGTGCAGCGCGTGCGACGCCCTGCGCATGGTTGCCGCTCGAATG
This sequence comes from uncultured Chloroflexia bacterium, assembly GCA_963759135.1. Taxonomy (GTDB): domain Bacteria; phylum Chloroflexota; class Limnocylindria; order Limnocylindrales; family CSP1-4; genus JAJYNJ01. The sequence continues at coordinate 28,143 of CAVWXU010000008.1, read as the reverse complement.
CGCCACCACCCCGGCCGCGCGCCGATCGGCCGACAGCGTCGCGATGTTGTAGTACGCGCCACGGAGCTTGAAGGCGCCGATTGGCTGCAGCGACTCGGGCTTCAGCCAGGTGCGTGTCCGGCCGAATGGATCGTCCGCCAGGGGCGGCCCGAACGGGAGCAGCGGCGTGCGCACCACGACGCCCCGGAGCACCTCCGCCGCGCCACGGATGGTATCGAGCGATACCAGGAGCGGCTCCGCGTCCGCGCGATCCGACGACGACGCCGGAGCCGGCTGGGCGGCCGGCTGCTGCCCGGAGGCCGGCGGATCGGCCGGCTGCCGCCCGGAGGCCGGCGTGGAGGCCCTGCCGGTGGTGCGGAAGCGCGAGTCCATGCCGGTATACTGCCTCGCAGCCATCCCGCCTGCTGTGCAGAGGGGGTCGACCGATCGTGGTGCAGGCGTCAGGCCCTCCGTCCGCCGTCGAGTCGGCCCTGCCGGAGCGACGGCGCCCATCTCGGGTCGATTCGATCCGCCACACGTACGGTTTCGACGACGTGTCGCTGGCGCCGGGAACCAGCACGATCGAGCCCGCCGACGTCGACACGAGCGTCGAGATTGCCGGCATCGCGTTGCGGATCCCGATCCTCGCGGCCGCTATGGATGCCGTCGTCGACCCTGCGTTTGCCGGTGTGCTCGCGCGCCTGGGCGGGCTCGCCGTGCTCAACATCGAGGGCGTGCAGACCCGCTACGACGACGCGGACGGGCTGCTCGAGCGCATCGCGACCGCGTCCGACGGAGACGTGCAGCGGCTCCTGGCGGAGGCGTATGCGCAGCCGGTCCGCGAGGACCTGGTCGCGCGCCGGATCGCCGAGATTCGTGCTGCGGGGAGCCCTGTCGCCGTGGCCGCAACGCCCGCGGGGGCTCGCCGGTTCGGGCCGTTCTGCGCGGAGCACGGCGCCGACCTGTTCGTGGTCCAGTCGCAGGTGAGCTCTGCGCGGCACCTCGCGGCCGGATACGACCCACTCGAGCTGTCCGACTTCACCCGCGGGATGCCCATACCGGTCGCCGTCGGGAACACCACCTCGTTCGCGGCGGCCTACGAGCTGATGGGCCAGGGGATCGCCGCGGTCTTCGTGGGCGTCGGGCCGGGCGCCGCCTGCACCACGCGGGAGGTGCTCGGAATCGGGGTACCGCAGGTCACCGCGATCAGCGACGTGGCGGCGGCACGGGACACGTACCGGGACGAGACAGGGCGTTACGTGCCGGTGGTCGGCGACGGCGGCATTCGCCGCGGCGGGGAGCTCGCCAAGGCCATCGCCGCCGGTGCGGACGCCGTCATGCTGGGCTCGCCGCTCGCCCGCGCCGAGGAGGCACCCGGCCGGGGCACGAACTGGGGGATGGCCGCGCCCTCGCCGACGCTGCCCCGCGGCAGGCGTATCCGCGTCGGCACGGCGGGCACGCTCGAACGGATCCTGTTCGGTCCGGCGAGCGTGACCGACGGATCGCAGAACCTGGTCGGGGCGCTGCGTCAGTCGATGGCCTCGCTGGGCGCGCGGACGATCCCCGACATGCAGCAGGTCGAGATCGTCCATGCCCCCTCGGCCGCGACCGAGGGCAAGTCCTGGCAACAGGCGAGGTAGAACCGTCGTGGGCAGCGGCGATCCGTCGCCTGGGCGTGGGCGCTCGGACCACGACGTGTCGGCCCCCGCGGTGGACGAGCCCGATGCCATCGGCGACGAGATGGTCGCGTGGGGTCGCGCGGCCCGGATCGAGTCGCGGGGCCGCCGCAGCGGACTCGTCCGGCGTGCCGTGGTCGGGTTCGTCGAGCGCGCGGATGGGTCGCTGCTGGTCGCGGCCGGAAGCGCCGACACCGCCTGGGCTCTCAACCTGCTGGCGGATCCGTCCTGCGTGGTCACGATCTCCGGTCGCTCGTTCGCGGCCGTGGCCGAGCCGCTCGACGGCGCCGAGCACGCCGCCGCCGTTCGCGACCTGGTTCTGCGGGGGGGCACGCCCGCGGAAGGGCTTGGTCACGGCCCGTCATTCCGGCTGAGACCCGCGTCGGCGCCGCCGCCGGACCGGGACCCCTCATGACCAGCCCGCCCAGCCGGAAGAGCAGGATCCGGGCGGGATCGCAACCGGTAGACTGCGTTGAGGATTCGCGCCGGGGATTGACCGTTGCCCGAAGACCAGTCGACCGCGCACGCCGACCACGAGCGTCCGCTCCGGCCCGAGAAGGGCAGGACCGTCTACGGCGAGCCTGCGAACGCCGGGCACCGGGTGCTTGCTCCGGACGACGCCGAGGTCGAGGCCTACCTCGAGACCGCGCTCCGCGTGCCGTCTCCGGAACGGTCGCCGGCCGACCGCCCCGGAGGACCCGTCCCGGGCGGCGGTTCGAGCGGCTCGCACCCCGACACCGTGGTGGTGCTCGATTTCGGCAGCCAGTACGCGCAGCTGATCGCGCGGCGCATTCGTGAGCTGAACGTGTACTCCGAGCTGCTCCCCTTCGACACGCCGTGGCCGCAGATTCTCGCTCGCAACCCCAAGGCCATCGTCCTCTCGGGTGGTCCGAGCAGCGTCTACGAAGAGCACGCGCCGCACCCGGATCCGGGGCTGTGGGCCGGCGACGTGCCCACGCTCGGCATCTGCTACGGCCTCCAGCTCATGGCGCAGGCCCTTGGCGGAGAGGTGCTCGCCGCCACCCGGCGCGAGTACGGTCCCGCCACCATCCAGGTCGTGGAACCGGACGGCGCCGGCGAGCACGCCCGCCTCTTCGCCGGGACCCCGCGTCAACAGCCGGTGTGGATGAGCCACGGCGACTCGATCGCGCGCGTGCCGGAGGGTTTCCTGCCCACCGCCCAGACGGAGTCGACGCCCGTCGCCGGCATGGCGGACCCCGTCCGCCGGTTCTACGGCATCCAGTTCCACCCGGAAGTCGTCCACACGCCGGCCGGCCGGGAGATGCTGCGCAACTTCGTCGTGGACATTGCGGGCGCACGGCCCACGTGGACGTCGGCCAGCTTCATCGAGTCGACCGTGTCGGAGATCCGCTCGCGGGTGGACGCGCACGCCCGTGCGACGGGGTCGGACGGGCGGGTCATCTGCGCGCTGTCGGGCGGGGTCGACTCGGCCGTCGCGGCCACGCTCGTCCACCGTGCCGTCGGCGACCGCCTGACCTGCATCTACGTCGATCACGGGCTCATGCGGAAGAAGGAATCGGAGCTGCTCCGGGCCACGTTCGAGCGGAATCTGGGCATGCGCCTGGTGATGGTGGACGCCCGCGAGCGGTTTGTCGCCAGGCTCGCCGGCGTCATGGACCCGGAGGAGAAGCGGCGGATCATCGGCGACGAGTTCATCCGTGTCTTCGAGCAGGAGGCCGAAAAGCTCGGCCGGATCGACTTCCTGACGCAGGGGACGCTTTACCCGGATGTCATCGAGTCGACGGCGCCCGAGACGAAAGCCGCGCAGAAGATCAAGACGCACCACAACGTGGGCGGGTTGCCGCCCGACCTGCGGTTCCGGCTGATCGAACCTCTGCGATACCTCTTCAAGGACGAAGTGCGCACGGTCGGGCTCGCCCTTGGGCTGCCGGAGGCGATGGTCCAGCGGCAGCCGTTCCCCGGCCCCGGCCTGGCGATCCGCATTGTCGGCGAAGTCACGGCGGAACGGCTGGACACGCTTCGCGAGGCCGACTGGATCGTCATCGACGAGATCAAGGCCGCCGGGCTCTACCGGGCCGTCTGGCAGAGCTTCGCGATCCTCACGCCGGTCAGGAGCGTCGGGGTCATGGGCGACGGCCGTACCTACGCCAACGTGGTCGCGATCCGCGCCGTGACCAGTGACGACGGCATGACGGCCGACTGGGCGAAGCTGCCCTACGACGTCCTGGCGAAGATCAGCTCCCGTATCGTGAACGAGGTGCCCGGCGTGAACCGAGTGGTCTACGACATCAGCAGCAAGCCTCCAGCGACTATCGAGTGGGAGTGACCGTGGACGAGCACGCGCCGATCGAACCCTCCGATCCCACCAGTTCGATCCCTCCCAGCGATTCACCCGACGCCCCGGGTCCGGTCGGGCCCGACTTCGACGTGGCCGGCGACCCGCTGCCCGCCCGGACGTTCGCGCCGGGCCTCGACGACGAGGCGCTCGGGTTCTCCGCCGCCGTTCGGCAGCCGGGGGGCTGTCCGTGGTGCGGCGCCGCGCTTCCCGAGCCTGATCTCGCCACGTGTCCGACCTGCGGAGCCGCCCTCCAGCCCGTCGCCGAGCTGCCGGACATCCCGGGCCTGACCGTTGCGCCAGCCGTCGCGCGGCGCACCGTCGGCGACATCAGCCCCGACATCCTGGCGCTGGTCACGCCGCCGGTCACCGACGCGATCGCGGCTCCTGGCGATCGACCCGAGCTGGAGCCGCCCGACCCGTCGGTCCGGCGCGCCATGCTCGAGCTTGAGCTCGAGGCGCTGGTGCCGGGCCTGGCGGCCTCGCTCGCCGCCCAGGGCCGCTCGGGCGACGACACCGCCGGCGAGGGAGCGGCCGACGCTGCGACGGCCGCGACCGATGCGGGCGCGCAGGGCGCTGCCGCGGCCGCTCCCGATGCAGCCGACGCGGCGGCACCAGCGGACACCGCCGGGCCGGACGCCGGGCCGAAGAGCTGAGCCTCCCGGGACCGAGCGCCACCCCGGCCGATCGCGCCGGCGGAGCCGGGCGACCCGGGCCGGGTGCACCCTGGGAGCCGAGCGCGGAGCGGGTTGAGGACTCCCCCGGAGCCGAGCGCGATCCGGGCCGAGCGCACCCCGGGGCCGGACCGACGGAACGGCCCGGCTGCTCGCGAACGCCGCCCTCGCTATCCTCGTCCCCGTGCGCTCCCGGTCCCCCGTGCCCGGCCCGTCCTTCCTGGACGAAGAGGAGGTCCCCCTGCCTGGGCCGCCCGGCCAGCACGGGCCGACCGCCCGCGTGGGGATGACCCGGCCGTCCACCACCGAAGATGGATGGTGGCTCGCGGTGCTGTACGTTCGAGACGACGCCGGCGTCCTCGAGGCCGAGGAGTTCGCGCCGAGATCCGGGCCGCCCCCGGCGCCGCCCCTGTTCGTGCTCGGCCCGTCGCTTGCCGGCGCGCTGTCGGGCCTGGTCATGGAGGAGAACGGCCGCCAGCAGATCCGGCTCGCGCTCCCGTCGTCCGTCGACGAGCGGCGTCCCTGGCGGCAGCCCCTCGTCCTTCGCATGGCCGTCCGCTGGGAGCCGATGCGCGTCGCGACCGCGCAGCCGACAGAGTTGGCGGAGGCCGCGCTCCGGGCGTTCCGTCGCTCGCTGATTGCCGCCGGAAGCCCGTCGTGAGAGCAGCCGTCCGGGACGTCGCGGCGTCGCCGTCGACCTGGCTGGTAGCGGCGGCCGGGTTCCTCGCCCGGGGTGGAATCCTGGTGCTTGCCGTCCCGGTGTTGTCGCTGCCCACGCCGGTCGGGGTGACGCTCCTGGTCCCGCCGCTCTCCGTGACCACGAGCGGCGTCGCCGCCGCGTTCGTGCCGCAGCTCGTGGTGGCCGGAGCCGCGCTCGTTGTCGCGGCCGTCGCGGCGCTGGTGCTCGGTGCTGTCGCGGACGCAGTCTGCTGGCAGCGCGTCGGGCCGCTCGCGGGGAGTGCCGCAGATCCCGGCACGGACGAATCGCCGGCGGCGGTAACCGCCCCCCTCGTCGGGAAGCTCGTCGCGGTCGAGCTTCTTGCGCTGCTGCCGGCGGCCGTCGCGGCGGCCGTGGCGGCCAGCCGGCTGATCGCAGTGGGCGAGCAGGAGTACCTGCTGCCCTCGTCGCTCGACGTCCCATACGTCGTCCGCGTGCTCGGCGGCGCATCGCAATCGGTGATGGCGCTCGCGGCGTGCCTCCTGCTGGCCGACGTCGTCAATGCGCTCGTCTCGCGGCGGGTGCTGCGCCGCGCGTTCGGGGTGGGGCCGTCCCCCGCGATCCTCCGTCCACGGCGCGCCCTCCGTCGCCTGATGCGGATCGTGGCGACATGGATCTCCGCGTGGGTCGTCACGCTCGTCTCGCTCCTGCCAGGCCTGGCCGCCATCGAGCTCGCCTGGCCCGGCGCTCGCGACGCATACACGGCGACCATGGCCCGGGATCAGCCCGGACCGGCGGTGCTCTTCGCAGTCACGGTGATCTTCGTGGCGGCCTGGGCCGCGGCTGTCCTGGTCGCCGGGCTGGGGTCCTCGATCCGCACCGTCCTGTGGAGTTTCGCGACGGTGCCGTAGCCGGCGCGCCGGGAGGCCTCTGCTACACTCGGGCGACGTCGACGGTTCCCAGGAGGCGCCAGCCAGGCAGATGGACCAGATCCTCTCGCCGCTCGGGGACGCGCTCAACACGTTCCTCACCGACTCGAACGTGCAGTTCGTCGGCCGCGGGATCGCCGTCTACGTCGTGCTGCTCTGGCTCGCCTGCGCCTACTGGGCGTACCGCGACCTCCGGGCGCGCACGTCGAACCCGATCGCGCCGTACCTGGCTGCGGTCGTCATCGTCCTCTTCACGCCGATCCTGTTTCCGCTCGGCATCCTGCTGTACCGGCTGATCCGGCCGGGTGAGACGGTGGCGGAGTCGAACGAGCGCGCCATCGCCGAGGAGGCGATGCTTCGCGAGATCGAGACGCAGCCGCACTGCGCAATCTGCGACCGCCGCGTCGCGTCCGACTGGCTGGTGTGCCCCACGTGTCGCAACCAGCTGCGGCGCGCCTGCCCCTCCTGCAGCCGCAGCGTGGAACTCGACTGGAGCGCCTGCGCCTGGTGCGGGGCGGACCTCGAGGCCCGGTCCGTGACGGTCCCGTCACGACCTTCTGCCTCCGGTCGCCGCAGGCTCCAGGGTGCGGCTCCCGTGGCCCCCAGCGCCGATGCCACGCAGCCCGTGATCGCCGGGGGCTCGCTCGAGGCGCTACGGGTGGACCAGCGGGGCGGCGGCACCCAGCTTCGGTGAGCGCCGGCCCCGCGCGGGGACCGCACCCCTTCTCCGCGGGCGGGCCCCGAGAGCACGGCCCGGACGACCCAGGCGACGTGGCGGGAGGCGACGGCGTCCCTCACGACGAACCCGACGCCGGGCCCGGCGCGCCAGCCACGCCGGGAGCGTGGGAAGGCGCGCGACGAGGGGGCCCGCCGGGGTCCGGGACCTTCAGCCTGGAGGGCCGCCCGGCGCCCGGCCTGTACGTCGTGGCCTGGCTGCTGGGGCTCGCCGGGATCGGCCTGTTCGTCGTCGCCGGCGGGGCGGCCTCGAGCGCTGCGGGCTCCGGCGCCGTCGGTGGCGCCGCCATCGCCCTGCTGTTCGCGGCATGCCTCGCCCTGACCCTGTCCTGCGCGAGCGCAGCGGGATACCAGGTGCTCTCCCGGGGGCGGCGCCACGCGGACCGCTACCGCGGTCCGTCGCCGCTCATCCTCTTCGGGTTCGTGCTGTTTGGCGTCACGCTCGTCGTGGGGCTCCTGAGTGCCGTGGGGCTGATCGCGCCCGAGTCGCAGTCGGTGGGGGCCCTCGTGGACGAGGTCGTGACGACGGCTGCCTACGTCGGGGCCGTCTGGTTGTTCGTGGTGCGGACCGGCGTCCTCCCGTGGGAGTCGATGGGATGGCCCGTTCGCTGGCGGGAGTCGGTGGCCCGGTTGACCGGCGACGTCATGAGCGGGGTCGCCATGATCGTTCCCACGTATCTCGTGACGATCCTGCTGGGCGGCGCGCTGGCCGCGCTGCTCGGCGCCCAGCTTCCGAGCGCGCTGCCCGCTCCCCGCACGCTGCCGGATGCGCTGGCAACGGTGGTCGCCGCCGTGGTCGTCGCTCCCATCGGAGAGGAGTCGTTCTTCCGTGGTCTATCGCTCACCGCCTGGTGGCGCGACCTGGGGCTCCGAAGCGCGCTCCTGCGGTCGACCCTCTTCTTCGCCGCCGCGCACATCCTCAACGTGACGGCGACGAACGCCGGCGACGGCCTCCGCACCGCGGTCCTCCAGTTCGTCGTGATCGTGCCGGTTGGCTACGTCCTGGGCTGGCTCTTCTCGCAGCGCGGGATCGTGGCGTCTCTTGCCGGCCACATGACGTTCAACGCGATCGCCGTCGCGCTGCTGGTCGGGTCGGGGACCATCCGCCTCTGACCACCGTGGCCGCGGGGGTCGATCTCAGACGGCGCCCGCCACCAGGACGCACCCCGAGAACACCGGCGCGGCAAACCGGCGGCAAGGCGCGGCCAGCGAGAACAACGGCGCAGGGCAAACCGGCGGCAAGGCGCAGCGAAGCCGTCGGTGAGTGCCGGGTCCTACGATCGCGGCAGCTCCCGGGTTCGGACGGCGGAGGAATCGGCGGGCTCCGTCGTTCGGGCCCGGGGGCGCCAGCCCGTTCGCACGCTCGGCCCTCCGCCAGCTGAACCGGAGGTGAGTGGCATGAGGTCGCCGTGCGAGCCGGGTACCACTCCACCGCCGGCGCGGCCCGACCTTGGGCCCCTGACCCCACGGGATGTGGCGGCGCGCCCGGGTTGCCGGGAGATCGTGCGGCCCCGACTCCTGAGGGAGCTGCCACCGGAGGAGCGGCCGCGCGAGCGCCTTGCCGCGCGCGGGGTGGCCGGGCTGACCAACGCAGAACTCGTCGCTCTCATCTGGGGAAGCGGCGCGGCGGGTCGCAGCGCCGTCGAGATGGCGTCGGTGGCGCTTGCCACGCACGGCGGGCTCGCCGGGCTGGCCACGGCGGGTTCGGTCGAGCTCGAGATGCTGCCCGGCATCGGGACCGCGCGGGCCGGCCAGCTCGTCGCCGCCTTCGAACTCGGACGCCGCCTCCTGGCCGACTGGCCTACCGGGCGCTTCACGGTGCGAACGCCGCGCGACGTCGCCGATCGCCTCGTCATGCAGATGGGGCGCCTGGAGCGGGAGGAGCTGCGAGTCGTGCTCCTGAACACCAAGAACCACGCTCTCGGCGAGGTTTGGAGACCCGCCCGACTTGCTCCCCGTACCAGCCCGCCGCCCGACTGCGCCGAGTGAACCACGACGGGGTCTCAGATGCAAGGGTGCCAGCCGGCGACAGCGGCGGACGGTCCGGTTCCCGGCGGGAGCCGTGAACCCGCAGTGGAGCCAGACCTGACCGAGGGCGCTGGTCACGAGCTTACCGCCTCACTTCCGACCTCTGACGGACCCAGGGTCGCCCATGCGGGGACCGCGGCGCCCGGCGGTAGGGCGCCGACGGCAAGGGACCCACCCGCCCGGCACCCGATGGGAACCGCACTAACCCGCAATGGGATAGGAGTCGAACGGGCTGGACCGTGTGACATATATAGACCACATTGGGCAGCTGCGTCCAGGTAGCGTGGCCGCCGGCCGGTTCCGGCGGCTTTCGGTGGGTTCCGGTAGCGGGCGACAGCCGGCGGTCACTGGTGGCGGCAAGGATGGCCACCGCACACCACCAGCGAACGGCCGGCTCCGGCGGCTTCCGGTGGGTTCCGGTACCGCGGTTCCACCGCGATAGACTCTGCGCGATGACACGGGATGAAGCGATCCTCACCGCGCTGCTTGGCGGCGACCGCTCGACGCTCGACCTCGCGGCCGCCACCGGGCTGACTGAGCGCGTGTGCCGCTACGGTCTCCGCCACCTCATCAGTGTCGACTATGTCTGGAGTCCCGAACGAGGCCGGTATCGGTTGACGCGGCGCGGTCGCGTCATTGCGGGGGAGATCAGTCCCGACGCCGGGCCGCCGGCCGACGCGTCAAGCGTGGCGCCCACACAGAGCGAGACTGGGCAGCCCCGCCGACGGCTGTTCGGGAGATCGCGCTAAGGGGGCTCGGATCAGGGCGCTGGTTGAGGGCAGTCGCGCTCCTCCGGCGGGTCGGCCGAGGTGTCCCGAAAGAGAAGCTCGACCGGGGCGACGTTCTCGTGCTCAGCCGGCACGGCTCCGGCCCCTGTCCCAGAAGGTGGTCCCTCCGGCGCACTTCACCGAACTCTCCTGAGCGGCTCGTCGACGGTGCACGCGTCCCAGATGCCGCGCCGACGGTCTTCGTGAGTTCGACCGAGATGCGGGCCGAATGGCCCGTCTCCTTGTGGCATCGAGTGGTAGTCTACTGCCAGATAGGAGTAGACACTCTAGTACAGGCAAGATGCCACGATGAACGGCCAGCGATCTCCGACGGCGCCGCACATGAACGCGCTGCGTGAGATGGCTCAGCCGAAGCCTGGCCTGCGCGAGCGCAAGAAGGCCAAAGCCCGGGCGCTGATCCAGGAACAGGCGCTCCGGCTGTTCAGCGCGCAGGGCTACGAGGAGACCACCGTTGTGCAGATCGCCGAGGCCGCCGAGGTGTCCCGAGCACGCTCTTCCGCTACTTTCCGACGAAGGCCGACATCCTGCGCTATGACATGTTCGACCCGCTCCTCTTCGCAGCGTATCGGGAGCAGCCCGCCGAGCTCAGCCCGATCTCGGCCTTGCGGCAGGCGGCGCGCGCCATGCTCGGTGCGGTGCCTCCCCAGGTGATCGCCGAGCAATGGGAACGGCGCGCGCCGATCCTCGCGATCCCCGAGCTGCGCGCGGCGGTGCTCGACGACACGAGCCAGGTGGAGGGACTCTTTTCCGACGCGGAGTTGGCGCGCACCGGACGCCGGCCTGACCCCTTCAGCCTGCGCATCCTCGTCGGCGCGCTGGCCGGCACGATCACCACCGTGCTGCAGTCCAGGCCCGAGGAAGCGACCGGCGGCTATGCGGCGCTGACTGATCGCGCCTTCGCGCTGCTCGAAGCCGGCCTGCCACTGTGAGTGCGCTCGCGGTCGCCACGAGCGGTCTCTCGAAGCGCTATCCCGGCGTGCTGGCCGTCGATCGCGTCGAGCTGCGCGTGGCGCAGGGCGAGATCTATGCCTTCCTGGGGCTCAACGGCGCCGGCAAGTCAACCACTATCCGCATGCTGCTCGGCATGATCTCGCCCACCGCCGGGTACGCCGAGCTCTTTGGCGAGCGGGTACGGGCGGGGGCGAGCGGGCCGTGGCGCCGGGTCGGTCACCTGGTCGAGACCGCCACCGCCTATCCCGACCTCACCGTGCGCGAGAACCTGGAGGTCGCCCGCCGTCTGCAGGGGGTGCCGGACCGGAGCGTGGTCGGGCGGATGATCGAGCGCCTCGCCCTCGGGGCCGACGCGGACCGGCGGGCCGGCACGCTCTCGCTGGGGAACCTGCAGCGCCTCGCCCTCGCCCGTGCGCTGCTCCACGAGCCCGCCCTGCTCGTCCTTGACGAGCCCGCCAATGGTCTCGACCCGGCCGGCGTGATCGAGATCCGCGAGCTGCTGCGCGCGCTCGCGGCGGAGCACGGAGTGACCGTCTTCATGTCGAGCCACATCCTCGCCGAGGTGGACCGGTTGGCGACCCGCATCGGGGTCGTCCATCGCGGACGGCTCATCGAGGAGCTCGACAGTGCGCGCTCTCGAGCGCCATCGCGATCCGCGCCTCGAGGTGGCGGCGCGCGACCCGGACGCTGCCCAGGCGGCGCTCCTGGCGGGCGGCTTCGCCCCGGGGCGTCAAGCGCGGGACGATGGGGTGACCGTCCTCGAGCTGCGCGAGCCGCGCGCGACCGAGGCTCCAGACGAGATCGCGAGCCTCCTGGCCGCCGCAGGGGCACCACCAATGCGCCTCGCGGTGGTCCACGAGACGCTCGAGGATCACTTCATCCGCCTCATCACGGCAGCGGATCGGGCCGTCGCATGAGCGCGCTCGGGGCCGCGATCTGGACCGAGTTCGAAGTCGCGCCGCTCCAAGGTGCCCTGGGTCATCGCCGCCGGCTTCTCACTGGCGCCGCTAGTGGGCGGGCTCTTCATGGTGATCCTAAAGAACCCCGAGCGAGCTCGCCAGCTCGGGCTCCTGGGCGCCAAGGCGGAGCTCACGGCTGGCACCGCCGACTGGCCGAGCTTCCTGCACCTGTTGGCCGAGGCGATCGGGGTCGGTGGGTTCGTGCTCTTCGCGTTCCTCACAGCGTGGCTCTTCGGGCGGGAGTTCGCCGATCGCACCGTCCGCGGCCTCCTGGCCATCCCCACGCCACGCTGGGCGATCGTCGTCGCGAAGCTGCTCGTCCTCGGGGTCTGGTGTGGCGCGATCTCGATCTGGATCGTGGTGCTCGGCCTGGGCGTCGGCGCGCTCGTCGGACTGCCGGGCTGGTCCGCGAGCCTGGTAATCAGCACTCTCGGCGCCATGGCGGTCGCCGCTGGCATGATCATCGCGCTGCAGACGACAACGGCCTTCGTGGCCGGCGTCGGGCGCGGCTACCTCCCGCCGCTTGGCTGGGCGGTGCTCACCATGGCGCTAGCCCAAGTGCTGGGTGTCCTGGGGTGGGCTGCCTGGTTCCCCTGGGCAGTGCCGGCGCTCGTCGTTGGGGCAGCCGGGCCGGCGAGCGAGGCGGCCACCGGGGCGAGCGTCGCGGTTGTTGCGCTGACCGCGCTCCTGGGACTTGTCGTCACCGTGGTCTGGTGGCAGCGCGCGGACCAGACGGGTTAGCGTTTCTGCTTGAAGTCCCGGCGGCGGATCGAGCGGGACCTGTGGGCGGTTGGCACAACGCCCGACACCGCTGACAAGCCCGCCCCGAAAGGAGGTCCTTCCCGATCAGGACTGGGGACAGACATGCCCGTTGCGCGCAAGGGTCTGGGGGAATGGCACCCGACCCGGCCTGGCCGCCTCGCGTGCCGGCCGGCCGATTTAGGAACTCGTGGACTCCCGCTGTGCCTGCCGGCACGATGCGCAGTGCACGAAGCGCCCGCGAGGTTCGATCGTGGCTCCGCAGTTGATGCACCGGCCTTCCGATCGCCATTGAGCGACAAGGCGCTCTCGGGCCTCCCGTTCTGCGCGTTCCTGTTCGTACCGTTGGCGCTGTGCTTCTTTCCCAGCGGCAAAGACGGTCTCCCGCCGAGCTGCTTCCTGTGCCCTCTGGTTAGCAGGGACCAGGTGCAGGCTGACACTCGGCCCGATCAGGAGGCGTAGACCGATGCGCACACGCGGCCGCCACGTGAAGTTCTCCCAGGCCACCAGGCCAACCGTGGGCGCGGGCTGGGCAGCCCGGACCTCCTCGAGATCTTCGGCGGGCACATAGCCCGCGTGATAGCGGCCATCCGCGCTGCGTACGGCGATGGCGTTGCGGTCGTAGGGGTTCGACGGCTCCGGGACGAGACGAACCAGGTGTCCAAAGGCGAAATCGCCACGTGAGGCGTCGGGATGGTGGCTGATGCCGGCGACCGCGATGGACTTCGCTCCTGCAGTCCGAAAGTCGTCTGGGAACTCGTGGATTTCGCGCATCCACTGGCCGGTCTCGGGATCTTCCAGGCGTATCCCGGACGACCAGTCTTGAGCCTCACGTTGGAAGTTCTGGTAGACAGCCGCCGGATCGTGAACACCAGCGACTGTCACGACGGCGAGCTGATCCGCATCGTCGTAGTGCGTGGGTACCGAGAGGGTGATCGAGACCGCAGGCTGAGGTTGGGACGATCCGCCGAGCAGCCGACGCAGGAACGACACGTCAGTCCCGCACCCACTGCCCGATCTGCGCGCTGTCTAGCCGACGCTGCTCGGGCGTGAGCGGATCCTTCTTCGACTTCGGCCCGCGCGGCACGCTGACATACTCGTGGAGTGTTACCGGGCGTAGCCCGAGCAGGTGATCCGGGGCAGGCCGGCCAGCGCCCTCGTACCACGCGCGTGTCGGCCACCCACAGGGGTAGTGGACCCACCACCCCCGTTCGGGATCAAACGTGTAGCCGGAGGGCGGGCAGCCACAGAACCGGATCGCGAGTGGGCGCCCACAGGCTGTGTGGACAGTGACCCGATGAGCCCGGACGGTGCAAACCCCCATCGGGAACTCGCAGCCATCAGGGTGGTCGAGGAACGTCGCCGGCCCACTGGAGTAGATCGGCCCGTCGGGGCACTCACACCATGCGCCGGAGGTGACGCGGTCGCCGCGCAGCCCTGCGGGCGAGGTTCCCATGGGCGCATGCTAGCGCGTGGACGAAGCGCCCAGAAAGCGAGCCGAGCATGTCGCTGAGCTTCTGCGCGATCGACTTCGAGACCGCGAACTCGTACCGGGGAAGCCCCTGCGCGGTCGGTCTTATCAAGGTCGTGGACGGCGAGCTTGTCGACAGCCGTCGCTTCCTGATGCGGCCGCCCGAGGGCTACGACGACTTCGACCCGTTCAACATCGGGATCCACGGCATCACGCCCGCGATGGTGCGCGACGAGCCCCGGTTCGCTGCCCGGTTGCCGGAGATCCTCGGGTTCGCCGACGGTCTACCGCTCGTCGCCCATAACGCGGCCTTCGACATGGGCGTCATCCGCGATGCCTGCGACGTGAGCGACCTTCCTTGGCCCGCGGCGTCCTACGCCTGCACGCTCGTGCTCTCGCGCGTCACGTGGGACCTCCTGTCCTACTCGCTCCCATGGGTCGTCGAGGCCGCTGGCGTCTCGCTCGACCATCACCATGACCCCGCGCGGACGCGCGAGCCGCAGCCTCCGTTCCTCTTGGCGATCGCACAGCATCACGGCGCGTCGACCCTCGAGGAGATCGCCACGGCGACCCACACGCGGCTCGGGTCGATGAGCGCGGAGATCTGGAGCGGCTGCCATCGCACGGCGTCGGCGCGCGGCGACGTTCCGTCGCCAACCCGAATGCCAACCCGGATCACCCGTTCTACGGCCGGGAGGTCGTGTTCACGGGGGCTCTTAGCTCGATGACGCGGGGGATGGCCTGGGACCGGGTCGCAGAGGTCGGCGGCCGGCCAGCTCCTGGCGTGACCAAGCACACGAACGTGCTCGTCATCGGCTACCAAGATGCCGCGAGCTACGCCCGGACGAAGCGCTCTCGGCGAAGGCTCGCAAGGCTCGCGACCTACGGCAACGCGGGCAAGAGATCGAGATCTTGCCCGAGGTCGACTTCACCCAGCTTCTCGCCCTCTGACGGTCTGGACGGTAAGCCTTGTTTCGGGCCGAAACCCGGTCGTTGTGGGTGGGGCGAAGCACGCACAGCCGACCGTCCGCGGATGGTCCGGGCAAGTTGTCACTCCCGGTGAACGAGCGCCTGCCATCCGGTCAACCAAGAGAGACCTGTCCTGGCGGTTCTCGGGTGACGTCGCCACCTCGATCGGAAGACTAGCGGCAGCTCGTTGTCGACGAGGCCGTGCCTGGCAACCGTTGGAGGGCCAGACGAAGACCGACCCTCCGGGAGCTGCTGGCTCCGGGAGGGTCAGCGGTCGAGACGGGGTCTGCCGGCGTCGATCCTACGGCCCGCCGTAGCGAGTCGCCGGCTGGATGTTCTGTCCGGCTGCGGTGCTCACGAGGGCGCCCAGCTGGATGTCCTGTCCGTCCGCCGAGATGGCCGACCGAACGACGACCGGACCGGCCGCCACGGGAAGCGCAGCTGAGCCAAACCGAGTCCCGAGCTGGATGTCCTGTCCGTTCGCTGTGATGACTGACCGAACGACGGGATCGGCGGCCGCCGCCGCCACGAACGTCGCTTGGTGGGACGGCCGCGGCGTTGGCCGCGGCCTGGAGGTCGCGCTTCGCGAAATGGAGGGCGAGCGCGTCGGCATAGGTGCCGCTGCCTGCCGCGACCGCGACGCCCCCCGGGTTCGCCGCGGCCTGGGCACCCAGACCGACGGTGCGCTGGGCCACCAGGCCCGTGAGCAGTCCCACGCCAAACGTGACTGCCAAGGCTGCGACGAGCAGCGAGATGCGGACCTGCCGATATGGTGTTGCGATCTGTCCTGCGGTCAACTTGGTTCTCCTTGTCGTTGGGGAGCGACGCGTGCCTGCGGCGGCGTCCGCTCCAGCGCTGTGCCGAGCTCTGTTCGGGGTTTCCGGTCGCCGGGCCGTCCGAGGCGGTCTCGGTCCGACCGGTGTCCGTGCGCGATCGTCACGCCACCTCCACGAGGAGCTCGTAGATCTCACTCGTGGGGTGGCCGGCGCGCTCGTGGATGCGCAGGACCGCCTCGCGGCTCGGTCCGCTGGCGAGGCAGAACACCTTGCCCCGCTCGGGATCGAGCCAGGCGCGCTCGAAATGCACGCCCTCGTCCGCCTCGATCGCAAGGTCGCGCCCGTGGGCCTCCTTGAGCTGCTGTGCCGTGACACCCACGAACCCCGAGTGCACGTCCATGAACTTGCTCATCACCTTCTCCTGTGCGGGTCGCTTGCTGATCACAGGCTGGCGCTGTCACGGCCGCCCGTCATCGAGCGTCCAGCCCATGCGGCCGTGCACTGCCGACCGATGCCGCGTGGCAGTTCGGGGCAGAATCACGTGGCGGCATCGGTCATTCGACCGATGCCCCCCTCGGCCTGTCGCGTAGACTGGGTCACATGACACGCTTGGGACCGCGCCTCTCGCCGATCCTGATCGGCCGCGACGACCTGCTCGACCTCGCCGACCGCCGCCTCGCGGAGGTGACAGCGGGTCGAGGGCAGTTCCTGCTGCTGGCCGGCGAAGCCGGCATCGGCAAGTCCCGGTTCATGGACGCCGTCGAGACAAAGGCGCGCGCCATCGACTTCCGGACGGCGGGCGGGTTCCTCGCGCCGCAGGACCGCGATGTGCCCGCGGCGTCGCTGCTCGACATGGCGCGCTCGATGACGCGTCTGGAGCCCTGGGCGGACCTCGGCCGACAGCTTCTCGCGCTGGCCGACGCGCCCGTGGCCGCCGCGCAGCCGAGGCATCGGGTGCTCGTCCTCGCCGCCGTTGATCTCATTGTCGGTTCGCTCGATGGCCCGACGGTGCTCGTCTTCGACGACCTGCAGTGGGCGGACAACCTGACCCTCGAGATCCTCACTGAACTCGCTCGGGCGACCCGCGATCGACCGCTGCTGATCGTCGGTGCCTATCGACGTGATGAGCTCGCGCCGGACGCCCTCCTGCGCGAGTGGCGGGCACGGCTCCTCACGCAGCGCATCGCCGAGGAGGCGAGACTCGCCCCGCTGACGCGCGACCAGACGGCGCTCATGACGACACTCATCCTGGGCACCGGCCTGCCGGCGCCGCGCGATGTCGTCGACGCGGTCTACGAGCGCACCGACGGGATCCCGCTCCACATCGAGGAGCTGCTCGGGGCGATCGCGGAGGCCGAGCGAATCGACGGCCGCGCGATCCGCGACGCGGCGGTGCCGGATACCCTCGAAGATGCCATTCTCCAGCGCATCGCCCGGCTCTCGCCCGAAGCGCAAGCCGTCGCCCGCGCCGGCGCGGTCATCGGGCGGTGCTTCGTTCCGAGCGTCCTTGCCGGCATCATGGACGTGCCCGCCGATGCTCTCGACGCGCCGCTGCGCGAGCTCGTTGAGCAGCACGTGCTCGAGCCCCCCGGGCTGCGTGGGCTGTACGACTACCGCCATCAGCTGCTGCGCGACGCCGTCTACCGCAGCCTGCCCGACGGCCAGCGCCGCCAGCTGCACGCTCGCGCCGGTGAGTTCGGACAGGCGCTCGAGGGGGCGTCGGAGATCCACGCCTCCCTCCACTACGAGCGCGCAGGGATGTCGTTGGAGGCATTCCGGTCGGCCCTTCAGGGTGCCCGGACCGCCGCTCGACTGTCGTCGCATCGCGAGGCGTTCGAGCTGTACCGCCGCGCCGTCGACCATATGCCCGCCGACCTCGTGCCGGCCGAGCAGGCGGCGATCCTGGAGGCCTTCGCCAGCGAGGCGGCCGCGATCGAGGAGATCGACACCTGCGAATGGGCGGCAGGGGAGGCGCGCGAGCGCTACCTCCTGGCCGGCGACCCGGCCGGCGCCGCAGATCAGCTCACGTGGCTCGCCATCATGGCACGCCGCCGCGCACGCCCGCTGGAAGCTCGGCTGGACGCGATCCGGTCGGCTCAAGCCGAAGTGGACGTCCTCCCGCCCGGCCAACGCGCCAGCCAGATTCGCTGTGAGCTGTCCCTGGCGCTCGCGTACGAATCACTAGAGGGACTCGACCTCGAGGGCGGGCGCGCCGCGATCGACTCCGGTCGCCAGGCCGCGCAGGAGGCAGGCGACGAGGCCGCCCTCTTTGAGGCGTCCTTGCTCCAGGGCATGCTGGAGGTGATCGAGGGACACGTGTCCGAGGGGCTCGAGCGGATGGCCGCTGCGGCACACGAGTTGCGCGCACGCGGCTTCGAGGACACCGGCGTCACCGCCTACCGGTACGCCGCGGTCATGGCCGCACGGGTCATGGAGTACCGCCGCGCCGCGGGCTGGATCGACGATGGGTTGCGCTACGCCGACGCGGTCGAACAGTCCCACTGCGCCCACGTCATGGCCGCCACGGGGGCGCTGGTGGCCTGGGCGGACGGGCGCTGGGATGAGGCCGTCGCCCGCGGGGAGCATGCCCTCGCCGACCGGGGGTGCGCGCGCGCCGCCGGCATGGCCCGCTGGCCCCTGGGCTATGTCGCGCTCGGTCGGGGGGAGGTCGAACTCGCGACCATGCACCTGCGGGCGGCCGAGGTGTTCGGCGAGGCGTCTGGCGCCCCCGACCTCGTGCTCGCCGCCACGTGGGGCCTGGCCGAGCTGTCGCTCCTCGTGGGTGACCCCGACGACGCGATCGCACGCAGCGAGCGAGCGCTGGAGCTCGCGCGGCGCACTGGTGAACGGGGGCGCTTCGCGCCGTTTGCGGTCACGGGCACCCGGGCCCGCCTGGCCGCCGGCCGTCCGGCCGACGCCGAACGCTGGCTGGCCGGGGTGACCGAGTTCCTCGGTTGCTCAGGGTGGGCTGGCTCGCCGGCCGTCGACCATGCTGCGGGCCTCGTCAGCCTTGCCGCGGGGTCCACCGGCACGGCTCGAGAGTTGCTGGAGCGGGCCGTGACCGGGTGGGACGCCCGGCCCCGCACCTGGGAGTCGCAGTGGGCCCGTCTGGACCTCGCCGGGTGCCGGATGCGCTCGGGCGGCTACGTCGACGCCGCGAGCCTGATCTCGGACGTCCGCTCGGTCGCCGAGCGATTGCGGAGCCGGCCACTCCTGGTGCGCGTGGAGGAGCTCAGCCGCCTCAACCGCCGGCATGACGCCGAAGCGACGGCCTGGCACCCGCTCACCGCGCGCGAGTTCGAGGTCGCTCGGCTGATCGCCACTGGTCTCACCAACGCGGAGATCGCGGCCGAGCTGTCCGTCGCCCCGCGGACCGTGAGCGCGCACGTGGAGCACGTCCTCGCCAAGCTGGGTGCGGCGCGACGCGCGGAGATCGCGAGCTGGGTCGCGACGACGGCGCGCGCAACGGTGACTGCCGCACGCTGGGACGAGACGCCACCCACACGCATCGAAACGCCACCCATGGAGACTGCCCTCTCGCTCCGTCACTGACACCCCGGTTGGCGCATGCTGAACCCGCATCACGTCGCGTGACGCTGCACCACGATCAGTGCCTGTGCAGGCGCGAGTTGGGCCGGAGTCGGCCAACCTCCAAAGGCGCGGGCCGTAGCTCCTCGGAAGACTTGCAAGCAACGGCGAACGACGACTTCGGAACCTGTCAAGCCGGGTGAGACACCTCGCTCAGGGAACTACTGAGGTGGCACCTCCTTCGCTGGCGGGTTGATCCAGACCGCGGTGGGCAGCTCGGGCGGCCGCGGTGGCCTCCGCACGAAGCGCTCCGGATGCGCGGCAAAGGCGCGGGCGAGGGTGACGGCCCGGGCGGCCTGGACGTCGGACGCCCGGCCGAAGTGCACCATCGCCGGGCTGAGCAGGCCGATCCCGGCGTGGCGGTGCTCCTCGTTGTACCAGCGGAAGAACGCCCGGCAGAAGGCGCGGGCGTCCTGGAGCGAGCCGAAGCGTGGCGGGAAGCGGGGGTGGTACTTGAGCGTCTTGAACTGGGCTTCGCTGTACGGGTTGTCGTTGGACGTATGGGGCCGCCCGTGGCTCTTGGTGATGCCGAGATCGGCGAGCAGGAGCGCCACGGGCCGGGAGGTCATCGAGCTGCCCCGATCGGCGTGCACGGTGAGCTGACCCGCCGGGACACCCTGCTTGGCGACGGAGTCCGCGATGAGGCGCTCGGCGAGCGCGGCGCTCTCGCGGGTGGCGACCAGCCAGCCCGTCACGTAGCGGCTGAAGACATCAAGCAGCACGTAGAGGTAGAACCAGGTCCACTTCGCGGGGCCCTTCAACCTCGAGATGTCCCAGCTCCAGAGCTGGTTCGGGCCGCTGGCCAGAAGCTCGGGCCGGGCGTAGGCGGGGTGGCGCAGCTGATCACGCCGCTCGCGCACCTCGGCGTGCGCGGCGAGGAGCCGGTACATCGTCCGTTCCGAGGCGAGATAGCGGCCCTCGTCGAGCAAGGTGGCGTACACGGCCGCCGGGCTGGCGTCGACGAAGCGCGCGCTGTGCAGTTCGGCGAGCACGCTGCGCTGCTCCTCTGTGGACAGGGCCAGCGGCGACGGGCGCCGCGGTCGAGGCCCGGCAGGCGGGCGCGGACGGCGCTGCCGATAGGCGCTGGCACGGGGCACGCCGAGGGCCCGGCAGGCGGCCGTCAGGCCCATCTCCGGAGCCACGGCCAAGGCGGTCTCCATCACGACCCGCTCTCCTCGTCCTCGCTCGCCTGGGCCAGCGGGATGCCCAGCAGCTCGGAGACTTTTCCCTGGATCTCGATGATCCGCTCCGCGGTGGCCAGCCGCGCCTCGAGGCGGGCGTTGCGCCGACGCAGGCGCTCGACCTCGTCGGCCAGGGGGTCCTTCTTCCTCGGGCGGCCCTTGGGGCGGGCGAGGGCAGAGAGTGCGCCGGCGCGGTAGAGCCTGCGCCAGTCGACGAGGTGGCTGCTGTACAGCCCCTCGCGCCGCAGGAGCGCGCCGATCTGGCCGGGCTCGGTGGCGGCGTTCGCCTCCTCCACGATGCGCAGCTTGTACGCGGCGCCGAAGCGCCGGCGGACCGGACGCTCGGGGACCTCGGGGTCGGGCATGGACAGAGCTTGCCCGGTGTCGAGCCTCGGCGCCACTGGGTGCAGCATGGCGGGTGATCCTCTCCCCGCCCTCGTCTGGTCAGCTATTGCTGGATGGAGGGCGTCTCACCCGATTCTGGCAGAGAGGGCTTGGGCTATCGCCATGTCAGCGGCAACGAGCCGGAAAGACCACCCTCTGGAGCGGTCGGGTCGGGGACCGTCCCGCGCACGAATGAGGAGCCCGGTGAGGACCGGCCTTTCGGGACGGCGCTCCGACGCCATCGACTCCGCGCCCAAGGGAGACGCCGAGGCGGGGTCAGTCCTCGTCCAGGCGGGTCGCCACCGCCGCCGCGGCGCTGCGCAGCCCACGGACGCGGCGCTCGGCTGCTTCCGGGCTGGTATCGGGGCCGGTCTCCGGTGGCGCCTCGAACCGCTCGAGCTCCTCGACGAGCCAGAAGAACAGCGAGAGATCGTCCTCGCGCTCGATCGCTCGATCGCGGACCGCGCCAGTGGGCGCGCTCACGCTCGCGGCCAGGGGGTGCTCAGGCACACCACGAGAGCGGCGGCGGCGCTGGCTGGGACGCCAGCGACAAGCAGGAGTCCGAGCGCAGGCATACGGACGACCTCAGTGTTGCCCACGGGCCGGTCCCGCCACCGGCTCCGTGCGACCCCGGCGGCCGGGCTCTCGGGTCGCACCTCTTCGCCTCCCGCGCTGCGCGCCAAGCCTGCCCGACCCAAGGCGCCGTGGGCTAGGGCCGCATGTCCCGTCCCGCGCTGTCACAGAGTCAGGCGGCGTGGCGTCCTAGTGCGTGAGGCTCGCTTGTTACCTCGGTCTCGAGTCCTGCAGTCCTTAGCTCGACGAGTACGGCTCGAGGCACAACCACCGGAACGATGCGGCTGTCTATGTTCCTGGTGACCCTTCCTCGGGTCGGGCCGCCCGCGTCTTCCGCCGACTGACCTTCCGCTGCGTCCCCTCGTCCCGACCTTCGTCTGAACGCGGGTTGTCTGTCGCTGTGGCTCCGCTCTCCACCACGTTGTCGCGGTGCCATTCTTCTTCCCGCGTCCTTCGCTTCTTTCGCAGGCCCTCGTCATCCATGATCATCTCAGTGATCTTCCATGCGGGCACCACAGCGGACATACCGGAGTTCTCTCTGACTGCCCAGTCATCTGGAACGGGCCGATACTTGTCGTGCTCGGTCCTTTCGAGCACCTTCGAGTAACGATAGATCTGGCCCCATTCGATGCCTAGGAGCCAAATCCCTGGCCTGCGCCCGCCGGTTGGCGTTGCGGGCGTTTGGTACCCTCGCTTCGGTGTATACGGCCCGTAGGTCGACGGGGGAATGCTGACGAACACAGGGGACCCGCTGTATCCGGCAAGCGTGCGCATCTCCACAATGAAGCTTTCCTGATTGCATTCGGTGAAATCGTCTCTGATGGGTCTGAGCTCGGTCATGGACAGGTTTCCGAACCGGGCCGTCGGCGTGTTCTCAACGTGACCGTCAAGGCCAACGAAACGACCTAGCATGAAAGCATCGTCGCCGGGGCCTAAGTCGAGCTGCTGAAGCTGATCCTCGGTCAGGAGGTAGCTGATAGGAATCAGTCTGAGTGGCAGCTGCAGTGGAAGCGCAGCAACTGCAACATCATCGGCGTCTGGATGATGGAGCCATTCTTCGTCGTCAAATGTCACAGCGTTGATGTTGAGTGGAGTTCGAAACAGGGTGCGCACCGTCGGGTTCCTGCGTGCAACGTGGCTATTGGTGATCACATAGGGATGGAACTTGTTTTGTACGCCCTCGAAAGGGACACCAACTACGAAGCCGCTTCCCCCGGTCTGCGAGCCTTGAAAAGCATCCTGTTCGGTCGGATAGAGGAAGACGACGGCCTCTAGCCAATCGTTCGGCAGGCGCACGTGATCCTCCTTGACCCTTCCTCCATACGACGAACTTCCTTCCGAGCACGTCGTACTTTGCGATGGCCCTTATAAGACATGCCCGCCCCGAGTGTAGGAGTCCGATTGACCCACGCTATTGCGCCGGGGTTGCGAGCCTGCCCTCCTCGAGGTGCGCTGCCTGGATCTGCCACGACGCAAAGCACACGGCGGCGCTGGCGAGGACGAGGGCTGCCCGAGCAACCCCGGCGATGCCGGTCATGGCGCTCGACAGGAGGTAGACACTCCCGAGCAAACTGGCCGCTCCCGTCCAAGTGAAGGCATCTGAGGCGATGAGCGCGCGCCGGTCCCCCACGACGAAGCCGAGAACCCATGCGGTAACGAAGGCCGAGAGTGCGGCGATCAACCCGCCGGCGGCATCGGGAGCGGACGCGAACGGGCTTCCGATCGCGAGGCCGGCCAGTACGAGCCCTGCCATTGTCGCTGATTGCGGATGGCCAAGGATCGTCTCCGCCTGGGCCGTTCGATCTGGTTGGCGTCCTAGGTAGGCCCGCCCGCCTTCGCTCCCAATGAGTCGAAGAGTGGCGACCAGCCACACGGAAGGCGTAGCAACAACGAGCACGCCCTCCGCTAGGTCAAGGCCGAGCGCAACTAGCCTCGA
Organism: uncultured Chloroflexia bacterium; assembly: GCA_963759135.1. Taxonomy (GTDB): domain Bacteria; phylum Chloroflexota; class Limnocylindria; order Limnocylindrales; family CSP1-4; genus JAJYNJ01. The sequence goes on along the minus strand of CAVWXU010000008.1, from coordinate 4,812 downwards.
CAGATCGGGCATTCGCTGCGAATTCGACCGTGTTGGCAACGGTAGCTCTTCTCAGGGGGGCTCCCGGTGCCGCCGTCGCTCCTCTTCTTCGCGCCGCCGTCGCTCCTCTTCTTCGCGCCGCCGTCGCTCGGCCTCGCGCTCCCGCTCGTCCATGGGATTCGCGCCCCTTACACTCCCCTGACCACGGGATGATCGGCCTTCACCGTCCCCCGCACCCTGCTGAGCGTAACCCAACGTTGACCTGCGCGCGACTGTGCCGCCGAGCAGTGTGCGGTTTGGATCCGGTTCAATCAGGCGGATGACACGTATCTAGAGCAGTGCATCGGCGATGACATGGTTATCGTCGTCGCGACTCCGTTCGCGCCGACCGGATCTCTTAGCGACCGTCGCACGAACGGCCGCCAGCGAGCAGCCCACGACGCTTCCTTCGCCAGTGGCTGGCCGCTCCTGAGGTCGCCGACGCGGCGGCCGGGACTCCGCCGAGCGTTGCAGTGGCGGCATAGTCACGCTCGCCACTCCGGCACCCGCCATTCGGCGCGGACTGGGCGCATATGCTCGTCGAGCTCGATGTGGGAGAACAGCGCTCGAAGCACGAGGTTGATCTGCTCGGACGGCCACTCCCAGTCGATGTTCGGAACCGCGACGATGCGGCCGGTCGCATCGAGCTTGACAAGCTCGGCGTCGATGGCCTGCAGCCTCGCATCGCGTGCAGCACGGTCCAGCAGGCCTTCGATGTAGCTCTCCACCAGGCGGTCGCGGCGGCCCGCCAGCTCCATCCGCCGCTGACGGTCGGCCTCGACAATCTGGACGAGCTCGGGCGTGCGCAGGCGAGCGACCTCGGTGCGGATCCAGGGCTCGACATTGAGCTCGCTCACCCCGTAGGGGCGCGGATGCCGCGGATTGCGATACCCGCGCGAACAGAAGTAGTGGGACCAGCGTTGATGTTGCCCGGTTAGGAGCTGGCCGTCGTATGGGCAGCGTAGCAACTGGGCGAACTTGAACGACTGGCGATGTTTGACGCCTTGATGGACCGACACCCAGACCCCCGCGCGGCCGAGCACGCCCCGCACCCCGTTAGAGGTCCACTGGCCGCGCTTGGAGGGGACGCCGGCGAGGTTCAGCAGCTTGGCGGTGCCCAACAGGCTGCCGGCCGTCTCGAACGCCCGCAGCACCTGGCCGACATCCTGGGCGGGATCCGCGACGAGCTTGCCATCCTCTACCCGGAAGCCGTAGGGCGGGAAGCCGATGAAGTCACCGCGCTCCTTGCGCAGCCGCACGGCATCCTGGGCCCGCTCCTGAGCCCACTCGGCCTCCGCCTGCGCGGCCGCGGCGAGGATGTGAACCAGCAGGCGCCCCGACACGGTGGCGTAGTCGAGGGTGCCCTCCTTGCACAACACGATCCGCACGCCGTGGGCCTGGCAGGCTTCGGCGAGGTCGACGTACTCGGCGAGCGAGCGCGCCAGACGCGAGAGAGAGTAGCTGTAGATGATCGAGACCTGTCTGCTCGCCACCATGTCGCGCAGCTTCAGGTAGTCGCTGCGCAGGTGCGTCTTGGGTCCGCGTCCGGACTTGCCCCAGTCCGAGAGGATGGTCAGCTCGGCGTCGCCGTTGCGCGCCGCCAGGGCCCGCACCTCGGCCTCCTGGGTCTCCCAGGAGAGGACCCCGGGTCGGCCAGGCAGCACGCGCGACTTGCGGAGGTACCCGACTGCGCCCATAGGCACACCCTACCATGACTCACCAAACATATTCGGACAAGCAGGTGCTGGCCGTGCAGACCGTCTACCAGGGCAACGTGTCCACCGCCCTGGTGCGCGTCGGCGAGCTGTTCCGGGACGCGGTCCGGCAGTCGGCCGCGGGCGTCATCCTCGTTCACAATCATCCGTCCGGCGATCCCACGCCCAGTCCGGATGACCTGCACCTGACCGCCGAGGCGGTTGCCGCCGGGCGCCTGCTCGACGTGCCCGTGCTGGACCATCTCGTGATCGGGCACGATGCCTTCGTCAGCCTCCGTGACCGGGGCGTGGCGTTCGAGCGTCCCGGGGGCGGAGCGTGACCGGGCGCGCTGGGGGTGGAGCGTCATCGAGCCGGGGTGGAGGGTGACCGGGCGCCGAGGGTGGAGCGCCATCCCGCCGAGGTGGAGCGTGACCGGGGCGCCGAGAGGGGCGTCGCGCCGAGGTGGAGCGCCATCGCCTCGCGAATGGGCCGCCGTCACGGGGCCGTCAGGGTCGCCGGGTATACTGCAGGGCGCGTTCTGACTTCCCGCGATCGATCCGGATCCGCGCGGGCGAGATCGCCGCCCGGCCCAGCCAGCACAGCATGCAGGTCTCGCCACGAGCATCTTCGACGCGTTCTTCGGGCTCTTCTCCCGCGACATCGGCATCGACCTCGGCACCGCCAACACGCTCGTTCATGTCAGGGATCGCGGGATCGTGATCAGCGAGCCCAGCGTGGTCGCGCTCGACACCAAGACCAGGAAGGTGCTCGCGATCGGCGCCGAGGCGAAGCGGATGGTCGGCCGCACCCCCGCGAACATCATCGCCGTTCGGCCGCTCCGCGACGGAGTCATCAGCGACTTCGACGTGACCGAGCAGATGATCAAGTACTTCGTGAGTAAGGTGCACGATCGAGTCGGGCTGATCCCGCGCCCGCGCATGCTCCTGGGTGTCCCGTCCGGCGTGACCGAGGTCGAGAAGCGGGCCGTGCGTGATGCGGCGATGAACGCGGGCGCCCGCTGGGCGCGCCTGATCGAAGAGCCGATGGCGGCCGCGATCGGGGCCGGCCTTCCCGTCGGCGAGCCGTCCGGCAGCATGATCGTCGACATCGGCGGAGGCACGACCGAGGTCGCCGTCATCAGCCTGGGCGGCATCGTCATCAGCAAGAGCATCCGCATCGGCGGCGACGAGATGGACATGGACATCGTCGGGTTCGGGAGGCGCGAGTACAACCTGCTGGTCGGTGAGCGCACGGCGGAGGACATCAAGATCGCGCTCGGCTCGGCGTATCCCGGCGACTGGGACGAGTTGCGAATCACGCTGCGCGGCCGCGATCTGCTGACAGGCCTGCCGCGGGCAGTGGAGATCACCGCCGAGCAGGTCCGAGAGGCGATCGAGCCGTCCGTCCAGCAGATCGTCGACGTCGTCAAGGACACCATCGAAGAGACCCCGCCGGAGCTCGTGGCGGACATCATGGACCAGGGGATCGTCCTGGCAGGCGGGGGAGCCCTCCTGCAGGGGCTGGACCGTCGGATCGCCGAGGCCACGCAGATGCCGGTGCATGTCGCCGACGACCCGCTGACGTGCGTCGCCCGGGGCACCGGCAAGGCGCTCGAGGAGCTCGCGACCATGGAGCGTTCGCTCGTGGCCGACACCTACTCGCGCCCGCCGCGCTGACGGTTTCGCCATGTTCGCGACGCGCGCGAGCCGGAGGCGCGGGATCCTGTACGCGGTCCTGATGGCCATCGGCCTCTTCCTGCTGGCCCTGAGCGCCACGCCCCCCATGCGCGACCTGCAGGTCGTGGTGGGCAATCTGCTCACGCCCGCGGAGACCGTGCTCTCCGGCGCGACGCGCACCGTCGGGTCGTTCGTCGGAGCCCTGTCCGAGATCGATCAGCTGCAGGCGCAGAACCGCTCGCTGGAGCAGCTGAACCAGCAGCTGGCCGTCGAGAACCGGCAGCTGCAGGAGATCCGGATCCAGAACGACCAGCTGAGCCGCCTGCTCGGGGTCCAGGGGTCGCTCGACTACCAGACTGTCGCGGCGACAGTCGTGAGCCGCGATGTCTCGCAGTACACGCGCGTGCTGACGATCGACGCAGGCGCGGACCGCGGGATCGAGCTGAACGACGTCGTGGTCGCAGACGGAGGCGCCCTGGTCGGCACCGTCACGACCGTCGGCCAGGACTTCAGCCGGATCCTGCTCATCAGCGACACCCGTTCCACCGTTATCGGGCTCATCGAGTCGAGCCGTGCGACCGGCGAGGTCATCGGCCAGCTCGGGGGCGCGCTCGTGATGGAGAACATCCCCGCGACGGAGCTGGTGAACCTCAACGACACCGTGGTCACCGCCGGGATCGACCTGGGCAACGGGATCCGTTCTCCATTCCCGAAGGGCCTGCTGATCGGGAGCATCGTGGACGTCCAGCGCGACCCGAACGCCGTGGTCCAGACGGCGTTCATCAACCCCGCGTCGAACCTGGACAAGCTGGAATACGTCCTCGTCATCACGGACTACCACGGCGGGCTGCCGCCGGTCCCCGCCGCGTCGGGCGCCCCCGCTGCAGCCGGATCGCCCGGACCCTCCTCGACGTCGCTGCCACTCCCGGGCCCGTCGCTGGTTCCCGGACAGTAAGCTCCCCCGACCGAGGTCGTCCGTCAGGCGCGGCGGCTTCGCGCGAGCAGCTCGAGCCGCAGCCCGGCGGCGCGCACCGCGGCGCGGTCGACGACGTTCCGGGTGTCGTAGACGAGGTCGCCCAGCATCGCCGCCCGCACCTGCGCCCAGTCGAGGGCACCGAACTCCGGCCACTCGGTGGCGACGACGACCGCCGCGGCGCCCCATGCGGCCCGGCCGGGGTCCACGGCGACTTCCAGCAGCGGGTCGGCCCTCTGCGCCGTCTCCATCGCCTGCGGGTCGAACGCGACCACCACCGCACCGGACGTCCGGAGGTCGCGGGCGAGGGCAAGCGCAGGCGACTCCCGGACATCGTCGGTTCCGGCCTTGAACGCGAGCCCCAGCAGCGCGATGCGCAGGCCGTCCAGCGGCCGGCCGAGCAGTACGGCCAACCTGGCGATCACCGCGCGCTGGTGCGACCGGTTGGAC
>CAVWXU010000007.1:0-100508 GCA_963759135.1 uncultured Chloroflexia bacterium | reverse complement strand
TGCGCCGGTCGCGCTCAGACGCCCACAGGCTCCCTGACGAGGAAGACGGTCGTCCGGCCCGGCATCGGGTCGAGGTAGGTGATGAGGATCTTCGCGATCTTCGTGGGCACGCCGAGCTGCTCGCGCAGGCGGGCATCCTCGTAGGGGAAGGCGACCTCTCGGACGCGGCGTAGGGCCTCGTCGAGATCGCGCACGATCTTCTGGCTCCCCACCACCAGGATGAGCCGCCCGGCGCCGCTGGCATAGGGTCCGAGCTGGCTCGCCGCATACGAGGCGGTGACGAGAGCGCCGTCCTCGGTCACGGCATTGACCGAGCCGAGCATGAAGTCAGGCGCCGAGATGAGCTTGCGGATCTCGCGACCCTGCGTCGTCCGATCCATCGCGAGGTAGCGCGGGCGCAGGGCGTCGTACCGGCCAGACTCTTGCAGCTCGGCGAGCAGCCCGATGTCCTCGATCGTCTTGGACTTGGCGGAATTCACCTCGGCGCCGTCGGGGATGAGCTCGAGGATGAGACGGCGCGCCTCCGCGCCGGTATCGACGACGATTGCCTCGATGTTGTTGGCCCGCAACGCGCGGGCCACGTGCTCGATGCGTTCGTCGGTGGGGCGAGCGGCCGGATCGGCTGGTGCGTGCATCGTCATGCGGGAGTGATCCTTTCCACGTCGACCCGGGCCATCGTTCCTGGTCGCGTCTCAGTCGTCAGCAACGTGCTTGGTAACGGCACGGGGTCGAAGTCGCCGACTGCGCCGGAAGGTGTCCGACGACGCGCCCGCCTCGCTCACCAGGTGACGCGGGCTCCGTCGTCCTCCGCCCGGGCCCGGGCGGCACCGCCGTCGGCTCGATCGGCGCTCTCGACGATGCCCGCCCAGAAGTCCACCGCGGCGCGCTCGTAGAGGAGGCCCATGCGCACCGTCTCCCCGCGCCAGCGCTCGACGGTGCGCCCGCCGGGACCCGCGGCCCGCGGCCCTGGCTCGAGGCGCTGATCCTCTTCGTAATCGGCGAGCTTCGCGCGGTGGATGACCAGCTGTTCGGCGGCGATCGAGGCTCGCGCCTCGGGCGGTCCGAGATCGGCGAAGAAGAGCTGCAGGAGCCCGGGGTCGCGCAGCTCACTCGGCTCCCCGGACGGCCGCCCGAGCCAGGCGCTCAGGGCCGCCTGCCCGGCCTCGGTGATGCTGAAGATGCGGCGCCGGCGCCCCTCCACTTCGCGCCGCTCGCGGAGCAGCCCGAGCTCGGCTAGACGCGCAGGCTCCCCGTACAGCAGGGAGTGCGGGAACGACCAGAAATGGCCCAGCGTCGCCGCCACGTGGCGCTTGAGCTCGTAGGGGGTGGAGGGTCCCTCGCGCGCGATGAGCCCGAGCACCAGGTACGAGGTCGGCGTGAGCTGCTCGCTTGACATACTGCAGAGCATACCATACGATATGCATGGTTCAAGACAAACGATCGCCAGATCGACGAGCCTTGTCGGCTGAGCCCGACGGGCCTGCCCGAACCGGCAGGACCAGAGAGATGGACCCATGACTCTCATGCTGCGCGATCCGTTCGCAGACACCGTGTCGCTGCGCCAGGCGATGGATCGGCTCTTCGAGCAGAGCCTGCCCCGGCACGACCGCGGCTGGCTGCCGGTCAATGTCTCCGAGACCCCCACCGAGCTCGTCATCAAGGCGGCGCTGCCGGGCGTCGAGCCCGAGGACGTGGACATCGCCATCGATGGCGACATCCTGACCATCACCGGCGAGTTCAAGGCCGAAGAGGAACAGCCGGACACCGAGTACCACCGCCGGGAGCTGTACGTCGGCACGTTCGAGCGCGCCCTGCGGCTGCCCGAACGCTTCCAGGCCGAGAAGGCCGAGCCAGTCTTCGAACACGGCATCCTGACCATCACCATCCCCAAGGTGGCCCAGGTCGAGGTGAAGCACATCAAAGTCCAACCCCGCGTGACCGACGCCGTCGAGGGCACCGTCACGCGCTAGCGCCGAGCGCGACGGCAAGGCACCGCGCGGGGCCGCGTCGCCCGATACGCGCACGCGGCTCCGCCCTGGCTGCCGGTCAGACAGCACGACGGCGTGGTTGGGGACGAGAAAGAGGCACGGCATGGCCGACAGCGACGACATCCTCGAGCAACACAAAGGCAACACGGACTTCCGCGAGCGGCCGGCCGCTTCGGCCTGCGAGATCAACCCCACCGGCCTCGTCCTGTGGCGCTGCCACACCCACGGGTCCCCGGCGCCGCGCCACGGGCCCTGCCTCGCGGCGAGCTCGGATCGGCGCCTGGCCCGCCTGGCCGTCGTGGTGAGCCCAGGATCAGCCGGACAGCGGGCGATCGTGTCCGAGCAGCATGTGCGGGCCGCCCGGGGCGCGGGCGAGGCGCGCATCTGGGCGAGCCAGGCCACGGCAAGTAGGCCGAGCAGGGTGTACGCGTGAAGACGCCCAGGAGGATGTCGTGACGGCTCCCAAGATGCGCGTGCTCCCCAACGTCCTCAGCAACGCCGTGGCCCCCAACACCCTCAGCGGCATGGGTATCGCACCCGCCCAGGGGCCGGCTTCGGCCGTGCGCCTCTTCCCCATGCGCCAGCTCTGGCGCGTCGCCGCGTTCGCCGGGTTCGGCCTCGCCCTCCTGCTCACGATCATCGGGGGCCGGTCGTGGTAGCGCTCATGGCCGACGCTCGGGCGGGGAGCGCACGCACGGCGGTCACCAGAAGGCGCATCGGCCGACCGCCCTGGCGCAGGGCCTACCCAGCAGCCACCAAGAGAAGGAGACAGCGATGGCAACCGTCAAGGCCCCCAAGCGTGCCCCAGCGGCGAAGACGCAGCCGGTCCCGCGCAGCGGGACGGGGCACGCGCCCGTGGCGACGTCCAAGCTCCGCCCCCTCGGTGACCGCGTCGTCGTCAAGCCGACGCCCCGCGAGGAGATGACCAAGTCGGGCATCGTCCTGCCCGACACGGCCAAGGAGAAGCCCCAGGAAGGGACGATCATCGCCGTCGGGCCCGGCCGCATCCTCGATGACGGCACGCGCGAGGCGATGGACCTCAAGAAGGGCAACAAGGTCCTCTACGCCAAGTACGCCGGCACCGAGTTCAAGCTCGACGGGGAGGAGCTCCTCATCGTCAGCCAGAAGGACGTCCTCGCCATCGTCGAGGGCTAGGCGTCGATCAGCCGGATCGGCCCCGTCCGCTCCCCTCCGGGCAGCCTCGCACTAGGAAGGAACCACCACCCGTGGCCAAGCAGCTCCTCTACGACGAGACCGCTCGTCACTCCCTCATGCGAGGCGTCGACCGCCTCTCTGACGCCGTGCGCGTCACCTTGGGCCCCAAGGGCCGCAACGTCGCCCTCGACAAGAAGTACGGCGCGCCCACGATCACCAACGACGGGGTGACGATCGCGCGCGACATCGCGCTCGACGAGCCGTTCGAGAACATGGGTGCCCAGCTCGTCCGCGAGGTCGCCATCAAGACCGACGACGTGGCCGGCGACGGCACCACGACCGCGGTCGTGCTGGCCCAGTCCCTCGTGACCGAGGGCCTCCGGAACGTCGCCGCCGGCGCCAACCCGATGATCGTCAAGCGCGGCCTGGAGAAGGCCGTCGACACGGTCGTCGAGGCGCTCAAGGCGCAGGCCCGGCCCGTCGCGACGCGCGAGGACATCGCCAACGTGGCCTCCATCAGCGCCGCGGACCCGGAGATCGGCGAGCTCATCGCCGAGGTCATGGACAAGGTCGGCAAGGACGGCGTGATCACGGTCGAGGAGGGCCAGTCGATCGGCCTCGAGAAGGAATACGTCGAGGGCATGCAGTTCGACCGGGGCTACATCTCGGCCTACTTCGTCACCAACGCCGACCAGATGGAGGCCGTCCTCGAGAACGCCGCCATCCTCGTCACCGACAAGAAGATCTCGGCCATCGCGGATCTGCTCCCGGCCCTCGAGAAGGCCGTCGCCCTGGGCAAGCCCCTCCTCGTCGTGGCCGAGGACGTCGACGGCGAGGCGCTCGCCACGCTCGTCGTCAACAAGCTGCGCGGGACGCTCAACGTCCTGGCCGTCAAGGCCCCCGGCTTCGGCGATCGGCGCAAGGAGATGCTGCGCGACCTGGCCATCCTGAGCGGCGGCAACGTGATCAGCGAGGAGCTCGGCCGCAAGCTCGAGAGCGTGGTGCCCGAGGACTTCGGCGGGGCCCGCCGCATCGTCGCCACGAAAGACGACACCACCATCGTCGAGGGCAACGGCCAGCCCGCCGAGATCAAGGGCCGCATGAGCCAGATCAAGGCGCAGATCGAGGAGACCACCTCGGACTACGACCGCGAGAAGCTCCAGGAGCGCCTGGCCAAGCTCTCCGGCGGCGTGGCCGTCATCAAGGTCGGCGCGCCCACCGAGGTGGAGCTGAAGGAGAAGAAGCACCGCATCGAGGATGCCCTCTCCACCACCCGGGCGGCCATCGAGGAGGGCCTCGTGGCCGGCGGCGGCACGGCCCTGCTGCAGGCGATCCCGGCGCTCGACGCGCTCCATCTCGCGGGCGACGAGCAGGTCGGCGTGACGATCGTGCGGCGGGCCCTCGAGGCGCCCATCCGCCAGATCGCCCAGAACGCCGGCGCGGAGGGCTCCGTCGTCACCGCCGCGGTGCGTGCCATGGCCGCCGGCCATGGCTACGACGCCCTCCAGGGCGAGTACGGCGACATGTTCGCCAAGGGCATCGTGGATGCCCTCAAGGTGACCCGCTCGGCCCTCCAGAACGCCGCCTCCATCGCGGGCATGGTGCTCACCACCGAGACGCTCATCACCGACCTGCCGGAGAAGAAGAACGGCGCCTCGGCCGGAGGCTACGGCGGCGGGGGCGGTGGCTATGGCGGCGGGGATATGGACTACTAGCCCGAGCGGGCTTTGCGCTCAGGACACACGTGGAGCCGGGCCATCCGCCCGTCGAGGCCCGGTTCTCATGCTCTAAGGAGGCGACCAAACCCACTTCGAATTGTACGCGCCATCCCGCTCGTCGCCCGCAAGGGTCGTGCGAGCTACCTCGGAGAGCGCAGCGCCGGGCACCAGGACCCGGGCGCGACGTCCTCCTACTTTCTCTTGAAGGCCGCCGCCGACGCGTGGTCCGGGGCGGCGGCCGGGAATTCGGCCACATAGCCGGCACCTGGGCCGGCAGGCAATCGCAGTAGCTGGGAGACACCATGGCGAGATATGTCGGCGCCCTCGATCAGGGCACGACGAGCACCCGCTTCATGATCTTCGACCACGCCGGGGCCGTGGTCGCGGTGGATCAGAAGGAACACGAGCAGATCTACCCCAAGCCGGGCTGGGTCGAGCACGACGCGAACGAGATCTGGACGCGCAGCGTCGAGGTCATCCGCGGCGCCTCGCCAAGGCCGGCATCGCCGCCTCCGACCTGGCGGCCGTGGGCGTGACCAACCAGCGCGAGACCACGGTGGTGTGGGATCGCCGCTCGGGCAAGCCCATCCACAACGCGATCGTCTGGCAGGACACCCGCACCGCCGACATCTGCAACGAGCTCGCCAAGGACGGCGGGCAGGATCGCCTTCGCCCGAAGGTCGGCCTGCCCCTCGCCACCTACTTCTCCGGCCCCAAGGTCAAGTGGATCCTGGAGAACGTGGCCGGCGCCCGGGCCAGGGCCGAGGCGGGCGATCTGCTCTTCGGCAACATCGACACCTGGTGCATCTGGAACCTCACCGGCGGCGTCGATGGCGGCGTCCACGTGACGGACGTCTCCAACGCCAGCCGCACCATGCTGATGAACCTCGAGACCCTCGACTGGGATCCCGACATCCTGCAGCTCATGGGCATCCCGCGCGCCATGCTGCCGGCCGTCAAGGCCTCCAGCGAGGTGTACGGGACGGCCGTCGGCGATCTGGCCGGCGTGCCCGTGGCGGGCGACCTGGGCGACCAGCAGGCGGCCCTCTTCGGCCAGACGTGCTTCAGCGCCGGCGAGGCGAAGAACACCTACGGCACCGGCTGCTTCATGCTCCTGAACACGGGCACCAAGCCCGTCCAGTCCAAGAGCGGTCTCCTCACCACCCTGGGCTACAAGATCGGCAAGGAGCCCGCGGTCTACTGCCTCGAGGGCTCCATCGCGATCACCGGGGCGCTCGTGCAGTGGCTGCGCGACAACCTCGGCATGATCAAGACCTCGCCCGAGATCGAGGAGCTCGCGAAGACCGTCGACGACAACGGCGGCGTGTACTTCGTGCCGGCCTTCTCGGGCCTCTTCGCCCCCTACTGGAAGAACGACGCGCGGGGCGTCATCGCCGGCCTCACGCGCTACGTCAACAAGGGCCACATCGCCCGGGCCGTGCTCGAGGCGACCGCCTGGCAGACCCGCGAAGTGCTCGACGCGATGAACGCCGACTCCGGCGTCGCGCTGACGGCCCTCAAGGTCGACGGCGGCATGGTCTACAACGAGCTCCTCATGCAGTTCCAGTCCGACGTCCTCAATGTGCCGGTCATCCGCCCCAAGGTGGCGGAGACGACGGCCCTGGGCGCCGCCTATGCGGCCGGCCTCGCGGTCGGCTTCTGGGCCGCGGTCGAGGACCTGCGCGTCAACTGGCAGAAGGACAAGGAGTGGCATCCGGCGATGGACGCCGCCACTCGCGACAAGGACTACAAGCTCTGGAAGAAGGCCGTCACGCGGACCTTCGAGTGGGTCGAGTAGTCCCCTAGGCAGCTGCTCACAGATCCGGGCCCCGAAGGGCCGGGTCGGAGACCGCCATGACCGCCATCGCTCGTTCGCCCGCCCCGCACGTCGTGATCGTCGGCGGGGGAGGCACCGGTGGCGCCCTGGCCCTCGACCTGGTCCTCCGGGGCCTCCGGGTCACCCTCGTCGAACGCGGCGAGATCACCTCCGGTACCACCGGGCGGCACCACGGACTGCTCCACAGCGGCGCCCGCTACGCCGTCAACGACGCCGAGTCCGCCGTGGAGTGCATCGCGGAGAACCAGCTGCTGCGGCACGTGGCGCCCGGATCGTGACGTCATCGGCCGCGAGGTCGCCGACTTGGGACCGTCGTCCGCCCGCGACATGCCCCGACATTGATGCCCAATGGAGATCACAGTGACCAGCGACTTCCGGAGTCCTACTGTCCACCGCACGCGGAAAGCGGCCGGCCAGTTCCAGCATCGTCTGCCGCCCGACGTGGACGCTCTCAGGTCGGCACAACGGCGCGAGGACATCACGCCGGCCCAGTACCGCGCGTGGATGGCCGAACCGCACGTGTGCCCAGCGTGCGCGTCTCCCAACGTCGCCATCGACGGCGGCTGTTTCGGCGGGCTCTGGTGTCTGGCGTGTCGTACCGAATGGCGCGTCACCAGATTCCCCGGCGGGGTCGATCCCTCTTGGTGGACGCTGCGTGGCTGACAACGACCGCAATCCCGCAAGCGGGTGACCGGCGCTCATCCGCTGCGTCCTGCTGCGGACATTGGGCAGGTTGTCTGATCCCGTCCGCCGCGTCTTTGCCAGCCTGAATCGACGTGGGCGGAGCGATCATCGTCGTCGCCGTGGCCCTCGGGCGCCCACGCTGGCTCGCCCTGCCCGAGCCCGGCATCTGACTGTTGCCGGGCGCCCGCAGGCGCGTGGCCTGACTATCGTGGGAGCCACCTGGCGACAGGCTCTGGGCCTATTTACCCACTTGTGAGCGTGCCGTATGGCTCGTAGCATGCTCTTGCCTGGGTGCGCCCGACCGAGATTGTCCAGCGGCCGCACAGGGAGCTCTCGTCAGGGCGGCGTTCGCGCTTCCGGCACCAGCGTCCCTTGGTGGAAAGTTGATTGGGGGATCCGTGACTCCGAAGCCAGTGAAGTCCATCGCGTTCGCTCTGGGCGTCAGCGTCCTGTTCGCAGCATGCGGCGGCTCGTCAGCCACCACGGCACCGGCGGCCGTCGCCACCAGTGCGGCGGCCCCGGCCTCGGCCGCGGCGCTATCGCAGCCGACCGTCGCGCCGTCCGTGCCGACCGCGAGCGCCGCTCCGAGCATGGCGCCGCTGCCCAGCGTGGGCGACGTGTCGAACGCGGCCACCGCCCTGTCGAACGTCAGCTCGTACAAGGTCTCCATCACCACCACCGGCGGGACGAACCCGGGCACGGTGAGCATCGTCGTGGTCCGCAAGCCCACCTTCGCCGAGAGCTTCACGGCCACCACCGGCGGCAAGACCACGCGCATCGTCGTCGTCGGTTCTGACGTGTGGATGGACGAGGGCACGGGGACGTTCACCAAGGAACCCATCCCCGCCAGCGCCCTGTCGGCCATGACGAGCGCGTTCGACCCGGGCACGTTCCTCGCGCGGGCCAACTCGAGCGTATCGCTCTCCGCCCTGCAGACCATCGGAGTGGAGACGAAGAACGGCGTGCAGGCGCTCCACCTGCGGGCCGATCACTCGACCGCCATTCCGGCCGGCCAGCCCACCATCCCCCCCGGCGGCACGATCGATCTCTGGGTCGCCACAAGCGGGAACTACCTGGTCGCCCTCGAGATGAACGGCATCGTCTCTGCCAGCGGTCCCAGCAGCGTCAACCTCGAGATCACCAACATCAACGACCCGTCGCTTAGCGTCAGCGCGCCGGGTTAAGGGCATCGGCGGAAGCACAGGGAGGTGCCCGCCGACGTCCACGCCGAGGCCGGGGTCACCGCATCGATCGGCGTACTCGTCGACTGGGCCGGCGCGGCGCTCATGCTCTGGGGCTCCTACCAGGAGTGGCAGGTCGCGAAGTCGACAGCCGGCTGAGCGCATCGCGATCTCGGGATGTCCCCACTCGCGCTGAGATCAAGCACGTCAAGTTCTCGCGCACGGGCGCGGAGGGCGACGATCCGCCCACCCGCAGCCCCAGGAGGTCGACATGGCTGACGGCGGTTACCAGCGAACCTGTGGACGGTGCCATCACACCTGGTTTGTCCCCTCCGACATCGCGGAAGAACGGCCCAACCTGCGGGCAGCTGCGAGCCAGTACCTATCGACGATCGGGGGCAAGTTCGACGACCAGGTGGCGCTCCGCACGCACTACCAGCAGCTTGCAGCTGCCGCGAGGTGCCCGCAGTGCGGTGCCACGTCCTTCACCCAGCAGAAGGTCGCCGAGTCGCCCACCTCGCCCGAGCCGCCTTCCGAGGTGCCTCCGAGCGCTCCTCCGGCGTCAACGGTGCCTGATGGTCAGGTCCAGACGTATGTTCTCAACCAGAAGCTGATCTCGCTGACGGGCGATTCCTGGATCGAAGACGGCCAGGGCAACCACGCCTTCGAAGTCGATGGCCAGCTCCTCAGCCTGCGCGGCACGCATGTGCTCAAGGACCTCAGCGGCCAGCCGCTCTACGAGATCTCGAAACCGCTCGCCCCGCACCTGCACAAGACCATCGACATCACGCACGCCGGCCAGACGGCAGCGACCGTGCAGGAGGCGGTCTTTCACCTGGGGGGCGACAAGTTCAAGATCACCCTGGGCGGCGCTCAGGAGCTGACTGTCAAGGGCGACTGGCAGAACCGCGAGTTTCAGGTCACGGACCAGGCTGGCCGGCAGGTCATGACCGTGTCCCGTGCCTGGTTCAGCATGCACGACGGGTACGGGATCCAGATCGCGCCCGGCTTCGATGTGCCCCTCGGTCTGGCGATCCTTGTCGCCCTCGAGCGCGTCGAAGCCCAAGAGCAGGGCGAGCAGTCACCGCTTCAGAACCTGCTGGGCGGCATCGGCCCGTTCTGAGCGGCCCTTCGGCGGGTCCCGCCGAACCGTCGACATCCGGTTTGGCCTCGGCACCTGTCGCCCTCCACGCGCAACTCCATTCGAGTGGTACCATCCATGCCATGCGAACAACCATTGACAAAGCCGGACGCTTGGTCATTCCTCGCTCGCTGCGGGATCGGATCGGGCTGGCCGGAGGTGGCGAGGTGGATCTCGAGCTCGACGGCGCCGCGGTCCGCATCGCGCCGGTCCCCGGCAGCAACCTCCGGGAGGACGGCGGACTGCTGGTCATCCCCGCAGCAGGGACGCCGATCACCAGTGCGGCGGTGCGCGAGCTGATCGATGCCGACCGACACGGACGCTGATCAGCGCGAGATCGCGCTGCTCGACACGAGCACGGCGATCGCCCTCGTCGTCGAGGATCACGAAGCACATGTTGCGACGCTCGAGGCAGTCCGTGGCTACCGGCTGGGCCTGGCGGGCCATGCCTGGTTCGAGACGTACTCGGTCCTGACGCGGCTGCCCGGCGCGCTTCGACGTTCGCCCGCCGATGTCATCCGGCTCCTGGCCCGCAACTTCCCGGCATCCGGGTTTCTCGGCGAGGCGGACTCGGTCGAGCTCGGCTTCGAGCTCGCGAGGTTGAGCGTCTCGGGCGGTGCCGTGTACGACGCGCTCGTCGGCGCGGCGGCGCGGCAGCACCGACGGCGGCTCGTCTCCGGCGACGCACGGGCGCGGCCTGTCTACGAGGCGCTCGGTGCGGAGATCCAGGTCATCGAGTAGGCGCGAGCTCAGCCTCGGGTCTCCGTCTGGCCGGGATCCGGGTCTCACGCTCGGTGCCGCGGAGCGGACCAACTGTGCCAGCGGGGAGCGGCTCGGCAGCGCATGTGACGTTCGAGGACATGACGCAGGGAGGCAGCGATGCAGGTTGGCGTGCTGGTGCCGCAGGGCTGGAAGCACGAATACGACGGCTGGGACCCCGCGCGGGCGTGGACGCGCACGCTCGAGCTGGCGCGTGCGGCCGAGTCCCTGGGCTTCGAATTGGAATGGGTGTTTGATCACTTCCACACCACCCCGGACACGACCGACGAGATCACCTTCGAGTCGTTCACCACGCTGGCGGCGATCGCCGGCGTGACCTCCCGGGTGCGGCTCGGGCACATGGTGATCTGCGCCGGGTTCCGCAACCCCGCCCTCGTCGCCAAGCTCGCCGCGACCCTCGACGTCGCCAGCGGCGGGCGCTTCGAGCTCGGCATCGGCGCCGGCTGGAAGCAGGACGAGTGGCTCGCCTACGGCTACGGGTTCCCCGAGACGAAGAGATCGGCTGGCCGCCCTGCGCGACGCGCTCGAAGTGATCACGCGGATGCTGGCGCCGGGCCGCGCCACGTACGAGGGACGGTTCGCGAGGGTCAGCGGCGCGGTGAACGTCCCGAAGGGGATCCAGCACCCGCGCCCGCCGATCATCGTGGGCGGCAACGGCCGCGAGGTCACCTGGCGGATCGCAGCGCGCTTCGCCGACGAGCTCAACCTCGTCTTCGTGTCGCCCGCGCAGATCGGCGAGGCCCTGCCCGTGATCCGCTCCCGCTGCGAGGAGATCGGACGCGATCCTGCCACGCTGCGCCTGTCGGTCTACGCCCGAGATGAGGAGATGCGCGTGCCGGGCCAGGCCCGGGTCGACCTGCTCGGCCAGTACGCAGAGGTCGGGTTGGCCAGGCTCGTGGCGTTCCCCGCGCGCTGGTCGCCCACCACCGAGGCACTCGCCCGCTTTGCCGAGGATTGCCGCGCGGCGGGGATCGCGCTCGAGCGCGCCTGAGCGGCGGGACGTTTCGCCGGGTGGTCATGCCGACCTGGTTCGTCTCCCCCGCCGCACCTCGAACGACACGTCGGCCGCCGCGAGACGCCGACCCTGGGGTAATGCGCCGGGAAATTGCGCGCACCTACGCCCGAGCCCGGTGCTCCGCGTCCGCGTCCTGGTCGCCCCACCCGGGCCCAGGTCCGGACGGCACACGTCGCGCTGGCGTTGATTCCGTTTGCGCCCGCTGAGCCGGAGGCATCCGTCGACCCGCAGGTCGGCGAGATGGTCAACGCCGGGCGACGCTGACCTCCTGCACCGTGGCGCGGCTTTTACGCTGCGGACCCCGACGCTGTGCTCGCGGCGGCCCGCCACCTCGACGTCTCACCTGCAGACTGGGCGGCGATGGCAGCTGGATTGAAGCCCCTGGCGATCAGCCAGACCGCCAGGACCATCTCCTGCAGGGCGAGCGGGGCGACGAGGATGCCGAGCGAGAGCCCGAACATGCTCCCAAGCGGCGGCACGATTGAGGTAGACAACAAGACAACCGTCGGCACGGCCGTACTCGACATCGGTGGACGTCCGATCGTCGGTCAGCCCGACGCTGCCCCAGCTCCGCTGAAGGCCCCTACTCGGGTCGGGGTGAGAGGATGACGACCGCGGTCTCCCGTGAGCGGCGCGCGGCGAAGGCGTCGAGATCCTTGTCGTAGGTGGCCCATCGAGCCCACAGGCGCGGCCGCTCGTCCGGGTTGGCTGCGCGTGCGTGGACGGCGCGCGACCCGCCGGGGAGGTCGACGGTGGCGTCGGGATGCGCCTGCAGGTTGAGCCACCAGGCAGGCTCGGGATCGGCCCAGCCGTTCATCGCCATCGTGACCAGGTCTGGCCCCTCCTCGAAGTAGCCGAGGATGGCCTTTCGCTCCTCGCCCGTGCGGCGCCCGACAGTCCGCAGGCACAGCATCCCCCAGCGGCCGGTCTTCGCGGCCCGCAAGCCGAACCGGCCGCCTGTGACCGAATAGACGGCACGCTGCACCGCCCAGAACGAGCAGATGAACCAGCGCGGCGGCAGCGACGGTGACTTCTTCGACGGTTCTGGCGTGGCCTTGAGGGATGTCATGGTTTCTCCTTGAGTTCCGGTAGTGGAACACGTCATCCAGGCCGACACCGAAAGCACGGGCGATCTGGATGGCCATCTCGAGCGAGGGCGAGTACTTGCGCTGCTCGATGGCGATGATCGTCTGGCGGGTCACGCCCACTCGATCGGCCAGGTCCGCCTGGGTGGATGGCCAACATGTTGTCAACTAGCTTTGACATCTGCAGTTGCGCTGGCACGAGGGCGCGCCCGCTCGAGGGAGACCGCGCACGGTGAGGCCAGGCCGATATCATCTCGCCCAGTCTGTTATCATGCGGCTATGGTTCGAACGCAGATCTCCCTGACCGAGGATCAGATGCGGCGCCTCCGCTCGGAGGCCCGCAGGAGAGGGGTCCCCATCGCGGCGGTGGTCCGGGACGCGGTCGACCGCGTGGTTCCAGGGGGCGCGACGCCCCGTCACGACGCCTTCCAGCGCGCGCTTGCTGCCGCCGGCCGCTTCGACTCCGTGACCGGTGATGTCGCCGCCCGCCACAACGAGATCGCGGGCGAGATCGACTGGTGACCCGCGTCTTCGTCGACACGAGCGCCCTCGTTGCGCTGCTGGACCGAGCTGACCCGCGGCATCCGGCGGTACGAGCAGCGTTCGCCCAGATGTCCGATGTCGACCTGGTGACCCACGGCTACGTCGTCGCCGAGTCGCTCGCGGTCGTTCGGCGACGGTTCGGCGTCGACGGCGCGATCGCCCTGCTCGACGATATCCTGCCGGTCGTCGAGATCGTCGCGGTCGAGCCCGAGCTGCACCTGCGCGCCCAGGCCCGCTACCGGCACTCCCTGCCCTCCGGCATCTCGTTCGTCGATGGGGTCAGCTTCGCGGTCATCGAGCGGGGCGCGCTCGATGCGGTACTCGCAACCGACACGGACTTCCGCGCCGCCGGCGTGACGATGATCCCTGCCGCGGCGGAAGCGACGCCCTGAGCCTTCCCCCGAGACAGGGCCCGGGCTGACCGCGACGCACCGACGGGCTGATCGCGGACGAGCAACCGGGCCGTGTCGTCGCGAAGCTGTTCTTCCCACGGGACCGGCAGGGTGACCGGCACTCCCTGCTCTCGGCTGTCAGGCCGGCCCAGCCTTGCGCGTGGGTGCGGGCGAACATGGTAGACGGTACCTTGACGAGGGCTGGCGCGACAATCAGCAGCCTGCGCCGATTCCCACCGTGCAGGGGACACATGGGTCTCGAGGTTACGGAGGGTCTGATCCCTCGCGCGTCCGCCACCAGCAAGGGGAACTCCGATGGATGACAGATCCGGGCCCCACATCCCCGCGGCCGAATACCCGGCGCGCTGGCGCAGGCTCCAGGCGACGATGGCCGCGCTCGATCTTGACTTCGTGGTCGCCTATGCGGATGACCGGGCCTCGTTCGGGCCTGCTCACGCTCGCTGGCTGGCGGACTTCCCGGTTCACTTCGAGCCCGCCTGCATCCTGATGCCTCGCGAGGGCGAGCCGGTGATGCTGGTGGGGCCGGAGAGCGACCAGTACGCGCTGCTGGCCGGCCGCATCGCCGACGTGCGAATCCTCCGCGAGCTGACCCACCCCGACGAGGACTATCCGTACGCCCGAATCCAGAGCCTGGCCGACGTGATGGCCGAAACCGCCGGGGCTTCCACCGCCAGGCGGGTCGGCCTGGGCGGCCGCGGCCTGATCGGGGCCGACATCATGGCAGCGTTCAGAGCCGCCCTCCCCGCGGCCGAATGGGTGGACGTCGAGAACGTCCTGTGCGACCTGCGCGCGCGGAAGTCGCCGGCCGAGCTCGATGTGATCCGCCATGCCTACAGGATCGCGGAGGTCGGTCTCAACGCCGGGGTCGACGCCGTGGGGGCGGGCGTCACCGAGCGGGCGGTGGCCGCGGAGATCGAGGCCGCGATGCGCCGGGCCGGCGCAGAGGGGACCGGCATCGACACCATCGTGGCGTCCGGGCCGAACACGCGGCCCATCCTCGCCCGGTCCACGTTCGCCCGCATCGCGCCCGACGACCTGGTGCTGTTGACCGTTGCCCCACGCTACGAGGGCTATCACGCCGCGATCGGCCGGGCGGTGCTGGTGGGCGATCCCGGTCCGCAGGTCAGGCGTGCGCTGGACGCGGCCATCCGGGCCCAGCGGGGCGCGGCGGCAGCCCTGCGGCCGGGCCGGGAAGGCCGACAGGTAGAGGCAGTTGGTCGCGCCATCGTCGCCGACGCCGGCCTCGGGCAGTACTTCCTCTACTCGGGCCTCCACAGCGTGGGCGTCATCGAGTTCGAGCCGCCGATCTTCGGTCCCGGCAGCTCGGCCGTGCTGGACGAGAGCATGGTGATCTCGATCGATATCCCCATGTTCAATGCCCCGTGGGGCGGCCTGCGGATCGAAGACGGCTACGCCATCACAGACACAGGCGCCGAGCCGCTCAATCGAACACCGTATGAGATACAGAAGTAGGTGGCCGGACTGATAATGCCGCCACGAACATCGGCAATGCGCCGCTCGGACCGCTCGCCGGGCGCGCCGGAGGGCAGGCGCGCTCCGGGCTGCTGTCAGGACAGGTCGGCCAATACGCATGAGGGGGAACGTGGGATGACGTCGGTGCCGCTCGACACACAGGGTCCGCTCGCCCATGTGCTGGCCACGCGCTCGACGCGTGCCGAACCGGAAACGCTGATCGCGCTGGAACACCGCGAGGCGCTCATCTACATGCTTGGCAAGGCCGCCGAGCTGGAGCACCTGGTGATGAGCCAGTACCTGTTCGCGGCGTTCTCCCTTAAGCAGGACGCGTCCGAGGGGCTGAGCGACGAGGGGCTCGCGGCCGTCCGTCGCTGGCGCGCCACCCTGTTGCGGATCGGGGAGCAGGAGATGCTGCACCTGGCGCTGGTGCAGAACCTGCTGACCGCGGTCGGCGCCGCGCCCCGCCTGGCGCGACCGAACTTTCCGCTGCCGCCGTACGGGTACCCGGCCGGCGTGCGGATCGCACTCGTCCCGTTCGGCGAGGCGGCATTGCGGCACTTCGCCTTCCTCGAGCGGCCGGAGGGCATGGCGATGGACGACGCCGAGGGTTTCGAGGCCCTCGAGCGGGTGTCCCCCCCGGCGGTGCTCGACGACACCGACGAGATCGCTCCGCGCCTGCGCGACTTCGACACCATCGGTCACCTGTATCGCTCGATCGAGGCAGGGCTCGCGCATCTGTCGGAGCGCCTGGGCGAGCGGCGCCTGTTCGTCGGGCCGGCGAACGCCCAGGCGACGGCGACCCATTTCCGCTGGGACGAGCTGGTGGCCGTCGTCGACGTCGAATCGGGCGCGCGCGCCATCGAGACGATCGTCGAGCAGGGCGAGGGCGCACGCGGGGAATGGCGCCAGGCCCACTTCGGTCAGCTGGTGGGGATCCTGGACGACTACATGACGATGCGGGCAGCCGACCCCGGCTTCGAGCCTGCCCGGCCGGTCATCGCCGCCAACGTGCGGATGCCCGGCAGCGGTGTGCCCGTACCCGTGATCACCGATCCGTTCACGGTGCGCTGCATGGACCTCCTCAACGTCGTCTACGAGGTCCTCCTGCAGCTGCTCTCGCGGTACTTCGCCCACACGGACGAGACCGACGAGCAGCTCGCCGTCCTGGCCGACGTGTCGGTCGGGCTCATGTACGCGGCGATCAAACCGCTCGGGCATCCTCGTCACGCGTCTGCCCATCGGCCCCGACTTCCCCGGCCTGAATGCGGGGCCGGCGTTCGAGCTCTTCTACGACGTGGACTACCTGCTGCCGCACCGCGAGGCGGCATGGGTGCTGATGGAAGAACGGCTCCGTGATGCCGCGGCGTTCGCCACGCGCTGCGGCGAGGTCTGCGTCCCGGCCCACATGGGGACGCTCGAGCGGGTGGCGGCGGCGCTCAAGGGGTACGCCGACAGGCTCGTGGCAGCCAGCTGACGCGCCGCTCGAAGAGCGGCGCGTCAGCGGGACAGTCGGGCCACAGCCGGGCTCTGGCCAGGCCACAGCAGGGCCGGTCGCGCGACGGCCGGGGGCGGTCACGCCGGCCGTCGGGTCAGTCGGTGGCCTCCACCGGGACCGGCATCCGCGCCGGCTCGACGTGCTGCGGCGCGTGCGTCGCGCGCAGCGGCAGCTCGTGGAGCATCAGCGCCGCGACCGCGGCGACGGCTGCCGCGGCGACCCCGATCCACATCGCGTTGGCCAGGGCGATCGAGAACGCCTCGTGGAACCCGTTCAGGTAGACCTGCTGGAACTGCGGCGGCACCTGAGAGAGGAACTGCGTGGCGCTCGTGCCGCCGACCGAGGTCAGCTGCTGGCTGATGTTGAGCGTGGCCGGGGCCTGGACAGGAACGGCCGCCGCCGGCGCGCCCGCGGCGATGATCTGAGAGCGGAGCAGTCCCCAGGACAGGTTGTTGACGAACAACGTGAACGCCACGGTGAGGCCCACGGACGTTCCGATCTGGCGCATCAGCGTCAGGTCGCTGGTGGCCGTCCCCAGGAGCTTGAACGAGACCGCGTTCTGCACGATCAGGGTGAAGACGGCCATCATCGGCCCGACCCCGATGCCGGCCACGATCATCCACAACCAGAGGGTGGGCGTGGGCGTGTCGGCGCGCAGGTTGGTGAAGAGGCCGAGCCCGACTGCGACGAGCACCATGGAAGCGACCAGCAGCCACTTGTAATGGCCGGTCCGGCTCACGATCTGGCCGGACGCGACCGAGCTCGCGATGAGCCCGAACAGGAACGGCATGAGGTCGTAGCCCGACGCGGTCGTGCTCGCGCCCTGCACCACCTGGAACCAGAGGGGCAGGAAGATGATCGCCACGGCGAACCCGAACGTCGCGAGGAACGTTGCCACCGCGGACACCGCGAAGGTGCGGTTGCGGAACAACGACAGCGGCACCACGGGGTCCTCGGCGCGCGACTCGACGAACACGAACGCGGCCAGGAACGCCACG
This sequence comes from uncultured Chloroflexia bacterium, assembly GCA_963759135.1. Classification (GTDB taxonomy): domain Bacteria; phylum Chloroflexota; class Limnocylindria; order Limnocylindrales; family CSP1-4; genus JAJYNJ01. Next base: position 82,999 of record CAVWXU010000007.1, on the reverse strand, counting down.
CCGACGACGAAGCCGCCGACGACACCCGGCGCGGACCAGTCGCCGTTTTCGGCCAGGGTGAGCGCGATCAGGATCGGCACGATGGCGAGGCTCAGCGTCACCACGCCCGGGATGTCGAGGTTGAAGCGCGTGCCCGCGCGCTTGACGGTCGGCATGAGGTGCCAGATGAAGTAGAGCGATACCAGACCCACCGGCAGGTTCACGAAGAACACCCAGTGCCAGCTGATGTTGTCGGTCAGGAAGCCGCCCAGGAACGGGCCGACCAGGAACGCGACGCCGAAGACGGCCCCGAAGAGCCCCTGGTACTTGCCACGCTCGGCCGGGGTGAAGAGGTCGCCGATCACGGCCAGCGAGATCGGGAAGAGCGCCCCCGCGCCGAGGCCCTGGATCGCGCGGAAGAGGATGAGCTGCCACATGGTCTGGCTGAGGCCCGAGAGCGCCGAGCCGATCAGGAAGAGGACGATGCCGATCATCAGCAGCGGCCGCCGGCCGTACAGGTCGGACAGCTTGCCGTAGACGGGGATCGTCACCGTGCTCGTCAGCAGGTAGGCCGTGACCACCCACGTGTAGTAGTCGGCGCCCTTCAGGTCGGTGACGATGCGCGGCAGTACCGGGCCGACGATCGTCTGGTCGAGGGCGCTGAGGAAGAGGCCGAGCAGGACGGCGAAGAGGATCTCCATCCGTGCCCGGTGATCGACCTCGATCGCGGGGTGGGTCGCCTGTGCCGCGCCGGTCATGGCCGGCATGCTTTCCATGATGCGTACGTCTCCTGGACTTCGGGGCCGGCGTCCAACGCGCCGGCGGGCGGGTTGATGATGGTTCGGTCTTCGGCTGTGGTCAGATTGCCGGCTGCCGGGCGGCCGGAACGTCGAGCGGCGAGCAGGACTCGTCCGAGTCGGCCTCGGTCAGCCGTCCCTCGGCGCGGAGCCGTTCCGCCGTCACGAAGAACTCGCGGAGCGAACGGACGAAACCGGCCCGTTCCGGTCCTGGCATCGAGTCGAGCACCAGGCGAAGCTCCTCCGCCTGCATGAACTCGCGGTCCTCCAGGACCCGGCGGCCACGGTCCGTCGCGCTGACGAACACGAGCCGGCGGTCCGCCTCGTCATGCTGGCGGCGCACCAGTCCGCGCTCCTCCAGCCGGCCGACGATGCCGGTCGCATTGGAGACCGCGACGTCGAGGATCTCGGCCAGCCGGCTCATTGCCAGCGGGCCGTTGGCCTCGATCGCGAGCAGTACGTGGACGGCGGTCATGCTGACGTCCTGGCGGCACCAGCGCCGCAGGTGCGAGGCACGCTCCCTGGCGATCAGCGCCAGGAGCTCGGTGACGGCTGCCTCCGAGCCGGTGCCGGGTTCCGACATGACGAGGGTCGATTCCATGCGTTCCATTCAATAGTTGCTTGACCATTACTCATTATGCCCAATGACAAGGTTATGTCAAGCATAAGTATTGCCGGAACCCCAGGGGGCGCGACTGCGGGCGCGACCGCGGGCCCAGACGGGACCGGGACGCCGTCAGTCGAGCAGCACCCGCTCGTGCCAGTGCGGGACCAACGTCTCGAAGCCGAGCGCCCTGACCTTCGGTTCGAGCGCTTCCTGCGCCTCGGGGTCGCCGTGGACGATGAAGACTCGCCGGGGGACGCCGACATCCCCCGGCATGGCGGCCCTCCATGAACCCGCCCAGCCACGCGAGGATGCCGGGCTCGTCGGCGTGCGCGGAGAATCCGCTGATCGACCGCACCTGGCAGCGCACCTGGTGCGTCTCGCCGTCGATGCGGATGGTCCTTGCGCCGGCCTGCAGATGGGCGCCCAGCGTGCCCTCTCCCTGGTAGCCCACGAACAGGAGCACGGCGCGCGGGTCACCGACGAGCTCGCGCAGGTGACCCAGTACGCGGCCGCCCGTGAGCATGCCGTTGGACGCGATGATCATGCAGGGACGCTGCGCGCGCGAGATGGCCTGCGAGTCCCGGAAGTCGTTCGTGACGACCTGTGACGGGAAATCCAGGGGCGCCTCATGCTGCGCCAGCAGGGCGCGGGTCTCGTCGTCGTAGTAGTCGCTGTAGCGCCGGTAGATGTCGCTGGCATGCGACGCCATCGGTGAGTCGAGAAACAGGCGAAGCTGTGGGATGGAGCCGGCCTCGACGAGTCTGTTCAGCTCCCACACGATCTCCTGGGTTCGCCCGATCGCGAACGACGGCACGAGCAGCACGCCGTCGTGATCGGCGACGAGGCGGACTGCTTCGGCCAGGAGGCGGACGGCCTCGGCCTGCGGTTCGTGCTCGCGGCCACCGTACGTGGATTCGACGAAGACGTAGTCGGCGTCGTGGACGAGCGTCGGGTCGCGCAGGATCGGGGTCCCGGCTTGCCCGAGATCGCCCGAGAACACGAGCGTCCGGGCTGGATGATCGGGGCCCTGCTCGACTTCGAGCCGGATGGTCGCCGAGCCCAGGATGTGCCCGGCATCCAGGAAGGTCGCGACGATTCCCGGGGCCACGGGCACCGGCCGGCCGTAGTCGACCCCGCGGAACTGTTCGAGCGCGGTCTGCGCCTCGCGCGGGCCGTAGAGGGGTTCCTCGATCTCGGCATCGACTCCGGCAGGGGCGGTCAGGATGGCGTGCTCGGGGTTGGGGCGCCCCTTCGGCGTCGCGGCCGGCGGCAGGGTGCCGCCACCCGTGCTCGGGTGGAGCGCCTCGTGGACCGGCTCGCCTTCTGGTCCGGGCGCCGGGCGGGTCGCGTCCGCGGGGCCGGTCGCGTCCGCCGGGGAGTCCGGCCAGGGCGCCGGTCGGACGGTTCCATCGGCGACGGACACCGTCTCGTCGGCCGCGGCCAGGCGCTCCTGCGCGACGAGCTTCTGCTCCAGCCTGCGCTGCTCGTCGGCCGCTCGGTCGGGGTGCCGCCGGGTCCACCGGGCCTCCCGTTTCGCGAATTCCTCCTGCAGCTTCCCGGAATCCAGCAGCACGAGGCCGGCGAGCTCGACGGTCCCTCGGGTGGCGTAGATCGGGCCGCTGAACCCTTTCGCCACGACGTGCGGGATCAGGCCGCAATGATCCAGGTGGGCGTGCGTCAGGACGATCGCGTCGAGCGACGCGGGATCGTACGCGAGCGGAACCTGGTTGCGCACCGACTCGTTCGGACTCCCCTGGAACATCCCGCAGTCCACCAGGATCCGGGCGCGGTCCGTGGTGATCAGGAACTGCGAGCCGGTGACGGTGTTGGCGGCGCCGAGGAAGTGCACATCCATGGGCGCATCGTGCCACGCGCGGCCCCCGCGCGCCACGCGCGAGCCCCCGCGCGCCATCCCCCGCGCGCCACGCGCGCCCATCCGCGCGGTCCGCGGGCGACCTCCCAGCGCGCGATCCGCCGGCGCGATCCGCCGGGCGACCCAGCCGGGCTCCGGCCGCTACACTCAGTCGGCCGTGCCAACCGATCCGCCGGCCGGGTCCCGTGACCCCTTCGCCGCCGGCCCCCTCGACCGCCCGTCCGCGCTCGCCGTGCTCCAGCACGCCGACGCGCTCGCCGGCCAGGGCGAGTACCAGCAGGCCGGCCCCTTCTACTCGCGGGTGGTCGGCCACCGCGACCCGGACCTCCATGTCGCCGCGCTGCTCGGACTGGCCGAGTGTCGCTATCGGATGGACGAGGAGGACGCCGCGGTCGAGACGTGGAAGCTCGCGACGCAGGCGCCGGACACGCCGCTGACCTGGATGGCCTGGCGCCAGCTCGCCGCCGCGCGAGTGCGCCAGGGCGATCTGCGGGGCGCCCTGGACGCCTACCGCGAGGCCGACCGGCGGGCCCCGGCCGACGCGCGCGCGGAGATCGCATCCCGGCTCGGCTGGCTGAGCAAGGAGCTTGGCGACCGGCGGGCGGCGGGGCGGTATTTCGGGCGCTCACGGGCGGCGACCGGCGATCAGCCCGTTGTCACCTACGCGATCCTCGCCGTCACGATCGCGATCGGGCTCTTCCAGATGGTCGGCGCCCAGGGAGATGCCGTCACGAACCTCCTGATGCTCGACAAGGCGGGCGTCGCGCGCGGCGAGTACTGGCGGCTGCTCACGGTCGTCCTCGTCCACGCCGGGCTCCTCCACCTCGCCCTCAACATGTACGCGCTCTACCTGGTCGGTCCCATGGTCGAGCGGATCTACGGGCGCGCGCAGTACCTGCTGATCTACGTGCTTGCCGGGATCGCCGGCTCCGTGGCGAGCTACATCTTCCTGCCCGACAACGCCGTCGGCGCGAGCGGCGCGATCTTTGGGCTCTTCGCCGCGGTGTTCATCGCATACCGGGTGCACAACCCGATCCTCGGCCGGGGCGCCGACGCGCTGGCACGCCAGATCGGGTTCCTGATCGTGTTCAACCTGGTGCTCGACGTCGGGCTGATCGGCGGGGGCGTGGGCATCGACATCTTCGCGCACATCGGCGGCCTCGTGGCCGGGTTCTGGCTCGGGCTCATCCTGCTTCCAACGGGGCTCACGCTCGCGAGCCTGTGGCAGCAGCCAGCGGGCGCGCCGAGGACCGCCGCCACGCCCATGCCCGCGGTGCTGCGCGTAGCGGGTGTGCTGCTGCTGGTCGTGCTGCTCGCGGCCGGGCTGCAGCTGGGCACCGTCATCCGAACGGGCGGCACTGGATTGGGCGTGGAGGGCGCGCGCGGCCTCGAAGCTCGAGATGCAGGGCCAGTCGCGGGCGTCCAGGGCGTCTCGGCGGCGCTGCCCGGGTCGCAGGATCCCCCGGTCGGCGCGATCGCGCGCGTCGTCCGGTCGGCTAGCCCGACGCGCTCCGCCTGATCGGCGTTCCCGGCGCCTCGAGCAGGTCGCGGCGGCTCCCGAACCGGTCGATGATCCGATAGAAGTTGCGGCGAGCCAGGCGATCGCGCTCCGGCTCGGGCAGGCTGAGGTGGCCGCGATGCGCGTGGCGGGTCGCGGGCAGGTCGATGCTCACCGCTCGCCGGTGTCGAGCGTGCTCGCCCTCGTCGCGCAGCACCAGGCTCCACCAGATGTCGAGGTGCTGGTCGCAGCGGAAGTGCTCGTCGAGCGGGCCCCGGTCCACGTAGTCGGAGCGCCGGAATGCGAGCACGTGCCCGTCGATGGCGTCGACGACGCCGGGCGCCGCGTCGTCGAAATGCCGGAGGTCGGACGACCGGACTCCCCACCCACCCGCGACGGCGACCGCCGGGTCGCGGAGGACGTCGACGAGCGGTGTGACGATGTCGCCCGTCGGCTCAATGCTGGTGTCGAGCAGGATCACGACCTCTCCCGCGGAGCGCCGGATGCCCGCGTTCTGGGCGGCCGCGTGCCCGAGGGGTGCGCCCGTCCAGATCTGCTCCGGGTTCGCTTCCGCGACGCGTGCCGTGGCGGCGTCCCCAAGGGTGTTCGGTGGCTCGGGGACCGACAGGGCCTCCAGGGCGTCGGCCTGCTCGGGCGTCGGGTCGTTCACGACGATGACGACCTGCGTCCCGATCGGCCCGTGCGTCCGCAGTCCGTCGAGAGCGCGGGCGAGATCGTCGGGCCAGCGGTCGGCCAGGACCACGACCGTCGCCGGGCAGGTCGGTGGCACACCCAGCCGCGACGGCACCGACTCGCTCGACCCGTATCGGACTCGCCCGGCAACCTCGACGTCGGGTGGGTGCGCCGGCTCGAGCCGGAAGCGGAGGCCCTGGTCGATGACCCTCCAGCCCGCCGCTTCGATCGCCGCACGCAGCACGTCGGCCGCCGCCCAGTCTCTCGCCGCCCGAGCACCGGCCCGGCGACGGGCGCACTCCTCGACCTCGGGAGGAACGGGAACCTGCGTGGGCGGGCCGGTCATGCGGTGGCAGTCTATCCGACCGTCTCGCAGGACGGGTCCGGGCATGTCGTTGGACGGGCCCGGGCACGGCCCGGCCCCGGGCGGCATTGGGTACCCTTGCCGTCGTGAATCGCTCCCTCGTTGCCGTGCTGCTCGGAACGTTCACGCTGCGGTTCAGCACGGGCCTCACCGGGGCGCTCCTGGTGTACTACCTGGCGGAGCTGCCGCGTCACGGCGGCCACTCCGTCGATCCCGTGGTCGTCGGTGGCCTTGCGGCGACGTTCTTCGTGGCGGAGCTGCTCCTGTCTCCGCCCTTCGGCGTCATCTCGGACCGCTTCGGACAGCGTCCCGTGATGCAGCTCGGCCCCGGCTTCGGCGCTGTCGCGGTGATCCTGACGGGCCTGACGACCAGCATCCCGCTGCTCGCTGTGACCCGCCTGCTCGAGGGTGGATCCAGCGCTGCCAGCGTGCCGTCCATCCTCGGCTACATCGCACGGGCCACGGCCCAGGACGAGCCGCTGCGGGGTCGCGTCGTCGCACGGTTCGAGCTCGCCACGCTGGCCGGGCTGGGCGTCGGCCTGGTCGCCGCCGGTCCGATGTACCAGCTGATCGGGCGCGGCGCCTTCTTCCTCAACGCGCTCCTGTACGCGGGATCGTGGTTGATCTACCGGTTCTTCGTGCTCGAGCTCCCGGCCACGGCGACGGTCGCCGACCGTCCTGCGACGATGGGGTTCGACCGCTACCGCGCGCTGCTGTCCAGCTCGCACGTGTGGCTGCTGGCGCCGACGTGGATCGCCGTCAACGCCGTGATCGGGCTCTGGACCAGCCAGTCCCTGTACCAGCTCGTCCGGCGAGGCGACATCCCCGCTGCCCGCCATCAAGCTGCTCATGGGCGGATTCACGCCGACACAGGTCAGCCTCGGGGTTGCCGTGGGGCTCCTGGTGTTCTTCGCCGGACTGATCTACTGGGGCAACCGGTTTCGCACGCTCCGGCGCACGACCATCATCTTCTACGGGCTCGCCGGCGGCACCGCGGCGGTCGCCTGCACGTTCATCGTGAACCACAGCGGCGGTCAGCCGCTGGTCGTCCCCATCCTGTTTGCGATCGGCGCCGCCACGGGCCTGTTCGTGATGGCGGGCGCGACACCGGCGGCGCTCGGCCTGCTGGCCGACGTGTCGGAGGCGCACCCGTTCGATCGGGGCGCCATCATGGGTCTGTACAGCGTGTTCCTGGCGATCGGCCAGATCGCCGGCAGCCTGATCGGCGGCGAATCCGCCCGGTTGCTGGGCATGGACGGGCTGCTGGCGGCGTCCGTCCTGCTGCTGGGGCTGGCCGTGCTCCCGCTGTGGCGCATGAGGGCGCTCGAGCACCTGCTGGACGCGACCGGGAGGCAGCCAGGCGAGGGGGCGCCCCTTCTCGGAGCCTGAACGCGGGCGTGCCAGGGTCACCCGCGGGCGTGCCGCTGTCGCGTCGATGTCACGCTCGGGCGCGCCCGTTCACTCGCGGGCGCGCCACTGTGACGCCGGGCGCTCCGGGGCACCCGTGGGCGTGCCCGTTTCACCCGTGGTCGGCGCCGTTCACTCGCGGATGAGCCGACCGGCCTCCTCCACCACCGCGGCGGCAAGCGCGGCAAGTCCCTGGAGCACCGGCCCGGACGGCGCCGCCCCCAGTTCGAAGACACTGCCCCCCAGCCCCACGAACACGCCGCGCGGCAGCGAGCCGCGCAGCGTCTGCGCGAGCCCGAGCACGTCGCGCAGCGGCAGCGTATGCGAGGATCGCGGAGCGGGGCCGCCCGACGCCAGGTCGACCAGGGGCCTCCGCACGATGCTCCCGGGCTCGACGCCGCGGACCGCGTCGACCACCACCACGGCGTCGTCGTCGGCTACCTCCAGAAGGTCGTCCGGTTCGAGCTGGCCGACCGTCACGACCTCGATACGATCGCGGAGCGCCTGCAGCAGGCCGCGCAGCGGACGCGGGGGTTCGCCGGTGCCCGCGACCCAGCGACGGACCACGTCTGCAGCCAGCAGGCCCGCCGCGTCGTCGCCCCGCGACGCCTCCCCGCACGCCAGCACGAGGATCCGGCGGGGTGGGCGGCCGGATGCGAGGTTCGTCGTCTCGCCAGCGAGCGGCCCGGTCACGCCCCTTCGACGGTCAGGTCGAGGAAGTGCGTGGCGCAGGAGATGCACGGGTCGTAGCTGCGAATCAGCTGCTCCAGCCGCCGCGTGGCGGCCTCGTGCTCCAGGCCGAGGACGCCAGGCGCGAAGTCCCGGAGGTCCGCCTCGATCTGGCCCTGGTTCTGACTCGTGGGCGGCACGATCTGCGCGTGCGTGACCATGCCCCGGGCGTCGGTCTCCCAGTGGTGCCAGCACGTTCCCCTCGGCGCCTCGGATCCCCAGCCGGCCGCACCGGCGCGGGGAGTCCACGGCTCGAAGGGTCTCGGCGGCCGCTGGTACCCGTCGATGATGTCGATCGCCTCGGCGCAGTAGTGGATCAGCTCCACGCCGCGGGCCGCGATGCTCCAGAACGGGTTCCGCGCGATCTGCGCGGCCAGCCCGGTCCTGTCGAGCGCTTCCCGCGCGATGGGATGGAGCTGGTCTGCCGCGATCGACACCCGCGCGGACGGCCCGAGCTGGTACGTCTCGCCGGTCGCCGTGCGGGCATGCAGGGCGTTGCTTCCCTCGTGATGCTCCTCGTGGAACACCGTCCGCCAGTCGCCGATGCCGATGTCGATCGACCCGTCGTACGACACGATGCGCCCCGCGAAGAGCGGGTACTCCGTCGGGTGCCTGAGCGACACGAGCCGGACGTCGCGCTCGAATGGCGGCGCCTGAAACTGCGCCACGAAGTCCAGCGTTGCCTTCGCCTGCTGGAGCGCCGTGGCGAGGGCCGGGCGCATGGCCAGCAGCTCGTCGCGCGACGGGACGTGGTACAGGCCGCCGACCCGCACGTTGACGGGATGGATGGCGCGGCCGCCCACCGTCCGCATCAGGTCGTTGCCGACCTTCTTCAGTGCCAGCCCCTGCTCGACGATCGCGCGGTGGTCTTTCGCCATGTCGATGGCGCTCGCGTAGCCCAGGAAATCGGGCGCGTGCAGCAGGTAGACGTGGAGGCCGTGGCTCTCGATGTACTCGCCGGCGTACAGCAGTCGGCGGAGCGCCCGCACCTGCGGATCGACGTCGACCCCGAAGATCGACTCGAAGGCCCCGGCCGCGCTCATCTGGTACGCCTCGGGGCAGATGCCGCAGATGCGCGCCACGATGTCCAGCACCTGGTCGGGGTGCCGCCCCACCACCAGCTGCTCGAAGTACCGGGGTGCCTCGAAGATCTTCAGGCGCGCCTCGGTCACCGCGCCGCCGCGGACCACGAGGTGGAGCGAGCCCTCGCCCTCGACGCGGGTGATGCCCTCAACCCGGAACGCTCGCTCGAAGGGCGGTGCCTCGGTCGTCATCTGGTCCCTCCGGGGCGTGCGGCGGCGGTGTCCGCCGCGGAAGCCGCGTGCGGCACAGCCGTTGTGCCAGGGACGCCGCCCAGCTCCGTGACCAACGCACGGAATGGCTCGGCGTAGCCCGTGAAGCCTGCGAACAGCCGCCCGGCCTCCACGGGCGGCAGGCCCGTCCGAATGAACTCGCGGCTCAAGCCGGCGACGTTCGCCTGCTCGCGCGGACCGAAACAGGCGTAGCAGCCGCGGTCGAAGCCCGGGCAGAGCGACCCGCACCCGGTCATGGTGACGGGACCCAGGCACGGGATTCCGCGCGCGACCATGACGCAGACGCGGCCGGCTCGCTTGCAGTCGGCGCAGACCGCCTCGTCAGGCAGGTTGGCGCGCCGCCCCGTCAGGAGCGCCGTGACGAACTCGACGAGTTGCTCCGCGCTGATGGGACAGCCGCGCAGTTCGGCATCCACCTTGACGTAGTCGGCGACCGGTTGCGCGGTGGCCAGTGAGTCGACGTACTCGGGGTGCGCGTAGACCGCCGCGCGGAACGCGTCGTGGTCCCGCCAGTTGCGCATCGCCTGGATCCCGCCGGCCGTGGCGCATGCCCCGATGGTGACCAGCAGCTTCGCCTCGCGCCGGACCTCGAGGATCTGCTCGAGCTGCTCGGGCGTGCTGACGGACCCCTCCACCAGGACGACGTCATACGGACCGCTCGAGCGGTGGGTGCTGGCCTCGGGGAACTCGACGATGTCGATCCGCTCGGCGATGGCGAGCAGCTCGTCCTCGAGGTCCAGCAGCATCAGCTGGCAGCCGTCGCACGACGCGAGCTTGACGACGCCGAGGCGGGGGCGGGGTGTGGTGGCGGCGCGGCCCATCAGATGCCCTCCCTTCCGAACACGTCGCCCAGCTGCGCGAGCGAGAAGACGGGGCCGTCCCTGCAGACGAAGTACGGTCCCATCTGGCAGTGCCCGCAGAGGCCGACGCCGCATTCCATGTGACGTTCCATCGAGACGAAGATGCGGTCCGCCGTCACGCCGTGCAGCGCAAGCGTGGTCACCGTGGCCTGGATCATGCGCTCGGGGCCGCAGACGAAGGCGATGGCCTTGGTCCCGTCCCATCGCGCGTGGTCGAACAGGTGCGTGACCACGCCCACGCGGCCGAGCCAGGTCGCGTCGGCGCGGTCCACGGTGACGCCGACCTCGAGGTCGCCGCGGGCCGCCCACCGGGCGAGCTCCTCCGCGTACAGCAGGTCACCCGGGGTGCGTGCCCCGTGGTAGATGCGCACCTCGCCGAACTTCGCCCGGTGCTCGATGATCTCGTCGACCACGGGTCGCAGCGGCGGCAGTCCCATGCCCCCGCCCACGATCAGCACGTCGTGGTCCTCCGCAACGTCGACCGGCCAGCCCCGGCCGAGTGGAGCCGACAGCCCGACCTCGGCTCCATGGCCGAGCCCGGTGAGGATGGTGGTCGCCGGCCCCACCGCGCGGATCGTGAGCTCCATGCCGGTCGGCAGGCGCCGGGAGATCGAGATCGGGACCGACCCCACGGCGGGCACCGACACCATCACGAACTCGCCGTGCAGCTTCGACCAGTCGATGCCGTTCGGCGTCGACAGCGTGAGCGTCACCGTGTCCTGCGTCTCACGCCGGGCGGCATCCACGCGGAACACGCTCGTGCGGGGCGAGTGCGCCTCGGAACTCTTGCCGTTTCCCAGCACGACCTGCGGCGGCGGGGCGATGACGTTGAGTTCCTCGCGGACGTCGATCCCCACCGGGCACCAGGTGATGCACCGGCCGCAGCCGACGCACCCGGAGGTCCCGAACTGGTCGATCCACGTGGCGAACTTGTGCGTCAGCCACTGGCGGTAGCGGTCCTGAACCCGCGGCCGGAAGTTCCCGCCAAGGGCGACGGCCGAGAAGCCCTTCGTGAAGCATGACTCCCAGCGACGCTCGGTCACCGACGTCTGCCCGTCGAGGTCGGACCGCTGGCTGACGCTCGTGCAGAAACACGTGGGGCACGACGCGGTGCAGTTGGTGCACGCGAGGCACCGCTCGGCCACGTCCGCCCAGCGAGGGCTGTCCAGCTTGGCCATGAGGCGGTCGTGCAGGCCGGCGGCAACCACAGGGTCGCCGATCCGTTGGCGGGCGGCGGCGAGCTGGTCGGAACCCGCGGTGATCTGGTCCGCCGATGCCTCCTCGAGGTCGAGGTCGTCAAGAATGGCCGCGCCGGCTGGCGACCCGGCGGTGACGACGAAACCGTCATCGAGCTCGATCAGCAGGAGGTCGTGCCCGCTCCGGACGCCGGGACCGGTCCCCATCGATGTGCAGAAGCACGTCCCCGCGGGCTCGGCGCACTGCACGGCGACCACGAGCGAACGGGTGCGCCTGGCGCGGTAGTCCTCGTCCGTGTACGGCCCGCCCAGGAAGACGCGATCCTCGATGCCGAGCGCGGCGAGTTCGCACGCTCGCACGCCGAGGAACGCAAGCTTCGGGATCTCCTTCGGCACCGGCCCGAACGACACGTGCCCGTCCTCGTCGCGGTGCGACCGGCTCACGGCCAGCATCGGCGGGAACACGAAGCGCTTCCACGACGTGGGACCGACGGTGTACGCAAAGAGCAGGTCGTCGCCACGGTCGACCAGCCGGTACGACCCCGGCGCCTGGTCGGCGCCGATGCCTCTGGGAAGGTCGCTCACGTCCCGGATCTCGCCGTACACGATGGCGCCGTCCGCCACCGTCGGCCCGATCACCGTGCGATCGTCCTCGGAGAGAAGGTCGATGAGTCGCTGGAAATCCGCGCGCGGCAGGAAGCCGATCGCGCTCCTGGTCACGGTGGTCACGTCGCTCTGGCTACCTCGCCAACAGGTCAAGCATCTGGAGCCGGGTCGCGCTCAGCCGACGCGCCATGGCCTGCAGCACGCGCGGGTACATCTGCGCGGCGAGGTCGTGGTCCGCTGCGAGCGCAGCGCGCAGGCCGGGTCCGTCGAGGGCAAGCACGTCGACCTGCTGCAAGGCGACGACGTTGGACGTCGAGCGGTAGGGAGGCACCAGCGCGGACTGCCCGAAGATGTCGCCGGGTTCGACGGTCAGGATCGTGATCCACCCTTCCTCGGGCACGAGCGTCCGCAGCGAGACGCGCCCGGAGAGCACGATGCCGAGCTCGTTGGCGAGCTGGCCCTCGGTGAGCAGGGTGGTCCCCGCCGCGGCCTGGTAGCGCCGTGCCAGCCCCGCCAGCCGCACCTGTGTCTCGGGCAGGAGGTTCGCGCCGAACCACGTCGCGTTCAGCAGCGCGACCAGCGAGGCGGTGTCATCGGTCCGGGGATCGGGGCCCTCTGTCTCGGGCATACGGTCGTCCTCCATTGGGGGGCAGGCGGGACACGGCTGCCCCCGTATGGGACCATCCTGCGGGCGGCTCCGCGACAGGGCCTGCGGTCACCGGAACGCGGTCCGTCCGACCCGGGCTAGCATGCGGGGCGTGCGTGGCGTCAGGAGCGTGGGAAGCGTCGCGAACCGGTCGGCCGCAGTCCGGATGCATCCGTTCGCAAGGGCGGCGACGTACGGCGTCGTCGGGTCGCTGATGGAGGGCCTGTTCACGTCGGCGCGCCTGTCCCGCAACGCGCGGGCGTTGCGGCTCTCCGGCCCGGCGACCCGCTGGATGGCCCCGATCTACGCGCTTGCGCTGCCGCTGTTCGAGCCTGTGCACGATCGCGTGCGGCGTCGTCCGGCCTGGCTGCGGGCCGCGCTGTACGCGTCGGGCATTCTGGCCGTGGAGGGCGCGACCGGCTGGGCGCTGCGACGCGCCACGGGGACGTGCCCCTGGGACTATTCCGGTCGGACACGGTGGCACGTCGCCGGACTCGTGCGGCTCGACTATGCACCGTTCTGGGCGCTGACCGGTCTCGGCGCCGAGCGACTGCACGATGCGATGGTGGGCGCAGCGGGCCCGGGCACGCCGTCGGGACGCCGGCACGCCGCCGCCGGCCAGCCGGAAGCCGAGACAAGCCCGAAACCGCGACAAAGCCCGAAGCCGCGACAAGCCCGAAGCCGCGGCTGCCGCATGCGCTACAATCGGCGGCCGTGGGCCGGTAGCTCAACGGTAGAGCAGCGGTCTCTTAAACCGCGGGTTGAGAGTTCGAGTCTCTCCCGGCTCACCACGGCGTCCGCCCTTGATCGTGGCCCGCGAGGTGGTCGCGCCTCGCCGCGGTGATCGGTCAGGCGCCGGCCGGGACCGCCGAGCGTACGTACCGCGGATATTCCGGATACCACATGGCGTCGCGGACGGCGCCCTCGATCTGCTCGTCGTGGATGCCGCGTCCCACGCCACAGTCGCGTGCCTGGCACACCACGCGCACGGCGATAGCCCGCGTGACGTCCCGCAGCGACGCTACCGGCGGATAGATCGCCCCCGCGGCGAGCCGGTCGGGCGTCACCAGGTCGGCCAGCGTGTGGGCCGCGACCAGGAACATCTCGTCGGTCACCTCGCGCGCATCGGCCACGATCGCACCGAGCCCGACACCCGGGAAGACGAACACGTTGTTGGCCTGGCCGATGAGCCGCTGCCGGCCGCCGATCTCGACAGGCGGGAACGGGCTGCCGGTGGCGATGACCGCACGCCCCTCGGTCCAGCGCATGATGTCCTCGGGAAGCGCCTCGGTCTTCGACGTGGGGTTCGACAGCGGCAGCACGATCGGAATCCGGGCGTGGCGCGCCATCTCGCGGATGGCGGCCTCGCTGAACGTGCCGGGCGTCCCGCTGGTGCCGATCAGCATCGTGGGCTGCATGTGACGGATCACCGTCTCCAGGTCGAACGGACCGTCGCCTTCGAACCCGCGCATGGCCATCTGCTCTGCCGAGAGGGCGAATTCGCGCTTGTCTGCGTCCAGCGGCGTGCGCCCGATGTGGACGAGGCCGTGCGTGTCGAGCATCGCGATGGCGCCTGCGACCGTGGCGGCGTCGGCGCCCTCGCGTTCCATGGCGATGCGCACCAGGCGCGCGATGCCCACGCCGGCGGCGCCCGATCCCAGGAAGACGATGCGCTGGCGGTGGAGCGGTTCGCCGAGGATGCGAAGGGCGGCGAGCAGGCCCGCGAGCACGACGCCCGCCGTGCCCTGGATGTCGTCGTTGAAGCTCGCCACTCGGTGGCGGAACCGGTCGAGGACCCGGATGGCGTTGTGCTGCTTGAAGTCCTCCCATTGCACGATCGCATGCGGGAAGACCAGGTTGACAGCCTCGACGAACTCCTCGATGAACTCGTCGTACGGCTCACCACGCAGGCGGGGATGGCTGTAGCCCATGTACAGCGGGTCCGCCAGCAGCCCCTGGTTGTCGGTGCCGACGTCGAGCGAGACCGGGAGCGTCAGCGACGGGTAGATCCCGGCTCCCGCGGTGTACAGCGCCAGCTTGCCGATGGGGATCCCCATGCCGCCGGCTCCCTGGTCGCCGAGGCCCAGGATGCGCTCGTTGTCCGTCACCACGATGAGTCGGACGTCCTCGTGCCGCGCGTTGCGCAGCAGGTCGACGATGCGTCCGGAATCGTCCGGCGTGATCCACAGACCGCGTGGGCGGCGCATCACGTGGCTGAACTGCTGGCATGCGCGTCCCACCGTTGGCGTGTACACGACGGGCATGAACTCCTCGATGTTCTCCACGAGGAGCCGATAGAACAGCGTCTCGTTGCGGTCCTGCAGCGCTGCCAGCCCGATGTACTGCTCGAGCTCGTCGGTCTTGCGGCGGACGTGCTCGAGCTCCAGCGCGACCTGCTCTTCGATGGAACGAACGCGCGGCGGCAACAGGCCGCGCAGGCCCAGCTCGTCGCGCTCGTCCTCGTCGAACGCGAGGTCCTTGTTGAGGAGCGGGTGCTCCAGGAGGTCCGCGCCGCGCCAGGGGACCTCGACGACACCGTCGGCGCGCCGGGTCGGGAGGGCGGGGAGGGTCTTCACAGCGGTCAGCATACCCAGCGCACGCGCGGCCGGAAGTGCCGACCGGACCGCCTGCGCCGTCGGAAAGCGCGCAACGGGAGGCGGGCGCGCGCGCTCCCGACCGGGATGGCACAATCGGGTGTGCCGGGATCTATCGATGCATTGGGTGGACGACATGCCGGCCCTGATCGGAGGTCGCATGCCCGCGATCGACCCCAGCTTCCCGGTGGTCCGGTTCTCCGAGCGCCGTCTCGCGAACGGCCTGCGGGTGATCGTGGCGCCGGACCACCTGGCCCCCGTGGTGGCGATCAACATCTGGTACGACGTCGGGTCGAAGCACGAGTCCCAGGGGCGAGCCGGCTTCGCCCACCTGTTCGAGCACCTGATGTTCCAGGGGTCCCGGCACGTCGGAAAGGCGGAACACCTCGCGATCGTCCAGGCAGCCGGCGGGGTCGTGAACGGGACGACGTACTTCGACCGTACGAACTACTTCGAGACGCTGCCCTCGCACCGCCTCGACCTCGGGCTGTGGCTCGAGGCGGACCGGATGGCGACCCTGCTCGACGCCCTGACCCAGGAGAACCTGGACAACCAGCGGGATGTCGTGAAGAACGAAAAACGCCAGAGCTACGACAACCGGCCGTACGGCTCGTTCTTCGAACGGCTCCTGGCTGCGGTGATGCCGCCCGGGCATCCGTATCAGCACACTCCGATCGGGTCGATGGCGGACCTCGACGCGGCCTCCCTCGAGGACGTCCGAAGCTTCTTCCGCACGTACTACGCGCCCGACAACGCAGTCCTGGTGATCGCCGGCGACGTCGACCCGGACGAGGGGATGTCCGTGGCGGCCCGGTACTTCGACCCGATTCCGCCGAGCCCCGGGATCCCGCCGCTGGGCGATCTCAGCCTGCCGCCGCACATCGGCCGCGAGGTGCGCGAGACCGTCCCCGACCGGGTGCCGTTCGCGCGTGTTCACCTGGGGTACCGGACGCCGCCCTTCGGGACTCCGGCGTTCGACGCGCTCGAAATCGCGACGCAGATCGCCGCGGGCGGGCAGGGGAGCCGGCTCTACCGGAAGCTGGTGCGTGAGCTGCGGATCGCCCAGGACGTGGCGCTCTTCGTGCTGCCGCTCCTCGAGGGCGGGTCTGTTCTGGCCGGATGGGCGACGGTACGGCCGGAAAGCGACCCGGCGACCGTCGAGGCAGTCATGCGCGAGGAGCTCGCCCGCCTGGCTGGCGAACCGGTGACGGACGATGAGCTGGCGCGCGCGCGCGCCCTGATCGAATCGGAGGAGCTTGCTGCGCTCGGACGGATCGAGGAGGTCGCCGATCGGCTCGCCATGTACGCGACCTACTTCGACCGGCCCGGCATGATCAACGAGCAGCTGGCGCGCTATCTGGCGGTCGACGCTGCGGCTATCCGCCGCGTGATGATGGAGGTGGTGCGGCCGGACAACCTTGCCGTGCTGACGTACGTCCCCGTGGTCGGTGGCGCGCAGGAAGTGGCGGCATGACGGTCGGCGACTCGACCGGCGGCGACTCGACGGGCGACTCGGCCGCGACGCTGCTCGCCGCGACGCCGTGGGCCGCGACGCCGCCCCTGCCCACACGGGTGGCACCCTCGACGTACTCGACGTGCGCCCAGCGCCGGGCACGCCGCGTCCCTACCATTTTCCGGGCTTCGTGCGGAGCGTTCTGCCGAACGGGCTGACGGTGCTGGTGTCGCACCTCCCGGGACGCCCCCTGCTGACGGCGCAGCTGCTGCTCGAGGGCGGTGCGGGCACGGAACGGCCCGATCGCGCCGGGGTCACCGTCCTGACGGCCGAGGCTTTGACCGAGGGGACTGCCCGGCACGACGCGATCGGCCTCATCGAGGCGTCGGAGCGGCTCGGCGCCGGCATCCAGGCCGGGTGCGGCTGGGAGACGACCGCGGGGACGGTCGACGTGCCGCGGCGCCACCTGGCGCCGGCGCTCGACCTGCTGGCGGAGGTGATGCTCGAGCCGACGTTCCCGGAGACCGAGGTGACGCGGCTGCGTCAGGAACGCGAGAACGACCTCCTGCAGGCGCGTGCCGATCCGCGGCGCCGTGCCGAGCGCGCGTTCGCAGCGACCGTGTACGCTCCCTCGTCTCCATTCGCACGGCCCACCGCCGGCACCGAGGAGACGGTGCCGGGAATCGATCGCGGGGCGGTCATGGCGCGCTACCCGTCGCTGCTGGACCCGCGACGGGCCACCTTCATCGTGGCCGGGGCGGTGGACGGCGTCCCCGTTGTCGACCTCGTCGCCGAGCGTTTCGGCGGCTGGGCCGGACCAGGCGACGACCCTGCGACGGACTCGCTCGATGCCGCCCCCAACCCTGCGGGCCGCCAGGTCGTGATCGTGGACCGGCCGGGTTCACCCCAGACGGAAGTGCGGATCGGACACGTGGGACTCGCGCGCCGGATCCCCGACTACCACGCCGTGGTCGTCATGAGCGCCATCCTTGGTGGGCTGTTCGACTCGCGCCTGCAGCGACTGCTTCGCGAGGAGCGAGGGTACACGTACGGCGTGCATGCAGGGTTCGACCTGCGCCGCGCGCCCGGTCCGTTCGCCGTGCGCATGGCGGTGCAGACGGACGTCACCGTGGCGGCCGTTGGCGACGCCCTGGACGTCCTCCGGCGCATGCCGCAGGAACCGCCCACGGATGCCGAGCTGGACGCGGCCCGCGACTTCCTGATCGGCGTCTTCCCGCTTCGGTTCGAGACGGCGTCGCAGGTCGTGGCCGCAATCTCGGGGCTCGTGGCGATGGGGTTGCCCGACGACGAGCTGGACCGCTACCGTCCCGCCATCGCCGCCGTCACTGCCGACGAGGTGCTGGCGGCAGCGTCGCACGTCCGCGCGGACGATATGAGCATTGTGCTCGTCGGAGACGCCGGCAGGATCGAGGCCGGCCTGCGGGCGTCGTTCGGCCCGGTCGCCGTCGTGCATGATCCACTCCTGTCCGGCGCGGGCGCGGAATCCGGCGTCCCCGTGCCAGGAGACGAGGGGCGCCGGGACTGACGCGGGCGCCGGGGACGTGCGGCGCTGGACTGACGCGGTGATCCACGGGCGTCAGGGCGCTGCTGGCGGCCCACAGATGACGGCGCGGCGCTTGCCGGGCAAGGGTGCGCCCGCTACGCTGCAGGGCGGATGATCGTCGTGCTCGGCCGCCCGCGCGCGGCACGCCCGTCCCGCTCGCGGGAGCCGACGCACCGCGTACCCGCGGGGCTGTGCGTGTCCATCGCGAGTGCCGCGGTAGCGGCCGGGGCGCACGTCGAGCTGGTCGGATCGATCGGCGACGACGCCGTTGGAGATGCCGTGGTGCTCGGCCTGTCGCGCAACGGGATCGGCCATGCGGCGCTCCTCCGCGACCCAGCCGCGCATACTCCGGAGGTGGGCGCTCATCCGGAGTCGCTGCCGCGGCTCGACCGTCCGGACGTCGAGCTGGGACTCGGCTACCTCGTCGACTTCCGAGCCCTGTTCCTGGCCGAGCCCCTGGATCCCGATGCCGAGGCCGGCGCGCTGGACGAGGCCGCCTTCCACGGCGCGCACGTGGTCGCCGTGCTGCCTCGTGGCACCCGGCCGTCCGACCGGCTCGCCGCGCAGGCGACCGTGCTCGAGGCACCTGCCGCCGACGACGGCGCGTTCGGCGCCCTCCTCGGCCAATTCGCGGCCGAGCTCGAGCGAGGCGTGACCGCGGCCGACGGCCTTGCCCGTGCCGCGGCAGCGACGGGGTGGGAGCGCCGGTCGTGACCGCGCACCCGGCAGACCCGGCGGAGGCGGCAGACCCGGCGGACGCGGCGGACGCCTCACTCGTGGGGTTGATCGACTCGGTGACCTCCTGGCTGCGCTCCGCGGCGACGGCGGACCGGCGGCGGCTGTCCAACAGCCTGGCAGGGTACGCGGACGACCACGCGATCGCCGGCGCCCGGCTCAGGCTGCTCCCGCCGCTGCCCGAAGACGAGGTAGGGTGCGGGACTCTGCGCCGTGCGCCGTCCCCGCAGCGAGCCGCGGGGCTCCTGCAGTGCGAGCTCCGGACCTCGGACGGAGCCGAGGTCGTGGGTACGCTGCTGGTAGACGGAGCGCCGCACGCGGCATCGACCCTCGCCCGCGTCCTCGAGCTGGCGGCGACGCGCTCCCTTGCCCTCGCCCGAACCCGAGAGGTCCAGGACGAACTTGACGCTCTCGACGAGGCCGTTCGCGGAATCGCCGGCGTGCTCTCGGTGGAGCGCGTGCTCCAGCTCATCGTCGACCACGTTCGCCTGCTCGTCGGTGCGCGCTACGCCGCGCTGGGTGTCCTCGACGAGCAGCGCCAGATCGACCCGTTCATCACGAGCGGGATGAGCCGGGCACAACGCGAGCGGATCGGGCCCGCGCCGCGCGGTCGGGGACTCCTCGGGCTGATCATCGAACAAGGGAGTGCCATCCGCGTGCCGGACATGGCGGCGCACCCCCGCAGCGTCGGGTTCCCGGCCAATCACCCCGCCATGCGCTCGCTGCTGGGCGTGCCGGTCTCGCTACGCGGCCGGGTGCTCGGCAACCTCTACCTCACCGACAAGGAGGACGGGACGGCGTTCACTGAGGCCGACCAGCGACTCGTCGAGATGTTCGCCAGGCACGCGGGGATCGCCGTCCAGAACGCCCGGCTGCACGAGCAGGAGCAGCGCATCGCGATCCTCGAGGAGCGCCAGCGGATCGGGCGCGACCTGCACGACGGTGTGATCCAGAGCATCTACGCCGTCGGGCTGATGCTCGACGACGCGCTCGAGCTGGCCCCCGAGGACCCTGCCGAGGCGTCCGCGCGGATCGAGCGGGCCATCGAGTCGATCAACCTGACCATCCGCGACATCCGCAACTTCATCTTCGGGCTGCGGCCCGAGCCGCTGGACGAGGCCGGCCTCATCGACGCGCTGGCCGCCATGGCCGAGGAATTCCGAATCAACACCATGATCGACATCGCGCTCGAGGTCGGCGGCCCGGAGGACTTCGAGCTCCCCGCGGACGTCACCGCCCAGTTGCTGCAGCTGGCCCGTGAGGCGCTCAGCAACGTCGCGCGGCACGCGCGCGCCGGCCACGCGGAGATCCACCTCATGGCGGACGAGCGTGCGCTCGAGCTCGCCATCATCGATGATGGCATCGGATTCGACCCGGCCGCGCGACGCGGACCGGGCCACATGGGCCTCGGCAACATGCGAACACGAGCGGCCGAGCTCGGCGGGGAACTCCTCGTCGAGAGTGCCGTGGGGCGGGGGTCTCGCGTCGCGGTGCGGGTACCGCGTCGCGGGGACGCGTCCGACGGCGCCTCGGCGGGCGCGGCCTGACACGGATCGGAGGAAGACGGTGACAGAGGGAGCGACGAGCAGGCCCCTGCGGCTGCTGGTGGTGGACGACCACGAGGTCGTGCGGCAGGGCCTGGTCTCACTGCTCGAGCGGCGCGAAGGCTTCCAGGTGGTCGCGCAGGCCGGGACCGTGGCCGAAGCGATCGAGGCCGCGCACAAATACCAGCCCGACCTGATCGTGATGGACGTCCGGCTCCCCGACGGCTCGGGCATCGAGGCCTGCCGGGAGATCCGATCGGAGCACCCCCAGATCCGTGTCGTCATCCTCACCAGCTACCCGGACGAGGAGGCTGTCTTCGCGTCGATCGTGGCCGGCGCGAGCGGCTACCTGCTCAAGCAGATCCGCGGCCGCGACCTGGTGGCGGCGCTCGAGTCGGTCGGACGCGGGGAGTCGCTGCTCGACCCCGCCGTCACGGAGAAGGTCCTGGACCGTGTCCGGCGCATCGCCAGTGGCACCTACACGGACGAGCTCGCCCAGCTCACGCGCCAGGAGCAGAAGATCCTGCTGCTGATCGCGGAGGGAAAGACCAACAAGGAGATCGCCGCGGAAATCTTCCTGTCGGACAAGACCGTCAAGAACTACGTGAGCTCGATCCTGGCGAAGCTGAACCTGCAGCGACGGTCGCAGGCCGCCGCGTTCGTCGCCCGCCACCGCCTCCCCGGCGCCGAGTAGCGCGCATGCGGATCGTCGCGCCAGCGGAAGCCGTAGCCGGGATCCGGTCCGGCGACCAGATCTTCGTGCAGGCCGCCGCAGCTACGCCGACCGAGCTGCTCGACGCCCTGGTCGTGCGGGCACCGGAGCTCGAGGACGTCAAGATCGTCCACATGCACGCGGAAGGGCCGGCGCCGCACCTTGCGCCCGAGCTGAGCCGGAGCTTCTGGCACCGCGCGCTGTTCATCGGGCCGAACGCCCGCCGGGCGATCAGCGAAGGCCGCGGCGAGTACATCCCCGTGTTCCTCTCCGACATCCCGGCCCTGTTCACGCGCGGACTGTTGCCGCTGGATGCCGCCTTCATCAACGTCACGCCGCCGGACACGCACGGCTTCTGCTCGCTCGGCCCGTCCGTCGACGCCACGCTGGCCGCGGTGCGGTCCGCACGCACCGTCATCGCGCAGCTCAATACGGCGTGGCCGCGGACCCTCGGCAACAGCTTCGTGCACGTGTCCGAGATCGACCTCGCCATCGAGGTGGATCGGCCGCCGTATGCCTACGAACCGGGAACGCCCGGCGAGATCGAGCGGCGGATCGCCGAATACATCGCGGACCTGGTGCCCGACGGCGCGACGCTGCAGATGGGCATCGGCGCCATCCCCAGCGCGGTCGGCCTCGCCCTGCGCGACAAGCACGACCTGGGCGTGCACACCGAGATGTTCACCGACGCCGTGGTGGACCTCGTCACGGCGGGTGTGATCACCGGGCGGCGCAAGGAGCTCGACCGCGGGAAGATCGTCGCGGCGTTCATGATGGGCGGCGCCGACCTCTACCGTTTCGTGCACGACAACCCGATGGTCGAGATGCGCGAGGTCGATTACACGAACGACACCGCGGTGATCCGCCGGTTCCGGCGCATGTGCGCGATCAACTCGGCCATCGAGGTGGACCTGACCGGCCAGGTGTGCGCCGATTCGATCGGCTGGCACCTGTACAGCGGCGTCGGCGGGCAGATGGACTTCATCCGCGGAGCGGCCCTGGCCGAGGAAGGCCGGGCGATCATCGCGCTGCCGTCTACCACGTCGGACGGGAAGACGTCGCGCATCGTCTGCTCGCTCAAGGAGGGCGCGGGTGTCGTGACAACGCGCGCCCACGTCCAGACGATCGTCACCGAATGGGGCGTGGCGCAGCTGCATGGGAAGGGCATCGCCGAGCGGGCGCGAGCCCTCACGGCGATCGCCCACCCGGACTTCCGCGAGGAACTCGACTGCGCGGCGCACGGGCGCCATTTCCTGTAGTCCGCGGCACGCGGCTTCCGAGAGCGCCCGGCGCGCTGAAGAGCGTGCGGCCGGAGGCGAAGCCCCGCACCCGCAGCGGGAGCGCTGCCGCGGGAATCGAGAGGCGAACGCCGCGCGTCCCCTGCGGCGTTCGCCTTGCGCACAGAATGCTGATCCCCGCGAAGGGTGCGTAGAGCCGTTCGGCATGGTTCTTTGGTTTCTTCGTCGCCTCGCGACGCCTGCAGCGCGCCGTCAGGCTTCGTCCATGGAGCCCCCGCTCGACCTGCGACCTCGACTCCTGCTCGTGAGCGATCACCCGGCGGCCGGCGACGCCCTGGCGGACTACCTGGCGCGGCACGGCTTCGAAGTCGTGGCCCGGGCGTCGAACGCGGAGCAGGCCGAGGCCGCCGCGCGGGCCACGCCGGTGGACGTCGCCCTCGTCGACGGGGATCTGGCCGCGGGGTGGCGGCCGGTCGTTCAGGCCCTGGCGGAACCGCTCGGCCGGGCTCGCATCGCGGTGCTCTCTTCGTACTGGGGGCAACAGGAGCGGAGTGATGCGCGGCGCTCCGGCATCGGCGCGGCGCTGCTGAAGCGCGTGGCCGGCCCCGTTCTCGCGGGACAGCTCCGGGCCCTGGCCGCCTGACCAGGCGACGCGGGATCGCGTCCGCGTCGCGCGCCACGTCCCGCCACCCGACCGGCAGGGCCGGCTGACCGGCGCCTTCGGGCCGTCCGGCACACGCACCCCCCGGAAGCGGCGAGTCACCCTCGTGCGGCAGACGGAGGTGGCGGTGGCGAAGATCGAGACGATCCTCGTGGCGACCGATGGATCGCCAGCGTCCTCCGCCGCCAGCGAGGAGGCGATCGACCTCGCCCAACGTCTGGGCGCGCAGCTCCTGGTCATCAACGTGGTGAACGTTCCGGAGGTCACCGCCGCCAGCGCGATCTTCCCCGGCACCGTGTTCAGCGCCCGCGAGGAGGCGGAGTCGATCGCGCGCGCCGTCGTGGATGCCGCCCGCCGCAGCGGCGCGATCGCGACGTACCTGACGTGGGAGGGCCAGCCGGGGGAGGCCATCGTGGCAGCGGCCGAGTCGGAGGGAGCCGACCTGGTCGTGGTCGGGACGCACGGGCGCAGCGTCATCGGCCGCCTGCTGCTGGGCAGTGTCTCCGAGTACGTGGTCCGGCACTCGCGCGTGCCGGTCCTGGTCGTGCGCCCGCGGGAGCTCCCGACCGCCACTGCGAGGTAGGGTTCCACCGGCATCGAGAGGCTCCACCGGCCTGCACGGAACCGGCCGATATACTCGTCGCTGCCGTGCCCCGCAGCCCTCGCTCCGCAGGCCCTGCGCCGCCCCGGCTCTGCGGACGCCCCAGGCTCTGCGCCCGCCCCAGGCTCTGCGCCCGCCCCGGACGACCCGCTCGCCGTCTTCTCCCCCGCCACCCGCGACTGGTTCCGCTCCGCGTTTGCGGCACCCACGCCGGCCCAGACCGGGGCGTGGCCGGCGATTGCCGGTGGCAGCCACGTGCTCGTCTGCGCGCCCACCGGGTCCGGGAAGACGCTCGCCGCGTTTCTGTGGTGCCTGGATCGCCTGGCCGTGGACGGCACTCCAGCCGACCCGCTGGCCCGGCTGCGAGTGGTCTACGTCTCCCCCCTGAAGGCACTCGTACATGACGTCGAACGCAACCTCCGGGCCCCGCTCGCCGGGATCCGACTCGCCAGCGGAGCCAGAGGGCACTCGCCACCCGACATCCGGGTCGCGATGCGCACGGGCGACACGCCTGCCGAGGAACGCCGGGCGTTCGGGCGCCGCCCGCCCGACATCCTCGTGACGACGCCGGAGTCGCTGTACCTGCTGCTCACGTCACGGGCGAGGGAGGCGCTGCGCTCGGTGCGCTGGGTGATCGTGGACGAGATCCACGCGCTCGCGTCGACCAAGCGAGGAGCGCACCTCGCGCTGTCGCTGGAGCGCCTCGAGGCGCTCGTCGGCACGTCGCCCCAGAGGATCGGGCTGTCCGCGACCCAGCGCCCGCTCGAGGTGGTCGCCGCGTTCCTGGGCGGCCGCATGCCGGAGGCCGGTGGTCTCCGTGGAGATCTCGCGGACGGTACGAACGGGCGGACGGTGCGGACCGGCGCGGACGGGGCGGACGGCGCGAACGGCGCCAAAGGGGCGGACGGCGACGGACCCGGCAGGCGTCGCCGGCCCGGCACCCCTTCGTCCGGTCGCGATCGTCGACGCCGGCATCCGCAAGGCCCTGGATCTGCGGGTCGTGGTCCCCGTCGAGGACATGTCGCGGCTCGGCGAGGTCATTCCGCTGCAGGAGGCTGCGGCTGGCCCCGCCGCCGGCCCGGTGGAGCGTTTCAGCATCTGGCCGGCGATCCACCCGCGGATCGTCGAGCTGATCCGCGCCCACCGCAGCACGATCGTGTTCGTCAACAGCCGCGGACTGGCGGAACGTCTGGCGCGTCGGGTCAACGAGCTCGCCGGCGAGCAGCTCGTACTTGCGCATCACGGCTCCCTCGCCCGGGAGCAGCGCGTGCTGGTCGAGGAGGCGCTCAAGGAGGGCCGGCTCGCGGGCATCGTGGCAACCAGCTCGCTCGAACTGGGGATCGACATGGGCGCGGTCGACCTCGTGGTCCAGGTGGAGTCGCCGGGATCGGTGTCGCGCGGGCTCCAGCGGATCGGGAGAGCCGGCCACCACCTGGACGAGGCCTCGCGGGGCGTGATCTTCCCCAAGTACCGCGGCGACCTGCTGGAGTGCGCCGTCGTCACGCGGGCGATGCACGAGGGCGCGATCGAGTCGACCGTGGTGCCGCGCAATCCGCTCGACGTGCTTGCCCAGCAGCTCGTCGCGGCGTGCACCGAGCGGACGTGGTCGGTGGACGAGCTGTACGCCCTCGTCCGACGAGCCGAGAACTTCGCCACCCTCGGTCGGGCGAGTTTCGAAGGCGTTCTTGCGATGCTCGCCGGCCAGTATCCGTCCGACGAGTTCGCCGAGCTGCGACCACGCGTGGTCTGGGATCGCATCGCCGGCACCGTCCGGGCACGCGCGGAGAGCCGCGTCGTCGCCGTTCTCTCCGGCGGCACGATCCCGGACCGGGGCCTGTACGGCGTGTACCTCGACGATGGAGACGGGAGCGCCGCGAGCCCGGGCAGCCGGGACCTCGCCCGGCATGGGTCCCCTGGGCCGGGCGACGGCTCCGGCAGGGGTCGCCGCGGCGGCCGCCGGGTGGGCGAGCTCGACGAGGAGATGGTGTACGAGACGCGCGCGGGCGAGGTCATCCTGCTCGGCGCGAGTGCCTGGCGGATCGCTCGAATCACCGCCGACCGCGTGCTCGTGGAGCCCGCCCCGGGACAGCCGGGGAAGGTGCCGTTCTGGAAAGGTGATGGGCCTGGTCGCCCCGTGGAGCTCGGGCGCGACCTCGGTGCCTTCACGAGGCGGCTCCGCGACGAGTCCCGGGGCGTGCGCGCGCCGTGAGCGCACGCTGGCCCGGCTGGAGGCGGAGCACGACCTCGATCGCGTCGCCGGCGAGAACCTGCTCGCCTACGTGGACGACCAGGCGGAGGCCTCGGCCGTCCCGACGGACCGGACCATCGTGGTGGAGCGCTTCCGCGACGAGCTTGGCGACTGGCGGGTGTGCGTGCTGACGCCGTACGGGGGCCGGGTGCACGCGCCGTGGGCCCTTGCCATCGAGGCCCGGTTGCGGACCTCGCTCGGGGTGGACGTTCGCGCTCTCTGGTCAGACGACGGGATCGTGCTGCGCGTCCCGGCGACCGAAGACGTGACGGGCGCGGCGTTTGGCGACGACGTCGTGCTCGGGGTCGCCGGCTCTCGGGTCGACACGCTCCACCGCGCGATCTTCTCGGGGCCGGACGAGGCCGAGGAGGCCGTGGTGGCCGCGCTCGGATCGTCTGCGCTGTTTGCGTCGCGGTTCCGCGAGAACGCCGCCCGTGCGCTGCTCCTGCCGCGGGTGCGGGCCGGACGCCGCCGGCCCCTCTGGCAGATGCGGCAGCGCTCCGCGCAGCTCCTCGAGATCGCCAGCCGGTACGGCTCCTTCCCGATCGTCCTGGAGACCTTCCGCGAATGCCTGCGCGACGTCTTCGACATGCCCGCGCTCAGGGACCTGCTGGCGGCGGTCGAACGACGCGAGATCGACGTGCGACATGTCGAGACGTCGCGCGCCTCGCCGTTTGCCGCCTCGTTGCTGTTCGACTACGTCGCCGCCTACATGTACGAGGGCGACGCTCCGCTGGTCGACCGGCGGGCGCAGGCGCTCGCGCTCGACCGGGACCTGCTGCGCGACCTGCTCGGCGCCGAGGAACTGCGCGAACTGCTCGACGGCGACGCGCTCGCGGAGCTGGAGCTGGAGCTCCAGGCGTTGTCCCCCGACCGCCAGCCGCGGTCTGCCGACCAGCTGCACGACCTGCTGCGGCGCCTGGGGGACCTCGCGGAATTGGAGATCGTGGCGCGGACGCCGGGCGAGAACGAGCCAGCTCGCATGGAAACGGCGGCGGCGTGGTTGCGGGCGCTCGCCGCGGAGCATCGCGCGGTCCAGGTCAGGATCGGGCGCGAGCAGCGATGGATCGCGGCGGAGGACGCCGGTCGCTACCGCGACGCGCTTGGGGCCGCTCCGCCCCCCGGCACTGCCGGCGGTGTTCCTTGATCCGGTGCCGGCGCCGCTCGCCGGGCTGCTCGCGAGGTGGGGACGGACGCACGGTCCGTTCGTGCCCGCGGGCCCGGCAGGCCGCTGGGGCGTCTCCGCGCTCGCGGTCGAGCGGGCGCTCGAGGGGCTCCTGGCCGCGGGGACCATCCTGCGGGGGGAGTTCCGCCCGGGCGGCTGGGATCGTGAATGGTGCGATCCCGACGTGCTGCGGGCGCTCCGACGCCGGTCCCTGGCCCGCCTGCGCCAGGAAGTCGAGCCTGTGGAGCCTGCCGCCTACGCGCGGTTCCTCCCGTCCTGGCACGGCGTGGGCAGAGGCGGAGCCGGCGGGCTCGATCGCCTGGTCGAGGTGGTGACGCAGCTCGAGGGATTGCCGCTGCCCGCCAGCGTGCTCGAGCGAGACGTCCTGCCCGCACGCGTGGCGGGCTACACGCCGCGGCTCCTGGACGAGCTGGGCGCCGCGGGCGAGGTCGCCTGGGTGGGCCACGGACGCCTGGGTCCGGACGACGGCCGCGTCGCGCTGTACCGCCCCGACCGGCTGGCGCTGCTGCTCGACCGTGACGAAGGGGCAATGCCGGCCGGCCGGGACGATCCACGCGCCAGCTGGCTGCGCGACGCCCTGGTGCTGCTCCTCCGGCAGCACGGCGCCTCCTTCTACCGGGATCTCCTGGCGGCCGCGCTGGGCGCGGCGCGGGGACGAGGCGAGGCGGCGCCGACCGAGCGCGAGGTGCTCGACGCGCTCTGGGACCTTGCCTGGGGCGGGTCGGTGACCAACGACACGTTCGCCCCGCTGCGGGCCCTGCGATGGCGCCGCCCGGCTCGCGGTGGAGCGCGCCGCGGGATCCGAGGCGTGCCGCCGGAGGCGGCGGGCCGGTGGTCGCTGGTGGGCGACGCCCTCGACATCGACGGGAGGACGCCGGCCACGCCGACGGAACGCATGCACGCCCGTGCCCTGACGCTCCTCCAGCGGCAGGGCATCGTGACCCGCGATGGCGTCCTCGCGGACGCAGTGCCCGGCGGGTTCTCCGCCGTCTACCCCATCCTGCGCGAACTGGAGGAACGAGGCAGGGTGCGTCGCGGCTACTTCGTCGAGGGGCTCGGTGCGGCGCAGTTCGCCCTGCCCGGCGCCAGTCGAGCGGCTGCGCGCAGCACGCCGCCCCCCGGGCGCGGAACCCGACCAGGGCGCCGTCCTGGTGCTGGCGGCGGTGGACCCGGCGCAACCCTATGGGGCCGCACTGCCGTGGCCGCATCGCGCGGCGCACGAGCGCCGAGCGCTCGTCCGCGCCGCCGGCGCATACGTGGTCCTGCTCGACGGCGAGCCCGCGGCGTTCCTCGAGCGCGGCGGGCGAGCGATGCGCACGATGCCGGCGTTCGATCGGTCCGGCGCCGCCGTGGTCGTGCTGCGCGCCGTGGCCGGCCTCGCGGCAGACGGCCGCCTGCGCGCGCTCCGGCTTTCCCACATCGACGGCGCGCCCGTCGAGGCGTCGGAGCACCGTCCGGCCCTGGAGGCGGCCGGCTTCCGCGCCGGTTACCGCGGCTGGCAGGTACCGCCGGCCGCGAATCGCGGCCTCGCCTGAGGGCGCGATGCCGGAGCGGGACGGTCATCCGGAGTCGGGCGACGCCACGCTCGCGCGGCGGGCGTACTGGTGCCCGACCTGCCAGCTGCCGTTCAGGCAAGCCCGAAGAACGCCCTGACCCGCGCCCCGATCCCGCGGCGGGCGCGCAGCCGGGCCTGCTCCGGGTCCGTCCGCGCCTCCGTCCAGCCCGCCGACACGCGCGCTCGCACGAGGCGCACCGCGTGGGGGAGTTCGCGACGGTTCGCCCACCAGAGCGGGTGTGCGTGGCGCCACAGCCAGGGCACGGCCGCCCAGAGGAGCAGCACGTAGTCGATGCGCAGGGGCCGCGGGAAGTTGAGGGCCGTGTCGATCTGGAGCAGCGTGTCCGGCCACGTTGCAAGCGCGAGCAGCACCGCAAGCGCCCCGGCCAGGAGCCCCCAGGCCCGTGCCCGCGGAGGCAGGAACACGAACAGCACGGCCGGGAACCACTTCATGCTGGCGGCGAGGGCCCAGAGCGCCCCGCCCAGGCGCGGCCCGCTGAACTGGGCCAGCCACACCGCGAGCGTGAGCAGCAGCGTCACGTTGCCGGTGTCGAACGTGGCGATCAGCGGCACCGAGACCAGGACGACCGCAATGGCTGTCGCGAGCGGATGCCGCCGGTAGGCCCACTCGGCCGACCAGAGGAACAGCAGCACGTTTGCGCCCCGCCACACGACCCACGCGACGGTCCACGGGAGCAGCGCCCAGGGCAGGAACAGGGGCAGCAGCCACGGCGCGTAGACGTAGGGCAGGAACACGCCGCCGGGGTTGAACGGATTGCCGCCGCCGAGCCAGACGCGGACTCCGGCCCAGTAGGCCCGTGCGTCGGCGCCCGCGAGCTCGCCGCGGGCGACCAGGAACGCCACCATGATGCCGCCCGTCAGCCCGAGCAGGAGGATCGCCAGCAGTCGCCGTGGATCGCGCAGGCGTGCCGTCTCGCGACGCAGGGCCCGCGCGTAGACGCCCGCGCGGCGCCGGGTCGGCCGGTCGATGCGACCGACGAGGGAGGGCTCGGATGTCGCGTTCACGGTTCGGTCCAAGGCGGCTGCCGCCACGCAGACGAACGGGCGGAACGGCCCGATGGTACCGCCACGGCCCGCCCCGGGTTACCGGTGGCTCGGTAGACTCGGCGCGGCGAGAAGACCGCCCCGGCGACCCCGGACGGCCACCTCGAGCTGCGCGCCTGGGCCGGCCGCTCCCCGGACCGCACCTGGGCGCTCGAGGACTGCCGCCACCTCAGCCGGCGCCTGGAGCGCGACCTCCTGCGGGCCGGCGAGCGGGTCCTGCGGGTGCCGCCCAGGCTCATGGCGGGTGCCCGCCGATCCGGCCGCGAGCCCGGCAAGAGCGACCCCATCGACGCCCTCGCGGTCGCCCGGGCCGCGCTGCGGAAGCCCGACCTGCCGGTGGCGGTCCTCGAGGGCCCCGAGCGCGACCTGCGCCTCCTCGTCGACCACCGCGACGACCTGGTAGCCGAGCGGACGCGGGACATGGCCCGCCTGCGCTGGCATCTCCACGAGCTCGATCCCGGGAACGAGCCGTCGCCCCGCTCGCTCGACCGGGCGAAGGTCCTCGCCGCCCTCGAGGCACGGCTTGCCACGTTCGAGGGCACCGTCGCCCGGCTGGCCCGGGCGCTCGTCCCCGTGCGGCTCGCGCAAGTGTCCAGCGACACGCTCGTCGAACTCCGCGGCGCGGTCGCCGAGGCGCTGCCCGGGTATCGCGCCGACCTCGGTCGGCTGGTGAACGTGGACAGCGGGTCGTACACGAAGGCGGGTGTCGACGAGGTCGGGCGGTGGACCGCGGACGCCCTTCGCAAGCTCGGTGCCGCCGTCGAGGTCCACGAGAACGCCGACCTGGGCGATACGATCGTCGGAACCTTCCGCGGAGTGGGCACTGCCCGGGTGCTCGTGATCGGCCACCTCGACACGGTGTTCGAGCCGGGCACGGTGGCGGCCCGGCCCTTCCGGGTCGTCGGCGGCCGTGCCTACGGACCCGGCGCGTGCGACATGAAGGCGGGTTTGCTGGCCGGGGTGTACGCGCTGCGGCGTTGCGGGCGACGGCCGGCCGGCGCGATCGGCGAGCCGGCGGGCGCGACGGCTGACCCAGACGGCGCCACCGGCGGGCCAGGTGCCCTTGCCTCCGACCCCGCGCTGCCGTGGCTGCCGCTCGCCCGGCTGACGTTCGTGGCGAATCCGGACGAGGAGATCGGGTCGCCGGTCAGCACCCCGCTCATCCGCGCGCTCGCGGCCGACCACGACGCCGCGCTCGTCCTGGAGTGTGCGCGCGCGAACGGCGACATCGTGAGCTCCCGGAAGGGCAACCTGTCGCTCGACCTGCGGGTCCGTGGGCGAGCGGCCCATGCCGGCGTGGAGCCGGAGAAGGGCCGCAGCGCGATCGTGGAAGCGGCCCACAAGACGATCGCCCTGCAGGCGCTGAACGGTCGCTGGCCGGGGGTGACATGCAACGTGGGCGTGTTCCGCGGCGGAACGCGGCCGAATGTCGTGGCCGACGAGGCGCTGCTCCAGGTCGACCTGCGGGCGCCGACTCGGGGCTCGCTCGAAGCGGCCCAGGCTGCGGTCCACCGGATCGCCTCCAGGGCGACCGTGCCCGACGTGACCTGCGACGTGGCGCAGCGTGGCCGCCACTGGCCGATGGAGCGGCTGCCCGGCGCGGCCGACATGGTCGAAACTGCGGTGGCCCTCGCGAGCGCGCTGGGGTTCGAGCTGCGCGACGCGTCGACCGGGGGCGCCTCTGACGCCAACACGACCGCCGGCGAGGGACTACCGACGCTCGATGGCATGGGGCCCGTGGGTGGGCTCGATCACTCGCCCGACGAGTACGTCGAGCTGGACTCGGTGGTCGACCGGGTGACGCTCCTCGCCGGGATGCTCTGCGCGCTCGGCGGGCCGTGAGGGATCAGCGCAGGAACGACGCCCCGCAGTTGTCGCAGATGGCGTAGATGGCGTGCCGTTCGCGCGCGTACCCGGCGACGTGCAGCCGGCCGACCGCTCCATCGGCCGGGCATGCCCAGACCCACCAGGTGTCGCCCGGACCGGGCGCCGGCAGCGGCGTCGCCTCTGCCGAGACGCGGGCCCCCAGGCCGTCGAATGCGCCCACGGCACGCTCCACCGCGGCCGACCGCTGGGCCTCGGATTCGCGGGAATAGGGGTAGTTCTGGCCGATGTTCGAGCTCAGCGGACCAGCTCCGTTTCGCCTGGCCGGCTACGTGGCCGCCTGGCGGCCACCGGGACGGGGCGGCCAGCCGCGGGGGTTGTGAGCGCGGCGCGACCGGCCGACCGAGAGTATAGCGAGAAGCGGTCCCACGACCGGGCGGAAGGTCTCGACCGGGCGGAGGTCGGCGGGTCCCCCGCTCGTGGAACGGGCCGGCGGGACGATTCCCGTACAATCCCGGCGTCCTCACCCCGCGCCCGGGAGTCCGCATGTTCGCCACGCTCGTCGGTGCCTACCCACGAACCCCGCTGCCCGGACAGGCGTTCCAGCTCCGCGCTGCCCATGCCCGGCTCGAACGCGGCGAGATGGACCAGGCGGCCTACCGCGAGGTGCAGGACGAGCTCGTGCGCGAGGTCATGGCCGAGCAGCTGGACGCGGGCCTGGAGCTGCTGACGGACGGCCAGGTACGCTGGGAGGATCCGCAGACCGCGATCGCGGGCGGGCTGCGCGGGTTCGAGACGACGGGACTGCTTCGCTACTTCGACACCAACACCTACTACCGCCAGCCGCGCGCGGTGGAGACGCCCCGATGGGAGTCGCCGGTCACGGTCGACGACTGGACGTTCGCCCACGAGACGGCCGCATCGCTGGCCGAGCAGCGCGGAATGGCCGCCCCCCCGGTCAAGCAGTGCCTGGTCGGCCCATACACGCTGGGCCGACTGTCGGACCCGGGCCAGGTGGGGCACGAGCGGCTCGTGCTCGCGCTGGCCGAGGCGCTCAACGAGGAACTGCACGCCCTTCATGCCGCCGGCACGCCGGTGATCCAGCTGGACGAGAACGCGCTCACGCTGATCGGCCTGGACGACGACGCCGAGCGCGGGCTGGCAGTCGATGCGCTGCGTCGCGCCGTGCAGGGGCTCGACGACGCCCACCTCTGCCTGGCGGTCACCATGGGCGACGCCGTCGGCGTGGGAGCGGCGGCGCTCTTCGACCTGCCGTTCAGGAGCTACCTCTTCGACCTGGTCGCCGGCCCGGACAACTGGGAGCTGGTGGCCCGAGCACCGCGCGACCGGGGCATCGTGTGTGGTGCGGCGGACGCCCGCAACACGCGCCCGGACACGGAGCAGGCGATGATCCGGGCCGCCCTGTACGCTGCGTCCACCTCCGCCCGTGGGCTCGACCGGGTCGCCCTGTCGCCCTCGACCGGGCTTGAGTATCTGCCGCGCGACCGCGCGAAGGCGAAGGTCGAGGCGCTCGCCCGCGCCGCCCGGGCGGCCGCGACAACGGATCCCGAGGAGCTCGCGAGGGCGACCGACCCGCGCGCCGACCGGGCAGGCGCCGCGGAGGGCAGCCACGCGCCAGGTCCCCAACGACCGGATGCCGTCGCCCACAGGAGCAGCACATGAGCAACGGCCTCTGGACCACGTCGGTCGGATCGTTTCCCAAGCCGCCGGAGCTGCTGCGGGCCCGGGCCGACCACGCCGCCGGACGGATCGGCGCAGAGGAACTGCACGCCCTCGAGCGCCGCGCGACGGAGGACTGGATCAGGTTCCAGGAGGAGCTCGGCGTCGACATCCTGGTCGACGGCGAGATGTACCGCGGCGACATGGCGACGTACTTCGCGGAGGAGCTGGCGGGCTTCGAGATCGGCGGCCTTGTCCGAAGCTACGGCAACCGCTACTACCGCAAGCCGATCGCAGTTGGCGACGTCCGGCGGACGCACCCGATCACGCTCGAGGCGTGGCAGTTCGCCCAGTCCCTGACCGGCCGGCCCGTCAAGGGGATGCTGACGGGTCCCTATACCATCGCGGACTGGAGCTTCGACGAGCACTACGGCTCGCGACGGGAGTTCGTGCTGAGCCTGGCGCGCGCACTCCACGAGGAGGCCATGGATCTCGCGGCGGCCGGTGCCCGCTTCATCCAGATCGACGAGCCCGCCGCCTCCGCGAGGATGGACGAGCTGCCGCTGGTCGCCGAGGCGATGGAGATCGTGACCGACGGGCTCAACGCGCACGCGATCACGCACATCTGCTACGGCGACTTCATGCACGCCTACCCGGCCATGCTCGACATTCCCGTCGACCAGCTCGACCTGGAGATGGCGAATTCCGGCTACGACCTGCTCGCGCGCTTCCGGGACGTTCCCTTCACCAAGGCGATCGGCCTGGGGGTTGTGGACGTGCACAGCCACCGCATCGAGTCGGTGCAGGAGGTGGCCGACGGGATCCGGCGGGCGCTGGAGGTGCTGCCGCCCGAGCGGATCTTCGTCGATCCGGACTGCGGTCTGAAGACGCGGACGGTCGAAGAGGCGAAGGCGAAGATGCGGGTGGTCGTCGAGGCTGCTCGCTCCGTCCGCCGCGAGCTCGGAATCGGCGACGCGCTCCCCGAGGCGGGCCCCACGCCGGGCCGATCGACGGGGGCGCCCGGTCCCGCTGGCGCGTAGCGGGAGCGCGGCAGTGCCTGTCTGGCGCCGATCATCCGGGCCGCGCGGGTGGAGCTGATCCAGCGGTCCACCGGTCCCCTGGCGACCAATGTCTACCTGCTCGGGGACCCGGCGACCCGCGAGGCGCTCGCGATCGACACCGCCATCCCGTCGGCGGCGTGGATCGGCGAGCGGCTGGCCGCCCGTGGCTGGACGCTGAAGCTGATCGTGAGCACGCACTACCACTGGGACCACGTCGGCGACAATGCCGCGGTGCAGGCGGCGACCGGAGCCCCGATCGCGTGCCACGCGCTGGACCGGCACGGGCTGGAGCACCCGCAGCCGCTCGGCGCGCCGTTCCCGATTCCGCCATCGGTTCCGGCGGTCGAGCTGGCGGAACGCGGCCGCATCCGGTTCGGTTCGATCCTCCTGCAGGTGCTGCACACGCCGGGCCACACGGAGGGGTCGGTGTGTCTCGTGGCGGAAGACGACGGCCTGCTCTTCTCCGGCGACACCCTGTTCAGAGGGGGCTGGGGCCGCGTGGACCTGCCGGGGGGATCCGCCGACGCGATGGTGTCGTCCCTGGCACGGCTCGCGCTCCTCGACGACCCGCTGCGCGTGCTGCCCGGGCACGGTCTGCCGACGACGATCGCGCGCGAGCGGCCGCTGCTCGAGTTGATCGCACGGGAGGGGATGCTGCCCGCCTGACGCGCCACCGGGGCCGTCACGGCTCGTTCACGGGGGCCTCCGGCTCGTTTGACGCGCTGGCCGGTGCGCGCGTACGCTCGCGCCCCTGAACTTTGCCAGCCGTCCCCGGAGGCATCGTGGATCGTCTCCCGCCGGGCCCGGGCCGGTGGCGCCCATCCGGGGTGCCGGCGGCCTCGCTCACCGTTCCCGCACTCATCGCGTCGCGCGTCCTCGACGCCGAGCTCGGGGCGCTGCTCTGGATCACGGTGGAGGCGAACGTCCCGCTGATCGTCGCCGCCGCGGACGAGGCGGCGCCGGCCCGGCCGGTGCTCGACGCCTTCCTGGACTTCCTGCCGCCGGTTGTCGAGCGGATCGACCTCGAGGGCCCCCGCGAGACGTTCGCCTGGCTCGGAGACGCAGCGGCGCTGGGCTGGACCGGCGACGACGAGCAACTGCCCGCCGCGGGCGACGTCGCGACCTGGCCTCAGCGACGACCCGGGATCGCGCTGCCCCCGCGACGGATGGCGCCGCCCGAGACGACCTACCTCGTCGCCGGCGACATCGCCTCGGACCGGGGGGCCGGCATGTCCGGGCCGCCGCTCCGGCTCCTCGTCCGCGCCCTGCAGCGCGGCTACGGCCTCGGCGCGACCATGCGTGCCGACTCGCTCGAGCAGGTGTTCGTTCGCCTCGGTTCGCCACCCGCGTCCATCAGCGCAGACGAGCTGCGACGCCTGGGCCTGGTGATCGTGCTCACGCGCCGCCTCGCCTCCGCCGGCCGCGGCGCCGGCAGCACCGACGCCGGCGTGGTCGACGCGGATACGCGCGGTCCCAGCGCCGGTGCCGGCGAGGGGATCGACGTGGGCGCCTGGCGCGTCGGCGCGTGCCACTACATCCGCCCGCTCGAGCGCGACGCGGCCGGTCACCTCCAGCGCCGCCCACCCGCGGTGCTCGCGACGTGGGACCGCGAGCGCGACCTCGTCGAGCACTTCGAGTGGGGCGTGGTCGCCGAGCTCGCGATGCGCGTGGGGCTCGGGCGCGACGAGTTCGAGAGGGAGCACCTGGCGAGAACGCGCATCCTCTCGACGCTGGCCGCGTCGGGCCGGACGTCGCCGAGGGCCCTCAGGGCGCTCCTCGATCGGCGCTCCCGGCAGGGCGCGGGAGGCGAAGGGTGAGGCGCAACGCTGGACGCGAAGGCCGCGGGCGTCCTCAGGCGCAGGCAGTGGGCGGACGAGTGTGGCGGCCGGCGATCTGCACGGCTCGGGGCTCGACATACGCGGCTCGGGGCATCGGCCCAGCGCAGTAGGATTCGCCGCGACACCGAGTCGAACGCCGTCTGCGTCGCAATCAGCGGGCGTCCCGCCATCGGAGGACACCAATGCCCCAGCCTACCGTCGCCGGCTCGCCGGCCCAGCTGCTCGGCCTGCTCGCCGGCATCGCGCACATCGACGGCGAGCGACTCGCGATCGACGACGAGGCCGCGTTCCGCGATCGAGGCATCCGCGACTGGCGTGGAGTGGCACGTTCAGCTCGGATCCGGCGACGGTCGAGGCCGCGCGCTGGATCGTGTGGGAGGCGTCCCAGGAGCTCGGGGCGCGCTCCGCGAGCATCCAGGACCTCTACACGGCGCGCGGCCGCGGCGAAGTGGAGGGCTTCACGGTGCCCGCCATGAACCTTCGCACGCAGGTCTTCGACATGGCCCGGACGGTGTACGAAGTCGCCGGCCGGCACGACGTGGGGGCGTTGATCCTGGAGCTTGCACGGAGCGAGCAGGAGTACACGTACCAGCGGCCGGCCGAGTACATCACGAGCTGCCTCGCGGGCGCGATCGCCGCCGGCTGGACCGGGCCGGTCTTCGTGCAGGGCGACCACTACCAGTTCAACGCGAAGAAGTACGCGGCCGATCCCGACGCCGTGACCGAGTCGCTGCGGCGGGCCACGCGCGACGCGATCGCCGCCGGGTACGGCAACATCGACATCGACAGCTCCACGCTGGTCGACCTGTCCAGGCCCACCGTCGACGAGCAGCAGCGCACGAACTACGAACGCGCCGCGGAGCTGGCCGCGCTCATCCGCGCGCTCCAGCCGGAGGGGCTCGAGGTCAGCATCGGCGGCGAGATCGGCGAGGTCGGCAAGCAGAACTCGACCGAGCCGGAGCTGCGGGCGTTCCTCGACGGCTTCCGGCGGGAGCTGGACCGGCGGGCAGGAGCCGGCACGCACGGCCTGTCGAAGGTCAGCATCCAGACGGGCACCAGCCACGGCGGCGTGCCGCTGCCGGGCGGCGGCGTTGCCCTGGTCAACGTCGACTTCGACACCATCCGCCGGCTCTCCGCGGTCTGCCGGGAGTACGGGCTCGCCGGCACCGTGCAGCACGGCGCCTCGACCCTGCCCGACGAGCTGTTCCACCGGTTCCCGGAGGTCGACACCGCGGAGATCCACCTTGCCACCGGGTTCCAGAACACCCTCTACGACCATCCCGCCGCGCCGAAGGCGCTCCTCGACGAGGTCGAGGTGTGGGTCCATGCGAACGCGATGGACGAGCGCAAGGAGGGCGAGACCGAGCAGCAGTTCGTCTACAAGGCGCGCAAGAAGGCGCTCGGTCCGCTCAAGCGACGGCTCTGGGAGCTGGAGACGAAGGACGAGATCCTCGTCACGCAGGCGAAGAAGCTCGAGTTGCTCTACCACGAGCTCCGA
Organism: uncultured Chloroflexia bacterium; assembly: GCA_963759135.1. Classification (GTDB taxonomy): domain Bacteria; phylum Chloroflexota; class Limnocylindria; order Limnocylindrales; family CSP1-4; genus JAJYNJ01. The sequence goes on along the minus strand of CAVWXU010000007.1, from coordinate 45,374 downwards.
GTGAACGGCACGCGCGCCACGGTCGACCGCTTCGTCCGGGCGCCGGAACGCCACCGACCGCTGCCGGACGCGCTGAAGGCGACCTCGACGGCGGCCTGAGCGTCAACGACTAGGCGCCGGCACCTGCCATCGACTCGACCAGGATCCCGATCGAGTCGTCGACCTCCTGCGGCGTGGTGACCAGCGGCGGGATCAGCCGGACCACCTGGCCCCAGGTTCCGGCGGACAGCACGATGAGGTGGCGATCCAGCGCGCCGGCGATCACGCGGCGGGCGAGCTCCGGGTCGGGCGTTCTCGGATCGACCGCGTCCGGGCGCACGAACTCGAGTCCGACCATGAGGCCGAGCCCTCGAACGTCTCCCAGGTGCGGGAACCTGGAGCGCGCGCCGCCAAGCCCGACCAGCAGCTGCCGGCCTCGATCGCGGGCGTTCTCGACCAGGTGTTCGTCTTCGATCACGTCGAGCGTCGCGATGGCCGCCGCGCACGCCACGGCATTGCCGCCGTAGGTCCCGCCGTGTGCGCCCGGGGACCAGCGCGCCATCAGGTCGCGCCGGGCGACGATGCCGCCCAGTGGGAGCCCCGAGGCGATGCCCTTGGCGACGATCAGGATGTCCGGCGTGACGCCCACGTGCCGTACGGCAAACAGCGCGCCCGTGCGGCCGAACCCGGTCTGCACCTCGTCGGCCGCGAGGAGGATGCCGTGGCGCGAAGCGATCGCCCGCAGGCGCGGCAGGAAGTCGACCGAGGGCACCACGTAGCCCCCTTCGCCGAGCACGGGCTCGACGACGAACGCGGCGACCTTCGACGGCGCCACGACCTGGGCGAACAGCGCCTCCAGCTGCGCCTCCCAGTCGCACGTGCACGCGCCCGGATCGTGCGGCCCGCCGGCGGCCCGGTAGCAGTAGGGGTATGAGGCGTGATAGACGGAACCGGGCAGCGGTTCGAAATCACCCCGGATCGACACCCGGGACGTGGTGAGCGCCATCGCCTGGGCGGTTCGCCCGTGGAAGCCGCCGCGGAACGCGACGATCGCCGGCCGCCCGGTCGCGACTCGCGCCAGTTTGACCGCCGCCTCGACGGCCTCGGCCCCGGAGTTGGCAAGGAACACCTGCCAGTCGTCGCCCGGGAGCACACGCCGCAGCCGGTCGTGCAGGCGCAGGCCCGGCTCGTGGTACACGATGTTCTGCTGCCCGTGCAGGAGCCTGGCCGCCTGGGCCTGGATGGCTGCCACGACGCGCGGGTGCGCGTGACCGGTGCTGGTCACACCGATGCCCGAGCTGTAGTCCAGGTACCGCTCGCCATCGACCGTGACGAGCCAGGAACCCTCGCCGTGGTCGATGACAAGGTCCGTGTAGCGAGACCACACGGCCGGGACGACGGACCGGTCCGGCAGTACGGCTGATGCGGCGGCGGGTTCGATCACGGCAACGACGGAGTATACGGGGCCGGCCGACCGGACTGTCGGTGAAGGACGGGGCAGCTCGCTGCGCGGCTCCCATCGCGGCCCGGGCGACGAGGTCGGCCTTGCGGGTATGATTCCTGCGCGCTGCATGCGTGAAATCCCGCGACGTTCGGGCACGCGGCCGCAGCACTGCTCGCCCGCTGAACTCGCGTCCGGTCCCGGATGCGAACCGAAGCCACCAGACACCGAGGCGGACCGCCAGGCATGAATGAACTCAACGAGACCAGCGTGCTCGACGCGCTTCGCACCGTGCAGGAACCCGAGCTGGGACGCGACATCGTCACGCTCAACATGGTGCGCGACATCAGGGTCACGGGCGACGGGGACGTCGCGTTCACGATCGAGCTGACCACGCCGGCCTGCCCGCTGAAGGACGAGATCGAACGGAACGCGCGGGAGACGCTGCGGTCAGCGGGCGCCCGGCAGGTGGATGTGACCTGGACGAGCAACGTGCGGCGCGCCAGCCCCGTTCAGCCGCAGCAACTGCTGCCCGGCGTGAAGAACATCATCGCGGTCGCCTCGGGCAAGGGTGGCGTGGGCAAGAGCACGGTTGCCACCAACCTCGCGGTCGCGCTCGCGCAGGACGGCGCGCGCCGTCGGCCTGCTCGACGCGGACATCACCGGTCCCAACATCCCGTTGATGATGGGTGTCGAGGGGCAACCGGTCGCGAGCGCCAGCAACAAGATCGTGCCGCTCGAGCGGTACGGCGTGAAGGTCATCTCGATCCAGTTCTTCGTGCCCGAGGGACAGCCCATCGTCTGGCGCGGACCGCTGGTGGGCGGAGCCATCCAGCAGTTCCTCCGCGACGTCGACTGGGGCGAGCTGGACTACCTCGTGGTCGATCTCCCGCCCGGGACGTCGGACGCCCAGCTGACGCTGGCCCAGGCCGTGCCGATCAGCGGGTCCGTGCTGGTCACGACGCCGCAGGACGTGTCGCTGCTCGACGTGACCAAGGCGCTGGCGATGTTCCGCCGCCTGAGCGTCCCGGTGATGGGGGTCGTCGAGAACATGACCGCGTTCGTGTGTCCTCACTGCGGCGAGCCGACGGAGATCTTCGGGCGCGGCGGGGGCGAGCGGTTCGCGCGGGAGAACGACGTGGAGTACTTCGGCGGCATTCCGCTCGACGTCCGTGTCCGGCAGGGCGGCGATGCCGGGGTTCCGGCCGTCGCTCAGCGAGATGCAGGGCCTGCGGCCGATGCGATGCGCACGCTCGCCAGGACCGTCGCGGCGCGCATGAGCGTGCGTGCGGCCCGCGCGGCCCCGATTCTCTCAGTCAGCTAGGGTCCGGACGCGCGGCCGCACGGGGACCCAGGCCGCTCACGCAGCGCGAGGCGGCTCCGTGCGAGGCGGCTCCGCGCCGGGGCACCTTGACGCCCGGCGCGACATGTGTTAGCAATCTCACCCTGAGAGTGCTAACCACGCGGGGAGGCCCACGAGGGGAGCCCGGAGACCCGCCACGGCGCCGATCCAACGCCGCCGTGCCGCAGAGAGGACGCTGAGGAGGCCATGGCAAAGCTCATCGCCTACGACGAGGACGCGCGGCGCTCGCTGAAGAAGGGCATCGATGCCCTCGCCGACGCCGTCAAGACCACGCTCGGGCCCAAGGGGCGGAACGTGGCGCTGGACAAGAAGTTCGGCGCGCCCACGGTGACGCATGACGGCGTCACGGTTGCCCGCGACATCGAGCTCGACGATCCGTTCGAGAACATGGGCGCGCAGCTCCTGAAGGAGGCTGCGACCAAGACCGAGGACGTGGCCGGGGACGGGACGACGACGGCCACCGTGCTGGCCCAGGCGATCGTCAACGACGGGCTCAAGAACGTCGCCGCCGGCGCGAACCCGATGCAGATGAAGATCGGCATCGAGAAGGCGGCGGCAGCGGTCGCCGAGGCGGTCAAGAAGGCCGCCACCCCGGTGCGCGGCCACGACGAGGTCGCCCAGGTGGCGACCGTGAGCGCCGCCGACGAGGAGATCGGCAACCTCATCGCCGAGGTCATGGACAAGGTCGGCAAGGACGGCGTCATCACCGTCGAGGAATCCAAGACGCTGGCGTTCGAGACCGAGTACGTCGAGGGCATGCAGTTCGACCGCGGCTACATCAGCGGCTACTTCGTGACCGACACGAACCGCATGGAGGCCGCGCTCGACGATCCGTACATCCTGATCACCGACAAGAAGATCTCGGCGATCGCGGACATCGTGCCCGTCCTCGAGAAGGTTCTGCAGCTCGGCAAGAAGGAGCTGGTGATCATCGCCGAGGACGTCGACGGAGAGGCGCTCGCGACGCTCGTGGTGAACAAGCTCCGCGGCGTGCTGAACGTGCTGGCCGCGAAGGCCCCCGGCTTCGGCGACCGCCGCAAGGAGATGCTGCGCGACATCGCGGTCCTGACCGGCGGCCAGGTGATCAGCGAAGAGCTCGGCAAGAAGCTCGACGCGGCCCAGATCAGCGACCTCGGCCGGGCGCGGCGCGTGGTGGCGAACAAGGACGAGACCACCATCGTCGAGGGTCGCGGCTCGCAGGCCGAGATCGACGGCCGGGTGAAGCAGATCAAGGCGCAGATCGAGGACACCACGTCCGACTACGACAAGGAGAAGCTGCAGGAGCGGCTGGCGAAGCTGTCCGGCGGCGTGGCGATCATCAAGGTCGGCGCCGGCACCGAGGTCGAGCTCAAGGAGAAGAAGCACCGGGTCGAAGACGCGCTGTCGGCGACGCGTGCCGCGGTGGAGGAGGGGATCGTCCCCGGCGGTGGAGTCGTGCTCATCAACGCGGCCGCCGCCATCGACGGCCTGGACCTGACCGGCGACGCCAAGATCGGCGCGGAAGTGGTCCGCTCTGCGCTCGAGGAGCCGCTGAAGATCATCGCCCGGAACGCCGGCCTCAACGGGTCGGTCGTCCTCGAGACAGTCCGCCGGAAGCAGATCGAGACCGGCAACATGAACCTCGGCTACGACGTCATCGGAGCCCGCTACGACGACATGCTGACGCTTGGCATCGTCGACCCGGCCAAGGTGACGCGCTCGGCGGTGGAGAACGCGGCCTCCATCGCGGCCATGGTTCTCACGACCGAGGCCATGGTCACCGACAAGCCCGAGCCGAAGTCGGCGGCCCCGGCGATGCCGCCCGGCGGCGGGATGGGCGACTTCTAGCGCGGGCCGAGCGTCTTCCGGACCAGGACCAGGATCAGGACCAGGTCAGGACCATGCACGAGACGGCGACGGGGTCACCCGCCGCCGTCTCGCGTGAACCGCTCGTAGTCGGCCAGCCGGTCAACGGCACCGCTCCGGAGGGCAACTCGCGCGGTATCCTGTCACCGCCGCGACGCGTCCTGCGCGCCGCGGTCAGTTGCGAGCAGCCAGAGTAGAGGGAGAGTCCGCTGGCCACCGATCCCGAGCAGGATCCCGCCGCCGGTGCATCGGAGTCCGCGCGCGCGGACTCCGAGTGGCCGCATGCCGCGCCCGGCGTGCGCGAGGAGTTGAGGCGCGTGAGAGAGGCCGTGACCGGCCTCGCACGGGCGCACCTGTCCCTGCTCAAAGCCGAGCTCGGCGACATCGTCGCGGAGATCAAGGTCATCTCGGCCCTGGCCGCAGTCATCGTCGCCATCGCGCTGTTCGCTGCTCAGCTCATTGCGATCGGCGGGGCGCTCTTCCTGGGCGAGTGGCTGTTCGGGTCGATCGGGTGGGGCGTGCTGCTGGGTCTGCTGCTGTCGATCGCGGTGATCGTAGCGACCGTCATGGCCCTGGTCGGGGCACCCCGCCGCGTCGTCACGACGCCGTTCGTCGTCGCCGGCCTCGTAGGGATCGTCGTTTCGGCCGTGCTCGGCGCGAACCTGGCGCGACGAGCCGCCGAGCAGGCGGGGACGCACCTCCGATCGGGTCCGGTCCCGAACCTCGATCCGGCCTGGGCGCCGGCCGTCGTGGGCGTGGTCGTCGGGGCGATCGTGCTGGGGCTGATCGGGCTGATCGGACTCGGACGGGTCGGCGGGTTCGGAGGCGCTGTCGCAGGGCTCGTCCTCGGGGCGATCGTGGGTGGCTTCGTCGGGTGGGGCTGGGCCGGGCTGACGTTCAGCTGGCACGGCGCCGTCGCGATCGGGGTCGCGATCGGGCTGCTCACCTGGATCGCGCTGATGCCGGCGCTGATGCTGCGCTCGCACGTCGATCCGACCGCTCGGTTCCGTCGGCTCTGGCCGAGGGAGTCGTACGACGCCGCGATGGAAACGAAAGACTGGCTGGAGAGCGAATGGGCGAGACGACGAGCCAGGCTCGGCAGGACCTAGCGCAGGCGCGAGCAGCGCTCTCCACGGAGGTGGACGAGCTCGACCTCGCCGTGCGCTCGGCTGTCGACATCCCGGCCAAGATCCGTCGCAACCCGGCGCGCGTGGCGACGCTCGGCGGCGGGGCCGTGTTCCTCGCGGCGGGTGGCCCGAAGCGGGTGGCGAGAAGAGTCGCCCGGCTCGTCCGGCGTCCGAAATCGAGTCCGGTCGACCTCGCTGCTCCCCGAGGACGTGCAGCGCATCGTGGCGCAGGTGGGCGGCAGCGACATGCAGGCGGCGCTGGAGCGAGAGTTCGCGGACTGGATCGAACGGGATCGCGCAGGGGCCGCGAAGGGAAAGAAGCGCGAGCGCCGGACGGGTGGCGAGACGTTCTGGCACCTGTTCGACAGTATCTCGGCGCCCATCGCGACGAGGGCCGCCCGGCGGCTGGCCGATCGGCTCTTCGCCTCCGAGCCTGGCCGGGCTCGAGCGGAAGGTGGCAGCCGCGCCGGGGATGGCGGCCGGGGCGAGGAGCCCGCGGCCCGCTAGACCCGCGGCCCGCTCCTGTCGCTGATCAGTGATTCCGTCAGTCAACTGGTCCGTGAATTTGTCAGTCGGGCTTCCTGCTGGCGGACGGCGTGGAGCTTCGTCCCCGGCGCGACCCGGCGCCAGGGGTGGCTTGGCTGTGGAGGATAGCCGGGTGCCTCCCGCAGGCTCGGCCCGGGGACGTGGAGGACCGGGCGGGCCGTCTCGAGGCTCCGGAGGCGGGCAGGGTCGAGGGCCGTGCGGCGGACGAGGAGGCGCCGCTCGCCGTCGGAGACGATGAGCCGGCCATCGAGGCGCAGGCTGACCTCCACCCGGTGCCCGGCATAGCCGCGACCGCCGGGCAGGCGGGGCAGGTCGAGGACCATCCCGCCGATCCGGATCGTGTGGTCGTTGGTGACGACCCGGCGGTAGCGGAAGGCGAGCACGGCGTCGAGCTCGACGTCGGCGGGCAGGGGTCGCCAGGCGGGCTCGGGGTCGGCCGGCTCGATCCCGAAGCGCCGGTTGTAGCGGGGCAGGAAGCGCGCCAGGACCCGGTTCGCGCTCGCCCGGTCCGTCGCCCCCGCCAGGCGCAGCTCGGTGACGAGGCGGTCCTGGCAGGTCCCCCAGGCCCGCTCCACCCGGCCCTTGGCCTGCGCCGACCCGGCGGTGATCGAGCGGATCCCGAGCTCGGCGAGGGCCCGCCCGACCTGAGTGCGCAGTCGCCCGTCCGCGAGGCGCAGCTCGGGCGCCGGGAGCGGCTCGGCGTGCTCGAAGGCGCCGTGGCGATCGCGGTAGACCGCGGCCGGGAGACCGTGGCGGCGGATCGTGGCGCGCAGGATCTCGAGGTACCCCGCGCTGTCCTCGGCGTCGCGGAACGTCGCCGCGACGAGCGCCCCGGTCGCGTCGTCGACCGCCCCGACGAGGGTCAGCCATGGTCCCCGGCCCTCGAGCCAGGCGTGGCGCGAGCCGTCGAGCTGGAGGAGCAGCCCGGCCTGGGGCATCCGCTCCCGCCGGCTCCGGTGGCGCGGCGGCCGGCGCCGGCGGGGGGTGGCGATACCCGCCGCCCGCAGGATCCGCCGGACCGTGACCCGCCCGAGGCGGATCCCCTCGCGCTCGGCGAGCAGCTCGGTGAGGTGGCAGTCGTTGGCCCCGTCGTAGCGGCCCTGGGCGAGCTCGATCACCCGGGCGCGGGCGGTCTCGCCCAGGCGGCGCGGGGAGGCCCGCCCCCGGTTGCCGTGGACGAGCCCTGCCGGCCCGCGCTCGAGGAATGCCCGGCGCAACCGCCAGGCCTGGCGCTCCGAGAGTCCCATCAGCAGCGCGGCTTCGCCGACCTCAAGCTCGCCGGCCACGAGCCGGGTCAGGACGTGCGCGCGCTGCTGGTCGCGGCTGGTCATCGTGATCGTCTCCATCTGTGGAGACTGACAAAATCACTGATCAGTTAGCGCTGACAGATTTCGCGGACCATCGGCCCGCTAGACCCGCGGCCCGCTAGACTTGCCCGCGGGCGAGTGGCGGAATGGCAGACGCGCCGGCCTTAGGAGCCGGTGCCGCGAGAGCGGCGTGTCGGTTCGACTCCGACCTCGCCTACCAGCCCGCGCGATGTGCGAACCTCAGGGGGCACGCGGTAGGTCGGGCGGATGTCCGTTGGCGAGTCCACTGCAAGACCTCGTCTCGGCGTGCGCCCTCGCCGGCGGTCAGCCCGTCGGACTGTCTGCCGCGAACCGGTACGCCGCTCCAGCGCGCTCGACGTGGCCGAGCTCTGCGAGGTGGAACCCGTGGATCAGGGAGCGGCGTCGCGTCGCGCGGTCAAGGAGCCGACGGCGCGTCGCCACCGTCTGCGCCGGGTCAACGTCCATGCCCGTCGTCCAGTCGGGGTGCGCGAAGTCCCACGTGGTGAAGACCGCGTCGCCCAAGGCGAGCAGCTCCGCCGCGCCGGACTCGATCTCGATCGCCACGTGACCAGGCGTGTGGCCGGGCGCCGGGACGATCCGCACGCCGGGCGCGACCTCCACCGCGCCGTCGGTCAGCTCGAGCAGGCCGGCCTCGCGGAGGGGCGGGAGATGGAGGCGCGCGATCGCCGCGAGGTAGGCGTCGGCCGCTGGCGCGGGCCCCGGCTCGAGCCAGTAGTCCCACTCGATCGCCGACATGACGTGGCGGGCGTGGGGGTAGCGGGGGACGCGGACGCCGTCGCGCACCGCCGTGAGCCCGCCGATGTGGTCGGCATGGGCATGCGTGATCAGCACCAGCGCGATCTCGTCGGGGGTGAGGCCGGCAGCGGCGAGGGACGCCTCGGTGCGTCCGATCGCTGCGCCCCACTCGGCCGCCAGTTCCACGCCGGCTCCGGCGTCGAGCAGGATCGGCCCGTTGGCTGTTCGGACGAGGAGCGGGTGGTAGGGGACGGGCAGCGAGCCGTCGGGGTTGAGCCGGCCCTGCAAGAGGGTCGCGAGCACCGCGGGCTCGACGCCCGGGAACACCTCCGCCACATCGTAGGCGGCGACGCCGTCGGCGACGATCTCGACCACATGTGAGCCGACGCGGATCGCGGTCATACTGGCCTCCCACCCGAGTGGGCGGAATGGTAGGGCGACGGCGAGCGAGACGCCGCCTACCGCCGCGCAACCGAGCCGGGCCGCCCGGGGTCAGCCGCCCGACCTCGATCAGGATCAGTCACGCGGAGGCCGGCGGGTTACTATCAGCTATCGCCGGGATCGTCGGAGTGATCCGGTCGCACGGTTCGCGCACCGACCAACCTGGCCTACGATCCGACGGACGGTCGCCCACGCCGTGGAGGCCGCCCAGGCCCGGACAACGGGAGAACCGAATGCAGCGCGTGCATCGCCGGTGGCTCCCGGCTCTGGTCGCGTTCCTCGTCGCGATGGCAGCCGTGCCGGTGACGGCGCGGGGCGTCGCCGCCGATTCGAACTACGCCGCGAACTGTACGGCCCTGCTCAGGGAATTGCCTGCGACATCCGCCGCCTCGATCGTCAGCATGCCGGCCGGCACCATCGTCACCACGACGGGCACGGTGTCGGGCGGGTCGTGGTCGGCGACGTGCGTGACCGCAGTCTCCGGAAGCACGTGGTACGTGATCACCGCGGTCGGCGGCACCAGCGTATCGTCGCTGTTCGGGGTCAGCGTGGCATACGCCGCTACCGGCCTGTTCGCGCCGACGACCTCTCCGCCCCCGCCCCCGATGACATACCTCGAGGGGATCGACGTCAGCAACTACCAGGGGACGATCGACTGGGCCGGGGTGGCCGGCGGGGGCAAGCGGTTCGCGATCATGAAGGTCACGGAGGGCGAGGCGTACGTCGACCCGACGTACGGGTTCAACCACGCGGGCGCCCGGGCGGTCGGCCTGCCGGTGGCCGCCTACCATTTCGCCGCTCCGTCGAGCGACCCGAACGACGCGATCCTCCAGGCCGACTGGTACGCGCGAGAACGCCGCCCTGGTGCCGGGCGACATGGTCCCGGCGCTCGACCTCGAGCAGACCGGCGGGCTTTCGGTGGCCGCGCTCCAGGCGTGGGTCGGCGCGTGGCTCGGGGAGGTGTACGCCAAGCTCGGCGTGCGCCCCATGATCTACACGAGCCCGGCCTTCTGGGCGAGCGCCATGGGCGACACGTCGATGTTCGCCGACCAGGGGTACGCGCTCCTGTGGGTGGCCCATTGGGCCACGTCCAGCCCGACAGTGCCCGGCACCAACTGGGGCGGGCATGGCTGGACGTTCTGGCAGTACAGCAACTGCGGGACCGTGACGGGAATCTCGGGATGCGTCGACCTCGACCGATTCAACGGCGCCGACCTGTCCACCGTGGAGTTCAACTACACCTACGTCCCCCCGCCGCCCGTGCTGCCGCCGAATCCCCCGCCAGTCCTGGCCGGCATCACGCCGGTGACCACACCCGCAGGAGGCGGTGACCTGACCATCACGATCCAGGGCGCGAACTTCGCCTCCGGCGTCTCCATCGCCACGTGGAACGGAATCCCGCTTGCCACGACCTATCTCTCCCCGACCGCCTTGACGGCGATCGTGCCCGCCGCGCTGACCACGACGGTAGCGACGGGCATGGTGACGGTGGTCAACCAGCCGCCCGGCGGAGGCGTCAGCGGGCCCATCCCATTCACGGTCACGCTCCCGCCGGCCCAGATCAGCCTCGCGCCCAGCGCGAAGGCGATCTCCTGGGGCCAGCCGGTGACCCTGGCCGTGCAGGTGGCGAGCCCTGGCGCGAACCTGCCCCTCACCGTGCAGCGCATGCAGGCCAACGAGTCCCAGTGGCTGGACATCGGGACCGTGACGACCGATGCGTCCGGCCAGGCGACGTTCAGCTACACGCCGCCCGTCAACACGCAGTTCCAGGTCGTGTACCCGGGTGGAACGGTCCTGGGGCCGGGCACGAGCGCGCCGGTGCGCGTCGTGGTGCGGCAGATCGTCGCGCTGCGGCCGACCGGCCTCGGCCGCGTCAGGTCCGTGCCGGCGGGGACCGCGGTCAAGTTCACCGCCACGGTCCGCCCGATCGGGCCGACCCTGGCGCCCGCGAAGGTGACCTTCCAGTTCTGGCGCCAGCTGAACGGGCGCTGGCAGTTCGTCACGAAACGCGACGTCTACATCGACGCCAGCGGCCGCGCCGGCTGGACGTGGGCCTTCACCTCCCGCGGGCAGTGGTACGTGCGTGCGGTGGCGGACCCGACCCTGACGAGCGCGAACAGCTACTGGAGCCCGCCCGAGCGCTACTCCGTCTTCTAGTCGGAGCCTTGCTCATGGGTCCGGCGTCCCGCGCTCGCGTCCCGGCCGGGGCCCCGCTCGGGGCAGGCTGGCTGCGGTACCATCGCGCTTCGATGCCCAACGCCGACATGCCGGAGGCGCGTGCGCTTTCGGAGGCGCGTGCGCCTTCGGTGACGCCTGCTCCACCCCGGCGTGACCCGGTGCCGCCCCTGATCGAGGCACGCGGCCTCGTGAAGCGGTTCGGATCGTTCCTCGCCGTCGACGGGATCGACTTCGACGTGGCGCCGGGCGAAGCCTTCGGGTTCCTCGGGCCCAACGGCGCCGGGAAGACGTCGACCATGCGGATGATCGGCTGCGTGTCGCCCGCCACGGGCGGATCGCTGCGCGTGCTCGGGATGGACCCCCGCGTCGACGGTCCCCGCATCCGCGCGCGACTCGGCGTGGTGCCCCAGGCCGACACCCTCGACATGGAGCTGACGGTCCGGGAGAACCTGCTCATCTACGGGCGCTATTTCGACCTGAGCCGCCGCGAGGCGCTGCGCCGGGCCGGCGACCTGCTCGACTTCGTGCAGCTGGGCGATCGCGCCGACGACGAGGTGGAGCCCCTGTCGGGCGGCATGAAGCGCCGGCTCACGATCGCGCGGGCCCTCATCAACGAGCCCGACCTCCTGCTGCTCGACGAACCCACCACGGGCCTGGACCCGCAGGCGCGCCACCTGCTCTGGGATCGCCTCTACCGGCTCAAGCAGCGAGGCGTCACGCTCGTGCTCACGACTCACTACATGGACGAGGCGGAGCAGCTGTGCGATCGGCTGGTCGTCATGGACAAGGCGCGCATCGTGGCGGCAGGTTCACCGCGCGAGCTGATCGAGCGCTACTCGACACGCGAGGTCGCGGAGCTTCGGTTCAGGCCCGGGGAGCAGGACTCGCTCGGGGGCCAGCTCGACACCCTGGCCGACCGCATCGAGTGGCTGCCCGACCGGGTGCTGCTCTACGCGGACGATGGCGAGGCGGCCGCCGCGGCGGTCCATGCCCGCGGCGTGCGGCCGGAGAGCGTGCTGGTCCGCCGCAGCAGCCTCGAGGACGTGTTCCTTCGGCTCACCGGCCGCTCGCTGGTCGATTGAAGGGGCGCGGAGCATGACGGCCGGCGTCCGGGTCCTCGAGCACAACGCGATGGTGTACCGCCGCACGTGGCATGGCTCCGTGCTGAGCTCGCTCGTGTCTCCGATCCTCTTCCTCGCGGCGATGGGGATCGGTCTCGGCGGGTACGTCAACCGGGCCGGCGGCGCCGGCGCGCTCGGCGGAGTCCCGTACCTCGCGTTCCTCGCGCCCGGGCTGCTCGCGGCGCAGGCGATGCAGACGGCCGCCTTCGAGACCACGTACCCGATCATGGGCAAGATCGTCTGGGACAAGCTCTACGAGGCGATGCTCGCCACGCCCCTGACCGTGCGCGACCTGCTCGCCGGCGAGCTCGAGTGGCTCATCGTGCGGCTGTGCATCGTCTGCACCGCCTTCCTGGCCGTCATGACCGCGTTCGGCGCCGTCCGCTCGCCCGCCGGCGTGCTGGCGCTCCCCGTCGCGGTCCTCACCGGCCTCGCGTTCGCGACCCCGATCATGGCGTTCTCCGCCACCCAGCGCCGTGATTCGGGCTTCAACGTCCTCTTCCGGTTCGGCATCACGCCGCTGTTCCTCCTCTCCGGCACCTTCTTCCCGCTCGATCAGCTGCCGTGGGTCGTGCGGCCGCTCGCCTTCCTGACGCCCCTCTACCATGGCGTCGCGCTGGCCAGGGCGCTCACACTGGGGCAGGTCGACCCGATCGCCGCCCTGGCGCACCTGGTGGCGCTCCTCGTGTTCGTGGCCGCCGGGATCGTCCTGACGGCGGCCTCGTTCCGCAGACGGCTGGTGGTGTGACGTGAGCGGATTTGCCCGCGTCGTTCCGCTGGGCGCCGCCACTCGCCCGGGCCGGCTGTTCGAACGAAACCTGATGGTGTACCGCCGGACCTGGATGGTGATCCTGTCCGGCTTCTTCGAGCCGCTGTTCTACCTGCTCGCGATCGGGTTCGGGATCGGGGCGCTCGTGGGCAGCGTCGCCGGCCCGGACGGGCACGCGGTGCCGTACCAGGTGTTCGTCGCGCCGGCACTCCTCGCCTCGTCGGCCATGAACGGCGCCATCTACGACAGCACGACGAACGTGTTCTTCAAGCTGAAGTACTCGCACACGTACGAGGCGGTGCTGACGACGCCGGTCGGCGTGCCCGACGTGGCGGTGGGGGAGATCGCCTGGGCGCTCTTCCGGGGCACCCTGTATGCGCTGGGCTTCATGGCGGTGATGCTGACGCTGGGGCTCGTGTCATCGCCCGCCTGGCTGCTGGCCATCCCCGCTTCGGTCCTCATCGGCTTCGCCTTTGCCTCGGTCGGCATGGCGCTCTCGACGTGGATCCGTAGCTGGGCGGACTTCGACAAATTGCAGATGGTGTTGCTTCCGATGTTCCTCTTCTCCGCCACGTTCTACCCCATCACGGCCTATCCGCCAGCCCTGCGCGTCCTCGTCGAGCTGACCCCGCTCTACCACGGCGTGGACCTGCTGCGCGGATTGACGACGGGCTTCATTGGACCGTCGCAGGCGGTGGACGTGGCCTACCTGCTCGCCATGGGCGTGATCGGCCTGACGGTCGTGTCGCGCCGGCTCGAGCGCCTGCTCCTGCAGTAGCCGTCACGGGTCGGGGCGCCGCCCGAATGGCACCCCTATACTCTCGGGCGATGAACGTGACCAGCACTCCCGCCCCGCGCAGCACGGTCGTGCTCGAGGTGGAGCTTCCCGCGGACCGGCTCCAGCTGGCGATCGACGAGTCCGTGCGGCGCCTCGGACGGCGCACTCGCGTCGCCGGGTTCCGTCCCGGACGAGCCCCCCGGGTGATGCTCGAACGAGCGCTCGGCGTGCAGCGCGGCGGCCCCGGGACCAACCCGATCTACGACGACGCGAAGGACCAGCTCTTCAGCGGCACCATGACCGCGGCACTCGATGAGGCCAACGTCGACGCGCTGACCATCCCGGACCCCGAATGGGTACGGTTCGAGGAGGGGCTGGGGGCGACGTACCGGGTGACCGTCCCCGTGCGGCCGGACGTCCGACTGGGCGATTACACCGGGTACCCGTTCAGCGTCGAGATCGAGGCCGTCGACGACGCCAAGGTCGAGCGGGTGGTCGAAGAGCTGCGCGATCAGCACGCCAGCCTCCGCGCCGTCGAGGACCGGCCGATCCGGATGGACGACTGGGTCGTCGTGTCGTTCGAGGGAACCCGCGACGGCCAGCCGTTCGACGGGGGGCGCGCCGAGCGCTTCCCGCTCGTGGTTGGCCACGGCCGCATGATCCCCGGGTTCGAGGAGGCCCTGGTCGGACTCTCCACAGGCGAGGAGCGCGACTTCGACGTGACCTTCCCGGACGATTACGCCGACAAGGAGATGGCCGGGGCGCCCGTGCACTTCCACGCCGCCGTCCGGGAGATCCGCGAGAAGGTCCTGCCCGACGCAGATGCGTCGTTCGCGCAGGAGATCGGGCCGGCGTTCGCCGACATGGACGCGCTCCGGGTGGACATCCGCGGCCGGCTCGAGGCAGGCGCGCGGGACCAGGCCCGCCACGAGTTCGCCGACCGGGTGGTCGAGTATGCGGTCGCCAATGCGACGCTCGACGTTCCCGACATCCTGGTCGAGCAGGAGATCGAGGTCATGCACGACGAGTTGCGGCTGCGCCTCGCCGAGCAGGGGATCCCCTACGCGGAGTACCAGCGCGTCACCGGCAAGGACGATGCCGCGCTGCACGAGGAGTACCGGGTGCCCGCGGAGCACAGGGTGAAGGTCCTCCTGGTGCTATCGAAGATCGCCGATCACGAGGGGTTCGAGGTCTCCGACTCGGACATCGAGGCCGAGATCGCTCGTGCACGCACCAGGTATGCCGACAATCCCAGGCTGCTGAGCTACTTCGAGTCGGAGCGCGGCCGCTCGTACCTTCGTTCGACCATGCGGCGTACCCAGGTGGTCGAACGGCTCGTGGATCGCTGGCTTGAGGCGCATCCGGAGGTGGGGCCGCTGCCGCACCTGGAGGACGATTCCGCCAGGGCGAGCATCCTCGGCGGCGGGACCGGCTCGGCGGGAGGTGCGGGGACCGCGGAGGAAGCCGTCTCGAGCGGCGACCGGCTGCCGGCCGGGGAACAGCTGCCGGCCGGGGAAGAGGCAGCCGTGGAAGAGCCAGCCGTGGAACCGGCAATGGGCGCGAACGAGGACAGGGACGCCGACCACGCGGTCGCGGCGGCGGTCGAGGAGGGTCGGGCATGAGCCGCATCGTCACTCCCGGGCGCTCGGCCGCCCTGCGGGCCGCGCAGGAGACGTCCGCGATGCTCATCCCGATGGTGATCGAGACGTCGAGCCGCGGCGAACGGGCCTACGACATCTACAGCCGGCTGCTGCGCGACCGGATCGTGTTCCTGGGCGACGCGATCGAGGATCACATCGCGAACCTCATCATCGCCCAGCTGCTGTTCCTGGAGTCCGAAGATCCCGAGAAGGACATCAACCTCTACGTGAACTCGCCGGGCGGCGTGATCACGGCCGGTCTCGCGATCTACGACACCATGCAGTACCTGCGCGCGCCGGTCAGCACGATGTGCGTGGGAATGGCGGCGAGCATGGCCGCGGTCCTCCTGGCCGCAGGCGAGAAGGGCAAGCGGTATGCCCTGCCGCACAGCCGCATCATGATCCACCAGGGTTCGGGCGGCTTCCGTGGCAATACCCCGGACGTGTTCATCCAGGTGAAGGAGATGGAGGAGCTCGTGAACACGAACCACGAGATCCTCGCACGACACACGGGCCAGCCGATCGAGAAGATCATTCACGACACCGAGAGGGACTACTTCATGTCCCCACAGGCGGCCCGCGAATACGGCATCATCGACGAGGTCTACGCGGTGCGGGGCGATTCCCTGATCGCGCAGGCCCACGACCACGTGGTCATGGCGGAAACGACAGGCTCCACGAGCGGCAGGACGGACGGCCCAGAGCCGCAGGCGCAGTGATCCGGGCGATCCCCAGCAGGGAGTAGTTGCGATGGCCACGCCCCCGGGCAAGAGCACCAAGGTTCCCTATCGCTGCAGCTTCTGCGGCAAGAGCCAGGAACAGGTCCGCAAGCTCATCGCGGGCCAGGGCGTCTACATCTGCGACGAGTGCATCAACCTGTGCCAGGAGATCATCGAGGAAGAGCTCCTCGAGGCGCCCCGGGTCAAGCCGCAGCCCGCCAAGCTCCCCGCGCCGAGCCAGATCAAGTCGTCGCTCGACCAGTACGTGATCAGCCAGGAGCGCGCCAAGCGCGTGCTCTCGGTCGCCGTCTACAACCACTACAAGCGCGTGAACGCCGGCCACCTGGTGGACGACGTCGAGCTCCAGAAGTCGAACGTCCTGATGGTCGGGCCCACGGGGTCCGGCAAGACCCTGCTGGCGCAGACGCTGGCCAGGATCCTCGACGTGCCCTTCTGCATCGCGGACGCGACCAGCCTCACCGAGGCGGGCTACGTCGGCGAGGACGTCGAGAACATCCTGCTTCGGCTGATCCAGGCGGCCGATTTCGACGTGCAGCGAGCGCAGCGCGGGATCATCTACATCGACGAGATCGACAAGATCGCCCGCAAGGCGGACAACCCATCGATCACGCGCGACGTGTCCGGCGAAGGCGTGCAGCAGGCGCTGCTGAAGATCCTCGAAGGCACGGTGGCCAACGTGCCTCCCCAGGGAGGCCGCAAGCATCCGCACCAGGATTTCATTCAGATCGACACCACGAACATCCTGTTCATCTGCGGAGGGGCGTTCGAGGGGCTCGAGAAGATCGTCGAGGAGCGGGTCGGGCGACGCTCGATCGGCTTCGGGTCCGAGGCGCACATGTCCAAGGTCGAGCGCGAGCGAATCCTCGAGCGGCTGATGCCGGAGGACCTGCTCCGGTTCGGCCTCATCCCCGAATTCGTGGGACGCCTGCCGGTGATCGTCACGCTGGCGCCGCTCACCCTCGAGGACCTGGTGCGTGTGGCCAAGGAACCGAAGAACGCCGTCACCCGGCAGTACCAGAAGTTCCTCTCGCTCGACAAGGTCGAGTTGACGTTCACACCGGCGGCGCTCGAGGCCGCGGCAGAGCTGGCCGTGGCCCGCAAGACGGGCGCCCGTGCGCTGCGGTCGATCGTCGAGGATGCGCTGCTCGACGTGATGTTCGACATCCCGGAGCGCGCCGACATCCGCAAGTGCATCATCACCGAGGAGACCATCCGCCGGAGCCGTCCGCCGCTTCTCCTGACGCAGGCGCAGCTCGACAAGGGCGTCGACGAGACGAACTACGACGCGGTGATCGAAGGCGCAAGCGCGTAGGGGTGCTCTGGCGGCCCGGATGACCGGGCGGGCCGGCAGCGGAACCGGGCTGGCCGGCAGCCGAAGCGGCCGCGGGAGCCCCGACCCCGCTCGTCCGCCGGGAGAACGTGGTCGAGTGATTCGCGGGCGCCAGCCGTCGCGGCCGGCACGGGCATGGGGCATTCGAAAGGCCTGGGGCGATCATGAGCGACATGACCGGCGGCCGCGGCGGGCGGATCGAGCTGCCCAGGACCTACCAGCCCGACAGGGTCGAGCGCGAGCTCTACGCGCGCTGGGAGGCTGCCGACGTCTTCGCCCCCGACGGAGCCGGCAGCCGGGCGGACTGGTCGAAGCCGCCGTTCGTGATCATTCAGCCTCCGCCCAACGTCACCGGCGCGCTGCACCTGGGCCACGCTCAGCGGGCCACCGTCGAGGACGCCCTCGTCAGGCAGGCGCGCATGATGCGGCGCCCGACGCTCTGGCTTCCCGGCAAGGACCACGCGTCGATCGCCGCGCAGTTCGTGCTCGATCGCCTGCTCGCCGAGGAGGGTGCCAGCCGTGAGTCCCTCGGCCGCGAGCGGTACCTGGAGCGGATGTGGCGATTCGTCCGCGAAGTGCAGGGGATCATCGCCGACCAGCATCGGCGTCTCGGGGCATCGGCCGACTGGAACCGCGAGCGGTTCACGATGGATCCGGTGTCGGCACGCGCGGTCCGCGTCGCGTTCAAGCGGCTCTACGACGACGGACTGGCGTACCGGACCGAGGCGCTGATCAACTGGTGTCCCGGATGCCGCACCAGCGTGTCGGACCTGGAGGTGGTTCCACGGCCGGAGAAGGGCTCGCTGTGGACGATCCGGTACCACCTCGTGGACGGGGACGGCGCGTCCGAGCCGGACGGCTGGATCGCGGTGGCCACCACCCGCCCCGAGACGCTGCTCGGCGACACCGCCGTGGCCGTCCATCCGGAGGACCCCAGGTATCGCCGCCTGATCGGCCGCACCGTTCGCATCCCGTTCGTCGAGCGGGACGTCCGCGTGATCGGCGATGACGTCGTGGACCGGGAGTTCGGGACGGGCGCCGTCAAGATCACGCCCGCCCACGATCAGGACGACTACGCGACGGGCACCCGCCACGGGCTGGCGTTCGTGACGGTCCTCGACGACGCCGGACGCATCGCAGGCACGGGCACGCCATACGACGGCCTGGACCGATACGCCGCGCGGCGCCGCATCGTGGCGGATCTCGAGGAGCGCGGCGACCTGGAGGCCGTGACGCCGCACGAGATGCTGGTGGGGCACTGCCAGCGCAGCGACGACGTGGTGGAGCCACGGCTGAAGACGCAGTGGTTCGTGCGGACGGGGCCGCTGGCCGAGAAGGCGCTGGCCGCGGTGCGGTCTGGCCGCACGCGCATCGTGCCTGCTCGGTTTGAGAAGGTGTACTTCGACTGGCTCGAGAACATCCGGGACTGGAACGTCAGCCGCCAGCTCTGGTGGGGGCACCGCATCCCCGCGTGGTACTGCCCCGACGGGCACGTGACGGTGAGCGACACGGGCGACGCTCCAGACGCTTGTGCCGTGTGTGCCCGCCCCGGCGCCGAGCTGGTGCAGGAAGAGGACATCTTCGACACGTGGTTCTCGAGCGGTCTCTGGCCGTTCTCGACCCTGGGCTGGCCGGACCGGACGGCCGATCTCGACCGGTTCTATCCCGGCACGGTGATGGAGACCGCCTACGACATCATCTTCTTCTGGGTCGCCCGGATGATGATGCTCGGCGAGTGGCTGATGGGGGAGACGCCGTTCCGCTTCGTGTACCTCAGCGGCCTGATCCGCGACCCGTACGGTCAGAAGATGTCCAAGACCAAGGGCAATGTGATCGACCCGCTCGGGGTGATCCGCGACCTGGGCGCCGATGCGCTGCGGTTCGCCGTCGTCAACGGCGTGGCGCCGGGCGCCGACACCCGCCTCGGACCGGCCAGGCTGGAAGGTGCCCGCAACTTCGGAAACAAGCTCTGGAACGCTGCGCGGTTCGTGCTCGGGGCGCGACCCGAAGAAATCGGCGAGGAGAGCGGGCTCGAACTACCTGCCGTGACCGACCTGGGAGCGGCCGAGCGGTGGATCCTGGGTCGTGCCGGGGAGACCATTTCGGCGGTTTCCCGGGCCTACGCACGAGCTGCGCGTCGGGGATGCCGCCTCGGTGCTCTACGAGGCGATCTGGAGCGAGTACTGCGACTGGTACATCGAGCTCTCCAAGGCCAGGCTGCGCGCGGACGCGTCGCCCGGCGAACGAGCCGCAACGTGGCGCGTCCTCGCCTGGGTGCTGGATCGGTATCTCAGGTTGCTCCACCCTGTCATGCCCTTCATCACGGAGTCGATCTGGCAGCGCCTGCCGCGCCTGAGCGGCGACCCCGAGCTGCTGATCGTGGCCGACTGGCCGACCGGGGAGGAGGAGCGCGCTCTGGTGCCCGATCCCGAGGCCGCCGGCAGGCCCGTCCGTGAGCTGATCGAGCTCGTTCGCGGCGTGCGCAACGCCAGGGCCGAGGCCGGCATCGAGCCCACCGAGTGGCTGCAGGGCCGGGTCTACCTGGCCGACGGCCATACCCGCGCCACCTTCGAGTCGCTCGCGGCGAGCCTGGCGCCGCTGGCCCGGACGCGCTTCCTGCCCGTGGATTCCCGGGCGGCGCTCGACGCGCTCGGCGAGGGGGGCCTCGTGGTCGTCGCCGGGTCCAACGAGGTGCGCGTGACCAGGCCGCGGGCCGACCGGGACCGGCAGCGGCTGCGCCTCGATCGCGAGCTGGTGGAGGCGCGCCGCCTCCTCGCGGCGGCCGAGGCCCGCCTCGCGAACCCGGACTTCGTGTCGCGCGCCCCGGCGCGCGTCGTCGACGGCGCTCGCACGCGGGCGGGAGAACTCAAAGAGCGTGTCGAGGTCCTGGCCGAGCGCCTCGCGGAGCGAGCGTGACCCGAGGCGCCCGTTCACGCGTGACCCCCGGCGGCTGTTCACACGTGACCCCCGGCGCCTGTTCACGTGTGACGTCCGGCGCCTCGACGTCGCGCCGGCGGCTGGTACGATGACCGCGGTCGGAGGCCGGTCGCGTTGCCGCACGACCGGGAGGGCGTGAGTTGCCGCTGGAATTCCTGAAGCGCCGCAAGCAGCCGGAGGCCGCGCCTGCGCCGCCGGCCGCCGTGCCCGAGGACATCGAGCCGGAAGAGTTCGAGGTACGCCTGCAGTACCGTGCCAAGAGCACGGAGGGCGTGCGGATGCAGGACGGCCAGGCGGCCATGCGTGAGCTCCCCGGGATGCTTGCGGGTGTGGCCAGGAGCGACATCGACCTGCTCTTCCCGCTCCCCGTCGAGCTCAGCGACGCCGCTCCCACGATCGTGCAGCCCTCCGAGGCGCTCCAGTGGGTCACGGCGCACCAGGGCGACAGCCCGATCGCGCGCCACGCGCTGCTGGTGCTCGAGACGGTGGGCGCCGTGGATCTCGCGTTCGACACGCTGGCCGTCGCGTTGCTCCACGGCGAGACCGACACGTCGGGCAACCCGGAGTACAACGCGATCGTGGGTGGCGTGGCTTCCCACTGGGACGAGGCGACCGGCGACATGCTGGTTCGTGCCGTCGTGGGATGGGGCGGCAAGGGAGTCCGCGGCGACACGGACCGCACCGCGCAGAAGATCCTTTCCAACCTGCTCGCCAATGTGCTGGCCAGCCAGTACGCGCTGGGGATGACGCACTCGGAACGCCCGGTCCCCGCGGCCGGTGCCGGGGGACTCGTATGCGCCTCGTGCGGCTTCGCGTCGGCCCACGAGCGGGCGTTCTACTGCCCCAAGTGCGGCATGCGCCTGCTGCGCGGATAGGCGACGAGGAGGTCCGGGGTGCCGCTCTACGACTACTCCTGCTCGCAGTGCGGACGGACGGTCGAGGTGTCGCACGGTGTGCACGCCAGTGGCCCGTCGGTGTGCGAGGTGTGCGGGGGAGCGATGCGCAAGCTTCTGTCGCGTCCGGCCATCGTCTTCAAGGGCTCCGGCTGGGCCAAGAAGGATGCGCAGGCGTCGAGTCACGCGAGGAGCTCGAAGGGCACCGGCCAGGGGTCGCTGCCGGGCGGGTCGGCGGGTGCGGGCGGATCAGGCGAATCGGGCGGATCGGCGGGTGCGGGCGGATCAGCGAATCGGGCGGATCGGACCGCACCGACGCGGCGAGGTCGGCCGGCGGCCGGGCTGCCTCCGCGGGGTCGTCCTCCGGCGACGGCAAGGCAGGCGGGTCCGGCGCCGACTGACGTGCCGAAACCACCCTCGGACTGGATCACCCTGGCAGCGGCGAGCGCCATCCTCGCCGCCGCCAACATCCGCGTCAGCAAGTCGACGCTGAGCCGCTGGGCGCGCGAGGGGAGGATCCAGAGCGCGAGGCCGGGTCGGGTGATCTACGTGCGCCGGACGCAGATCCGCTCGATGCTCCTCCCGAAGGGCCGCGCCGGGGTTCCCGAGGTTCCGCTCCCGCCGCCGGGCGACACGCCGGGCCAGGAGGCACTGTTCGGGGACCTGGAGGACTGAATGTCTCCGGGCCGTGAGGTCAGGAGGCGGCTGCGGGGGCTCGAGCCGCGTCCCGGGTCCGGCTTCGCGCGACTCCTCGGCCGCGTCATGGGCGACCGCCGAGCGGTGGAGGTGCGCGACCTGCTGGACGAATTCTCCGAGATCGGCGGCGACCTGCTCGCTGCCGCGCTCGCGCTGCGCGCGCTGGTCGGCTTCCTCGTCCTGCTGCTCCTGCTCTCGATCGGGCTCGGGATCCTCTCCGACGATCCCTCGTTGCGGGCCGCGATGGTGGTGCGCGCGGCCGAGCTGGTGCCGGGGCTCGACGCGCCGGTGACCTCGATGCTGCACGATCTCTCCAGCAGTCGCGCCACGTACTCCATCCTGGCACTCGTCGGGCTCGCGTGGACGACCGGCGGGGTGTACGGCACGCTCGACGACGCGCTGCGCCGCGTGTTCCCCGGCGGCCGGCCTCGCGGCATGGTCGAGCGGCGCGTGCGCGGGCTCCTGGCCGTCGCGCTCATCTTCGGGGGGGTCGGGATCCTGCTCGCCCTCAGCGCGGCGTGGTCCGCACTCGAGGCCAATGTTCTCCCGGCAGACGGCATCGCCTGGCGCGTCGTCAGTCCCTTGGGCGGCGCCGCGCTCGCGATCCTCGTGATTCTCGTCGTCTACCGGCTCGTGCCCACCGCGCCGCCCACGCTCAGGGAAGCGGGCCCGCCCGCGGTCGTCGCCGGGATCACCGTTGCGGCGATGACGGCGACGTACGCGCTGATCGCGCCGCGCCTCGTCGGGGCACTCAGCGTCTTCGGGGCGGTCGCCGTCGTGATCGGGACGTTGCTGTGGCTCGCCTGGGTCTTTCGCGTGATCCTGCTGGCCGGCCTCTGGGCGTCACGACGCCGCGACGAGCAGTCCATCGCGCTCGACGGGTCGCCGCCCTGAGCCTCGTCCCATGGCGAGCCGGGCCTCGCTCAGGCCGGTGGGCTCAAACCTGGCTCGCTCTGCGGGAGCCGCACCGCCGGCAGAAACGGGCGGTCGCGGACAGGGGCAGGCTGCAGGCCTGGCAGGCCTGGATGCCGGACCCGGTGTGCGCGACGAGGTCGCGCGTCGACTCCTCCCACACGCTGCGCGTGATGCGGGCGGACACCTGGGGCTGCGCGTTCTCGCGGCGGCGGGCGAGCCACCCGGCCTGCCGGTGGGGGGCTTCGCCGCCGGGCTGGGCGCCGGGGCGACTGGGCGCCGCGGGAGGGGCCTCGTCCGGCGCGACGACCTGCCACGGCAGGACGCCGGGCGCGGGCGGCCTGGGCTGGCGCAGCGGGACCTGTGGCAGCCGAGCGGGCCCTGCCGGCGCGATCGGCTGCGGCGGAACGATCTCCGGCACCGGCTCAGCAACGGCGGCAGCGATCTCCGGCACCGGCTCAGCAACGGCGGCAGCGATCTCCGGTGCCGGCTCAGCACGGCGGCAGCGCTCTCCGGCAGCGGCCCAGGCGCGGCGGGGGCGGTCTCCGGCGGCTGCGGCCTGCTTTCGGCCAGCGGCTTGGCGGACGGCATGACGAACGCGCGCCCATGTTCCTCAGCCGCATACGGCTCGGAGGCCGCCTCGGGTTCGGGAGCCAGCTCAACGAGTTCGAGAGGGGCCACCGGCTCCTGCTCGGGAGCGGGCATGGCCGACGCGAGGTACGGCTCGAGGGCGGCCGTGGGCTCGACCTCGGTCGGGGGCTCGGGCGCTGGAGCGAGCGCCATCTGCTCGGCGAGGGGCAGGGCCCCGAACCTCGGTTCGGGCGCGGGAGCCGCGGCGACGAGTTCCGGTTGGGCGGCTACGTCGGGCGCAGAGGCTGCCTCGGGCTCGGGACCTGCCTCGCTCGCGGGAAGCGCC
Source organism: uncultured Chloroflexia bacterium (assembly GCA_963759135.1). Taxonomy (GTDB): domain Bacteria; phylum Chloroflexota; class Limnocylindria; order Limnocylindrales; family CSP1-4; genus JAJYNJ01. The sequence continues at coordinate 21,638 of CAVWXU010000007.1, read as the reverse complement.
GCCACGGGCTCGAAGGCCGGCACGAGCGTTGCGGCGACTTCCGGCTCGAAGGCCGGCACGGGCGGTGCGGCGACGTCCGGCGCGACGCCGGCGATCGGCATGGTCACGGGAAGGTCGGCAAGCTGCGCGGCCGGAGCTTCGGCCGCGGCGGGTTCGGGAGCCGTCGGGATGGGCTCGGGCTCCCCAGCGGAGCGGGGCTCCGAAGTCCAGATGGCGGCGACGAGATCCGGCTCGAAACCGCCGGGCTGGGGCGCGGCTTCCGCGGTTGCGGGCGCTGGCTCGGCTTCGCCGGCTGCGGACTCCTGCGCAGCCTCGGCGACCCCGGACGGCGCCTCCGGGCCGGGCTCTGGGCCGGGCTCTGAGACGGGCGCTGTCGCCATGGCAGCAGCCGCTGCCCGCTCAAGCGCGGACGCTGCTGCGCTCTCGGTCACCCCCTGGCGCGACCCTGAAGGCGCAACCGGCGTGGCCGCCGCCGCGCCCGCGGGAAGTCCCGCAGGCAGCGCGCGTACCGGCAGCGCGCGTACAGAGACCGTGCCTGGACCGAGGCGCTCTGCCACCCCGGCCTCGGGCCGGGACGGCTGCTCGAGCAGGCCCACCTCGGGCCCGAGATCCCGCGCATCGAGCGGATCGGGGGTGTCCGGCATCGGCGCGCACGTGCGGCACCGTCCGGCGGACTCGTTCCAGCAGTCGCGGCAGGTGTACTGCCGGCATGTGAAGCAGAAGTTGAACGTGCCGTGGAACGCCTGCAGCTGGGCTCCGGAGGCCTTCCTGTCCTGCTCGCGCCGGGCCTCTTCGAGTGCATCATCCAGCGATTCGTCGGAGGTCAGGTAGTTCCGCAGGCCGCGGGCGAACGTGCGGGCGCGCACGAGCGTCCCGCCCGTCCCGGCGGGCGAGTCGAACGTGAACTTGGCGCCACACCGTTCGCAGTACGACTCGGTGAGTACTTCGGCCATGCTGGCGATGCGCTGCAACCTCAGCGGGATGGGTACAGGGTACAGGCTGTGGTCAAACAGTCACCCCCGACGTCCGTCGGGCGCTGACGGACCAAACGTCCCCCCGGCCGCACGTCGCGGCTCACGGCGACGGTCCCCGCCCGCCCGCCTGATCGTCTGCTCGCCGGCCCCCGAGGTGGTTCCGGGGTGCTTACCGGAACCGCCGGCGGTGGAGGTGCGGCGAAGTTCGGGTGCTAGACTCGACCATCCGATGACCGGCCCCCTGACGGCGCTGGAGCGCTTCTTCGAGCGCATCTTCGAGCGTCCAGCCGCCCGACTCTTCGGCACCGCCGTCGAGCCGGTGCAGGTTCGCCACCGGCTGGAGCGGGCGATGGACGCCGGCGACCGGGCTCCCGGCGGCTTCGCCCCCGATCGGTACCACGTCCGGGTCAACCCGGCCGACCTTGGCGGCCTCGGCGACGCGGTCCCTGCGTTTGCGGACGCGCTTGTTGCCCATGCCAGGAGCCGGGGGTACCGGCTGCGCAGGCGACCGACCGTGACCCTGTCCGGGGATCCGGACGTCGCCCTCGGTGACGTCGCCGTCGAGACTCGCCTCGGGACCGCGCTCGCTGGGGCCGGCGTGGAGGCAGTTCACTCGGCCGACGCGAGCGACCCGGCCGGCGAACCTGTGTCCGGCGCCACGATGGCGTTCCGGATCCCGGTCGCCAGGGTTCCCTACGCGACGCTCCTCGTCAGGAGCCCCGGGGTCGCCCAGCGCGACTACCCGGTCCGCGACGCGAGCGTGCGGATCGGGCGGGATCAGGACAATGACCTCGTGCTTCCCGATTCGCGGGTGTCCAGGCGGCACGGGCTGCTGTCGGCGCGCCAGGGGGGCCTCGTGTACACGGACCTGGGGAGCACCAACGGCTCGTTTGTCAACGCGGGCCGCGTGCGCGAGGTCGCGCTCGGCCCGGGCGACGTGCTCCAGCTGGGTGACTCGACGGTCACGATCGCCCAGGGCAGATGAACGTCTCCGGCGGGATCGACGCCTTCGCAGTGAGCCTGTGGCTGCTGCGGATCGCGTTTCTTGCCGGCCTGTACCTGTTCCTGCTCGCCGTGTCGCGCACCATGCTGCGCGACCTCCGATCGGCGTCCGCATCCACGCCTGGTGAGCTGGGCCGCCTGGTCGTCGTCGTCTCGTTCGAAGGCGGGCCACCGGTGGGCGCCTCGTTCCCGCTCGACGCCGTCACGACGATCGGTCGCGACGTGAACAACACGATCTCGGTGGACGACCCGTTCGCATCGGCCGACCACGCGGTACTCACGTTCCGTGGCAGCAGCTGGTACCTGGAGGATCGCGGCAGCACCAACGGCACGTACGTGAACGGCGCTGTCGTCGTCGGCGTGGCGCCCCTCGGGTTCGGCGACGAGCTCCAGGTGGGCCAGCTCCGGGTGCGGCTGGATCGCCCGCGACCGCCTCGCGCGGGATGAGGTCGGCGTGAGCACGGTCCCCGTCGTCACGGCGCGTCAGCTCGGCCTCCGTGTGCGTCCCCGGCTGCGGCGCCGCGAGCTCGGCCTGCTGGTCCTGGTGTCGGTCGTGCTGCTGGCTGGCCGGGCGTCTCTGGCGTCCACGCTCGCGGGCCACCTTGCCCTCGGCGACCTGCGGCTGCTCGGCGTGTACCTGGCGGCGATCCTTGGCGTGCACGTCGCCTTCGTCCTGGCGGGCCGTCGCATGGACCAGGTGCTGTTGCCCACGGTGGCGCTGCTGGGCGGCATCTCGCTGCTGGTCATGGAACGCCTCCCACAGGACCTCGTGGTGCAGCGATACGCCGGGCAGACGTTCGGCCTCGCACCGCTGCAGCTGGGCTGGCTGCTGGTGTCGCTTCTGCTGATGGGTGGCCTCGGGATCGTGGTTCGCAGCGACAATTGGCTGCGGCTGTACAAGTACACCTGGGCGGCGGTGGCCATCGCCCTGCTGCTGGCCGTGTTCGTCTTCGGGCGCGACGTCAACGGCGCCCAGCTCGACCTGTGTGCGGGGCCGGTCTGCGGGCAACCGTCCGAGCTGGTCAAGGTGATCCTGGTCGTGTTTCTGGCCGGGTACCTTGCCGACAACCGCGAGCTGCTCGCGGGGGCGAGCACCGATGTCGGTCCCTTCCGACTGCCGCCGCTGCCGTACCTGGTGCCGATGGGGATCATGCTCGGCATCGCCCTCGGCGTGGTTTCCTTCCAGCACGACCTCGGTTCGGCGCTGCTCTACTACCTCGTCTTTCTTTTCCTCCTCTACATTGCCACCGCGCGCGTGAGCTACGTCGTCCTCGGGCTGGCGCTCTTCATGGCGGGCAGCGCCGTCCTCTACGAGCTGTACCCGGTCGTCCGTCTGCGCGTCGACGTCTGGCTGAACCCGTGGGCGGATCCGCAGGGCGCCGGGTTCCAGACGCTCCGCGCGCTGTACGCACTCGGCAGCGGCGGGATCCTCGGCACCGGACTGGGCGCCGGACTCCCGACCGTCGGGTCCGCGCCCGCGATCCCTGTCATCGAGAGCGACTTCGTGTTCTCGGCGATCGCCGAGGAGCTCGGCCTGGTCGGGGCGCTTGCGGTGCTGACGTGCTACGTGGTCATCGCGGAGCGAGGGCTGCGCATCGCCGCCACGGCGCAGGACGACTTCCGGGCGCTGCTCGCCGCGGGACTGACGCTCGTGGTGGTCGTTCAGGCCGCGATCATCGTCGGCGGGAACATCAAGCTCGTGCCGCTCACCGGGATCACGCTGCCGTTCGTGAGCTACGGCGGCAGCTCGCTGGTCGCGAACGCACTGGTCGTCGGGCTGCTCCTGGCGCTGAGCGATCGCGGCGTCGAGCCGCCGCCGCCTCCGTCGTCACGGCGCCGGGCGTTTCGCTGGGCCGGAGCGGCGCAGCCGTGAAGCTTCCCGTGGCCGGCAACCGGGGCAGCGGGGGGAGCGGACGCGTCGTCCGCCCGGGCCGGCGCCTGTCTGGCCCGGGAGACCTGGTCGCCCCGCGGATCGGCCGTTCGGTGCTGCACGTGACGGTCGCAATCGGCCTCGTCTACGTGCTGCTCGCCGCGACCCTGACGTACTGGCAGGTCGTGCGCGCGGATGCGCTGACCATCGACCCCGGCAACCCCATGGTCCTCGCCGCGCAGCAGTCCCTGCTTCCGGGCCGCATCCTGGACGCCCGCGGGACGGTCCTGGCGAAGTCCGTACGACTGGCCGACGGGAGCGTGCTGCGCGAATACCTCACCGATCCTTCGCTGGGTCCGCTGCTCGGGTATCGCAGCTCGAGGTTCGGCACCGCGGGGATCGAGTCGGCCGAGGACGGCGTCCTGACCGGGTTGACCGGCCAGTCGGAGTCCGACCTGCTGCTGCGCAAGCTGCGGTTCGAGCTGTACCAGCCACAGGACGTGATCCTGGGAATCGACATGCGCCTGCAGCAGGACGTCGAGCGACTGATGGGCAACCGACGCGGGGCGGTCGTGGCCATGGACCCCTCGACTGGGCGGATCCTGGCGCTGGTGAGCACGCCCGGGTTCGATCCCAACTCGATCGCGAACCCCGCCACGGCAGCCGGGGCCTTCCAGCGTCTCAGCAGCGACCCGGCCTCGCCGCTCCTGGATCGGGCGACGCAGGGGCTGTACGTCCCCGGCTCGGTCTTCAAGCTGGTGACGTCCATCGCCGGACTGGGCTCGGGGACCATCACGGCCGAGACCACGTACCCGGACCAGCCGGCGGAGGAAAAGACCGGCTTCCTGGTCGACGGGTACCGGGTGATCGACGGGCACCATCCGTTCACGGGCAACCTCGCTCTCGACTACACGCAGGCCCTGGAGGTGTCCTGCAACATCTACTTCGCCCACGTCGGGCTGGCAGTGGGAGGTCCCGCGATGGTGGAGTGGGCGGCGCGTCTTGGTTTCGGCGCCGCGCTTCCGTTTGCCCTTCCGACGGCGGCCAGCCAGGTCACCTCGGGCGGCGGGCCTCTCGGCGGGTTCAAGGACCGCGTCGAGCTCGCGAATGCCGCCTACGGACAGGCTGAGGTGCTCGTGACGCCGCTCCAGATGGCACTCGTGGCATCGACGATCGCCGACGGGGGCGTGCTGATGCGGCCGCAGCTGGTGATCGGGACGCGTGACTCGGACGGCACCGTGCACTCGATCCTGCCGGTGCCGTGGCGGACCGTGATCGACCCGGCAACCGCGTCGACGATCGCGAACGCCATGGAACAGGCCGTGTCGGGAGTGTGGGGCATCCCGTTCGCCGGCCTCGGCAAGGTTCCCGGCGTGCCGACCGCGGGGAAGACCGGCACGGCCCAGCTCGGGGGATCAGGCGAACCGCACTCGTGGTTCGTGGGGTTCGCGCCCGTACAGGGCGCGAAGATCGCCGTGGCCGTGCTGCTCGAGCGAGCTGGCTCCGGTGCGACCGAGGCCGCGCCGCTGGCGAGCCAGGTCATGGCGGACTACCTCGCCCTCCCTGCCGGTGCCCGCTCCATGACGGACCTTCGGCGTCCCCGGCCCCTGCTCGAGCGCGTCCTGCTGCTGCTCGTGGCGCTTGCCATCGCGGCGGGGTTCTTCGCCATGGGTCTTGCCTCCTGGGTGTCCGGGGAGCTCGTGATGGGGGCTTTCGGCGTCCTCGGCGGCCTGATGACCATCTGGGTCGGTCTGCTGACGCTGCGCCGCGGCTGAGCGGTGGTCGCGGAGGCGGACAGGCTGCACGGGGGGTCCGTTGCGCCGCCGACCCGGGAACTGTGAACGGGCTCGTGGCGTACCATGGGCCGACGGCCGGGCAGCCCGGCCGTCGGCAGCCACACTCGGGCGGCAGGCGGCCGAACGGCACGCGGGCGCCTCCCGCCACGTGACGAGAGGGAGCGGCGAATGGCGGACGTGCAGACGCTCGGGGACCGCGTGGTCGCCAACGTCGAACACGTCATCGTGGGCAAGCACGAAGTCGTCCGCCTGGCGCTCGTGGCGCTCGTCTGCCAGGGGCACATCCTGATCGAGGACGTCCCCGGAACCGGCAAGACGGTGCTGGCGAAGTCGGTCGCGCGCAGCCTGGGCTGCTCGTTCCGGCGCATCCAGTTCACGCCCGACCTCCTGCCGTCGGACGTGACCGGACTCTCGATCTACAACCAGCGGACGCAGGAGTTCGAATTCCGGCCCGGGCCGATCATGGCCCAGGTCGTGCTGGCGGACGAGATCAACCGGGCCACGCCCAAGACACAGTCCGCGCTGCTCGAATGCATGGAGGAGCGGCAGGCCACCATCGACGGCCGGACGCACCCCATGCCGAGCCCGTTCCTGGTGCTCGCGACGCAGAACCCGATCGAGTACGAAGGCACGTTCGCGCTCCCCGAGGCGCAGCTCGATCGCTTCATGCTGCGCCTCCGGCTCGGCTACCCGACCCCCGCGGAGGAGATCGTGGTACTCGACCAGCAGAAGCGGGTCCATCCGCTGGGTCAGATCGGCGAGGTCGTCTCAGTCGAGGAGTTGCTGGCCATGCAGGCCGCGGTCCGCGAAGTCTACGTGGACCCCGTCGTGGCCGACTACCTCGTGCGGATCACGGCGGCAACCCGCACCCACCCGGACGTGCAGCTCGGTGCGTCCCCCCGCGGCTCGCTCGCGCTGTACCACGGGGCGCAGGCGATGGCCGCGCTCGAGGGTCGCGACTACGCGATCCCCGACGACGTGAAAGCGGTCGCCGAGCCGGCTCTGGCGCACCGGATCATCGTGAAGACCGCGGCGACGCTGCGGGACGTCGACGGCCGCCAGGTCATCCGAGACGTGCTGGAGATCACACCCGTGGAGGTCGGGGCGGCCGCGCGCCCGCGCGTCCGGCCCGCATAGGTGGGCGCGGGGGCGCGATGATCGCCCGGCTGCAGCTCGTCGTCCTCGCCACCGTCCTCGTCGTCGCCGCGTTCTCGACCGGCGCCGACTTCCTGTTCTTCCTGGTGTACCTGCTGATGCTCGTCGGCGGTGGGGCCTACGTGGTGACACGGCTGGGCCTGGCCGATCTCGAGGCGGGATACGCGCTCGGCCAGTTGCACGGCTCGGTGGGGGAGCAGCTGCGCGTGACGTACACGCTGCGGAACGCGAGCCGGTTGCCCAAGCCATGGCTCGAAGTGGCACAGCCGTCCACGCTGCCGGTCCCGCTGCCGGGGCGAGCGCTGGCGCTCGCCCCGCGCGGCCAGCGAACCTGGCTCACGCGCGTACCCCTCACCAGGCGCGGGCACTTCCGGATCGACCCGCTGGAGATTCGCACGAGCGACCCGTTCGGCCTGTTCGAGGCGTCTGCCGGCGTCGGGCGGGGGGCCACGCTCGTCGTGTACCCGCGGGTGGAGCCGCTGCCGTTCTGGCGCGTGCCCGCCACCTCGCTCGACGGCACGCACGCCAGCCAGGAGCGCACGTTCCAGACCACGCCGCTGGTGACGTCCGTCCGGCAGTACGTGCCGGGCGACGCGTACAACCGCATCCACTGGCCGACCACGGCGAGGCAGCAGGAGCTGTACGTTCGCGAGTTCGACCTCGAGCAGGCGGCCGACGTGTGGATCTTTCTCGACCTCGACCCGACGGTCCACACGGGCCGCGGCGACGAGTCCACGCTGGAGGCGTCGGTCCGCGTGGCGGCCGCGATCGGAGCGAAGGCGCTGTCCGAGAACCGTGCCGTAGGCCTCACCTCGTCCGGACGCCAGCTGCCGATCCTCCCTGCCGACCGCGGCCCCCGGCAACACCAGAAGTTGATGCAGCTGCTGGCCGCGGCGCAGGCCAACGGCGCGGTTCCGCTGGTCGAGGTGCTGGTCCAGGGCCTGGGCCGTCTCCGGCGCGGCATGACGGCCCTGGTGATCACGCCGTCGCTGGACCGGGCCTGGATCCGGCCCCTCGCCTCGCTCAGGCCGCGCGGCGTCGAAATCGCCGTGTGCCACCTGGATCCGATCGCCTATGCCGCGACCTCCGACGGACGCGGAGGCGCCGTCGTGGACGCGTCCGCGCCCGACGAGCGGGCGAATGACCTGCGCGCGCTGCGGCACGGCCTCGCCGAGTACGACCTGCAGGTGCACGGGATCGTGCCCCGCACGCGTCTCGGCGAGCTGCTGGTGGCGCCGGGCGCGGCGGGCGTGCGGAGAGCCGGGTGACGGCAGCGGCTCGCGACGCCGAGCGCTCGTTGCCGACCCGCCCGGCGGAGGGTTGGCTGAGCGTGCTCGCGCTGCTGGCGATGCTGCTCGACCTCGGCATCGCCGTGGACGCGGTGCACTGGGCCGGCACCGCGTCGGCCACCGCGCAGAGCCAGACCTGGTTCCTGCCATCGGCGCTCGCGCTCGGCGCGGCGTGGGGCCTCGCCGGGGCCAAGCTGGGATGGAACGGGCTCCTCGCGCATGCCGTGGGCGCGCTCCTCGGGGCGGCCTTCGCCATCTATGTCGTCGCCAGCACGATCCCCGCGGTGCACGGCGTCACCATCCCGGCCGCCGATCCGTACCGCCTGGCAAACCTGGTCGCCTCGGTGCAGGTGTTCGTGCACGACGTCTTCGTCCAGCAGGTTCGGTCCGGGCAGACGTCCGCCTTCCTCCTGGTCGTGGCCACCGTGGGTTGGGCCAGCGGACAGTTCGCGGCGTACGCCGTGTATCGCCACCACCGCCCGATGAGTGCGGTGCTCTTCCTGGGCCTGCTCCTGCTCGCCAGCATGTCGCTGACGACGCAGCGAGGGCAGTACCCGTTCCTGATCGTGTACGCGGCGGCGGCTCTGCTCCTGCTCGTGCGACTGAGCCTGGCCGAGCAGAGCGCGCTGTGGTCGAAGACCCGCCTCGGCGACGTTTCCACGGCATTCTCGCTCTACCTGCGGAACGGCGTCACGTTCATCGTGATCGCGCTGCTCGGCGCCGTGGTGCTGACGTCCGAGGCCAGCTCGGCTCCGCTGCAGCAGTACCTCACGCCCGGCGCCGACCGGGTGTACCAGTGGGCGGAACAGTTCGACCGCTTCGCGAGCGGGGTCGTGGCGCCCGTGCGCGGGCCGTCCACCTTCTTCGGCGCGTCGCAGACGATCCAGGGGTTCTGGCAGGCCTCGCCGACGCTGGTCTATCGGGTCACCACGAGCGACCGGAACGGGTACTACCTGCAGGGCGCCACGTACGACGAGTTCGACGGACGCACGTGGAAGCAGAGCAACCGCGTCACGAGCGATGCCGTCGCCGCGGGCCAGCCCGTACTCGCGGGCAGCAGCGACCAAGTCGAGCCGGGAAAGGCCTACCACTCGGTGAACGTGACCGTGTGGCCTGTCAACACGGGCGACACGACCGTGATCTCGCCCGAGACGCCGTTCAGCGTGTCCCTGCCGGCGCAGACCGACACCGCAGGCACCGGCGGGCCCGTCCACGGCATCTCGCTCACGTCGGCGCTGCCGCAGGGCGGCTCGTATCGGGTGACGGCGCTGGTGCGTACCGACGCCCCGCAGGAAATCACTGCGAACGAGCTGGCGGCGTCGGGAACCGTCTATCCGGCGTGGGCCAGACAGTTCATCGCGATCGAGCCCGGGAGCATCGGGCCGATCGTGAAGCAGCAGGCCGACGCCATCGTCGCCACGCTCCCTGCCTCCGAGCGCGACCCATATCACGAGGCCAAGGCGCTGCAGGACTGGCTCTACAGCGGCGGTCAGTTCGTCTACGACACGGACGTCGAGGGTGCGTGCGCGCCGGGGACGCCGGTGCCGGACTGCCTGCTGGTGAGCAAGCGCGGGTACTGCGAGTATTTCGCCACCACCCTCGTGATGATGCTGCGGACGCAGGAGATCCCGGCGCGCTATGTCCTGGGGTACCTGCCCGGGCATCAGACCGCGAACGGCGAGTTCGAGGTCGACGCGAGCGCGGCACACGCGTGGGTCGAGGTCTACTTCCCGCAGTACGGCTGGGTCCGCTTCGACCCCACGCCCGGCAACGCCTCGAACGGCCAGCGGCCGACGGACCTGCCCGCCGGGCCACCGGTGGCGACGCCGAGCGCGAAGCCGGGGTCGACGCCCGGGCCTCACGCGGCGAGTTTCGTGCCCGACACCGGCGCCAACGGCGGGAACCCGCGCCGGCCGCAGGTCGGCGAGAACCAGGGCGGGGCTGGGTCGGGCGGACCGGCGCAGGATCCACTCTCGGTGGTCGCGGGCCTGGCGCTGATCGGCTTCGCGCTCGTGCTCGTCGCCTGGGCGCGGTTCCGCTGGGGCCCTGCACCGAGCCCGTCCGGCGCCTACAGCGGCGTGGCTCGCATCGCCGCCCGGTTCGGGTACGCGCCGCGGCCGGCGCAGACGGTGTACGAGTACGCGTCGATGCTGGGCGACGTGCTCCCGGCCGCCAGGCCCGACCTGGAGATCGTGGCGCGCGCTCGCGTGGAGGCCATCTACGCGCGCCGAGCGCTGGCTCCGGAACGACGGACGGCCCTCCGGCGAGCCTACGGCCGGCTCAGGCTGCGACTCCTGGGGCTGGCGCTGCGCTATCGACGCGGCCGGCGCTGATCGCTACAGGGATCCCTCGCGGTCGGCGCCCGCGGCGATCGGGGCGTCGGCTCCGATCGGCCCGAGATGGTCGAGCAGGTTGTGCGCCCGCAGGGACGGGCGCCCCTCGCGGACCTCCACGATCGAGATCCCGCAGAGGCCCAGCGGGAACCGCCAGAAGGCATCCAGCGACAGGCCGAGCAGCGAGAGGAGGAGCACCCTCAGCAGCCCTTCGTGCGACACGACGATCGCCCATGGAGATGCGGGCGCCCCGGTGACGGGTCCCGCCGGAGGAGCGCTCCCTCCCGCCGGTTTCGCTTCGGCAAGCAGCGCGGCCAGCTCGCCGGCAAACGAGGCCGCCCGCCGGGCCGCCTCGGGAAGCGACTCGCCTCCCGGGGCATGGACGTGCACCGGGTCGCGCAGCCAGCCGTCGCGGACGTCCCGGAACCGGGCGCGGACGTCGTCGCCGGTCAGCCCCTCCCATTCGCCCTGGCCGATCTCGCGCAGCCGCTCGTCCGGGTGCAGCTCGAGACCGGGGCCGCCGGCGGCGCCGATCGCGGCTGCCGTCGAGGCGGCCCGGTCGAGGGTGGAATACCAGCAGCCGAGGACCCTGCCGGACGGAACGGGGAGCGGCGGCGGGGCCAGCGGGCTGGCGAGACGGGCCGCCAGGAGGGCGGCCTGCCGGTGGCCACGTGCGGACAGCGGCGGGTTGGCGCGCCCCTGGACCCTGTCCTCGGCGACCCACGTCGATTCCGCATGACGGACCAGGACGATGGTCGCGTCGAGTTCGGCCGGGAGGATCGCCGCGACGCCGGTCGACCGGGCCGTCGCCGCGCCGGTCACCGGAGCGACAGCCGGATCAGCCACAGGTCGAGCACCTCCGGGTCGGCCCGGATCGCCGCGATGGCTTCATCGGGCACCGGCTCGTCGAGCGCCAGCACCATCTTCGCCTTGCCGCGGGGTGCGCTCCGCGCCAGGTGCATGGCGCTGATGTTCACGTCGTGCTCGCCGAGGATCAGGCCGACGCGGCCCATCGTGCCCGGGCGGTCGCGGTGGCTGGTCACCAGCATGTGCTGCGCCGGCGCCATGTCAACGAGATCGTCGCCGAGCCGCACGATTCGCTGCTCACCGCCGGCGACCGTGCCGCCGACCGTGGTGGCCCCGGAGAGGGTGACGAGGGAGGCGAACGGACCGGCGTCGGCCAGTTTCCTCTCGATCAGCGTGACGCCGCGCGCGCGGGCGATGCCGGGCGCGTTGACCTGGTTGACGCGCTCCGTCGTGCCGCCCTGCAGGAGCCCGCACAGGGTCGCCGCGGCCAGCGGCCCGGTTTCATGTCCGGCCAGTTCCCCCGCGACCTCGAGCGTGAGCTCGTCGGCAGGTCCCGGCGCGAGCTGCGAGTACAGCTGCCCGAGGGTTTCGGCGAGCGGCAGGAACGGCGCAAGGGCCCGGGCCGTCTCGGGCGTCACGAGCGGCGCGTTGACGGCGTACATCGCGGGCCGCCCACCGAGCACGTCGAGCACCTGCTCGACCGCCTCGACCGCCACTCTGACCTGGGCCTCCGCCGTGGACGCGCCGAGGTGCGGCGTCAGGACGGTGTTGGGGGCGTCGAGGATCGGTGAGGACGTGGGAGGTTCGCTCGCGTACACGTCGAGCCCGGCGCCGGCGAGGCGCCCTGCCCGCAGGGCTTCGGCGAGCGCCGCCTCGTCCACGATGGATCCGCGCGAGACGTTCAGGAGGAAGGCCGTCGACTTCATCCGCGCGAGCTGTGCCGCTCCGATCAGACCGCGCGTGGCGCGCGTCACCGGCACGTGCAGCGTCAGGACGTCGGCGCCGGCGACCACGTCGTCGAGCGAGCGCAGGGCGACGCCGTGGTTCGCCGCGGCGTCGTGCGACACGAATGGGTCGTGGCCGATGACGTCCATCTGCAGTCCCCGGGCACGATCGGCGATGGCCATGCCGATCTTGCCGAGTCCGACGATGCCGAGCGTCCTGCCGCGCAACTCGACGCCGGTGAACGCGCTCCGTTTCCACTCGCCGCGCCGGACCGACGCATCCGCAGCGGGCACGTGGCGGGCGAGGGCGAACATCAGGGCGATCGTGTGCTCGGCCGCCGCGACGGTATTGCCGGTCGGCGCGTTGACGACCACGATGCCCGCTCGCGTGGCCGCATCGAGGTCGACGTTGTCGACGCCGACGCCCGCCCGGCCGACGACGACGAGGCGCGACCCCGCGGCGATCGCTTCGGCGTCCACGCTGACCTGGCTGCGGACCAGCAGGGCGTCGTAGTCCGGCAGGGCGGCCAGGAAGTCCTGCCGGCTGAGCCCGGTGCGGACGTCCACCTGGTGCTGCGCCCGCAGGAGCGCGACGCCTTCCTCGGCGAGGGGCTCCGCGACGAGGATCCTCATGCCGGCGTTCCGGCCCCGGCCGGCCGCGGGCGGCTCACCGCGTCGGCCGCCCTGACGGCTGCGACCAGCCCGGCCCCCCGGTCGACCGGACGCCCCGAAGCGACGAGCGACTCCTCGAGGATGTCAAGGGCGGCGAGGATGTCGTCGACGCTCACGTGGCCGAGGTGCCCCACCCGGAACACCAGGCCGGTGAGCTTGCCCTGGCCACCGGCCAGGGTCAGGCCACGCCGCCGCAGTTCAGCGCTGAACGCCTTCCAGTCGAGGTCGTCGGGAACCACCGCCGCGGTCACGGTGTCCGAGGCGTGGGCAGGGTCGGCGAACAGCCGGAATCCCAGGGCTGCCAGCCCTGCGCGCGTTGCCGCCCCGCAGGCGGCGTGGCGCGCGAAGATGGCCGGGTACCCCTCGGCCTCGATCAGGCCGAGCGCCACGTCGAGCTGGAAGCAGACGCTGACCGGCGGCGTCCAGGGCGTCGAGCCCTTCGCCGCCGCGTCCCGGTGCGCCTTGAGGTCGAAGTAGAAGCGCGGCATGGTGGCACGATCGGCCGCCTCCCACGCGCGTGGCGAGAGCGCCAGCATCGACAGGCCGGGCGGCACCATCCAGCTCTTCTGCGAGCCCGTGACCACCACGTCCAGTCCCCATTCGTCTGTCTCGAAGGGGACCGCCCCGAGGCCGCTGATCGCGTCGACCAGCAGCAGCGCTCCGGGGGCGGCATCCCGGACCTCGCTGGCGAGCGCCGCGATGGGGTTCGTGACGCCGGTCGAGGTCTCGTTGTGTGTCAACAGCACGGCCGCCGGCTCGCGGCCACCCCGGCGCATGCGATCGATGGCGTCGCGGACGGCCGCGGGCTCTGCCGCCCGCCCCCACTCGATCGCGAGCAGCGTGACGTCCGCTCCGTAGCGGGTCGCGATCTTCGCGAAGCGCTCGCCGAAGGCGCCCACGCTCACCGCGAGGACCGGGTCGCCGGGAGAGAGATGGTTCACGACCGCCGCCTCGAGTCCGCCTGTTCCCGACGCACCGAGAAGGACGACGTCGTTGACGGTTCGGAATCCGCGCTGCAGGCCGGGCACGACACGGCCCATCAGCGCCGCGAACTCCGGTCCGCGATGGTTGACCATCTGCCAGGAACCCGCCGATCTCACCGGATCGGGGAGGGGGGTTGGCCCCGGCACGCGCAGGTGGGTTTGCAGGTTCGCCACGGTTCGCTCCAGGCTTCGGCGACGCGCTCGTGCGGGCAGCTCCCCGAGCGGGCCGTGGGCCGATCGTAGAGGCTCTCGACGGAACGCGTCCATCGCAGCCGCGGGCTAGACTTCACGCGTGCCTCGCCGCCGCCCGGCGCCCGGGCCGTCCTCACCGTTGTTCGCGCCCGGTTCCGATGCCGCCGGAGAGGCCATGGACCCGGCCGTCGCGGAGCTCCGCCGCCCGGACGCCCATCAGCCGCTCGCCGCCAGGATGCGACCGCGGACCCTCGACGAGTTCGTCGGGCAGGACCACCTCGTGGGCGCTCACGGGCCGTTCCGCCGTTTCGCCGCGCAAGGCGCGCTGCCCAGCATGATCCTGTGGGGCCCACCCGGCAGCGGCAAGACCACGCTCGCCCGCCTGCTCGCATCCGCCGCCGGCGCGAACTTCCGGACGCTGTCGGCCGTGATGAGCGGTGTCGCCGACGTCCGCGCGGCCGTCGCTCAGGCGCGCGAGCGCAGGGAGGCGGGCGGGGCCACCGCACCCACGGTCCTCTTCATCGACGAGATCCACCGGTTCAACCGTGCCCAGCAGGACGCGCTCCTGCCCCACGTGGAGGACGGCACCATCACCCTCGTCGGCGCGACGACGGAGAACGCGTACCTCTCGGTGAACCCGCCGCTGCTCAGCCGCATGCGGGTGTTCCGCCTCGAGCCGCTCGACGACGAAGCGATCCGGCGCGTGGTGGGCGCGGCGCTCTCCGACGAGCGAGGGCTGGCGGGCCGGGTGGTCCTGTCGGACGCCGTGCTGGGACTGCTGGTGCAGATGTCGGCTGGCGACGCCAGGCAGGCACTCAACCTCCTGGAGGCGACGGCGTCCCTCGCGGAGGCCGGGGCCGTGCGGGACACGGACGGAAGGGTCGCGCCGCGGCGCGAGGATCTCGAGGCCGCCTCCCAGCAGCGCGCGGCGGCGTACGACCTCGTCGGCGATCGCCACTACGACACGGTCAGCGCCCTCATCAAGAGCGTGCGGGGCAACGACGTGGACGCTGCGCTCTACTGGCTCGCCGAGCTGATCGTGGCGGGGGAGGACCCGCGGTTCATCGCCCGGCGCCTCGTCATCCTGGCGAGCGAGGATGTCGGCAATGCCGACCCGCGTGGGCTCCAGATTGCGGTGGCGGCGTCGCAGGCGCTCGAGTACGTCGGGCTTCCGGAGGCGCAGTACGCGCTGGCGCAGGCGACTGCGTTTCTGGCGGCGGCGCCGAAGTCGAACCGAGCCGGTCGCGCCTACTTCGCTGCGCGAGCCGACGCGGAGGCGCTCGCACCGCTGCCGGTGCCCCTGCACCTGCGGAACGCGCCGGTCGCGCGGATGCGGCAGCACGGAATCGGGGTCGGGTACCGGTATCCGCACGACTATCCCGGCGCCGACGTCGAGCAGCAGTACCTCCCCGACAGGCTTGCCGGCACGCGCTACTACGAGCCCTCGGACCAGGGGTTCGAGCGGCAGCTCGGGGAGCTGATGGAGCGCCGCCGGGAGCGGAGGACGGATCGCCGCACGGGAGGCAACGGCGAGCCGCCGGGCGGCGCCCCGGGCTGACCGGGCCCGGTTCTCGTCCACGTGCGTTCGTGACATCAGGATCTGGCCACGGCGGTCGGCCGGACGGGCGCCCCGCTCGTCGCGTGATCCCCGGGGTCGGCCATCCCGGCCGGCCGTGTGACGACGGGCCAGCCGCATCTGCGCGCGGGTTCCGTGTGCCGATGCCGCCCGCCAGGCGGATGAAATGAGGGCTTCGTTCAATGCGGATATGGGTTCGGTTCGGCGCGGCCTGCGCCGCCGCCGCGTGCCTCGCGCTCGGGGCCAGCGCCCTTGCCGAGGCGCACGTGGTGCAGCAGTGGGGAGCCTACAGCGTGGCCATGGGCTGGTGGCAGGAACCCACCTACGTGGGCGTGCAGAACGCCGTCCAGGTGATCGTCAAGGACAAATCCGGGAACCCCGTCGCCGATCTCGCATCGGGCGACCTGCAGGTGGTCGTGTCGATCGCCGGACAGTCGACTGCCGCGCTGCCGCTCGACCCGAGCCTCGATCCCGACACCGGGCTCGGTCGGCCGGGCGAGTACCTCGCCTGGCTCATCCCGACCGTTCCGGGCAACTACACGTTTCACCTGACCGGCTCCATCCACGGTCAGGCCGTGAACGAGACGTACACCAGCTCGGACCAGACCTTCAACCCGGTGGAGGACGCGACGGCGGCCCAGTTCCCCGTCAAGCTGCCATCGCAGACCGAGCTGTCGGGCCTCTCCGACCGGCTCACGGCGCGGGTCGGCGACGCCGCCAGCGCCGCCAGCGCGGCGCAGCAGGCGGCCACGGATGCGCGCCATGACGCGTCCACGGCGCTCCTCGTTGGGACGTCGGTGGGCGCCCTCGGGGTGCTCGTCGGGCTGATCGCGCTCGGCGTGGCCCTCCGGGTCACTCGTCGTCCGGCCTCCGCGTGACCCGCGCGCGCGTCGCCGCAGGCGCCCTGGCCGCGATCGTCGCGGTCGGGGCGCTGGCCGCGCTGCCGTTGCCGGTGACGGCGCATGCGCTCCTGAAATCCTCCGACCCCGCGGCGAACTCGGTCCTGGAGACGGCGCCCGACGTCATCACGATGACCTTCACGGAGGCGCCGGACCCGACGCTGTCGCGGGTCAGCGTGCTCGACGCGAGCGGGGCAAACCACGCCATCGGGCAGTTCCAGCCGACCGGCGATCCCGAGACGCTGCGGGTGTCGGTCGGGCGGCTGCCGCCGGGTGTCTACACGGTGGCGTGGCGCACCGTGTCCGCGGTCGACGGTCACGTGGTGGGCGGCGCGTTCGCGTTCGGCATCGGGGTGACGAGCGCGGCGGTGGCGAGCGTCAGCGCGGCCAGTGGGTCGACCCCTTCGGCGTCGGTGCAGGGAGCCTCGACCGGGACCGTGATTGCCCACTGGCTGCTGTACCTCGGGTTGGTGGTCCTGCTGGGCGCGGCGTTCGCCGGGGCGTTCATCCTGCGCGAGCCGCTGGGCACGAGCCTTCGTCTCCTCGGCGCGGGCTGGCTGCTCGCCGGCCTGGCGACCGCGGCGCTCGTGCTCTGCCAGGCGTCCGATGCCGGGGTCGGCCTCGGCGGTCTTGTCGGCACGTCGCTCGAGCGAAGCGCCATCGCCCGCGCGATACCGATGCTGCTCGCCGCCTTCCCGTTGGCGGTGCTCGCACGGAGCCCGCGCTGGCGTCGCGCGGGCCTCGGGCTCGTCGCCATCCTCGCCGCCGCCGCGGTCCTCGCCGACGCCGCCACCAGCCATGCCGCCGGGGATCCCGTTCCACTGCCCAACGTGCTGATCCAGTGGCTGCATGTGACGCTCGCGGGCATCTGGCTGGGCGGGCTGGCCGCGCTCCTGGTGCAGGTTCGGGGTGCGGCGACCGACGCCAAAGCGCAGGCCGCCCGGCGGTTCGCCACCTGGGCCACACTGGGCCTGGCGACGGTCGGCCTCACCGGCCTCGCGCGCGCGATCGTCGAGGTGGGCACGGTGCAGGCGCTTCTCGACACCGGGTACGGCCAGCTCGTGTTGCTCAAGAGCGCGCTGCTGGCGGTCGTCGCGCTGCTCGGCGCGATCAACCACTTCCGCAATGTGCCGCGCGCCAACCTGCGAGGCGTCCGCCGGGTGGGCAGCGGGGAGCTCCTGCTCGGCGCCGCGCTCCTGCTCGCCGCGTCCCAGCTCGGCAGCCTGGAGCCCCCGGCCCTTGCCGCGGCTGCGCCGCAGGCGGCCCCACCGTCATCGCTCGTCCTGAGCGGCGCGGACTACGCCACCACGGTCAAGCTGCGGCTGGAGATCTCGCCGGGGGTGGCGGGCTTCAACCGGTTCACGGTGGGCCTCGCGGACTACGACAGCGGGGCGCCGGTGGCGGCCGATCGCGTGACCCTGACGTTCCAGCCGGCCGGTCGTGCCGACGTGGGCGCATCCGACCTCGACCTGCCCGCGACCGGCCCGGGGAAGTATGCGGGCAGTGGGGCGAACCTCTCGATCGCCGGACCATGGAACATCAGCGCGCTGGTCGAGCGGGGGTTACAGTCGGTGGAGGTGCCGCTCCAGGTCAGCATCGCCGCGCCGCCGCAGCCGATCGACATCAGCCGCGTGCCGGGTGAGCCGACCCTCTACACCGTGCATCTCGCGGGCGGGGACACCGTGCAGGTCTACCTCGATCCGGGCACAGCCGGGCACAACGACTTCCACATCACGTTCTTCGACCAGCAGGGCAACGGCCTCGCGGTCACCAACATGGCCGCCACGGTCGCGTCCCGCGGGGGCGCTCCGCAGCCGCTCCTCCTGCGTTTCCTGGGGCCCGGTCACCAGGTGGCGAGCCTGGACGTAGGACCCATTCCGCAGACCTTCACGATCACCGCTACCGCGCCAGATGGCACGTCATTGCGCGCCCAGCTCGACATCACGCCGGGAGCGTGAGATGGTCGTGCGCCGGCTGCCAGCCGTCCGTCACCTTGCCCTCGCGGGGCTGCTGGCGGCCGGCCTCTCGGCCTGCGGCGCTTCGGGCGACGCCCTGGCGCCGGCGGCCAGCTCGACCGGCAGCGTCCCCCGGCCGTCGTCGCCGGCCGTTCTGACGATCGTGCAACCGGCCAACGGGGCGCAGGTGACCGGGCCGACGGTGCACGTCGTGGTCAGCCTGGCACATGCACGGGTGGTTGCCGCGACGACGACCCACATCCGTCCCGACGAGGGCCACGTCCACCTGTACCTCGACAACACGCTGGTATACATGCAGTACAGCCTGCAGCAGGATCTGCCGGTTCCGCCCGGCACGCACGTCCTGCGTGCCGAGTTCGTGGCGTCCGACCATGTGCCATTCGACCCCCGCGTGTGGTCCCAGAGCATCCTCTTCACGGTGAAGTGATGACCGAACCGCGGTTCGCCCGACCGTCACTCGTGGTCTTGCCTGCGCCGTCACGCTCGCAGGAGTGAGGCCGTGATCCGCATGTCGACCAGCTCGGCCCTGGGCCGACGATCGACGCCTGCCGGCCGGGCGCTGGTCATCGGGGCCGGCCTGGCGGGCGTCGTCTGGCTCCGCGCCGCGCTCGTCGACACGTCGATGGATGCGGTGGCCGTCGGCGTCGCGTTCGGGGTGGGACTCCTCGCCGTGAGCGTCGCGGCAGGCTGGCGCCCCGC
Organism: uncultured Chloroflexia bacterium; assembly: GCA_963759135.1. Taxonomy (GTDB): domain Bacteria; phylum Chloroflexota; class Limnocylindria; order Limnocylindrales; family CSP1-4; genus JAJYNJ01. Next base: position 2,471 of record CAVWXU010000007.1, on the reverse strand, counting down.
CCCCGGCGGCGCGGTCCGGCCCGTCGTGATCGGTTTGGCAGGGGCGGCGGCGCTGGTCGGCCTCTCCTGGGTGGCGCGCCTCCAGGGGCCCGCGCTGCCACTAGCTGCCCCTGCCCCGTTCTGGGCATGGGCGACGGCCACCGCGCTCGTGGCGTCGAGCGAGGAGATCCTGCTGCGCGGCGTCCTCTTCGATGCCTGTGAGGGAGCCTGGGGACTGCCCGCGGCCCTCGGGGTGACCAGCGTGGCCTTTGCCGTGATGCACGTGCCAACCTACGGCCTGCCGGCGTTCCCGCTCGATCTCGGGGTCGGGCTCGTCCTGGGAGGTCTTCGAGTGCTCGGCGGCGGTCCGGCTGCGCCGGCCGTCGCCCACGTCGCCGCTGATCTCGCGGCGTGGTTCCTGTGACGCCCCGGCCACGCGCACCTTGGGCACGCGGCACCCGCCACCAGCATGCGCGCGCTTCGAGAGAGACGTGGCTGGCGGCGGGGGCGATCGTCGGCGGCCTCGTCCTCGCGGCCTGGGCGCAGCTCGGCGGGCCCCTGACGGGACCGCCGCTGTACGACGGCGTGGTGGCGGACGACGCCTACCGGTACCTGACGCCTTCGCCGGGCGAGCACGGCCAACCCGGACAGGCCGCCGAGGTCGTCGCCGTCGTGGCGGGGCGCAGCCCCGGGTTCGCGGTCGCCACCACCGAGCAGCCGCCCCAGGCGCAGGTCTTCGCCGCCCCGGGCGCGCTCGAACTTCCCCCGGGCGCCGCCGAGGTTCGCGTCTCGATCCGCGCCGTCGCGGTGCCGGCCACGCTGCCGGCCGACGGACAGGTGGTCGGGAACGTCTACGCGATCGCGGTCACGGCCGACGGCGCAGCGCCTCTCACGGCACCGTCCAGCGCACGAGTGACCGTGATCCTGCGCGAGCCGGCCGGCGCTGCCGGTGCCCGGGTCGAGCGCTTTGCCGGCGGCACCTGGCAGCCGCTGACGACGTACGCGGAGGCGCAATCGCTGCGGCTGGCGCTCGTGACCGGCTTCGGCGAGTTCGCCCTGGTGGTGGGCGCGCCCGGCCCCGCCGACGTGTGGCAGGACTGGTCGTTCGAGCCCACCGTCCAGCTCCCGCTGCTGGCTCTCGCCCTGCTGTATCTCTGGGCGGTGCGAGGCATCAACCGCCGCCATCCGGCCAACCGCGTGCCGGCCCGGCGAGTCGCGGCGTTCCTGGCCGGCCTGGCCACCATCGAGGTCGCGCTGGACGGCATCGTGGGGCACTATGACGCCACCCTCTTCAGCGACCATATGGTTCAGCATCTGCTGCTGATGATGCTGGCGGCGCCGCTGCTGACGCTCGGGACGCCCATCACCGTAGCCCTGCGTGCCGTCTCACCGCACGTCCGCGCGCGGTTGCTGCTGCCCGCGCTCCGCAGCCGGCCCGTCGTGGTGCTGAGTCATCCAGTGGTCGGCTTCGTGCTGTTCGCCGGTGCACTCTGGGTGTCCCACTTCTCCGCCGTTTACGAGCTGTCGCTCGAGAACAATGTGGTCCACTACCTGGAGCACGCCGTCTTCCTGACCGTGGCGCTTCTCTTCTGGTGGCCGATGGTGGGGCGCGATCCGAGTCCGTGGCGGCTGCCCTACCCGGTCCGCCTCGTGGTGATGCTGCTCCAGATGGTGCAGGGCACCTTCCTCGGTGTCGCGATCATGGGCGCGTCGGCCCCCCTCTACGCTCACTACGCAGGCCTCCACCTGGGCTACATCACACCACTGGCCGACCAGCAGGCGGCCGGGGCCATCATGTGGGTCGGTGGTGGTGCCTCGTTCCTCCTGTGGGCCGGCCTCGTCTTCGCCGACTGGATGCGCGCGGAGGAGGCGGAGGGAGTGCTGGTCGACGCCCGGCTCGACCGGGAGCAGCGACGTCGGGAGGCGGGTGGGCGACCGAATCGACCGGAAACAGGCGACTCAGCGCAGATCAAGGAGTTGACCAGTGATTTCGCTTCCTCAGTTGCACGGGTCCCGGCGGCGGACCCTGGCTCTCACGGCGATCGCCGCCGCCGCCGCCGTCGGGCTCGCGGCCGTCTCGCTCGGCTGGGTCCTCACGCAGGCGGCACCCCCGCGGGTCACGGGCGTCCAGGTCGACCAGACCCTGCCCGCGGTTGCGCTTGTCGACGAACAGGGAAGGCCGACGTCACTTGCCGCCCTGGACGGAAGCTACGTCGTGATGGCGCCCTTCCTGACCCTGTGCCATGAGACGTGCCCCATCACGACCGGCGCATTTCTCGAGATGCGGCAGGCCGTCGCGGCCGCCGGTCTGTCGGACCGGGTCGTGTTCGTGGAGATCACGGTCGATCCGGAACGGGACAGCCCGGCGCGGCTTCGCGCGTACGCCAGGCTCACGGGCGCCGACTGGACCCTCCTGACGGGCACGCCGGCCGACCTCGCGACCCTCTGGCGGTTCCTGGGTGTGAGCTACGAGCGCGAGCCCGTCGCCTCGC
>CAVWXU010000006.1:0-5186 GCA_963759135.1 uncultured Chloroflexia bacterium | reverse complement strand
AGCCCCAAACAGCTCGAGCAGGTGCTCTTCCACGAACTGAACCTGCCCACGGGCAAGCGCACCAAGACGGGATACTCCACCGACGCGACGACCCTCGAGGGGCTGAGACCGGCCCATCCCATGATCGGCAAGCTCCTGGACTGGCGCAGGTACACCAAGCTCAAGAGCACGTACATCGACGCGCTGCCCGGGCTGATCGACGCGGACACGGGCAGGCTGCACACGACGTTCCACCAGGCCGTCGCCGCCACGGGCCGCCTCAGCTCGTCGGATCCCAACCTGCAGAACATCCCGATCCGCACGGAGCTCGGCCGGCGCATCCGGCGCGCGTTCGTCGCGGGCGACCCGTCACTGACGCTCCTGGCGGCCGACTACAGCCAGATCGAGCTGCGCATCCTGGCCCACGTGTCCGGCGACGAGCACCTGCGCGAGGCGTTCGCGCGCGGCGAGGACATCCACCGGGCGACGGCGGCCCGCGTCCTGCACAAGGCGCCGGAGGACGTGACGCCCTCCGAGCGGTCGATGGCGAAGATGGTGAACTTCGGCATCGCGTACGGGATGAGCGACTTCGGGCTCTCGAGCCGGGCGGGCATCCCGCAGCAGGAGGCGCGCGAGTTCATCACGACCTACTTCGCCACCTACAGCGGCATCAGCTACTACATGCTCCACATCAAGGACGTGGCCCGGACGCAGGGCTTCGTGACGACGCTCCTGGGCCGGCGACGGTTCATTCCCGAGCTGCAGGAACGCAACCCGAACCTCCGCGCGGCGGGCGAGCGGATGGCGATCAACATGCCGATCCAGGGAACGGCGGCGGACATCATCAAGCTCGCCATGATCCGGATGGCGGATCGGCTCCGGCAGGAGGGGTTCCGCGCGCGCATGCTGCTCCAGGTGCACGACGAGCTGCTGTTCGAAGTGCCGCGCGACGAGGTCGGCCGACTGGCGCCCGTGGTGCGCGAGACGATGGAGTCGGCGATGCCGCTCGACGTCCCGCTGACCGTCGACCTGAAGTCCGCCGACGACTGGGAGTCGATGACACCGCTGCCGGACGCCCCGCCGGGGATCTGACGCGTCCGCCAGTCGGGAGTGGGCGACGCTCCGGGGACCGCGCCCGGCACGCCGGCGCGCGGCTCCCGCTACCCTCTGGGCATGCCCGAGCTGCCCGAGGTCGAGACGATCGCGCGCGACCTGCGCCCGCTCGTGACGGGCCGGACGATCACGGGCGCGTGGACCGACTGGCCGCGCGTAGTGGCGCACCCGGACCTCGACGCGTTCGTGACGGGCGTGCACGGTCGCCTCGTCACCGGCGTCGAGCGGCGCGCCAAGTGGCTCCTGCTCGACCTCGACGGGGGAGCGGTCGTGGCCATCCAGGTGAAGATGACCGGCCAGCTCTTTGTCGTGCCGGCCGGCGCGCCCCGCGATCGACACGTCCACTTCGCGGTCGACCTGGACGACGGGCGGCAGATCCGCCTGCGGGACATGCGCAAGTTCGCGCGGGTGGGCCTCTACCGGCGGGACGAGACGGGACGCGTGGTGCGGGATCAGGCCGGCAGCGCGCCTGGCTCCGACGTGTTCCGGCACCACGGTCCGGAGCCGCTCGCCGCGGGATTCTCGCTCGCGCAGTTTCGGCTGCTGCTGCGAGCGCGGCGCGGGCGGCTGAAGCCCCTGCTGCTCGACCAGTCCTTCGTGGCGGGCGTGGGGAACATCTACGCCGACGAGGCGCTGTGGCGCGCCCGGCTCCACCCGCTCCGGACGGTCGCCACGCTGCGTCCCGACGACGAACGGCGCCTGTACCGGGAGCTGCTGGACGTGCTCCGCGAGGCGGTCGACCGGCGCGGCAGCTCGGTGGACGACTACACGGCGCCCGGGGGCGACGGCGAGATGCAGGACCATCTCCAGGCGTACCAGCGAACCGGGCTGCCCTGCCTGCGGTGCGGCCGGCCGATGCGGCGCATCACGGTGCGGCAGCGCGGCACGCACTTCTGCTCGTGGTGCCAGCGGCTGCCGGCCGCCGATCGTGCAGGCGCCGCCGGACTGCTGGCGGCCGCGGGCTCGCGCGGCCCGGGGCCCGACGGAGGCGCCGTGCGCCGCGGGCGGCGGTGGACCGAGCTGCCCGGAGAGGGGGCGCTGGGCCTGACGCCGGGGGAGCGCGCGCAGGCGGCGGCCCGCCTGCGCGCGGAGCGGATCCACCGATCGGCTGAGACGCGGCGGCGGAACGCCCGGGCCGGGGCCGGAGCCTGAGATGTCCATCCTGCGGTTCGAGCACGCCCGGCGAGAGATCGGCACGTTCGTGATCCTGGACGACGTGACGGCGGCGATCGCGCACGGCGACCGTGTCGGGCTGGTCGGGGTGAACGGTGCCGGCAAGACGACGCTCCTCCGGCTGGCGGCGGGCGCCGACGAGCCGGACGGCGGGAAGGTCGAGCGGAAGCGCGGCCTGCGGGTCGGCATGCTCGCGCAGGAGACCAACCTCGATGAGGAGTTCACGGCCGCCCCCACGCTGCGCGCGGCCGTTCGCGCCGGCGCCGCCGAGACGGAGCGCTTGGAGCGCGACCTCGCCGCGGTGGAGGCGGAAGGGGCGGCAGCCGTCAGCTCGCAGCACTACGCGGACCTGCGGCACCGGTTCGAGGTGCTCGACGGATACCGGCTCGACCAGCACGTGGACGGGGCGCTCAGCGGCCTCGGCTTCGAGCCCGGGCAGTGGGAGCGGCCGCCGACGGGCCTGTCGGGCGGGGAACAGACGCGGGCGGCGCTGGCACGGCTCATGGTGGCCGACCCGGACCTGCTCCTGCTGGACGAGCCCACGAACCACCTCGACGTGGCCGCGCTCGAGTGGCTCGAGCTGGCGCTTGCGCGGCGCTCCCGGGCGCTCCTGATAGCGTCGCACGACCGCGCCTTCCTCGACGCCGTGGTCACCCGCATCTGGGAGATTCGCGACCGGCGGCTCGAGGTCTTTCGCGGCTCGTACGGCGCGTATGCCAGGCAGGCCGCGGAACGGGACGCCCAGCTGCGCAAGCAGGCCGAGTCGTCGCAGGACGCCGCAGCCCGCGAAACCGAGCTGATCCAGAACTACCGCAGCCATCGCAACTTCTCGAAGATGCACGAGCACGAACGGCGGCTGGCGGCGATCCGGCAGGTGGAGGCGCCACGGCCCGGCCGGCGGATGAGGCTGCCGCAGGGCGGGCTGGTCGGGGGCGGGCCGGTCCGGTCGGGGGACGTCGTCGTCTCCGTGCGGGACGCCGTCGTCGGGTTCCCGCCGGAGCCCGGAGCGGTCGAGGGCACCCCCGTCCTCCGGATCCCCCGGCTCGAGGTTCGTCGGGGCGACCGCGTCGGGATCGTCGGCCCCAACGGTGCAGGGAAGACGACACTGTTGCGGACCGTCGCCGGGGAGCTGTTTCCCCTGGACGGGGTCGTGGCCATCGGTCACGGCGTCCAGCTCGCGTACCTCGCCCAGTTGCGAGGCGCCGCGTTTCCGGGCGAGACGGTCCTGGACGCGCTGCTCGACCGCGTCGACCTCGCGGCGGGCGAGGCGCGCGGGTACCTCGCGCGGTTCCTGTTCCGGGGCGACGATGTCTTCACGCCGGTGGCCGAGCTGTCCGGGGGTGAACGGTCCCGGCTCGAGCTCGCGCTGCTGGGGATCGCACCGGCGAACCTCCTGCTGCTCGACGAGCCGACCAACCACCTGGACATCCCGGCGCGCGAGGCGCTCGAATCCTTCCTCGGGGAATCGCTCGCGACGCTCCTGGTCGTGTCGCACGACCGGCGCCTGCTGGAGTCGATCTGCGAGTCGCTCTGGGTGGTGGAGGAGGGGAGCGACGGGCAGCCGGGCGCCGCGGTCGCGTTCGACGGCGGCTGGCGCGAGTGGCGGTCCGCGGTCGCCTCGGGCTGGACGCTTGCCGGCGCGCTCGAGCTCGAGGAGAGGCGCCTGGACGGCCGGGCTCCGTCGGCACCCCGGTTGCGGGCGGCGGTCGGCGCGCGAATCGACACCCCGGCCGCTGGCGACCCGTCCGCCGCGCGGCCCGCACGGGCACGCACGGTTCCATCGGGCAGGGCCGCGCCGCTCTCCAAGGACGCGTATCGCCGCCAGAAGGAGGTCGTCGACGCCGAGATGACTCGCCTCGGGCTGCGCAAGAGCCATATCGAGCTCGCGCTCGGCGATCCGGCGGTCCGGGCCAACTTCGTCGAGCTGCGCCGGCTCTCGAGTGAGCTGGTCGACGTGGACAGGGCCCTGGCGGCCGCCGAGGACGCGTGGCTCGCCGTCGAAGAACGGGCACCGCGATGACCGCCCGACCCGTGCGGATCGGCCTCACCGGCCCCATCGGCTGCGGCAAGTCCACCGTGGCGAGTTGGCTGGAGTCCATGGGCGGGCGTCGCGTCGACATGGACGCGCTGGCGCACGACGTTACCGCGCCGGGGACGCCGACGCTTCCGGCCATCCGGCGCCGCTTCGGCGATGGCGTGTTCGCGGCGGACGGGTCGCTCGACCGCGCCGCGCTGGCGGCGGTCGTGTTCCGGGATCCGGCCGCGACCTGGCCGACCTCGAGCGGATCGTCCACCCCGCGGTGCGCGAGCGCCTTGTCGACGAGGTGGCGGCAGCCGATGCCGCCGGCGCGCCATTCGTCGTGCTCGAGGCGATCAAGCTGGTCGAGTCGGGCATCGCGGCCGCCTGCGACGCGGTCTGGATCGTGGACTGCGCTGCGGAGACGCAACGCGCGCGCCTGTCCGGCCGGGGCGTGCCGCCAGAGGACGCGGAGCGCCGCATGGCCGCCCAGGGGGCCGACCTGGCCGACCGGCTGGCGGCGCGGCTCGCTGCCGAATCGCCGTCCGTGCCGGTCCGACGCCTGGTCACCGACGGTCCGGAGGACGAGGTGCGAGCGGCAGTCGAGGCCGCGTTACGGGAGGCGATGGCGGCCCAGGCAGGGCGCTGAGGGAGCTGAGTCGAGCCGCTCGGCGGCCGCGCGGCCTGCTACGCTCCGCCCCGATGACCCCCGCCGAGTTCGCCGCCAAGTGGGACGCCAACACGCGGACCGAGCGGGCCGCGGCGCACGAGCACTTCATCGACCTCTGCCAGATGCTCGGCGTCCCCACCCCCAACACCGACCCCACGGCACCGACTACGCGTTCGAGAAAGGCGCCGAGAAGACGGGCGGCGGGGACGGGTGGGCCGACGTATGGATGCGGGG
>CAVWXU010000005.1:0-24653 GCA_963759135.1 uncultured Chloroflexia bacterium | reverse complement strand
GAGAGGTGCTCCCGCTGCACGGATCAGTCGCCGCGGCGGGGCTGCCCTTTGGGCGCAGGCTGGCGGTGGCCGTCCGGGCTTGCGACGGATGATCGTGCTGGTTTGACGGTTGTCCCGGCCGCATCGAGCGTGGCTGTCGCGTTCCGGGTGCCTCTGGACGTCTGCGGCTGCCACGACACCCCTCCCCACGGATCGCCCGGATAGCCGAAGCCATCGGCGGTGCGGCGCTAGTTGATCGGCGACGGTGGCGATAGCGGTGTCATGCTGTGGATCGCGACCGCGATGGCGATCCTCCCGGCCACGGCAAACGCCACCGCGACCACGGCGAGGACATCACGTGGTCGCCACGGGCGGGGCGTAACGCAGACCGATCGGCGTGACGAACCGCCCGGCTACATCGACGCGATCGCGCCGGGCCTGCCCGGCGCCCGATCGAGTGCGTCCGGGCTCTCCTGCAGGGGAGCATGTCGGGTACGCTGACATTGCTCTAGCGGAACAGTTCGCTGCCGCGCGGAGGTGTTCGTTCCTGTGGTCGTCTGCTCGTCCTGCGGCACAGAGAACCCGTCAGGTGCCAGGTTCTGCATGCAATGCGGGGCGAAGTCGAGCGTGACCTGCGCCGAATGCGGCGCGCCCGTGCCGCCGGCCGCACGGTTTTGCCCGGCGTGCGGCGCCCGCCTATCGGGCGGCGCCACGGTCCCCGAGCAAGCCGTGGCGAGCTCGGCCTCGGCCCCGACTGCCACGCCCGTCGCCGAGCGGCGCCTGGTCTCGGTCCTCTTCGCCGACCTCGTCGGCTTCACGACGCTCGCGGAGGCGCGCGACCCGGAGGAGACGCGCGAGCTGCTCACGCGCTACTTCGACCTCGCGCGCGAGCGTCGTCGACCGCTACGGCGGCACGGTCGAGAAGTTCATCGGCGACGCGGTCATGGCCGTCTGGGGCGCGCCGACGGCGCAGCGAGGACGACGCCGAGCGCGCGGTCCGGGCCGCGCTCGACCTCGTCGACGCGGTCCGCGCGCTCGGGCCCCGACGATCGCAGGCCCGGGCCGGGCGTCCTGACCGGCGAGGCCGCCGTCACGCTCGGCGCCGTCGGCCAGGGCATGGTCGCCGGCGACCTCGTGAACACCGCGTCCCGGCTGCAGTCGGTGGCGGCGCCCGGCACCGTGCTCGTCGGCGAGGCGACCCAGCGCGCGGCGTCCGGCGCGATCGCCTTCGAGCCCGCCGGCGAGCAGCTCCTCAAGGGCAAGGCCGCCCCCGTCCCCGCCTGGCGGGCGCTGCGCGTAGTGGCCGAGCGCGGCGGCCGTCGGCGGGCCGAGACGCTCGAGGCGCCGTTCGTCGGCCGCGACGACGAGCTGCGCCTCCTCAAGGACCTCTTCCACGCCACCGGCCGCGAGGGCCGCGCCCGACTGGTCTCAGTGATCGGGCCGGCGGGGATCGGCAAGACCCGCCTCGCCTGGGAGTTCCTGAAGTACATCGACGGGCTGGTCGAGCCGGTCTGGTGGCACGAGGGCCGCTCCCCCGCGTACGGCGAGGGGATCAGCTTCTGGGCCCTGGGCGAGATGGTCCGATGGCGCTGCGGCCTGCTCGGAGACCGACGACGAAGCGACGACCCGCGCCAAGGTCGCCGCGACGCTGCGCGAGCACGTCCCCGACGAGGCCGAGCGACGCTGGGTCGAGCCGCGCGCTCCTGGCACTCCTGGGCGTCGGGCGGCGCGACGGCCGGGTCGGCCGAGCTGTTCGGGGCCTGGCGCACGTTCTTCGAGCGGCTCGCCGACCGGGCACCGTCGTCGCTCGTGTTCGAGGACCTCCACTACGCCGACCCTGGCCTGATCGACTTCGTCGACCACCTGCTCGAGTGGAGCCGGGGCCGTCCCGATCTACGTCGTCACCCTCGCCCGGCCCGAGCTGCTCGAGCGGCGGCCCGACTGGGGCGCGGCAAGCGCAACTTCACCTCGCTCGCCCTCGAGCCGCTCACCGAGGAGGCGATGCGCGAGCTCCTCGCCGGGCTCGTGCCGGGCCTCCCGCGACGACGACCCGGGCGCCATCGTCGCCCGCGCCGACGGCGTGCCGCTCTACGCGGTCGAGACCGTGCGGATGCTCCTCGCCGACGGGAGGCTCGCGCTCGAGGCGGCGCGCTACGTGCCGGTCGGCGACCTCGGCGACCTCGCCGTCCCCGAGACGCTCACCGCGCTCATCGCCGCCGCCTCGACGGCCTCGATCCTGCGGAGCGCGCCCTCGTCCAGGACGCCGCGGTCCTCGGACAGAGCTTCACCCTCGCCGGGCTCGCTGCGGTCTCGGGCGTCGGCCGAGGCCGAGCTGGCGCCGCATCTTCGCGCGCTGGTCCGCCGCGAGATCCTGACCCTCGACCGCCGATCCGCGGTCGCCCGAGCGCGGCCAGTACGCCTTCGTCCAGGCCCTCGTCCGGGAGGTCGCCTACGACACGCTCGCCCGGCGCCGACCGCAAGGCGCGGCACCTCGCCGCCGCGCGCTTCTTCGAGGCCCTCGGCTCCGACGAACTGGCCGGCGCCCTCGCCGGCCACTACCTCGCCGCCTACCAGAACGCCGCCGAGGGGCCGGAGGCCGACGCGCTCGCGGCCCAGGCGCGGATCGCTCTCGCCGCCGCCGCGACGCGCGCCGCCGCCCTGGTCTCCTACGAGCAGGCTGCCAAGTTCTGCGAGCAGGCCCTCGGGGTGACCTCCGATCCCGCAGCGCGAGCGGCGCTGCTCGAACAGGCCGGCGAGGCGTGGGCGCAGACCGCGCACTACGAGATCGCGGCGACGCACCTGCGCGAGGCTCTCACCTATCGGCGTGAGCTCGGCGATCGTCGGGCGACCCTGCGCACCATCATCGCGCTGGGTCGGGCCCATGGCGCGGCGGTGCTCTTGGACCCGGCCCGGGAGTTGCTCGAACCGGCCGTGGCGGAGTTCGCGGACTTGGCCGACTCGCCCGAAGGGGTTGCCCTGCTCGTGGCGCTGGCTCGCGCGGCCATGTCTGGCGAAGACGACGCCCGGGTGATCGAGCTGACCGACCGGGCGCTGCCCACCGCCGAGCGGCTCGATCTCCCGGAGCTCATTGCCCAGGCGCTCATCCTGCGCGGCGGCGCGCTGCTGCCGCTTGGCCGGACGTACGAGGGGTTCGGCGATCTGCGCGCCGGGATCGAGCTAGCGGAGAGCAGCGGCCTGGCTGCCGAAAGCGCTCGGCGGCCGCAGCGTCCTGACAGCCTCCCTGGGAGCTCGGGACGCTGCAGCCGCCCTGGAGATGGGACGAAGCGGCATGGCCGAGGCCCGTCGGCTGGGCCTGCGCAACCGGGCCATCATTTTCGTCGGCAATACCGCGGAGGCGGCGCGTTGGACCGGCGACTGGACGTGGGCGCTGGACGAGCTTGCGACCTTCTTGGAGAGCGACCTCGACGCGGCCGATTGGGCCTGGCTGTTCAGCTCGGCGCTCGTGCTGCGGGCCTGGCGCGGCGAAGCGATCGCCGAGCAGCTCGCGACATTCGAGACGGCGCTGAAGGCCACGCGCACCAGCAACATGGCCGTCGAGCAGATGCGCTATGACCTGGAATCCTGCCGTGCCCTGGGCGATGGACGGCTGCGCGCGGTCCGGACGACGGCCCACGAGTACGCCCGGATCAGCCCGCTCAACGCTCCCGCCGCCTACCCGCTCGCAGCGCACGCGGCGCTCTGGCTGCGCGACCTGGCGGCCGCCGCGGAGGACCTCGCCGCGCTGGAAGCCACCGGCGTGCGCGGTCCCTTCACCATGCTGCGCCGGTCGGCATTCCGGGCCGGCATCGCCGCGCTCGAAGGCCGGGACTCCGCGGCCCGTTCTCTGTATGCCGAGGCGCGCCGCGGCCTCCTCGACCGCGGCATTGTCTTCGAGGCCGCCCTCGTCGCGATCGACATGGCGACGCTCCTAGGCCCGGATGATCCTGACGCGGTGGCTGCGGCCGCGGATGCCCGGCCCGCTCTCGGGCGGCTGAGTGCTCGGCCGTTCCTGGCGCGCCTGGACGCGACCCTCGCAGGCACCAGCGAGTCCGCTCCCCGCGTTTGAGCGCGGTTTGAACGCCACCGAGGGCCGTCGGACTTCGAGGGCGTGCATCGGATGCGGGTCGCGATCTGGCCCTCGGCGCTGACTCGTTCGCCGGCCAGTGTGGAGCTAGGCGTCGCGATAATCTCGCACACTTATCGTCAGGGAGGAGAGGAGGCGGCCGCTGGGTGAACGTGCCTCACCTGCTAGGACGTCATCCGTGGAGGCTCGGCTCTAGTCCATTCGCCCCGACCAGATCAGACGCGCCGCAAGGGGTCGAGCGAGCAGTTGGCATCCGACATCGTCGCGCCGGACGCGCGCAGCATCCTGTTGCCGACGGCGCCGGGGCCCGGGCGTCCTGCTCCAATTCGGTCCGCCCCTGCCCAATCGGTCGCCGAGCCCCTCCGCTCGCGACGTGGGCCGTCTCTGGCTCTCCCACCGTTGCACCGCACTATCGAGGGTGGCCGCCCGTGGTCCCCCGCCATATGGCCGCGCGCCCCGGGGGTTGGGGTTCACGGCTACGCTCACCGCCATGTTGGTCGTGCAACGCTTTCAGTTTACTGAGCAGAAGCACGGGCACTTCGCCTGGGAGTACAAGAAGAAGCACCGTGACCTGGCCGCCGCGTACGGGCAGCTCCTGAAGTACCGCGAGGCGCTCGACAACCCGCCGCTGCTCGTGGTCTCGGACATGGCGAAGTTCGAGATCCACACCAACTTCACCAACACCCCCAACCGCATCTACGCCTTCACCCTGGCCGACCTGGCCGACCGTCCGGCAGAGCCGCTCCGACTGCTGCGCGCACTGTTCGGCGATCCGGACAGCCTCCGACCGGACGTGGTCCGCGCCCTGGTCACCGAACAGGCGGCCGCCAGGTTCGCCGGCCTGGCGCAGAGCCTGCGGGCGCCCGATCGGGGTGTCGAGGGGCCAGCCGTGGCGCACTTCCTCGATCGGGTCCTGTTCTGCCTCTTCGCGGAGGACGCCGGGCTCCTTCCACGCGGGCTCATGAAGCGCCTGGTGGAGAACCTGTACACCAACCCCGCCGGTTTCAACTCGGGGCTGGCGCGCCTGTTCGCAGTGATGGCACGCGAGGGCGGGACCTTCGGGGCCGACTGGATCGACTGGTTCGACGGGGGGCTGTTCGACGATGCGCCCGCGATCGACCTGCGAGCCGACGAGATCCGGGCGATCCGCGATGCCGCCGACCTCGACTGGGCTGACGTGGAGCCCGCTATCTTCGGCACGCTCTTTGAGCGGGGACTCGACCCGGACAGGCGCTCCCAGCTCGGGGCGCACTACACCGACCGCGCGTCGATCGAGCGGCTGGTCGAAGCGGCGGTCATGGTTCCGCTGCGGCGAGACGTGGCGGAGACGCGAGCGGCGGTGGAGGGCCTGCTCGATGGCGACCGACCCGCCACTGAGCCGACCCTGCAGGAGGCCCGCCGGCTGGTCCGAGCGCTCCTGGAGCGGCTGCGCGCGGTGACGGTGCTCGACCCCGCCTGCGGCTCCGGCAACTTCCTGTATCTCGCGCTCCGCATGCTCAAGGACCTGGAGCAGGAGGTCATCGACTGGGCGGCCGAGCGCCTCGGGCTGGCGCGCGAGGAGACGCGCATCGGGCCGCGCTCGCTGCGAGGCATCGAGGTCAATCCGTACGCGGCGGAGCTGGCCCGTGTGGTGATCTGGATCGGCGAGATCCAGTGGCTGCGGGATCACGGTCATCCCATGCCGCGCAACCCGATCCTGCCGCCGCTCGACGTGATCGAGAACCGCGACGCGATCCTGGACTTGTCCGATGCGACCCATCCGACCGAACCGGACTGGCCGGACGCAACGTTCATCGTGGGCAACCCGCCGTTCCTGGGCGGGAAGCTGCTGCGCGCCTACCTCGGCGACGCCTACGTGGATGCGCTCTTCGGGCGTCTACGCCGGCCGGGTGCGCGCAGAGGCCGACCTGGTCACCTACTGGTTCGAGAAGGCGCGCGCGATGGTCGCGGCCGGGCGAGTGCGCCGCGCTGGGCTGCTGGCGACGCAGGGAATCCGGGGCGGGGCGAGCCGGCGGGTGCTCGATCGCATCTGCGAGAGCGGGGCGATCTTCATGGCGCGCTCGGACGATCCGTGGGTCCTCGACGGAGCGGCCGTGCACGTCTCGTTCGTCGCCTTCGACGACGGGAGCGAGCGAGAGCGGACGCTCGACGGCCGACCGGTGGCGGCGATCAACGCGAACCTGACCGCCGACGTGGACCTGACCCGGGCTCGGCGCCTGCGCGAGAACATGGGCATCGCGTTCATGGGCGACACGCAAGGGCGGACCGTTCGACGTTTCGGTCGAGCGATCGCAGCGCGACTGGCTGCGCAGCCCGAACCCGGATGGCCGCGACAACCGGGACGTGGTGCGGCCATGGGTCAACGGGCTGGACCTCACGCGGCGCCCGCGGGACATGTGGATCGTGGACTTCGGGACGAGCATGGCGCGCGAGGAGGCGGCGCTGTATGAGGCGCCGTTCGAGCACGTGCGGCGCACGGTGGAGCCCACGCGCGTCACGCAATCGCCGGGCAGCGTACGCCGAGCGGTGGTGGCTCCACGTCGAGCCGCGCTCGGGCATGCGCGCCGCACTGGACGGGCTGGACCGCTACCTCGCCACGCCCGTCCTCACCAAACACCGACTGTTCGTCTGGTTGCCCGCAGGAACCCTCCCGACCATCAGCTCATCGCCATCGCCCGCGACGACGACTACACGTTCGGCGTCCTCCAGTCGCGCGTGCACACCACCTGGGCGCGCCGCATGGGGACCCAGCTCCGGGAGGCCGAGTCGCGCCCGCGCTACACCCCCACGACCTGCTTCGAGACGTTCCCCTTCCCGCAGCCCACCGACGAGCAGCGAACGGCCATCGCCGTTGCCGCCGCGAACCTCGACCGCCTGCGCCAGGGTTGGCTCAACCCGCCGAACCGGCCCTACGACCTGACCGATCGGGAGCTGGCCCGGCGCACCCTCACCAACCTCTACAACCAGCGCCCGACCTGGCTGGTCGACGCCCACGCCCACCTCGACGCCGCAGTCCTGGACGCCTACGGCTGGCCCGCGGACATCGCCGAAGAGGACCTCCTCGTCCGCCTGCTCGACCTCAACCTGGAGCGCGCCGACGCTGCGCCAGAACCCGATTGACGCGCCCGCTGGACGGCGAGCCGGACGCCGCGTAGGTCAGGGTCATCGCGGTCCTGAATGCCCGGCGCGGACGAGCTGCCCGTCAGGCCAGCTGGCGCACGCGCGGCAGGAGATCGGGGCGCGGTCGCCCTTCGGCGCAGGCGGCCCAGCCGACCAGTCGGGGGCGTGGGCCGAAGAGCGCCAGCACGTGCTCGTCGCGAGCCGCTGCGGGGCGCAGGCCCCCGTTCGTGTGCCAGCCGCTCGGCCGACCGGGCAGCAGCGCGGCCGACCCGGCGATCAGGCCGCGCATGCCGAGAGCACGCAGCCGGCGAGCTTCCGCCCGACAGGCCGGATACGACGACTCGTCGCCCGTGAGCACCTCCGCGGGGAGATCCGGTCGGGCGTCGGGCCGGCGCGGGACCTCGACGGCCCACAGCGCGCGGGACACGCCGGCGAGGTCGTCCGGGTCGGTGATTCCTTCGTGGCGGAGGAACTCCGCCCATGCGCCGTCCGGAGTCTCCGCGATGTACTGCACCGGCCCCTCGCCCTCGTCGTGCCAGCGCGCGGCGGGCTGGTCGGCAGTCTCCCAGAGGAACGGGAACCGCGGATCTGCGTGCCGGAACCCGATCACGTCGCGGCGCCGGCCCCGGCAAGCGCGGCCGCCAGAGACCGCACCAGCTGGGCGTCGGGGCCCGCCGGATCCCAATCGATGCCGAGCGCCTGTCGCGGCGAGCGACCGCCGAGCTGTGCGCGCGGGCGATCGAACCAGCGGCGGATCCCCAGCTCGTTGTAGGCGCCCGCGAGATCCGAGACCAGGAGGGCGAGCCAGTGGATCCGGGCCGCGATCCGGTCCGGGACCTCCCGGCTGCCGGACACATATCGACGCAGGCTCACGCCCGATGTCCCGACCAGGCCGGCGAGGGCCTCCACGTCGAGGACGCGCTGGAGCTCACGCAGCTCGCGCCCGGGAAGCGGAGACTCCGCCAGCGCGTCGTCCAGCCGCCGGATGAGTGCGGCGAGCCGCTCGGGGCGCTGTTCGTGCGAGAGCGCGAGCGCAGCGTCCTGGCCCACCCCGGCCGCCGACGCCGCTCGCGCGATCCCGCGCAGCAGTTCGACGTCGAGGTGCTCGATCACCGCGCGATCGGAGAGAAGGCCGAGCGCCAGCGCGCGGCGCACGAGCCCGACGGAGGGGGCGAGCAGGCGCCGGCCGTCGAGCGGTGCGTCGACGGTCGTAATGCGGACCAACGTCATGATCCGAAGCATATCCGCCAGCGCGCCGGCGGGCAAGCACGCGCACAGCACGGCACACGCACAGCCGGCAAGACGTCGGGAGCCCCAGGTCGCTTCCCCAAACAGACCGTCTGTTCTATTGCCGGCTCTGCTGGTATGCTCCGTCCGTGCCCCCGTTCAAGCTCGTCGCCCCGTTCCAGCCGACCGGCGATCAGCCGCAGGCGATCGACAGGCTCGCGGACGGGCTCGCCCGTGGGATGAAGCACCAGACCCTGTTAGGAGCGACCGGCACGGGCAAGAGCCTCGCTCCGGATGAGCCGGTCCTGATCGGGCGCCAGGACGAGTACGGCGTGGTGCGGTGGTCTGTCGAACCCATCGGGCCGCTGGTCGATCGGGAGCTCGGATCCGATCCCGCGCCCGCTGACCGGTTCGGAACGTCCGCGTGCGTCCCGCAGGGAGATGGCGGTGGGCTCGTCGTTGCCACGATCGACCCGCAGACGCACCTGAGCGTCGTCCGCCCCGTCTATGCCGTCTCCAGACACGCGTCCCCGGACGTGCTGCATCGAGTCACGACAGACGACGGCCGTGCAGTCACCGTGACGTCCGACCACAACTTCGTTCGCCTCGGCCAGGACTCCTGCCTCGAGGCCTGTCGAGACTGCGCAATTGCGGGAGGGCGACTACTTGCCACTCCCTGCGCATCTCCCGTCTCCGGCGGACCCGATCAGCCGGATCGACGTCGCTCCGCTTGTCGCTCGATCCCGAGGGTATGTCACCGGACCGGCCGTGCTCGCCGCTCCCGTTGGGGCGGCGGTCAGGCGGGCTCTCCGGCTCGGCTCGCGTGTTCCCGTCGCGGCCGTTGGCAGCGGCGGAGTCGCCGTCATGGAACGCTTCGGGCCGACATTGATCACGGCCCACCGCGGCACGCGCACGCTTCCAGCCAGTGTCCCCACCGCCGACGAATGGATGGCGTTCCTCGGGCTGTTCGTGGCGGAAGGGCACGTCGATACGCGTTTCGCGACCATCACGCCCGGTCCCGAAACGGTCGACCTCGCGGGCAATCTCATGGATGTGTGCGGCATCTCGTGGTTTCGGCGTGAAAGCGATGAACTCGGCATTGGGTCGGTCGTCGTTACCGAGACGCTCCGGGCGCTGTGCGGCGAGCGGGCCGCGACGAAGCACCTTCCGACGTTCTGGGCGAATCTCGACGATCACGCGCTCGGCAGACTCCTGGCCGGATACTTCGAGGGCGATGGCTGGATCGAGGATCGAGGCGTCGCAGTCTGTGCGGTCACGAAGAGCGAACGGCTTGCCAGTGAGCTCGGCTATGCCCTGCTTCGCTTCGGGATCGTTGCGCGGCTCGCCAGGACGCACAAACGCGCAGTCGGCACGGCTCATGCGGGAGCGGACTACTGGCAGGTCTCGGTCCGGGGCGCAGAGGATCTGTCGAGCTTCGCGCGCCACGTCGGTTTCCTGGGAGATCGGAAGCGTGCTCATCTGGCCTCGATCGTCGAAGCCGCGGTGGGTGGCAATGCGGACACGCTGCCGCCACTGGCGGCCCGACACGTCCTCAACGCACGGCTCGCACTTGGCGTGTCGCAGAGGGAGCTCGCCCGGGTCGCGAACCTGTCGCGGGCCGCGATCGGGCTCCTCGAGACGGGGGCTCGGGCGATCCGCCGCGGGACGGGTCGCGAGCTCGTGCGTGCTCTCCGCCAGCTGATGATCGATGGCGGGGTTTCGTCCTCGCCGACCGCCCTCGACGACGTTGACGCCCTGGAGCGGCTCCTGGCGTGCCGGTGGACGCGGATCAGGTCGATCAGGCCCGCGCCATCGTCTTCCCCGCATGTCTACGACCTGTCGGTAGCGGACACGGAGACGTTCCTGGCCGGGTTTGGTGGGCTCGTCGTCCACAACACCTTCACGATCGCATCGGCCATCGAAAGGCACCAGAAGCCCACGCTGGTGCTGGCCCACAACAAGACGCTGGCCGCCCAGCTGTACAGCGAGTTCCGCGAGTTCTTCCCCGAGAACGCCGTCGAGTATTTCGTGTCGTACTTCGACTACTACCAGCCCGAGGCGTACCTGCCCCGCAGCGACACGTACATCGAGAAGGATTCGAGCCGCAACGACGAGATCGACAAGCTCCGGCACGCGGCGACGAAGTCCCTCTTCGAGCGGCGGGACGTCATCATCGTGGCCTCCGTCAGCTGCATCTACGGCCTCGGCGCGCCGGTCGACTACGGCGCCACCGTCATCCGCCTCCGGGTCGGCGGTCAGTACCGCCGGGACGGCGTCCTTCGCCAGCTCGTCGACCTGCAGTACCAGCGCAACGACCAGGCCCTCACCCGCGCCCGGTTCCGCGTGCGGGGCGACACGCTCGAACTCCAGCCCGCGTACGACGACTTCGTCGTGCGCGTGCAGTTCTTCGGGGACGAGGTCGAGCGGATCGTGGAGATCGACCCGCTGACCGGCGAGATGCTGGCCGAGCGCAAGGAGGTCGCCGTCTACCCGGCCTCGCACTACGTCACGCCCGCCGACAAGCTCAGGGCCGCCATCGTCGACATCGAGGCCGAGATGGAGGAGCGCTGCACGCAGATGGAGGCGGAGGGTCGCGCGCTCGAGGCGGCCCGGCTGCGCCAGCGCACCACCTTCGACCTCGAGATGATGCGCGAGCTGGGCTTCTGCTCCGGTATCGAGAACTACTCGCGCCACCTTGCACGGCGACCGGCCGGATCCAGGCCCTGGACGCTCCTCGACTACTTCCCGCCGGACTGGCTGCTCGTGGTCGACGAGAGCCACATGACCATCCCGCAGGTGGTGGGCATGTACAAGAACGACCGGACCCGCAAGGAGATCCTGGTCGACTTCGGCTTCCGGCTTCCGTCGGCCCTCGACAACCGCCCGCTGACCTTCGAGGAGTTCGACGAGCACCTGAACCAGGTGATCTACATGAGCGCGACGCCGGCCGCGTACGAGCTCCAGCGGAGCGAGCAGGTGGCCGAGCAGCTGATCCGGCCGACAGGGATCGTCGACCCGCCGGTCCAGGTCCTTCCCACGCGCGGGCAGATCGACGACCTGCTGGAGAGGATCCACGATCGGGTGGCGCGCGGCGAGCGCGTCCTCGTCACCACGCTGACCAAGAAGATGGCCGAAGACCTGGCGGAGTACCTGAAGGACCTCGGCGTGAAGGTGTCGTACCTGCACAGCGAGATCGACACCCTGGAACGGGTGCAGATCCTGCGCGACCTGCGGCTTGGCGTCTTCGACGTCCTGGTGGGGATCAACCTGCTGCGTGAGGGGATCGACCTGCCCGAGGTGACCCTGGTCGCCATCCTCGACGCGGACAAGGAAGGCTTTCTGCGCAGCGCGTGGTCGCTCATCCAGGTGTCCGGGCGGGCCGCGCGGAACGTCGGCGGCGAGGTCGTGATGTACGCCGACGCGATGACGGACTCCATGAAGCTGGCGATCTCGGAGATGGAGCGCCGCCGAGGCATCCAGCTCGCGCACAACGCCGAGCGGGGGATCGAACCGACCACGATCGTCAAGGAGGTCCGCGACCTGAACGACCGACTGCGCGCGGTGGCCGAGGCGCCCGGCGCCTACGTCGAGGCGGGGGACGGACGGCAGCTGTCCGACATGAGCCGTGAGCAGGTGGAGCGACTCGTCGCGCGCATGGAGGCGGAGATGCGGTCGGCGGCGCGCGAGCTCGAGTTCGAGAAGGCGGCCGCGCTGCGCGACGAGATCCGGCAGGTCCGGCTGCGGGTGCTGGACGAAGACGCGTCGGTCCAGGTCGAGCGTGCGGCGGAGCGGGCCGCGGCGGGTGGCCGAGGCGGCACGAGAGGCGCTCGAGGCGGCGGGGCGGACGCCGAGGCTCGACGACCGGGTGGCCGCGGCGGCGGGGGCAGCCGAAGAGGCCCTGGTTCCGGGACAGGCCGGGGCCCCGGCTCAGGGCGCCGGGATCGGGACGGCGTCGACCTCGACGCTGGCGGCCTTCGCGTGTCGGCGGTCGAAGTGCTGCCCGCCCGCGACGAACCGGACGGCGCCCTGGGGACGCCCGACGGGGCGGTCGACGAGGGGACGGCGTCCGATTGGCTGCCCGGCATCCGCGACGAACACGACGACGAGGGCGGGTGGCAGGCGAAGTGGCTCGAGCGGCAGACCTGGGACCACCGCGTGACGCCCAACGTCATTCGCCGGACAGGGCAGCGTCCTCGGCGCGGTCGCTGAGGCGGCGGCGCGCGTGATGCTCGGCGAAGAGGTCGACTGTCTCGCGCAGGAACGCGGGGATGTCCTCCACGACGCGGCCCCACGCGATGTCGCGATCGCGGAACGCCGGTTCGTCGACCCAGGTGGCTCCGGCGTTCACGAGGTCGTCCCTGATGCCCTTCGACCCGGTGGCGCGTCCGCCGCCGACGATCTTCGCGGAGATCGCGACCAGGCCACCGTGGCAGACGATCGCGATCGGCTTGCCGGCGGAGCGGATGCCCGCCACCAGGTCGGTCACGGCCACGTACCGACGGAGCTTGTCGGGCGCCCAGCCGCCGGGGATCACCAGAGCGTCGAAGCCGGACTCGCTCACGTCGGATGCCGCGGTCTCGACCGGCACCTCCAGCCCGTTCTTGCCGCGGACGGTGCCCGGCGCGATGCCCACGCTGGTGGTCCGGGCGCCCTCTTCGCGCAGGCGCATCACGGTGCACCAGTACTCGAGGTCCTCGACCCCTTCGGCGGCAAGCACCGCCACGCGCATCCCCTCGAGCCGCATGTCATCGCCTCCTGATCGCTCTCCGGCGTCGTCCGCTCGCGCGATTCTAGGAGCGCGACGCTCGTCAAGCACGGCGCGCACCGCTCCGCGCACTCGCCGCATTCCCATTGACAGGCGCGGAGCGGCCCGGTATTGTCCGGCGACCATGAACCACGTCGCACTGAAGGCGAAGCGCTGGCGGCCCTGCCGGGAGGCACGGGCCTAGGGGCTTCGCGTCGGACGACGAACGGGGCCTCCAGGCACGGAGGTCCCCAGAAGGGCCGCGGAACCGCGAAGGTGTCCGCGGCTTTTTCGTGTCCGGGAACGGATCGACCTCCACCTCGAGCCCCTTCGCGCGGAGGTACACGAGATGCGAGGGATCGTCCTTGGAGACGGGCCGATGGGTCGGGCCGTCGCGGCCGGCCTGCGGGAGCGGGGCGAGGAGCCAGTGGTGCTGGGTCGCCCCCCGACGACGCATCCGCCCGGGGCGTTCGCGGACGCAGACGTCGTCTTCGAGTTCTCGCGCGGGACGGCGGTGCTGCCGAACCTCGTGGCCGGGCTCGCGGGGGGCTGCCGGACGTTCGTGGTCGGCACCACGGCCTGGGCCGTGTCGCAACCGGAGATCGGCGCGCTGCTGACCCAGCACGGCGCGGCCGCCGTCGTGGCCGCCAACTTCAGCCCCGGCGTGAACGTGCTCGGCCGGCTCGTGGATTCGGCGAGCCGGATGTTCGGGGCGCTGCCGGCCTACGACCCCTACCTGCTGGAGTGGCACCGGCGCGGCAAGACCGACCGGCCCTCCGGGACCGCGCTGGAGCTGGGGCGCCGCATCCTCGAAGCGCACCCGGTCAAGCGTCGCCTGGCCGACGGCTCGCATGACGGTCCACCGGCGGCCGACGAGCTGGAGGTGGTCAGCGTGCGCGCCGGTTCGTCGCCCGGCATGCATCTCGTCGGGTTCGACGCACCGGGCGAGAGCATCGAGATCCGGCTGACGGCCCGCGACCGCTCCGCGTACGCGATGGGCGCGATCGCCGCCGCCGACTGGCTGCTTCGATCGCCGCGCCGGCCGGGCATCCACTCATTCGATCGTGTCGTCGACGAACTGATCGACGTCGAGATTGCTGGAGGTATCCGATGAACCCGACCGTCCGCCCCGTCCCGGTGCGCACCCTTCCGGCGCCGCGCGTCCGTGGCGCCTTCACCGCGCTCGTCACCCCGTTCGACCAGGCGGGAAACCTGGACGAGACGGCCTTCCGCCGCCTGCTCCGGTGGCAGGTCGACGCCGGCATCGACGGCCTGGTGCCGTGCGGCACCACCGGTGAGGCCCCCACGCTGGCGCCGCAGGAACGGGAATGGGTCATCGCCGCGGCCGTGGAGGCCGCCCGCGCCGCGCATGGCGCCGCTCCCGGGACCCGCCGGCCGACCGTGATCGCCGGCACGGGCACCAACGACACGGCGGCAACCATCCGCGCCACGCGGCGCGCCGCCGACCTGGGGGCCGACGCCGCGCTCGTCGTCGCGCCGTACTACAACCGGCCCGACCAGCGGATGCTCGCCGCGCACTTCACCGCCGTCGCCGACGAGGGCGGCCTGCCGGTGGTCGTGTACAACGTGCCGTCACGCACCGGCACGAACGTCGAGGCCGACACGGTCCTGCGCCTCGCCGAGCACCCGCGAATCCTGGCGGTGAAGGAGGCATCCGCCAACCTCGAACAGATCGCCACGATCATCCGCGACCGTCCGGAGGGCTTCGCCGTGATGGCCGGTGACGACGCCTGGACGCTCGCGGTGCTGGCGATGGGCGGCGACGGCGTGATCAGCGTGGCGTCGAACGAGATCCCGGCCGAGATGGTCGCGCTCTGCCGTGCCGCCTCGGACGGAGACTGGGACGCGGCTCGCGGACTCCACAGCCGCTGGCTGCCCCTGTTCCGGGCCAACTTCCGCGGGGGGCCGAACCCGGTGCCGGTCAAGTCCGCGCTGGCCATGATGGGGCTCATCCAGGACCGCCTCCGCCTGCCGCTGCTGCCGCTGGACGAGCCGGCACGGGGCCGGCTGGGTGCGCTGCTGCTGCAGGACGGGCTGCTCGATCAGGAGGCAACCGGGCCGGCTCTTGAAGCGAACGGCGTCGGTGCGCAGGCACCGACGCGGGCGATGGTCGGAGCGCCGGTTCTCGGAGCGCCGGCATGACGGCCCGAGTGGCCGCCCCTCCGGCCCGTCGGCGCGGGGCTCGAGAAATGCCGGCCGTCGGTCGCTCCTCGACGACCTCGATGCGGGCCGTCGGCGAGCGGCCTGGCCCGACCCGGACGCATCCGACGGATGGCGAGTCGACCCGGACCTCCGGGGCGAACTCCTGGCCCTGTTCCGCGAGCCGGCGATGCGCTCGTGGCACGTCGATGGCCTGTTCGCCTTCCGCGACCGGGCCTCGCTCCCCACCAAGCGGCTGCTCGACGGACCGTGGCGGGTGGTGCCGGGCGGCACCAGCGTCCGCGCGGGAGCGTATCTCGGGCAGGACGTGGTGATCATGCCGCCGTCGTACGTCAACATCGGTGCGTGGGTGGGAGAGGGCACGATGATCGACTCGCACGTGCTGGTGGGCTCCTGCGCACAGGTGGGAGCGCGGGTGCACCTATCCGCGGGTGTCCAGGTGGGCGGCGTCCTGGAGCCGGCGAACGCGCGCCCCGTGATCGTGGAGGACGACGCGTTCGTGGGCGCGCAGTGCGGGCTGTTCGACGGCGTGCTGGTCGGGCGTGAGGCCGTGCTCGCCGCCGGTGTCGTCCTGACCGGCACCAGCCGGCTGTACGACCTGGTCGGGGAGCGCATCCTCGACGGAAGCCCGGACGCGCCCCTGTGCGTTCCACCGGGTGCCGTGGTGGTCCCGGCCACGCGACCGGCCCGCGGGTCGTTCGCCGCCGCCCATGGGATCGGGCTGCAGTGCGCGGCGATCGTGAAGATGCGCGACGCCGGGACCTCGGCACGGACGGCGCTCGAGGCGGCGCTGCGGTGACGGGCGCATCGCCGATGGACGGCGCCGGGACGGACGGCGCCGGCCTCGCTCGGGTGCGGGAGCCGGAGCCGCCCGGCTCGATGTCCGGGTATGTGGCAGGACGGGCTGCTGGCCGGGCTCGATCCCGAGGGGCTCGCGACGACCTACGGAACCCCTGCGTACGTGTACGACCTCGACCTGGCCGCGGCCCGAGCGCGGCTGCTGCGCGCCGCCCTCCCCGCGCGATTCGACGTCGCGTACGCGGCCAAGGCGAACCCCTCGCTCGCCGTGATCGCGGCCGTGACCAGGGCAGGGACCGGTGTGGACGTCGCGTCCTGGGGAGAGCTCGAGGCCGCGACTCGCGCGGGCGTCGCCGCCTCGGAGACCGTCGTGACCGGGCCGGGCAAGAGCGACGCGCTCCTGCGCCGTGCTGCCGGGGGCGGGGTCCGGGCAGTGGTCGTCGAGTCCCTCGGCGAGCTCGCCAGGCTGGAAGCGGCAGCCGAGGCCGCCCGCGCAGTCGTCGGGGTCCTCTTTCGCCTGCCCGCCCACGAAGGGCAGACCTTCGGCATGTCGCCGGAGGACGCCGTGGCAGGCGCACGGCAGGCGCGCCGGTCGCAGTGGCTCGAGCCACTCGGCGTGCACGCATTCGGGGTCTCCACCGAGCGTGACCACCGGGTCCTGGCCGGCCATGTCGAGCGCACGGTCGAGGCCGGTCGCCGGCTCGCCGCCACCGCGGGCTTCCGGCTCGGGATCGTGGACGCCGGGGGAGGGCTGGGCATCCCGTACGAGGACGGGGAACGCGAGCTCGACCTGGCCGCGTTCGGCGAACAGCTCGCGCGGCTCGACGAAGCGTGGGCCGCGGATCCGGCAACGAGGGCCGTTCGCGTGATCCTCGAACCGGGCCGCTTCCTGGCTGGTCCGGCCGGGGCCTACGTCGCGCGGGTCGTCGACGTGAAGCGGCTGCATGGTCGCCAGGTCGCGGTGCTCGACGGCGGCATCAACCATCTGCTGGCCCCGGCGCTCGTCGGCCGCCGCCACCGCCTGCGCCTCGTCGGGTCGCCGCCGCCGGGCTCGCGCGCACTCGTTCCGACCGACCTGGTCGGCCCCCTCTGCACGGGCCTCGATGTGCTGGGCCGCCTGGAGACGTTCCCGGAGCCGCTGCCGGGCGACCTTGTCGTCGCCCTGGACGCCGGCGCCTACGGCTTCACGCAGTCGATGCCGTGGTTCCTGTCGCACGCCGGCGCGGCCGAGGTCGGCGTGTCGGGCCGGCGTGCCCACCTGCTGCGTCCCCGGCTCGACCCGGCGGCACTGGTCGACGCGCAGCTCCTGCCCGAGGCGTAGCCGACCACGACCCGGCGCGTGGGGGCCGCGTGGAGAATCGCACATCTGTTCTGATTCGGGCCGACCGGCTACACTTACGCGGTATGCCCCAGGAGCTGCTGGTCGTTCGCGGAGCGCGCGAGCACAACCTCAAGAACATCACCGTCGAGCTCCCGCGCGACCGGCTGGTCGTCATCACCGGGCTGTCGGGGAGTGGCAAGTCGAGCCTCGCGTTCGACACGATCTACGCGGAGGGGCAGCGCCGCTACGTGGAGAGCCTGTCGGCGTACGCGCGGCAGTTCCTGGGCCAGATGGAGAAGCCGGACGTCGACCAGATCGATGGGCTGAGCCCGGCGATCTCCATCGACCAGAAGGGCGCCAGCCGCAACCCCCGCTCGACCGTCGGCACCGTGACGGAGATCTACGACTACCTGCGCCTGCTGTTCGCTCGCGTGGGGCGCCCGCACTGCCCGGCGTGCGGCCGCGAGATCGCGCGCCAGAGCGTGCCCCAGATCGTGGATCGCATCCAGGCCTTCCCTGAGGGCACGCGTCTGCTGATCCTCGGGCCGCTGGTCAAGGACCGCAAGACCGAGGGCGACCGGGTGTTCGAGGCCGCCCGCCGGCAGGGTTTCGTGCGCGTGCGGGTCGACGGGGAGCTGCTGGACCTCGACGAGGCGCGCTCGCTCGACAAGTACAAGCGGCACACGATCGAAGTCGTCGTCGACCGCCTCGTCGTCCGGCACTCCGGCGACGACGGCGTCGCGTTCGGCCCGGAGCGTCCCAACCCCGACCTGGGGCGTCTGGCCGACTCGGTCGAGACGGCGCTGCGGCTGGGCGAGGGCGTGATGGTCGTCGCGCCGGCGGACGCGGGTGCGCTCGAGGAGCAGCGATTCAGTGAGCGCTACAGCTGCCCGTTCGACGGCACCATCCTGGAGGAGCTGGAGCCTCGGAGCTTCTCGTTCAACTCGCCGCACGGCGCGTGTCCCGCCTGCACCGGACTCGGCGTCCGCCTGGAGATCGACCCGGCCCGGCTCATCCCGAACCGCGACCTGGCGCTCCGCGAAGGCGCCCTCCAGCCGTGGACGCGGATGCCCATGGAGAACTCCTGGCAGCTCAAGATCATCGACGCCATCGCCGAGCGGCACGGATTCAGGACGGACGTGCCCGTGCGGGAGCTGTCGCAGGAGGCGCTCGACGTCCTCCTGTACGCGCCGCGCGGCGAGCGGGTGGTGGTGCGCTACCAGCACGACCGCGGCGAGAACTCGTACGAAGCCACGTTCGAAGGCCTGGTGCCCAACCTCGAGCGGCGGTTCCGCGAGACCGAGTCGGAGTACGTCAAGTCGGAGATCGAGCGGTACATGGTCGAGCGGCCGTGCCCGACCTGCGGCGGCAGACGGCTGCGCCCGGAGGCGCTGAGCGTCACCATCGACAGTCGCACCATCGCGGACGTCGCCGCGCTGTCGGTGACCGATGCGCTCGCGTGGGCCACGGACCTGCCCGACCGCCTCAGCGCCCGGGAGGCGACCATCGGGCGGCAGGTGCTCAAGGAGATCCGCGCCCGGCTCGGGTTCCTGGTCGACGTCGGCCTCGACTACCTGACCGTCGACCGCACGAGCCAGACGCTCTCCGGCGGCGAGGCGCAGCGGATCCGCCTGGCCACGCAGATCGGCTCGAGCCTGATGGGCGTGCTGTACATCCTCGACGAGCCCTCCATCGGGCTCCACCAGCGCGACAACGCGAAGCTCATCGCGACGCTGACGCGACTGCGGGACCTGGGCAACACCCTGATCGTGGTCGAGCACGACGAGGAGACGATCCGCACGGCCGACTGGGTGGTCGACGTGGGGCCCGGCGCCGGCGAGCATGGCGGCGAGGTGGTGGCGGCGGGACCACTGGAGGCGATCCTCGAGGAGCCCCGGTCGCTCACCGGCGCGTACCTGCGCGGCGAGGCGTTCGTACCCATCCCCGAGCGGCGCCGCCCGGGCAACGGCTCGGCGCTCGTCGTGCGCGGCGCGCGGGCCCACAACCTGCGCAACATCGACGTGGCGTTCCCGCTGGGCACGTTCGTCGTGGTCACCGGCGTGTCGGGCTCGGGCAAGAGCACGCTGGTCGCCGAGGTGCTGTACCGGGCGCTGGCGCGGGAGCTGTACGGGTCACGGGACGAGCCGGGCGAGCATGATCGCATCGACGGGTCCGGCGCGGTCGACAAGGTCATCGAGATCGACCAGAGCCCCATCGGGCGGACGCCCCGCTCCAACCCCGCCACCTACACGGGCCTGTTCGGGCCCATGCGCGAACTCTTCGCCGGCGTCCCGGAGGCCCGGCTGCGTGGCTACAGGGCGGGACGGTTCAGCTTCAACGTGAAGGGCGGCCGCTGCGAGAACTGCAAGGGTGACGGGATCATCAAGATCGAGATGCAGTTCCTGCCGGACGTCTACGTGCAGTGCGAGGTCTGCAAGGGAAAGCGGTACAACCGCGAGGCCCTCGAGGTCCACTACAAGGGCAAGTCCATCTCCGACGTGCTCGAGATGACGGTCGAGGAGGCGCTCGACGTGTTCTCGGCCGTTCCCGCGATCCGCAACAAGCTGCAGACGCTCAACGACGTCGGGCTGGGCTACATCCACCTGGGCCAGCCGGCGACCACGCTGTCCGGGGGCGAGGCCCAGCGCGTGAAGCTGTCGACCGAGCTGTCCCGCCGGGCGACCGGGCGGACGGTCTACGTGCTCGACGAGCCGACGACGGGCCTGCACTTCGCCGACGTCGAGAAGCTGCTGCAGGTGCTGCACCGCCTGGTGGACGCGGGGAACACGGTCATCGTCATCGAGCACAACCTCGACGTGATCAAGACCGCGGACTGGATCGTGGACCTGGGGCCGGAGGGCGGCGCCCGGGGCGGCGCCGTCGTGGCCGAGGGGACGCCGGAGCACGTCGCGCAGGTGGCGGAGTCCGCCACCGGCGAGTACCTCGGCCGCGTGCTGCGGGGCGAGCCGCTGGTGCCGCTCACGGACGTCACGTTCGCGGAGGCCGCCGGCCGAGCCATCGATGGGCGCCCGCGGCGCCGCACGACGGGGCAGGTGGTTGCGAAGCGGGCCGGGGTCGGGCCGCGGGTGGGGGCGTAGCTACTCGACCCAGGCCTCGACGGCTGCCTCCCCGCCGGCCACGGCCGGAAGCGGCAGCAGATTGCCAGGGATGGCGCGACCGTCGACAGACAGGTGCGTGACGTTGCCGGTTACCCCCTGGGCCTTGTGGATGCGAATCCGGAACGTCGTACCCCGGAACTTCCGCGTGACTCGCACGTCGCCCCAGTCGGCCGGCAGTCGCGGATCGATCCGCAGCCCTTCGTGCTCCGGCCGGACGCCCAGGATCCACTGGGTGACCGCCACGAAGTTCCAGGCGGCAGTCCCGGTCAGCCACGAGTTCTTCGCCTCGCCGTAGCTTGGCGCGTCGCGCCCGGCGATCATCTGGGCGTGCACGTACGGCTCGCACCGGTGCAGCTCCGAGATCGTCTCGCGGGCGGAAGGGCAGGTGCGGAGGTAGTAGTCGACCGCGGCGTCTCCGTGGCCGAGGATGGTCTCCGCGATCATCACCCATGGGTTCGTGTGGCAGAAAATGCCGCCATTCTCCTTGTAGCCGGGTGGGTATGAGGTGATCTCACCGAGGCCCGCCCGGAACCGCGTGTACGCGGGCTGGTGAAGCATGATGCCGTGCGGCGTGGCGAGGTGTTCTCGCACGGCGCCCAGTGCGCGCTCGGCTCGTCCATCCTCCAGGCCGATGCCCGCCATCACGCACATCCCCTGGGGCTCGACGAAGATCCGGCCCTCGGCGTTGCCGGCCGATCCGACGGCCGCGCCCGTGCGTTCGTAGGCGCGGCGGAACCAGTCACCGTCCCAGCCGTGTTCGTCCACTGCTCGCCGCATGCTGGTCGCCGCTACCCGGCACCGGTCAGCCTCGCCCGCGTCCCCCCGGCGGGCCGCAATCTGCGCCATGTCGCCGGCGGCGAGCACGAACAGCCCGGCGATGAAGACAGACTCGGCAACGCCGGTTTCCCGGTACGGGGCGGTCTGGAACGATTCGCCTGGCGTCTCGGAATCCGAGTTCAGGTTGAGGCAGTCGTTCCAGTCGGCGCGCCCGATCAGCGGCAGCCCGTGGGGTCCAGTCCGCTGCAGCGTGTACTCGATGCACCGTTGCAGGTGCTCGTACAGTGGCGTCTCGGTGCCGGACACGTTGTCGTAGGCGACCGGCTCCTCGAGGATGCCCTGGTCACCGGTCTCCTTGAGGTACGCCCCCACCGCAAGCACCAGCCAGAGCGGGTCGTCGTTGAAGCCGGTCCCTACGGCGTCGTTGCCCCGCTTGGTCAGCGGCTGGTACTGGTGGTACGCGCCGCCGGTCGGGAGCTGGGTCGCTGCGAGATCAAGGATCCGGTCTCGTGCCCGGCCGGGGATCATGTGGACGAACCCGAGCAGGTCCTGGTTTGAGTCCCGGAACCCCATGCCGCGCCCGATGCCCGACTCGAACAGCGACGCGGAGCGCGAGAGGTTGAACGTCACCATGCACTGGTAGGCATTCCACGTGTTGACCATGCGGTCGACGTGCTCGTTCCCGGTGTCGACCTGGAGAGTTTCGAGCAGCGACCTCCAGTGATCGCGCAGCTGTTGGAACGCCTCGGCGACGGCACCGTCCCGGAGGTACCGCGCGATGACGGGAGCGACCTGTCGCCGATCGATCGCTGGCGAGCCCGGCGGATCGAACTTGGCGTCAGCCGGGTTCTCCCAGTACCCCAGCGCGAAGACGATGTCCCGTGTCTCGCCGGGCGAAAGTGCGAGCCGCACGTGGTGCGCACCGATCGGCTGCCAGCCGCTGCGCGATCGTGTTCGCGCACGCCCCACGCTCGACCGCGAGCGGTCGATCCCAACCTCGATACGGCCCGGTGAATGCGTCGCGCTGTGTGTCGAATCCCGCCTGCGGCTCGGAGCAGGCGAACCACGCGAAGTGGTCGCGCCGCTCCCGGTACTCGGTCTTGTGGTAGATGACGCCGTCTGCCACCTCGACCTCGCCGATCGAGTAGTTGCGCTGGAAGTTGGTCGCGTCGTCGTTCGCGTCCCACAGGCAGAACTCCACCGTGCCGAACAGCGACAGGGAGGCCGGCGTGTCGCGCTCGTTCGTGACCCGCACGCGCCACAGCTCCAGCGTCTCGCCGAGCGGGACGAAATAGAGCGTCTCCGCGCGGATCCTGACGAAGCGGGAGCCGATCACGGTGTACCCAAGCCCATGGCGGCACTGGTAGTCCTCGAGCTCACGCTGGACGGGCTGCCAGCTGGGGCTCCAGTACTGGCCGGATTCGTCGTCCCGCAGGTACACGTAGCGCCCGCCGAGATCGAGCGGGGCGTTGTTGTAGCGGTACCGCGTCAGTCGGCGGAGGCGCGCGTCACGGTAGAAGGAGTAACCGCCCGCAGTGTTGGAGATGATCCCGAAGTAGTCCTCGCTGCCCAGGTAGTTAATCCACGGCAGCGGCGTGTCCGGGCGCGAGATGACGTACTCCCGCGCATCGTCGTCGAAGCGTCCGAACCGCATCGCGCCCTCCCTCCACGCCGCTGTTGATACCAAAGCGCGGCAGCGGCCGGCCGCGCGCTGCCGCTACTCGGGACCGCGACTCGTGCCGGGCGTCAGCACGCTCCCTCCACGTACGGCCGGAAGCACCCCACGAGGTGATCCTCCTCGATCTCGGCAAGTGCCGGGCGCGCCGCTTCCGATGCGCCACCTGCACGGGCCTCTGGGTACATCGCGTGGTACGCGCAGCGACCGGGGCCCTCAGTACCTGCAGCGCCAAGTTCCAGCGCCACCTGGCGCCACTTCTTGTGCAGCTGGGGAACCGCGGCGATCAGCATCTTCGTGTAGGGGTGGACGGGATTGCTGTAGACCTTCTCAGTGGCACCCATCTCGACGACCATGCCGCGCCAGAGGATCACCGTCCGCTGGCTGCTGTAGTAGCCGAGCGAGAGGTCGTGGGTGATGAACAGGATCCCCAGGCCGCGGGCCTTCAGGTCGCCGAGCAGGTTGAGCACGTCGATCCGCGTGGAGGCGTCCAGCATGCTGATGATCTCGTCCGCGACGAGGAGCCGGATATCGAGGAGCAGCGCCCGCGCGATCAGCAGCCGCTGAAGCTGGCCCCCGCTGAGCTGGTGCGGGTACTTGTTCAGCACCTGGCCGGGGTCCAGGCCCACGGCCTGGAGCGAGGCTTCGACGCGGGACGTCCACTCCGCGTCCGGCAGGCCGGAGAAGTACACGCCGCGGATCATGCCGAAGACGTGATCGGCCTTGAAGATCGGGTTGTACGAGCTGATACGGGTCCTGGAAGACGCCCTGGACCTGCCTGTAGTACGCCTTGCGCGGCAGTCCTGCCACGTTCTGGCCGTCGAACGTGATCGTGCCGCGCGTGACCGGGGTGAGCCGCAGGATCATCCGCCCGATCGTGGTCTTGCCGCTGCCGCTCTCCCCGATGAGCGAGACGACCTGGCCGGCAGCGATGTCGAAGCTCACCTCGCGCACCGCCGGCAGTGCCGTGCCGCCGAACGTGCCCACCTTGTAGACCTTGGAGATGCGCTCGAGCGTCAGCACCGCGTCACGCCGCCTTCCAGCAGGCCACGAAGTGGTCGCGTTCGACTTCCACGTATGGAGGTTCCCGGCGGCACTGCTCCGCCGCGAGGGGGCACCGCGCCTGGAAGCGACATCCTTCCGGCGGGTCCAGGAGGGCCGGCGGGTTGCCGGGGATGCCCGCCAGTCGCTTGTCCGCATACCTGACCCCGACCTCCGGAAGGGACGAGATCAGCAGGCGCGTGTAGGGGTGCTTGGGCGAGCCGATGATGACGTCGGTCGCGGCCTTCTCGGCCAACTTTCCCGCGTACATCACGGTGATCTTGTCCGCGATCTCGGACAGGATCGACACGTCGTGCGTGATCACGATCATGCTCCGGACGAACTCGCGGTCACGCAACCCGACCAGCGTCTCCGCCACGGCCTTTTGAGTTGAGACGTCGAGCGCCGATGTGATTTCGTCGGCGATCAGAAGCGACGGGTTGAGCAGAGTGGAAATGACCATCACCATGCGCTGTTTCATGCCGCCCGAGAGCTCGATTGGGTACCGATCGAGGACGGCCCGCTGCAGGCCAACGAGCTCCAGGCGGCGTTCGATTTCGGGACGCATGGCGACCGCGTTCTCACCC
>CAVWXU010000004.1:0-16481 GCA_963759135.1 uncultured Chloroflexia bacterium | reverse complement strand
TCGGGCTCCCGCTCCCGGTCCCGGTGCCGGGACTCGACCCGGTCGCGTCACTGGCCGGGACCGCAGCTGGACCACCGGCCGCGTCACTCGCCCCGGCTGCAGCCGGGGCGCCGACCCCTGTGGCCGCACCTGCCCCGGTGCCGACCCCCGCGGCCGCACCTGCCCCGGCGCCGGCCATCATCAGCCCGAGCTGCTCGTACGTGGCGTGGGACGTGTCGACGACGCCCACGACCCTGCCTTCGTACAGGACCGCGATCCGGTCCGCGAGCTCCATGATCTCGTCGAGGTCCTCGCTGATCAGCAGGACGCCGGCACCTCCGGCCGCGGCGTCCACCAGCACGTGGTGCACGTACTCCGTGGCGCCCACGTCGAGCCCGCGGGTCGGCGAGGCCGCGACGACGACGCCCGGTTGTGACGACAACTCCCGGGCCAGCACGACCTTCTGCACGTTGCCGCCCGAGAGCTGGCGCACGAGCGTCTGCGGCCCGGGGGCGCGGATGTCGAAGCGCTCCATCAGCTGCACCGCCTGCGCGTTCGCCTGCCGCATCATCAGGATGGGTCCGCTGTGCGGGGCGTCGCGCCGGTACGACTTCAGCATGAGGTTCTCGGAGATCGACAGGTTGGGCGACACGCCGGTCCCCATGCGATCCTCGGGGATGTAGGCGACTCCCCGATCGATCACCGCGCGGGCGTCGCCGGGTGCGACCCGGTCGCCGGCGTAGCGGATGGTCCCGTGGACGAACGGCCGCAACCCGGCGATCACCTCCGCCAGCTCTCGCTGGCCGTTGCCGGCCACCCCGGCGATCCCGACGATCTCACCGGCATGCACGGTCAGCACGACGTCCTTGAGCGCCTCGGTGCCGAAGTTGCCGTGCGCGGTCACGTGGTCGAGCTCCAGCACGGCCGGCGCCGCGGGAGCCGCGGTCGTCGCTTCTGCGGCGCGGGGCGTCACGTCGAACGACATCTCGTGGCCGACCATGAGGCGGGCGAGCTGCCGGGCGTCCGTGCCCGCCACGTCGACCGTCGTGATCGAGTGCCCTTTTCGGAGGATCGTGACCCGCTGGGCGATCGCGAGGACCTCTGGCAGCTTGTGGGAGATGAACACCACCGTGCCGCCACCCGCGACGAGCTCGCGGACGCTGGAGAAGAGCTGCTCGGTCTCGGCCGGCGTGAGCACGGTGGTGGGTTCGTCGAGGATCAGGATGTTGGCGCCCCGGTAGAGCGCCTTGAGGATGTCGACGCGCTGGCGCTCGCCGAGGGACAGCTGCCAGATCTTGGCCCGCGGATCCACGTCCATCTGGAAGCGCGACGCGATCTCGGCGATCTCCGCCTCGACCTGGCGGGAGGAAAACCCGATGCCACCGTGCCGCGACCAGCCCAGCACGATGTTCTCTGCGACCGTGAGGCTTTCGACCAGGCTGAGGTGCTGGTGCACCATGAAGATCCCGGCCGCCTGCGCCTCGCCCGGAGAGTGCAGCCGGACGGGTTTCCCGCCGATGTGAATCTCGCCCTCGTCGGGCCGATACAGCCCGGTCAGGATGTTGCAGAGGGTGGTCTTGCCGGCGCCGTTCTCGCCGAGGAGGGCATGCACCTCGCCGGGCCTGGCTTCGAACGACACCCGGTCGTTGGCGACCACGCCACCGGCAAACCGCTTGGTTACGCCGACAGCGGCTACCGCCGGGACCGGCCCGGCGGTAGCCGCCTGTGCGGACGCGGCGTCCGGATCGACGTCGCGGATGTTCAACGCCACTCCTTCGTGTCGCTGCCTCGAAGGACCGGGCTGGATGTCAGCCCTTGGGGCTGCCGATGACGCCCTGCACGAAGAAGCTGATCGAGTACTTGCTGAGACCGGTCGGCGTGTAGACGGGGAGCGTGACCCCGGCCGGAATGCCGATGCTGCCGTCCTGCGCGACGATCGGGCCCGTGAACGGATCGAACGTGCCGGCCTTCATCGCGTTCTCCTTCGCAATGATGGCGGCCTGCGTTGCCGCGCTGACCGACGTGCCGAACGGGGCCATGATCACGAACCCGTCATCAAGGCCGCCATAGTAGAAGTGCGTCTTCCAGGTGCCGTTCATCGCGTCGGCCACGTCCTGGACGTAGTACGGCCCCCAGTTGTAGGTGGTCGCGGTCAGCCAGGCGTTGGGCGCGAACGACTCCTGGTTCGAGTCGTACCCCGTCCACTTGAGGCCCGCCGCTTCGGCCACCTGGCCGGTGGTGGGGCTGTCCTGGCCGTCGGCGAGCACGTCAACGCCTGCCGCCACCAGGCTCTCGGCCGCCTGTCGCTCGGTGGCCGGGGCGAACCAGGTGTTGGTCCACACGACACGGACGGTGGCGTTCGGGTTCATGGACCGGGCGCCCATGGTGAACGCGTCGATCTCGCGGATGACCTCGGGGATCGGGTACGGAGCGACAAAGCCGATCTTGCCGGTGGTCGATGCGGCCCCGGCGGCCATGCCGGAGAGGTAGTCGCCGTTCTCACCGGCGCCGTAGTACTCCGCGAGGTTGGTCTCCTGCTCGGTGCCGGTCGCCTGCTCGAACAGCACGTTGGGGTACTTCTTTGCGGCCGCGACCAGCTGATCCTGGTAGCCGAATGACGTCGCGAAGACGATGTTCGCGCCCTGGTTCACGAGCTGCGTGATGACCTGGGCCGCCTGCGGCCCTTCCGGCACGTTCTCCTTGTACAGGGTCTTGACGCGCCCGCCGAAGTAGCTCTGCACCTGCAGGCGGCCGACGTCGTGCGCGTGGGTCCAGCCGGCGTCACTCGGGGCGCCCACGTAGATGAATGCGGCCGTGAACGGGTGGCTGGTGGTCCACTGGGCCGCGGCGCTCGTCAGCACCGGCGGCGATGCCGCCGCCATCGAGGCGGGTGCCATCGACGCCGCCGCCATCGAGGCGGCAGCAGACGCGACCGGCGCCGCGACCGACGCGGCCGGCGCCGCGACCGACGCCGCCGGCGCCGCGACCGACGCCGCCGGGGCGGTCGTCGGCGCGGTGGTGGCCGACGAGCTGCATGCCGCGATCAGCACCGCGACCGTCCCGAGTGCGATCGACGAACGGAAAGTCCGCATTGTCGCGCTCAAAGCTCCTCCTCCTTGCCTCTCTCTTCGGAGAGGCGTGCTTGGTTGTCCGTCACTGCACGGCCCACGTCGCGCCGCGCCCGACCTCCCGGCCGGACCCGGTGCTGGGCGTGCGTGACACCCCACGGCTCCTGCGAATCCGCCTCACGGAAACGCCCGACCCGCTTCCCTGGAACGTCGATCCGCGTTGACTTCGTCCGAACTCTGCGCGCATGGCGCGCCGCCAGCCCTGTCGTCGGGGGTAGGCCACATCTCGTGACGCGAGATAACAGCATTCGCTGCTGGCGTCAATGGGTGGCTCCAGACTTCGCGTGGAGCGCGCGGAGGGGGATACCGGCGCCGGTGCCCAGCAAGCCGGGGCCGCGCGGCGCGCGAACGTCGGGAGCCGACACTGGCGTCGCCGGTGCGTCGTCCGTCACAGGCTGCTACTCCAACTGTCAGACGTTAGTCATCCGACATCAATCCCAGACGTGTTGTGGCATACGCCCGGTCGCGGACCCAAGTGCCGTTCGGCCTATTGTCAACATCTGGGCCCTCGGCTGCAGGCTCGGTGCGCAGTGCCGCTGCGGTACAAGGGGCCGAATGGCACTTGGGCTCGGCTGGTGTACTGTGACACTAGACGGCGGGACGTCGGATGACTAACGTCTGATGAGGCGAGACGCGGGCATGGTGCGTCGTAACGTGACGCTGGCGCGGCAGGCGGCCCAGGAAGTTGCCGACGGCATCCGATCCGGGTCGCTGGCGGGCGAGGACGGCACGCTGCCGTCGGAAGCCGCGCTCAGCTCGCGCCTCGGCGTCAGCCGCGCCACGCTGCGGGAGGCGCTGTCGCAGCTGGAGCAGGGCGGCCTGATCGTTCGCCGGCACGGGATCGGCACGTTCGTCAGCCCCGGTGTTCCACTCGTCGAGTCCGGGCTCGAGGAGCTCGAGAGCATCGAGACCCTCTCCCGGCGGATCGGGGTCGAGATCCACATGGGAGCGTGCGACATCAGGGAGCGGGTCGTAGACGCAGTGGAGGCGAAGATCCTGGAAGTGCCCCCGACGGCACGGGTCATGGCCGTCGAGCGCGTCATCGAGTCGGGTGAGCGGCCGATGGCCTTCCTGGTCGACGTCGTTCCGACCGAGGTCGTCGGTCCGGCAGAACTTGGCGCGTCGTTCCACGGGTCCGTGCTTGACTTCCTGCTGGAACGGGGTAACCCGACGCTCACGCATTCGTACACGGAGCTGAGCGCCCAGGCGGCCAACGCCGAACTTGCTCGTCGGCTCGGCGTTCGGGCCGGGGCGCCGCTCCTCACGCTCACCGCGCAGCTGTACTCGACCGGGGGCCGCGTGGTGGACTACTCGCGCAGCTATTTCAGCCCGGGCCATTTCCGGTTCCACATCATTCGCCGGGTGGGCCAGGCCTACTCTCGCGGAGCCGCTCCCGTTCCGGGAAGCCTGGACGGGGACGCGGCGACAGCCGTCGAGAGAGCCGCCGTCGTCCAGTCCGGCGCAGGCGCAGTCGCCCCGGTAGATGGACGGCGGGGGGCAGCATCCATGCGAGGACCATCGTTCAGAGTTTCTTGAAGCAGTGTTCGATCTCGGCGTGTCGCGCAGTTGAGCCGGCACATCGGCCGCAGTGAAGGAGGACGGAGATTACATGCGCAGCTTCATCGGTCGCGACATCCTGTCGCTCAAGGACTTCGAGCGCAACGAGTTCTTCCGCGTGTTCCAGGTCGCGGAGGACCTCAAGCCCTACGCTCGCGACCGACGCAACGGCGATCTGCTGAAGGGCAAGACGCTCCTGACCGCCTTCTACCAGCCCAGCACCCGCACCCGCCTGGCGACCGAGGCCGCCATGCATCGCCTGGGCGGCCACGTCCTCGGCTTCTCGGACGCGAAGATGACCCGCGCGGGCGACTTCTACCAGGAGTCGATCAAGGACACCGTGCACATGCTGGAGTACTACGGCGACGTGATCGCCATGCGGCACTTCCAGCAGGGTGCGCCGCAGGAAGCGGCTCGCTGGGCCAGCGTGCCGGTCATCAACTGCGGTGACGGCTGGGGCGAGCACCCCACGCAGGTGCTGACCGACCTCTACACGACGTGGCTCGAGAAGGGAACGCTCGACGGGCTGACCTTCCTCTGCGTCGGCGACATGCGCATGCGCACGATGCACTCGATCCTCTACGCGCTTTCGCAGTTCGGCTCCGAGGCCATCGTCGTGGGCCCGCCCGACATGTCGCTGCTTCCCGAGTTCAAGGCCGAGCTTGACGAGCGGAACGTGCGCTACCGCGAGGCGGAATCGGTGGTCGACGTGATCGACCAGGCGGACGTCATCTACATGGAGCCGGTCGTCCAGGCGGACTACACGAAGTCGCGCGACGAGCGCGGCGAGGTCGGCCGCACGCCCGAGGCCTACCGGGTCACCCGCGAGCTGCTGAAGGCGCGCGCGAAGCCGGACGCGATCATCCTCCACTCGCTGCCGCGCATGGACGAGCTCCCGCCCGACGTGGACGCCACGCGGCACGCTCGCTACTGGACCGAGGCGTTCAACGGCGTGGTCATGCGGATGGCGCTGCTGGCGCTGGTCCTCGGCGCGGCGGAGTAGGCGGCAGACGAGGCGAGGAGACGTTCGATGCAGACGAACCTGCGTGGCCGTGACCTGATCGGTACCCAGGACTGGACGAAGGAAGAGCTCGAGACGGCCCTTGAGGTCGCCGCTCAGCTCAAGCGCGACCGGGCCCTCGGGCTGCCGCACCCGTACCTGCGGGACCGCGTCCTGGCCATGCTCTTCTTCTTCTCGAGCACGCGCACCCGCGCGTCGTTCGAGGCCGGGATGGCGCAGCTCGGCGGACATGCCCAGTTCATCGAGAGCCGGACGACGCAGATCGCCCACGGCGATACCGCCAAGGAGATCGGCGAGATCCTGGGCCGCTACAACGACGGGATCGCCATCCGCAACGTCGACTGGGGCGCCGGCAACCGGTACATCACCGACGTCGCCGCGGCAAGCCGCGTGCCGGTCCTCAACATGCAGTGCGAGTTCTTCCACCCCTTCCAGGTGCTGGCGGACCTGCTGACCATCAGCGAGAAGCTGGGCGATCCGCGAGGTCGCACGATCACCGTCAGCTGGGCGTACGCGTCCAGCTACCAGAAGCCGATGAGCGTGCCGATCGACCTCACGCTCCTCGCCACCCGCTTCGGCATGAACGTGCGCCTCGTGCACCCGCCGGAGTTCCGGCTTCCCGCCAACCTGGTCGACCAGGCGCAGGCGAACGCACGGCGCTCCGGCGGCAGCCTGGAGCTGATGGACGACTTCGACGCCGGCATCCGCGGCTCCGACGTCGTGTACGCCAAGAGCTGGGGGCCGCTGCTCGTCGCGAAGGACGACGCCGAGGGGGCGGCCATCTCCGCGCGGTACACGGACTGGATCACCGACGGACGGAGGATGGCGACCGCCTCGGAGGAGGCGATCTACATGCACCCGCTGCCGGCCGACCGGAACATCGAAGTGGCCGACGAAGTGATCGACGGGCCGCACTCGGTGGTCTACGACGAGGCCGAGAACCGGCTGCACGTCCAGAAGGCGGTGATGGCACTCACCATGCGGTGAGGCGCGCCGGCGCAGCGGGCCGGCACCATGCGAGCCATCGCCAATGAACGCGTCGAGGGACGGTATGAGCAAGATCGCGGTCGTCGCCGTCGGCGGCAACTCTCTCATCAAGGACAAGCAGCACCAGACGATCCCCGACCAGTACGCCGCGGCCGTGGAGTCCAGCCGGCACGTGGTCAGCATGATCGAGCAGGGCTGGGACGTGCTCCTGACGCACGGGAACGGCCCGCAGGTCGGCTACATCCTGCGCCGCTCGGAGCTGTCGGCGGGCGAGCTGCACCCCGTGCCGCTCGACTACTGCGGCGCGGACACGCAGGGCGCAATCGGGTACATGTTCCAGCAGGCCCTGCAGAACGAGTTCAAGCGGCGCGGCATCGTCAAGTCGGCCGCCACCGTCGTCACCCAGACGCTGGTGGACAGCAGCGACCCGGCGTTCCAGAACCCCACCAAGCCGATCGGCTCGTTCATGGAGGAGCCGATGGCCCGGACCCACGCCCGCGACGAGGGATGGAGCGTCGTGGAGGATGCGGGCAGGGGCTGGCGACGCGTGGTGCCGTCGCCGGCTCCCGTGAAGATCGTCGAGTTCGACGCGATCATGTCCCTGATCCGGGCCGGGTTCACGGTCGTCGCGTCGGGCGGAGGCGGAATCCCCGTCGTCGAGCAGGACGGGCAGCTCGTGGGCGTCGAGGCCGTGATCGACAAGGATTACGCCGCCTCGACGCTGGCTCGCGACCTGAAGGCCGACCTGTTTCTCATCACGACGGCCGTCGACAAGGTGGCCCTGAACTTCGGCAAGCCGGACCAGCAGCTGCTCGATACCCTGACGCTGGCGCAGGCCAGGGAGTACCTCGCGCAGGGGCACTTCCAGAAGGGCTCGATGGGGCCCAAGGTCCAGGCGATCATCTGGTACCTGGAGGCCGGCGGAACGGAAGCGCTGATCACGACGCCCGAGAACATCGAGCACGCGCTGGCAGGGGAGACCGGAACGAGGTTCGTCCCGTAGGTCGTGGCAGGGATCGAGCGGCAGCCGGGGGGCGGCCTCGTGCACGTTGACTTCACGCTCAACGGACATCCCGTGGGCGCAGACCTGCAGCCGGACACCACGCTGCTCGAGTTGCTGCGGGAATCGCTCGGGATCACGTCGGTCAAGGACGGCTGCGCCCCCGAGGGCTCCTGCGGCGCGTGCACGGTGTGGATGGACGGCAGAGCCGTGGTGTCGTGCGCCCAGCTTGCGACGAAGGCCGCGGGTCGCGACATCGTCACCCAGGAGGGACTCCCGGCGGTCGATCGCGAGCGCTGGGCCGACGCGTTCGTCGTGTCCGGCGCCTCGCAGTGCGGGTTCTGTTCGCCGGGGATCGTCATGAAGGCCGAGGCGCTGTTGCGGCGCAACGCCGAGCCGACGCGCGAGGAGATCGCCCACGCGCTGGCGGGGAACCTGTGCCGTTGCACCGGCTACGTGAAGGTGATCGACGCCGTGACCCTCGCGGCGGCGGCGCGCCGTGGCGAGCCGCTCCCCCCGATCGAGACCAGCGGCCGCGTCGGAACCCGCTCGGCGCGGCTGCGCGGCCGGGAGCTGGCGCTCGGCGACAAGCCGTACGTGAACGACATGACCGTCCCCGGCATGCTGCACGGGGCAGTGCGCTTCTCGGATCATCCGCGGGCCCGCGTGCTGCGGATCGACGCCAGCAGGGCGCTCGCGGATCCCCGCGTGGTCGCCGTGCTCACCGCGCGCGACGTTCCGGGGGAGCGCACGCAGGGGGCGATCTCACTGGACTGGCCCCAGCTCGTCGCCGAGGGAGAGATCACCCGGTACGTGGGCGACGTGCTCGCCGTCGTGGCCGCGGAGACCCGGCGGGCGGCGCGCGAGGCCGCGGAGCGCATCGACGTCGAGTACGAGGTGCTCACGCCGGTCACGGATCCGTTCGAGGCGCTCAAGTCGGGCGCTCCGGCGCTGCACCCGGGCGGGAACGTGCTCTCCGTCTCGACCGTCAAGCGTGGCGATGTCGACGCGGCGCTGTCCCGGGCGGCGCACGTCGTGACCGAGACGTTCCGCACCCAGTTCATCGAGCACGCCTTCCTCGAGCCGGAGTCTTCGCTCGCCGATCCACAGCCAGATGGGACCTTGTACGTGTACTCGCAGGGGCAGGGGATCTGGGAGGACCGGCGGCAGATCGCGTCGTTCCTCGGCGAGCCCGAAGAGAAGGTCCGCGTCTTCCTGGTGGCGAGCGGCGGTGCGTTCGGCGGCAAGGAGGACCTGAACGTCCAGTCGCACGCGGCGCTGCTCGCCCGTGCCACCGGGCGGCCGGTGCGCATCACCTTGAGCCGCGCCGAGAGCATCCGCTTCCACCCGAAACGCCACCCGATGGTCATGGAGTACACCATGGGGTGCGACGAGGCGGGGCAGATCGTGGCGGTTCGGGCGCGCCTCGTGGGCGACACAGGGGCGTATGCGAGCGTCGGCGCGAAGGTCCTGGAGCGCGCTGCCGGCCACGCCTGCGGGCCGTACAAGGTCCCGAACGTGGACGTCGAGGCCCGCGCCGTCTACACCAACAACCCCCCGTGCGGCGCCATGCGCGGGTTCGGTGCCAACCAGGCGAACTTCGCCCTGGAGGGGGTGCTGGACCGCCTGGCGGAGCGCGTGGGGATCGACGGCTGGGAGATCCGCTGGCGCAACGCGGTCGACGTCGGCGACAGGTTCGCCACGGGGCAGAAGCTGGGCCCCGGTGTCGGCCTGAAGAAGACGCTGCTCGCCGTCCGGGACGCCTACCGCGGCGCCCGGTTCGCGGGGATCGCGTGCGCGGCGAAGAACTCCGGGGTCGGCAACGGCGTGACGGAGTACGGGAAGGCGATCCTGCGGCCGGAGGCCGACGGGACCGTGACGCTGTTCCACTCCTGGACCGAGATGGGCCAGGGGTGCGACACGGTGCTGGCGCAGATCGCGTGCGAGGAGCTCGGGCTGTCGGGCGACCGCGTCCGGGTCAGCGTGCACACCGGGCACGAGCTGGACACGGGCCAGACGACGGCCTCGCGGGCGACGATGCTCGGCGGGCGCGCCGTCATGGATGCGGCGGCGAAGCTGCGCCGGGCCCTGGGGGACCGCCCGACCGCGACGCTCGCCGGGCAGGAGTTCTACGGCGAGTTCAAGGTCGACTGGACCACCGCCCCCGAGGACACGACCGCCGCGGAGCCAGTGACGCACTTCGCGTACGCCTGGGCCACCCAGGTTGCGGTCCTCGACGACGACGGCCGGCTGGCGCGGGTCGTCGCGGCGCATGACGTGGGCAGGATCATCAACCCGACGCTGCTGGAAGGCCAGATCGAAGGCGGCGTGCACATGGGGCTGGGCCACGCCCTGACCGAGGAGTTCGTGGTCGAGGCCGGGCGTCCGGTGACCACCACGCTC
The DNA here is from genome assembly GCA_963759135.1 of uncultured Chloroflexia bacterium. Taxonomy (GTDB): domain Bacteria; phylum Chloroflexota; class Limnocylindria; order Limnocylindrales; family CSP1-4; genus JAJYNJ01. Next base: position 6,406 of record CAVWXU010000004.1, on the reverse strand, counting down.
AAGTCGCTCGGCATCATCCCGCCGTCCGGCATGCCGCCCGTGGAGTGCATCTTCATCGAGGACCCGTCGCCGGTTGGCCCGTACGGCGCCAAGGGCGTCGGCGAGGTCGCCCTGGTGCCCACTGCCTCCGCGGTGGCCGGCGCGCTGTACGCCTTCGACGGGGTGCGCCGGACGAGCCTGCCCATGCGCGACTCTGCGGCGGCCCGTGCGGCGGTGCCGCGGCTGGCGCGGCGGACCGCCGAGCCGCGCGCGGCATCTGAAGGAGGGAGGTCCTGACGATGGACGTCTTCCGGCCGTCCTCGCTTCCCGAGGCCCTCGAGATCCGGGCCGCACACCCCGAGGCGCTCCCCATCGCCGGCGGTACGGACGTCATGGTCGAGCTGAACTTCGGCCGTCGGCGCCCGGAGGCGATGCTCGACATCTCGCGGCTGCCGGAGCTGCAGGTGGTCCGCCGGGAGGGCGGAACGGTGTTCCTCGGGAGCGGCGTGACCTACTCGCGGATCATGCGGGAGCTGGCCGACCAGGTGGCGCTCGCGCGGGCCTCCCGCACGGTGGGTTCGCCGCAGATCCGCAACCGGGGCACCGTTGGCGGAAACCTGGGGACCGCCTCGCCCGCCGGCGATGCGCTCCCGGCGCTGGCCGCGTACGACGCCGACGTGCTGGTGGCTTCCGCCACCGGCGCCCGGCGGCTCGCCTGGCGCGACTTCCTCGTCGGGCCGAAGCGCAACGCCCTCGGCCCCGACGAACTCATCGTGGGCGCCGAGTGGAAGGAGCCGCAGGGCCCCGGGTCGTTCTCGAAGGTGGGCACGCGCAACGCCATGGTCATCGCGATCGCCGGGGTCTGCCTCCAGGTCGACGAGGCGTCGCACGCGCTCCGGGTGGCCCTCGGTTCGGTCGGGCCGACCATCCTGCGGGCCACGGAAGCCGAGGCGTTCGGGGCCGGGGTGTTCGACGAGTCCGGCGCGTGGGCCGATCCGCGGGCGTCGGTCCCGGAGGCCGCCCTGGTGCGCTTCGGCGAGCTGGTGGCCGGGGCGGCGCGCCCCATCGACGATGTCAGGGGCACCGCCGCATACCGGCGCCACGTCTGCGGCGTGCTCGGGCGCCGGGCACTGGCGTGGGCCCTGGACGACCGCCGTGCCTGGGCGAGCTGAGGCGGAGCGGGGAGGGAGCGAGCCGTGCTGGTGCGACTGAACGTCAACGGCGACTGGCGGGAGGCCGACGTGTGGCCCGGCGCGAGCCTGCTGTCGATGCTGCGCGACGAGTTCGGCCTCCTGGGGTCGAAGAACGCCTGCGAGCAGGGCGAGTGCGGTTCCTGCTCCATCTGGCTCGACGGCGAGCTGGTCTGCTCCTGCCTGGTCCTGGCGGCCCAGGCCGCCGGCTGCACGGTGGAGACCGTCGAGTCGCTCGGCGTGGAACGCAGCCTGCACCCGGTCCAGCAGGCGTTCCTGGACGCCGGAGGCGTGCAGTGCGGCTTCTGCACGCCTGGGTTCGTGGTGGCGGCGGCCGACCTGCTGCGGCATGATCCCGCGCCCACCGACGAGGTCATCCGTGAGGCGCTCTCGGGCAACCTCTGCCGGTGCACCGGCTACCAGAAGATCATCGATGCGGTGCACCTCGCCGCCGAGCGCATGGCGGATACCGCGACGTGACGCGGCTGCTGATCTCCGGCTGCGAGGCCGTCGTCACGATGGACGACGGCGGGACCGAGCTGGCCGGCGGATCGATCCTCGTCGAGGACGGCGTGGTGACCTGGGTCGGAAGCGGCGTTCCGCCGGCCTCGTCGGCGCCGGAGGCTGAGGTGCTCGACGGCCGCGGCTGCGTGGCGATCCCCGGCCTCGTGAACGCGCACCACCACCTGTACCAGACGATGACCCGGGCGCGAGCCCTGACCGTCGGCCTGTTCGGCTGGCTCACCGAGCTCTACCCCGTGTGGGCGGGGCTCGACGCGGAATGGGTCCGGGTCGGCGCAGCGGTCGGTCTCGCCGAGCTGGCGCTGTCCGGCTGCACGACCTCGACCGACCATCACTACGTCTTCCCGCGCGGCACCGGCGACCTCATGGAGGCCGAGATCGAGGCGGCGCGCGAGATCGGGCTGCGGTTTCAGCCGTGTCGCGGCTCGATGGACCTGGGGGCATCCGCCGGGGGGCTCCCTCCCGATTCCGTGGTGCAGCCCATCGACGCGGTGCTGGAGGAGACCGAGCGAACGGTCGCGAGGTTCCACGACCCGTCGCCCGGTGCCATGGTGCGCATCGCGATCGCTCCGTGCTCGCCCTTCTCGGCGTCCGAACGGCTGATGGAGGAGTCGGCGCTGCTGGCCAGGCGGCTCGGCGTCCGTCTCCACACGCACATCGCCGAGACCGCCGACGAGGAGGCGTTCTGCCTTGAGCGCTTCGGGTGCCGGCCCGTCGACCTGCTCGAGCGGCTCGGGTTCCTCGGCGACGACGTGTGGCTCGCCCACGCCGTGCACCTCTCGGACGCGGACATCGCGAAGCTGGCCGCGAGCGGCACCGCGATCGCGCACTGCCCCACCTCGAACCTCCGGCTCGGATCCGGCGTGGCCCGGGTCCGCGATCTCCTCGACGCACGGGTGGCGGTGGGACTCGGGGTGGACGGCTCCGCGTCCAACGACGGTGGCAACCTGCTGGGCGAGGTGCGGCAGGCCCTGCTGGTCGCGCGGGGCCGAGGTGGCCCGGGCGCCATGGGCACGCGCGAGGCGCTGCGGCTCGGCACCCGCGGCGGCGCCGCGTGCCTCGGCCGCGACGACATCGGCTCGATCGAGCCGGGGAAGCGCGCCGACATCGCCCTGTTCGACGTGAGCGGGCTGTCGACCGCCGGGGTGGAGGCCGACCCGGTTGCCGGGCTCGTCCTCGCCTGGCCGCAGCGGGTGCGCCATCTGCTGGTGGAGGGCCGGTTCGTGGTGCGCGACGGAACGCTGGCGACGACCGACGAGGGGGAGCTTGCGGCCGAGGCGCACCGGGTGGCCCGCCGGATCGACGGGCGCAGGGACGGAGGTCGATGACGATGCAGACGAGGACTCGCGGACTCGACCTGGCCCGGTCCGCCGGGCTGGGCGTCGGCTCGTCCGCGCCGCGCGTCGACGGAGTTCCCAAGGTGCTCGGGACGTTCGCGTACGGCAGCGACCTGTGGACCGAGGGCATGCTCTTCGGAGCCACGGTGCGGAGCCCCCACCCCAGCGCTCGCATCCGGTCGATCGACACGTCGGCGGCGCTGGCGCTGAAGGGGGTCCGTTGCGTGCTGACGGCCGCCGACCTCCCCGCCCAGCGCACCTACGGGGTGTGGGGCTACGCGGACCAGCCGGTGCTTGCCTGGGAGGTCGTGCGGCACGTCGGCGAACCCGTGGTCGTACTGGCCGCGGAATCGCCCGAGGAGGCCCGGCTCGCGGCTGCCGCCGTCCGCGTCGACTACGAGCCGCTGCCGGCCGTGCTCGACATGGAGGAGGCGCTGCGGCCCGACGCGCCGAAGGTCTCGGAGGTCGGCAACGTGCTCCGGCACGTCCACATCGTGCACGGCGATCCCGAGGCCGAGGCGGAGGTCTGGGTCGAGGGGTACTACGAGCTCGGCATGCAGGACCAGGCGCCGTTGGGGCCCGAGGCCGGACTCGCCGTCCCCGCCACGGACGGCAGCGTGGACCTGTATGTCTCGACGCAGTGGCTGCACAGCGACCGCGAGCAGATCGCACCGTGCCTGGGCCTCCCGGAGGAGCAGGTCCGCCTGCATTGTGCGGGCGTGGGCGGCGCGTTCGGGGCGCGCGAAGACGTGCACATGCAGATCCACGCGTGTCTGCTCGCCCTGGCCACGCACCGCCCGGTCAAGTTCTCCTACGGCCGCGAGGAATCCTTCTACGGCCACGTGCATCGCCACCCGGCGCGGATCTGGGCGCGCACCGGCGCCCGCCGCGACGGCACCCTGGTGAGCGCCCACGTCCGGATGGTCCTCGACGGCGGCGCCTACACCTCGTCGTCGCCTGCCGTGGTGCTCAACGCCTCCACCTTCGCCCCGGGACCGTACGAGGTCCCGAACGTCCTGGTCGATGGGACGTGCGTGTACACGAACAACCCCCCATGCGGCGCCATGCGCGGGTTCGGGGCCGTGCAGGTGTGCTTCGCCCACGAGGCCCAGATGGACAAGCTGGCCGCGGCCCTCGGCATGGACCCCGTCCTGCTCCGCGCCAGGAACGCGCTCCACACCGGCTCCGTTCTCCCGACCGGCCAGGTGATCCACGGGTCCGCGCCGGCGCGGGCCGTCCTGGAGCGGTGCGCGGCCCTGCCGATGCCGCCGGACCTGCCACCGGACGACCGGGATCCCGTCACCCTGCCCGGCGGGACCGGGAACGTGGGACGTGGGGAGCGTGTCCGGCGCGGCGTCGGGTTCGCACTCGGGTACAAGAACGTCGCCTACAGCGAGGGGTTCGACGACTCGTGTGAGGCGACCGTGCGGCTCGAGGTGGGGGCGCACGGCCCGCTCGCCGTCGTCCACACGGCCGCCGTCGAGGTCGGCCAGGGCCTGCATACGGTGCTGGCGCAGATCGCCCGGACGGAACTCGGGGTGGACGACGTGGCCGTCGCGCAGCCGGACACCAGGGTGGGCTCGGCCGGATCCACGTCGGCCTCCCGCCAGACGGTCATGGCCGGCGGGGCCGTCGCGGCCGCATGCGCCACCGTGCGCGAGCGACTCCTGGCGCGCGTGGCGGCGAGAGCGGCGGAGAGCGGTTCGCCACTGCCGGGCCCGCTGCGCCTCGCGGACGGTCGCGTCCTGTCCGGCGACATCGCGATCGGCGACATCGCCGACTACCTGGCCCCGCCGCTCGAGGCCAACGAGGTGTTCCGGCACCGCCCGACGACGCGCCTCGACGCGAACGGCCAGGGCGATCCCCACGTGATGTTCTTCTTCGGTGCCATGCGCGCCGTCGTGGAGGTGGACGAGGACCTCGGGCTCGTGCGGGTGGTCCAGCTCGCCGCGGTCCAGGACGTTGGACGGGCGCTGAACCCGCGCGGCATCGAGGGCCAGATCGAGGGTGGGGCGGCCCAGGGCCTGGGGCTGGCGCTGATGGAGGAGCTGAGCCTGCGCGAGGGACGGGTCCTGAACGCGTCGTTCACCGACTACCTCCTGCCCACCATCCTCGACATGCCCGCCGTGGTCTCCGATGTGGTGGAAGAGCCCGAACCGGACGCGCCGTTCGGAGCGAAGGGCGTCGGGGAGGGGCCCACCATCGTCGCGACGGCCGCGATCGTGGCGGCCCTGCGCAACGCGACGGGACGGGAGCTGAACCGCGCCCCGGTGACGCCTGACGATCTCGTCGGGCTGCGGCCGCCGCGTACGACGGCCGGCCCGCCCCCCAGCCCAGGCGTGCCGGGCCCCCGACCCTTGTTCGAATACCTGGAGAAGACGTGATGGCGGCGAATTCGACTGCGTCGCGTTCGAACGTGTGTCGGCCGGGCTCGGCCGGCGGGAACCATGGTCGCGTGAGACCGGCTCGCTGATCGTTCCTGCCGGGACCGGACGTGAGCGTTCCGGAAGGCGGGCAGGCAGGCGAGGCTGTACAGGATGGAGGCGTCAGAGATGCGACTCGCGAGTCGGATGGACGGCATCGGGACGGAGACGGCGTTCGAGGCGGCCGCCCGGGCGCGCGGGCTCGAGGCCCAGGGCGTCGACGTGGTGCACCTGGAGATCGGCGAGCCCGACTTCGACACCCCGGCCAACATTCGCGCGGCGGCGAAGCGCGCCCTCGACGACGGGAAGACGCACTACGCGCCGTTCGCCGGCATCCCGGAGCTGCGCGCGGCCATCGCGCAGGACGCCACCGCCCGCAAGGGCTTTGCGGTGACCCCCGAGCACGTGTTCGTGACGGTGGGCGGCAAGGGCGTGATGCTGTACGCCATCGAGGCGATCGTCGACGCGGGCGACGAGGTGATCGTGCCCGACCCGGGCTACCCGATCTACGAATTGCTCGTGCGGTTCATGGGGGGCACGCCCGTGCCGATCCCGATCCGCCAGGCCAACGCCTTCCGGCTCGACGTCGCCGAGCTCGCCACCCTCGTGACGCCGCGCACCCGGATGATCGTGCTCAACTCGCCGGCCAATCCGTCGGGCGGCGTCCTGACGCGCGCCGACCTCGAGGCCGTCGCCGCGATCGCGCAGGCGCACGACCTCGTCGTGCTCGCGGACGAGATCTACGGCCGCATCCTCTACGAGGGCGAGCACGTCTCGATCGCGGCCCTGCCCGGCATGGCCGAGCGCACCGTGGTCCTCGACGGCTTCTCCAAGACGTACGCGATGACCGGCTGGCGCCTGGGCTACGCCATCGTGCCGGAGTGGCTCGCCTTCGCCTTCGGCCGCCTGCTCATCAACTCGGTGAGCTGCGTCTCGACGTTCGAGCAGTACGGCG
>CAVWXU010000003.1:0-28679 GCA_963759135.1 uncultured Chloroflexia bacterium | reverse complement strand
GTGGTGCAGCAGTGGGGAGCCTACAGCGTGGCCATGGGCTGGTGGCAGGAACCCACCTACGTGGGCGTGCAGAACGCTGTCCAGGTGATCGTCAAGGACAAGTCAGGGAACCCGGTGGCCGATCTCGCCTCAGGTGACCTGCAGGTGGTCGTGTCGACCGCCGGACAGTCGACTGCCGCGCTGCCGCTCGACCCGAGCCTCGATCCAGACACCGGGCTCGGTCGGCCCGGCGAGTACCTCGCCTGGCTCATCCCGACCGTGCCGGGCAACTACACGTTTCACCTGACCGGCTCCATCCACGGTCAGGCCGTGAACGAGACGTACACCAGCTCGGACCAGACCTTCAACCCGGTGGAGGACGCGACGGCGGCCCAGTTCCCCGTCAAGCTGCCATCGCAGACCGAGCTATCGGGCCTTTCCGACCGGCTCACGGCGCGGGTCGGCGACGCCGCCAGCGCCGCCAGCGCGGCGCAGCAGGCGGCCACGGATGCGCGCCATGACGCGTCCACGGCGCTCCTCGTTGGGACGTCGGTGGGCGCCCTCGGGGTGCTCGTCGGGCTGATCGCGCTCGGCGTGGCCCTCCGGGTCACTCGTCGTCCGGCCTCCGCGTGACCCGCGCGCGCGTCGCCGCAGGCGCCCTGGCCGCGATCGTCGCGGTCGGGGCGCTGGCGGCGCTGCCGTTGCCGGTGACGGCGCATGCGCTCCTGAAATCCTCCGACCCCGCGGCGAACTCGGTCCTGGAGGCGGCGCCCGACGTCATCACGATGACGTTCACGGAGGCGCCGGACCCGACGCTGTCGCGGGTCAGCGTGCTCGACGCGAGCGGGGCAAACCACGCCATCGGGCAGTTCCAGCCGACCGGCGATCCCGAGACGCTGCGGGTGTCGGTCGGGCGGCTGCCGCCGGGTGTCTACACGGTGGCGTGGCGCACCGTGTCCGCGGTCGACGGTCACGTGGTGGGCGGCGCGTTCGCGTTCGGCATCGGGGTGACGAGCGCGGCGGTGGCGAGCGTGAGCGCGGCGAGTGGGTCGACCCCTTCGGCGTCGGTGCAGGGAGCCTCGACCGGGACCGTGATTGCCCACTGGCTGCTGTACCTCGGGTTGGTGGTCCTGCTGGGCGCGGCGTTCGTCGGGGCGTTCATCCTGCGCGAGCCGCTGGGCACGAGCCTTCGTCTCCTCGGCGCGGGCTGGCTGCTCGCTGGCCTGGCGACCGCGGCGCTCGTGCTCTGCCAGGCGTCCGATGCCGGGGTCGGCCTGGGCGGCCTTGTCGGCACGTCGCTCGAGCGAAGCGCCATCTCCCGCGCGATACCGATGCTGCTCGCCGCCTTCCCGTTGGCGGTGCTCGCACGGAGCCCGCGCTGGCGTCGCGCCGGCCTCGGGCTCGTCGCCATCCTCGCCGCCGCCGCGGTCCTCGCCGACGCCGCGACCAGCCATGCCGCCGGGGATCCCGTTCCACTGCCCAACGTGCTGATCCAGTGGCTGCATGTTACGCTGGCGGCAGTCTGGCTGGGTGGGCTGGCGGCGCTCCTGGTGCAGCTCCGGGGTGCGGCGACCGACGCCAAAGCGCAGGCCGCCCGGCGGTTCGCCACATGGGCCGCACTGGGCCTGGCGACGGTCGGCCTCACCGGCCTCGCGCGCGCGATCGTCGAGGTGGGCACGGTGCAGGCGCTTCTCGACACCGGGTATGGCCAGCTCGTGCTGCTCAAGAGCGCGCTGCTGGCGGTCGTCGCGCTGCTCGGCGCGATCAACCACTTCCGCAATGTGCCGCGCGCCAACCTGCGAGGCGTCCGCCGGGTGGGCAGCGGGGAGCTGCTGCTTGGCGCCGCGCTCCTGCTCGCCGCGTCCCAGCTCGGCAGCCTGGAGCCCCCGGCCCTTGCCGCGGCTGCACCGCAGGCGGCTCCACCGGCCTCGCTCGTCCTGAGCGGTGCGGACTACGCCACGACCGTCAGGCTGCGGCTGGAGATCTCGCCGGGGGTGGCGGGCTTCAACCGGTTCACGGTCGGCCTCGCGGACTACGACAGCGGGGCGCCGGTGGCGGCCGATCGCGTGACCCTGACGTTCCAGCCGGCCGGTCGTGCCGACGTGGGCGCATCCGACCTCGACCTGCCCGCGACCGGCCCGGGGAGGTATGCGGGCAGTGGGGCGAACCTCTCGATCGCCGGACCATGGAACATCAGCGCGCTGGTCGAGCGGGGGTTACAGTCAGTGGAGGTGCCGCTGCAGGTCACCATCGCCGCGCCGCCGCAGCCGATCGACGTCAGCCGCGTGCCGGGTGAGCCGACCCTCTACACCGTGCATCTCGCGGGCGGGGACACCGTGCAGGTCTACCTCGATCCGGGCACAGCCGGGCACAACGACTTCCACATCACGTTCTTCGACCAGCAGGGCAACGGCCTCGCGGTCACCAACATGGCCGCCACGGTCGCGTCCCGCGGGGGCGCTCCGCAGCCGCTCCTCCTGCGTTTCCTGGGGCCCGGTCACCGGGTGGCGAGCCTCGACGTAGGGGCTGTTCCGCAGACGTTCACGATCACCGCTACCGCGCCAGATGGCACGTCATTGCGCGCCCAGCTCGACATCACGCCGGGAGCGTGAGATGGTCGTACGCTGGCTGCCCGCCGTCCGTCACCTTGCCCTCGCGGGGCTGCTGGCGGCCGGCCTCTCGGCCTGCGGCGCTTCGAGCGACGCCCTGGCGCCGGCGGCCAGCTCGACCGGCAGCGTCCCCCGGCCGTCGTCGCCGGCCGTTCTGACGATCGTGCAACCGGCCAACGGGGAGCAGGTGACCGGGCCGACGGTGCACGTCGTGGTCAGCCTGGCACATGCGCGGGTGGTTGCCGCGACGACGACCCACATCCGTCCCGACGAGGGCCACGTCCACCTCTACCTCGACAACACGCTGGTATACATGCAGTACAGCCTGCAGCAGGATCTGCCGGTTCCGCCCGGCACGCACGTCCTGCGTGCCGAGTTCGTGGCGTCCGACCATGTGCCCTTCGACCCCCGCGTGTGGTCCCAGAGCATCCTCTTCACGGTGAAGTGATGACCGAACCGCGGTTCGCCCGACCGTCACTCGTGGGCCTTGCCTGCGCCGTCGCGCTCGCAGGAGTGAGGCTGTGATCCGCATGTCGACCAGCTCGGCCCTGGCCCGACGATCGACGCCTGCCGGCCGGGCGATGGTCATCGGGGCCGCCCTGGCCGGCGTCGTCTGGCTCCGCGCCGCGCTCGTCGACACGTCGATGGATGCGGTGGCCGTCGGCGTCGCGTTCGGGGTGGGACTCCTCGCCGTGAGCGTCGCGGCAGGCTGGCGCCCCGCCCCTGGCGGCGCGGTCCGGCCCGTCGTGATCGGCCTGGCCGGGGCGGCGGCGCTGGTCGGGCTCTCCTGGGTGGCGCGCCTCCAGGGACCGGCGCTGCCGCTGGCTGCCCCTGCCCCGTTCTGGGCATGGGCGACGGCCACCGCGCTCGTGGCGGCGAGCGAGGAGATCCTGCTGCGCGGCGTTCTCTTCGATGCCTGCGAGGGAGCCTGGGGACTGCCCGTGGCCGTCGGGGTGACCAGCGTCGCCTTCGCGCTGATGCACGTGCCGACCTACGGCCTGCCGGCGTTCCCGCTCGATCTCGGGGTCGGGCTCGTCCTGGGAGGCCTTCGAGTGCTCGGCGGCGGTCCGGCTGCGCCGGCCGTCGCCCACGTCGCCGCGGATCTCGCGGCGTGGTTCCTGTGACGCCCCGGCCACGCGCACCCTGGGCACGCGGCACCCGCGACCAGCATGCGCGCGCTTCGAGAGAGACGTGGCTGGCGGCGGGGGCGATCGTCGCCGGCCTCGTCCTCGCGGCCTGGGCGCAGCTCGGCGGGCCCCTGGCGGGACCGCCGCTGTACGACGGCGTGGTGGCGAACGACGCCTACCGGTACCTGACGCCCTCGCCGGGCGAGCACGGGCAACCCGGACAGGCCGCCGAGGTCGTCGCCGTCGTGGCGGGGCGCAGCCCCGGGTTCGCGGTCGCCACCACCGAGCAGCCGCCCCAGGCGCAGGTCTTCGCCGCCCCGGGCGCGCTCGAACTTCCCCCGGGCGCCGCCGAGGTTCGCGTCTCGATCCGCGCCGTCGCGGTGCCGAGCACGCTGCCGGCGAACGGACAGGTGGTCGGGAACGTCTACGCGATCGCGGTCACCGCCGACGGTGCAACGCCTCTCACGGCACCGTCCAGCGCACGAGTGACCGTGATCCTGCGCGAGCCGGCCGGCGCCGCCGGTGCCCGGGTCGAGCGCTTTGCCGGCGGCACCTGGCAGCCGCTGACGACGTACGCGGAGGCGCAATCGCTGCGGCTGGCGCTCGTGACCGGCTTCGGCGAGTTCGCCCTGGTGGTGGGCGCGCCCGGCCCGGCCGACGTGTGGCAGGACTGGTCGTTCGAGCCCACCGTCCAGCTCCCGCTGCTGGCTCTCGCCCTGCTGTATCTCGGGGCCGTGCGAGGCATCAACCGCCGCCATCCGGCCAACCGCGTGCCGGCCCGGCGAGTCGCGGCATTCCTCGCCGGCCTGGCCACCATCGAGGTCGCGCTGGACGGCATCGTGGGGCACTATGACGCCACCCTCTTCAGCGACCACATGGTTCAGCATCTGCTGCTGATGATGCTGGCGGCGCCGCTGCTCACGCTCGGGACGCCCATCACCGTGGCCCTGCGCGCCGTCTCACCCCAGGTCCGCACGCGCTTGCTGCTGCCCGCGCTCCGCAGCCGGGCGATCGTGGTGCTGAGCCATCCGCTGGTCGGCTTCGTGCTCTTCGCCGGTGCACTCTGGGTGTCCCACTTCTCCGCCGTCTACGAGCTGTCGCTCGAGAACAATGTGGTCCACTACCTGGAGCACGCCGTCTTCCTGACCGTGGCGCTTCTCTTCTGGTGGCCGATGGTGGGGCGCGATCCGAGTCCGTGGCGGCTGCCCTACCCGGTCCGCCTCGTGGTGATGCTGCTCCAGATGGTGCAGGGCACCTTCCTCGGCGTCGCGATCATGGGCGCATCGGCCCCCCTCTACGCTCACTACGCAGGCCTCCACCTGGGCTACATCACACCACTGGCCGACCAGCAGGCGGCCGGGGCCATCATGTGGGTCGGTGGTGGCGCCTCGTTCCTCCTGTGGGCCGGCCTCGTCTTCGCCGACTGGATGCGCGCGGAGGAGGCGGAGGGAGTGCTGGTCGACGCCCGGCTCGACCGGGAGCAGCGACGTCGGGAGGCGGGTGGGCGACCGAATTGACCGGAAACAGGCGACTCAGCGCAGATCCAAGGAGTTGACCAGTGATTTCGCTTCCTCAGTTGCACCGGTCCCGGCGGCGGACCCTGGCTCTCACGGCGATCGCCGCCGCCGCCGTCGTGCTCGCGGCCGTCTCGCTCGGCTGGGTCCTCACGCAGTCGGCACCCCCGCGGGTCACGGGCGTCCAGGTCGACCAGACCCTGCCCGCGGTTCCGCTTGTCGACGAACAGGGAAGGCCGACGTCACTTGCCGCCCTGGACGGACGCTACGTCGTGATGGCGCCCTTCCTGACCCTGTGCCATGAGACGTGCCCCATCACGACCGGCGCATTTCTCGAGATGCGGCAGGCCGTCGCGGCCGCCGGTCTGTCGGACCGGGTCGTGTTCGTGGAGATCACGGTCGATCCGGAACGGGACAGCCCGGCGCGGCTGCGCGCGTACGCCAGGCTCACGGGCGCCGACTGGACCCTCCTGACGGGCACGCCGGCCGACCTCGCGACCCTCTGGCGGTTCCTGGGTGTGAGCTACGAGCGCGAGCCCGTCGCCTCGCCCGCGCCCATCGACTGGTGGACCGGCCAGCCCGAGACCTACGACATCGGGCACAGCGACGCGATCTTCTTCCTCGACACGGCCGGGCACGAGCGCATCGCGATGGCCGGTCAGCCCGATGTCGGTGGGCGGCTCGATGCAACGCTCACCTCCCTGCTGGACGCGCAGGGGCTCCAGCAACTCCAGCATCCCTCGGGCGCGTGGACCGTGCCGCAGGCACTCGGCGATCTCGGCCACCTGCTGGGCCGGACGATCCCCTCACCTGCATCCTGACCGTCAGTGGCAGCCCAGCTTGCCGCCCTCGTCGCCGCGGGGTTCGTGGTCCTCGCCGTGCTGGCCGCGATCGTCGCCCGACTGGCTCGACGGTCGGTACGCCGGCGGGCCGCGGCCGCGGGTTCCGCAATGGCCGTGTGCGCGGCCGGGCTGCTCGTCGCGATCGCGCTCCGCGGCACCGGCGCGGCCGGTTCCGCGGGTACCGGGCCGGCGTGGGGCACGGCGGCGCCGGCGGTGACGAGCGGTACCGCGAGCGTCCGCGAGTACGTGATCCCCACGCTCGACAGCGGCCCGATGATCCCCGCCGTGGCCCCGGACGGGTGGGTCTGGGTCGGCGAGATGAACGGCAACAAGATCGCGGCGCTCGACCCGGCGTCGGGGATGGTCCGCGAGCTGACGCTGGGCTCCCCGATCCGTTCGGTCATGGGCCTCGCCGTCACGCCGGACGGGCGCGTGTGGTGGGACGAGGAGTCGACCGACCAGGTCGGCATGCTCGACCCCCGCACGGGCGAGACGCGCGAGGTGCAGCTGCCGACGCCGGACGGGGGACCGGTCGGCATCGCCGTCGACCCCGCCGGCCGGCTCTGGGTCACCGAGCAGGCCAGTGGCCGGATCGCGCGGATCGACCCTGCGTCGGGCGTCGTGCACGAGTACGTCATCCCCACGTCGAACCCGGTGCCCTACTGGATCGCGGCCGCGCCCGACGGACGCATCTGGTTCACGGAGATGGACGGCCGCGCGGTGGGGGTCCTGGATCCCGCGTCCGGGTCGTTTCGCGAGTACCGCAACAGCGCCACGGAGGGCGAGCCAGTCGGCATCGCCGTGGACCGGGCCGGGGTCGTGTGGTTCACCACGCTCGACGGACGCCTGGGGCGCCTCGACCCCCTGGTGGGCTCTCCGACCTCCGTCGACCTGGGCACCGGCGCGGCCGGGTACGGGCTCGCGCTGGACGCCGCCGGGCGCGTCTGGGTCGGGCAGCTCGGATCCGGGATCGCGCGCTACGATCCGGTGACAGGGACCGTCACCGTGATCGAGATGCCGACGAGCGAGAGTGGCCCCTGGTGGCCCGCCGTCGACGCATCGGGGAACGTGTGGGTCGTCGAGAGCACGCTCGCGGCCAACCGACTGGCGCGGATCGCGCCGTAACGGCGAAAGCTGGAGGTCCGGCAGCCGCACTCTCCAGCATGGCCGTGGGCGCCTGCGTCTCGCGGGGTGGCACCGTCAGGTCGCGGACGGGAAGAGGGCGTCCAGGAGGGCCTTCACCAGCACGTCAGGATCGACATGGTCGGAGTTCGTCATGACCACGATCGAGACACCATCGGCGCTCGGGAAGTAGCGCATGGCGGCATGGAACCCCGACAGCGATCCCGCGTGCCCCCAGGACCCCTTGCCGTCCAGGCTCCGGCGCTGGACGCCGAGGCCGTAGGGCAGGGTCGGGTGAAAGGCGCTGGTCAGGCCGAAGTCGAGCATCTGCGAGAGCTGGGAGGGAGGGAGCACCTTGCCCCGATACAGGTAGAGAGCCCAGCGCGCGAGGTCGTCGGACGTGGTGACGATAGCGCCGGCGGCGCCGATGGACGTGGCGAGCGACGTGAAGGGGAGGTGCGCGGTGCCGTCGGACAGGTCCTTCAGCGCCCACGTCCGGAAGCTCGTGTAGGTGTACCCATGCGCCGGGGCGCCGACGAGTGGTTCCTCGCTCTGGAAGAAGGTGTGGGTCAGGCGCAACGGCACGAAGAAGCGTTCGCGGAGCAGAGATGCCAGCGTCCGGCCCGTGGCTCGCTCGATCACCTCGCCCAGAAGCAGGTAGTTCGAGTTGGAGTACGCCCAGCCCTGTCCCGGCGGGAAGTACGGCGCGCGCACGTACGCCAGCACCTCCCCGGGGGTCCACACGGCCCGGCGGTGCGCGTCGAGGGCGTCCAGCAGCGCGGCGTGGTTGAAGGCGTCGTCCACGCCGCTCGTGTGATCGAGCAGCTCGCGAAGGGTGATCCCGGGGTCGTACTCGGGGCCGGCGATCCAGCGGCTGAGTGGGTCATCCAGGTTGATGACGCCCTGGCCCGACAACTGCAGGGCAAGTGCGGCGACGAACGTCTTCGTGATGCTCCCCGCCTCGAGCAGGGTGAGGTTGCCCATCGGTCCGCGGGTCGCCACGTCCGCAAACCCGGCATGGCCCATCCAGACGGACCCGTTGGGGAACCGGATCGCCGCCTGCAGCCCGGGCAGGTGGTTGGAGGCCCGCAGATCGGCGAGCGTCCGGGCGAGCCTGGTCGTGACCGCCCGCATGAAGACGGGCCCGGGTGTCGTGACGGCCGGCCTGCTGCCTGCCGCCGACGGCGCGAGGGGAGCACCGGAGAACCGGGCGGCGGCCGGGGTCGCGGGCAGCGCGATGGCGCCCGCCAGCGCCAGCGCGAGTACCAGCGCGAGCGAGCAGGCACGGCCGAGACGAGCGTTGCGGGCGCCGCCCCGGCGGGCGGAGCCAGGACGGCCGGGGCGAACCCCCGGCAGCATCAGCGGGACCACGCGAGGCCGCTACCCCGTGGAGCGGTGGGCGGGAGCGTCCCGAGGGCCTCGAGCATGCCCGATACCAGCGTGTCGGGGTCGGTGGCGTCGGCGTTGACGAGCACGACGATGACCGCGCCGGTGGAAGGGAAGTAGCGCATCGCGCCGTGGTAGCCCGACAGCAGCCCGGAGTGACCCCACGACGTCTGTCCGTCCAGCGTCACGCGCTGCACCCCGAGTCCGTACGGCCAGCGCGGCCGGAGTGCGCTCGTCAGTCCGAAGTCGAGCATCTGGGCCAGCCCGGAGGGCGAGAGGACGTGTCCGCCGTAGAGAGCTTCGGCCCAGCGTGACAGGTCATCGGCGGTGGACACCAGCCCCCCGGCGGTCCCCAGCGCCGTTGCCAGGGACGTGAACGGGAGGTAGCGCGATCCGCCGGTGACGTCGGTCGCCGTCCAGGTCGCGTCGTTTACGGCCTCGTAGCCGTGGGCCACCGGATCGGGCCCCGGTGCGGGCGCCTGCCCCTGGAGGAAGGTGTGCGTCAGGCCGAGCGGGCCGAAGAACCGCCGCTGGAGCATGGTCGCGACCGGCTGACCGGTGGCGACCTGGAGGACCTCGCCGAGGATCAGGTAGTTCGCGTTGGAGTACAGCCAGCCGTGCCCGGGCGCGAACGCCGGCGGGCTCGCGTAGCGCAGGACCGCGGCGGGCGTCCAGGTGCGGCCGCGGTCTGCCGCCAGGCTGGCGAGCAGCGCCCGATTGTTGAACGGCTCCCCGATGCCGCTGGTGTGGTCGAGCAGATCGCGGATGGTGACGCCGCGGCCGGGCGCGAACGCGGGCAGCCAGCGCGCGACCGGGTCATCGAGGCCGAGCACGCCTTCGCCGACCAGCTGCAGCGTGAGCGCGGCAACGAACGTCTTCGTGATGCTGCCGGTGTCGAAGAGCGTTGTCGGGGACACGGCGCTGCGCGTGGCCACGTCAGCGAACCCGGCGTGCGCGATCCACGACTCGCCGTCTCCGAGGCGCACCACGGCCTGCACGCCGGGCAGGTGGTGCGCGGCGCGGAGCCTGAGCAGCTCGGCCCCGAGCCGGCCGCGGACGCCGGTCGTCAGGAGGTCGGCGGAGGACGACGCGGCGCCACCAGGGGCGCCGAGCGACGGCACGGGCCGTTCCGAGCCGAGCACGCTCGGCTCGGAACCCGGGGCGGCGGATCGAGAGGACGGCCCGGGCGATCGTGACGCCTCCGAACCCGTCCCGCAGGCGACGACCATGGCCGCGAGCGCCACGACCGCCAGGACGCGGGCCGTGTCCCGGTGGGTGCGCCGAGTACGGCTGCTCCGCGGGGGGCTCGACCCGCGAGGGATACCGGGATGCATTCCCGCAGGGTAGCGGCAGCCGCCAGGAGAGTGGCGGTCAGACCGCGATCACGCCCAGCAGGTCGACGAGCACCCAGACGAGCAGGAGGACGGCCGCGACGGACACGGCGAAGACGGCAATGCGCCGCAGGTCTCGGGCGACGTAGACATACTCGTTCGCGGCCTTCTGGGCGAGGAGACCGCTCGGCCGGGGAGCCGTCCGCGGCTGGGTTCGCGTGGGCGCAGGCCGCGGTCCGGCCGCCGCAGGAGCGGGGGCCGCCTCGGCGGTGGCCACGGCCGGGGCCTGCCGGAGCGGTGCCGTCGGCCGCGCGGAGGGCGTCGACCGAGGTCGCGGGCGCTTGTTGGACCGCGCGGCGCGCGGACGCTTGCTCATCTGGCGCAGGGACCTCGTGCGTGCGACCGACGGAACGGGCGGAAGGCACCCGGACGCCTAGGATAGCATCACGCCTCGACGCGACGTGACGCGCAAGGTGGCACGGCCACGTGGAACGCTGCACGCGTGATCGACCTGCCGACCTCCATGCGCGACTCCCCGTTGCCGGTCGTCGCCGGGCCGGCCGCCCCTTGCGACTCGGCGCTCCACCCACTCCTCCGGGACCTGGATCGCGCGCAGCGGGTGGCCGTGACGCATGGAGACGGGCCCCTCCTGGTGGTGGCGGGCGCCGGGACCGGCAAGACGCGCGTCATCACGCGTCGCATCGCGTGGCTGATCGCCACGCGGCGGGCACGCCCGTCGGAGATCCTCGCGCTCACGTTCACGGACCGCGCCGCCAACGAGATGCAGGCGCGCGTTGACGAGCTCGTCCCGTACGGATACGTGGACACGGCCATCCACACGTTCCACGCCTTCGGCGACCGGCTGATCCGGGACTTCGCGTTCGAGCTCGGACTTCCGTCGGATCCCCGCGTGTTGACGCGCCCCGAAGCGGTGATCTTTCTGCGGGAGCGCCTGTTCGAGCTGGGGCTGGATCGTTATCGGCCGCTCGGCGACCCGACCCGCTTCCTGGCCGCCCTGGTCGGCATCTTCAGCCGGGCCAAGGACGAGGACATCGGTGCGCAGGCCTTCCTGGCCCATGCGCAGCGGCTCGTCGAGTCGGCCGCGTCGGAGGTCGAGCGTTCGAGCGCTGTCGCGACGCGGGGCGGGGACCCGGCACGGGAGGCCGGGACGAACCCGCTCGCGGAACTCGAGGAGGCGAACGGGCACCTTGAGGTGGCTCGCGCGTACGCTCGCTACCAGGAACTGCTCTCCGCGGCCGGGTACCTCGACTTCGGCGACCAGGTGTACGTGGCCCTGCGGCTGCTCCGCGAGCACCCCGCGGTACGCGAGCGCCTGCGGCGGCAGTTCCGCTACGTCCTGGTCGACGAGTTCCAGGACACCAACCGGGCCCAGCTCGAGTTACTCGAGCAGCTGGTCGGGCCGCGCGGCAACCTGACCGTGGTCGGAGACGATGACCAGGCGATCTACGCCTTCCGCGGCGCCGCCGTCCGCAACATCCTCGAGTTCCGGGAGCGGTTCGCGGCCCGGGTGGTCGTGCTGCGCCGCAACCACCGCTCGCGCGCACCCATCCTGGAGGCCGCGCGCCGTCTGATCCGGCACAACGACCCGGCCCGCCTCGAGATCCGTGAGGGGATCGACAAGCGGCTCGTGGCCGTGCGTCGCGCGCGTCGGCCGCTGCCCGTCCTTCACCGCTCGTTCGCCACGGCTTCGGACGAGGCGGATTTCGTGGCGGCGGAGGTTGCGCAGCGCATCCGGACCGGGATCGCTCCCCGCGAGATCGCGGTGCTGGTTCGGGCGAACGCGGACGCGGAGCCGGTCCTGCGGGCGCTGAACCTGCAGGGGGTGCCGTGGCGGTTCAGCGGCGCGTCGGGCCTCTACGCGACGCCTGCTGTTCGCCGGCTGCTGGCGTTCCTGCGGGCGACGGCCAATCCAGACTCGACGGTGGACCTGTATGCGCTGGCCACCGCCCAACCGTACGGCCTGGGTGGCGCGGACCTGACCGGGCTGCTGGAGGCTGCCCGTCGTTCCCATCGGTCGCTCTGGGCCGTCTTCGAGGACGTCGCGAGTGGACGTCCGGCCGCCGTCTCGGCGGAGACGAGGGCGGCCGTGGAGCGCGTCGTGGCGGACGTCGGTGCCGCGATCGAGCTCTCCCACGAGCGGCCGGCCGGTGAGGTCCTCTACGATTTCCTGCGACGGAGCGGGACTCTCGCCGCCCTCGCGGCGGACGCGCCAGGTGCCGACGAGGGGGTCGCCGACATCGCACGCTTCTTCGATATCGTCCGCCGCCAGTCGGAGCTGCTTCGCGGACCCAAGGGTGCCCTTCGTCGCGCCGCACCTGCAGACGCTGGTCGAGGCAGGTGACGACCCGCCCGCGTCCTCGGACGACGATCGCGACGCCGTGTCCGTCCTGACGGTCCACAAGGCGAAGGGGCTCGAGTTCCGGGTGGTATTCGTGGCCGGCCTGGCGGACGGACGGTTTCCCATGCGCAACCGGCGTGAGGCGCTCTCGCTGCCCGACGAGCTGGACGCGTCGGCCGGAGTCGAAGCGGGCGACGGCCTTGCGGAAGAGCGTCGCCTCTGCTACGTGGCGCTGACGCGCGCTCGGGACGAACTGATCCTGACGAGCGCGTTCGACACGGGGGGCAGGCGGCTGCGCCACCTCTCGCCGTTCGTCGCGGAGGCGCTGGACGTCCCACCGGCGGCGGTCGTCGCGCCGCTGCCCGCGCCGCTCCCACGTTCGCCGACGCCGTCGCCCTGGAGCGCTACGCGCCAGGAGACGTGCAGGTCGCCGGGGTCCGTACCTCGCAAGCCCCGGCGGTCTTCAGCTTCACGCAGCTCGACGACTACCTCTCGTGCCCGGCCCGCTACCGGTACCGCCACCTGCTGCGGCTGCCCGCGCCCCCGCACCACGCGATCACGTACGGAGTGGCACTGCACGAGGCGGTCGCCGCGTTCGGTCGGAGCCAGATCCAGGGGCGTCCCCTGTCGGAGGAGGGCATGCTCGACGTCTTCGCCCGGGCCTGGACCGGGTTGGGCTTCCTCTCGAGGGAGCACGAGGAGGCCCGGGCGGCTGCCGGCCGGGCAGCGCTGGTGCGCTTCAGGGAGGTCGCGCTGCGGTCGGATCGGCGTCCCCTTGCGGTCGAGGAGCCATTCTCCGTCTCGCTCGACGGCATCCGGCTGCAGGGCCGGTTCGACCGGATCGACGACGGGCCGCGGGGCGTGGTCATCACGGACTTCAAGTCGAGCGACGTGCGGGACCTGCGGCGCGCACGCGAGCGTGCGCGGGACTCGCTGCAGCTTGCGCTGTACGCGATGGCCTGGCGGGCCCGGGAAGGGGAGCTCCCCGCCGCGACGGAGCTCGCCTTCCTCGACTCCGGTCTCGTGGGCAGCGTCCAGCCTGACCCGACGCGCCTTGCGAGGGCGTCGCGAAGGGTGGGCGAGGCCGCCGCCGGGATCAGGGCCGGGGAGTTCACCGCGCGGCCAGACGCCGTCTCGTGCCGCTTCTGCTCGTATCGGCAGATCTGCCCGTCGAGCGCCTCGTGACGTCCCGCCGGCCGCGGGGACACGCCCCGGCTGGCCTCGGGCCGGCGCCGGCCGGGCCGCTCGGCCCAGTGGCGCGGCCCCGCTCGGTCCAGTGGCGCGGCCCCCGGTCGGTCGGCTCGGCCCGGTCAGTGCGGCCCCCTGGCGTGATCCGGCCAGGCTCCCCCGGCCCCCGGCGTGGCGCTCGCGGCGGTGGCGCCACCGGTAGACTCCACGCGCCCGGGAGCCGATCACGCTGCCGGCGGCCGTCCGGACATCGACAGGAGCGCCGTGCAACACCGCGACCGCATCGCCGCCATCGTGCTGATCGTCGCCGCGAGCGTGTGCTGGCTGGCGGTTGCCGCGCTCCTGACCCAGGTCTCCCCGACCGGCCGGGTCGAGGTGCAGCTGGCCGGCGCGCTGCTCATCGGCCTGGCATCCGGCATGACTGCCGTCCCGCTCGCCTGGCTGGCCGTCTTCAGCAGGCACCGGCGCATCGCCTACAAGGGCGACTGGACGCGAGCGGCGCGGCGCGGCGCCTGGGCGGGTGTCGTGGTGGCGCTGCTCGTGGCTCTCCGGACCCAGCACGCCTTCAGTACGCCGGTCGCGCTGTTCGTGATCGTGATGGTGATCTTCGTCGAGGTCAGCCTGAGCACCCAGCGCTGAGATCCAGCTGCCCGCGTGGGCGGCCGCGGTTCCGGCCGGCCGCGTGCGCCGCAGGCCGGTACTGATGGGACGCGCCGGTGTTGCCGGACTACGATCTGCAGCACCAGGAAGTGGAGGTTGGTTCGTGCACCTCACGGCCGTCCGCCCGGCAGACCCGCACGTCGAAGCGAAATCGCGCATCGCCTCTGCAGTCGAAGGAGCGCGCGACGAGATCCTGGACCTGTCGCATCGTATCCACGCCAATCCCGAGCCCGCCTTCGAGGAGCGCAGGGCCGCGACCTGGGTGGCCGAGGCGATCGCGCGGCGCGGTTACGTCGTGCAGCACCCGGCCGGCCGTCTGGAAACGGCGGTCCGCGGCGTCCTGAGCTGCGGAGGGCACGGCACCGGCGGCCGCGTGGCCATCCTCGCAGAGTACGATGCGCTGCCGGGCATCGGCCACGCGTGCGGCCACAACACCATGGCAGCCAGCGGCGTCGGGGCAGCGATCGGCCTCGCGGCGGTGGCGGACGAGGTCGCCGGACAGGTCGTGTTCCTCGGCACGCCGGCGGAGGAGCGCGGGTCGGGCAAGCAGTGCATGCTCGACGACGGCCTGTTCGACGGCATCGACGCGGCCCTGCTGTTCCACCCGAGCGACCTGACGCTGATCGAGGCCCGGCTGCTCGCCAGCGAGGACGTGGACGTGACGTTCCTCGGCCGGGCTTCTCACGCCGCGTCGGAGCCGTGGGAGGGTCGGAACGCTCTCGACGCTCTCGTCCTGCTGTTCAACTCGGTCGGTCTGTGGCGTCAGCAGCTGCGCCCGGATGCCCGCGTCCACGGGATCATCCTGGAAGGCGGGTCGGCGGCGAACATCATCCCGGACCGCGGCGTCGCCCGGTTCATGGTCCGCGCGGCCGACCAGGTCTACTTCGAGACACTGCTGCCCCGGTTCCGCGAGCTCTGCGAGGCCGCCGGGCTCGCCACCGGGTGTGCCGTGGAGGTGGCGTTCTCGGGCCGCTCGGACAGCATGCGGCATAACCGGGTGCTGGGCGAGCGGTACCTGGCTAACCTCGAGCCGTACGGCATGCGCGAGGGCCCGCCGACGCCGAACATGGGCAGCTCGGACATGGGGAACGTCAGCCTCGTTCTGCCCGCCATCCATCCGTCGCTCGCGATCTGCGATCCGGGCGTTCCGGGACACTCGATCGAGTTCCGCGACGCGGCACGCACGCCCCGCGCCGACGAGGTGACCATGATCGCGGCAACCGTTGCCGCGCAGGTCGCCTACGAACTTCTGGCGGACCCGGACCTTGTCGAGCGCGCCTGGCGCGAGTTCCGGGAAGCAGACAGGTGAGTCAGGGCGACGCGCTTGCCCGCTGGTACGACCTGGACCTGGGCGATGAAGCCGGCGATCTCGACCTGTACCGCGCGCTGGCCGCTCGCGTTGGCGGTCCGGTCCTCGAGCTGGCAGCCGGAACCGGGCGCCTGGCCGTTCCGCTCGCCGCCGGGGGGCTGGAGGTCGTTGCCGTCGACCACGACCCGGCCATGCTTGCGCGCGCCCGTCTCCGCTGGGCCGCCGAGCGGCGGGCCCGCCACGTGAGACCGGGTGGCCGCCTCGAGCTGATAGAAGGCGACCTCTTCGACCTCGCGCTCGAGTCGCGCTTCGGCCTTGCGATCCTCGCCCTCAACTCGTGCTTCCTGCTCGGGGACGTGGCCCGCCAGCAGGCCGCGATCCGGGTCATGGCGCGCCACCTGCGCCGAGGAGGCCTCGCCGTGGTCGACGCCTGGCTGCCGTCGGTCGAGGACCTCGCCATGTACGACGGCCGCGTCGTGCTCGAGTGGGTTCGCGACGACCCGGAGTCGGGGCTGCGGGTCGCCAAGCTGGCCAGCGCCGTGTACGACGCCGCCACGCGGCGGCTCGAGCTGACCTCGATGTTCGACTCGTCGGCGCCCGAGGGCGGGCCGGTGACGCGCCACCTGCGGCGTGATGTCCTGTACCTGGCGAGCGCATCGGAGCTGATCCGCGCCGCCACCGATGCTGGGCTCGAGATCGACCAGCTCGGAGGCGACCACGAGCTGGGGCCCTTTGGACCCGGGTCGCCGCGCATGGTGCTGATCGGCGGCTTGGTATAGTCGGGAGGTGCCCACGGACCAGATCCGACTGCTCGTCGTCGAGGACGTGCCGCAGGTCGCCCAGTACATGCGTGGGCTCGTGAGCGCCAGCCCGCGAGTCAAGCTCCTGGACATTCTTCGGGACGGACGCGACGTGATGAACCAGGTGGTGCAGCAGCGCCCCGACGTGGTCGTGGTGGACGCGCTGCTCCAGGGTCGGATCGGCGGGCTCGACCTGGCCGCGCAGCTTCGCCACGCGGGCCTGCCGCCGGCGATCGTCGTCATCACCGTGCCGCAGCGCCCCGTCGCCGCGGCCCCGGACCGCGGCATCGACGCGGTGCTGGCGATGCCGTTCACCGGCTACGAACTGATCACGCTGCTCCAGAGCGCGTTCCAGGCACAGCGGGACCGGGACCCATCCGCGTCGGCGATGGTGATCGGCGTCTTCGCCCCCAAGGGCGGTGTCGGCAAGACGACTCTCGCGCTCAACCTCGCCGTGGCGCTGCAGCAGCACATGGGCGTGCGCACGGTGCTGATCGACGGCAGCCTCCAGTTCGGCGACCTGCGGGCGCTGCTGAAGGTCGCGGCGGACGCGCCGTCGATCCTCGACCTCCCGACGGACCGGATCCAGGAGTCCGACCTGGCAGACGTCCTCTGGCGCGATCCCTCCGGGATCGACATCCTGCTGGCGCCGCCGCGGATCGAGATGGCGGACATGGTGACGGCGCGCGACGTGGAGAAGGTGCTCTCGCTCCTGCGGCGCGTGTACGACGCGAGCGTGGTCGATTTGCCAACGGGCCTCGGCGACCTGACGCTGGCCTTCCTCGACGCGTCGGACGTGGTCCTGCAGGTGGTGACGTACGACTCGACGACGCTCCGGAATACCGTCTCGGTGGGCGAGACGTTCCGGGCAATCGGGTACCCGGCCTCGAAGATCCAGTACGTCCTGAACCGGGCGGACTGGTCCGGCGGCCTCGACCCCGGCGCGGTGCGCACAGCGATCGGCCGCGAGCCGGACCACACCATCGTCAGCGATGGCCGCCTCGTCACCGAGGCGAACAACCAGGGCGTGCCATTCGTCCTGGCGACGCCCGACGCGGAGATCAGCGCCGACGTGCGACGGATGGCGGAGGGGCTGATGCCCTCGCGCCGTCTGGCCGTCGCCCGGGCCTGAGCCGTGGCGGACGGCCGGCCGATCGGGCTGTTCGACTCCGGCGTGGGCGGGCTCACGGTGCTCCGCGAGGTGGTGCGGCGACTGCCGGATGAATTGACCGTGTACCTGGGCGACAACGACCGGGCGCCGTACGGGACGCGGAGCGACGAGGAGGTCCGGCGGTTCAGCGCAGAGTGCCTCGACGAGCTGGTGCGGCGCGACGTCAAGGCGATCGTCGTCGCGTGCAACACCTCGACGTCGGTCGCGCTGCCGGACCTGCGCCGGCGCTACGACGTGCCGATCGTCGGCGTCGTGCGCCCTGGAGCCACCGCCGCGGCGCTCGCCACCCGGACCCGCAGCGTCGGTGTCATCGCCACGCCGGCCACGATCCGCTCCCACGCCTACTTCCAGGCGATCAAGGACGAGAACCCATTCGTGGAGGTGTACGAGCACGCCACGCCGGAGTTCGTGCCGCTCGTGGAGGCCGGCCGGCTCCGCGGCCCCGACGTGGACGACGCAGTGAGGCGCGGACTGGCGCCGCTGCTCGGCAGCCGCGACGCCGCCGGGGAGTGGGTCTTCCCGCTGCCGCTCGGCGCCCGGATCGACACGCTCCTGCTCGGATGCACGCACTACCCGCTGCTGGCGGACGTGATCCGGACCGTCGTTGGCGACGGCGTGGCCGTGATCGACTCGGCCCTCGCGACCGCCAGCGTCGTCGCCGAGTTGCTGGCGGTGAACGAGCTCCGTGCCCCCCTCGGCGCGCTGCCAGCGCACGTGCAGCTCACGACCGGCGACGTGGGGCGTTTCCGGAACACCGCGCGACTGCTGTTCGGAACGGAGTTCGCGGCCGTGGAGCCGGTCGTCGTCCCGGAGGCCGCGTGAAGGGCGCGACGTCGATGCGGGATCGGCGGTGGCAGGCGGGGGTCGTGGTTGGCGCCGCGGCGGGCATCGGCGCGGCGTGGCTGAACCGGCACGTGCAGCGAACCGCCCGCGCGGGACTGGTCGACTGGGCGCGGGCAGAACGCCTGGCTGCGGGCCGGCTGGCGCGCTTCCCGGGTGCCCTCGACCAGGCCGAGATCGCGCGCTCCGCCGACATGTACGTCGCCGCGATGCGGCGAATCGTGCCCGCGCTGGAGGCCGAGCTCGGCACGCCGCTGCCCGGCGTCGTCGAGCGGCACGCCGCAGTGAGCCGTGCCCAATGGGCCAGCGCGAACCTGGTCGTCTTCCGCCAGCTGTACGGCCACATCGAGGCTGCGCTCGGCGACCGGCTCGCCCCCCGGAACGGAAACCTCGGCGAGGGGCTCGCCGCGCTCGCCAACCGCACCGTGGCCACGCAACAGGTCGCGTTCGTGCTGGCCTACCTGTCGACCCGGGTGCTGGGCCAGTACGACATCGCGCTGCTGTCCGCCGAGGCGCGACCCGGGCAGCTGCTCTTCGTGGAGGAGAACATCCGTGCGACCGCCGAGGCGCTGCGGGTGCCCCTCGACGACTTCCGCGTGTGGGTCGCGCTCCATGAGACCACGCATGCGTTCGAGTTCGAGGCTCACCCGTGGCTGCGGCCGTACCTCGCGGAACGCCTGGAGCGGCAGATGGCCGGATTCATCGACGACGCCCGCCTGCTCAGCGTCGAGGGGCTCGGGCGCCTCGTTCGGCGATGGAGGAACCGGGGCGGCGCGGGCCTGCTGGAGGGCCTGCTCGAGCCCGAGCAGCGCCGCCTGTTCCGCGAGACGCAGGCCGTGATGAGCCTGCTCGAGGGGTTCGGGGACTGGGTCATGGACCGCGTGGGCGCTGCGTTCCTGCCCGACGTCAGGATGCTGCGCGAGCGGTTCGAGGAGCGACGGGGACAGCCGCGCCGGGGCCTCGACGGGATCGTGTCCCGCGTGATGGGGATGGACCTCAAGCTCGCGCAGTACCGCCGGGGCGAGCGTTTCGTCGCCGGGGTCGCGGAGGCGGGCGGCGCCGAGGCGGTCGGCCACCTGTGGGACGGCCCCGAATCGCTTCCCACGGAGGTCGAGCTCGACGACCCGCGGCTGTGGGTGCGCCGCGTGGTGGGTGCACCCGACGGTTCCGCCCCGTGACGCACGGGCAGGCCGAGGGCGCGGTCCGTCGAACGGGCACCCCCACCGGGGTCGCCCTGGGTCCCATCCCCTGGACGCGCTACGGCCCGGACGACCTGGCCCGCATCGCCGCCGCCGCACCCGCCGCCCGGCTCGTCCATGTCGCGGCCGATGGCACGGCGGACGGCAGGCTCGACGACGTGGAGGTGCTGCTCCGCGGGACTGGCCTGGACGGCGACACCCTCGACCGGCTGCTCGCCCGGGCCCCGCGGATGGCATGGATCCATTCCGCGTCCGTGGGGGTCGAGCGCGTCCTGACGAAGGTCACGCTGGAGCGCGGGATCGTCGTCACCAACGGCCGTGGCGTCTTCAGCCGGCCCATCGCCGAGTACGTGCTGATGATGATGCTCGCGATCGGGCGACGGCTGCCTGAGCTGATCGAACTCCAGCGGGAGCGCACGTGGCAGCCGCTGGAGGGCGGCGAGCTGCGGGACGCGACGGTGGGCATCGTGGGGTTCGGATCGATCGGGCGAGCGGTCGCCTCGTACGCCACGGTGTTCGGGGCCCGCGTGATCGCGCTCCGGCGTCACCCCGAGCGGGGAGTCTCCGCCGCCGCCGATGTCGACGAGGAGCCGCTCCCGGTGCCGCCCCGCGCCGACCTGGTCCTGCCGCCATCCGGCCTGCTCGACATGCTCGGCGCGAGTGACTTCGTCGTCCTTGCCGTACCCGTCGTCGCGGGAACGGAGGCCGTCATCGACGAGCGGGCGCTGGCCGCCATGAAGCCCGGGGCCTGGCTGATCAACGTCGCGCGAGGTCGCCTTGTCGACGAGGCAGCGCTGCTGCGCGCCCTGCGGCGCGGGCGCCTCGGTGGCGCCGTCCTCGACACCTTCCGCGAAGAACCGCTCCCTCCGACGTCGCCGTTCTACGGGCTGCCGCACGCCATCGTCACGCCGCAGACGAGCTGGTCGAGCAGGCGCGTCAGGGGCCGGAGCATCGAGGTGTTCGCCTCCAACCTCGAGCGTTTCGGGCGTGGCGAGCCGCTCCGCAACGTGGTCGACCCGGCCGCGGGGTACTGAGGCCGCGCACTGACCGCGGCGTACCCAGGCGGCGGACACGGACTCCGCAGCGCACTGACCGCGGCAGCGCGGCCTGACGCCCGGGCCGTCGCGGGCCGGACGGAGCCGCTACGCTGAAGGCGTGCAGATCGCGATCGTGGGGCTGGCGAGGGCGGGCAAGTCCACCGTCTTCAACACGCTCGCCGGTGGCCACGCCCAGACCGGCGGCTACGGTGGAGCCGTGGTCAACGTCGGCGTGGTCAAGGTGCCGGACGAGCGCCTCACGCGCCTGACCGCGATGTTCCACCCCAAGCGCGAGGTGCATGCCGACGTCACGTACGTCGACCTGCCCGCGCCGCCGCGGACGGACGAAGGCGGCAGCGGGGCGAACGACATGCCCCCGGACCAGCTGGCCCGTCTGCGCACCGCCGACGCGCTGCTGCACGTCGTCCGGGCGTTCGACGATCCCGCAGTTCCCCATCCCGACGGGACGGTCGACGCCTGGCGGGACATCGAGCGCCTGGACCTCGAGCTGGTCCTGGCCGACCTGTCGGTGATGGAGAAGCGGGTCGAGCGCCTCCGCGCGCAGGGGCATCACGGGACGCCGTTGGAGCGCGAGGCGAACGACCGCGAGCTCGCGGTCCTGGAGCGGCTGCTGCCGGGACTGCAGGGCGGCACGCCCATCCGCGACATGGACCTGGACGCGGACGAGTCACGAGTCCTGCGGGGGTTCCGGTTCCTGACGGAAAAGCCGGTCCTGGTCCTGCTCAACATCGGGGAGGCCGACCTCCCCCGCGAGCCGGCCATCGTCGCCCAGATCGAGGGCCGCTACGTGCACCGGCACACGCTGGTGGACGCGATGTCCGCCAAGGTCGAGATGGAGATCGGCGAGCTCGAGGCGGACGACGCCGCGATCTTCATGGCGGAGCTGGGGCTGCGCGAGTCCAGCCTCGATCGGGTCATCCGCCTGTCGTACCGGCTGCTCGGGTTGATCAGCTTCTTCACCGCGGGACCCGACGAGACCCGCGCGTGGACGATCCCGGAGGGCGCAACGGCCGTCGACGCCGCCGGCGCGATCCATTCCGACCTGGCCCGCGGGTTCATCCGCGCAGAGGTCGTGACGTTCGAGGACCTCGTGCGACTGGGCTCGACCGCCGAGGCCCGCAAGGCCGGCCGGCTGCGCTCGGAGGGTCGAACCTACCGAGTGCGCGACGGAGACGTGATCGAGATCCTGTTCAACGTCTGAACTCGGAGCCGTCAGTCCAGGCGCTCGCGCTCCAGGTCCACGATCACGGTGCGGAATCCGCCGTCCCCGGCGTCGAGGTCGCCGTCGTCGTCCTCTCGTCCGGCCCCTCGTCGTCGCCCTCGTCGTTCTCCGACCGCCGCGAGGTAGTTCTCGTCCTCGATCCGCGACACGTTCACCGCGGCAACCAGCAGTGCGTCGCTGACGTAGGTGAAGCCCAGCGTGCGCTCAAGCTCGCGGGCGACGGCCTCCACCAGGGTATCCTCCTCGAAGGTGTCCTGGACGTGTCGGCGCGCCTCCTGCACGAGTTCGAAGAACTCGTCCTGCGAGAACTCCTCGTCGTGGGTCAGCAGCGCGTCCGTGAAGAGGTCGTCGTCGCTCTCGTGGAGCTCGTAGAAGTACACGCTTCCTCCCCTGTGGGCCACACCCACGCGAGTATAGAGATGCCGCCGGTCGGCCTCCGCCGGCATGGACGCGCGGCGTGGCTCGCGGCTCTCTGACACCCAGCGTCGTGGTGGTTGGAGCGGCCACCCGCGACGTCGATCCGACGGAGCCCAGCGGGTGGCGGCTGGGCGGTGGCGTCGCGTACGGCGCGCTGCTGCTCGCCCGGCTTGGGATGCGCGTCGGCGCGCTGGTGGGCCTCGACCGCGCCGCGCGGGACGCGGGAGAGCCGGCGACGCTCGCCGCCGCCGGTGTCCAGGTGGTCATCGCCCAGCTCGAGCGCGGGCCCGTCTTCGAGAACCGCGGCACCCCGGCAGGACGGTCGCAAGTCTGTCACGAGACGTCCGAGCCGCTGCCCATGGCGGCCCTGCCCGCCGCGTGGCGCGCCGCCCCGGCGTTTCTATTCGCGCCAGTGGCGGGGGAGCTCGGTCCCGAGTGGGCTCAGGCGCCGGCCGCCGGTGCGGTAGTCGGGCTGGGATGGCAGGGGCTGCTGCGGGACCTCGCGGCGGGTGAACTGGTGGGGCGTCTCCCCCCGTGGCTCGGGCCGCTTCAGGCGCGCGCAGACGTGGCGGTGGTCAGCCGGGAGGACCTGCCGTCGGTGCGTGACGCGGAGAGCCTGGAGCGCCTGCTCGCGCGGGCCGGCCAGGAACTCGCGGTCACGGCGGGTCGGTCCGGTGGCGTGTTCCTGCGCCGAGCGCCCGACGGGTCGGTCATTGCGAGGCGGTGGCCGGCCATCCCGGCGCGTCGCGAGGCGGACGCGACCGGAGCCGGGGACGTGTTCCTTGCCGCTCTGGTCGCTGCGCGGCTCGTGCTCGGCCCCCAGCGGGCGAGCGGGCGGTCGGCCCTGCGGTTCGCCGCCGCAGCGGCATCGCTCTCCGTGGAGGACGTGGGGCTCAGAGGCGTGCCGGATCTGCCGGGCGTTCGCCGCCGGCTGCGTGAGGTCCCGGCCGGCGGGTGAGGCCCGCGAGGCGGCGCCGAAGCCGCGCGCGCCGGCGGGCGAGATCGTGCTGCAGGCGCGGCAGGTCACGCCCCGGCGGCAGGTCACGCCCCGCGGCAGGTGCCCCAGCGCAGCGTGCCGGTCCACCAGCGCCGACGCCCGGTCCGTGGCGGCGAGGGCGGCTGCCGGATCCCGGCGCACGTGCTCGAGGTGCTTGGCGAGCTGCACCCAGGCGACGGCGGCGAACCCGCCGTGGGCATCTGCGATCTCACGCCACGCGTCGGCCGAGTCCTCGTGGCGGCCGGCGAGCCGCAGCACGCGCGCTCGCTCGACGGCCAGCGTCTCCTTCTGGCGCTCGTCGGCAGCGTTCGCGACGGCCAGGTCGCAGCAGGCCAGCGCCTCCGCGAAACGACGCCGTCGCGCATATGCGCGACCCAGTGCCGCCACGTCCCCCGCAGGCTCGAACGCGCGCGAGGACGGGTCTGCGAGCGGCCCGGCCAGGTGCGCGAGCAGGAGCCCGAGCGAGACGACGTCCTGCCGGTTGTGATCGGCGACCGCGCGCAGCGGCTCAGCCGACCCTGTGCGAAGGAACTCCAGGTATCGCGCCGGGACGAGGGCGCCGGTGAGGTCGTTGTGACGCTGGACGCCGGCCACGCCTCGTTCCACGGTTGCCAGGCGGGCGTCGCCGAGGCGATGCCGCCAGAGCTGGCGTGCGACCGGCAGCAGGTCGAGGTGGCCGGCGTGCTCCGGAGCCTGGGAGCGATGGAGCCGGAAGCGGGTCACCAGGAGGGGCCAGTCGAACCCGCGCCCGTTGTACGTGATGAGCCAGGCGTCCGGCGGGATCGCGGCCCGCACGGCGGCGAGGAACGCGGGCTCGTCCGGCTGGTCCGGCAGCAGCAGTTGCTGCACGTCGAAGCGCTCGCCATCCCACGTACCCAGCCCGACCAGGAACGCGACCGTGCCGGCGGCCGTGCCAAGGCCGGTCGTCTCCGTGTCGAGGCACACCAGCGGATGCGCCGGATCGACGGGATAGGGGAGGCCTGCGAGCCGCTCGAACGCGAGCGGCAGGTGGTGGGACGCGACGACCCGCACGACCCGGCCGTCCGCGCGGCGTTCCACTACGCCGCCGAGCGCCTCCGCGAGCCTGGTCGCCCGGTCCGGTCCGCGGGCCAGCGCGCTCGCGGGGCGTGCAGGGAAAGCGACGGGGATGGCCGGCAACTTGTCCGGCCGAGTTGCTCGACCCTCGGCGGCCCGGAAACGCGCGAGGCGAGCAGCGAGGTCCGTTCCGGACGCGCCCGACACGGCCGCGGGTGGACGCGCGTCGAGATCCATGGCCCGCAGCGTCGGATTGGCAGATGCCAGCTCGGGTGTCACGTCTCCACGGCCGTCGGGGCCAGGATCGCGCCAGACCCCTCGGTGCCGGATGCGCCTGCGCTCGCCACGCCGGACAGGTCGGCAAGCAGCCGCAGGGCCAGCCGCTTGCCGTCTCCGCCGGTTTCGAGCCGCGGGCCGGTGCATGCCGGGCAGCCAGCGTCGCAGCGGCACGCGTTCACCAGGTCGAAGGCGCCCGCCACGAGCTCCGTGTGCCGCTCGAACAGCCGTGGCGCCAGTCCCACCCCGCCGGGCACGCCCTCGTAGAGGTAGACGACCGGCCGGCCCAGGTGCGGCGAGCGGACCTGGGCGACCATTCCCAGGTCGTGCGCGTCGCTCATCAGGAGGACGCTCGCCACCGCCTGGAGCGCCCGACCAGCCCCGACCAGGCCGACGTCGAGGTCGTGCCGGGCCCAGGCGCTGAATCGGGAAGCGTCGAGTGCGATCCAGTACGCGGTGGTGTGGAGCTCGATCTCGGGGAGGTGAATGCGCCCCCAGCCGAGGTTTTCGTTCGTCTGGAGCCGAAGCTTCTTGTAGACGGTCGCGAGGGAGCTGACCATGACCTCGCCATGGGCGCGCTCCCCGGCCGCCGCCTCTGCAGCGGCGAACGTTTCGAGCGGCTTCAGCGTCACGGCCAGGTCCGCCTGCGTGTAGTGGTCGACGTCGACGCGCCGCACGTACGCCTTCCGCTCGTCCCAGTCGAGACGGTCCACGTGGTACTGGAGCGACTCGTGCAGGTAGATGGCGTCTTCGTGGACGAGCGTCGGCGCGGCAAACAGGTCGACCTCGCCGATCACGCGTGGCCGGTCGCCGGTGGTGTCGATGATGACGACGTTTTCGTCCGCGGCGCTGCGCAGCGAGATCTCGCTCGCGGGGAAATTCTCGCTGGCCCAGTACCAGCGCCCGTCGTCGGCCTGCCGCACGTGCCCCTCCTCGCCGAGGAACGCGAGGAGATCGTCCGCGGGCTCGGGGCCGAACCGCTCGCCGTTCCGGAACGGGAGTTCGAATGCCGCCGCCCGAAGATGCGCGAGCAGGACGTGCAGGTTGTCCGGGTCGAGGCGGGCCTCCTCGGGCGTACGGTCGAGCACGTACTCCGGGTGGGTGGCAACGTACTGGTCCACGGCGCCCCCGCCGGCGACCAGCACCGATGCGCTGACGTCCTGCCGCCGGCCGGCGCGCCCCATCTGCTGGCGTGTGGCCGCGATCGACCCGGGGTAGCCGACGAGCACCGATGCGTCGAGCCCGCCCACGTCGACACCGAGCTCGAGCGCGTTCGTGCTGACCACGCCCAGCAGCTCGCCGGAGCGCAGGCCCCGCTCGATCGCGCGGCGCTCGGACGGGAGGTACCCGCCGCGGTAGCCCCGCACCCGGTCGCCCGGGCCGCGGCCCTCCCGCATCGCGTCGCGCAGGGCCGTGAGCAGCAGCTCGACGCTGACACGTGAACGACCGAAGACGATGGTCTGGTGCCCGGAGCGCAGGAGCGCCAGGGCGACCCGCTCTGCGAGCGCGAACGAGCTGGCGCGCGCACCCAGCGCCGGATCCAGCAGCGGGGGGTCCAGCACCAGGACGTGCCGCTCGCCCGCTGGCGCTCCGCTCTCGTCGATGCAGAGCGACTCGCGGCCGGTCAGCAGCCGCGCGAGCTCGGCTGGGTTGCCGATCGTCGCCGACGAGCAGGCGATCACGGGTCGCGTGCCGTAGTGCTCGCATACGCGCAGGAGGCGGCGCAGGACGTTCGCGACGTGGCTCCCGAAGACGCCGCGATACGTGTGCAGCTCGTCGATCACCACGTACCGCAGCTGCTCGAACAGCTGGAACCACTTGGTGTGATGGGGAAGGATGGCCGCGTGCAGCATGTCCGGGTTGGTCACCACGACCTGCCCGGCCGACCGGACGTTCAGCGGACCGGGGCCGGCGTATCGCCGTCGTAGGTCGCGCAGGCGACGTCCAGGCCGGAGGCCGCGGCCAGCTCGCGGAAGGCGGCCCCTGGTCCTGGCCGAGGGCCTTGGTCGGGAACAGGTAGAGCGCGCGGGCGGCCGGATCGTCCGCCACCGCCTGCAGCACCGGCAGGTTGTAGCAGAGCGTCTTGCCCGACGCCGTCGGAGTCACCACCACGACGTCCCGCCCGGCGTGCAGGGCGTCCGCGGCCGTTGCCTGGTGGGTCCACAGGCGACCGAGCCCCCGTGCGGCGAGGCCCGAGGCGATGCGGGGATCGACCCAGTCGGGGAGCTGGGCGAAGCGGGCGTCCGCGGCCGGGACGACCCGTGCGCCACCACGGATCGCGCGACGACGCGGTCGTCGAGCAGCCGGCTCCAGGACTTCCGTCAAGGGTGTGGGTGCGTACAGCCGCATGCTGCCTCCCGTTGAGACGTCTCCGGCCAGGCGTCCGGGATGGAGACCAGGGGTCCTGGGTCGCACGTCTCCAATCGAACGCCTGTTCTGTTGGGGCAGTGTAGCAGGGGGCGCAACGGCCACAATCCGTCGTCTCGTTGGCCGCTATCCGTTGCGCGAGACGCCTGCCGCGGCTTTGCGGCCGCACCTCGCGCCGTCCACACCGCCCTCGGGCCGGCTTGACACCGTTCGCCGGCGCAGCTACGGTGCGCTCGATGCGATCCGACGATCCGGCCAGCCAGCCCGACCGCGCTCGGCTCGGCGAGCAGCGCACCGGCTTCGGAGCGATGGTCGACGCCCCTGGTGGGTCGACCACCCGTGCCGGCCTTGCGCATGGGCAGGGCACGCATGGGCAGGCCACGCAGCCGCAGGGCCCGCAGCCGCAGGCCTCGCAGGGGCAGGCCGCGCACCGCGCCTGGGGATCGCGGGCCTGGATCGGCGGACCCTGACACTCGTCGGCGCCGCCCTCCTGGCGGCGTGGCTCGTCCTGGTGTTCGGTCGGGCCATCTCGCAGTCGAACGAGGTGGCGGCACAGGCCGCGATGCTCCGTACGCAGGACGCCGCGCTCTCACAGCAGGTTGCCGATCGTCAAGCCGAGCTCTCCGTCATCCAGTCTCCGGCGTTCCTCGCCCTCGAGGCGCGCGCGTACGGCTACGGCAAGTCGAGCGAGCAGGTGTTCGCCCTCCAGCCGGGCGCGCCGGCGCCGCCATCGATCACCCCGCTCGGCGCAGAGCCCTCTCCGGCGCCCCCGCCCGCACCACTGGACGCCTGGCTGCAGCTGTTGGTTGGCCGCTCGAGCCACGGGACGGCCTGGAGGCCGGAGTAGCATAGGCCGGGCAGCCTTCGTCGATCCGGCGTGCGCAGGCGACAGGGGAGGGCGACATTGGGGGTCCGCGACACCGGCTCGACGGCCCGGGCGGGACACAGCACCCGCGCCTCGGCGCGGGTGACCCCGCGCGTGAGGCAGGGCGAGGCGCGCATCCCTGCCCGAGCCAGTGGAGGGCACGCCGGCGGAGCCGCCGGCACGGCGCGTTCGCTGTTACGCCCAGGACCGAAGTGCGGCGCGCCGACCGCGCTTCGTACGAGCGCGCGGTGGTGTACGCGATACTCGACGAGGCTCTTGTCAGCCACGTGGGCTTTGCGATCGACGGCACGCCCTTCGTCATCCCGATGCTGCACGGGCGAGTCGGGGACACGCTGTTCCTGCCAGGCCTGCCCGCGACCCGCCTCATCCGGCATCTCGGCCACGGGGCGCCGGCGTGTGTGGAGGCGACGCTGCTGGACGGCCTCGTGATGGCGCGCTCGTCGTTCCACCATTCGCTGAACTATCGCTCCGCCGTGGTGCTCGGGGACCGCCCGCCTGGTCCGCGACCCGATCGAAAAGCTCGCCGGCCTCCGCGCGATCGTCGAGCACGTGGCTCCGGGACGCTGGGACGACGCCCGCCGCCCGAGCCGGCTGGAGCTGCGACAGACACACGTCGTGGCCGTCCCAATCGAGGAGGCGTCGGCGAAGGTTCGAACGGGGCCGCCGGCGGATGACCCGCGTGACCTCCTGCTGCCGGTGTGGGCGGGCGTGATTCCCGTCGAGACGACCCTGGGGCGCTCCGTCTCGCGTCGGCGTGGACGGCGTGGCCGCGGACTTGCCGGGCTACCTGGCCCGGCTGGTCGGGCGGCACGGTGCGCCAGCCGGCGGCGCATGACCCTGGCCGCACCGGCCATCGGGATCGAGGGCCTGGTCAAGGACGACAGGTTGGCGAGCCAGGTGACAGGTTGGCGACCAAGGCGCCGATGTCGGTAGAATGCGGGCCGGCAGGGCTGCGCTGAGCCGAGCGTGCCGTGGCCAAATCCGC
>CAVWXU010000002.1:0-67736 GCA_963759135.1 uncultured Chloroflexia bacterium | reverse complement strand
GCCGAGCGGAAACTTCTTCAAACAGATCCCCGACACTAACTTCGTATGGAACGAGATCACGCTGACGCTGTCGCCCGACTGCGACTATCGTCTCGCGGAAAAACGCCTGCTCGAGGCGGTCGACGAGGTCTTCGCGCGCTACCGCGAGACCATCCAGCGCCAGTACATCGAGGCCGAGCTTTCCCTCAACATGGCGATCGATTCGCCCAAACCGCAGGCACGGCTGCAGCTTCACCCGAGACGGACTGCAAATCACGATTCGTTATCCTGCTGAAACGCGCAGCGCGGTGCAGACCGCTGACGAAGTCTCGCGCCGGCTGCTCGATGTGATCGCGCGCGAGCCCAGCCTCAAGCTGGTGATCTCGGGAATCCCTAATATCCAGCCGGCGTCACCTCCGCCGGAGGAGTCCTCCGACGCCGAAGATGGAGCCATAGCTGCGAGCAAGGCCGCGAAGTAATCAGGCGTTGGGCCCGGCAACCTGTTCGATCACATCGGAGAGTTCGGGGATCCGATAGCGCTCGCCCGAGTACGCCT
Source organism: uncultured Chloroflexia bacterium (assembly GCA_963759135.1). GTDB lineage: Bacteria > Chloroflexota > Limnocylindria > Limnocylindrales > CSP1-4 > JAJYNJ01. The sequence goes on along the minus strand of CAVWXU010000002.1, from coordinate 67,201 downwards.
TGTACATCAGGAACAGCCAGAAGATCGCGAAGCCCAGGTTGACGAGTCCCTGTAGGAAGCCGAACAGCCCGCCGATTTGATGCGGCAGCACGGCGACGAATACGCCGAAGATGACGTTGACGGCGAACCACACTACCGAGAATCCGATCGACTGGCGCGCATGAAAGCGGACGAACTCATCCTGATTGTAGGGCTCCAGGTATAGAAAGATGATCCCGGTGACGAACCCTAATAGGTACGTCAGAGCGGCAATCGGTTGCGATGGTCCCCGTGTGGTGTCGCCGTTCATGACGCGCCTCCTTGACCCCAACTCGACATAGCAGGAAGTCCTGATATCTCTAGTCGAAGGTCGCGGGCCGAGGCAATGCCTTCCGGACGCTGCGCCTGCGACCTATGGCGATGGGCTACTTCTTGTCGGCGCCGCTGCTGGACACCTCCATGCGGCTGAGCGCGTCCTGGATCGAGCGCGCGGTGGCGACAGTATCGAGCTGGGCCTTGATGCGGTTGGCGAGCTGCTTGCGGAAAACCGGCTTGGCGAGGAACTCGCTCACCCCGACGCGCATCCCTTCGGCGCGGGATTCGATATCGTCGCGCGCCGTGATCATGATGATCGGAATCTCGGCGGTGCTCGGATTGCTTTTGAGCGCGCATACGACCTCGAAGCCGTCCATCCCCGGCATCATCAGATCGAGCAGGATTACGTCGACGTGAAGCTCGGCGACGAGTTTCAGACACTGCGGACCCGATAACGCTTCAAGGGTCGCGAAGCCTTCACGCTGGAGGTAGCGCGCGAGAATGATGACGGTGTCCGGGTCATCGTCGACCACCATGATTTGCGCGATACTGCCGGTTGCTCAGCGTCCATCGCGTTTCCTAGGTCTCCGGTCCGTTGCCGTTCGTCGATGGGGTTATCACGCCGCATCTGCGGAGCTTCGCGGCGAAGGTGGTCCGCTTCAGCCCCAGCAGCTTCGCCGCCGCCTGCTTGTTTCCTCCGGTCTGCTTGAGCGCCTCGTTGATGAGCTTGCCCTCGAGTTCGCGCACCACCGCATTGAGGTCGAGACCCGCATCGGTGAGCTTTTCAGGAATCTGGGATTCCACCGTCCGGTTCGCCGAAACCAGGTTGGGCGGCAGGATCGCCGTATCGATGACATCATCGGGGCACATTATGAGCAGCTGCTCGATATGTTCTCGAGCTCGCGAACGTTGCCGGGCCAGTCATACGACCACACGCCGGATCATCGCGCTCCCCACGTGCGGCACGCTCAAGGAGCCAGGCGGCCAAGCGGTGCCGCTCGGAGTCCGCGCCGCGGTCGATGCCATCGAGGTGCCGAAGGTAGGCCTCGTGGTACCGCACGAGAACAGCAGCCCGCGGGTCGCGGACGGGGGTCTCGTTCACGGCGGGGCCTCGCTGTCCGATGCCACGCGCGAGAGGTCCTCCCCGATCCTGACGGCCATCCGGTCGACCGCCAGACCGGTCATGCCCGTACGGGTTGGTGCAGACCCAGCCCTGCCCGTCCGGCCGGGCGACCTTTGTCTTGCCGCACTCGCAACGCGGAGGGTCCTCTTGCGCTTCGGGGGCGCGGACGTCGGGACTGGCCGTCGTGCCGTCGTGGCTGCCCACGTCGACGGAAGAACTCCCGGGGGCCTGGTCGGCGCCCATCGACGATGCCGCACTTTCGGCTTCGGCCTCAGGCCGGCCATGCCAGAGGCAGAAGTACTGCCCGGTCCAGCCCTGCGACATCGCGCGGCTGCAGGAGGGCAGCGGTGCTCGCGCGCCTTGCCCTCGGCGGTCGGTCCGGCGGCGAGGAAGCCGTGCAGCCGAGCATCCGCGTTGATCCGGTCGAAGACGTACCCCACGATCTCGTTTGACTGCCCGGCCGGGGCGTCGCGGATCAGCGTCGCGAGGGCTGCTGGGTCGTGGTCGTTGACGCCTTCGAGAAGCCGCCACTGGTTCTGGGTGGGCGGCTTGCGGAAGCCACGGGCTTCCCAGGCCTGGCGCGCCGCTTGGCAGCGCTCGGTCTTCCAGCCGGACACCGACGCCTCCGATGCCTTCGACCAGGCCGGGTCGTAGCGTCGCCCTCTCCGCCCCACGCGGACGCCCCGCGGCGGCGATACCGGGTCGGGGGCAGTGGTCCCCGATACCCCCGCCAGTGGCGATACCGGGAGGGGCGTCCGGCGGGCCAGCGGCCCGGGGGACGGAAGAGAGATCTTCCTCGCTTCTTCCGTCAGGCGATCCACCGGCAAACGAGCGTGTCTCGGTCGGTTCCTCCCCGTCGCCGATATCAGAGAACGACTCGTCTCTTCTTGTCCTAGGGCCGCTGGCCCTGGGACGGAACCCGGTATCGGCATCGGTATCGGTATCAGGGCTGGACTCGGGCTGGTGGACGGGCCGGTGGGCATCCAGCCCGTCGGGCTGCATGCTGGGCTGGGACTTGGGTTCAGTCGATGACGTCATCCGCCCACGGCCGTCACGCGTCGCCGTAGCCGTCCGGGCATACCCGCCCGCGCTGGCCTTCTCCGCCTGCGAGGAGCGGTACTCTCCCACCTGTTCCGCCGTGAAGGCGTACTGCTCCCAGCGAACCACCTGCCAGCCACCGCCGTCCACAGGCTGCCAGAAGCCGATGCGCCCCAGGGCGGTCGCCGCCTGTGTTGCCTGGTGGCCCGTCACATCGACGGCCAGCCGACGGTAGGTGATCACGCTGATGTAGCCGTCGGTGAGCTTGCGTGCCGACGCGGCGAGCGCGCGGACTGCCATCGCCTGCCCGATCGGACCGATCGAGGCCCACCCCTCGTCCTCGTCGAAGTCGAGCGGCAATCTTATGTGCCCCGGTCCCCGGCTCACGGCGTCACCGGCTTCCCGTCAGCGCTCGCGGCCGGCGTCGGCGATGAAGGCCTCGAGATCCTGGGGACGGACGCGGACTGCACCGGCCGATGCGCAGCGAGCGGATCTGCCCGAGCGCGATGAGCTTCCAGGCCATCGAGCGGCTCACCGACAGCCGGTCGGCGATCTCCTCGATGCGGAGCAGGCGCCCCGTCCCGCCGTCCACCGCGTCCACGGGCTTCCCTTGCGTCGCCACTTGTGGCATGCTCTCCGTGTCATTGGTAGCTTGATAGATTGCCGAGGACCATGCGAAAACTCTAAGCCCGCGAGTGACGCGCACAACAGGAAACAGCCGATGACTTCACGCTCGACGAAGATGCCATGAGCCTGCGGCCGCGCTTCGCTGGCGTCGGGTGCCTGCGCCTGCCGACCTGGGTCTCGATCCTGCGGGCAGCGACAGCGGTCAGGGCGACGGCGGGGGACATCGTTGGTCGAGCACGGCCGGTCGCGACTGGGATCCCTTCGAGCGCACCGCCAGGAGGGCCTCCTGCTCGCCGAGGCCTTCGCCCGGTTCGACTTCGAGCGCCCGCGCAAGGCGCAGCAGTGGTACGCGCAGCATGGCGTGCTCGATCTGGCCGCACCTGTTCCCCGACGAGGAGTCTGAGCGCCACGACTGGCCCACCGATGACGACGGCTTCCACGATGCGCCTGACCGACGTGTCTGGCCAGCAGCGCAACGTGCGCTGGCATCTCCTCGCGCTGGCCCGCCTGAGCGCGGAGCGCGACCGAGCCGTTCCTCCGCTGCCGCGGCTGGCGGCCCGACGGAGGGTGGGACCCGAGCCTGGTCGCAGCCTGCGCTCGCGGACCCCCGTGGCGAGCGTGCTCTGGCTGGGCGGCGCCACGACCTCGAGGCGCGCATCACGCCGCCCATGCAGCAGTACGCGCGCTTCGAGGACGTGCTGAACCACGGCCGGCTCGAGTGGAACCTCGGCCGCATCACGCCCAGGCAGTTCACCGAGCACTGGTGGCCCACAGCCCATGCCGCCTGGGAGCGCATCCAGCGCGAGCCGTCCCGATCCTGTGGGTCCCGAGCGACGCCTGGGCGAGCAGTGGGACGACGAGGCCTATGAGATCGACGGCTGGGCGCCGCACCCTCAGATGCTGGCGGCCGGCTGAGCGCCGACTGGCATGGGCTTCTCGAGCTCGAGCGACGGCTGCTCGACCCGTATGTCCGCAGGGCCGCGGCGCACGAGGTCTGGGTGCGCCCGCGAGGGTCGCGCCGTTCCGCCGGAACGCGAAGGCGAGGCCCCCCGTTGGGAATGGGGCGGGCCGCTCGAGGTACACGAGCACCGCCGGTGGCGCTCCCTGCTGGCGCCCGTCTACCTGCAGCTCCTCGAAGGACTGCGGCGGGTCAGCGAAGGCCACAGGGGCGCGGCCTTCTGCCGCGAGTGCGGCCAGCCCTTCCTCACCCTCGACGCCCGCCGATCGAGCTTCTGCAACGATCGCGAGCGCTTCCGCTTCACCCAGCGCGAACGACGCAAGCGCCTCGCCGCCCCTTCCCCGAACGTCCCGCGGGGGATGCCCCGATGACCCGCCGTGGGCCGAACGAGGGCTCCATCTACCAGCGCCAGGACGGGCGCTGGGAGGGCGCGGTCCACCTGGGCTACGAGAACGGACGACGGGTGCGCAAGTTCGTCATCGGCCACACCCGCGCCGAGGTCGCCGCCAAGCTCGCTCCCGCTCCTCCGCGCGCGCGACGAGCGCCGAGCGGTCCCCGACCAACGCCGCAAGCTCGGGCCCTTCCTGCGCCAGTGGCTCGACGAGGTCGCCAGGCCGACGCTGCGCTACTCCACCTACTCGACCTACGACGACATCGTGTCGCTCCATCTGATCCCCGGATTGGGCCGGATCGCGGTGGCCAGGCTCACCCCCATGGAGGTGCAGACGTTCCTCGACGCCAAGCTCGCTGCGGGGCTCTCCCCGAAGCGGGTCATGCACATCCGTGCCGTGCTGCGGCGAGCGCTGGTGACCGCCGAGCGCTGGGGCCTCGCCTCACGCAACGTGGCCCGGCTGGTCGATCCGCCACGCGTGCCCCACCACGAGATCCGACCCCTCACCCCCGAGCAGGCCCACCAGCTGCTCGAAACCGCGGCCGGCGACCGGCTCGAAGCTCTGTACGTCACGGCGCTGGCCACCGGGATGCGCCAGGGGGAGCTGCTAGGGCTGCGCTGGGAGGACGTCGATCTGGAGACCCGCCGGCTGCACGTGCGGCATGCCCTCGCGCGGGTGCAGGGCAAGCTGGTGCTCTTGGAGCCCAAGACCGAGCGCAGCCGCCGGACGCTCGTCCTGCCCGAGATCGCCCTCTCGACCCTGCGTGCGCATCGGACCCGCCAGCGCATGGAACGTTTGGTGGCCGGGTCGCGCTGGCAGGAGGCGGGCTACGTCTTCACCACGAGTCTCGGATCAGCCCTCGATGCCGCCACCGTCACCCGCGCCTTCCAGCGCGCGCTCGTGCGGGCGGGGCTGCCCGCACAGCCGCTTCCACGACCTGCGCCACACCGCCGCGACGTTCCTGCTGGCGCAGGGCTTCACGCTCGAGGACGTCAAGAACCTGCTCGGCCATAGCTCCATCACGCTGACCTCGAACACCTACGGACATGTTCTGGAGCAGCGCCAGCAGCAGGTCGCGGCCGGCATGGACGCGATCCTCGGGGCCTGAGGGCTACCAGGCGGCTGGCTTGCTGAACGGCCCGCGCCCGTCGTGCATTGTCGCGGGGAACTGGCTGGCCGCAAGATCGGATCGATGGATTACGCGGTAGAAGCTCGCTAGGCGGGCGAGAAGACTTGCTTCGTCTGTCGCTCGGGTCAAGGATTCCAACGGGCTTGCCGAACTCTTGAACCACGAGTTGCACGGGCAGGAGTAGATCAAAATCGTTGGAAACCACCACCGCGGCCTCAAAGTCGCTCTGGTGGGCATCAAAGAGAAGCATCGACGCGAGGCTCACGTCCGAGCCCTTCTCTTTCGTGTCCCAGACCTCCACGTGCGTCCGGGAACCCGGCCTTGGTTGGACAACCGGCCGCAAGACCCGGTTCCGGTGGAACTGCCCGTAGTGACAAGACAGGTCGGGGGTCGTCGCCAACGCACGGAGATAAAGCTGCTGGCGCACGGGCTTGTCGGGATCGACAGACCCCGACACGTGGCTCGTGAAGTAACGGATGCGGTGGATGGAGTTGCGTGGCAGTGCGTGTCGGAACAGCGCCGCGAGGTCAAGCCAACGATACGGCCCGTGCTCCAGTGCCCGGTAGTACAAGTTGAAGCCGTCGACGTAGTAGTTGGTCTTCACACGGCGTCCCAACAAACAAGCGGAGGTCACCGTTTCCGGCGACCTCCGGGCCGACAGCAGAGCTGCCGGGGTTGCTCTACGAGTATACGCCCGCTGACAATACCCCCCTCCAGTATTGCAGCTGGTCCCTGAACCCAGCAGCCCTCGACCAGATCTACGAGGCGATCGAGGGGCGTACGTCCACCAGCTCGCAGCTTGTCCACCCCATGCGTTTGACGTGGCTGTCTCTGGGGCTGTCAATCGGGTTTCGGCCGCCCCGTCGACTCGCTGCTGGGCCTACATTCACGCGTGAATTCGTGGTGAGCCGGCTGGGATTCGAACCCACGACACGAGGGTTAAAAGCCCCCTGCTCTGACCGCTGAGCTACCGGCCCGCGCACAGGGTAGCGGCGGCGGACTCCGGGCGCGAGCAACCCCACCCGTTGCAACCCCACCCGTTGCACCCCACCCGTTCCCGGCCGAATCGGGACGTTTGCCCCTGTCGATCGGCCCGTGTCCGGGTGACGATCGGTCCTCTCGAGCCGCCCCGTCGTCCGAGTCGGGGACGGGGACGAAGGAGGATCTGGCGATGACGCGCGTCCTCGTGGTGCACCACGACATCGACATTGCGGACCAGGAGGTCGAGGCGCTCCGAATGGCCGGCTACGAGGCCGAGCTGTGCACGGGGCCGGCAATGAACCGCTGTCCCGTCCTCCGCGGCGAACCGTGTGACGCGGCGGAGAAGGCGGACGTGCTGCTCTACGACGTGTGGGCCACCGGGGAGAGCGACGGCGGGCGCCGGCTCATCCGCGGGCTCCGCGAGATGTACCCCGGCATCCCCGTGGTGCTGACGGCACCGGGGCTCGAGCTCGACTGGGTCGAGGAAGAGGGCCCGAGAGGCGTGACGCCGCTGACGGGCATCCCGGATCGCGCCCACCTGCAGGCGGCCATCACCGAGGCTCTCGCCCACCGCGCCGAGGCCTGACGCAGCAAGCCAATCGGCCCGCCCCAGCGCTCTCTGCCCGCTGATCGCCGCGAAACGACGCCGAGGCGCCGTGCGGAGCTGGGCCGGCAGCGTCGCGCGACACTGCGCAACCGGCGCAGGGGAAGCCGACGGGTCCGTGCGAGAATCCGGCGGATGGGACGCTTCTACGACATCGACGCCGCCAACGAGCGCCTGGTCGAGCTGAGGCCGCTGCTCGAGGGCCTGCGAGCCGACCGTGACGCCCTGGCGCAGGCGCAGCGGGAATTCCGCGAGACTCTCGCGTCGGACGGGGCGCCCGGCTCGGAAGGCACGCTCCAGGCGCAACAGGGCCGCGTGCGCGAGATCGTCGCACGGATGGAACAGGCGGTCGCCCAGGTCGACGCATGGGGTATCACGCTGCGGGACATCCAGACGGGGCTGGTCGACTTCCCGGCGCTCGTGACCGGGCGGCAGGTCTGGCTCTGCTGGCGGCTCGGCGAGGCGGACGTCGCATGGTGGCACGAGCTCTCCGCAGGCGTGCGGGGGCGTCGTCCGTTGATCGACCTGGCGTGACACCCGCGAGGGGCCCGATCCTGGTCCTGGACGGCGACCCCCGCCCGGAGCTCGAGCGGCGAGGCATCCCGCTGCGCCCGGCGCCGGGTGCGCCGCCGCTGCCTGTCCGGGAGGCCGAGGCCGTTCGCACGTTCCACGCCGGTTCCGCCCTGGCCGGCTCGGACGTCGTGACCGCGATGACGGGGGACCTTCACCGACGCGCGCTCGCCCGGATCGGCGCCGCGCGGCGGGTGCGGGAGTGGATCGGCGTGGCGCTGGACCTGGCACGAGAGGCGGCGGCAAGTGCGGAGGATGCCGGCCGGCCGGAACGGGCCGGTGAGCCGGCCCCTCCCGTTCGCGTTGCCGGCCTCGTGTGGCCCCTGGAGCCGCACGGCGGACCGGAAGCCGCCCCGGACGTCGCCGTCGCGTCGGCCGAGCACCGGGCACACGCGGGCGCGCTGGCGGACGCGGGCGCCGGGCTGCTGCGCATCGAACGCATCGAAACGATCGCCGAAAGCGAGGCGGCGACGATCGCCGCGATCGAAACGGGCGTCGAGACCTGGACTGGGGTCACGCTCGACGAGCGCGGGACCGCCCTGGCGTCGGGCGAGCCGGTGTCCGCGTGGCTGTCGGTGGTCGCGCCGCTCGAGCCGGCGGGCCTGCTCATCGAGGCGGACACATGGGATGCCACGATGGCTGGGCTCGACGCCGCCCGCGCGGCGCTCGAGCTGCTTCGATCCGCGCGGCGCCATCGCACTCGGCGCGGCCCTGCCGCTGGAGGCCGCAGCACCCCAACCCCAAGGATCGCCGCAGCCGGAGGCCCGGCTGCTGGACGCCGGCGCCACGCTGCTGTCGGCCGGTCCCGACGGCTCGCCGCTTCGAGTGGCTGCGCTGCGCGCCGCGGTGGACGTCGAGCAGGCGGCCCGGGTCCGCGACGAGCGCCTCCGGCAGGATCGGATGGCAGCGTGGCTCGCCCAGGCATCCGACCGCGCGCTGCCCGGTCCGGCCCTGTGGCTCGAAACCGATCCGGTGCCGCGATCGGAGCTGGCCCTCCCCGACCGGTTCTCCTGGCACGTGGCGGACCCGGGGGCCGTGCGCCAGCTCCCCGCCGAACGCTTCCGCCTGGCGGTCGTGCCGGCGTGGGACGGCGCGGCGACGCTCGGCGAGTCCGGTCGACCTGGTCGGCCCACTCGTGGACGCGCTTGAACCCGGCGGGTGGCTGCTCGTCGAGGGCACCGGGGTCCCCGAGGCGATGGCCACCGACGCCAGGCTGGGCGACATCAGGCCCGCCGACCCGACCCGCCCGGGTGTGCATTCCTGGCTCGCCCGTCGCCGGCCCTGACCGTCGGCAGCCGGCCCCCAGACCGTCGGCGGCCGGCCCCCCAGACCGTCGCCGGCCCTGACCGTCGTCAACCCGCCCCCGTGACCGACCTGCGACGGACCGGGCCATCCAGTCCTTGACGGTGCGTGCCTCCCACGCGACCCTCCCGGACGGAGGGAAGGGAAGGAGGCACGTCCACTGAACGCACAGCGACCGAACCGGAACCCCGCGAACCGGAAGCAGCGTCGAGCCGAGGAACGAGAGGGTCGAGGCACCGCCGCGGGCCGGTCCGCTGCTCCGACGAGGCGGCGGACGCCCGCGCAGCCGTCCCGCCTGGCGGCCCTGGCACGCTCACCGATGGTCGCTGATCACGGCCGGAGCCGTCGTGATCGGCATCGTCGCCATTGCCGCGAACCTGCTCCTCAACCAGCCTCCGTCCGCTGCGCACCTCGTCGCCCCGGCCGAGCCCGCGCCCGCGTCGCTGGCGAGTGGCATGGCGCTCGGAAGCGCCGACGCGAAGGTGACCATCGACGTCTACGCCGACTACCAGTGCCCGAACTGCCGGGCCTACGCGGAGCAGGTCGAGCCGCGACTGGTGAACCAGTACGTGCGTCCGGGCTCGGCCAGGATGGTGTTCCACGACCTGGCGTTCCTGGGCACGGGCTCCGACCCGGCGAAGAACGAGTCGATCCAGGCGGCGGTAGCCGCGCGGTGCGCCGAGGCCCAGGGCAGGTTCTGGTCCTACCAGGAGTACCTGTTCGCGAACCAGGGGCCCGCGGAGAACGGCGGTACGTACAACCGCACCCTGTTCGACGCCATCGCCGAGCGGATCGGCATCAACCGCACCACGTTCGATTCCTGCATCGCCGATCCGGCGCAGGCGAAAGCGGTGCAGGCCGACACGGCCGCGGCGTTGCAGGCGGGGATCCACCAGACGCCGACGCTCATCGTCAACGGCACGACGCTCGGATCGTGGGGCCTGCAGGCCGTTTCCGCGGCGATCGACGCGGCCCTCGCCGGCGCCGCGGGACCAGGTCCCTCGGCGGGCCCTTCAGCGGGGCCTTCAGCGGGCCCGTCGCTGCGCCCATCGTCGGGCCCTTCGGCCACCCCGCAGGTGACGCCGGCGCCTTCCTGAGTCAGCCCGGGTACTCGTCCTCGAGTGGCGGGTGCACCCGGCCGCGGGTGAGCCGCGAGAAGAACCGCCGCGTGGCGCGCCGGTGGGAGAACGCCACGCCGATGAGGATGAGCAGCGCGAAGTCCGTGCCGCCCACGACGCTGGCGTCGACGTACCCCAGCTGCTGGCCGATGTCCCCCTTGATCGAGAGCGCCGGGATGGTGGCGCCCACCAGGCCCAGCGCGAAGAACGGCGGCCTCGGCGAGATGTCGCTGCGGAGTGTGGCTGCCGACGGTCCGCCGATACCCGCGCCACCGATCAGGAACGCCTGGCCGCTCGTCACCACCGCCGCCGCGCCGGCTCTCGGCTCGGAGACCCGGCCTGCCTGCCCGGCCGCCGCCAGGTTGTCCTGCGCCAGCTGCTGCCACCCACCGGCCAGGTCGCCGGCGGCGTCCGGGGTGGCCCAGTAGAACGAGTCCGTCGGCGTTCCGGCCGCATCTCGGCCGCCCACCACGTAGAGCGAGCCGTTTGCCACGAACCCTGAGGCATCGGTCCGGGGTGCCGGCAGGGACTGCGACTGACGGCTGACGTTCCAGCCGAGCACGCCGTTCGTCGCCGCGTCGACGGCAGGCTCGCCCTTCGAGTCGAGCGAGAGGCGGAAGACGCTCGCCTGCGCGCCGTGCGCATCCTGGCCCCCCGCCAGGTAGAGGAAGTTGCCGACCTCGGCGCCGACTGCGAACGCTCGCCCCGCGGGGAGGACCAGCGCCGGCTGCTCCTTCCAGGGACCCAGCGCGCCCGAGGTCGCATCCGCGATGGAGCGGTAGACGGAGCGGCTGTACGCACCGGTGGCGTCCCGGCCCCCCAGGAGCCAGACGCTCGTCGGCCCGACGACCGCCGCCGCGCCGGCCAGGGGCTTGGGAAGGGTCAGAGCAGGGAGCGGCTTCCAGCCAGTCAGCGCGCCGTTGGCGTCGAGGACGGCCTCGTAGACCGCGTCGGACGCCTTGCCCCCCTGGTCGGCCCCGCCGATGAGGAGCGTCGTGCCGGAGATCGTGGCCTCGGCCGCGCCCGCGCGCGGCGCCGGGAGGGCCGCCGCGGTCTTCCACGGCGAGAGGTTGCCCTGGGCGCTGACCGTGGTCTGGAACACCGAGGCGCTGGCCCCGCCGGGGCCGCTGCCGCCGGCGACGTACATGCTCGTCCCGGCCGTGATCGCGACCGCGTCGACGCGTCCCTCGGGGAGCGACAGCTGCGGCGGGTTCCCCTGCCATGGGATGAGCGATCCGACGGGAGCCGGGCAGGGCAGGTCGGCGTTGTCGGGTGGGCAGAGGTTGATCGGGCTCACGATGTTCGCCCCGAGGTCGATGGTCGGGAACACCGTGAAGTAGTAGGCGCGGTCGGGCAGGTAGCCAAGCACCAGGACCAGCACGACGAACCAGCCCAGCGCCTTGATCCCGGCCCACGTCCAGCCGTCGGCGTCGAGCGCGCCGAAGAAGGCCCGCCTGCGGCCGCCGCCGGGCGGCAATGCCCGCTCCGCCACGTCTCCTCCTGCTCCCCTGCGCGATCCGACTACGGCTCGATCTACGGCTCGATCTGGATCGTGCCGTGCATGGTCGTGTAGTGCCCGGGCACCAGGCATCCGAAGCCGAACTGCCCGTCCTGGTCGAAGGTGTAGTCAAGAGTCTCGGTTCCGGACGAGAAGTCAGGGACACCCTTGAGCGCGGCTGTGTTGGCGGCCTGAAGGTCGGAGACCAGCCCGACGTAGAAGTTGTGCGTGAAGTTGGCGGTGTTGGTGATCTCGAAGCGCACCGTCTCGCCCTTCTTGACGTAGATCGTGGACGCCTGCTGGCCGCTGGGGTCCGTGATCTCCAGCTGCGCGGTCTCGTCGAGCTTGATCACGCGCGGGCTCTGCGCCGTGCCGGGGCTGGCGATGGGCGGCGGAGACCCGGCCGCGGTGCTCGAGGATGCAGGCGCTGCGCCCGGGCCGATCTGACCGCTGGGATTCCGCCAGCAGGCGGGCACGGGCGTGGCGCCGGGAGGCGGCACGTACGTGGGGTCGCGCCAGCCCTGGTGGATGGCGGACGGGCCGGCCGTCTGCCCCGGGGACGCGACGGGCTGGTAGACCCAGCTCACGTCCTTGCTGGCCGTGATGAAGGCGATCAGGTCGTCGATCTGCACGTAGTTGAGCGGGCCGCCGTTGACGTCGGACCAGATGGGCATGAGGCTGTTCGGGTCGCCGCACACGTAGCGACCGCCCACCGTGAGCACGTTCCGGATGTAGTTCGGGTTCAGGTGCCCGGCTCCCGGGGCGCCCGCCGGCGTCACGGCGTTGTACAGCTTGCCCTGGTCGTTGAGGGGCGGCCCGATGCCGCCCTGGCCCTGGTCGCCGTGGCACCGGGCGCAGTTCGACAGGAACAGCTGCTCGCCGGCCTGGATCGCGGTGACCTGCTGGGCCTGGGCCTCCTTCGCCAGGCGGCTCGTGTTCGCCACTGCCGGGACGCCCAGGTCGTAGAACCAGTAGATGGGGATGAACAACGCAATGACCAGGACGGCGAGGAAGGCGATGGCACGGGCGTTGCCCGTCTGCCGCACGATCTGCGCGGCGCGCTCCTCGCTGAGCCCGACGGTGTGGGCGGTGTCGGGGGCCGAGAAGCGCTCGACGCCCGCCTCCGTGGGGGGTCGCGGCTCCAGTTCGCGCCCGGTGCGGTGATCGCCGGTTCCACTCACAGGCAGCCCGGACCCTTGGCCGGGATCAGTCCGGGCTGGCCGATCGAGACTGGAAGCGGACCCAGGGTGATCTTCCCGGTATCGATCGTGAGGATGCCGTTGGAGTCGATGGTGGAGGCGAAGCGGTCGAGACTCCGCGGGGCCGGCCCCAGCTCGGCGACCTTGATGCCGAGCCGGTCGTAGCGGGAGCCGTGGCAGGGGCACTCGAACCAGAAGTTGCTGGGGCAGAAGTTCGGCTTGCAGCCGAGGTGCGTGCAGCGCTGCCAGAGCGTTCGCACGTTCGTGCTGGCACCGTCACCGAGCGGGTTGTCTCCGGGCACGAAGCCCCGGCTCGGGTCGAGCATCATGATGTACGTCTGGGCGCTCTGGAAGTAGGCCGGCGCGCCGTCGCTGAACTTCGCGGCGCTGTTGGCCGGCGAGGCGGCCACGGTCTTGATATCCCCGATCTCGACCGTGCCTCCGAAGCCGCCCGCGAGGTTGGGCCACAGGAAGCCGAGCGTCCCGCCGAGCACCTCGGCCAGCCAGAGGCCCACGGCCGCCCCGAGCGATCGTCGCAGCAGCTGGCGGCGGGACAGCCCGGCGGAGCGGCCGGACCGCATCGACTTCAGCACCTCTGGCGTCAGCGCACGCGGCTGTTCGGAGACGGCGAGCTTCCAGTTACCCATGAGGCGACGGTCCTCCCGGGAGACGCGCGGCCGACATCATCGCCCTTCCTCGTTCGCTGCGTTCACAGCGCGAAGTGCAGCCCGCTGACCCACGGCAGCACGAAGGCGTAGCCGGGACCGCGGAAGAAGGCGCCGACGAAGGTGAGGAAGAGCCCGAAGATCGCGATGTAGGAGAAGAGCATGACGCCGACCTTCCGGTCGGACGGCCGGTGCGAGCCCCCGGTGCCGTCGGGACCGCGGTCGATGAAGGGGATGAGCGCAGCCCCAACCAGCACGAACGTCGGCACCAGGACGCCCGCCACGGTGGGGTGGAACGCGGTCAGCAGCTCCTGCAGCCCGACGAAGTACCAGGGCGCCTTGGCCACCTCCGGCGTCACGTTGCCGTTGGCCAGGTCCTCGAGCGGCGCGTTGACGAAGACGCCCATGAAGAGCAGGAAGATGCTGATCATGGCGGCCGCGAAGAACTCGATGGCCAGCAGGTGGGGCCAGGTCAGGACGGTGTCGTCCGGCTCCTTCTGCACCCGCACGACGGCGTCCTGCTTGACGAGCGCAAGCAACCGGTACGGCTTGGCCGCCATCGGCACGCGCTGCTTGTCGATCTCGGTCGTGCGCCGCTCCGGGGGCGCCGCGGGCGTCGTGCTCCGCTGGGGGAGTCGAGTCTCGGTCATCTCAGTCTCCGCGATCGCCCGTCACAGCGGGCCGGAGATCCCGCCGTCCTTCCGGATCCGCCAGAAGTGGACGGCCATGAAGACGGCGGCGATCAGCGGGAACGCCATGATGTGGAGCACGTAGAAGCGGAGCAGCGTGTTCTGCCCCACCTCGATCCCACCGAGCAGGATGAGCTGGGACGGCTTGTTGAACAGCGGCGCGTAGTTGGCCATGTTGGTGCCGATCGTAATGGCCCAGTACGCGATCTGGTCCCACGGCAGCAGGTAGCCGGTGAACGACAGCATCAGCGTCAGGAACAGCAGCACGACGCCGACGACCCAGTTGAACTCGCGCGGCGGCTTGTACGCCCCGTGGTAGAAGACCCGCATCATGTGCAGGAAGACGAAGAACACCATCAGGTGGGCCGCCCAGCGGTGGATGTTGCGGGTCAGGAGTCCGAACACCACCTGCGACTGGATCTGCAGGATGTCGGTGTAGGCCTGCGTGGCGGAGGGAACGTAGAAGAACATGAGGTAGACGCCGGTCACGACCAGGACCAGGAACAGGAAGAACGACAGCCCGCCGAGGCAGAAGGTGTAGGCGAACTTCACCGCGTGCTGGCGCACCCGCACCGGGTGGAGGTGCAGGAACACGTTGTTCATGACCGCCATCGCCCGCGAGCGCTCGTCGGTGGGGTAGGCCTGCCGGAATACCGAGCGCCAGACCGCGCTGCGGCGGATCGACTGGTCGACCCGCTCGAGGAAGCTCACCTGCCGCCACCTCCGGTCACCGGCTGGTTGTCAAGGCCGAACAGTCCGAGCTGGGCATCGCGATAGCTCTCCTTGTAGAGCCACCCGTCGCTGCTGACTTCCTGGAGTTCGAACCGCTCCATCGTGATCGCGTCGTAGGGGCATCGCGTGACGCACAGGGCGCACCGGATGCACCGCTCTTCGTCGAGGACCATCGCCGCGCCGGTCTGCCAGCCGTATGCCTCCACCAGCTCGGGAAGCGCCTCCTCGGACTTCATCTGGCTGACGTCGATCATGTGGATGACGCCCTCGGGGCACACGTCCGCGCACGCGCCGCAGAGGACGCAACGGAACGGGTCGAACCAGATGTTGTAGTTGCACATCAGGCAGCGGGTGGACTCGGCGACGGCCTCGGTCGCGCCGTAGCCGCGCTCGACGGGCTGCGCGAAGTTGACGGACGGGTCGGTCGATGGCATGCGCGCCGCCGGCGACACCATCGGCACGTGCTGCCGCGGGATCGTGTCCCAGAACTCGGGCATCTCGTGGCGCCAGGAGCTGATCACCCGCACGCCGGCCCGGATCTCGACCTGCGAGCGCCCGGACAGGTACCGGTCGATGGCGTACGCGCACTTCTTGCCGTGACCCGCGGCCTCGATGAGCGTGGTCGGGCCGGTCACGAAATCGCCGCAGGCGAAGACGCCCTTGACGTTGGTGGCGTAGGTGCCCGGATCGACCTTGATGCGCCCCCGGGCGACCTCGAACCTCGACTCGACCGGCAGGAACGTGGTGTCGGCGGCCTGGCTGACGGCCGGGATGACGGTTTCCGCGGGAATGACGAACTCGGTGCCCGGTATCGGCACGGGCGAGCGCCGGCCGGTCGCGTCGGGCTCCCCGAGCCGGTTGCGAATCATCCTGACGCCGGTCAGCCGCCCGCTCTCCCCGATCAGCTCGACGGGGCTGACGAGGAACTCCATGCGGACGCCCTCGCGCTCCGTCTCGCCCAGCTCCTCCTCGTCGACCACCAGCTCGGAACGGGTGCGGCGGTAGGCGATGGTCACGCGCTCCGCCCCGTACCGCAGGCTGGTCCGCGAGCAGTCCATGGCCGTGTATCCGCCGCCGATCACCACGACGTCGCGTCCCACTTCGAGCGGCTCGCCGAGGTTGGCCTTGCGCATGTACTCGACCCCGTACTGGACGCCCTCGAGATCGCGTCCGGGCAGGTCGAGGGGAACCGGCTCCATCGCGCCGGCGGTGATCGCGACGGCATCGAAGCGCTCCAGCAACGCTTCGAACGACACGTCGCGGCCGATGCGGGTGTTGTAGCGGAAGCGGACACCCAGTCGCTCGATCAGGCGCACGTCCATCTCGATCGCTTCGCGCGGGAGGCGGAAGGCGGGGACCCCGATGAGCATGGTCCCGCCCGCGTACGGCAGCTCGTCGAAGACCTCGACCTGGTAGCCGGCCGTCGCCAGCTCGCGGGCGACCGACAGGCCGGCGGGGCCCGCGCCGACCACGGCGACGGTCTCGTCGCGAGGCGTGACGACCGGTATCTCGTCGGGAATGCCGGAGGCGGCGTGCCACTCGGTCAGGAACCGCTTCATGGCGCGGATCGCCAGCGGGCGATCGATGTCGCCGCGCCGGCACGCGCGCTCGCACGGCGCCGAGCACACGTAGGCGCACATGGCCGCGACGGGGTTGGGATCGCGGGCCAGGATGTAGCCCTCCTCGAAGCGGCCCTCCGCGGCGAGGTTGAGATACCCGCGGCAGTTGGTGCCGACCGGGCACGCCTCCTGGCATTCGATGTTGCACTGCAGCCAGGAGGCGTCGACTGGCTGGACGAGGAACTCCTGGTTGGGATCGATCGCCACGGTCGGATCGGCTCTCCGCTTGTGGGGATGGAGCTGGTTGGTCCGGGAGACCGCGTGGTCGGTGCAGGGGCGGAATCTACCATCGGCCGCCGAAAGTCGTGCAAAGAATGCCCATTCGACACCTCGCGGGAGGGCCATTCAGCTCCGGAGCCGCTCCTTGGGGCCGACTGTCTCGCGGGACCCACAGGGCCCGCGCTGTCCGGTGTCCGGTTGACTCGGAGCCCGGCGGCCCGTAGGCTCGCATTCCAGGATGCGACGCCCACCGTCGGCCGTACTGCTTCGCTCGCGATGAGCCTCCCCAATCCGTCCCGCGTGGACAGAATCCTGCGCCGGCTCGTGGGGCGAGGGTCGCGCGACGCCAATGCGACGACCGAGCCGGAACCGACCGCACCGGCCGAACCTCCGCCCGCGTCCTCGACAGCCGGACCTGACCGTGGCCGTTGTCGGCGGGTGGGAGTCCGCCGCCCGAGTGACGTTGGCGCGGATACGGGCGTCGGCGCGGACCGGGCGACGGCGCGGACCCGTCCGACGGATCGTCAGGTGTCGAGGACGAATGCGCCGGGGACCGTCGCCTGGTCCGGGAGCTGTCGGCACTCGTCGCGCGCGCACGTACTGTGAACCAGGACGTGCTGGACCGTCAGCGTGGGCTGCAGCGCGACTACGATGCCGCCACGGCCAGCGCGCAGGCGGCCGCCGAGGTCATGGACAGGCGGCGCGTGCTCGAGGAGAAGGACGCGGCACAGCGACGGTTCCGCGCCGCACGCACCTCCGCGCACAGCGCGTCGGACGTCGAGGAGGCAGCGACGCGCTGGCTCGCCGCGATCAACGACCTTAACGTCCAGGTGCAGGAGGCCCGGCGGACGGCCTCCGTCGAACGCCGCCGTGCCACCCGGCTCGTGGCCGAGATCGAGGCCGGCGGCTACCGGGTCGACGCGGCGCGTATCGCGCTGGAGGCTGCCGAGGACAAGGCGCATCAGGCGCGCGAGGCGCTGGCCGCGTGCGAGGAGCTGCGGGGCGCTCGGCGCGCCGCCGCGTCGATGGCGTCCGGCGCGCCCCATGCGGCCGGTGAGAAGCCAGGCGCGACGATCGCGCACGAGGAAGGGGCGCCGGGCGGTGCCCTTCCGCCCGTGCCGGCGGCGGACAGCGACATCCCGGATCGCAACATGGCAGAGCCCCGGAGCTACCTGGTCGAGATCCTGCACGGCGACGACGGCGCGCTCGACGAGGTCGTCGCGGCGCTTGCCGCGGACTCGGCCCAGGACGCGCGAAGGTGGCTCCAGGAGCTGTCTGCGCTTCGGGACGCGCTGGTTGCGGCCGCCATCGACGCGGCACTGGTCGACCCGCCGAGGGATCACCCGTTCTGGTCGACGTTCTCGCCGGAGGAGGCGCGCGAGATCGCCGTGGCGCTGGCCAGCCTCGGCTATCGATACGACGGCCGGGGAGGCTTTGCGGACGGCCGGCTTCCTTCGGCCCGTGACCTGGCGCTGGCGATCGGGTACGCACGGATGGACCCGCGGCGCATCCGGCGCTGGCCCGCTGCCGCCGAGATCCCCCAGCTGCTGGACGGAGCGCACGTCGCGGTCGAGGAGTTCGTCCTTGCCGGCGCGCCCGACCTGACGCTCGGGCAGATGGTGGAGCTGCTGGGCCGCCGTGCGCCCGGGCTCACCACGCTCTGGGACCAATGGGGACGCGTGCGGCCGCTCCTCGCGGCCGCGGCACGCTGACGGCGGGTCGGGCGGTCAGCGTTCGATCCGGATGACCCGGAACGGCTCGGCGGCGGGCACCCCCACCAGCGCACCCTGCTCCGCCAGCCGCGCACGTACGCGCTCGTCGACTGCCGCCGGGTCCCGCAGCTGGCTGGCATGCTCCCGCAACGCGAGCATCTTGCGATCGACGTACCCGGAAACGTCCACCCACTCGTCGGGCTCGCCCGGCCAGAAGAGGTACAGCCTCCGGACCACGTGCGGCGCCAGGCCCGACTTCGCCAGGTGCGGAAACGCCATCGCGTTTCTCGCAGCCGGATAGACGGCATCGACTGCGGCGCTCCCCGCCGCCCGGTGGTCGGTGTGCTGCACGAAACCGTCCGCAGTGAACAGGTGTGTCGGGTCCGACGTCATCACGGCGTCCGGCCGCATCTCCCGGATGATGCGGACCAGCTCCTCGCGCAGCGGCAGGTCGTTCTCGAGCGCTCCGTCCGGCTGGTGCAGGAAATGGACGGCCCGATATCCGATCACGTTGGCGGCGGCACGCTGCTCACGCTCCCGCAGGAGCGCCAGCTGGACCGGGTCGGTGTCCGCGTCGTCCGAGCCGGCGTCACCGCTCGTGCAGCACACCAGCTCCGCCACGGAGCCCCGGTCGATCCAGCTCGCGACCGTCGCCGCAGGCCCGAAATCCGCGTCGTCCGGGTGCGCCACGATGACCAGGAGGCTCTGGGGGCGCTCGGTGTGGAGTGTCGGTCCGCCTGCCATCGTCGGATCGTACCGCGTCAGCGCATGCCGACGGCCAGCGCGGCCATCGCGATCGCGAGTCCCCCGGCAAGCACCGCCGCGTCAAGCCACCCGAGCGAGACTGGCCGGAACACTCCGCGCGGCTGGTCCCCGTCGAACCCGCGCGCGTCCATCGCCAGCGCCATGCGTTCGGCCCGCCGGATGCCACTGACCAGGAGCACCATGAGCCGGCGCCCGAAGGCACCCACCCTTCCGAGGACTCCGCGCGGCTCGATCCCCCGCAGCCGGCGGACCGTCCCGATCGCCGTCCAGTCCGCCGCGAGGAGCGGAACGATCCTGAGGGCAGCCAGCGTGCCGTAGGCGAACCGGTACGGCACACGCCACTGCTGAACCAGCGAGTCCGCCAGGCGGGTCGGATCCGACGTCGCGAAGGCGAGGAGGCTGACCAGTGCGATCACCGCGAGGCGCAGGGCGATGGTCGCACCGGCCCAGAGCGCCGTCTCGGTCACCCGCAGCGGGCCCGCGGCCATCGCGACACGCGCGGCCGGATCGCCGTTGGCGGGATTGACCAGCACCGTGAGCAGGCCGAGCCCGAGCGCAGCCAGGCCGAGCGGCGCGAGTCGCCCCGGCACTCGTTGGAGGGGCAGGCCGGAGAGCAGCACGAGCGAACCGACGCCGGCCGCGGCGAGGACCAACGGGACGGCGGGACCCGCGGCGACCACCGCGACCCCGAGCCAGGCTGATCCCCACGACGAGCCGCGTGACGGGCGCGACGCGGGTCAGCAGCGCCGGCCGGATTGGTTCCAGGGGCGCTGGAAGGAAGCTCACGCGATCACCCTCGCCACGGCCCCGCCGGGCGGAACGGCGGATGGGCCAGAAACTCCGCGGCCGACCCGTCGAAGATCGCGCGCCCCCGGTCCAGGGCGACGACACGGTCGCACGCTGGGATCAGCCGCGGATCGTGGGTCGCCAGCAGCTGCGCCTGGCCGCCGGTCCGGAGCCGGTCGAGCTGAGCCACGACTGCCTCCGCGCCGCGGCGGTCCAGGGCGAACGTGGGCTCGTCGACCAGGAGGATCGACGGCCCGATCACGCTCGCGGCGGCGATCCCCAGGCGCCTCTGCTCGCCCTCGCTCAGGCGGAAGGGATCCTCGCCGGCGAGCGCCTCGAGGCCGAAGTCACGGAGCGCACGGACGACGTCCGGGTCCGAGGCGTCGGCAGGGCGGCCGAGCACGGGCAGGCTCGCGGCGACTTCCCCCGCGCACGTGGACGCGACGAACCCGAGCTCCGGGTTCTGGAACACGAGGCCGAGCACGCGCGCCAGCAACCTGCCGGGCAGCCGGGCGGGGTCCCGGTCGGGCGGTCCTCCCCGTTCGGCGACCCGCACCGTGCCGCTGGAGGGCCGGCGCAGACCGCCGAGCGCGAAGAGCAGTGTCGACTTGCCCGACCCGTTCGGCCCCACCAGCGCGACGCGCTCCCCGGCGTTGAGGACGAGCGAGACGGCGGCGACGGCGACCCGATCACCCCCCTCGGCGGTCCTCGGGTACCGGACGGTCACGGAGTCGGCGACGAGGACGGCGCGAGCCGCGGGGGGTTGCGCCGGCTCGGGCTTGAGGACGGGCGGCTCGGCGGCCGTCCACGCCTGCCAGGCGCGAGGGACCCAGCTCCCGAGTCGGGCGAGTTCCTCCGCGTGCGCGCGACCGACCTCGCCGGGAGGGCCGAACGCGAGCTGCCGGCCGCCGGCGTCGAGCAGCAGGACGAGGTCCGCCAGCGGGAGCGCCGCGTCGAGGCGATGCTCGATGATGACCAGCGTCCGGGCCCGGGCCGACGCGATGCCGGTCAGCCGTTCGAACACGCCGTGCATGCCCGGCGGATCCAGGTTCGCCGTCGGCTCGTCCAGGACGAGCAGCCCGGGCATGGGAGCGAGTACGTCGGCGATGGCGAGCCGCTGCTGTTCGCCGCCCGAGAGCGCCGCGGTGGCCCGTGTCTCGAACCCGGCGAGGCCGACGAGCTCGAGCGCCTCGGGGACGCGTGCCTTCATGGCCAGCCGCCCCCAGCCGCGGTTCTCCAGGCCGAAGGCGACCTCGTCCTCGACGCGCGGCATCACGAGCTGGCTCTCGGGCTCCTGGAACACGATCCCCGTTCGGCCGCCCAGGACCCGCGCCGGCGTCGCGGCGATGTCGAGGTCGCCGACACGCAGGAAGCCGCACCATGCGCCCGGCAGTTCGTGCGGCACCAGCCCCGCCAGGGCGCGAGCGAGCGTGCTCTTGCCGCTCCCCGACGGGCCGATCACGAGCAGAACGTGGGCCGGGGGAACATCGAACGACAGCCCGGCCAGGGCCGGCCTCGTGCGGCCCCGATATGTCCACCCGAACTCGCGCGCGACGATCGACGGTGGCGTGCCGCTCGTACCGTCGTTCCCGAACCCGGCGGCTCCAGGCTGATCCGCGACCGTGGGCGTCAGCTCGGAAAGCCCTCCAGCACGCCGGCCCGGCGCAGCGCGCGGACGAGCAGCCACCCACCGTACCCGGCGATCACGACGCCGGAAACGATCTCCAGGAAGGCGACCGACGCCTGGAACGGGATCCCGTTGGCCGGGTAGTAGACGGGCAGGTCGTGCAACGCCTCGCCCGCGCCCGCGAGGCCGCCCGCGATGAGCGCCACCGGCAACCCGAA
Organism: uncultured Chloroflexia bacterium; assembly: GCA_963759135.1. GTDB lineage: Bacteria > Chloroflexota > Limnocylindria > Limnocylindrales > CSP1-4 > JAJYNJ01. The sequence continues at coordinate 45,336 of CAVWXU010000002.1, read as the reverse complement.
CGAGCGGTACAGCGTGAAGGCGAACACCAGCTCGGCACCCGTCCCCTGGACGAAGCCGGAGAGCACCACGTCCAGGCCCCAGACGTTGCCCAGGAGCGCCGAGACGATGGCCGCGACGAGCTCTGCGAACAGGGCCGCCCCGGGCTTCCGCACGATCAGCGCCGCGATCACGGCGGGCATGAGCCAGACGCCGCTGATCACGTACTCCAGGGGTTTGGCCGCCGCGAACAGCGGAGCCGCGACGTTCCACACCGTGTCCCAGGCCCAGAACACGACGCCGAAGGCGACGGCGATCACCGCCGTCACCACGATGTCCCGTGTGCGCCAGCGGGTGTCCGGCGGCGTCAGCCCAACCCCTCGCGACGCGGTTCGGTCGGTCATCGGATGCTCTCCTCACTGCCCTGTTCGCGGGCCGGCTCGGTGGCCGACCGGCGCGTGTGGACGATCAGCAGGCGGCCCTCGCGGCACGACACCATGGCGGCCCGGTCCACGAGCTCGTTGGACAGGCCCCGTGACGGGCCGACGCGAAGGGGCTCGTCGTGCAGCGGGTAGCGCAGTCCGACGGTGGAGACGCCCTCCACGTCGCCGCCGAAGGGAAACAGCGAGACGAAGTCCCCCGGCGTCCCCGTGATCTCGGCGCGTGAAGGCGCGCCGGGAGCCGATCCGCCCACCAGCACCCACAGCGCGGACCGGTCGTCAACGATGGACAGGTCGACCCCCTGCCGGCGGCCAGCGCCAGCAGCCAGATGGCGGCGAGGGCATGTTCGACCCGGGGACCGCCGAGCGCCCCGAGTGCGATCACGCGGCGGGCGCCGCGCTCGATGGCCGCGCGCAGGGCCAGCTCGAGATCGCTCTCGTCCTTCTCGGCCGGCACCCGGCGGATCTCGACGCCGGCACGTTCGAGCACCTGGATGTCGGCCGGGTCGGCCGAGTCGAGATCGCCCACCACCAGGTCCGGCCGCAGGCCGAGCTCGAGGCATCGCGACGCTCCGGCGTCGGCCGCGACGATCAGCCCGACGTCGTCGAAGACGTGCGCCGCCAGGCGCGACCGCGGAGGCACGCGCCCGTTGCCGACGAGCAGCGCCTTGAGCGACCCCTGGTGCACCGCGACCTCCGTCCGTTCGGACAGAGGTCGCGCTCCTGGACTCCCTTCGCTGGTACGACCCAGATCAGGTTCCGAGGGTCTGCGGCACCGGCCGCACTCTCAGCGCCACCGCATGGCGCTCCCCTGTCCGCTCTTCGGTTGTGGCGGAATGCTACTACTCGCCGCCTACCGGGCGCCGTCGCGCAGGGCCGCGATCGCCGCCGTGACGTCCTTCGCGACCCACCGCGCCCCGCCCGCCCTGAGGCCGCGCGACCGGGCAGCCCCGGTCAGGACGCCCACGGGCAGAGCCCCCGCGCGTCGTGCCATGAGCATGTCGTCGCTCGCATCGGCGACGAGGATCATGTCGGCCGGCGCCACCTTGAGATAGCGCGAGGCCATCAGCAGCGGCGCCGGGTCTGGCTTCTGGTGTGGAACCTCGTTGCCGAACACCTCGGTGTCAAAGAGCGTCGCGAGCCCGGTCGCCTTCAGCTCCAGCTCGAGCCGCTCCCTGTGTCCCGCGGTCACGAGCGCCAGGCGGCGGCCCTGTTCGCGCAGCCAGGCGAGCGCCTCGACCGCGCCCGGCACCAGCGCCGACACCTCGGTCTCGAAGAGCTCCACCCAGCGCCGGTCGATGCGGGGCCAGAGCTCGGCGGGTATCCCCAGGCTCTGGTACATGCGGCGCCAGTCGGGCGCGTAGTGCTTCCGGAACAGCGCGTCGTCGAACGGGAGGTCGAGTTCCCTGAAGATCTGCCGGTAGGTGGCCCTCGTCCGGGCGATCGAATCGATGAGCGTGCCGTCCCAGTCGAACGCCCAGACCGGGCGCTCGTCCATCGCGCGCAGCACCTCGCGTGGTGGGCCTCCCCACCCCGGGAATCGCATGCCCTCATTCTCGCAGCGCGAACGACCGCGTGGGCCGGAGGCTGTCGAGGGCGGCGTCGCGGCCAGAAGGTAGGCCGGAGGCGGGCCGGTCGCGAAGGCGGGCCGGTCCGCAGGCGGGCCGGTCGCGCCCAGGTGCCGTGATAGACTCGCCGCCGTGCCCGATCCGCTCGCTCCGCCGTCACGTCGCGTCCTCGAGACCGCGGCCCGCAAGGGCGTGACCATCGAGATCGTGACCTTCCCGGAGAGCACGCACACCGCCGACGAAGCCGCTCGCGCCGTCGGGGCCGAGCTTGGACAGATCGTCAAGAGTCTCGTGTTCGTTGCGCCGCGGGACGAGGGCCGGCTGGAACCCTTTGTGGTGCTGGTCGCCGGCCCGGACCGGGTCAACGTCGCGCAGCTCGCCGCGGTCCTGGGCGAGCCGGGGGTGCGCAGGGCGACGGCGAAGGAGGCAAGCGCCCTGACGGGGTTCGTGATCGGCGGCATCCCGCCCTTCGGGCACGAGCGCCCGATCCGGGTCGTGATGGATCCGGGGCTGGGCAGGCACGAAACGGTCTGGGCCGCCGCCGGCACGCAGAACGCCGTCTTTCCCGTCTCTCCCGGCACGCTGAGAATGCTGGCCAACGCGACCGTCGCCCCGATCGCGGACGTGAGCGCGCCTGCTGAGGGGAGAGCGCCCGCTGAGGGGAGTGCGCCCGCGGAGGGGAGTGCGCCCGCGGAGGGGAATGCGCCCCTGGGACAGCCCGGCCGGATCGGTGAACGCGTGCGGGCAACCGGCTCCCTCGGCGGCGCGTGACCGGCGCCGACGTCCATCGCTCCACGGTTCGCTACCCGGGAGGCCTGACGATCCGGTTCCGCTGGGCCGGGACCGGGCATGCAGCCGACGTGTTCGCGCTGTCCGAGAGCGGCGGCCGACTGGACGACCACGGTTCGCTCGTGTCGCCGGACCCCGACCGCCTCTGCCGCGCCGAGATGCGTGTCGAGGCCCCGACGGGGAGCTGGACCGCCCGCTTTGCGTCACCGATCTTCGACGGGCCGACCGCCTTCTTCTGGGACGTGCCGTCGCTCCTGGTGGCGAAGTTCGGCTTCCGGTGCTACGGGCTCGTCGCCCGGACCGGGGAACTCCGCTGGTCGCGGGAGGCCGGCGCGCCGATCATCGACGTCCTCGGGAGCTCGCGGGTCGACCATGTGCTCGTCCAGTCGGAGATCGACACGGTCGCCGTGCAAGCGGACGGCTCGGTGGCGTGGCGGCTCGCCCACTCCGATGTGGTGACCGGGGCCCAGCTGGTCGGCGGCCGGCTGGTCCTGACGAGCTACGGTGGGCAGGTCTCCGCGTTCGACCCGACCACCGGTCGCGCGCTGTGATGTCGCCACGCAGGGCCGGGCGGGCGGAGCTCGCAGCGACGCCTGCGCGCTGACGCGGCCCGGCACTTCGTCGGTGCGTCGGGAAGGTGCGTGCAGGTGGACCGGCGGTGGATAAGTCGGGGGAGACGTCGGCCCGGCTGTGGACAATGCGATTGACTCGGGTGCCGGGCGTGCGTAGCGTAAGCCCGGCCCGAAGGGGTCAGGAGCGATCACTAACGGCGGCGATGACATCAACGCCCACGTGAGTTCGCGGAGGTTCCTTCGGGCGCTTCCATGCCCGGCGTCACGGGCAGCACAGGTGACCGGTGCTAGCATCGCCCGACGTGATCGCCGCCGTCCTTGCCGCGTCCGGCATCGTCGCGCTGGTCCTCGGCGCACTCGTCCTGCGCGGATTCGGCCGAGGGTACCGGATCGGCCGCACACTGCGAGCCGCCCCTGAGGCGACCCTCGCGGAGGTCGAGGAGGCGGCCAGGGCGGGCCGGCGGACGTACATGCGGGCTCATGGTCGCGTCTCGAGCGACGACGACTTCCCCGACGAGCACGACCGGCCGCTCGTCTACAGGAGACGACGTGTGCAGCTCGGCGCCGGGGCCGACTGGGAGTCCATCGAGGACCGGCGCGAAGCCGTGCCGTTCGGGATCGCGGCGCGCGGAGTCGCGATCGGCATCGACATGGACGCGCTGGGCGACGGGCTGGTGGTCCTGCCCCGCGAGTCGCGGGGCACGGCCGGCGAGGTCCCGCAGGTAGCTCCAGCCGGCACGCCGCCCGAGCGCCCGATGCGGCTGCTGGTCGAGCAGGTGTCGGCGGTCGAGCACGCCTACGTGGCCGGCGTCCCCGCGCTCGACTCGAGCGGACGACCCATGCTGACGGCCGGCGCGGGCCGCCCGCTCATCGTGTGCACGCTCGAACTGCCCGAGGCGATGCGCGTGCTCGGGGAGGGCAACCGAGCTCGTGCAGCCGGAGCGGCCGCGCTGCTGGCCGCTGGATGCCTCCTGCTCGTCGCCGCCCTGGCCGTCGCGCTCGTCGGACCGGTGCGGGCCGCTGGCGGTTCGCCGGTGCAGGCCGCTGGCGGTTCGCCGGCGTGGCAGCGGCGTCGCGGCATCGTTCGCGGCCGGCGGGGTCGCGCCGTCGTCGGCTGCGTCGTTCGCGGCCGGCGGGGCTTCGCCCTCTCCCCTGGCCATCGCCGGAGGCGACACGCGGTCGAGCGAAACCCCGCCCAGCTTCGTCGGGCAGCCGATTCTCGCCGCGCTTGCCGTGGTCGCGCTCGGCGCCCTCACGGCCGGGGCCTCGGTCCTGTACGTCCGCGTGGCACAGCGGCGCTGACCGCCGCTCGCGACCCGGGCCCGGCGGGTGGGGAGCATGCCGCCCGGCGAGCCGCCGCCCGAGCGTTCAGCTCGCGTTCGGCCGCCTGCGGCACGTCCTGCTCCGCCCGAACGTGCTACAGCCGCCCGGCCTCGACGATCCGCTGGAGGAACTGCTGCGTGCGAGCTTCCCGAGGGTGGCTGAACATCTCGCCGGGCGGTCCCTGCTCGAGGATGACGCCCGCGTCCAGGAAGCACACGCGGCTCGCGATGTCGCGGGCGAACCCCATCTCGTGCGTGGCGATGAGCATCGTCATCCCTGCGCGTGCCAGCTCGCGGATCACGTTCAGCACCTCGGCCACGAGCTCGGGGTCCAGGGCGCTGGTGATCTCGTCGAGCAGGAGCAGGTCCGGCTCCATCGCGAGCGCCCGAACGATGGCGACGCGCTGCTGCTGGCCGCCCGAGAGTCGGTCCGGATAGTCGTCGCGCTTGTCGCCCAGGCCGAAGCGGTCGAGCAGGGCCACCGCGCGCTCGCGGGCCTCTCGCTCCGGCAGGCCCAACGCCTTGCGAGGCGCCAGGGTCACGTTCGCCAGGACCGTCATGTGGGGGAACAGGTTGAAGGCCTGGAACACGATGCCGATCCGGCGCCGCACCCTGTTCACGTCGATACCCGGAGCCGTGAGCTCCTCGCGCTGCAGGTAGATGCGGCCGGCGTCGACCGGCTCCAGCAGGTTGATGCAGCGCAGCAAGGTCGACTTGCCCGACCCGGAGGCCCCGATCAGGCAGACCACCTCGTGCTGCGCGAGTTCGAGGTCGATCCCACGCAGCACCTGGTTGGGCCCGAACGACTTCCAGGCCCCCTCGACGCGCAGCGCAGGGAGGGCCGAGTCGGAGTGGGCGGTCGCCGCGGTCATCGAGCCCCGGCCAGGAAACGGCGACGGTCGCGCGCGATCAGCACGTCGACGAACCGGGCGAGCGGGACGGTGATGACGAGGAAGACCAGCGCCGTGACGATGTACGGGGTGAAGTTGAAGGTGGCCGCCTCATCGATCTGCGACTGGCGGAAGATCTCGACGACGCCGATGTAGGACACGAGCACGGTGTCCTTCTGGAGGCCGATGAAGTCGTTGAGGAGCGGCGGGATCACGCGCCGCACGGCCTGCGGGAGGACGACGTAGCGGAGCGCCTGGAACTGCGTGAGCCCGAGGGACCGGGCCGCCGCATCCTGGCTGGGGTGAACCGACTGGATGCCCGCCCGGTACACCTCCGACACGTACGCGGAGTAGACGAGCGTGAGGGAGACGACCGCGTAGAAGAACGGGCTGTTGGGCACGCCGTTGATCTGGAGGCCGGGGATCCCGAAGCCGAGCAGGTAGATGATGAGCACGCCGGGGACGGCCCGGAAGAAGTCGGCGTAGATCGTGGCGAGCAGCCGGAGCGGGAACAGGACGGGGCCGGGCAGGCTCCGCAGCACGGCCAGGATCAGCGCCAGCACCAGGATGAAGACTTCGGCGATGCAGAAGAGCTCGACGTTCACCGAGAACGCCGGGACGATGTCGGGCGCGGATTGCGCCCAGACCGTCCCGTTCAGGAACGAGCGCTGGACCGCCGGCCAGCCCGGTGCGTGGACGACGATCCACCCGACCGCGCCGAAGAAGACGACGGTGCTGAGCAGCGCGACCAGCGTGGACCGCAGCGCCGTCCGATCCCGGCGGCGGCCCGCGTGGGGCAGCCCGGCCTGCCCGAGAGCGACCAGCTCCCCCTGATCGAGCGGGCCACCCCGAAAGGCGCTCACCCCTCGAGCAGCCCCACCGGCGTTAGGGCTGGAGGACCGGCGCGCTCGCCTTGTCCGAGAGCCACTCCTTGGTGATCTGATCGAGCGTCCCGTCGGCCTTGAGGGCCGAGATGGCCTGGTTCACGCAGGACGTCAACGGACTGCCCTTCGCCAGCACCAGGCTGAAATGCTCGGCATTCGGGCCGGGCGTCACCGGGAACTGTCCGACGATGACGCTGTTGTCCAGCTGCGCCGCCGTGATGTAGAACGCCGTGGGAAGGTCCGTCACGATCCCGTCGATCTGCTTCGCCTTGAGCGCCTGGATCGCCGCGTCGTTCGTCGAGTAGACCGAGATCGGCGCCGTCGGCGCGACGACGGTCTTGATCGCCGTGTATGCGGTCGTTCCCTGGGCCGCGCCGAGCTTGAACGGCTTCAGGTCGGAGATCGACTTGGCCCTCGTGATCGGGTCGGCCGAAAGCGCGACGACCGACTGGGCGACGAAGTAGTAGCCGTCGGACATGTCGACGGCCTGGGCCCGCTCCGGCGTGTACGACACCTGCGCCAGGTAGAAGTCGAACGGCTTCTGGCCGGGCGCGTACGAATTGTCGAACGGAACCACGGTCCACACGACGTTGCTCGTGCCGAAGCCGAGCTTGCCCGCGACGGCGTAGGCGACGGCGCTCTCGAAGCCCTGCCCGTTCGTGGGGTCTCCCAGCTTCCAGGGCTTGGGCGGCGTGCCGCTGTCCGTCGCGAAGTACGGCGGGTAGGCGGGGTTGTCGGTGCCGATCGTGAGCTTGCCGCTTGAGAGCGTCTGGGCCTGCCCCATCATGCAGCTCGCGGAGATCGCCGCCGCCGACGGAGCCGCGCTCGCGGCCTGGCCCGGGCTCGCGACGGCGGATGCCGCGGCCGACGGCGCCGGCGCGACGCTCGCGGCCGGCGTGACGGCCGGCGCGACGGTCGGAGCGGCGGGGGATGCTGTCGCCCCCGCGCCGCATCCGGCCAGCAATGCCGCCGTCAGTGGGACGGCGAGCAGCCTGATCCTGGTGTGCATCCGTGGCCTCCTCTGGATCCGGCACGCCATCCGGCGGGCCGCATCGCGCCCCACGCCCTCGCGGTGCGCTCCCCTTCCGTCAGTGTAGCCGCCGGACCTGCGCCGCCGGCGTTCATCTTTCTCGGTCGCGCCCTTCGCCGCTTCACGGCGCCCGGCCGGGCGGCGCTCGCCGGATCGCCAGCCGGTCGCCCGTCCGGAGCCCCAGGCGCCGTGCGGCGTCTCCCTGGGCAACGGCGAGGCAGAGGCGGCCGTGCGAATCCTCGTAGAGGAGCGGGTCGCCTGGCGGCACGGCCCCGAAGGTCGGCTGCCAGGTCAGCGTGGCCGGAGTCGGGCCGCGCGAGCCTGAGCTGCCGCGGCCGAAGGACAGCTCCTGGGGCGACGGCTCCTCGGGCGACGGCTCCGGGGGCGACTGCCCCTCGCGTCGGCGGCTCCTGCGGCGGCGGCTCCTGCGGCGACCGCTCCTGCGGCGGCGGCCCGACCTGCAGCGGATCGCCGAAGGTCAGCCGGCCGAGCGCAGCCTCGAGATCCGGCCGCTCCCCGGCCAGCTTGACGTTGCCGAACGAGTCCACATAGATCACGGCGGTCACGAGCGCCCCCGGCATCACGTTCGGTTCCGGAAGTCGGAGCCGAACGAGCCCGGACGGATCGAGCGGCCGCCCGAACGCCTCGAGCGGCACCCCGAGAGCCAGATGGGCGCCGGCCGGCGCGAAGACGTCCCGGCCGTGAAACGAGGCGCTCACCTCTGGCAGCCGGAACTCGACGGCCTCAAGCACGTGCGCAGCGACCACCCCGCCCAGGCGGTCCGCGGCCGGCAAGAGAAGGCCGTTGTCCGGCCCTACCAGCACGTCGCCCCGCGCGACGCGCACGCCGATCGGCAGGCGCGTCGTCCCCACGCCCGGGTCGACGACGGCGACGTGAACGCCGACGGGCAGGTACGGCAGCGCGGCCCACAGAAGCAGGGCTCCGTCGAGAACCGCGAACTTCGCCACCTCGTGGCTGACGTCGAGCAGCCGCACGTCGGGGGCGATGCCGAGGATCACACCCCGGCAGATCGCCGGCGAGGCGTCACGCTCGCCGAAATCGGTCGTGAGACTCACCAGCGCCCGCGGGTCACGAACCGTGCCGGCCTCGATCCGGGCGCGGTCGACGGCGGGGGTCACGACGGGGCGCGTGAACCTCTCGGGCATCGCCCGATGGTAGCCGACCGTACACTGCGGAGCGTGCGCGTCCGCGCGATCCGGCTTCGGCTGCTGGCGCTGGTCGCGACCCTCCTGTGGGGGGCCGCGGCGCTGGCCGTGCTCGTGGCGTACCCCCCCGGGTTTCTGCCGCTCGCCGCACTCGTATCGGCGACGCTCGTGGTTGGCACGGCGGCGTCGCTGTGCGCACTCGCGTGGCCGCCGCTCGTCCGCGGCAGCCGGGCGGCCGCCGGGGTCGCGTGGCTGGGCATCCTCGAGCTCCTCCTCCTCGCGCCGTCGGTGGCCGGGCTCGTGTCCGAGTTGCGGCAGCCCGGCGCGTCGCTGTTCCTCCCGTCCGGGGAGGACGCCTACGGCTGGTTCGTGGCCCTCGCGGCCGCATCCCTGTTCGCCGGCATCGGCCTGTCACGGCGCCTGCTTGGCGGGATGGCGCTGCGCCGCACGCGCCTGGCGCTCGCCGGCGTGATCGCGGTGACGATGCTCGCCGTCGGGGCCGGGGTGTCCGGTGCCGCCGCGCTCGGCATCCAGCTGGGTTTCCCGGGCGCAGCCGTGGCGCCGGACGGCCCGGCGGCGGAGGCGCCGCTGCCCCCCACGTGCTCGTCGTCGCTTCAGGCGGCGCCCAACGCGGATGTCACCATCGACGCGACGGCGCAGATCGACGGACGGGAGATCGGCACGGTTGCGCTGACGGGCGTGCGCGCCGGCCGACTCGAGCGCTGGGACGCGACGCTGGGCGGGTGGCCGGTCGAACAGGGAGATGAGCCGGCGACGCTCGCGTATGCGCGGACGTCGACGGCGACGTGGCTGCGTCCCGGGAGCGGACCGTGGACGGCCGTCCCGCTCGCGGAACAGATCGCGCCATACGTCGCGGTCGGCGCCACGCCGGCGCCGGTGATCGTGCAGGACCGCGAGACGCTCGACTCGGAGGTGATCCGCGTGGCGCTGTCCGGCACGACCCGCCTCGCGGCCGAGGACGCCGGGATCGAGCTCGTGGGCGGGGTGCGAACACGGCACTGCCAGCTCCTGGCCGGAGGCTCCATCGCGCTGCAGGCGTTCCGCCCGCTCCGCTGGCTGCTCGGTCAGCCACCGCTCTCCGACGCGACCGCGCTCGCCGACTGGCGGGGCAGCCTCGACTGGTGGGTGTCGAATGACGGGACGCTGACGATGGCGGCCGTCTCGGTCGAGGGGCTGGCCCCGCAAGGCTGGCCGCCCGGTCTGCAGGCCACGCTGCGGGCGTCCCTGACGGCACGGGCGCTGGCTGCGCCACCGGTGATCACGGTCCCCGTCCCATGACGGATGCCGGCTCTCCTCCGCCTGACGACCGCGCGGGGATCAAGTGGGACCGCGCCGCCCGCTACCTGAAGATCGCCCGGATCCTGCACCAGCACCGTGCCGGGATCGGGGCCGCGGCGATCGCGGACCTCGTGGGCGTCTCGAAACGGACGGTCTACCGCGACCTGGCTGCGATGGAGCGGGACGCCGGGCTGCCCATCTGGCAGGACGGGGGCAGGTACGGGCTCGAGGAGGGAGCGTTCCTGCCGCCCCTCGACCTGACGCTCCACGAGGCGATGACGCTGTTCCTCGCCGCGCGTGCCCTGGCAAAGGCCAGCGACGAATACGACAGCGAGCTGATCGGCGCGTTCGTCAAGCTCGCGGCCGTACTGCCGCCGGTGCTGGCCGACCACGTGCAGGCGACCGCCGACATCGTCGCCGCGCGACCGCCGGACCAGCGGTTCACGAGGGTCTTCCGGACGCTCACCGAGGCGTGGGCGCGCGGCCGCGTGGTGGCGATCACGTACGACGCCGCCGCGTACGACCCGTCGCGCGGCGTTCGCCGCGCGCGCGTGCGCCCGTACGCCATCGAGCCGTCCGCGCTCACGCATGCCCTGTACCTGATCGGCTTCGACGAGCAGCGCGACGGCCAGCGCACCTTCAAGGTCGAACGGATCCGCGACGCGTCGCTGACGGCCGACTCGTTCGACCCCACGGAGGGAGCCGGCACCGTGGCGCGCCTGGCACGGGGCTGGGACGTCATCGCCGACCAGCCGCTCGAGGCCGTCGCGATCCGCTTCTCGGCCGACGTGGCGCGCCGCGTGGCCGAGACGCGCTGGCACGCCAGCCAGGTGCTGGAGCCACAGGCGGACGGCTCACTCGTGTGGCGTGGAAGGATCGCCGGCCTGCACGAGATCCAGGTATGGGTCCTTGGCTGGGGCCCGGACGCGGAGGTCCTCGAGCCGCCCGAGCTCCGCGCCAGCGTGGCCGATCAGCTGCGCTCGGCAGCCTCCCGATACCCGGCCCCGGGCTGACCGCCGGGCTGACCTGCCGCCCGGACCAGGCGCTCGAACCAGTGCCGCCACAGCGCCTCGTGGAGGTCGCGCTGGCGTCCGCCGGGGAGGCCCACGTGTCGCAGGGTCAGGTGCGTCGAGTCGCCGTGGTCGATCGCGTCGAGCGCGACCACCGTCGGCTGTCCGATTGGGTCGGCGTCCCAGTCGAACGTGAACGACACGTGCTGCGGCGGGTCGAAGGCAAGGAGCGTGCCGACCGCGAGGGCGTCGCGCATGCGCAGCCGGATGGGCCCGCCGACGTCCGCCGGGAACTCCGCCCCGTCCAGCCAGCGGGACAGGCCGCCGGCCGTGGACAGGAGGGGCCACACGTCGGAGCGGAGGGCACGCACTTCCGCCTGGAGTTCGACGCTGTGCCGTTCGTCCACAGCGGCAGCATACCGAGCCCCGCCAGGCGCCCTGGCCCCAACATTCCCTCCAGCGCCTCCAGCTCGGCGGCGACTCCGTACCGACGGCGCCGCTGTCGCGGCGGCGACGCCTCGGTCGCTACAGCGCCTTGACCGCAGTGATGAGGTGCGTCAGGACGTCCTTGGCGTCGCCGAACAGCATCCCGGTCTTGGGGTCCGAGTAGAGCAGGTTGTCGATGCCGGCGTAGCCCGGCCGCATGGACCGCTTGACCACGATGATGCTGGCCGCCTTGTCGACGTCGAGGATGGGCATCCCGTGGATCGGGCTGGAGGGATCCGAGCGCGCCGCCGGGTTCGTCACGTCGTTGGCCCCGAGCACGAGCGCCACGTCCGCCCGCTGGAACTCCGGGTTGATGTCGTCCATCTCCACGAGCTGCGGGTACGGGACGTTCGCCTCGGCGAGCAGCACGTTCATGTGCCCCGGCATGCGGCCCGCGACGGGGTGGATGGCGTACTTCACGTCCACGCCACGCTCCTCGAGCAGGCCCGCGAGCTCCGCGGTCACGTGCTGCGCCTGCGCCACGGCGAGGCCGTAGCCCGGCACGACGATCACGTGCTGGGCATACGCCAGCTGGATCGCCGCATCGTCGATGGTCAGCTCGCGGACCGAGCCACCGCCAGCGGCCATCGCGGTCGTCGCCGCCGTCGAATCTCCGGTGCCGAAGCCGCCCACCACGATGTTGAGGATCGAGCGGTTCATCGCGTCGGCCATGAGCTTGGTGAGGATGCCGCCGGACGCTCCGACGAGCGCGCCGGCGATGATCAGTACCGGGTTGTCGATCACGAACCCGGCCATGGCGACCGCGGTTCCCGTGAAGGCGTTGAGGAGCGAGATCACGACCGGCATGTCCGCGCCGCCGATGGGCAGCACCATGGTCACGCCGAAGACCAGCGCCGCCAGCAGGAGCAGGGCCAGCACCGCCAGGACCTGGCCCACCACCACCAGGTAGAGCGCGGTCGCCAGCGCGACCACCGCGAGGACGACGTTGACCGCCTGGCCGAACGGCAGCTTGACCGGCGTGCCGGTCACGATCCCCTGGAGCTTGCCCGCGGCGAGCAGCGAGCCGGTGAACGTGACCGAGCCGATCACGACGTCGAGCACCGTGGCGACGACCTCGGTCGTGCCGAGCGTGTGGGGGCCCACGCCCGCCGCGCGCACGAACTCGTCGATCGCGACGAGCGCGGCGGCCCCGCCGCCCATCGCGTTGAAGATGCTCACGAGCTGCGGCATCGCGGTCATCTTCACGGTGCGCGCGCTGTAGGCGCCCGCCCCGCCGCCGATGACGATGCCGACCACGATGATCGGCCAGATCAGCGTGCCGGTGGTGCTCACGTCGCCCGCCGCGATCAGCAGCAGGGTTCCGAGGACGGCGCCCGCCATCCCGACGGCGGAGAGCTGGTTGCCCCGGCGCGCCGTGGCCGGCGAGTTCATCAGGTGCAGACCCAGCACGAAGCACGCCGCCGCGACGACGTAGACGAGCCGGATGAAGGTGTCGAGCGACATCGCGTCAGGCCTCGGCCTTCGTGCCGCCCTTCGGCGGAGCCGGGCGCTTCTTGAACATCTCGAGCATGCGGTCCGTCACGAGGTAGCCCCCGACGACGTTCATGGTGGCGAAGGCGACGGCGATGACGCTCAGGACGATGCTGAGCGGGTTGTCCGCGATGGCGGCGATCAGCATCGCGCCGACGAGCACGATCCCGTGGATGGAGTTCGCTCCGGACATCAGCGGCGTGTGCAGCGTCGCGGGGACCTTGCTGATGACCTCGAAGCCGACCAGGATGGCCAGCACGAAGATGGTGAGGGACGAGAGCAGCTGGTCGACACTCACGCGGCGGAACCTCCGGTGCCCGTGCCGGAGCCGGCGGCGGGCTCGAGCAGCTTCTTCGTCGCCTCCTGGACCACCCGGCCGTCGTTGGTGATGACGGTCGCCGCGTGCACCTCGTCCGTCGGATCGATGGTGAATTGTCCGTCCTTGATGAAGGTGACGAGCAGCGCGGCCAGGTTGCGCGAGTAGAACAGGCTCGCACTCCCCGGCATCGACGCCGGCAGGTTCGTGGGCGCGAGGATCGTGACGCCGTTGTCCGTCTCGACCGTCTCGCCCGCCCTGGAGAGCTCGCAGTTGCCGCCGAGATCGCTGGCCGCCATGTCCACGATGATGGAGCCCGGCTTCATGCCGGCCACCGCCGCCGCGGTGACCAGGACCGGCGGTCGCCGGCCGGGGACCTGCGCCGTCGTGATCACGATGTCCTGCGCGGCGATGTGCCCGTTGAGCTCGTCCTGCTGCGCCTTCTGTTCCTCGGGCGTGAGGGCGCGGGCGTAGCCGCCTTCACCTGTCGCGTCGGCCAAGGACTTCAGCTCGATGAAGGTCGCGCCCACGCTCTGGGCCTGCTCCTTCGTCTCGCGGCGCACGTCGTACGCCCTGACGACGGCTCCGAGCCGGCGCGCCGTGGCGATGGCCTGGAGGCCGGCCACGCCGATGCCGAGGACCAGCACGTTCGCCGGCTTCGCCGTCCCGGCCGCAGTGGTGAGCATGGGCAGGTAGCGGCCGTAGGCCTCGGCGGCCATGATCACCGCCTTGTAGCCGCCGACGTTGGCCTGCGAGGAGAGCGCGTCCATCGTCTGGGCCCGGCTGAGGGTGCGGGGAATCGCGTCCAGGCTGATCTCGATCACGCCCTTCGCGGCGAGGTCGGCTGCGAGCCTCGGGTCCAGCAGGGGCTGCATGAACCCGACCACGGCCTGACCGTGCCGCAGCTTCGCGGCTTCGGACGGCGACGGCTTGTGCACGCGCGCGACGAGATCCGCCTGGGCGTACAGCTCGTCGGTGGAGACGATCGACGCGCCGGCGGCCTCGTATGCGCTGTCGAGGAAGTGCGAACCGAGACCTGCGTCGTGCTCCACGAGCACCTCGGCGCCCACCTTCTGGATCCTGCCCAGCGTCTCGGGCACCAGCGCCACGCGGCGCTCGCCCGGCGCTGTCTCTCTGGCCACACCAACCTTCATGTACGGACACCCTTGTGCGGTGGCGGGATCGCCACGTCATGCCCCGAGAAATGGCCTGCGGCCCGACACATCACGCGGATCGCGCGGCGTCGCCGCCAACGAGGCCACCGCACATGGTACGGGAACGGCGGCCGGACGCGCCACGGCGGACGGCCGAACGCGCCGTGGGGCGGGCTACACTGCCGCCATGCCGCACCTGCAGTTCGAGGCGGTCAACCTCATCAGCGACCCCATCTACGGGTACATCGAGCTGACGAAGCGGCTGACGCCCGACCAGTCGGCGCGGGCCGGCCTCCCGGCCGAGGACGTGGCCGAGGAGGACCTCCTCGACACGCAGTGGCTCCAGCGCATGCGGCGGATCAGCCAGCTGCAGAGCGCGCGCTGGGTCTTCCCGAGCGCCGAGCATTCCCGCTTCGTCCACGCGCTCGGGGTGATGCACGAGGCCGGCCTGTGGGGCGCCACGTTGTACCCGACGCTGCGCGACGTCCTCCACGACGGCACGCGATCCGAGGGCGAGGCGTCCGAGCACCCGATCCCGTCGGAGGCGCTGGTCGTGGAGACGCTTCGGATGGCCGGCCTGCTGCACGACGTGGGTCACGGTCCCTTCGCCCACTTCTTCGACGAGCACGTCCTGTCGCGCTGGCCTGCACCGCCGCATCCAAGCCGCGACCCAGGGAAGCGCCTGGCGCACGAGGACCTGAGCCAGGCCATCGTCGAGCGCGAACTGGCTCCCCTGATCGACGGGCTGCGGCGCGCCCCGGCGGTCGATCCCGAGCGGGCGGCCTTCGCCGACGGCGAGCGCATCGACCCTCGATGGATCGGCTTCCTGGTGTCGAAGCCACCCCTGTCCGACCCGACGATGCCGCTGTGGGTTCGGCGCCTCCAGCCGCTGTTCTCCGGCATCTTCACGGTCGACAACCTCGACTACGTCCGGCGCGACGCGCTGATCACGGGCGTGGCATGCGGACCCGTCGACGCCGACCGGCTCCGCCGCTACGCGTTCATGTCCGACCGGGGGCTCGCCCTGTACGAGCCGGGGCTGGGCGCGCTCGAGATGTTCCTCACGGCGCGCCTGTTCATGTACAACACCGTGTATTTCCATCGCACCGTGCGCGCCATCGACCTGGACCTCTCGGAGGCGTTCGGCCCGGCGTTCGAGGCGGTCTTCGGCGACCGCAACCCACTCGAGGCGCTGGGCGATTACGCCACGCTCGACGAGTACGCGCTGCTGCACCAGGCCGCCCTGTGGGCGCGCGGCGAGCACGTCGACCGCGCTCCCGTCCCGGGCAGCGGGAGCGTCACGCCACGGGTGGCCGGGCTGTGGCGCGGGATCCTGCTGCGGCGTCCCACGTGGCGGGCGGTGCTCGAGGTGCGCCACGACTCGCGGGCGGAGGCGGCGCGCGAGCGCGTCGAGCTCGAGCTGCGCACCGCCCTGGGACCGGCGCTCGAGGCGGACCCCGGCCGCTACCGGTTCGACCTGGCGGACGCCGACGCCCGGCCTCAGAACCCACTCCTCGCCGAGGGGCGCCTGGTGATCGCGCGACGGGACGGCTCGCTCGACGCGGCTCCGCTGGGCGAACTCCTGGAGCGGCTGCCGGCCGTGGTGACGGTCGGCCGCGCCTACGAGCGGACGGCCTGAGCCCGAAGCGTGACGATCCCCGACATCGTGCGGCGGCGCGGGGCGACCAGCCGGCCGCCCTCCTCCACGAGCGTTGCCTCGGCCCACGCGCGGATCCGCCCAGCTGCCTCCGGCCGCCCGCCTGCCAGCAGGGTCTCCGCGAGCGCCGTGACCGCCTCGTCGAGGTCGGCGTAGCTCCACGTTGTCTCGCTCTCGTACGTGGTGGCCTCGAATGGCAAGCCCAGCTGAGCGAGCACCGCGCAGAGATCCCCGAACCCCGGTTGGGGCACCGGGTCCTCGCCGTGGAGCTCGCGGAACAGCGCGGCCGGAGCCTGTTCGATCCCCGCCAGCCGCAGCGTGACCAGGCACGCGCGCCGGGCGGCGGCAAGCAACGCCTCGACGAACGGCACGACGTCGTCGATCGGATAGAGCACGTGTGAACAGACCACGACATCGTGGCGTTCGCTTCCGGGAGCCGCCAGCGGCCATGGCGCCTGCACGACCCGGATGCGGTCGGACACTCTCACCTGCGCTGCCCATTCCCCGAGCAGCTCCAGCATCGACGGATGCGGTTCGACGACGGTGACGCGGCGGCCGGTGAGCGCGACCGGGATGGCGACGGCACCGAACCCGCCGCCGACGTCGAGTACCGTGGCGGGCGCGGGTTCGGCCCCGGTGGCCCAGCGCGCATCGACCGACTCCGACTCGTCGCAGGCTGCGAGCACGGCGCGCACGAACGCGTCGAGGCCGGTGCGCGCCCTCGCTGCGGCGTAGTAGCTGGGCGCACGACGCCGCCAGTACGCAGCGGGATCGGGGCCGTCCGTTCGCAGGCGCTCGAACTGCGCGCGCCGGGCCCGGACCAGCGCCCGCCAGCGAGCGGCGGCATCCCAGAGGAGCCCGGTTCCGGCGAAGGACGACGGGTCGTCGGCTGCCATGCGTCCATCATGCGCCTGCATGTCTTGCGCGAACGTGTGCCCTGTCCGACCATGCCCCCATGCCCGAGCTGCCCGAGGTCCAGGCGTTGGCGGCGTTCGTCGAGTCGAAGGCGCGCGGTCGACGCATTGCGCGGGTCGACCTGTTCTCGTTCGCCGCGCTCAAGACGGTGGACCCGCCGGTCTCCGCGCTCGTCGGCCGGGCCGTCCGGACGTGCGGTCGGCGCGGCAAGTTCCTGCTGGTGGAAACCGTCGGTGACGAGGCCGCGGACGGCGGCGCCGCTCCGACCCCGCTCTGGCTCGTGGTGCACTTCGCGCTGGCCGGCTGGCTCCGCTGGCACGACGCGACCGCGACCAGCGCCTCGCCAGACCTGCGGGCAGTCCCGCCTGGCGCTGCCTCCCGGCCCCGCCTCCGCGGCGGCCCCGTGGCGATGCGGGTGACGCTCGACGACGGATCCGGCTTCGACCTGACCGAGGCCGGGACGCAGAAGCGGCTCGCGGTCCACGTCGTGAGCTCGCCGGAGGCGGTCGAAGGGATCGCGCGACTGGGAATCGAACCCCTGGACCCGTCCTTCGACGCCGCGGCGCTCGGCCGCCTGCTCGCGGGCCGGACCGCGCAGCTCAAGCACCTCATCGCCGACCAGTCGGTGATCGCGGGCGTGGGGAACGCCTATTCGGATGAGGCGCTGCACGCCGCCCGACTGTCGCCGTTCCGGCCCGCCGGGAACCTGTCGGCCGACGAGGTGACGCGCCTGCACCGGGCGCTGCGAGACGTGCTCGAGGAGGCGCTGGCGCGCAACGACGGCGTGCCGGCGTCCGACCTGAAGGACGAGAAGCGCTCGGCCATGCGGGTGCATGGCCGAACCGGCCTGCCGTGTCCGGTGTGCGGGGACACGGTGCGCGAGGTGGCGTTCGCGAGTCGGGCGCTGCAGTACTGCCCGACGTGCCAGACGGGCGGCCGCGCGCTGGCCGATCGGCGTCTCTCGCGGCTCCTTCGGTAGCCGGCGCCAGCCTCGCCCCGCGCCGGCCTCGCCCCGCGCCGACGTCGCCGCCGTCCGGCGTCGCCCGCGGTCCGGTCGTCGCCCGCGGTCCGCTCAGGGTCGGGAGCCGGCTCCGTCAGATCCCTCGCCTGCCGGCACCAGCACGAATGCCCCCTCGACCCTCCCCTTCTTGAGCCGCTCGAGCGCGTCCCCGCCGTCGGAGAGCGGGAGTGGCTCGGCAGCGGTTCGGATGGGGATCTCGGCGGCGAGTTCGAGGAACTCACGCGCGTCCTGGCGGGTGAAGTTCGCGACGCTGCGCAACGAGCGCTCCGGCCACAGCAGGTCGTACGAGAACTCCGGGACCCGGTCGAGGTGGATCGCGTTGATCGCGACGGTGCCGCCCCGTTCCAAGGCCCGCAGCGCCGTGACCACGACCTCGCCGGCGGGGGCGAACGTCACGGCCGCCTGCAGCGGAACCGGCGGGACGTCTTCGTAGCCGCCCGCCCATGTCGCTCCCAGGTCGAGCGCACGGCGCCGCTCCAGCTCGGAGCGGGTGCACACGTAGACCTCGCAGTCCCAGTGCACGGCCACCTGGATGGCAAGCGACGCGGACGCCCCGAAACCATACAGGCCGAGGCGACCGCCGGGCCGGATGCCGGCGACCTTGAGCGCGCGGTACCCGATGACGCCGCCGCACAGCAGCGGAGCCGCGTCGACATCCGGGAAGGTGTCCGGCAACCGGAGCGCGAAGTCCGCACGCGCGGTCATCCGCTCCGCGAAGCCGCCGTCGCGGTCCCACCCGGTGAACACCGCGTCCGGGCACAGGTTCTCCCGGCCCGCCAGGCAGAACTCGCACTGCCCGCACGCGCCACCCAGCCATCCGACGCCGGCACGATCCCCGACCTGCCAGCCCTTCACTCCCGGTGCGATCGCCTCGACCAGGCCCACGACCTGGTGGCCCGGCACGATGGGCAGGCGCCGGGCGGGGACGTCGCCTTCGGCGATCTGGAGGTCCGTCCGGCAGATGGCGCACGCCGACACCCGGAGCAGGATCTCGCCGGGCGCCGGGCGTGGCGTGGGGACGTCGACGGGATGGAGAGGGCCTTCCGCCGCAGGGGCCGGTCGCTCGACGACGAGTGCGCGCATCAGCGGACTATCGGCGTCCGGCCGCCACCATGCAAGGACCTGTCTGGACGCGCACAGGACCGGACGATTCAGACCGCTGGGGCACCGGCCTCGCCTCCCGGGGGCCGAACGGGCCTGTCATTCGGTGTCGCAGCTGCAGATACTCTCGGCCAGGACGCCCAATCCGCATCGCGCCGCCGTCCCGCCCTGGCGGGCGGAGCGACAGGGAGGGACACGCCGCGTGGCGATCGACCGACGGTTTCTGAACTGGGGCATCTTCTTCATCGCACTCGGCGCAGTCCCGCTGCTCGTCCAGCAGGGGATCGTCAGTCACGCCGGCGCCGGAGAGGCCTGGCGCCTGTGGCCCCTGATCATCGTGGGCATCGGCGTCGGCATCCTGCTGCGCCACACGCCCGCCGCACTCGCCGGCGGGGTCGTCGTGGCGGCCACGTTCGGGATCGCCTTCGGCGGCCTCCTGGCGTCCGGTCCCGACCTTGGCGACATCGCCGGGTGCGGGAACCCGAACGGCGGCGCCGGCACCGCGACCAGCCAGGGCAGCGGGACGTTTCCGGGATCCGCGAGCGCCCGGATCCAGATGAGCTGCGGCGTGCTCGACGTGTCCACCGCCCCGGGCAACGGTTGGTCGTTCCAGGGCCAGGACCCGGAGGGCGGAGCCGCCACGCTCGCTCAGACTCCATCGTCCCTGGACGTCTCGGCGCCTGCCCAGTCCGGCGCCTTCTGGAGCATCGGCGGCAACCACAACCGGAACTGGCATGTCAGCCTCCCGAGCGGCCCGACGCTCGACCTCAGCGTCGGCGTCGACGCCGGGTCCGCCCGTTTGGACCTGGCCGGCGCACACCTCTCCACCCTTGCCGTTGACATCAACGCCGCAGACGTGCGGCTCGACCTCTCCGGAACGTCGGTGCCGTCGATCCAGGTCCACGTCAACGGCGGCTCGGGCCGCGTCGTGCTCCCGGCAGCGTCGAGCGCGACGGGATCGCTCAACGTGAACCTGGGGTCGCTCGAGCTGTGCCTGTCCTCGGCGAGCGGCCTGCGAGTCCACTCGACGGATGCGCTGGCGTCGACCACGCTCTCGGGGGCAGGTTCGTGGAATGGCGACACCTGGACGAGCGACAACTTCGCAGCGGCGTCCAACCGCATCGACCTGCAGGTCGATGCCAACCTCGCGTCCGTCAACGTGAACCCGGCTGGGGGATGCAGATGAACGATCGCCTGTACCGGTCCACCACCGACCGGGTCTTCTCGGGTCTCTGCGGGGGCATGGCCGAACGCTTCGATCTCGACCCGGCGCTGGTCAGGCTGGGCTGGGTGGTGCTGGACGTCCTGACCGGCATCTTCCCGCTGCTGGTCGTCTACATCATCATGGTGCTGGTCGTGCCCGAGGAGCCCCCGGTGGGCGCACCGGGCCAGTGGGCGGGCTGGAACGGACCGCAGTGGGGCCCAGCTCCCGGCGCTCCCGGCGCTCCCGGCGCCCCGGCGCTCCCGCGCCCCGCGTCCCCAGCGGAACCGGCGCCCCCGGCGGCGCCGCGCAGGCTGCCGCGGCCGGCGGCGGAGGGAGCGCGAGCACCGCCCCTGCGAGCCAGGCCTCCGGCGACACGGGCACGCCGGGCCAGCCGGACGCCCCAAGCGCACAGGGACCCTCGGACCTGGGGGGCGGGACATGGGGGCCCTGGGGACCGCCGCCGCCGAACGGCTCCGACTGGCGGACGATGCGGGCCTACTCGCGCGCGCAGCGACGAGCGGAGCGCGCCTACTGGCGATCGCAGCGCCGGGGCGACGGCAGCACGGCCGGGCTCGTGTTCGGCGTGATCCTCGTGGTGATCGGCGGACTCTTTCTGCTCCAGCAGGCCCTGCCGGGGTTCGACGCGGCCCTCTTCTGGCCAGTGGTGCTGATCGTGCTGGGCGCGCTGCTGCTCGGCGGAGCGTTCCGCCGCTGACTCCGACGCCGCCCACGACGAGCCGCATCGCGGCCCGCGGCCTACAGCGAACGCGCCAGGATCTCGACGAGCTCGTCCGGCGCCAGCCGGACGGGGTTTGCCTGCATGCTGCTGGCGCCCGACGCCGCGGCGACCAGCTCGGGGAAATCGACCGGCCGGATGCCATACGAGGCGAGACCGGGCACGGCGAGGGTGTCGACCAGCTGCGCCAGCCACGGCACGGCGTCGCTCGCGGTCGCGCGAGGATCGGCCAGCAGGAGGCGAGCGACCTCGTCGTAGCGGGTGAGCTCGGCGGAGCCGGCCGCCCGTGCCCGGAGGGCGGCGACGTTGACGGCAACCACGGCCGGTAGCAGGCGGCCACAGACCGCGCCATGTGGAGCGCCGTACCGGCCGCCGATCGGAGCGGCGAACCCGTGCACCGCGCCGAGTCCGGCGTTGGCGAGAGCGAGCCCCCCGAACAGCGCGGCGAGCGACATGTCCTCGCGAGCCTCCGGCACCGGAACCCCCGCGACCGCGCCGTCGAACGCGACGCGGAGCGAGCGAGCCGCGCGGATCATGCCCTCGCGGCAGACGGCGTCGGTGAGCGGGTTCGCCCGCGACGACGTGAACGGCTCGACCAGTTGCGTCAGCGCGTCCAGCCCTGAACTCGCGGTGACCGCTGGCGGCAGCCCATGGGTCAGCTCGGGGTCGACGAGCGCAACGCGAGCGAGCATCGACGGGCTTCGGAGGCTCACCTTGACGGCGTGTCGGGGAGACGCCAGCACGGCGTTCCGCGTCACCTCGCTGCCGGTGCCGGCAGTGGTGGGGATGGCGATCCACGGAACGGAGGGGACGTCGAGCGGCCGTCCCTCGCCGATCACCTCCAGGTAGTCGAACAGGTCCCCGCCGGTGCCCACCATCGCCGCGATCGCCTTCGCGGTGTCGATGGCGCTGCCGCCGCCGAACCCGATGACGACGTCGCACTCGGCAGAACGCGCCCGGTCGATCCCGTCGCGCACGAGGTCGACGGTGGGTTCGCCGGACACTGCGAACCGCTCGTGGCGGACGCCGTGAGCGTCGAGAACCTCGGCCAGGCGCGCCGCCCGTGCGGTCGACGCGCCTGTCACCAGCAGCGCGCGGCTGCCGAGGCCGGCGACGATCTCGCCGGCCCGGCCCATGCTGCCCGGGCCGAACACGATGCGGGTCGCCGTGGCGAACTCGAACTGCACGTCGGCGAGGGTAGCGCGACTGACGCCGGCCGGCGCGTGCAAGATCCGGCGCGTACAGGCGTCAGGGCCGGGCCGCCTGCCTCGCGCTCAGCGGGCATCCCCGAGCGGCAGACGCCGGAACACGGCCAGGATCGGCGGCAGGCGGACTGGGTCTGCCCCGGGCTCCCGGATCGGAACGCGCACCCACGCGTCGCTGGCGGGGCCCGCGCGGTATGGGGCGTCCAGCCGGTGCGCCGAGAGCGAGGCGAAGCCGAGGTCGGCGCAGGCCGCTGCGAGCGCGCGACCCTCGACAGGATACCCCCTGCTCACCGTGCACCAGTCCGAGGTGCGGAGCAGCGCGCCGAGTCGCTCGCGGCGGGACGCGAAGCGGACGCGCGTCAGCCGGCGCCCCGAGGCCCACAGCAGGTCTGTCGCCACGAATGCCGGGCGCCCCAGCCGCTGCCCGGCCCCGACCAGGCGCCTGCGCAGGAGTCCTGGATCCGGCCGGCCGGCCGGATCGACGACCAGGACGACGCCCTCGAGGATCGCATCGGGCGCGTCGACCTGGTGCGGGAGGTCGGAGAGTTCAGGGAACGTGCCGAGGACGTCCACCAGCTCCGCCGCCTGCAGCCGGAGCCCGCCGCGCTCGACGAACGCGATGACGCGGGTGCCGGGCCACCACGGCTCGAAGAGGTAGGCCGGATCGTCGAACGGTGGCGGCCCGTCGGCCGCGACCATGGGCCGGACTCGCCGGGGCAGGCAGGACGTCGAAGCGGGTTCGTCCAGGCCCAGCGTAGGGTTCAGGCCGTCTTGCGTCGACGCGCTCCTCGCCCGGCCGCGACCGGGACCGGGACCGCGACCGGGACCGGCAGGGCCTCGGGCATCCCGGCTGCTGGTTCGGATGCCGCGACCCGAGCCGCCCGGGCAGCCGCGACGCTGGCCTCGAGGGCAGCCATCAGGTCGATCACAGTGCCTCCCTCGGCGACTGCCTCGGGAACGACCGTCTGCCTGCCGGACACCTTCGCGTCGATGATCGCCATCAGGGCGTCGCGATAGTCGTCCCGGTGGGCGGCCGGATCGAACGACTCCGTCATCGCGGCCACGAGCTGCTCCGCCATCGCCCGCTCCACCGGCCGCACCGGCGCGGCGTCGGCTGTCGGCAGCGCGAGCTCGGCGGGAGAGCGGATCTCGTCGGGCCAGTACAGGGTCGACAGGAGCATGGTGCTCCCGAACGGGTCGAGCGCCGCCAGGTGCTCCCGGTTGGTGAGCACGACCTTGCAGATGGCGACCAGCCCTCGTTCGGCGAGCACGTCGCGGAGGAGCGCGAACGCCTTCATGCCCAGCGCCTCAGGCTCGAGGTAGTACGCCTGCTTCACGAAGCGCATCGCCGCAAGGTCGGACGCCGGCACGAAGCGGTCGATCTCGATCGCGCGCACCGTGTTGAGCGGCACCGAGTCGAGATCGGCGTCGGTCACCACGACGTACTGGCCAGGAGCGTACTCGTAGCCCTTGACGGTTTCCGACCGCGCGATCGGGCGGTCGTGCACCGGGCACCAGGTCCGCATCTGCACGCGAGCCAGGCACTCGGCGTGGAGCATGTTGAAGCTGACGCCCTTGCTCTCGGTCGCGAGATACAGCCGCAGGGGGATCGTCACCAGCCCGAACTGGATCGCCCCCCGCCACATGGATCGCGGCATGGAACCCCTCGATACGATCCGCCGCCCCACGCGGGCGATCGGACCGCGAGGATACCGCGCTCTGCAAGAAGGGCGTGGCGGGATCGTCTCGATGCGCGGCGGGCACGTCTCGAAAGGCGTCCCGGGCACTTCTCGATGCGCGTCCCGGGCACGGGTGCCCAGGCCTCGAAGCCGCGGTTCGTGCGAACATCCTTGGTGCGGCCTGGCTCGCGCGCCGAGCTTCGAGCCGCGAACCGCGAGGAGCACCGGCCATGTCCGCAGCCACACATTCCGCGCCGATCCACGCGGAGCCGCTCGACGTACTGTTCGAAGCTCCGCGGGCCCCGGGCGAGGTGCGGGGCGACGATCCGCCGCTGACCATCGCGCAACGGTATGGCGGCCCGCTGGCGATCGGGCTTCGGCCGGACCGTCCGACCGTGGTGGCCAACTTCGTGGAGAGCCTGGACGGGATCGTGGCAATCGCCAGCGGCCCGCGTGGCGGTGGATCGCACATCAGCGGCGCGTTCGAGCCCGACAGGTTCGTGATGGCGCTGCTTCGCGCGCTCGCGGACGTCGTCGTGGTCGGCGCGGGCACCGTCCGGTCGGCGCCCAGGCACGAGTGGACACCGCGCGGGATCGCGCCCGACTGGGCCGGCGTGTTCGACGCATGGCGCTCCCGTCTCGGCCTCGCGTCGCAGCCCACGACCGTCGTCGTGACGGCGGCCGGCGACGTCCCGGCGGACCACGCCGGCCTGACACGCGGCGACGTGCCCGTCGTGATCGCGACCAGCCGGGCCGGCGCACGACGCCTGGCGTCGGGCGGCGTACCTTCCGGCGCCCGCGTGGAGGTGCTGTCGGACGCGGGTTTCGTGGAGCCGGAGCGACTGGTCGCCCTGCTCACGCACATGGGCGCTCGGCTCGCGCTCTGCGAGGGCGGACCGCACCTCCTGGCCCACCTGCTGGGAGCGGACGCAGTCGATGAGCTCTTCCTGACGCTCGCGCCACAGGTGCTCGGCCGCACGCCGGAGGCCGCCCGGCTCGGGCTGGCGGAGGGACGCGCGTGGGACCCGGGCGCCGCGCGATGGGCCGCCGTGCGCTCCGTTCGACGCGCCGGATCGCACCTGCTCCTTCGGTACGCCTTCGAGGGACGGCCCGGGCCTGCCGCCTGAGGTGCGACGTCCACATGTCCCGGAATAAGGGCCGTCCACAGCCCCGGAATAAGGGCTGGACTCGCGGGATTCGACTGCTATGATCCTGGCAACGCCCGCGAGGCGGGCCAAAGATTCAGCCCCGTTCGGCAACACGACACTCCTCTCTCGGTTCTCGCGAGACGGTCGCGGGGGCCGGACGAGAAGGAGTGTTTTCGTTGTACCAGGACAAGACTCTCACGTGCGCCGACTGCGGGCAGGAGTTCGCGTTCTCGTCGAGCGAGCAGCAGTTCTACGCTGATCGCCAGTTCAGCGAGCCGCGACGTTGTCCCACGTGCCGTGCGAGCCGAAAGGCCAGCCGCGGTGGCGGTTCTTCCTACAGTTCCAGCGGGTCGTACTCCGGTGGCGGCTACTCCGGCGGGTCGATCGGATCCTACGGTGGCGGCTCGGGCTACTCCGGCGGTGGGTACTCCGGGGGCGGCACTCGCGCACCGCGCGAGATGTTCACGGCCACCTGCTCCAGCTGCGGTCGCGAGGCGAAAGTGCCCTTCCGGCCCACGTCGGGCAAGCCCGTCTACTGCAACGACTGCTTTGCGAGCCGTCGCGGGTAGCCCCCTCACCTGACGCCAGGGCGGCCGTTCAGGACGGTCGTCCAGCAGACGCACTGAGCACGCGTCGACGACGAGCCCGGCAGGCAGCTGCCGGGCTCGTTCCGTTCCTGGTCGACCGATCGGCGCGTCCGCGTGCCGGCCCCCGGGGTCCGGGAGGCCGCACCGGCGCGCGCACCCGCTCGCCGGGCGCCGCCGTGCCACCCAAGCTGGCACACGGGCATGTCAGGGTGAAGGCATGCAGACCACTGTGAGCCTCGCTGCCGACCGTCTGGTCGTCGAGCACCTCGAGCTGACGGACCCGGACCTCGTCCGGTTCGTCGCCGAGCGCGCGGAGGCGGATCGCCCGGAGCTCCTCGAGCGCTCTCTGAGGATCGGGCTGCTCGCCGTGCGCGATGCAGGGCTGACCGTCAACGTCGACGTCATCGAGAAGGAGTTCGGCCGGCTCGTCCAGCAGATCGACGAGCGCAACGAGCGGGCCAGCCAGGCGCTGGCGCAGGCACTTCGCGAGTCGTTTGCCGAGGACGGCGGCAAGCTCCCCCGGACGCTGGAACGGTTCCTCGGGGATCAGGGGGCGCTGCGTCGCCTCGTGTCGGACCTGTTCGACGAGACCCGCCGGGACTCGGCCATCGGCCGCCTGAACGACCTGATGGGGCGCTACTTCGACGGGGACGGCAGCCGGCTGGCACAGCTGCTGGACCCCACCCGGCTCGGGTCGCCGCTCTACCAGTTCCGGAGCGAGATCTCGAAGGGGTTCGAGGATCTCGCGGGCCGCATCCAGGCCCTCGAGAAGGTCTCGGACACCCGGTCCGCGGAGCGGGCGAAGTCGGCAGCCAAGGGAATCGACTTCGAGGACGTCCTCGAGGGGCTGCTCGGGGACATCTCCAGCGGGCTCGGAGACGCCATTGAACGGACCGGGACCCTGCCCGGCGAGACGATCAAGGGCAAGAAGGGTGACTTCGTGCTGACGGTGGACCCCAGCCGCACGCGTGGCGCGGATCTTCGGGTCGTCATCGAGTCGAAGGACCGGGCCATGAGCACGCGGCAGGTCATCGAGGAGCTGGCGGCGGCCCGCCAGAACCGTTCCGCCCAGGCGGCCGTCATCGTCTTCTCGCCGCAGCACGCTCCCGCCAACGTCGACCCGCTCGCCATCGTGGGGCGGGACGTGTGGTGCGTCCTCGATCCGGCCGCTCCGGACCGGCTGCCGCTGGAGTGCGCCGTCCGTCTGGGCCGGATCTTCGCGCTCGACGCGCTGCGAGACCGGCCGGTCGAGATCGACCTCGCCGCCGTGGACCACGCGCTGGACGGGATCCGGACCCAGCTCTCGGCGATCCAGGGCATGAAAGCCAGCCTCACTTCCATCAGCACCGCGACCGGCCGGGTCACCGCAGACCTGGACGGCCTGCGGGTCGGCATCCTGCGCAGCGTGGCGGGAATCGAGGAGGAGCTGCGGGCGGCCGCTGGCGCCGGCACCTCGGAGCGCGAGACGGCGTAGCTCCGGCGCCGTTGTTCAGGCTGCCCGGAGCGACTCCATCAGGGCGCCCCAGAGCGACGCGTTTGGCAGCGCGCCGGAGGCGTCCGGCTCGAACGACAGGACGGGGAGCACGCGGTCGGCGTGCCCCGCGACGCGCGACGCCAGGGCGGCGGCGATCGACGCCGACGGAGCCACGACGGCGACCAGCGCGAGCAGCTCGTCGTCGACCAGGTCGGCCATCTCGTCCCAGCGCCCCGCGACCGCCAGCCGGCCGAGTCGCTCGCCCACGTGGGCGCGCCCATGCAACGCGAGCACCGGCCGGTAGGTCGGCGTGGACGCGTAGAAGGCGATCCGGGATCTCACCTCGCCGACCGCGGCGGGGACATCGGTCGGCGCGACGAACACGGGCACGATCCGGGCCACCCTGCGCGGAGGACCACCCAGCCGTTCCGCCTCTCCCCGCTCCAGAGCCGGCTCGAGCACCTCCGACAGGTATCGCGCCGTGTGGAACGGGTGGACCTGGAACCCGTCGGCGACCCGGCCGGCGAGCCGGGCCAGCCCTGGTCCCACGCCGGCGACCGAGAGCGGGACGCGCGGCGATCCGTCAGGCCGCTCGAACGACAGCGGCGGCGGGCTGAAGAACTCGGACATCAGCGAGAGATCGAGGTGCTCGGATCGCACGCGAAACGGGGTCCCGTCCTGCCACGTCGCCCAGGCGGCACGCACGGCGGCGATCCATTCCGCGAGCCGCGGAGCGGGCGCAGACCAGGGCATGCCGAAGCGGCGCTCGACGTGTGCGCGCACCTGCGTCCCGAGGCCGAGATGGAACCGCCCGCCGGACAGGGCCGCCAGGTCGAACGCGGACTGTGCCAGCACGATGGGGCTGCGCGCGAACGCGACCGCGATCCCCGTCCCGACCTCGATCGTCCCGGTGGCGCCGAGCGCAAGCGCGGCGCTGACGAATGGGTCGTGCCGCGTCTCGGCCAGCCAGACCGCGTCGAACCCGAACGACTCGGCGGCCCGCGCCAGCCCGGCAACCGAGGCCGGCTCAGGGCTGCCCAGCGCCAGGTCGACCTTCACCCCGGGCGCGCCGGTCTCACCACCGGTTCCGGGCAGCGTGGCCGGCCGGCCCCGGCAACGAAGCCGGCGTCACCCTCTCCGCGGACCCCGAAGGTTTCGCGCACAGGCGGCCGGTCATCCCGCGTCGACCACCTCGAGCCGGATCCGCTTGTTGATCCGGCCCTTGGACTCGTACCCGGTGACGTGGATACGCCCCACCTCGCGCGTGTTGGCCACGTGGGTGCCGCCATCTGCCTGGAAGTCCAGGCCGACGATCTCGACCGTGCGCACCTCGGCGATCCCGGGCGGCAGCAGGTTGACCTTCGTCCGAACCAGGTCAGGGATGGCGAATGCTTCGTCACGGGGCAGCACGCGAACGCGGACGTCACGCGCGGCCGCGAGCTCGGCGTTGACCTTGCCCTCGATCTCCCCGACCAGTTCCGCCGACATGCGCTCGAACTCGAAGTCCATCCGGCCGGCTCCGGGTTCCATGTTCCCGCCCGTCACCAGCGCCCCGTAGTCGCGCCACACCACGCCGCACAGCGTGTGCAGCGCGGTGTGCGTCCGCATCAGGAGGTGGCGGCGTTCCCAGTCGATGTCGACGCGCACCCGCGTGCCCGGTTCCGGGGCGTCCTCGGACGCGACCGCGTCGACCACGTGGACGATCTCGTCGCCGGCTCTCCGCGCCGACGCGACCTGCCAGCGCTGTCCTCCCCATATCGGGTCGAGCGCCAGCAACGTGCCGGTGTCGGCCGGCTGCCCGCCGCCGCCCGGGTAGAACACGGTCCTGTCGAGCGTTACGAGCATGGTGGCGTCGGACACGTCGACGGTCTGGACGACCGCCTCGCAGGAGCGCGCATACGCGTCGCGGTAGCAGATCGCGTCGGTCATCGTCGCCCCCCTGGTCCCCAGACGCCGCGATCCGAGCCGGCCCGACCGGGACTCACTGGATCGTGAACGTGCCCTTCATCCCCGCCTGGTAATGGCCGGGGACCATGCAGCCGAATCCAAGCGGGGCGCTCGTGTCGCTGAACGTGTAGTCGAACTCTTTGGTGCCGGACGAGAAATCGCCGACGCCCGTGAGATTCGCGAGGTTGGCGGCCTCCAGGTCGCTCACCGTGCCGATGTAGAAGTTGTGGACGAACCCGGCCGTGTTGGTGATCCTGAAGTGGTAGGTCTGACCCTTCTGGACGGTGATCGCGGTGACCGGCTGCCCGGCCGGGTTCGTGATCTGCAGCGATGCCGTTTCGACGAGGTCGATCTCGTTGGGGCTCCCGCCACCCGCCGTGGCTCCGGACGCCGACGGGGCGGTCGAGGCGCCCGATGCCGCACCCGAAGCCGACGGGGCACCAGGTGCCGATGGGGCGCCGGACGCACCCGACGAGGTGCCGCCGCTTGCCGCGGCCGCGGCCGCGCGGGGCCGCCGAGGCCCCGCCCGGGGCCCCCGAGGCCGCCGTTCCGCTCGACTGCGGAGTCGCTGCCGGCGGCACGTACGTCCAGCCAGGGCCCGCGGATGACGCACAGCCGGCGAGGACGAAGGCGGCTGCGATGGCCAGGATCGCGACGCCGACGAGGGACCGAGCACGCTTGTCCATTGCCCCATTCTCCCCGAAACCCGAGGCGCGCGCCGTCCATGACCGCGCGCGGCTCTCAGCGACGGCGAACGATCGGCTGCGAGACTGCCACGAGTCCGAGTCGGAGCGCGACGGTCGCCGCTTCGACGCGGCCCGCCACGCCGAGTTTGGCCAGGATGTTGCCGACGTGCACGGCGACCGTGCGTTCGCTGATGAAGAGTCGCTGAGCGATCTCGCGGTTCGAGCGCCCCTCGGCCAGCACGCCGAGCACCTCCTTCTCCCTCGGGCTGAGGTTGAAGGGATCGGCCGGCGGAGCCTCGGGCGTGGCGGCAAGGCGGAGGGCGAGGCCGCTGCCCGCCGTCTCGCGGCCCGGGAAGGCGGGGACGGCTGCGTCTGAGTCGCCCCTGGTTGCCTGGGCCGGGCCGCTCCCTTGGGGCGACGGGACACTCCCTTCGGGCGACGGGACGCTCCCGTCGGCACCCTGGGCGCTCGCATCCGGCAACGGAATCCGCGCGCGTGCCGCGAGGCGGGTGAGCGCCCGGCACAGCGGGCCCGCCCCCAGCGCCGTGGCGATCTCCCAGGACTGCAGCAGCGCCCGCCGCGCGTGCACCCGGTCCACGCGGCCCCGCGGTGTGTCCGGCCGCGACCGCAGCACCGCCTCCGCCTCCCGCCAGCGCGCGTGGGCGGCGCGGTATGGGTTAGGCACCCCCGCCCAGCGCCGGGCGAGATCGGCCCACAAGGCCGGGTCCGGCTCGCCCACGACGCGCGTCCGGTGGGCACGGGCGGTGGCCAGGTGCAGCTCGGCCTCGATTCTCCCGCCCAGCTCGAGCGACATGCCGCCGGCCTCGACCCGTCGCCTCGCCTCGGTAAGGACTTCGTCCGCCCATGCGACTGCGTCGGCGACGGTCCCGGCGTCCCGCCTCTCGCGCGCGTCCTCGGCGACCGCAGCCGCGGCCTCCAGCGTCGTCGATGCCGAGATCGCCACCTGCGCCCAGTCGTCGGTACGGGTCACCCGGGCCCAGCCGCGCTCCGCGGCGCGGCGCGCGTCCTGCACGTCCTCGCGCCAGAGGGCGAAGCTCACGGTCGCGCGCTCCACCTCGGCAACCCACTGCGAGTCCGCCACGGCCTCCTGCTGCAGGAGCAGCTGCCCGAGGAGCCGGCCAGCCTCCTCGTCGGACGCGGACTCGACGCGAACGTTGGTCAGCCACACGAGCGGATTGAAGCGCGCCACCCCCGACGGACTCCATTCGAGCGCCTGGTGGCACATCGCCTCCGCCTCGGCCCAGCGGCCGAGCACGAACAGCGTGTCGGCGCCGTTGCCGCGGAGGAATGCGCCGTACACGGCCTCCTGACCCCACCGGCGCGCCTCGGCGATCCCCTCGTCCACGACCGCCAGCGCCTCGGTTCGCCGCGAATCGAGCTCCAGCAGCGTGGTCTGGTTGGCGTACGAACGCATCAGGTCGTCCAGCCGGCCCGCCTGCCGGGCGATCGCGGCCGCGTCGCGCAGCATCCCCAGGCCACCCTCCAGGTCGCCCAGGTACGCCACGTCGACGCCGAGCGTGCACGTCGCATGGCCGAGATCGGCGAGGGCACTGACGCCCGCGCCCTGCGCGGCAGCGGCGCCCGTCCCCTGGGCGGCAGCGATCGCGTCACGCGCCCACCGCGCGCTCTCCTCGAAGCGGCCCTCGAGCATCAGCGCCTGGGCCAGCGCGCCGAGCACGCGAGCGCGCTCGAGAGAAGGACCCGGTGGGACGCACTGCGCCCCGGCCGCGAACGCCGACAGCGCCGCGTCGATCTCGCCGGCAGCCCAGCGGTACCGACCCAGCCGTTCGTACAGCGATCCCAGTTCGAGGGCCCGCCGCTCGCGAGCATCGTGCCCCAGCGCGACGACGTCGGACAGCGCCGACGTGTCGGCTCGCGCATCGATCGCCCGGGCCGCGAGCGCCGCCGCACGCCGGAACGCGCCGTCGACGAACGCCGCCTCCGCGGTGCGAGCCAGCAGCTCGGGCCGGTCCAACCGCCAATCCCCGTGGGCGGCGCCTGTCTCCGCCGGCGGAGGACCGACGACGGCCCCCCGCCGCAGGGCGTCCAGTTCGAGCGCACGGCTGTAGTGCTCGAGCGCGGTGCCGCCCGGGTCGAGCTCCTCGGCGGCCAGGCCCGCCGCTACATGGGCGTCCCGCGCCAGGTCGAGTCGGAGGGCGCGCTCCCAGTGCCATGCCTGCTCGTCATGCGACCCGACGAGCCACTCCGCGATCGCTGCGTGAATCGCCTGTCGGCCGAGCGGGTCGAGCAGCGCCTCGACGGTCTCGGCGTACAGCTCCTGGGCGATGACGGCCTCTCCCCCGCGACGCGCGACGAGCCCTCCCTGGATCGCCTCGTCGAGGGCGTTCTCGGCCAGGGTTCCGTCGGCGGCGCGCAGGCCCGCGAGAGACGACGGCGCGACGGGCCGGCGGAGAGCGGCAAGGACGCGGACCCACCGAGCGGCCCCGGTGCCGAGGAGCGCGAGGCGCGACTCGACGAGCTCGTCGAACGAGTCGGACAGGCGTGCGCCCGGCATGCTCCGGCGCGCGGCCAGGATCTGCTCCGCGGCGAGCGGGTTGCCGGCGGATCGCTCGACGATGGCCGCGAGCAGCCCGGCCGAGGGACGCTCTCCGGTTTCCGCCTCGATGAAGCGGAGCAGCTCGTCGGGACGGAGCGGCTCGAGCTCGATGTGCTCGACGGAGGGGTCGGACGCGAGCAGGTCGGCGATCCGGGCGAACGGGTGCCGCCTGCCCAGCTCGTCTCCGTGGTACGACACGACCAGGCAGAGCGGCAGCGCGACGTCGAGCCCCAGCATGAACTCGACGAACGCCCGGGTTCCCGCGTCTGCCCAGTGAAGGTCGTCAAGCGCCAGCAGCACGACACCGCCCCGCGCGAGCCGGCCGAGCACGCCGAGGACTGCCTCGACG
This sequence comes from uncultured Chloroflexia bacterium, assembly GCA_963759135.1. Taxonomy (GTDB): domain Bacteria; phylum Chloroflexota; class Limnocylindria; order Limnocylindrales; family CSP1-4; genus JAJYNJ01. The sequence goes on along the minus strand of CAVWXU010000002.1, from coordinate 12,655 downwards.
AACCGGCCGCGGCGCTGGTCCGGGCCGGACTGCATCGAACCCTCGACGGGACACGCGGCGTTGATCCTGGCCGCCAGCGAAGGGAGGAGGAGCGCGATCTCGCCGGCCGCGGGACCCAGCACCTCGGGGAGTCGCTCGTCGGAGAGGGCGGAGATCGGCCCTCGCAGGGCCGCGGACAGCGCCGCATACGGGTGACCCGAGAGCGGCTCGACCGCGGCGCCCCTCGCCACCACGACGGCGGGCTCCCCCGCGAGCCGCCGCTCGAGCTCGGACATGAGCGTGGTCACCCCGCTGCCGGTCGCGCCGGTCGCGACGACACGCGAGAGGTGGCCGGCCGCGGCGTGTTCGAGAGCGACGCCGAGCCGCCCAAGCTCACGCTCCCTCCCGACGACGTGCATGGCGAAAGGATACGAGCCACGCGGATACAAGCCGCGCGGATACGAGCACCGACGCGAGCCCGGACATCCGCTGCGCTACTCTCCGGGGGATGACCTCCCTCCTCCGCCGGGGGCCCCTCGGGGCGTTCCGCGAGCTGCGCCAGGAGTTCGACCGCGCCGTCCTCGTGCTGGCGGTCGGCGACCTCGTCGCGAGCTTCGGGTTCAGCCTGGTGTTCCCCTTCCTCACGATCTACCTGACCTCGGTCCTCGGGGCCACGGCCACGCAGTCCGGCCTGGTGCTCGGGCTGTACTCGATCGCGTCGATCGGTTCCAACGCGGTGGGCGGGTGGCTGGCCGATCGTGTGGGACGCCGCGGGGTCATGATCGCGTCGATCGCGCTCACGTCCCTGACGATCATCGCCATGGGACAGGTGCACGACCTGGCCGGGCTCGCAGCATTGACGCTGGTGCTCGGGATCGTCGACCCGGCCTTCGTCCCGGCCGCCCGGGCGGCCGTCGCCGACGTCGTGCCGGAGCAGCGCCGGCCGCGGGCGTACGGACTGCTGGGCGTCGCGGCGAGCGTCGGATGGATCGCCGGCCCGTCGATCGGGGCGGGGCTGACGACCCTCGGCTATCCGCTGCTGTTCACCGTGGCCGGGGCGATCCTGCTCGCGTACACGGCGATCCTCGTGGTCGCCCTGCCCGAAACGCGGCCGGTCCTGCAGGTGGCGGGCCCTGCGGACTCGCACGCCGGCTCCCCGATCGACGTCGTGCACGGCGCCGCCGTCCACGAGGGGTTCGAGGCGCTCGGGCCGCACGACACGCGGCAACTGCGCGAGGCGGTGCCCCTCCGCGTCGACGCGCGGGCGCTGTTCCTGGCGTTTCTCGCGATCGCGGTGGTCATCCACGGGACCGAGTTCCAGTGGGTGTCGACGCTGCCGATCCACGCCAGCCGAGACCTCGGCGTGTCCACGGCGACCTGGGGCCTGCTCTTCGCACTCAACGGCCTGGTGATCGTCCTCTTCCAGCTGCGCGTGTCGACCATGACCGAATCGTGGGCCAAGCCCACCACGATGGCGCTCGGCATGGTCGCCTATTCGCTCGCCTACCTCGCCGTGTCGGCGGCGCACGCCCCGGGGCTGACGACCGTCGTGCTGGCGGGCGTCGTCATGCTGGCCACGACCGGAGAGATGCTCGTGTTCCCGGTCGAGCCGGCGTACGTGTCCGACCTCTCGCCGCTGCCCCTGCGAGGGCGGTACCAGGGCGCGTTCGGCGCCGCGGCGGGTCTCGGCTCGGGGATCGGACCGCCACTCGGCGGCCTGGCCCTCGACGTCCTGCCGGAGCCGGTTCCGTGGCTCCTCATGACCGCAGGCGGGCTCGTGTCGGCGGTCGCCCTCCTCTGGCTGTCGCGGCGGGCGCGCGCCGTCCCGATCGTCGATCCCGCCGACGCCGGCCTTCCGGGATGAGCGCCCGCCCGGATCCGCGCGGGACGGGGCCGATCGGGGGCTCCGTCCACCCGGCCAACGACCTGAACGAGCTGTCGGGCGAGGAGTGGCTGTACTTCACGAAGTCGCTGTGGACCACCGCGTATCCGTCCGAGCTCGGGCACGCCGAGCGCAGGGCCCACGGAGCCAACAAGCCGCCGCGCCTCATGGCGCGCCTGATCGAGTTCTTCACCCGGGGGGGTGAGCTCGTCCTCGATCCGTTCGCCGGCGTGGGCGGCACCCTCCTGGGGGCCGCGATCTGCAGGGCGCCGCGCCGCGCACACGGGATCGAGCTGGATCCTCGGTGGGCGTCGATCTACGAGGCGGTGGTGCGGGCTGCACTGGCGGAGCGGGGCGGGATCGGCCCCGAGCTCGCCGACCTGGGCCCGTCAGACCCGGCCGGCCACCGGCCGTTCGACCCGTCGGGCTGCCGGATGGAGGTGGGCGACGCGCTGGAACGCCTGGCGGTCCTGCCGGCGGCGACGGTCGACTTTGTCGCGACGGACCCGCCGTACAACCCGCAGCTCCGCATGACGATGTCCGGCGGGCCGCTGAGCGAAGCCTATGCGAACCGGCGCACCGACTACGCCATGCTGACCGAATCGGACGCCGACCTCGCGAACAGCGGCTCGTACGGCGAGTATCTCGACCGCATGGAGCTGGTGTTTGCAGAGCTGCGACGGGTACTCCGGGCGCGGCGCTACGCCGTCATCATCGTCCGCGACGCGTACCAGGAGGGCCGGTACCGGTTCACGGCCTCGGATCTTGCTGCGCGCGCGGAAATCGCCGGTTTCGTGACCAAGGGCGACATCGTGTGGTACCAGGCGGGGACGCGGCTGCGCCCGTACGGCTACCCGCACGCCTTCGTCCCGAACATCGTGCACCAGCACATGCTCGTCCTGCGCGGCCCATAGAATCGAGCCTGCATTCCCGGTCGCCGGGCAGCATACCGGTCGGGACGTATCCGCGGAGGGAGCCATGGCCCAGCAGTTCATCGTCCAGCTCAGGAACGAGCCGGGCGCCCTGGCGACGCTCGCGGAGGCACTCGCCGCTCGCGACGTGGACCTGCGGGCCATCGGGGGCGGTGGGCTCGGCGGCGCGGGGCACGTGATCCTCACGACCGCCGACGACGACATGGCCCGGCGCGTGCTCGACGAAGGCGGATACACCTACTTCGAAGGCGAGTCCCTTCTGGCCGAGGTCGACGATCGGCCGGGCGGCATGGCAACGATCGCGCGGCGGCTGGCCGACGCCGGCGTCAACATCCTCGGCCACCTGTTCATCGGCCGCTGGGGCGACCGCGCGATGTTCGCGTTCGTCGTCGACGACCCGGAGAAGGCACGGCCCATCCTGGAGGGCTGAGCGGATGCACGTGATCGTTCGCGAGCCGTCCGAGGCGTTCCGGCATGCGATCTCCGGCCACCCGGAGCGCGCCCTGATCGACCCGGCGCACGCCCTTGCCGAGCACCGCGGGTTCGTGGCCGCCCTCGCCGCGGCAGGCATGGACATCGCGGCCCTCCCGCCCGAGCCCGCGCTCCCCGACGCGACGTTCGTCTCCGACACGCTCATCGCGCTGCCTCGCGCCGGCGACCCTGACGGCCCGGCCGCCCTCCTCGTCGCGACCCGGCCCGGAGCCACGTCGCGTCGCGCCGAGGTCGCGTCCGTGGTCGCCCTGGCCCGGGCGCTGGCGCCGGAGGCCGCGCTCGTCGAGATCGAGGAACTCGGGACGCTGGACGGCGGGGACGTGATCGTCTACGGGGATCGCATCGCCATCGGCGTCTCCGGGCGCACCAACGTCTGCGGCGCCGGTCAGCTCGCGCTGGCGGTTGGGGCTCTCGGCTACCACGCATTCCTGTGCCCTGTCGTCGACCGCCTCCACCTCGCCACGGCGGTCACGCCGCTCGGTCCGCGGCGGCTCCTCGGCACGGCCGCGGGCTTCGCATCCCTCGACGGGGCGCCCGGGTCGGCGCCCGAGGACGAGGTCGAGCGGCTCGCGGTCCCGGACGACGAGGCCGCGGCGGCCAACGTGCTCGCCGTCGGCGGTCGAGTCTTCATGGCCGGCGGGCACCCGCAGACGCGGCAGCTGCTGGCCGGGGCCGGCGAGTCGGTCGTCGAGGTGGGCCTCGACGAGTTCGCGCGCGCCGACGGCGGCCCCACCTGCCTGGTGGCCATCGTCCCGTAGCCGCCGGAGGACCGCTGGAGGATCGGCTGCGCGCGGGTACACTCGACGTGTCCGGTGCGCCCTCGACCGGCGGAGAAACGGTCGGGGGCTCCACGCCGGCGGTTTCGACGACCCGCCCATCCCGCGAGAGGCAATGCAGCATGCAGGACACAGCCACCACACCTCCGGCCGCTCGCGGACCTCTCTCCGACGACGAGCTGCGCCTGATCGACGCCTACTGGCGCGCGGCGAACTACCTCTCCGTCGGCCAGATCTACCTGCTCGACAACCCTCTGCTGCGCGAGCCGCTGCGCCCCGAGCACGTGAAGCCGCGCCTGCTCGGCCACTGGGGCACGACGCCCGGTCTGAACCTGATCTACGCGCACATGAACCGCGTCATCCGCAACTGGGGCCTCGACGCGATCTACGTGATCGGCCCTGGCCACGGCGGCCCCGGCATCGTCGCCAACGCCTACCTCGAGGGCACGTACAGCGAGGTCTACCCCAGCATCGGGCAGGACGCGGACGGGCTGCGGAAGCTCTTCCGCCAGTTCTCCTTCCCGGGCGGGATCCCCAGCCACGTGGCGCCCGAGACGCCGGGGTCGATCCACGAGGGCGGCGAGCTTGGCTACGCCCTCTCTCACGCCTATGGCGCCGCCTTCGACAACCCCGACCTCCTCGTGTGCGCCGTGGTGGGTGATGGCGAGGCCGAGACGGGCCCGCTCTCGGGCTCCTGGCAGAGCAACAAGTTCCTGAACCCCGTCACCGACGGCGCCGTCCTGCCCATCCTGCACCTCAACGGCTACAAGATCGCCAACCCCACCGTGCTCGCTCGGATCCCCCACGCGGAGCTGCAGGCGCTCTTCGAGGGCCACGGGTACCACCCGTACTTCGTCGAGGGGGACGACCCACCGGCGGTCCACCAGCGCCTGGCGGCGGTCCTCGACGACTGCGTGCGGGAGATCCACGACATCCAGCGCGCGGCCCGAGAGCGCGGGGAGGCCGCTCGACCCACGTGGCCGATGATCGTGCTCCGCACGCCCAAGGGCTGGACCGGCCCGAAGGAGGTCGACGGCCTGCTCACGGAGGGCACGTGGCGCTCCCACCAGGTGCCCATGAGCGAGGTGCGCGGCAACCCGGAGCACCTCGCCCTCCTCGAGCGCTGGCTGCAGAGCTACCGCCCCGAGGAGCTGTTCGACGAGTCGGGGGCCCTCATCCCCGAGCTGGCGGCGCTGCCGCCCCGCAGCTGGCAGCGCATGAGCGCCAACCCGCACGCCAACGGCGGCCTCCTGCTGCGCGACCTGGTCATGCCGGACTTCCGCGACTACGCGGTCCCGGCCGACCGACCGGGCACGAGCCAGAGCGAGGCGACCCGCGTCCTCGGCGCGTTCCTGCGCGACATCATCGTGCGCAACCCCGAGACGTTCCGCCTCTTCGGCCCCGACGAGACCGCCTCGAACCGGCTGGGCGCGGTGTTCGAGGCGACGAACCGCGCCTTCGAGGGAGAGATCCTGCCCACCGACGACCACCTCGCCCCCGCCGGGCGCGTCATGGAGGTCCTCTCCGAACACCTCTGCGAGGGCTGGCTGGAGGGCTACCTGCTGACCGGTCGGCACGGCCTCTTCAACTGCTACGAGGCGTTCATCCACATCGTCGACTCGATGTTCAACCAGCACGCCAAGTGGCTGAAGGTCACGAACGGCATCCCCTGGCGCCGCCCCATCGCCTCGCTCAACTACGTGCTGAGCTCGCTCGTCTGGCGCCAGGACCACAACGGGTTCAGCCACCAGGACCCGGGCTTCATCGACCACGTGGTGAACAAGAAGGCCGAGGTCATCCGCGTCTACCTGCCGCCCGACACGAACACCCTGCTCTCGGTGGCCGACCACTGCCTGCGCAGCCGCCAGTACGTCAACGTGATCGTGGCCGGCAAGCAGCCCGCGCTCGACTGGCTCACCATGGACCAGGCCGTCCTCCACTGCACGCGCGGCCTGGGCATCTGGGAGTTCGCGAGCAACGACCAGGGCGGCGAGCCCGACGTCGTCATGGCCTGCTGCGGCGACACCCCGACGCTCGAGACGCTCGCGGCGGTGGACCTCCTGCGCCAGCACCTCCCGGAGTTGAAGGTACGCGTGGTGAACGTGGTCGACCTGATGCGCCTGGAGCCCTCGACCGAGCACCCCCACGGCCTCACGGACAGCGAGTTCGACTCGCTCTTCACGACCGATCGCCCCGTGGTGTTCGCCTACCACGGCTACCCCTGGCTCATCCACCGGCTGACGTATCGCCGCCGCAACCACGCCAACATCCACGTGCGCGGCTACAAGGAGGAGGGCACCACCACCACCCCGTTCGACATGGTGATGCTCAACGACCTCGACCGCTTCCACCTCGTGATGGACGTCATCGACCGGGTGCCGGGGCTGGCGTCGCGGGCCGGCCACGTGCGCCAGCTGATGGCCGACCGGCGGCTCCAGGCCCGCGCGTACACCCGGCTCGAGGGCGACGACCTGCCCGAGGTCCGCGACTGGACCTGGCCGTACTGAGGAGGGCGGCCCGATGCGCGTGCTCGTGGTCAACGCCGGCTCCAGCAGCCTGAAGCTGCGCGTCCTGGATGCCGACGATCGCATCGCCGGGACGGCCGATCTGCCGGCGCCCCGGGGCCACGCGGACGAGGCGGCAGTGGCGCCCGCCCTCGAGTCCTTCGGATCGATCGACGCCGTCGGGCATCGCATCGTCCATGGCGGCCGGATCTACTCGGCGCCGATCCGTATCGACGCCGCCGTGCGCGCGCGGCTCGAGGCGCTCACGGACCTGGCGCCGCTCCACCAGCCGAAGTCGCTGGCGGCGCTGGACGTCGTCAGCCGAGCCATCCCGGACGTTCCCGCCGTCGCGTGCTTCGACACCGCGTTCCACGCCCGGATCCCGCCCGAAGCGGCCACCTATGCGCTCCCTGCGGAGTGGCGCGAGCGCTGGGACCTGCGGCGCTACGGCTTCCACGGACTCTCGCACGCCTACGCCTCGCGACAGGCCGCCCGGCTGGTCGGCAGACCGGTCGAGGACCTGCGCATCGTGACCTGCCACCTGGGGGCCGGGGCATCCCTCGCTGCGGTCGCGGGCGGGTACTCCGTGGACACGACCATGGGCTTCACGCCGCTGGAGGGCCTGGTCATGGCCACGCGGTCCGGGTCGGTCGACCCGGGGCTCGTGCTCTGGCTGGAGGAGCACGTCGGCCTGCCGCCGGCGGAGCTGGCGGCAGCGCTCGAGCACCGCTCGGGCCTGGTCGGGCTCACCGGCACGGCCGACATGCGGGCCATCCTGCAGCGTGCCGGGCGCGGGGACGAGGTGGCGGCGACGGCCCTGGGCGTGTACCTGCACCGGCTCCGCGGCGAGATCGCGCGGATGGCAGCGGCGATGGACGGCCTCGACGTGCTCGTCTTCACGGGAGGGGTCGGGGAGAACTCGTTCGAGATCCGCGGGCACGCCGCGACAGGGCTCGGGTTCCTGGGCGTGACACTCGACGAAGACTCCAACCGGAGCGGCACCGGAGATCGCGACATCTCGGCGCAGGGAGCGCGCGTCGCGACGCTCGTCATCGCGGCTCGAGAGGACCTGCAGATCGCGCACGAGGTCCGCGACCTGCTCGGAGATCGATAGCCGGCGCGCGGGGATGGAGAACCGGGGCGAGCCATTCCAGGGTGACGCCGCCCCGCCGACTGCCGCATCTGCCGCATCTGCCGCCGCGAGGGAACCGGGCGCTGGCTCGCTCTCCGTCCTCACGGCCTACTACTTCGGGCTGTCGGTCACCTGGGGCGCGCTGACGACCATCGTCCTCCCGCAGCTCGTCGAACAGCTCGTACCGGCCGCGGTCAAGACGTCGGCGCTGTCGCTCATCGCCGGCCTCCAGGCGCTGGTGGCGATCGTGGTCCAGCCGATCTCTGGAGCAGCCAGCGACCGGCTCGTCACGCCGTGGGGGCGGCGGCGTCCGCTGATGCTGCTCGGCGTCTCGGTCCAGCTGGTGCTGCTGGTAGCCCTGGCCATGTCCCACTCGTACTGGGCGATCCTGGTCGTGATGCTGCTGGTCGAGGTCGCATCGAACACCGCCCAGGGGCCGTACCAGGGGCTCCTTCCCGACCTCGTGCCCCACGGCCGCCGCGGTCTGGCCTCCGGGTTCCTCGGTGGCGCCCAGATGGCCGGCCAGGTGATCGGCGTCGCGATCGCCGGACTGTTCGCCGTCTCTGGACACGTCGGGCTGTCGATCCTGTTCGCCGCGGCGAGCCTCGGGCTCGGTACGGTCATCACGCTCGCGGGGGTCACGGAGCGAGAGGGACGTTCGGTGGCAGCCCCGGGGGTCTCGACGCGACTGCGCCCGGCGGCCCTCGCCTCGCTGGCGGATCCCGTCCGCTGGAGGCGCGCCGTGCGAACGACGGTCGTCGAGGTGTGGGGGCGGGACGTCCTCGAGCAGCGCGACTACCTGTGGCTGCTCGTGTCCCGGCTCGCCATCCTGATGGCGACGGGCACGCTCCAGCCGTTCGTCTACTACTACCTGGAGGACTCGATCGGGCTCGGCAGCCGCGCCGGCACCCTCGTCGCGCCGCTCGCCGGCGCAGTGGTCCTGGTGGCCCTGCTCGCCGCCATCCCCGGCGGCGCGATGACGGCCCGGTGGGGGCGGGTGCGCGCGGTCAAGTGGAGCGCGATCTCCGGGGCCGTGGGGGCCGCGCTCTTCGTCGTCGCGACGTCCTACCTGCAGCTGTTCGCGATCGCCATCCCGTTCGGCATGGCGATGGGCATCTTCCTGTCGGCGGACTGGGCGCTGTTGACCGACGTCGCGCCGTCCGAGGAAGCCGGCCGCTATCTCGGGCTGTCCAACACGGTCACCGCAGCCTCGGCGGTACTGGCGGTCGCCATCGGCGGGCCCGTGGCGGACCTGGTCAACCGCGCCAGCTTCGGCGCCGGGTACCGGGCGGTCTTCGTGCTCGCCGCCATCGAGTTCGCGGTTGGCGCCTGGACGGTGACCCACGTGCACGAGCCGGCTCCGGTGCCGGCGTCGGTCTGATGCCCGGCGTCGGTCTGATGCCCGGCGTCGGTCTGATGCTCGGCGTCGGTCTGATGCTCAGCCGACCGACGTGATGCCCGGCCGACCGAGCGGCCCCGAGCGGGGCGCTCCTCCGCGCATCCTCGACCCGATCCTCTCTGCCTGGGAGGCGGCGGACCGGCGGCGCCGCGGCATTCGCCCGCTGCGCGACGAGGGCATCCTGGGGATCGAGCAGACACGGCACCGGGGACGGGCGATCGAGCTGCGCGGCGGCACGATCCTGCGGCCCGGCGACCGCGTGGGCGAGATCCACCTGCGCAACGACCGCGTGCGCGAACTCGAGCAACGGGCCGGCGTGGCCGCGGCCTTTCGCGAGGCGAGAGCCGACATGCGGGCGCTCGCGGCGGCCGAGGCGTCGCTGCCTGCGGCCGGGCGGCTCGCCGCCTGCCACGGCGCCGGTATCGTCGCCCGTTTCGCGGCGCGCGAGGGCTGGGAGATACGGCCGCGCCGGCGAACGGCCTGGCAGCGCGTCGAGGACTGGTACTTCCGCTGGCTGCTCGTCCGGTGGTCCCCGGCCGGACGAGAGCGACTGCGGCACGGGCGGGGCCCGTTGCGATCGGTCGACGCCTGGCTGACGGCAGGCGAACTCAGCCGGCGCTACGGCGACGGCGCGGCATCGGACTGACTCAGCCGACGCTACGACGGCGGGGCAGCAGACCGCCCGGCCGCGCCGCCGGCGGCCTGACGTCTCGTCAGGCCCGCACTTCCTGGCGCATGAACACCACGTAGCCGGCACCGAAGCAGACCACCGTCAGCGCCACCAGGGCGACGCCCTGGGGCCACCCCAGCAGCAGGCTCTGCTCGAAGGGCAGGATCGAGGGAGCAGCCGGCTGCTGCGACGGCAGGATGATCCCGACGGTCTGCACGGTCGGGTCGAGCAGATACGCGGTCGCCTCCGCGTACAGCTCGCCGGGCGAGATGCGCGACAGGTCCAGCTGCAGCTGCGCGTTCGCGACCTGCTGGTCCAGGGTTGCGCTGGGCGGGACCGGCGCCAGCGCGTCCGCGACGATGCCGGTCAGGAGCGACGCGAACAGGGTGAGCACCAGCCAGACGGAGATCGCGGCCAGCGCCGAGGTGGCGGCGCGCCGCATCACCACCGAGCACAGCATCGCGAACGCGAGCCAGCACCCCACGTAGACGATGGTGACCACCACCCAGGCGACAACCCTGGCCACGTCGTCCGGCCCGGGGACGATGCCAAGCTCGAAGAACGCGAACCCCGAGACGAGGACGGTGATCGCCGCGAGCACGAGGCCGATCGCCGCGAGACCGGCGGCGAACTTGCCGTTGATCACGTCGTCCCGGTGGATGGGCTGAGCCACCAGGCGGGGCAGCGTCCGTTCCGCGCGCTCCCCGTTGATCGCGTCGAAGCCGAACGCGATGCCGAGCAGCGGGCCCAGCAGCCCGACGAGCGTCGAGAAGGCGGGGATCTGCGACGAGGGGGACTGCGCGCTGAACAGGAGCACGAAGAGGCCGGTCGAGCCCGACGCCTGCTGCGCGTTCGTCCGCACGAACGTGGTCGTCGAGTAGACCGCCGCGACGGCGGCGAGACCGAGGATCGCGATCAGGATGAACAGCCGGACGCTCAGCACGTGGTCCCCGAATTCCTTGTCGGCGATCACGCGCCAGCCGCCGGCGGGTGCGTCTCCCCCGGACCCGCCGCGCCCGAAGATGCGGCCGCGCCCGAAGATGGGCCCGCGGTCCTCGTCGCCTGTGCCGGACGGCGACCGGCGGCTATCGTCGCCGGCCCCGGCCGGTAGTCGGCTGGCGTCGGGGGCTCGTCTGGCGTCGGCGGGTCGGCTGGCGTCGGCCGCTCGGACCCGTCAGGCTGCGCGACCATCGCCGGCCTCGCCCTTCGCGAAGTACCGCATGTAGATCTCGTCCAGGTCGTCGCCGAGGCGCCGCAGGTGCCAGACGCCGACACCGCGCGCCAGCAGCGCCGGCGCCAGCTTCCGCTGCAGGCTCCGCGCACCCGACACGCGCCAGAGCCGCGCGTCGTGCTCGTCGCGCACGGCGTCGCGCACGCCCTCCACCGACCGAAGCGCCGCCTCCAGCTCGTCGGCGGGCCCGTCCAGCCCCACCTCGAGCTGCAGCGTGTCGCCGGCCATCTGCTCCGAGAGCCGGCGCATCGTGCCCTGCGCCACCACCCTGCCGGCCACGAAGATCGCGACCCGATCGCACACCTGCTGGACCTGGTGCAGCAGGTGGCTCGAGAGGAGGACGGCCGCGCCCCGGTCCCTGGCAATCGACCGGATGAGATCCAGAACCTCGGCGACGCCCGCCGGGTCGATCGCCGTCGTCGGCTCGTCGAGCACGACCACCGAGGGCTCCTTCACCAGGGCGTCCGCCAGGCCGAGCCGCTGGCGCATGCCGCGCGAGTACGTCTCCACCGGCCGGTCGGCCACCTCCGCCAGCCCGACCTGCGCGAGCAGATCGCCCAGCCGCGGCTCGACCAGAGCACGCGGGATCCGGTTCAGGCGCGCGGTGTAGCGGAGGTTCTGCCGCCCGGTCAGGCCGCCATAGAAGCCCACTTCGTCGGGCATGTAGCCCACGCGCCGCTTGACCTCGAGCGGAGAGCGGGTCGGGTCGAAACCCGCCACCTCGGCATGCCCATCGGTCGGCTCCGAGAGCCCGAGGAGCATGAGGATGGTCGTGGTCTTGCCCGCGCCGTTCGGGCCGAGCAGGCCGAACACCTCGCCGGGCCTGATGTCGAGGTTCAGGTGGTCCACGGCGAGGATCTCGCCGTATCGCTTCGTCAGCGCGCGGGCCCGGATGATCGGGGCGACGTCCTCCCTGTCCGGCCGCTCGCCCCGGCCCGTCTTGGAGCGCATCGTCAGCGTCGACCGTAGCGGCGGAACACCCACCCGAGCCCGACGAGCACGATCGCGATCAGGGCGAGCCCGACGAACCCCCACAGCGGCGAGGTCTGGACGGTCGTCCGGATGTCCACGTCCTGGCTCGCCCCGCCGCCGCTGGCGGTCATGGTCACGTCGTAGTCGCCGGTCAGCGAGTCACTCGGGGGATGGATCGTGGCCGTCACCGTCTGGGAGTCGCCCGCCTGGAGCGAGGCGATCGACGATGGAGAGAACGTCACATCCCAGCCGCTCGGCGGCGTCGAGGTCATGCTGACGCCCGAAAGCGGCACCGAGCCGCTGTTCGTGACGATCAGCGAGACCGTGCCGGTGCCGCCTGCGGTGACCTGGGCGTTGAGGACCTGATTCGGGGTCGTGAGCGTGAGGTCCGGTGAACCAGTTACGTCGGCCTCGGCTGCACCTGGGCCGACTGGGAGCCGGCCGCCACGACCACCTGGATGGGGTAGGCGCCCGCCGAAGCGGCCGGGCGGCGTGACGGTCACCGAGAGCGTGTCCGAGCCGCCGCCGGGGACCGTGTCCGTCAGGGCCTGGGCGTTGCTCGACGGATGGACCTCGACCTGCCAGCCGTCGGGCCCCTGCCCCTGGAGCGTGAACGTCTCCTGTGGCGTCCCGTTGTTCTCGAGGGTCAGGCTGTACGTGAACGTGCTGCTCACCGTTCCCGACAG
>CAVWXU010000001.1:0-30107 GCA_963759135.1 uncultured Chloroflexia bacterium | reverse complement strand
CGTCGCCACGAACGGCCGCCGGCGAGCAGCCCACGACGCCTCCTTCACCAGGGGTCGGTCGCTCCTGAGTTCGCCGGCGCTGCGGCCGGCACTCCGCCGAGCGTCGCAGCGGCGGCATAGTCACGCTCGCCACTCCGGCACCCGCCATTCGGCGCGCACGGGGCGCATATGCTCGTCGGGCTCGATATGGGAGAGCAGCGCGCGAAGCACGAGGTTGATCTGCTCGGGCGGCCACTCCCAGTCGATGGTGGAACCGCGACGATGCGGCCGGTCGCATCGAGCTCGCAAGCTCGGCGTCGATGGTCTGCAGCCTGGCATCGCGCGCGGCGCGGTCGAGCAGGCCCTCGATATCGCTCTCCACCAGGCGGTCGCGGCGGCCCGCCAGCTCCATCCGCCGCTGACGGTCGGCCTCGACGATCTGGACGAGCTCGGGCGTGCGCGGGCGAGCAACCTCGGCGCGGATCCAGGGCTCGACATTGCGTTCGCTCACCCCGTACGGGCGCGGATGCCGCGGATCGCGATAGCCGTGCGAACAGAAGTAGTGTGACCAGCGTTGATGTTGCCCGGTGAGGAGCTGGCCGTCGTATGGGCAGCGTAGCAACTGGGCGAACTTGAACGACTGGCGATGTTTGACGCCTTGATGGACCGACACCCAGACCCCCGCGCGGCCGAGCACGCCCCGCACCCCGTTAGAGGTCCACTGGCCGCGCTTGGAGGGGACGCCGGCGAGGTTCAGCAGCTTGGCGGTGCCCAACAGGCTGCCGGCCGTCTCGAACGCCCGTAGCACTTGGCCGACATCCTGGGCGGGATCCGCGACGAGCTTGCCATCCTCTACCCGGAAGCCGTAGGGCGGGAAGCCGATGAAGTCACCCCGCTCCTTGCGCAGCCGCACGGCATCCTGGGCCCGCTCCTGAGCCCACTCGGCCTCCGCCTGTGCGGCGGCGGCGAGGATGTGAACCAGCAGGCGCCCTGACACGGTGGCGTAGTCGAGGGTGCCCTCCTTGCACAACACGATCCGCACGCCGTGGGCCTGACAGGCTTCGGCGAGGTCGACGTACTCGGCGAGCGAGCGCGCCAGCCGCGAGAGCGAGTAGCTGTAGATGGTCGAGACCTGTCCGCTCGCCACCATGTCGCGCAGCTTCAGGTACTCGCTGCGCAGGTGCGTCTTGGGTCCGCGCCCGGACTTGCCCCAGTCCGAGAGGATGGTCAGCTCGGCGTCGCCGTTGCGCGCCGCCAGGGCCCGCACCTCGGCCTCCTGGGTCTCCCAGGAAAGGACCCCGGGTCGGCCGGGCAGCACGCGCGACTTGCGGAGGTACCCGACTGCGCCCATAGCCACACCCTACCATGACTGACCAAACATATTCGACAAGCAGGTGCTGGCCGTGCAGACCGTCTACCAGGGCAACGTGTCCACCGCCCTGGTGCGCGTTGGCGAGCTGTTCCGGGACGCGGTCCGGCAGTCGGCCGCGGGCGTCATCCTCGTTCACAATCATCCGTCCGGCGATCCCACGCCCAGTCCGGATGACCTGCACCTGACCGCCGAGGCTGTTGCTGCCGGGCGCCTCCTCGACGTGCCCGTGCTGGACCATCTCGTGATCGGCCACGACGCCTTCGTCAGCCTCCGTGACCGGGGCGTGGCGTTCGAGCGTCCCGGGGGCGGAGCGTGACCGGGCGCGCCGAGGCGGAGCCGCTCGGGCGCGCTGGGGGGCATCGCGGCGAGGTGGGGGGCGACCGCGCCGCGGGCGGTGGCCGGTGGGGAGCGCCACCGCCTCGCGAATGGGCCGCCGTCGCGGGGCCGTCAGGGTCGCCGGGTATACTGCAGGGCGCGTTCTGACTTCTCGCGATCGATCCGGATCCGCGCGGGCGCGATCGCCGCCCGGCCCAGCCAGCACAGCATGCAGGTCTCGCCACGAGCATCTTCGACGCGTTCTTCGGGCTCTTCTCCCGGGACATCGGCATCGACCTCGGCACCGCCAACACGCTCGTTCATGTCAGGGATCGCGGGATCGTGATCAGCGAGCCCAGCGTGGTCGCACTCGACACCAAGACCAGGAAGGTGCTCGCGATCGGCGCCGAGGCGAAGCGGATGGTCGGCCGCACCCCCGCGAACATCATCGCCGTCCGGCCGCTCCGCGACGGAGTCATCAGCGACTTCGACGTGACCGAGCAGATGATCAAGTACTTCGTGAGCAAGGTGCACGATCGAGTCGGGCTGATCCCGCGCCCGCGCATGCTCCTGGGTGTCCCGTCCGGCGTGACCGAGGTCGAGAAGCGGGCCGTGCGTGATGCGGCAATGAACGCGGGCGCCCGCTGGGCGCGGCTGATCGAAGAGCCGATGGCGGCCGCGATCGGGGCCGGCCTTCCCGTCGGCGAGCCGTCCGGCAGCATGATCGTCGACATCGGCGGAGGCACGACCGAGGTCGCCGTCATCAGCCTGGGCGGCATCGTCATCAGCAAGAGCATCCGCATCGGCGGCGACGAGATGGACATGGACATCGTCGGGTTCGGGAGGCGCGAGTACAACCTGCTGGTCGGTGAGCGCACGGCGGAGGACATCAAGATCGCGCTCGGCTCGGCGTATCCGGGCGACTGGGACGAGTTGCGAATCACGCTGCGCGGCCGCGATCTGCTGACAGGCCTGCCGCGGGCAGTGGAGATCACCGCCGAGCAGGTCCGAGAGGCGATCCAGCCGTCCGTCCAGCAGATCGTCGACGTCGTCAAGGACACCATCGAAGAGACCCCGCCGGAGCTCGTGGCGGACATCATGGACCAGGGGATCGTCCTGGCGGGCGGGGGAGCCCTCCTGCAGGGGCTCGACCGTCGGATCGCCGAGGCCACGCAGATGCCGGTGCATGTCGCCGACGACCCGCTGACGTGCGTCGCCCGGGGCACCGGCAAGGCGCTCGAGGAGCTCGCGACCATGGAGCGTTCGCTCGTGGCCGACACCTACTCGCGCCCGCCGCGCTGACGGTTTCGCCATGTTCGCGACGCGCGCGAGCCGGAGGCGCGGGATCCTGTACGCGGTCCTGATGGCCATCGGCCTCTTCCTGCTGGCCCTGAGCGCCACGCCCCCCATGCGCGACCTGCAGGTCGTGGTGGGCAATCTGCTCACGCCCGCGGAGACCGTGCTCTCCGGCGCGACGCGCACCGTCGGGTCGTTCGTCGGAGCCCTGTCCGAGATCGATCAGCTGCAGGCGCAGAACCGCTCGCTGGAGCAGCTGAACCAGCAGCTGGCCGTCGAGAACCGGCAGCTGCAGGAGATCCGGATCCAGAACGACCAGCTGAGCCGCCTGCTCGGGGTCCAGGGGTCGCTCGACTACCAGACTGTCGCGGCGACAGTCGTGAGCCGCGATGTCTCGCAGTACACGCGCGTGCTGACGATCGACGCAGGCGCGGACCGCGGGATCGAGCTGAACGACGTCGTGGTCGCAGACGGAGGCGCCCTGGTCGGCACCGTCACGACCGTCGGCCAGGACTTCAGCCGGATCCTGCTCATCAGCGACACCCGTTCCACCGTCATCGGGCTCATCGAGTCGAGCCGTGCGACCGGCGAGGTCATCGGCCAGCTCGGGGGCGCGCTCGTGATGGAGAACATCCCCGCGACGGAGCTGGTGAACCTCAACGACACCGTGGTCACCGCCGGGATCGACCTGGGCAACGGGATCCGTTCTCCATTCCCGAAGGGCCTGCTGATCGGGAGCATCGTGGACGTCCAGCGCGACCCGAACGCCGTGGTCCAGACGGCGTTCATCAACCCCGCGTCGAACCTGGACAAGCTGGAATACGTCCTCGTCATCACGGACTACCACGGCGGGCTGCCGCCGGTCCCCGCCGCGTCGGGCGCCCCCGCTGCAGCCGGATCGCCCGGACCCTCCTCGACGTCGCTGCCACTCCCGGGCCCGTCGCTGGTTCCCGGACAGTAAGCTCCCCGACCGAGATCGTCCGTCAGGCGCGGCGGCTTCAGGCGCGGCGGCCGAGCAGCTCGAGCCGCAGCCCGGCGGCGCGCACCGCGGCGCGGTCGACGACGTTCCGGGTGTCGTAGACGAGGTCGCCCAGCATCGCCGCCCGCACCTGCGCCCAGTCGAGGGCACCGAACTCCGGCCACTCGGTGGCGACGACGACCGCCGCGGCGCCCCATGCGGCCCGGCCGGGGTCCGCGGCGACTTCCAGCAGCGGGTCGGCCCTCTGCGCCGTCTCCATCGCCTGCGGGTCGAACGCGACCACCACCGCACCGGCCGCCCGGAGGTCGCGGGCGAGGGCAAGCGCAGGCGACTCCCGGACATCGTCGGTGCCGGCCTTGAACGCGAGCCCCAGCAGCGCGACGCGCAGGCCGTCCAGCGGCCGGCCGAGCAGCACGGCCAACCTGGCGATCACCGCGCGCTGGTGCGACCGGTTGGACCGGCTCACCGAGTCGATCAGCGGCGTCGCTACGCCCAGCCGCGAGGAGAGCAGCGGGAGCGCCGCGGCCTGCTCCGGGAGGCACGAACCCCCGATCCCCGGTCCCGCGCCCAGGAATGCCGGCCCGATCCGGTCGTCCATGCCGATGCCGGCGGTCACGAGGTCCACGTCGGCCCCGATCGCATCGCAGATCCGGGCCAGTTCGTTGGCGAACGAGATCTTGGTCGCGAGGAACACGTTGGAGGCGAGCTTGACCAGCGCGACGGACCGCGCGTCCGCGACGAGCGTCGGCGCGTCGAGTGGCGCGTACAGGTCCGCAACGGCCTGGGCCGCCTCGCGTTCCTCCGCGCGGAGCCAACCCGTCACCACCCGGCTGGGAACGTCGAAATCGCGCAGCCCCGAGCCTTCCCGCATGAACTCCGGGTTCGTGACGACCGTCGCGCAGGGGCCCGCGGCGCGCCGTTCGTCCACCAGTCGGGCCAGCCGGTCCGGCCCCTCGACGGGGAGCGTCGAGCGGACGACGATGACGTGCCCGGGAGGGGCGGCGGCCAGGAGCCCTTCCACCACTCGCTCCACGTGGACCGTCGACAGCGGGCCGTCTCCGTCGATGGGCGTTCCCACGCAGACGATCGAGAAGGTCGTGGCCGCAGGCGGCACGGGGTCGGTCGTGAAGTCGAGCCGCCCGGCGGCCGATTCGGACCGCATGGCCTCCTCGAGCCCGGGCTCGAAGATCGGCGACCGACCGGCGGCGAGTGTCGCGACCCGTGCAGGATCGATGTCGCAGACCGTCACGCGGTGGCCCAGGCGGGCAAAGCCGACCGCGGTGACGAGGCCCACGGGCCCGGCGCCGATGAGGAACAGGTGCACGCGCCAACTCCTGGTCGGGGCGAGAGATGTCGCCGCGATGGTACCCGCCGGAGGGGGCCCCCGGGCGCCACGCACGCCCCGCCGGAACGTCACCCGGGCGCGGCGCAGGCCCCACCGCCTGTCACGGCGGCGCGGCGCACGCCGGCCGCCGTGATCCCCGGGCGCGGCAGCCCGCTACGGCATCGAGCGGATCTTCCCGCCGTCGACCGGTACCAGGGCTCCCGTGATGTAGCTGGCCCTGGAGGAGGCGAGGAACGCGACGACGCCGCCCAGCTCGGACGGCTCGCCGTACCGCCCGAGCGGGATCGCGCGCAGCTGGTCGGCCCGGATCTCGGCCTCCGATCGACCCGTGCGCGCGGCGGTGTCCGCGTCGAGCTGCAGGATCCGGTCGGTGCTGATCCGTCCCGGCGCGACGCCGTTGACGAGGATTCCGTCGGGTGCGAGCTCGATCGAAAGCGTCTTCATGAGGCCGTGGACGGCGGAGCGCACCGAGTTGCTGGTGACGAGATTGGCCACCGGCTCCCTGACGCTGCTGCTCTCGATGAACACGATCCGGCCCCCGCCCGACCGGCGCACGCGCTCGTCGCGCATGCACGGGATCGCGGCACGGACCACGCGCACGGCCGAGAGGAACGTCAGGTCGACGGACTGCCGCCATTGATCCTCGGTCAGGGACTCGAACGGCCCGGGGGGCGGGCCTCCGGCGTTGACCACCAGGACGTCGAGGCGGCCGAACCGGTCGACCGTCGCCCGAACCAGCCGCTCCCCGGTGCCGGGCAGTGACACGTCGCCGGCGACCCAGCCGATCCGCTCGTGGACCGGCCGGTGTTCGCGTGCCCCAGCGAGCCAGATGTCCGCGTCGTCGGCGGTCACCGGATCGAGCGTCTGTCCGGCCGCCCCCACGTCGAGTTGCGCCGCGAACTCGTCCGACGCCCGCGCCAGCGCCGCCTCGTCCCGAGCAGCGAGCATCACGGCGGCGCCCTCGCGCAGCAGCTCGAAAGCCGAGGCCCTGCCGAGCCCGTGGCTTGCGCCGAGCACGAGCGCGACCCGCCCATCCAGCCCCAGGTCCATCGCATGCCTCCGCTGTCAGTGCCGTCCATCGTGCCACGACGAGCGGCGACCGTCCGGTCGAGCGGCAGCGTCCGACCGGCCGAGCGGCGTCGTCCGACCGGCGGACGCCGCACCGGCGGCCGATGGGACCATGCCCGTCCGAGGCCGCACCGGCGGCCGATGGGACCATGGCCGGGCGGGACCATCGCGCGATGGGCGGCGGACCCGTGCGGGCGCAGGCTCCGAAGACGAACCGGCGCCCGGGCCGCGCCTTTTCCCGGCCTGGCGTCCGCAGCCGCCTGGGAGCAGTGATGCACCGTCGACTAGCCGCCGTGATCGTCGCCGCCGCCATGGGCGCCGCCGTCGCGTCGCCGCTGTTCGCTCTGACCGCCCCGGCGGTCGTGCGGGCGGCAGCACCCGTCAAGGTCGTCGTCGTGGTCGGCCCCACCCACTCGCTGACTGCCAGCAACCTGCAATGGGGCGCCGCGATCGCGCAGCGGGCCGCCGCGCACGGTGCGCAGGTCGTGACGGTCTTCCACCCCGACGCGACCTGGGCGGCCGTCTCCGCCGCGGCCGTGGGCGCCAACGTCCTCGTCTACCTGGGCCACGGCAACGGGTTCCCTTCCCCGTACACGACCTCGCTGATGCCCGACCGGGAGGACGGCATGGGCCTCGACCCCGTCGACGGCGCGCAGGACGACCAGGTGCAGTACTACGGCGAGCAGTACATGGCGACGCTCCGACTGGCGCCCGACTCGTTCGTGATCCTGAACCACCTCTGTTACGCGAGCGGCAACAGCGAGCCCGGCCAGCCCGAGCCGACGCAGGCCGTCGCGATCGAGCGTGTCGACAACTTCGCTGCCGGGTTCATCGCCGGCGGCGCGTCGACCGTCCTCGCACTGGCAACACAGGACGTCGGGGACATCGTCGACGGGCTGTTCGGGCCGCCCCAGACGCTCGACCAGCTGTTCGTGGCCGACGGCGGCATCGGGGTCGCGCCGATCACCGTGCCGTCGACTCGCACCCCGGGCGCCAGGCTGCACCTCGACCCCGAGACCGCGACCTCCGGGTTCTACCGGTCGCTCTCGGGCAACCTCGACCTGCTCACGTCCGCCGTGCTGGGCGGTGCCGCGGGCGCATCCGCGTTGTCCCCGCAGACCGTGCCTGCGTCGGGCGGCGCCGACTCCCAGTCCCAGGGCGCACCGGGTACCGGCTCCGCCATCGTGCCGGCAATGCCTCCGTCGCTGACGTCGCTCGCCGCTCCATCGGTCTTCACGCCGAATGGTGACGGGATCTCCGACACGCTGGCCGTCTCGTACGCGCTCTCGGCTCCGGCCACACTCGACGTGTCGATCACGGGTGCGGGTGGGCAGCCTGTCCGGCACATGTCGGTCGCGGCAGATGCCGGCGCTGGCAGGTTTGCGTGGGACGGGACGGCGGACGGCGGGGCGATCGTGCCGGACGGGTCGTACCTCCTGCGGGTGACGCCGGTCGGGCTCGACGGAGCGGGCGGCGCCCCCGCAACGGTCGGCACGCGGGTCCTGACAGCGATCCGGTCGCCGCGCGTGGCACCGGCCGTCTTCTACCCACTCGACCGGGACGGGGTGGCCGACACCACGTCGTTGTCGATGACGCTCACGCAGCCTGCGACCGTGACGTGGACCGTCCAGGACGCCGCCGGGCGCACCGTGCGGACGCTGTGGGACCGCCAGTCGACGGCGCCCGGAACGTGGACCGTGTCGTGGGATGGCATGGGATCCGCCCCGGGAGCCGGCGCGCTCGGGCCGATGCCTGCCGGCAGGTACCTGTCCGCCATCTCGGCGACCACGGCGGCAGGGACGCTGCTGATGCGCAGCACGATCTGGCTGCAGCCCTTCCGAGTCACGCCGTCCAGGGCGACCGTCGCCGCCGGCCAGGTCGTGACGGTGAGGATCCAGGCCGCCGAGCCGCTGCTCGCGGCGCCGCGGCTGATCGTCAGTCAGCCCGGCATGCCCGCCTACACGGTTCTCGCCACGGGCAGCGGGCTCACGTACCGCGCGGTGGTCCGGCTGCGCCCCGGGCAAGGGGGAACGGTCGGACTGCGTGTCGTCGCCACGGAAGCCACTGGACCGGTCGTCGCCTCCGGCGCGACGGTGGTCCTGCAGTAGGGACGCCGACCGCGTAGCGCCAGGCTGGCGGCGACCGAACCCGCGCGCGTGACCGGCCTCGTGCCCCGCGCTGGGGACCCGCACTGCCGTGCGCCGGGCGTCGTGCCCGCACTGAGGACCCGCCGGTACACTGCACTCGATGAGCGCCCGCGAGCCGCGCACCGGGTACGACGACGCCTGGGTGGTCCTGCCCACCTACAACGAATCCGGGAACCTGCCCGGCATCGCGGCGGCCATCCTGGACCGGCTGCCCGGGGCGACGCTGCTGGTGGTGGACGACGCCTCGCCCGACGGGACCGGCGAGCTGGCCGACTCGCTCGCGGCGACGAACCCCCTCGTCCGAGTGCTGCACAGGCCGGGCAAGCAGGGACTTGGCCGAGCCTACATCGACGGATTCCGGGTGGCGCTCGCCGGAGGCGCCGGCCGCATCGTCCAGATGGACGCCGACTGGTCGCACGATCCCGGCTACCTGCCAGCGCTGGTCCGGCCGCTAGACGCCGGCGCGGACCTCGTCATCGGCTCCCGGTATGTCCGCGGAGGCGGGGTCACCCGGTGGGGCTTCGGTCGCCGGGCCGTCTCGCGAGGGGGGTCGCTGTTCGCGCGCCTCGTCCTCGGGCTGCCCGCGCACGACCTCACCGGGGGATTCAAGGCGTGGCGCCGCGAAACGCTCGCCGCCATTCCCTGGGACGGCGTGCACGCCGGCGGCTACGTCTTCCAGATCGAGACGACCTGGCTCGCCCACCGCGGCGGCGCGACCATCGTCGAGGTGCCCATCGTCTTTCGCGATCGGCAGGTCGGCGTGAGCAAGATGTCGCGGCGGATCGTGGTCGAGGCGCTCCTCGTGGTGCTGACCCTGCGATGGGACGAGATTCGCGGTCGTGGGCCGATCGCGCTGACCGGCCGCGACAGCCCGCCCGAACCTGCCGGCGCGGAGCCGGCGACGGCGTCGGCGCCGCCCGACCGGGCCGGCGCCGACGAGCAGACCCGCTGATGCGCGAACTCGTGGGCGTCGAGCCCCCGTCCCGAGTTCCGCCCCTGCCCGCACGCGTGGTGATCGACCTGCGGCCGCTCCAGGAGCCCGAGCGCACCCCCATCACCGCGGCATACCTCCACCGCCTGCTGGCCGCCTTCGCCGCGGATCCGCTGCCCGGCGAGTCGTTCGTCCCGGTGCTGCGCGTGCTGCGGCCGGACCCGACGCGAGGTCCGGGACTCGAGGGGCTGGCAGTCGCCGGCCGGCGACGGGTGTTCGCCACGGCGCGGTTCCTGCGGTCCGCCGGCCTGACGGTCGACGCGTTCCAGCTGCGCGGCGCGGAGATCGGCAGCTCGCACGGGTACGGGGCGGGCGGGGCCGCGGGCGTCCTGTACCACACGGCCGGGGGAGCCGTGCCGCTCGGGTCGGATCTGCCGGTGGTCGCCACCATCCTCGACCTGGCGCCCTGGGAGCTCCCCTCGATCTACGCCGCCAGCCCGGCCGCCCGCTTCGGCCACCGACTGCGGGCCCGGATCCTGCGGGACGCGACGCGGCTGATCGTGTGCTCGGACGCCACGGCGGAGGCGGCGCGCCGGCTCGTGCGCGTCCGGCCGGAGCGGATCGCCGTCGTGGGGCTCGCCGCTGGCGGATCGTTCGTTCCCGCCGCCGGGCGCCCGGATCGCGTCGCCGGGCTGCGCGCCCGCCTCGGTCTGCCGCCGCGCTACCTCGTGTTCACCGGCCGGTACGACGCCCGGAAGGATCTCGGCACGCTGTTCCGGGCGCTGGCCGCCCTCCGCGAGGAGAGCCCCGAGGTGCCCTCGCGGCGGCGGCGCGTCGCCCAGCCGGAGGCGGCTCCCGCGACCGCGGTCCCGTGGCCCCCGGTCGTCGTCCTAGCCGGCGCCCAGGGAGACGAGGAGAGCGACGCGGCCGCGCTGACGCGAGCCGCCGCGCGCCACGCCGTCGAAGACCTCGTCTTCCTCGTCCCTCACCTGTCGTCGGACGACCTCGCCACGCTCGAGGCCGGCGCCGAGGCGGCCGTCTTCCCCGCCATCAGCGAGGGGACCGGGCTCGCGGTGCTGGAGGCGCTGGCGGTCGGGATCCCCGTGGTCGCATCGCGCGTCGGGCCGCTCCCTGAACTCGTCGGACCGGCCGGCATCATCGTCGAGCCGCGCGATCCGGCCCGGCTGGCCGCTGCCCTGCGTGCGGCATGGTCCGGGCACATCCACGACCAGCTGCGGCGAGTGGCCCGGCAGCGGGCGGCCGCCGGTCGGCGCACTTGGGCGGACGTGGCGCGCGAGACGCGGGAGGTCTACGCGGCGGCCCTCGAGGCCGGCTGAAGCGCCTCGCGAGCAGGTTCGCTCGCCGAAAGCCGTCGCCCCGACGACCGACTTGTTCGCCGGCGTTACCGACGACCGACTTGTTCGCCGGCGTTACTGCGGCACGGGGCGCGTGCCCCACGTTGCGGGCCCGGTCGCCGAGACCGTCACCACCGTCCCCAGCGGGACGACCTGGATGACGATCTGCCCGCGCACCAGCTGCACGGGCGTGCCGGCACCCGCGCCCGCCGCCAGCGTCAGCAGCAGCGGCGCAGCGTCGGAGGCCTTGCTCCACGTGGCGTCGAAGACCAGCCCGTCCCGCAGGACGAGAGCCTGGCCGCTACCCGTATACCCCAGCTCGAGCCGGCCCTTTTCCAGGTTCGTCGGCTGGCCGGGCGCGTTGACGAGCGGTCCCACGCTGACGTACATGACGACGACGTCGAACGGGGCGACGCGCTCCCCGGTCCCGGCGTCCAGCTGCGGCGCACCGTCGACGGAACGCAGGTAGCGATCGGTGGCGGGATCGTAGGTGTACGAGATCACGCCGGCGGGGTAGGGAACCACCAGCGAGCCGGCGGCCGGGCGCTGCGCAGGTGGGGCGGGGTCGGAGAACGTCCAGGTCGGGGACGGGGCGGCGGGAACGTGGAGGCGCGTCGCCAGTGCGTCGAGCTGCGTCGTGCTCGAGTAGACGTTGTGCGGGGCGACCCGAGTGGTGATGCGCGGCATGTAGCTTGCCCACACGAACTCGTCGGCGTTCCAGACGAGGCTCCCGTCCAGCTGCTGCAGCGCCGCGAGGGCGTTGGGCGCGCCGCCCACGTGTGCGTAGAGGGGACGCCACTGCGCGGCCCAGCCCACGAAGTAGCGTCGGCTGCTCCGGATCGGACCGATGGCCGGCGCGGGCGTCGTCTGGTACAGCGCCATGTAGCGCGGGATGCCGCCCTCGGCCGGGGCCTGCACGAGGATGTCCGCCTCGGCCAGCCCGGACTGCGGACGCGCCGCGGGGGCGTCGTCGATCATCACGGCGACGATGGGGCGGGCGGCCTCGGCCGCGGTTTCGGGGAGGCCATCCGTGGGCGCGTCGACCAGCGGGACCGGCGTCGCCGACGGGATCGCCGATGCGGCGCCTGATGCGAACGGTGTGGCGTCGGCGGCCGTGATGCCGCCGGCAGACGGGATCGGGGACAGGGACGCGGGCGGAACGGGCTGGCCTGCGCAGCCGTCGAGCATCAGCACGGCGACCGCGAACGCCGAGATCGCCGCTGCGCGCCGTCTGCGGCCGCCGGGCCGGACCAAGGCGCGTCGCGGCCGATAAACGAGGGACCCCCTCGTCGGCACGACCATGGCGGAGCATCGTACCAGCCCGCGCCCCTCGACCCAGGGGCGCATCTCGACCCCGGGGGCGCGCGCGTCCGGCACGTCCCGACTGACCCGCTCGCCAGCCACCGGCTGGAACGCTTCGTGTGCCGCCACGGCCAGCAGGCCCGCGCCGTCCTGCCGTCCGGCAGAGCCGGCGGTCGCCTGGCATCCGGTACACTCGCCGCCGTGATCCACCCGTCAGCCGACGTCTCGGCCGATGCCACCATCGGCCGGCGTACCAGCATCTGGAACCGGGTCCAGGTCCGCGAGGGGGCTGTCATCGGCGACGACTGCATCGTCGGCAAGGACGCCTACATCGATTTCGGCGTCCACATCGGCGACCGGTGCAAGATCCAGAACGGCGCCCTGGTCTATCACGGCGTCACCGTGGAGCCCGGCGTCTTCATCGGTCCGGGCGCGATCCTGACCAACGACCGCTTTCCGCGCAGCGTCACCCCCGACGGAGCCCTCGCCGGCCCGGAGGACTGGACGGTCAGCACGATCACGCTGCACTACGGTTGCTCGATCGGCGCCGGTGCCGTGGTCGTGGCCGGCAACGATGTGGGCCGGTTCGCGACGGTCGGCGCGGGCGCCGTGGTGACCCGCCCGGTGCCCGACCACGCACTGGTGGCCGGGAACCCGGCCCGCCGACTCGGATGGGTCTGCGCCTGCGGGCAGCGCCTGTCGGACGCGTCGGGACACCCTGTCGCCGGAGACGCCGAGGGCGAAGCCGGCTGTCCGGCCTGCCGCCGCCGCTACACCATCGCCGCGCAGGCATGCACCGAGCGAGTCGCCACGTGACGGCGACGGCTCTGGCACTCGCGCCGCACCCCCTGGAGGCCCGCCCGTGATCCCGATATCGAAGCCCGACATCGGTCCCGCCGAGGAGGCGGCCGTCCTCGACGTCCTCCGGTCGGGGATGCTGGCAATGGGACGCCGAACGGCGGAGTTCGAGGCGGCATGGGCGGCCTACTGCGGCGTGCACCAGGCCGTGATGATGTCCAACGGGACCGTCACGACCGAGGCGATCCTCCGTGCCCTTGGCATCGGCCCCGGCGACGAGGTCGTCACCGTGAGCTTCAGCTTCAACGCGACGGTCAGCGCCATCCTCCAGGCAGGAGCGACCCCGGTCTTCGTCGACATCCGCGAGTCCGACTTCACGATGGACCCGGACCTCGTCGAGGCGGCGATCACGCCGCGCACCAGGGCCATCATGCCGGTGCACCTGTACGGGCTGATGGCCGACATGGACCCGCTCTCCGAGATCGCGCGCCGACACAACCTGCACCTCATCGAGGAAGCCGCGCAGGCACACGGTGCGACCTATCGAGGCCGCCGGGCAGGATCCTTCGGGCCCGCCATGTTCAGCCTGTACGCGACCAAGAACCTGACGACGGGCGAGGGCGGGATCGCGACCACCGACGACGAGGACCTCGCCGACCGCCTGCGGCTGTACCGCAACCACGGGATGCGGCGGCGCTACTTCCACGACGAACTGGGCACGAACTTCAAGCCGACCGACCTCGCGGCGGCGCTCGGGCTGGCTCAGCTGCCTCGCCTCGACGAACGCACCGCGCGGCGCCGACGGAACGCCGCGCACCTCACCGCCGGCCTCGCCGGGTACATGACCCCCCACGTGCCGGAAGGGCGTGAGCACGTGTGGCACCAGTACACGATGCGCTTTCCCGGCGAACGGGAGCGCGTCGTGGAGGGGCTTGCGGAGCGCGGCATCGGGTCGCTGATCTACTATCCCGTGCCGATCCATCGACAGTCGTACCTGCAGGCGTATCTGCCCGGCGCGGCCGACCTGGATCTCCCGGTCACGAACCGGCTCTCCGACGAAGTGCTGTCGATCCCCGTTCACCCGATGCTGGCCGACGCCGACCTCGACGCGATCGTCCTGGCGGTCCGACAGGTCGCGACGCCCGTGGACGCCCTCGCGGCGGCTGCGACTCGCCCCGTACCTGGCCCCGGTGCAGCGGCCGGCGAGCGCGCCGGGACCGGGCGCGGGTGAGCGGGCAGGCGCGGGTGAGCGGGAAGGCGCGGCTGCGGGTCGGGCTCGCCGGCCTGGGGTCGATGGGCCGCAACCACCTGCGCAACCTCGCGTCGCGCGACGACGTGGTCCTGGCGGCCGTCGCCGATCCGAGCGAAGAGGCGCTGGCGCCCGCGGCCGAGCAGGTCGGGGCGCGGGCGTACGCGGACCCGGTCGACATGCTCGACGATGAGCGCCTGGACGCGCTGATCGTCGCGGCGCCCACGACGCTGCACCACCGGATCGCGCTGCATGCCATCGAGCGCGGCGTGCCCGTCCTGGTCGAGAAGCCGCTGGCGACGACGGTCGCGGAGGGCCGCGAGCTGGTCGAGGCGGCCGCGCGACGCGACGTGCTCCTCCAGGCCGGCCACATCGAGCGCTTCAACCCGGCCGTCGTGGCTCTCGGGGACCGGCTGCGCGGCGGGGCCCTCAGCCGCATCTACAGCATCAAGACGCTGCGCGCGGGTCCGTTCCCCGCGCGGATCCGGGACGTCGGCGTCGCCGTCGACCTCGCGACGCACGACGTGGACATCATGTGCCACCTCGCCGGCCTCCGCCCCGACCGCGTGTACGCCGAGACCACGCAGCACGTCCACACGTCCCACGAGGACCTCGTCTTCGGCCTGCTCCACTTCCCGGGCGGCACCGTCGGGCTGCTCGACGTGAACTGGCTCACCCCGGAGAAGCAGCGGCGGATCACCGTGCTCGGGGCCGAAGGGATGTTCCAGGTCGACTACCTGAGCCAGGCGCTGACGTTCACGCGCGGGGTGGCGGATCTCAGCCCGACGTACCTGGACGGCTACGCGCCCACCTTCGTCGGCGAGACCGTCCGGCTGCCGGTCGCGCCCGCGGAACCGCTCCGACGCGAGCTCGACGCGTTCTTCGACGCCGTCCGCACGGGCGGCCCGGCCGCCATCCCGGGCTCGGACGGCCTCTGGGCGGTCGCTCTCGCCAACCTGCTGCTCGAATCCGCCGCGGCCCACCGTCCGGTCGCCGTGCATCCCCTGGAGGTTCCTCACGCATGACCCAGTTCGTCAGCCCCTGGCGCGGTGATCCCGACACGGTCGGCACGGTCGCCGTCGTGGGCATGGGCAAGATCGGGCTGCCGCTGGCCGCGCAGTACGCGGCGCGCGGGTGGAACGTGATCGGGGTCGACATCCAGCCGTGGGTGGTCGACGTGCTCAACGAAGGGCGCGTTCATTTCGCCGAGGAGCCCGGGCTGGCGGAGCGGATCGCGGAGGCGCACGCCGCGGCTCGTTTCCGCGCCACCACGTCGCACGCGGAGGCGGCGCGAGAGGCGGACGTCGTCATCATCATCGTCCCCGTCATGCTGTCGGACGTCCAGGAGCCGGACTACCGCTACATCGACCCGGCCACCCAGTCGGTCGCGGCCGGCCTGCACCCGGGCGTGCTGGTGCTCTACGAGACGACGCTTCCGGTCGGGGACACGCGCGACCGGTTTCGCCCCATGCTCGAGGCGGCGGGAGGCCTCGTCTGCGGCGATCCCGAAGCCGGTTTCCTGGTGGCGTTCAGTCCGGAGCGCGTGTACAGCGGCAGGATCTTCCACGACCTCGAGACGTATCCCAAGCTCGTGGGGGGCGTCGACGCGGCGAGTGGCGCGCGAGCCGCGGCGTTCTACAGGAGCGTCGTGCCGGCCGAGGTCTGGCAGCTCTCGACGGCCGAGGCGGCCGAGTTCGCCAAGCTCGCGGAAACCACCTACCGGGACGTCAACATCGCGCTGGCCAACCAGTTCGCGCAGTACGCGGAGCGCATGGGCGTCGACATCCAGGAGGTCATCCGGGGGTCCAACAGCCAGCCGTTCAGCCACATCCACCAGCCAGGCATCGGGGTGGGGGGCCACTGCATTCCCGTGTACCCGCACTTCCTCGTCAGCCGGGCCCCGGAGCTCACCCTCCCCGCGCTTGCGCGCCAGGTGAACGACGGACAGGTCGGCGCGGCCGTCGTGGCGGTGGAGCGCGAGCTTGGACCGCTGGAGGGGACGCCCATCCTCGTCCTGGGGCTGACATACCGCGAGGACGTCAGGGAGCTTGCCTACACGCGAGCCATCCCCCTGATCGAGCGGCTGGCATTCCACGGCGCCGAGGTGTGGGGGTACGACCCGCTGCTCTCCGATGAGGAAGTCGCCCGGACCGGGGCGCGGGCGTGGCACTGGGGCGAGCGTGCGCCGTTCCGCGCGATCGTCGTGCAGACGGGCGCGCGCCAGTTCCGGGCACTCGACTCGTCCTGGTTCCCGGACCTTGCGGTCCTGTTCGACGGCCGGAACGCGTTGCGCGACGTGACCCTGCCCGACAGGGTCGCCTACGTGGGCGTGGGCGTCCCGGATCCGCGCGCGGAACGCCGGGTTCGACGGACAGCCGGCGCCGGGAGCGCCGGCAGGCGCTGAGGGAGACGGGCGTGGGCCTTGACTACGACCGCGCGTTGCAGCTCGCCTGCGTCGTCGGCACGCGCCCGCAGATCATCAAGGCCGCGGCCGTATGGCCGGCCCTCCACCGGCTCCATCACCCGCGACTGATCGACACCGGCCAGCACTACGACGACGAGATGGCCGGGCACTTCTTCGGCGAGCTGCGACTTCCGCCTCCGTCGCACCAGCTCGGGGTCGGCAGCGGCACGCATGCTCGACAGGTCGCCGCGATGATGGACCGTCTCGAGCCCATCGTGATGGACGACCGTCCCGACGCGGTGATCGTGTTCGGCGACACGAACTCGACGCTCGCCGGGGCGCTGGTCGCGGCGAAGCTCTCCGTGCCGCTGGCGCACGTCGAGGCCGGACTCCGCTCGTTCGACCGCGGCATGCCCGAGGAGGTGAACCGGGTCGTCGTCGATCACCTTGCGGGTCTTCTCTTCGCCCCCAACGCGAGCGCCGCGGCGAATCTCCATGCTGAAGGGATCGGGCGGGAGTCCGCCGACCGCATGGTCGGCGCCCCGGGCGAGACGGAGGTCCGCGTGGAGGTCGTGGGCGACCTGATGCAGGACCTGTGCGCGGCCACGCTCGACGCGGTGCTTGATCCCGCGTCGGTCCGGGGCCGCGCCCCTGCGACCGTTGCGGCGCTCGGCCTGGAGCCAGGCGAGTACCTCTTCGCCACCGTGCACCGCTCCGAGAACCGCGCCCCCGAGGCGCTGCGAGGCTGGCTCTCCGTCCTCGGCGGGCTCGACCGGCCTGTGGTGCTGGCGCTCCACCCGGGGACGCACCGGGCCATGGACGAGAACGACTGCGCGATCCCGGGGAACGTGCGCGTCGTGCCGCCGCAGGGGTACCGGACGACCCTCGCGCTGCAGTTGCATGCCGGCGCCGTGGTCACCGACTCGGGCGGTGTCCAGCGGGAGGCGGCCTGGCTGGGGACGCCAGCGCTGATCCTGCGCGAGACGACCGAATGGCCGGAGACCCTCGAGACCAGCGGAGGGCGGAGCGCGCTGGTGGGTCGCGATCTCGATCGCGCCGCCTCGGCCCTGGCCCGCCTCGCGCCGATCTCTTCAGCGCGCCGCGACGCCGCCGCGCGGGCGCGCTCGGCCAGGGTCGATTCCTCGGGCGCCGCCGAGTCCATCGCCGTATCTCTCGGGCGCTGGCTGATGGGCTGAGCCAGGTGGATCCCCGCCGCTCCTCTCCGCGTCGGCTCCGCATCGCGATCGTCGCCGCAAACACCTTCGAGCACGACTCGCGTCTCCTGCGCACCGGGCGGGCGCTGGCCGCCGACGGACACGTGGTGACCCTGCTGGCGTTCGGGGCGCCGGGTCTCCCGGCACGCGAGGAGCTGGCGGAACGGCTCGACCTGCGCCGCGTCGACGTCGACCGGCGCATCACGGCCGCGTTCCGGCCGCTGCCGCCGCGAATCCGACGGTGGATCGCCCGGCTCCTCGGATTCCCGCCGTCGGCGACGTCCCTGCCGCCGTCTTCGCCTCGTGGCGTCGATCGAGTGCTCGCCCCGCTGCGCAGGGTCGTCGAGATCGGTGCGCACCAGCGGAGGGTCGGTCCGTGGCGCGCCGCAGTCCTGGCCGCGGTCCCCGACGCGGACGTGTACCACTGCAAGGCGCTCGTCGCGCTGCCCGTCGTGGCCGGGGCGGCCGCGCGCGGGGGCGCGGCGTTCGCGTACGACCTGGCCGACCTGCACACCGAGGCGGCCCGGCTGGCGCGGATGCCCCGGCCGGTGCGGGCGCTGGTGCGCCGCCGCGAGGCGGGCTGGGTGCGCCGGGCGTCGCTCCTGACGGCCGTGAGCGCCGGCGTGGCCCGGGAGGCCGCTCGCCGGTTCCACGTGCCCGAGCCGGTGGTGGTCCTGAACTGCCCGCCGGCGTGGCGCCCGGACGAGCCGGCCCCGCCCGTCTCCGACCTGCTGCGCCAGGCGACCGGGATCGCTGTCACGCGGCCCATCGTGCTGTACCAGGGGGGGTTCAGCGTCGACCGAGGGATCGAGGAGCTGATCGACGCCGTGGACCGGGAGCCGCTCCGGCGGCTCGACACGGCCGTGGTGCTGCTCGGCTACGGGAGGCTCCGCGACCGGCTCGCCGGGGAGGCCGCGCGACGGCCGGGACGCCTGTTCGTGCTCGACGCCGTGCCGCCGTCGGAGCTGCTCGAATGGACCGCGTCCGCCGACGTCGGCTACGTCGGCCAGCCGCCGCGGACGCTCAACCAGCGCCTGAACCTGGCGAACAAGCTCTTCGAGAGCATCATGGCCGGCGTGCCCGCGCTCGTGGCCGCGGGCGGCGAGCACTGCCGGCTCGTGACGTCCGAGGCGCTTGGCGCCTGCTGCGACATCGAGCCCGGTGCGATCGCCGCGGCGATCACCGGACTGCTCGACCGCCCGGCCGAGGAGCGGGCCGCGATGCGCCGTCACTGCCGCGCCGTGGCGCTCGATCGCTACACCTGGGAGCGGCAGCAGGCGGGGCTGGTGCACGCGTACCGGGCCCTCGCGGCGGGCATGGCGCGTGGCGAGACGCCGGGGCCGTGGCGCGGAGCCGATCCCGGCGGCGCAGGCGCGGAGACCCGGCCGTGAGCCGCATCGTCATGTTCGTCTTCAACGACTGCACGACCGACGCGCGCGTCCTGCGCGAGGCGGCGAGCCTGGTCGAGTCCGGGCACGACGTCACGATCATGGCGCGGCCGCGCGACGTCGCCTCGGCCACCGTCGAGCGGGAGCGACGCGACGGGTTCGAGATCGTCCGCATCCCACTGCCGCAGGGCTGGAAGCGCTGGTACGTGCTCGGCCGGTATCCCTGGCGCGCACGCGGCTGGATCAGGTTCCGCTTCGTGTACGACGCGAAGCGCGGTCCAGTGGGCTGGGCCGAGGCGATCGCCATCACGCCCATCGCCGTTGCCTGGACCGGCTGGATGCTCGTACGCGCCCCCTTCTACCTGGCGTTCCGGGCCGTCCGGCGAGGGCGGACGCAGCCCGGGGGTGACACGCTGGACTGGCTGACGCGGTGGCGGTACTCGATCGTCGGCTGGGCGCGCGCGGCGGCCGCCGCCGCCCCTGAGGCCGACGCCTACCACGGGCACGACCTCTCGGGGCTCCCCGGGGCGGTCGCCGCCGCCTCGATGCACGGTCGCACGCGGACCGGCACGCGCCCCGCGCTCGTGTACGACAGCCACGAGATCTACGTCGAGTCCGGCCGCATCGCGAAGCTGCCGGGATGGGTGCGGTGGCTCCTGGCCCGCCAGGAACGGGCGTGGGTCCACCGGGTCGACGCCCTCGTGACCGTGAACGAGTCCCTCGCCGACCACCTCGGTCGCCGCTACCATCCCCGGCGCGTCGTGGTGGTCCGCAACTGCCCCACCCGATGGGAGCCGCCGGAACCCAGGCCCGACCTGTTGCGACGCGCCGCCGGAATCCCGGCCGGCTCGCCGGTCGCCCTGTACCACGGTGGGTTCTCGGCGCACCGCGGCATGGAGGAGCTCGCCGACGCGATCCTGCAACCCGGCATGGAGAACGTGCACGCCGTCTTCCTCGGATACGGCAGCGAGCGCGCCAGCCTGGACCGGCGCGCCGCGGACCCACGGTACGGCGCGCGCCTCCACGTGCTGGACGCCGTCCCGCCGCACGAGCTGCCTGCGTGGGTGGCGTCGGCTGACGTCGGCGTGATGCCGATTCAGCGCTCCACCCTCAACCACTACCTCTCGACGCCCAACAAGCTGTTCGAAAGCCTGGCCGCCGGCGTCCCGGTGGTGGTCAGCGACTTTCCGGAGATGCGCCGGATCGTCCTGGCCGACCCGGACGGCCCGCTCGGCGCGACCTGCGATCCGGCCGACCCGAGCAGTGTCGCGCGCGCGATCCTGTCCATCCTCGCCCTGCCGCCCGACGAGCTGGGGGAGCTGCGCCGGCGCTGCCTGCGCGCCGCCCACGCGCGGTACAACTGGGAGACGGAGGTCTCGCGGCTGGTGGCGCTCTACGGCGACCTGCTCGCCCGCGACGCCCCGGGTCCGTGAGCGACCTCGGCGGGCCGGGCTGGCGCCCGCGCGTCGTCCTGCTGTTCGCCAACACCGCCGAGCACAATTCTCGGGCGCTGCGTATGACGCGGACCCTCGTCGACGCCGGCTGTCGGGTCACCTGGGTGGCGCGCGCCGCGCCCGGCCTTCCGGATCACGAGGCTCGCGAGGGCTACGAGGTGCGCCGCGTGGCACTCCCCGACGGTCCCCGTTGGCTTCCGGCGCCGCGGCTGCCCGAACCTGGCACGGCGCCCGGCTCCGCCGCCGCGGGAGGACACCTCCTGCTCGATGGTCCGGGCCGGCTCATGCAGGCGCTGCGCTACCAGCTGGTGGTACGCCGCTGGGCTGCGGCGGTCGAACGGGTTGCTCCGACTGCCGACGTCTGGCAGGCCGACGGCCTGGTGATGCTTCCCGTGGCGCTGCGACTGCGGGCCCGGCGCGGCGGGCGAGTCCTCTACGACTCGCTCGAGATCCACGTCGAGAGCGGGCGGTTCGCGCGCCTGCCGCGGGCATGGCGGTGGCTGCTGGCGCGCCGCGAGCGCCGCTGGGCGCGGTCCGCCGACGCCGTCGTCACCGTGAGCCGCCCGTACGCGGACGTGCTCGCCCGCACGCTGGGGCTCCGACCCGAGATCGTCATGAACTGCCCGCCGGCACCGGCGCGCCCGGCCGCCGGCGAACCCGGCGGCCCGCCCCGGCCGCGCCGGTTCCACGACCTCCTGGCGCTCGACCCGGCCGTGTCGGTGGTGCTCTACCACGGGTACCTGTTTCCGCACCGCGGGATCGAGCGACTGTTCGAGGCGATGGATCATGTCCCGGGCGCCCACCTCGTCGTGATGGGGTTCGGGCCGCGATTCGACGCGTACCGCGAGCAGGCCGCGGTCCTGCCCAGCGCCGGCCGCGTGCACGTCGTGCCGGGCGTCCCGCCGGAGGCCCTGCTCGAGTGGGTCGCCTCGGCGGACGTCGCGGCGATGCCGATCGAGGGCAGCACGCTCAATCACCGGCTGACCACGCCCAACAAGCTGTTCGAGGCGCTCTCGGCGGGGGTCCCGGTCGTGGCCAGCGACCTGCCCGGCATGGCGGCGATCATCCACGAGACGGGCGCCGGACTCACCTGCAACCCCGACGACCCGGGCGACATCGCGCGGGCGATCCGCGCCGTCCTCGAGGCCCCGGACGCGGAGCGCTCGGCGTACTCCGCGCGAGCCCTTGCGGCCGCGCGGGCCACGTACAACTGGGAACGCCAGGCGAAGACCTACGCGGCGGTCCTTCGATCACTCGGCGAGGCGGGCCCCAGGAGTCCGGGGCCCCGACCGGCGCCGCGCCGGTGCCGGGGACGCGCGGACCGGGGACGAGCCGGCCTGAGCCGGGGTCGCCGGCATCCCGCTTCCGGCTACGGCGCCGGCGAGGTCGACGCCGGGGGCGCAGCGGGGGCGGACGGGGCCGGTGGCGGCGGCGTGGACGACCCGGCGCTGAGCGTGCTCAGGGCGTCGAGCGCCGACTGGACGAGCTGCATCTCCTGGCCGTAGGCCACGAAGTTGCCGCTCGCCTGGTCCGCCTTGGCCGCCGCGAAGTGGTCGGCGGCGTAGCGGATGAGGCCCGGCACGTCGGTCGGGAGGCCCGCGACTGGGCCCGGCGAGGGGCTTGCCGTCGCGCCGGTGCCTGTCCCGGTGCCGCCTGCGCCCGTACCGGTGCTGCCGGCGCCCGTCCCGCTGCCGGCGGCCGCCTGGCCCCCGGTGCCGACGCCGGAGATCACGGCCTGCAGGGCGCCGGCGAGCGTGTCGCCCCAGCCGACCGTCTGCGACGAGGCGACGACCACCTTCGTCAGCTGCGGGAAGGCCGAGCTGTTCGACTGCAGGTAGATCGGCTCGATATAGACGAACGACGTGCCGACCGGGATGACGAGCATGCTCCCGCGAATGACCTGCGAGCCGCTCTGGTTCCACAGGCTGAGCTGGGCGCTGATGACCGGGTCCTGGTCGATGCGGGCCTCGATCTGCGTGGGGCCCTGGATCGTCGTGTTGGCGGGCAGCTGGTAGACGACCACCTGGCCGCGGGCCGCCCCGTCGTTGCGGGCCGCCACCCAGGCGATCATGTTGGGCCGCGACGCCGGCACCATGGGCTGGACCAGCACGAACTCCGGGGCGCCCTGGTCGGGCAGGCGCATCTCCACGTAGTAGGCCTGCGGCGGAAGGATCTGGGTGTTGCCGGTTGTCACCGACGGCACCGTCCACAGGTTGTCGCTCTTGTAGAAGCTGGCCACGTCGGTGACGTGGTAGGAGGCGAACATCTGCGTCTGGGCGTTGAACATCGCCTCGGGCGTGCGCAGGTGCGCCACGAGCCCGGCCGGCATGGCCGAGAGCGGCTCGAACAGGCTCGGGAAGACGCCCTCCCAGGCGCGGATCAGCGGGTCGGAGGGGTCGGCGACGTAGAGCGTCGTCGTCCCGTCGTAGGCGTCGACGGTGATCTTCACGCTGTTGCGGATGTAGTCGTAGGTCGCGCCGAGCGTGGCATCGGTCACCGACGTCGCATCGGGCACGCGCGCCCGTGATGGTGTACGCGTCCTGGACGTAGACGAGGTGCCCGTTCGGGGCGATCACCAGGTACGGGTCCGCGTCGAGCGACAGGAACGGGGCGAGCGTGCCGAGGCGATCGGCCAGGCTGCGGTGCAGCAGGAGCTTCGTCTGCGCCGTCACCTGGTCGCTGATCGCGAGGTTGAGGTCGCCCAGGTTCCAGGCCCAGAAGAGCCGCGCGAGCGGCGACCCCACGTTGATCCCCGCGCTTCCCGCGTAGTGCGTGTCGACGTCGCTCCCGTTTCCGGTGCTCGAGGGATAGTCGAACTCCGGGCTCTTGGCGTCGACAAGCACCCAGCCCGACGGACGCTGCCCGAAGTAGATGCGGGGCTGCGTCACGACCGGTGCCCCCGGCGCGGACGTGACCGGCAGGTTCTGCACGATCAGCTGCGGCAGGCCGTTCGCGGCGACTCCGTTCACCGGCACCATCGCCAGGCCGTAGCCATGGGTGTACAGCACGTGGGATGCGATCCAGCCCGGGCTCGACTGGCTCTTGCCGAGGGCCATCTCCCGCGCCGAGAGCATCACCTCGGTGGGCCGCCCGTTGATCAGGTAGCGGTCGATGTTGACCGACGTGAACGTGTAGTACTGGCGCACGGTCTGGAGCTGGTCGAGCGTGGCGGCCAGCGGGCGAGGGTCCCACAGCCGGGCGTTGTTGAAGGTCGTCTGATCGTTCGCGACGTCGGCAGCCGTCAGGCTCGACCGGCCCGTGTCGGCCTGGACGGTCCACGTGTCGAGCGCGAAGGAGCGGCGGGTCATGGCGATGTTGTTGGCGATGTAGGGAGCCTCCGCCGAGTTCTGGTTGGGCGCCACGACGAGCTTCTGGTACGCCGCCGGGAGCGCGGCGCCCGCCACGAGGAGTGCCAGGTACCACGCTCCACCCACGATGGCGGCGCGACGCGTGAACCGAGCCGGGCGGAGCACCGCGAGCACGACCACGCCGACCGCGGCGACGGCCGTCGATGCCGCGGTCACTGCCGCGAGGGGAAGCCGCACCGCCGCGTCGGTCGCGGCGACGCCTGTGACGTAGCCGTTCGTCGCGTACGAGAGGTCGTAGCGGCCGAGCCACTGCATGGCCGCGACGGTCGCGAGCACAAGGCCTCCGAGCACGGCCAGGTGCAGCATCGGACGCTCGGCGCGTGACGTCCGCTCCGCGAATCGCCGTGACGCCGTAGGCCGCGCCGGTCAGGACGAGGGTCGCCGCGAGCAGGCCGCCGGCCGCCGCCGCGACCAGGTGCAGCAACGGCAGGCTGAACATCCACCAGCCAAGGTCCTGCCTGAAGATCGGGTCGGGGACGGTCGCCCCCGACGCGGAGTACGGAACGCGGTGCAGCCACAGCGCCACGGTCTGCCACGTGCCCGCCAGGAGGATGCCCGCCACGAGCGCGATCGCCAGCGCGAGCGACGACGAGGCCGCGCCGCACGGGCCTGCGCGGCAGGTTTGCGGTGGCGATCAGCCAGGCCTCGCCGCGGGCGTCGGGCGCGCGCCCGCGCCCCTGCGTGGCCACCTCCGCGTCCTCGGGGTCGCGGCTCAGTCGCCAGGCCAGGGCCAGGTTCGCCAGCATGACGACCGCGCAGCCGACGAGGCCGGCGAGGAAGAGCGCCAGGACGTACGTGAACTGCGCCTCCCAGACGCTGCCGAATCCGATGCTCTGGAACCACAGGTCGTTCGCCAGCAGCCCCGCAAGCGCGCCCAGGAGAAGCCAGGCCGCGACCGCCAGGACCAGCAGGATCGCGGCGATCCGCACCACCCGCCGAAGGCCCGACCGCGGCCCTCCGGATCGTCGCGAGCGCCTTCCCGGGCCTCGGGTGAGGGCGTCCTGGCCACGGCTGACGAGCCAGTCGCCGAGGCCCTCGAACCGGGTGTCGTCGGGTGGTTGCTGTGATCCCATGCCGCGCAGCAGCGCTCCTTCCCGTGGCGGTCGCGGCCGTCACAGTACTCCGATGCAGGGCATGCTACCGTTCCGCCTGCCAATGACGACTCCAGTCCGGGCGGCTCCCGGTGCCCGCGCCGGGGCCGCTGAACGGCCCCCCGGCTTCCGCGATCTGTTCCTGCGCCTCGACCTCGTCCGGTTGGTCTCCCGGGGGCTCCTGGACCTCCGGACGCGCGGGCGCCTGCTCCAGTACCTGGTGGGCACCGACCTCAAGCGCACCAACGCGGACACGGTGATCGGCCAGCTCTGGTGGCTGATCGACCCCTTCTTCTCGCTGGCCATCTACTCGATCCTGGTCACGGTCGTCTTCGCGAAGCAGATACCCGACGCACCGCTCTTCCTCTTCGTGGCGATCCTCCCGTGGCAGTGGTTCCAGACCTCGCTGCTGGACGCCACCACCTCCGTGACGGCCCGAGGCAACCTGATCCGGCAGATCCAGTTCCCGAAGATCGTCCTGCCGGCCGCGTCGACCGTTGCAGGGACGATCACGTTCGCGTTCGGGCTGCTCTCGCTGGCCCTGCTCTATCTCCTGTACCCGCGCCATCTCAGCCCCTGGATGCTGACGCTGCCGATCATCGCCGCCGTGCAGTTCGTCTTCACCCTCGCGCTGGCGATCCTGTTCTCCGCGATCAACGCCTTCTACCGCGATGTGCAGAACCTGCTGCGACACGCCACGAAAGTCTGGTTCTACATGTCGCCGGCCATCTACTCGGTGACCGCGCTGAAGGGCACGATCTTCGGGGTCGTCCTGGGGCTCAACCCGTTCACGTACATCCTCAGCTCCTACCGCAACGTGGCGTACTACGGGGCCGCGCCGGACTGGGTCGGGTTGACCGTCGTGCTCGCGCTCTCCATCGTCCTGCTCGGGTTCTCGATCTGGGTGTTCAAGCGGGTCGAGACCGGCTTCGCGAAGATCCTCTGATGCCGCGCTCGAGCGACGCCGTCGAGGTCCGGGACCTCGGCATCCGCTACAACCTCCACCTGACCCGGCGCACCACTCTCAAGGGGTCGCTGGCCGAATGGGTCGGTCGCAAGCAGCAGGTCGACCGGTACTTCTGGGCGCTCCGGCATATCGACTTCAGGATCGCCCACGGAGAGTCGCTGGGGGTCCTCGGGCCGAACGGTGCCGGCAAGAGCACGCTGCTGCTCGCACTGGCCGGGATCCTCGCCCCGGACGAGGGCTCCGTGCGGCTGAGCGGGCGCGTCCTGTCCCTGCTGACGCTCGGTGCCGGGTTCGAGATGGAGATCTCGGGCCGCGAGAACATCGCGCTGATCGGCGCCTTCATGGGGGTCCGGCACCGGGTCATGCGCGACCTGACCCAGTCGATCATCGAGTTCGCCGACATCGGCCCGTTCATCGACGCGCCCGTGCGGACGTACTCGTCCGGGATGCGCGCGCGCCTCGGGTTCTCCATCGCGACCGCCATCGCGCCGGACATCCTGCTGCTCGACGAGGTGCTGGGCACCGGCGACGAGGAGTTCCGCGGCCGGAGCCAGCAGCGCATCCGGGACCTGGTCGCGCGCGCAAAGGCGATCGTCCTCGTGACGCACGATCTCGCGACGGTCACCGAGTTCTGCAACCGCGCGCTGCTGATGGAGTTCGGCCAGGTGCTCTACGAGGGCACGCCGCAGGACACCGTCGAGTTCTACAAGGATCGTGTCCGGCAGCGCAAGCGGCGGCTCGAGGAGGAAGCGGCGAGATCGCGCGCCTCGCTGCCCCACCCGGTCACGCTCGACCGGCACGTGTCGTAGCGCGCCCTCGGACCCGACCGCCGGGACCGTCGCCGTCGAGATTCCGCACGCTCGATGCGGCGCGCGTCGCCCGACCGCGCGAGCCGCGGCGGTCGGCCCGGGCGGCTGGAGTAGCCCGGGCGGCTGGGGTAGCATGCCCGCCGTGACCTCTGCCGGCACGCCCGCACGGATCCTGATCGTCTCCCACTCCTACTACGAGGAGGATCCCCGCGTCCGACGCGAGGCCGAGGCGCTGGTGGCCGCCGGGCTTGCCGTCGACGTGCTGGGGCTGCGGAAGCCGGGATCGTCCGCGAGCGAGTCGATCGACGGCGTCCTGGTCCACCGCCTGCCCGTCCAGCGGCACCAGGGCGCCGGGATCGGGACCTACCTGGCCGAGTACGCGGAGTTCTTCGGCCGGGTCGCACTGGCGGCCGTCCCGCTGCACGCGCGGCGCCACTACGCCCTGGCCCAGGTCGCCACGCTGCCCGACCCGCTGGTCTTCGCGCTGGCGCCACTTCGCCTCGACGGCGTGCCCGTTGTGCTCGACATGCACGAGGCGATGCCCGAGTTCTTCCGCAGCCGCTTTCCCGCCGCCTCCCGCCGGCTCGTGCGACTCTCGCTGCTGGCGGCCGAGCGGGCGTCGATCGCGTTCGCGTCGCACGTCCTGACCGTCAACGACGCGCTGCGCGACCGGCTCACGGCCCTGGGTGTTCCGCCCTCGAAGGTGACGGTCGTCCTCAACAGCCCGCGATCGGACCGGTTCGACCCGCGCGCGCATGCGGTCGCGTGCCTTCATGGCCGACGGCAGGCTCCGCCTGGTCTACGCAGGCGCGCTGACTCCGCTCTACCAGCTCGACGTCGTCGTCGCGGCCGTCAACCGACTGGCACGGGGAGTGGACGGCGATGCGCTCGACGTCACGCTCGACCTGTACGGCCGGGGCGACGCCGAGGCCAGCCTGCGCGCCGGGGCTGCGGACCTGGGCGTGGCCGACCGCGTCACGTTCCACGGCCGGATCCCGGTGGAGGCCGTGGCCGGGGAGATCGCGGCCGCGGACGTGGGGCTGGCACCGACGCGCCGCGACGAGTTCACCGATTTCAGCCTCTCCACGAAGATCTTCGAGTACGCGGCGATGGGCAAGCCGGTGGTGGCGTCGCGGCTCCCGACGGTCGCGCGGTACTTCGGGGAGTCCATCTGCTACTTCGAACCCGGCGACGCGGTCTCCCTCGCGGCCGCCGTCCGGCGAGTTGCGACGGATTCCGCGTACCGCGAGATGCTCGTCGCGGCGGCAGGCGACCGCGTGCGCGGCCTGTCGTGGGAGCGTGAGGCCGCCCGCTACGTGGCGCTGATCCGGGAGCTCGGCGGGGCCTGACGCGCGGAGGTCCAGCGGTCCGCCACCCAGCGGTCCGCCACCCAGCGGTCCGCCACCCACCGTATCCCGCCGGGAGCGAGGCGGGCGGCGCCGGCATCGATGGCCGGCCCCGCCGCCAGGACGTCCCAGCCGTCCAGGCACACGAGGTCCGGCACCTCGCGACGGCGCGAGGCCTCCGTCACCGTCAGCTGTGCGGTTTCGAGCCGGTATCTCGGCCGGTCGGCATGCACGGCGGCGATCCGCTCCGACGCGCCGGGGTCTGTCGCGAGGCGCACCGCGCGGCCGAGCAGCCCCCTCGACGAGCGCGCCGGACGCGCCGCCCGCAGGGCGGCCTCGTACGCGCTGTCCAGGTAGCCCGTGATCACGGCGCCGATCCCCTCAGGCAGCGGCTGGTTCCCGGGATCCTCGGCCGTGACGAGCGCAAGGCTCGCCAGCAGGCCGGCGGGGAGCGCGCCGAGCAACCGCGCGGCCAGCACGCGGTTGAAGCCGACCACGACCGTGGACCGGCGCTCGCGCGGTTCTGAACAAGCCGCGGAGGTGACGCCGACGGCCGTCCCCCCAGACGGTCCGCTGCCTCCGGCCGCCGCGGCGCTCCGGTAGATGTCGATCAGCCGCCCCGCCACCGCCGCTGCGCCGAACCGCGCCTCCGCGGCCGAGCGCATCGCCGGCGGATCGAACGCATCGCGCCGCCCGAGCGTGGCCAGGATCGCCGCGGCCATGGCGGGCGCGTCGTCCACGTCGACCAGGGCGCCGGCCGCGGCCACGTCCGCGCCCAGGATCTCGTCCACGCCTCCCGAGCGAGTGGCGACGACCGGCAACCCGGACGCCATCGCCTCCGCCGCCACGACGCCGAACGTCTCGTACCGGCTCGGGTGGACGAACAGGTCGGCCCTCGCCATCGCCTCCGCCACCCCGGCCCGGTCCACCGGCGGCTCGAAGTCGACCGCATCGGCCACGCCGAGATCGCCCGCCTGTGCCCTCCAGACGGCCTCCTCGTCGGCAGTCGGGGCCCGGCCGATCAGCCGCAGCGTGAGGTCCGCCCGCCGGCTCCGGGCGAGGGCGAAGGCCTCGAGCAGCGTCGCCATCCCCTTGTCGGCCTTGCGCGTGCCGACGTAGAGCAGCTCGCCGGACCTGCGGCCGGTCCGCCCGGGTGCCCGGAACAGCTCGACCGGGATCCCGTTCGGGACGACCTCCAGTCGCTGGGCGAGCACGTCGGCGAGCTCGGGCAGCGCCGCCCGCAACTCCGCGCCGAGTGCCTCCGACACGACGACCACCCTCGCGGCTCCCCGCACCACCAGCGCGTACCGGCGGCGGACGTCCGGGTCCTGCAGCAGCTCGCGCGTCCTCGATGAATGCTCGGTCACGACGTAGGGGATGCCGAGGCGCGCCGCCCCGGATGCCGCCAGCTCGCCGTCCGGGAACCCCGTGTGGGCGTGCAGCAGGTCAAACGGGCGCAGACCGGCGGGCGCGGCGCCCTCGAGCAGCCCCTCCATGAAGGGCAGGAACGCCGCCAGGTGGTCGTCGCCCTCGAGCGCCGGCGGGTCCTCGGGGCCGGTAGCCACGGGCAGCCGCGCGACCGGCACTGCGTCCAGGTGACGCCATGTGCCCACCGCCGCCGGCCAACCCCCGGGGGTCAGCGCGTCCGGCCGGCCCCGGGCAGCGAGGCCGTATCGCGCATGGATGGCATCCCGTTCGGGCTCGCGCCGCGCCGTGACGCGGTTGAGGCGCACGAACTCGAACGACGCGACGGCTGGCTCGACGAGCCCGGTCGCGGCCAGCGCGTCCACCTGGTCGGCGATGAACGACCCGCGGACCGGGTCGTCCACGGCGGGATACCAGCGCGCGATCACCAGGACGCGGAGCGGCGGCGTGGCGCGGAGCGGCGGCATGGCGCGGAGTCTACGTGTCGTTGGCGCGGAGGCTACGT